>NZ_CP015378.1:2820443-4230665 GCF_001629705.1 Fictibacillus phosphorivorans | reverse complement strand
AAGGATAAGCCCTCGACCGATTAGTATCTGTCAGCTCCACGTGTCACCACGCTTCCACACCAGACCTATCAACCTCATCATCTCTAAGGGGTCTTACTCACTTGCGTGATGGGAAATCTCATCTTGAGGGGGGCTTCATGCTTAGATGCTTTCAGCACTTATCCCGTCCACACGTAGCTACCCAGCTATGCCCCTGGCGGAACAACTGGTACACCAGCGGTGTGTCCATCCCGGTCCTCTCGTACTAAGGACAGCTCCTCTCAAATTTCCTGCGCCCGCGACGGATAGGGACCGAACTGTCTCACGACGTTCTGAACCCAGCTCGCGTACCGCTTTAATGGGCGAACAGCCCAACCCTTGGGACCTACTTCAGCCCCAGGATGCGATGAGCCGACATCGAGGTGCCAAACCTCCCCGTCGATGTGGACTCTTGGGGGAGATAAGCCTGTTATCCCCAGGGTAGCTTTTATCCGTTGAGCGATGGCCCTTCCATGCGGAACCACCGGATCACTAAGCCCGACTTTCGTCCCTGCTCGACTTGTAGGTCTCGCAGTCAAGCTCCCTTGTGCCTTTACACTCTGCGAATGATTTCCAACCATTCTGAGGGAACCTTTGGGCGCCCCCGTTACTGTTTAGGAGGCGACCGCCCCAGTCAAACTGCCCACCTGACACTGTCTCCGAACCGGATTACGGTCCAAGGTTAGAATTTCAATACAGCCAGGGTAGTATCCCACCGACGCCTCCACCGAAGCTGGCGCTCCGGCTTCTCAGGCTCCTACCTATCCTGTACAAGCTGTACCAAAATCCAATATCAAGTTGCAGTAAAGCTCCATGGGGTCTTTCCGTCCTGTCGCGGGTAACCTGCATCTTCACAGGTACTATAATTTCACCGGGTCTCTCGTTGAGACAGTATCCAAGTCGTTACACCTTTCGTGCGGGTCGGAACTTACCCGACAAGGAATTTCGCTACCTTAGGACCGTTATAGTTACGGCCGCCGTTTACTGGGGCTTCAATTCAGAGCTTCTCCCAAAGGATAACCCCTCCTCTTAACCTTCCAGCACCGGGCAGGTGTCAGCCCCTATACTTCACCTTGCGGTTTCGCAGAGACCTGTGTTTTTGCTAAACAGTCGCTTGGATCTATTCACTGCGGCTCTCTCGGGCGATAAACCCTATCAGAGCACCCCTTCTCCCGAAGTTACGGGGTCATTTTGCCGAGTTCCTTAACGAGAGTTCTCCCGATCATCTTAGGATTCTCTCCTCGCCTACCTGTGTCGGTTTGCGGTACGGGCACCTCTTTCCTCACTAGAGGCTTTTCTTGGCAGTGTAGGATCAGGGACTTCGGTACTAAAATTTCCCTCGCCATCACAGCTCAGCCTTCATGTTGGGCGGATTTGCCTACCCAACAGCCTAACTGCTTAGACGCACTATTCCATCAGTGCGCTCACCCTACCTTACTGCGTCCCCCCATTGTTCAAACGGAAAGGAGGTGGTACAGGAATATCAACCTGTTATCCATCGCCTACGCTTTTCAGCCTCGGCTTAGGCCCCGACTAACCCTGAGCGGACGAGCCTTCCTCAGGAAACCTTAGGCTTTCGATGGACAAGATTCTCACTTGTCTTTCGCTACTCATACCGGCATTCTCACTTCAAAGCGCTCCACCAGTCCTTCCGGTCTGACTTCGCTGCACTTCGAACGCTCCCCTCCCCCTGTACCATACGGTACAAGCCATAGCTTCGGTGATACGTTTAGCCCCGTTACATTTTCGGCGCAGAGTCACTCGACCAGTGAGCTATTACGCACTCTTTAAATGGTGGCTGCTTCTAAGCCAACATCCTGGTTGTCTGGGCAACTCCACATCCTTTGCCACTTAACGTATACTTTGGGACCTTAGCTGATGGTCTGGGCTGTTTCCCTTTTGACTACGGATCTTATCACTCGCAGTCTGACTCCCGCGGATAATTCTCTGGCATTCGGAGTTTGACTGAATTCGGTAACCCTGTGGGGGCCCCTAGTCCAATCAGTGCTCTACCTCCAGGAATCTTGCCGCGAGGCTAGCCCTAAAGCTATTTCGGGGAGAACCAGCTATCTCCGTGTTCGATTGGCATTTCACCCCTACCCACACCTCATCCCCGCACTTTTCAACGTGCGTGGGTTCGGGCCTCCATTCAGTGTTACCTGAACTTCACCCTGGACATGGGTAGATCACACGGTTTCGGGTCTACGACCACGTACTATGTCGCCCTATTCAGACTCGCTTTCGCTGCGGCTCCGTCTTATCAACTTAACCTTGCACGGGATCGTAACTCGCCGGTTCATTCTACAAAAGGCACGCCGTCACCCGTTAATGGGCTCCGACTACTTGTAGGCACACGGTTTCAGGATCTGTTTCACTCCCCTTCCGGGGTGCTTTTCACCTTTCCCTCACGGTACTGGTTCACTATCGGTCACTAGGGAGTATTTAGCCTTGGGAGATGGTCCTCCCGGATTCCGACGGGGTTTCACGTGTCCCGCCGTACTCAGGATCCACTCAGGAGGGAACGAAGTTTCAGCTACAGGGCTGTTACCTTCTTCGGCTGGCCTTTCCAGACCACTTCACCTACTTCGTTCCTTTGTAACTCCGTATAGAGTGTCCTACAACCCCAGAGAGCAAGCTCTCTGGTTTGGGCTGATTCCGTTTCGCTCGCCGCTACTCAGGAAATCGCATTTGCTTTCTCTTCCTCCGGGTACTTAGATGTTTCAGTTCCCCGGGTCTGCCTTCTCATACCCTATGTATTCAGATATGGATACCATCCCATTACGGATGGTGGGTTCCCCCATTCGGAAATCCCCGGATCAATGCTTACTTACAGCTCCCCGAGGCATATCGGTGTTCGTCCCGTCCTTCTTCGGCTCCTAGTGCCAAGGCATCCACCGTGCGCCCTTTCTAGCTTAACCTTATATGATGTTTACACATCAAAGATTCTTGCTTGGCGCAGATTAGATAAATCTATCTGCCTTGCATATTGTTTGGATGTCGATATCTAGTTTTCAAAGAACATCTTGAAAGAACATAAGTTCCTTCAAAACTGAACAAAAGAAGAATAGGCGTACTTACGAAACACACGAAGGTGTTTCATAATCTCCATAGAAAGGAGGTGATCCAGCCGCACCTTCCGATACGGCTACCTTGTTACGACTTCACCCCAATCATCTGTCCCACCTTCGGCGGCTGGCTCCCAAAAGGGTTACCCCACCGACTTCGGGTGTTACAAACTCTCGTGGTGTGACGGGCGGTGTGTACAAGGCCCGGGAACGTATTCACCGCGGCATGCTGATCCGCGATTACTAGCAATTCCGGCTTCATGTAGGCGAGTTGCAGCCTACAATCCGAACTGAGAATGACTTTTTGGGATTGGCTTGGCCTCGCGGCTTCGCAACCCTTTGTATCATCCATTGTAGCACGTGTGTAGCCCAGGTCATAAGGGGCATGATGATTTGACGTCATCCCCACCTTCCTCCGGTTTGTCACCGGCAGTCACCTTAGAGTGCCCAACTGAATGCTGGCAACTAAGGTCAAGGGTTGCGCTCGTTGCGGGACTTAACCCAACATCTCACGACACGAGCTGACGACAACCATGCACCACCTGTCACTTTGTCCCCCGAAGGGGAAAGCTCTATCTCTAGAGTGGTCAAAGGATGTCAAGACCTGGTAAGGTTCTTCGCGTTGCTTCGAATTAAACCACATGCTCCACTGCTTGTGCGGGCCCCCGTCAATTCCTTTGAGTTTCAACCTTGCGGTCGTACTCCCCAGGCGGAGTGCTTAATGTGTTAACTTCAGCACTGAGGGTGGAACCCCCCAACACCTAGCACTCATCGTTTACGGCGTGGACTACCAGGGTATCTAATCCTGTTTGCTCCCCACGCTTTCGCGCCTCAGCGTCAGTTACAGGCCAAAAAGCCGCCTTCGCCACTGGTGTTCCTCCACATCTCTACGCATTTCACCGCTACACGTGGAATTCCACTTTTCTCTCCTGCACTCAAGTCTCCCAGTTTCCAATGACCCTCCACGGTTGAGCCGTGGGCTTTCACATCAGACTTAAGAGACCGCCTGCGCGCGCTTTACGCCCAATAATTCCGGATAACGCTTGCCACCTACGTATTACCGCGGCTGCTGGCACGTAGTTAGCCGTGGCTTTCTGGTTAGGTACCGTCAAGGTACGAGCAGTTACTCTCGTACTTGTTCTTCTCTAACAACAGAGCTTTACGACCCGAAGGCCTTCATCGCTCACGCGGCGTTGCTCGGTCAGGCTTTCGCCCATTGCCGAAGATTCCCTACTGCTGCCTCCCGTAGGAGTCTGGGCCGTGTCTCAGTCCCAGTGTGGCCGATCACCCTCTCAGGTCGGCTACGCATCGTCGCCTTGGTGAGCCGTTACCTCACCAACTAGCTAATGCGCCGCGGGCTCATCTGTAAGTGTCAGCCGAAACCGACTTTCAAAAAGAAGAAATGCTTCTTCTCTTATTATCCGGTATTAGCCCCGGTTTCCCGGAGTTATCCCCGTCTTACAGGCAGATTACCCACGTGTTACTCACCCGTCCGCCGCTAAATCAGAGGAGCAAGCTCCTCATCATTCGCTCGACTTGCATGTATTAGGCACGCCGCCAGCGTTCATCCTGAGCCAGGATCAAACTCTCCATAAAAGTGTTTGTCTTGCTCGATTTTAAAACTGACGGAATTAATTCTTAATTCCTTACCTATTTCTTTTGTTCAGTTTTCAAAGAACTGTGTGTTTCGTGCGCCGTTTTGTTTTGGCGACTTTAATAATATACCACGCTGAAGCGCTAGAGTCAATAGCTTTTTAAAACTTTTTCAAAAACATTTCATTGTGAAACATTTCATCGCGCTAACAGTTTGTAATGTGCTGTTTTCTAAGACAGCTTGATTAGTTTACCACGGTTACCAACCCGTGGCAATACCTAAATTTAAAAAACTTCTATCCTAGGATAGAAGCTCTTCTATAAACAGATCGTTACGATTTTTAAGTGCGATGATATCGCCGCTTTCCTCTAACTTAATCATTGGTCTGGTCGGTTGGCTTTCTTCTATAAATACGATCTCACCGATATCATAGTTTGTAAGTCTGACACGGCTGCCCACTGATAAAGTAGAAAGTCCGGCTAACATGGCTTGCATCACTTGATGATCAAATTTCCCAAACTGATCTTTCATCATCATCTCAAGCACCTTGAACGGAGATTGCTTGCTTCGGTAAGGTCGCTCAGCAGTCATGGCTAAGTAGACATCAGCAACCGCTAGAATTTTACTAAATGGATGAAGCTTATTTCCTTTTACTTTTAGAGGATAGCCTGATCCATCTGTTCGTTCGTGATGTTGAAGAACACCGAGAAGAACACCTTCTTTAATAGAGGGAATCTTTTTCAGCATGTTGTAGCCTTGAATCGTATGCTTCTTTACTTCATCATATTCAGCTGTTGTTAATGACCCGCTCTTTTTTAATAAAGTGGGCTGGACTTTTGCCATACCGCAATCGGACAGCACACCCGCTAGCCCGATCTGTATGCAGTCTCCACTAGAGAAGTTTAACTTTTTAGCTAAGAACGTGCTTAGGATACCTACAGCAATCGAATGGTGATACATATAATCAGCACTTGTAGCGTAGTGGTGCAGCAATAGGATCTCTTTCGGTACAGTCGATCCCATCTCTAATACAGGTAGAACACTCTGGCGTACTTCGAGCATATCGACAGGACTGCCAGATTGCCAGTTTGTGAACAGTTGTTTGTACCGTTTTACTGTTTGCATGTATAGCGCTGGAAAAGTGAGATCATCTTTCCCAGGCTTATGTATTTGGATTTGTTCTTCTGAAGTTGTCGCATCGCTTCTATTACTCAGTGGGTCTTTTACTCGTTGTGTTGTATTCATACCATACGATGATTCATTCAACACATCTATCTCATCGATTTGAAAACGAGTAAGTACGCGCAGATGCTCGGAATTCAATCTCGTGTTTTTATTGACGATCGGCTGATTCGTCATCGAGAAGACATCCTGAACCAGCATCTGCCCGGCCCTAGCTTGACTCGTTTTTATCTTCATACAAAAAAGCTCCTTTTATTTGGAAGGTCATAATTTTATTTTACATATAAAAAAGAGGAAAATGTAGATTCATTTTCCTCTTTTTAGAAATTATTCGTTATTCTCTTCGTTTGTATCTGTTTCTGGAGCTGTTGTTTCTTCAGCAGGTGCTATACCTTCTTCACCTTCTGTGATGATTGGGTTACCTTCTTCATCCAGCAACTCATCCGTTTCTTCTTCGCGTTCTACAACAGCTACTGTTGCTACGTGATTCGTATCATTCATGGTCATCAATCTAACACCTTGAGTGTTTCGTCCCATTTGGGAGATACCTGAGATGTTCATTCGAATGATGATTCCTTTTGCTGTAATGATCATGAGGTCTTCTTCATCCGTTACGGTCTTAAGCGTAACAACCGGACCGTTCTTTTCCGTGATGTTTACCGTTTTGATCCCTTTACCACCACGTGATTGAAGACGGTATTCACTCATAGGTGTACGTTTTCCGTAACCTCGGTCTGTAACGATTAGGATATCTTGAGTTTCATCTAAGACTTCCATACCTACAACTGCATCGTCATCGCCAAGAGTGATGGCTTTAACACCTGTTGCGGTTCTACCCATCGATCGAACATCTGTCTCTTGATAACGGATCGACATTCCTTGCTTCGTTCCGACGATGATATCTTTTGTTCCATCTGTTAAACGAACACCCATCAGCTCATCTTCTTCACGAAGGTTGATCGCGAAAAGACCACCTTTACGAATGTTGCTATATGCTGATAACGGAGAACGCTTCGTGATTCCTTGCTTCGTCATGAAGTTCAGGTAGATCTCATCACTTTCCATATCTTCTACAGGAATGACAGCAGAGATCGTTTCACCTTGCTCGATCTGCAGCAAGTTGATGATCGGGATACCTTTTGCTGTTCTTCCGTATTCAGGAATCTCGTAGCCTTTTAGCCTATAAGCCTTCCCTTTATTTGTGAAGAACAGGATATAGTTGTGTGTATTTGTCGTAAACAGCTGTTCAACAAAGTCATCCTCACTCGTGCCCATTCCTTGGATTCCTTTACCACCACGACGCTGTGAACGGTAAGTAGAAATCGGAAGGCGCTTGATATAGCCTTTGTTCGTTAATGTAATAACGATATTTGAACGAGGAATCAGATCTTCGTCTTCAATACTATTAAATCCTACAGAGATGATCGTACGTCTAGGGTTGTCGTACTTTTCTTTGATCTCGATAAGTTCTGTACGAATAATCTCAAGAATTCTTTGTTCATCTGCAAGAATCGCTCTCAATTCTGTAATCAAAGCAACCAGATCGTTGTATTCGTTCTCGATCTTATCTCGCTCTAAACCTGTTAAACGCTGCAATCTCATATCTAAGATCGCTTGAGATTGCTCGTAGCTTAGTTCAAACTTTTCCATTAAGCCTTCACGTGCAAGATCCGTTGTTCTTGATCCACGGATAAGTGCAATAACTTCATCAAGGTGATCAAGTGCGATACGAAGACCTTCTAGGATATGAGCTCTTGCTTCTGCTTTTTTAAGATCAAATTCCGTACGGCGACGGATGATGACTTGCTGATGCTTCAGATAATGATACAAACATTCTTTGATGTTAAGAACTTTTGGATGTCCATCAACAAGTGCAAGCATATTGATACCAAAGCTTGTCTGTAGAGCTGTCTGTTTATATAAATTGTTTAAAATAACATTGGCATTCGCATCACGGCGTATCTCCATCACGATGCGCATACCGTTACGGTCAGACTCATCACGAAGATCCGTGATCCCCTCGATCTTTTTATCACGAACGAGCTCAGCGATCTTTTCGATCAAACGAGCTTTATTAACTTGATAAGGAAGTTCCGTTACGATAATTGCCTGTTTTCCGCTAGGCATCTCTTCGATTTCTGCTTTTGCGCGGATAATGATAGAGCCTCTTCCAGTTGTGTAAGCTTTACGAATTCCTTCACGTCCTAGAATTTCACCTGCCGTTGGAAAGTCTGGACCTGGGATAATTTCCATCAGTTCAGGAATCGTGATATCCGGATTTTCACTCACTGCTAAAATACCGTCGATCACTTCACCTAATTGATGCGGCGGAATGTTCGTCGCCATACCAACCGCGATCCCCGCAGCACCGTTAACGAGCAAGTTCGGGAAACGAGCAGGTAATACAACCGGTTCTTGTTCAGATCCATCATAATTATCTTTGTAACCGATCGTGTCTTTGTTGATGTCACGCACCATTTCCATGGCGATCTTAGACATACGAGCTTCTGTGTAACGCATCGCTGCCGCTGCATCCCCATCGACCGAACCGAAGTTACCATGACCGTCGATCAGCATGTGGCGGAAGTTGAAATCTTGTGCCATACGAACCATCGTGTCGTATACAGCTGAGTCACCGTGTGGGTGATACTTACCGATTACTTCCCCAACGATACGAGCAGACTTTTTGTATGCTTTATCAGCCGTCATACCAAGGTCGTTCATCGCATAAAGAATACGTCTGTGAACAGGCTTTAATCCGTCACGCACATCTGGCAAAGCTCGGCTGACAATAACACTCATAGCATAATCCATGAATGATGCTTTCATTTCCGTACTAATATTAATTTCTTTAATCCGGGAACGTTCCATTTCAGACATTCATTCTACCTCCATAACCCTTTAGAACAGGTTTTTAAAGCCCCCTAATTTGGCGCTTAAACGCACCGAAACTGGACCTTGTCCAGCTTCAGTATCTTTTATGTTCAGCTTTCGCGGCGTAACCGCTAAGCATTTTATATGATGTTGTACTTTAACGTAACTGCTTAACGCATGCGTGCCTTGCTTAAATATCTAAGTTCGTCACATATTGTGCGTTTTCTTGGATGAAGTCACGGCGCGGTTCAACTTTGTCGCCCATTAAGATATCGAACGTTTCATCCGCTGCCATCGCATCTTTCATTTCAACCTGTAGCAATGTACGTGTCTCAGGATCCATTGTTGTTTCCCATAACTGAGATGGGTTCATCTCTCCTAGACCCTTGTAGCGTTGAAGCTGCGGCTTAGGAACTTGCGGAAGTTCAGCCAGCAATTTTTCAAGCTCTTTATCGTTGTAGGCATACTCGATACGCTTACCTTGCTGTATTTTATAAAGCGGTGGCTGTGCGATATAGATATAGCCGTGCTCAATGATCGGACGCATATATCTGAAAAAGAACGTTAGAAGCAACGTACGGATATGTGCACCATCGACATCGGCATCTGTCATGATGATGATCTTATGATAACGAGCTTTCGTAATATCGAACTCATCACCGATTCCTGTTCCTAGAGCAGTAATGATCGCACGAACCTCGTTATTAGAAAGAATCTTATCAAGTCGTGCTTTTTCAACGTTGATGATCTTACCGCGTAGTGGCAAGATCGCTTGGAAGTGACGGTCACGTCCTTGCTTAGCCGATCCACCGGCAGAGTCACCCTCAACCACATAGATCTCAGAGATGCTTGCATCTTTTGAAGAACAGTCTGCCAGTTTACCAGGCAACGACGATACTTCTAACGCACTCTTACGTCGTGTTAGTTCACGTGCTTTTTTAGCAGCAACACGCGCACGAAGTGCCATCATCCCTTTTTCAACGATCGATTTAGCAACGACCGGATTCTCTAGCATGAAAGATGAAAACGTCTCTGAGAAGATGGATTCTGTGATCTGTCTTGCTTCAGAGTTTCCGAGCTTCGTTTTCGTTTGCCCTTCGAACTGAGGATCAGGATGTTTGATCGAGATGATCGCTGTTAGACCTTCACGAACATCTTCACCCGTTAAGTTCGTATCGTTGTCTTTGAACAGATTGTTCTTACGGCCATAATCATTGATCACACGCGTAAGAGCTGTTTTGAACCCTGACTCGTGCGTACCGCCTTCATGTGTATTGATATTGTTCGCAAACGAATAGATGTTGCTTGCGTAGCTGTCGTTGTATTGGAACGCGATCTCAACCGAGATGCCGTCCTTTTCCCCTTCAACGAAGATCGGTTCTTCATGCAGCACTTCGCGCGTGCGGTTGATGTGCTCCACATAAGATTTGATCCCGCCTTCATAGTGGTATTCCTTAACGACTGGCTCTTCTCCACGCTTGTCTTCAGCGATGATGCGAAGACCACGGTTCAAATAAGCAAGTTCTCGAATACGGTTTGAGAGTGTAGGGAAATCATATTCTAATGATTCAGTAAAAATTTCAGGGTCTGGTTTGAAGTGAGTACGAGTACCTGTCTTGTCTGTTTCGCCGATCACTTTAAGATCTGCAGTCGGCACGCCGCGTTCGTAAGACTGATAATGCAGCTTACCATCACGAGATACGGTTACTTCAAGCATCGTGGATAAAGCGTTAACTACTGAGGCACCAACACCATGCAGTCCGCCTGATACTTTGTAACCTCCACCGCCAAATTTTCCTCCGGCATGGAGAACCGTCATGATAACTTCTAGAGCTGGTCTTCCCATCTTTTCATGCATACCTACTGGGATTCCACGTCCGTTATCTTCTACCGTGATGCTGTTATCTTCTTCGATCGTAATTCGGATCGTGTCACAATAACCTGCTAGGGCTTCATCGATCGAGTTATCGACGATCTCCCATACTAGATGATGAAGACCGCGTACGTTCGTAGCACCGATATACATCCCTGGACGTTTACGGACGGCTTCAAGACCTTCGAGTACCTGGATATTACTTTCATCATAATTTTGCTGTTGTTCTAACTGTTGTTCAGTCGTCAATTCGTTCACCTTCATTCCGGTTTAAAAACGCTTTATTTATAAAACCTTTATTTTATATTCCAGCCATTTTCAAGTTCGAGGCGATCAGAGGCTCTCTTTTTTAACGTAGAGGCAGAAAGAGGAGATAGATAGATCGTTTTATCTGTAATGATTACGGATTTTGCAGCATTTCCGCTTAAATCGGTCAATGTCTGATTGTTCTCATGCTTTTTAAGAAACTCTAAAGCTAACTCAGAAGCCTTTAACGCATTGATATCCAATATCGCCAACACATCTTTTGAATGAATGACTTCTTCATCACCTAAATGCAAAAGCAATGTCCTCACCTCATTTCAAACGTTCTATAGAGCCTGCATGAACTTTGTAAGTTGCGGCTTTCTCGAGTGTTTCGTGGTGTATCCCTTCCACACTAGTCGTTGTAACAAAGGTTTGTACTTTACCTTGAATCGTATTTAAAAGATGTGATTGTCTGAAATCGTCTAGTTCAGATAACACATCGTCCAACAATAGGATCGGGTATTCCCCGACTTCTGAATAGATCAGATCGATCTCAGCGAGTTTCAAAGATAGAGCAGTCGTTCTCTGTTGTCCTTGAGATCCGAATGTCTGCACGTCTTTTCCGTTCACTGAAAAAAGCAGATCGTCCCGATGAGGACCAAATAAAGAAGTTCCTCGGTCAATCTCTTTTTCTTTTATTTTACCAAACTTCAGATGAAACGCTTCTATCATTTTCGACAAGTCGAGCTCATCACATACCTCTATAGTCGGTTTGTAATGAATTTTTAACGTTTCCAACCCCCTGGATATCCCATGATGGATCGGTTCTGCCCAACTTTGAAGTTTCTCCATGTATTTCATGCGTTTCAACGTCACTCTGGCTGCTTTATCAATAAGCTGTTCGGTTAAGATCTCGAGCATCGTCATGTTCTGCTGACTTTTGTTGCGATACATCTCTCTTAATAAAGAGTTTCGCTGAGACAAAATCTTTTGGTACACAGAAAGGTCATTTAAATAAACCGCGTTCACTTGGCCAATCTCCATGTCAATAAAACGACGACGCACCTGTGGACTGCCTTTTACAAGATTAAGATCCTCAGGTGCAAACATAACCACATTTAGATGTCCAACGTAATCGGTCAACCGGCGTTGTTCGATGCGGCTGATTTTCGCTTTTTTTCCTTTTTGTGAGATGACGAGACTTAAATCAAAAGAACTGTTTCTCTTTTTGATGCTACCCTCTATTTTAGCATATTCTTCGTCCCAAGATATCAACTCTTTATCTTTTGCTGTCCGATAGGATCGTGCCATGGCCAAAACATAGATCGATTCCATAACATTTGTTTTTCCTTGTGCATTCTCACCTAGAAAAACGTTGACCTTATTTTCGAACTCGAGAGACTGTTCTTTATAGTTTCTGTAGTTCCTAAGCTGAAGCTTTTCGATATGCAAAGGGATACCCCCTATTCCGTTGTTACCTTAAACTCTCCTACTTCTGGAATGGACACGACATCACCCGCATATAGTTTCTTACCTCGGCGTGTTTCATGTTCTCCGTTCACAAGAACTTCATGTTCTGCTAAATACCATTTTACCATTCCTCCCGATTGGATGACATCGGTAGTTTTCAACAGTTGTTGAAGAGTGATGAATTCGGTGTTGATCTTAACGTTTTCCATTTTTAAAAAACCTCCTGGTTGTTTCTTATTGCTTTGAAAGTGATTGATTTCCGCTCCAGGTTGCTCGCTTTCCGTGGGGCAGGCGGTGAGCCCCTTGCCGCTTTGCGCCCCTAAGGGTCTCACCTGACCGCTAGTCCCACAGGAGTCTCGCACCTTCTGCTCCAATCAATTTGTCATAGAAGAAAAAGAGAAAAATAAATAACAAAATAAAATAATTAAAACCTGTTAGTCTTAGTTTCTCCAAAAAACGATGGACTTAGAAAGAAAAGAAAGCCACCGGTGATTCCGGCAGCTTTATATTTTAGTAAGTTCTTACAGGTAGAATTAATTGGCGGATCGAATCGTCGGATACGGGTTGGATAAGAAACGGTCTCATCGCCCCTGTAAACAGGATGCTGATCTCTGTGCAATCCATAACTTTTAGAGCTTCCATCACATATTTTGCGTTGAATGAGATCTTCAGCTCTTCTCCTTCAATTTCCTCTGCGATCATGTGTTCAAATACTTTACCGATCTCTGGGGAATTTGATGAAAGTTCGATTGTTTGGTTATCGAGTGTTGCCAGTTTCACGACGTTGTTTCTTCCTTCTCTTGCTAATAAAGAAGCACGGTCGATCGCTTGTAAGAATTCTTTTGTCTTCAGGACGAAAGTTGTTTTGCTCTCCGAAGGAATCAATTTTGATGTATCCGGATAGTTGCCATCTAATAGTCTTGAGAACAATAAGATGTTTTTAGCTTTGAACAAGATCTGATTGTTCGTTACAACGATCTGTACTTTTTCAGCATTTTCATCAAGAATCTTCGAAAGTTCGTTCAAACTCTTTCCTGGAATCACGACGTTCTGAAAAGAAAGCTCTTCACTTTGAGAATCGATCGGCATTTTACGTTCAGCCAAACGATGACTATCTGTTGCAATACAGTTTAGAACACCATCAGTTAACGTCCAGTTAACACCAGTTAGGATAGGGCGTGTTTCTGAGGTGGACACCGCAAAGACAGTTTGACGAATCATTGCTTTTAGAAGATCACTTTGAATCTCAAACACTAAGTTCTCTTCGATTTGAGGTAATCTCGGGTATTCTTCAGGGTCTAATCCTAAAAGGCTGAATTCAGAAGCGCCTGAACGAAGAGTCGTTTCAAAACGCTCACCTACTTCAATCTCAACAGAATCATTCGGAAGTTTTTTAACGATCTCTGAAAAATAACGAGCTGGAAGTACTACGCTTCCTTCTTGTTTCACTTCGATATGTACAAGATCTCCTTCTTCAACCGGTATCAGTCGTTCAATGGAAATATCAGAATCACTACCAGTCAGATGAACACCGTCATAGGTTACTTCCATTTTGATCCCCGTTAGAATCGGTATTGTTGTTCTTGAAGATACAGCTTTCATTACATCTTGAACAGCTTCGATCAACTGGTTTAATTGAATCTTAACTTTCATTATTTTGCCCCCCTGATATTTATTAAAATCTTTTAAAAAAATAGTAGTAATAGTACTAGGCGCTGTGAATGTGTGGATAACCCTAGAAAACAAAGATAGAACAGCCTATCCACATGTGGACAGACTGTGTATAAAGTAACTGCAGTTATTCACAGTATTCAGTGCTACTTATTTAATTCGATTTCAGCTGATCGTGAATTTCTTGCACTTTTCTTTGTAAAACATGATCCGTAATCAGCATAGTAGAGATCTTTTCATGAGCATGAAGGACCGTTGTATGGTCGCGACCTCCAAATTCCTCACCGATCTTAGGTAAAGAATTATCGGTTAGCTCACGAGAAAGATACATCGCGATCTGTCTAGGAAAAGCAACAGACTTTGTTCGTTTCTTTGCTGTAAAATCTTCTAACTTTACATTGTAATGCTTACCAACTACTTCTTGTATGTGATGAATAGTGAGTGTTCTTGGTTTTGCAGAAGGAATAATGTCTCGAAGTGCTTCTGCTGCAAGATCTGCATTCATATCTTGGTTGATGAGAGACGAATAAGCAACAACACGAATGAGTGCTCCTTCTAGTTCTCTAATGTTCGTATCGATCTGATTCGCTATATAAAGCATCACTTCGTTTGGAATATCAAGTCCTTCTGCTTTTGCTTTTTTACGTAGAATCGCAATACGCGTTTCTAAGTCAGGAGGTGTGATATCCGTAATAAGTCCCCATTCAAATCGAGAACGAAGTCTGTCTTCTAATGTCGGAATCTCCTTTGGAGGTCGATCACTAGAGATAACAATCTGCTTGCTTTCTTCATGAAGCGCGTTAAACGTATGGAAAAATTCCTCTTGCGTTTGTTCTTTTCCTGCAAGGAACTGAATATCATCTATTAAAAGCACGTCCACGCTGCGAAATTTGTTGCGAAACTCAACGGTTTTATTGTCACGAATCGAATTGATGAACTCGTTCGTGAATTTTTCTGAGGACAGGTAAACAACCTTCGCCCCAGGATTATGTTCTAATACATAATGGCCGATCGCATGCATAAGATGCGTTTTTCCTAAACCAACGCCCCCATAAATAAATAGCGGGTTGTAAGCTTTTGCTGGTGCTTCAGCAACAGCTAATGAAGCGGCATGAGCAAAACGGTTTCCAGAGCCGATAACGAATCGGTCAAACGTATATTTCGGATTCAACATACTTTGGGAAACTTCTTCGTGAGGCTCATTTGCTGCTTTTGGGGCTTTTTTCATGGAAAGTTCCAGATCTAAGTCTAGTTCTGTCTGATTTTGTGGAATGATGAACTTTACGTCAAGTGCTGCTCCTGTTACGTCTAGGAGCGTCTCTGAAATGATACCTGCATATCTGGATTCCAGCCAGTCACGGGCAAACTCATTTGGCGCAGTAATGACGAGCGTATCATTTTGTAAAGCATGAGCCGTTGTTGATTTTAACCAAGTCTCAAAGCTAGGCTTACTGACTTTTGTTTCGATCGCAGCAAGTGCTTTGGACCATAGGTCGTTTATGTTTTCCAACCAATTTACCCCCCTTATCTCTTTCGAATCATCCTATTTCAGCAGTCATTTCCCTGGTGTATAAGAATTGTACACCCAGTGAATACCTATGAATAAAAATAAAAAGTCCACACCTTATGTGAATGATAATTAATATAGTAGATAATAGGATTATGAACAGTAAAACCTTATCTGTGGACAACCTTTATAACAGCTTTTGAAACCTGTCCACAAGTTTATCCACAGGTTGTGAATAACTTTATTAGTGTTGCAGGTTGTTAACGAGTTAAAACACAACTAGCATATCAAAAATAATCAGGCTTGGCAACGAGTTATTGTTACTTATCCACAACGCCCATACCTTGTGTAGAAAAGTTGTCCACAACACTAGATTTTGTGTAAAACGTGTCGATAATTGGTGTGGATAATGAAAACCATGTCGAAAAAGATGTCCACAGGTTAGGTCGTGAAGTTTTTGGTGAAGCTTGTAGAAGGATTATTATGGAGCTATTGTTGTCCTGTGATAATTGGGAAGCTGTAGTGGATCGTCAGCTCTGCAAACTTTCTTTGGTGTGATTTTAAAAGAGTGTTTTGTTTTTTATTTACTTCTTTGGTTTGTTGATTGGAATGGAGGGTGCGAGACTCCTGCGGGACAAGCTGTCAGGTGAGACACTTAAGGGCGCATAGCGGCAAGTGGCTCACCGCCTGCCCCGCGGAAAGCGAGTAGCCTGGAATGGAAATCAACTACTTTCAAGAACTTCACTAGCATTTCGAAACAGACATCCTCACTTTCAAAGGCAAAAAACTTGCAAAAAAACACAAAGATAAAATCCAGCTTGACAAAATTAAGGGTCAGTCATTATACTTTATTAGACTGTCTTTTATAAGAGATATCCTCAGGGAGGTGTAATATACATGAAACCTACATTTCAACCGAACAACCGTAAGCGTAAGAAGGTACATGGTTTCCGTGCACGTATGGCTACTAAGAACGGTCGTAAAGTTCTAGCTCGCCGTCGTCAAAAGGGAAGAAAAGTGTTATCCGCATAGGCCACTGACATCAGTGGTCTTTTTTTACTTTTATAGAGAGAATTTTGCTCACTCCGAGTCCGTATTTTCTGTACGAAGGCGTTTTTTCGAAGTTAATGGTTTTATATGAACCAAACAGGCCGATACTGGGTGATGATCGCTACAAAAGACTTTGGAATGAGATTGCATAATTGATGGAGTGTTAAATGAATGAAGAAAGAACAACGCATCAAAAAAAATGAGGAATTTCAAGAAGTCTTCAAAAAAGGAAAATCAACGGCTAATCGCCAATTTGTAATATACAGTTTAAGAAAAGAAGACCAGCCTGTTTTTCGAATCGGACTTTCTGTCAGCAAAAAAGTTGGAAAAGCCGTTACGAGAAACAGAATTAAACGATCGGTTAAAGAAATCTTCCATAAATATAGTGAACAGCTTCTTTCAGGCAGGGATTACGTGGTTATCGCGAGAATACCTACTGCTAACATGGACTTTCACGAGATGGAAAAAAGTCTGCTTCATGTTTTGAACAGAGCGAATGTTTTAAAAAAGAGGGTGTAAAAAAAATGAGGTCCTTATTTATAGGGATTATTCGTTTTTACCAGCTATGGATTTCTCCGCTAACACCGCCTTCATGCCGCTTTTATCCGACCTGCTCGCATTACGGTATAGAAGCTTTCAGGCGTCACGGTGTATTTAAAGGAATGTGGCTAACTTTTGTCAGAATTTCAAAGTGCCATCCTTTTCATCCCGGAGGCGTTGACCTCGTGCCTGAAAAAAGGGACAATAAATAATTGAGATAAGATTTATGATTTTAAGGAGGATAAGAGTGTGCGTAAGAAAATAGGTTTACTGATTGCCCTTTTCGCACTCATGGCTGTCCTATCTGGATGTGGATCGATGAATGATCCTATTACTAGTGACAGCACTGGAATTTGGGACACATATTTTGTATATCCGTTATCATGGTTGATCACATACTTTGCGACCCTAACTGGTGAAAACTACGGATTAGCGATCATTATTGTTACATTAATCATCCGTACTGCGCTTCTTCCATTAATGATTAAGCAAACACGCAGTTCAAAAGCGATGCAAGAGATCCAACCTGAAATTCAAAAGCTTCGCGAAAAGTACAAGTCTAAAGATGCAAACACACAACAGAAATTACAGCAAGAAACGATGGCTTTATTCCAGAAGAACGGAGTTAACCCGCTTGCTGGTTGTTTACCTTTATTGATTCAAATGCCGATTCTTTTAGGTTTCTACCACGCGATCATGCGTACGGGTGAAATCGCGAACCATAATTTCCTTTGGTTTGACTTAGGAGATCCGGATCCATTTTATATCTTACCGTTAGTAGCCGGTTTAACGACATTCTTACAACAAAAGATCATGATGGGTGGAATGGATAATCCAAACCCACAGATGAAGATGCTTTTATACATCATGCCAGTAATGATCGTTGTGTTTGCGATTAATTTCCCAGCTGCACTATCTCTATATTGGGTGATCGGTAACATATTTATGATTGGACAGACATATTTCATTACGACCCCAATGAAAAAGAAAGAAAACCAAGTTGATGGGGGAGCTAAAAAGTGAAAAAGGTACAGGTAACAGGGAAAACGGTTGAAGAAGCAGTAGCAGCAGCACTAGAACAACTTCAGACTTCAAAAGATCAAGTAGAGATATCCGTTCTAGAAGATTCCAAAAAAGGTTTCTTTGGACTTGGCGGGAAGCCAGCAGTTGTTGAAGTAACAGTGAAAGCTGATCCTGTTAAATCCGCGATCGACTACCTAGAGGATGTTACATCCAAAATGGGAGTGCCCGTTACCATCACACAGCGACAGGAAAATGATCATCTTGTGCTGGATTTATCCGGTGACAAAATTGCGATTTTAATTGGAAAACGTGGACAAACGCTTAATGCGCTTCAGCTTTTAACGAATATGGTTGCAAACTCTGATCCTGCAAGCAAGCATGTGAAAATTGTGCTTGATGCTGAAAACTATCGTACCAGAAGACAAGAATCACTCGAGCGTTTAGCCGAGCATTCTGCACAAAAGGTGTTTTTCACAAAGAAAAGCTTTGCTTTTGAGCCGATGCCTGCCAACGAACGAAAAGTGATTCATTTAGCACTCAAAGAAAACAGAGATGTTGAGACTACGTCTGAGGGGGTAGAACCTTTTCGTAAGGTCGTAATCCGCCCGACATCCTCAAGCAAAAGATAAAAAAAGCTTCAGAGGCTATCCTCTGAAGCTTTTTGTTTGGGTCCATCAACTAACAAATACCGATACAACCACGCATTTTAGTCGATCACGCGAGCACATTTATGCTCGTTAATAAGCTTTATTTCAGCCTCGTTTTCTTTACTGTGAGGACATTATGCGATACACTATTTTTTATTGTGGATATTTATGTCCATTTTTTATAAGAACCTTATCACAGTAAGTATTTAAGGCCATACTAAAGGTAATTTATATAGAGCGTAAGAAAGAGGAAAGCCGAGGTGAAACAACAATGGAATTTGACACGATAACAGCGATCTCCACACCTATGGGAGAAGGAGCCATCGCCATCGTTCGGTTGAGCGGACCTGACGCAGTGTCCATTGCAGATAAAGTTTATAGTGGGACAAAACGTCTCTCTGAAGTTGATACACATACAATTCATTACGGAAAATTGATCGACCCGAAACTCGATCAAGCGGTAGAAGAAGTTATGATCAGTGTGATGCGTGCTCCACGAACGTTTACGCGGGAAGATGTTGTTGAGATCAACTGTCATGGAGGATTAGTTTCTGTAAATAGAGTCCTTCAATTGATTCTTCAGCAAGGAGCGCGCTTAGCGGAGCCAGGAGAATTTACGAAGCGAGCATTCTTAAATGGAAGAATCGATCTTTCTCAAGCGGAAGCAGTCATGGATCTGATTCGAGCGAAGACAGACCGAGCGATGAATGTTGCCCTCAACCAGATGGAAGGGCGTTTATCTTCTCTCGTCATGCGTCTTAGACAAACTCTTTTAGAAACGATCGCCCATGTAGAAGTGAACATCGATTATCCAGAGTATGACGCAGAAGAGATGACTCATGCTTTATTGAATAACAATCTGCTCACTGTAAAAAAAGAAGTTGAATCAATATTGCAGACGGCAAGTCAAGGTAAGATCCTTCGTGAAGGATTGTCTACGGCGATCATCGGAAGACCGAATGTAGGTAAGTCATCGCTCATGAATGCACTCGTTCATGAGAATAAAGCGATCGTTACGGATATTGCTGGAACAACACGTGACGTTATCGAAGAGTACGTGAACGTTAGAGGCGTGCCGTTACGTTTGGTGGATACAGCGGGAATTCGTGAGACAGAAGACATCGTAGAAAAGATCGGTGTTGAAAAGTCGCGGAAAGTACTAAAAGAAGCAGATTTGATTCTTCTTGTTATCAATGGGAATGAAGTGCTCTCACATGAAGATGAGAACTTGTTCCGTGCAGCTGAAGGACTAGATAAGATCGTAATTATTAATAAAACAGATCTTGAAATGAAAGTAGACTTGGACCGAATAAAGGAACTTGCAGAGAACTCACCTGTAATCGCAACCTCATTAGTAAAAGAAGAGGGAATTGATGAACTAGAGCAAGCGATCGCAAACTTGTTCTTTGCAGGCGGCATCGAAGCGCAAGACTTAACATACGTATCTAACTCTAGGCACATCGCACTTCTTCAGCAGACGATTCATCATATTGATGAGGCACTCGGCGGCATTGAAGCGGATCTACCTATAGATATGGTACAAATCGATATTACAAGAGCTTGGGAGATACTTGGGGAAATCGTAGGAGACACGGTTTCAGAGAGTCTGATCGACCAATTGTTCTCTCAATTTTGTTTAGGAAAATAAAAAAAGGAGGTAAAAACGATGGGATATAAAGCAGATACGTTTGATGTGATCGTAGTCGGTGCTGGACATGCGGGTGTTGAAGCAGCACTTGCTTCTGCACGTATGGGTGCTAAAACATTATGTTTAACATTGAACTTAGATACAGTCGCCTATATGCCGTGTAATCCGTCAGTAGGCGGACCGGCTAAAGGGATCGTCGTTCGTGAAGTTGACGCACTCGGCGGAGAGATGGCGCGCAACATCGACAAGACACATATTCAAATGCGTATGCTGAACACAGGTAAAGGCCCAGCGGTACGTGCGCTGCGCGCGCAAGCGGATAAATATCTGTATCAGCATGAAATGAAAAAAACGATGGAAAACACAGAGAACCTTACGTTGCGTCAAGGGATGGTAGAGCGTCTGATCATCGAAGACGGTGAATGTAGAGGGGTAATCACAAAAACCGGAGCAGAGTACGCGGCAAAAGCGGTCGTACTTACAACCGGAACGTACTTAAGAGGGAAGATCATCATCGGAGAACTCGCATATGAGAGCGGCCCGAACAACATGGCTCCTTCTATCAACTTGTCATATCATCTGCAAGAGTTAGGCTTTGATATGGTGCGTTTCAAAACAGGAACACCTCCGCGTGTTAACAGCAAGACGATTGATTATTCAAAAACAGAAATTCAGCCTGGTGACGATGTACCTCGTGCTTTTTCTTATGAAACAACAGAGTACATCACAGATCAGCTTCCTTGCTGGCTAACGTATACAGGTGAAGAGACGCATCAGTTGATCAACGGAAACCTTCATCGTTCACCGATGTATTCCGGAATGATCGAAGGTACTGGACCGAGATATTGTCCATCGATCGAGGATAAGATTGTCCGTTTCAATGATAAGCCAAGACATCAGATCTTCTTAGAGCCTGAAGGACGCAATACAGAAGAAGTATACGTTCAAGGTCTTTCAACAAGTCTTCCGGAAGATGTGCAGAAACGAATTTTAGCAACGATTCCTGGTCTTGAAAAAGCAGAGTTGATGCGTGCAGGATATGCGATTGAGTATGATGCGATCGTTCCAACTCAACTTTGGCCATCTCTTGAGACGAAGCGCGTGAACGGTCTATTTACAGCTGGACAACTGAACGGAACGAGCGGATATGAAGAGGCAGCGGGTCAAGGACTTATGGCGGGAATCAACGCAGCGTTAAAAGTTCAAGATAAAGAGCCTCTTGTGCTTGATCGTTCAGAAGCGTACATCGGAGTTTTGATCGACGACTTGATCACAAAAGGAACGAACGAACCTTATCGCCTTCTAACATCGCGTGCAGAGTACCGTTTACTTCTTAGACACGATAACGCAGATTTGCGATTAACGAAAAAAGGTCATGAAATCGGACTGATACCACAAGATCGTTACGAACGCTTTGAAGAGAAGAAAGCGTTAATTGCGCAGGAAATAGATCGACTTGAGCATGTTTCGATCAAACCGAGTGAAATCGTGCAGCAAGTTCTTGCAGAGTCACAATCGACTCCGTTAAAAGAACCGATGTCAGCGGCTAACTTGTTAAAGCGCCCTGAAATCACATATCCAGTCATTCATAAGCTTGTCCCAGCTGAAACAGCATTGCCAGAGACAGTGATGGAGCAGGTAGAGATCCAAGTGAAATATGCTGGATATATTGATAAACAGCTCGCACAAGTTGAAAAGATGCGCAAGATGGAAAACAAGAAGCTTCCCGTAGATCTTGATTACATGGCAATCAATGGACTAGCGACAGAAGCGAAACAAAAACTTCACGAAGTTCGGCCTCTTTCTGTAGGGCAGGCATCACGTGTATCAGGGGTAAACCCAGCAGATATCTCGATTCTGTTGATCTATCTCGAACAAGGTAAACTGGCGAAGATCGCCCGTTGAGGGGGAACGTGAAAATCATGAATATCGAATTGTTTCAAACTTCCTTAAAAGAAAAGGGAGTCGACTTATCTGAAAAGCAGCTTTCACAGTTTGAAACGTATTATAACTTGCTCGTTGAGTGGAACGAAAAAATGAACCTTACAGCGATCACAGAAAAAGAAGAAGTGTATTTAAAACACTTTTATGATTCTGTGACGGCAGGTTTTTATTTTGACTTTAGTCAAGACATCACGGTGTGTGATGTTGGGGCTGGAGCAGGATTCCCAGCTATTCCACTTAAGATTGCATTCCCAGAGATCAAGCTAACTGTCGTTGATTCTCTGAATAAACGCATCGGCTTCTTACAGCATGTTGTAGATGAACTTGGTTTAGAAGAAGTGTCTCTTTATCATGACCGTGCAGAAACTTTTGCTCACCGTCCGGAGTTCAGACAAACGTTCGATCTTGTGACAGCTCGTGCGGTTGCTAGACTATCGGTACTCTCCGAACTCTGTCTGCCACTCGTGAAAATTGGTGGACACTTCTTAGGAATGAAAGGTGCTAACCTTCCTGAAGAAGTGAGAGACGGAGAAAAAGCGGTCAAACTTTTAGGCGGTAAAGTAAAAGATATTCATTCGTTCGTATTACCGATCGAGGAGAGCGAACGCAATATCATTGTCATTGATAAAGTAAAAGAAACACCAAAGAAATTTCCGCGTAAACCAGGAACACCAAACAAATCTCCTATTTCATAATCTTAGGCTGTGTTTCTATGTGAAACACAGCTGTTACATAAAAGAAAGATTTTTACAGACTTGCAGGATTATTGAACTAGAGAGAAGAATTAGTTAACAGGCAGATTACAAAAGGTGGTGTATTCGCATGAAGCATCCTTTTTCACGTTTATTCGGCATCGGCGAAAAGAGCCAGCAAACCTTAGATCCAGAACCAGCTGAAAAAAACGACAACGAAGAAGTACTTCAACTTCCGGTTCAAAGAATCATACCCAACCGGTTTCAGCCTCGTACGGTTTTTATAGATGAACGAATTGAAGAGTTATCACAGACGATTGAAGCTCACGGAATCATTCAGCCCATCGTTGTTCGAGGTATCGGCGACGACAAATACGAGCTGATCGCGGGCGAACGTAGGTGGCGTGCTGTCCAAAAGCTTGGATGGGAAAAGATCCCGGCAATCATAAAAGAGATGGACGACTCTCAAACGGCTTCTGTAGCACTTATTGAGAACCTTCAGCGAGAAGAGTTGACAGCTATCGAAGAAGCGATGGCATATGCTAAGCTTCTAGAACTGCACGGACTCACACAAGAAGGCCTTGCTCAAAAGTTGGGTAAAGGTCAGTCTACGATTGCGAACAAGCTGCGTCTGTTAAAGCTTCCGCAGTCTATTCAAGATGCCCTTTTGCAGAAAAAAGTAACAGAACGTCATGCTCGTGCATTGATCGTTTTGAAATCTCCTGAAAAGATGGAGGCCGTTCTTCAAGAAATCATCGAAAAGCAATTGAATGTGAAGCAGACGGAAGAACGTGTGAAACGAATGATCGAATCTGAGACAGCAGAAAAGAAACCTCAGTCACGCCGAAAATCGTATAGCAAAGATATGCGACTTGCGATCAACACGGTAAGACAATCGGTAGACATGGTCGTACAAAGCGGACTTTCTATCGATACAGAAGAAGAAGAGCACGAGGAGTTCTATCAGTTCACGATTCGTATTCCCAAAAAATAAAAAGAGAAGGCCATCAGCTTGAATGGGAGCTGGTGGTTTTTTATTTTTTTGTTTATGTGTTTGAGAATGATTTTTACATCTTCCTTGAAAAGTTGATTGGAGAGTAAGGTGCGAGACTCCTGCGGGACAGGCGGGCAGGTGAGACACTTAAAAGTGAAACGTTACGAATGTGGCTCACCGCCTGCCCCGCGGAAAGCGAGCACCTGGAACGGAAATCAACTACTTACAAAAGCAACAGGGATTCGTAAAAAGTCTTTAAAAATAATTCAGCTAAAAATACTTTTTTCTATAATTCCGTACGTCATTTTATTTTCTTCGTGATAGAATAATAGATAATGAATGTTTTTAAGTGAGGTAGGTGACAACGTGGCCAAGACCATTGCAGTAGCCAACCAGAAAGGCGGAGTCGGAAAAACGACTACGTCGGTCAACCTTGGTGCATGCTTAGCATATTTCGGTAAAAAAGTATTGCTCGTAGACATAGATCCTCAAGGGAACGCAACAAGTGGCGTAGGTGTAGATAAAGGAGATATCGACCAGTGTATCTACAATGTTCTTGTCGAGGATGTAGAAGTAAAAGACGTGATCGTCGAGACCATCTGTGAAGGTTTACATATCCTCCCGTCGACGATACAGCTTGCTGGAGCTGAGATCGAACTCGTACCAACGATCTCTCGAGAAGTCCGTTTGAAAAGAGCGTTAGAAAAGGTAAGTGCCAATTACGATTTTATTATTATTGATTGTCCGCCATCATTAGGACTGCTTACCATCAACTCATTAACAGCTTCTGACTCAGTCATCATACCTGTTCAGTGCGAGTATTACGCGCTAGAAGGTTTAAGTCAGCTTTTAAACACAGTACGACTTGTACAAAAACATTTAAATACTGATCTGATGATTGACGGTGTGCTGCTTACCATGCTGGATGCACGTACAAACTTAGGAATTCAAGTCATTGAAGAAGTAAAAAAATATTTTCAAGATAAAGTGTATGAAACCATCATACCAAGAAACGTTAGACTATCAGAAGCGCCGAGTCACGGGAAACCGATCATCATCTATGATCCTAAATCCCGAGGTGCTGATGTTTATTTAGATTTTGCGAAGGAAGTGATCGGCATTGGTGAAAGGGTTAGGTAAAGGGCTGCATGCCTTCTTTCCTCCAACAGAAGCAGGGGAAGAAGAGCAGATTAAAGAAGTCAGTATATCAGAGCTAAGGCCAAATCCGTATCAGCCTCGAAAAGTTTTTGACCAAAAAGCCATTGAAGAACTAAAAGAATCCATTATCGAACATGGCATTCTTCAACCCATTGTTGTACGAAAAAGTATTAAAGGATTTGAAATTGTTCTTGGGGAAAGACGATTCCGCGCTGCTTCAGAAGCCGGATTGAAAGTGATCCCCGTAATCGTAAAAGATTACGACGAACAAAAAATGATGGAAGTTGCTCTGATCGAGAACTTACAGCGTGAAGATCTGAATCCTGTTGAAGAGGCTCAAGCGTATCAGAAGCTGATGGAACACTTAAAACTAACACAAGAAGAGTTAGCTACTCGTGTTGGAAAGAGTCGTCCTCACATTGCAAACCATATTCGTTTGCTTCAGCTACCAAAGCCTGTTCTTGAACTCTTATCGAACGGACAAATATCAATGGGGCATGGACGAGCATTGCTGGGTCTTAAGAAAAAGACGAAGATGCAGCTTGTCGTTGACCGGGTAATCAATGAAAACTTAAATGTGAGACAGCTTGAAAAATTAATCTCTGATATTAATATGAATGTTTCACGTGGAACAAAGAAAAAAACAGTCCCAGCGAACGTTTTCTTCCAAGAAAAAGAATCATCTTTACGCGATCGATTTGGCACTTCAGTTTCGATTAAAAAATCAAAACGAAAAGGAAAGATCGAGATCGAATTCTTTTCACAAGATGACCTGGAACGAATTTTAGAACTGTTAGAAAAGTAAGCAGAAAACCATCGCTAAGGTGGTTTTCTTTTTTACTATTTTGTCGCTATTACCTTTCGTTTTTGTCTTAAGTAATAACAATAGAGAAAGTAAGCACCTTGATTCTATCGTTATAGATCATAGATGACCTACTTAGATAGGAGAGCATAGAAAAATGTCACTGTTAGGAACGATAGTTAACGGTATTGCAATTATTGCAGGAAGTTTTTTAGGTTTATTTTGGACGAATATTTCTGATCGCTATAAAGATACGATCTTACAAGCGATGGCATTAGCTGTAACGATTTTGGGGATCGGAATGGGTCTGAAGAGCGAGCAGTTCTTAATCGTGATCGCAAGCTTGGCGGTCGGGGGCGCTCTCGGTGAGTGGTGGAATCTTGAAGAGAGATTGAACGCGATTGGGAAGTGGCTCGAGACGAAGATAGGAAAGCAAGACAAGGGATCGGTAGCTACCGGTTTTGTTACGGCTACGCTAGTGTTTGTTGTAGGAGCGATGTCAATCGTTGGAGCCCTAGATAGTGGTCTTAGACAACAGCATGACGTTCTTTATACTAAAGCGTTGATCGATGGTTTCTGTGCCATCCTATTTACCTCAACACTGGGTATAGGAGTCATGTTCTCCGCTATACCTGTCGTGTTATATCAAGGGATGATCGCTTTAATGGCTACACAGATCGATCGCTTCGTTTCTCAAGAATTAATGGATGCTCTAATCGTCGAGATCACAGGAACGGGCGGTATCATGATCGTCGCGATCGGACTGAATTTACTAGGCATCACTAGGATTCGTGTTGCAAACCTTCTCCCAGGTTTACTCATCGCAACGATTTTAGTTTTTATCGTTGAAAAATGGGAGAGCATTTTAGCGTTTTCTCAAGGATTGATGTAAACAAAAAAAGCCGCTTCTATTCTAATATTAGAAGCGGCTTTTGCTATTGAATTTTGTAAATGTCTTGTGAACGAGATTCGGTGCTTACAATCATGTTTTTTTGTTGAATCTTTTTACGTAAACAAGCCATATGGAGAGAATCAGCGATCAGATCAGCCATCTTCATGACAATGCTGAGTCGTGTGTTTTGAAGAACAAAGTATTCCATAAAACCACTAACGTTTACGATACCTGTAATGTGCATATCACCAACAGGCGGCAGCTGTTTGTTAACGCCAGCCCCTGGTTTAACAGGTCCATCGTTGATCGAGACCATGCCAACGTGGTTTAATCGACCTAAACAAGCATCAATTCCTATAACAAAAGCACCTGGATGCTCAGTAGCGATCATCTTTAACTTTTCTTCTAAATTCACCGCATGAACAGGATCATCTAGTGTGCCGTAAACAAAGAATGGGAATGTATCTTTGTTATGCAACTTGGTACCAACTAGAGGACCTAATGCATCACCTGTCGATCTGTCTGTGCCTATACAGACAACGACAACGGGCTGATGAGCTGATTCCGGAAGCATAGGTAAAATTTGTTCTGTAATTCTAAGCATCGCTTCCTTGTCTTCGTGGTGCAATTTATATTGAATGGGTTTCCCTAATCCCAGCTTCCGTTTGAGGAACATGACATCCTCTCCTTTATAATGGTTCTACTAGTATACGGAAGAAATCCTTTTCTTATACATGGTAGAATACAATAATCACAGACTTTTGTTTAAAGTCTATACCCGTTTCCCCTGCACTCGTAACTCTAGAAGTTTTTCTAAAAGCAGGTTGCGTAATTACATTTGATATTCTCAGCAAAAGCTGATTAAATAATTTCATAATCAAAGAGAGGAAGATGATCCATTGGCAGGTGCGAACTTACCGGAAACTGCAGAGAAAGCCGTCACGATTTTTTCCGATAAAGAATGGTGGACAGGCATTGCTACGACTAGCTTAAAAATCGTAGGCATCATTATACTCGCTATAATTTTCAAATATATTGTAAAAGCAGCGATCGCTAATGTGTTTAAAGTTCGACTTAAATCTCCTCTGCGCTTAAGTGAGAGAAGAGAGAACACCCTATTTAGACTGTTAGATAATGTTGCTTCATATGTCATTTACTTTGTAGCGATCTTAACCATTCTAACGGAGTTCGGTGTTGACATTAAAGCGATTCTTGCCGGAGCTGGAGTGGTTGGTCTAGCGATTGGTTTCGGTGCTCAAAGTCTTGTGAAGGATATCATTACAGGCTTTTTCATCATCTTCGAAAATCAGTTCTCTGTGGGAGACACGGTACGAATCACAAACTTTGAAGGAACTGTTGAAGAAATAGGATTAAGAACGACAAAAATTAAAAGTTGGACAGGAGAATTACATATCCTGCCGAATTCGTCTATCACAGAAGTTACGAATTTTTCTGTTCATAATAGCATTGCGGTCGTTGACTTGAGCATTGCTTATGAAGAGGATATCGATAAAGCTCAAAATATTATTCAAGAAGTTGTGAAGAATGCTAAGCCGAACTATCCTGAGATGGTTAAAGAACCAGAAGTATTAGGCGTTCAGATGCTTGGTGCATCAGAAGTAGTGATTCGTGTTACGGCAGAGGTCCTTCCGATGACACACTTTAAGATCGCTCGTGAACTTCGTAAAACGCTAAAACACGAGCTTGAAGTTGCGGGAATCGAGATTCCATATCCAAAGATGGTCACGTATCAAAAAGAACCATTACCAAAAGAACACAAATAAGGGAGAGCTGAGTATGCAGCAAAAAGAATTTCAACTTCACGATGAAGTAGAAATGAAAAAACAGCATCCGTGTGGAACGAATCGGTGGAAAGTAATTCGAATGGGTGCTGATATCAGGATTAAGTGCATGGGATGTCAGCATAGTGTGATGCTGACAAGAGCGGAGTTCGCAAAGAAAATAAAAAAAGTCTTAGCATCACCAGGCGAGTAACGTTTTTGTTTCACGTGAAACAAAACTCACTAATGAATATAAATAAAAGATCAAACATTGGAGCCGGGCTATACGACCCGGTTCTTCTTGTTTTTTAAGAGGATAAAACCTATAATTGGGAAGGATATTTTTTTTATTACAATGAAAAGTCTTAGGATTTCTAAGCTTTATATAAAACAGAGGAGTGAATGAACAGTGGCTCTTACAACTGGAATCGTCGGTTTACCAAACGTTGGTAAATCTACATTGTTTAATGCTATTACACAAGCGGGTGCTGAATCTGCTAACTATCCGTTCTGTACGATCGATCCGAACGTTGGAATCGTGGAAGTACCAGACAACCGTCTTCAAAAATTAACAGAGATGGTACAGCCGAAAAAAGTAGTACCAACAACTTTTGAGTTCACAGATATCGCTGGAATCGTAAAAGGTGCTAGTAAAGGAGAAGGGTTAGGAAACAAATTCTTATCTCACATCCGTCAAACCGATGCGATCCTTCAAGTTGTTCGTTGTTTTGATGATGAAAACATCACGCACGTACACGGAAAAGTGAATCCGATCGATGATATTGAAGTTATCAACCTAGAGCTTATCTTTGCTGATCTAGAGTCTATCGACAAGCGTGTTGCACGTGTTGAAAAACTTGCAAAGTCTAAAGACAAAGAAGCGGTAGCGGAGTTTGCTGTTCTTTCAAAAATCAAAGAAGCTCTTATGCAAGAACTTCCGGCGCGAAGTGTTGAATTAACACCTGAAGAGAAGAAGATTGTTCACACGATGCACCTTCTTACAATGAAGCCGATCCTTTACGTTGCTAACGTAAGCGAAGATGAGCTTTTAGAAGGAACGAACGAGCACGTTGAAGCCGTTAAAGAATACGCTGCACGTGAAAATGCAGAAGTTATCGTAATCTGTGCAAAAGTAGAAGAAGAAATCGCTGAGCTTGATGGCGATGAAAAGATGGCATTCTTAGGTGAATTAGGTATCGAAGAAGCGGGTCTTGATAAATTGATCCGTGCATCTTATTCCCTACTAGGTCTTGCTACTTACTTTACAGCGGGTGTTCAAGAGGTACGTGCTTGGACGTTCCGTAAAGGGATGAAGGCTCCTGCATGTGCGGGAATCATTCACACGGATTTTGAAAGAGGATTTATTCGTGCTGAGATCGTAGCTTATGATGATCTGATGGCTGCGGGCAACATGGCAGCTGCTAAAGAAAAAGGAAAAGTTCGTCTTGAAGGTAAGGAATATGAGATGAAAGATGGAGATGTTGTTCATTTCCGTTTTAATGTTTAAAAAAACAAACTTTGAAAGTCGTTGATTTCCGTTCCAGGTGCTTCGCTTTCCGGGGGGCGTGCGGTGAGCCACCTAGCGCTCTGCGCTGTTAGGTGTCTCACCTGTCCCGCTGATCCCCCAGGAGTCTCGCACCTTCCACTTCAATCAACTTGTCAGTGAAGTTTTTAAATAAACTAATCAAAAACATTTTTAGAAAAACGAAGGAAAAGCAATCGCTTTTCCTCTTTTTTATGCTTTCTTTTAAGAGAAGCTTGTTTTATGCAAGATGTTTTGATATAATTCTTTATTGTGAGTTAATTGTCAACAAATACTGTTATGATGATTTTCTCCTTGCCCGAAATAAATGTTTTGGGCCGCTTAGACCAAAAGGAGGTGAACGGAATGAAAAAGTACGAAATTATGTACATCGTCCGTCCGAATATCGAAGAGGAAGCTCTTAAGGCAACTAAAGAGCGTGCGAAAAGCATCCTAACTGACAACGGTGCGGAGATCGCGAACGAAAAGGAAATGGGTAAAAAGCGTTTAGCTTACGAAATCAATGACTTCCGCGATGGATATTACACGCTATTGGAAGTTAACGCTCCAAACGAAGCGATTAATGAATTCGACCGTCTTATGAAGATCAACGAAGATGTTCTTCGTTTCATGACAATCGTAGACGAAAGAAATTAATCCTTTAAGGAGTGGTTCTGAATGCTAAATCGAGTAGTACTGGTGGGACGTTTAACAAAAGACCCAGAATTAAAGTACACTCCAAACGGTGTGGCAGTTGCTAATTTCACACTTGCTGTTAATCGACCTTTTTCGAATCAGCAAGGTGAGCGCGAAGCAGATTTCATTAACTGTGTCGTATGGCGTAAGCCCGCTGAAAATGTAGCGAACTTCTTGAAAAAGGGATCGCTTGCAGGAGTGGATGGACGTTTGCAAACTCGTTCTTACGAGAACCAGCAGGGTCAAAGAGTGTATGTTACTGAAGTAATGGCAGAAAGTGTTCAATTCCTTGAACCTAAAAACGCTAATGCTGGAGGCCAGCAATATCAAGGCAACAGCAACAACTTTGGTGGACCATCAAATGACCGCGGATTTGGGCAGCAAAATCAGAACCGCAGCTATGGAAGTGACAACGGCTTTGGAGGACAGCAACAACAGCAGAATCCAAAACGTAATAACTTCAACGATGACCCGTTTGCAAATGATGGCACGCCGATCGACATCTCTGATGACGATTTGCCATTTTAAACTAACGTAAACTATGAATCGGAATATATAAAAAAAAACTAAAGGAGGGGACCAACTATGGCTGGACGTCGTGGTGGACGCCAAAAGCGTCGTAAGGTTTGTTTCTTCACTGTAAACAAAATCACTTACATCGACTACAAGGACACTGATCTTTTAAAGCGTTTCGTTTCTGAGCGCGGTAAGATTCTTCCTCGTCGTGTAACTGGTACATCTGCTAAATATCAACGTCAATTGACTCGTGCGATTAAACGCTCTCGTCACATGGCATTGTTACCATATGTATCTGAATAAGATCGTTTAAAGAGCGCAGCTGGGTTTCCTGGCTGCGTTTTTTGTGTTCCAAGATAAATTCGGTTGTCGACTTTTGTCGAGGATTGTAGACTCGCGGATAAAAGACTAAAACTCGTGGATAAACATCTAAAACTTTAGGATTCAGGCATGAAATTTGTGGATTGGAGCTCAAAACTTTTGGATTCCTCTTCATGTCCCTTGAAAAATCGGCTGCAAAATTACCGAACCCCCTGTATTGAATCACCGTATTAGCTTCCAAGGCTACCTCAATCACTTTTTCACACATAAATTCCCTAAAAACAGGTGAATCTCACCTATTTTTCACCCCACTCAAGCAAACCTTCCATAATTTGTTTACTTCGCTTCAAGTACGTCTATGCTAGAATTATCGTTTAAGTTGAATTACGGCGGTTATGTCACTACAATTAGAACATATGAAGAATTTTATGAGGTGAATCATGCGCAATACTAAAGTATTGGTGGAAGGTGCCGTTGTTTCGGGCATTTATACGCTTCTTTTTTTGATCAGTATGTACATACCGTTATTTAGCTTGGTCTCGTTATTTATTTTGCCGCTTCCGTTTATCATTTATCTGTACCGGCAAGATCTTAAAGCGGGATTACTTTTTTGGGCGGTCACGTTTGGCGTTTCATTGGCTTTTGCGGGGCTTAACGGTATGATTGTTACCCTCTTTGCTGGTTTGACCGGAATCGTGATGGGGGAACTTTATAGAAGAAAAAAATCCGCATTTGCGGTTCTGCTCGGTGCGAGTTTGTCCAACATCGTGAACATGTTAGGAACGCTTGCGATCGCTCAAGTATTCATGGGTATTAATTTTGTTAAAGAATTAGAGTCTCAGTTTCAAAGTGCGATAGGAACAGCAGAAGATTTTTACAAAGCGGGTGGACAAGATCCTGCCCAGATTGAAAGGCTTAAAGAGCAAGTGGAATTGATCCCGATGCTGCTTCCGACATATATTATTGGCGGAGCTGTTATCCTTGCCTTCTTAACGCATATTGCCGCAAGAATGTTGATGAAAAGAATGCGATATGATGTGCCATCATTCCCTCCATTTCGTGAGTGGAACCTGCCAAAATCGTTTTTGTGGTATTATATTATAGCGATTGTTTTAACATTTAGTATGCCTGAAAAGGGTACGTCTTTATATATTGTAACGATAAATTTGTATATGATATTATCGTTTGTACTTATAATACAAGGTTTCACAGTTATTTTTTATTATGCCTGGATAAAGAATTGGAAGAGAAAAAGAATCATATTGTTGGTTATACTCTTGTTTTTGTTGAGCTCTATCCTGCCGATTCCTCTGGAAGTCGTTAAATTCTTAGGTATAATTGATTTAGGATTCATGATTAAAAAACGGTTGAAACCAAAACAGTAGGAGCTGAAAGTATGCCAAAGTTTTTACTAAAACGGTGGCATGGTTATCCCGTCATCGCCTTATTTGTAACTTCTGTTGTTCTGGTAAGCATCATCACGTATTTTCATTGGATGATCGGAATGGCAGGCTTCGTGCTGCTCGGTGGTTTGTTTTATTATGCCATGAAAGCCGAAGCTAGTTTTCAGGAGGAGCTGGGCGATTATATTTCTACGCTATCTCACCGCTTGAAGAAGGTGGGAGAAGAAGCGTTGATGGAAATGCCGATCGGGATTATTTTGTATGATGAGGATTTTAAGATCGAATGGGCGAATCCATATATGGGAGCCCTTATTGAAGAAGAGTCCTTTATCGGCCATTCTCTAAACCATGTTTCAGAAGAACTGATTCCTCATATCAAGAGTGATGCGAAGGAAGAAGTTATTAAGATTAACACACATAGATTTCAAGTGAACTTTAAGAAAGAAGATAGACTGCTTTACTTTTTTGATGTGACCGAGCAGTTAGATCTCGAACGTTTGTATGATGAAGAGCAAACGGTCATGGCGATTATCTATCTCGATAACTATGAAGAAGTAACGCAAGGACTAGATGACCAGTTTCGATCAACGATCAACTCAAAAGTTACGTCTGTGTTGAATGAATGGGCGAACGTACATGGCATCTTCCTTAAACGTACGTCTTCTGAGCGGTTTTTAGCTGTATTTAACCAACGTATTCTCTATGAACTGGAGAAAAATAAATTCAGCGTACTAGATGAGGTTAGAGAGTCTACAGCTAAGCAAAATATCTCTCTTACGCTTAGTATCGGGGTTGCATCGGGGACATCGTCACTTCCTGAGCTCGGACAGCTCGCTCAATCCAGTCTAGATCTTGCTCTTGGACGCGGAGGCGACCAGGTTGCGATCAAGCAGACGAACGGAAAAGTACGTTTCTATGGAGGAAAGACAAATCCTGTTGAAAAACGTACCCGCGTCCGTGCCCGCGTCATTTCACATGCATTGAGTGAGTTGGTAGCAGATAGCGACAAGGTCATCATCATGGGACATAAGAATCCGGATATGGACTCTATCGGTTCTGCGATCGGGATCTTAAAGGTCGCGCAAGTGAATGGAAAAGATGGATACATCGTACTTGATCAAGCGAATATCGACATCGGCGTTCAGCGCTTGATGGATGAGCTGAAAGAGACTGAATCAATCTGGAAGTTCTTTATCTCGCCTGAAGAAGCGCTAGAGCTTGCATCGCGAGACACGCTTCTCGTCGTAGTTGATACACATAAACCGACGATGGTAATTGAAGAAAAGCTGCTATCCAAGCTTGATCATGTCGTGGTCATCGATCACCATAGACGGGGTGAGGAGTTCATTAAAGATCCTGTACTTGTGTACATGGAGCCTTATGCTTCCTCTACGGCAGAGCTCGTGACCGAACTTCTCGAATACCAGCCGAAGAGACTGAAGATGCGTATGCTTGAAGCAACAGCCCTTCTTGCCGGTATTATTGTAGATACGAAGAGTTTTACCCTCAGAACAGGTTCTCGTACGTTTGATGCGGCTTCGTATTTACGAGCGCACGGTGCAGACACGATCCTTGTTCAAAAGTTCTTAAAAGAAGATTTAAATACGTATACAAGACGTTCCAAGCTCATTGAGAGTTCGGAAGTCTATAAAAAAGGCATCGTTATTGCCAAGAGCTCTCCTGAGGATGCGTACAATCAAGTCGTGATCGCTCAGGCGGCAGATATACTTTTAACCATGAACGGCATTCAAGCATCCTTTGTTATTGCAAATCGTATTGATGGCAGAGTGAGCATCAGTGCCCGTTCGCTAGGGGACATCAACGTGCAGATGATCATGGAGAGATTGGAAGGCGGAGGACATCTTACGAACGCTGCCTGCCAGATTGAGAACAGCTCGATTGATGAAGCAGAGATACATTTAAAACGTATTATTGATGAGTATATTGAAGGGGGAGAAGAGGAATGAAAGTAATTTTTCTTCAAGATGTAAAAGGTAAAGGCAAAAAAGGCGAGGTTAAGAACGTTTCTGAAGGATACGCGCGCAACTTCTTATTTCCGAAAAACTTAGCATCAGAAGCTACATCTGGCGCGATGGCTACACTTCAAGGTCAACAGAAGAGCGAAGAGAAGAAACAACAAGCTCAATTGGAAGAGGCTGAAGCTTTAAAAGCAAAATTGGCTGAGTTGACTGTTACAATCAAAACGAAAACAGGTGAAGGTGGCCGTGTATTCGGTTCTGTGACAAGTAAACAGATCGCTGATGGCTTGAAAGAGCAAGGGATCAAGATTGATAAGCGTAAGATCGAGCTTCCTGAGCCGATTAAGGCACTTGGATATACGAATGTTTCGATCAAGGTTCATCAACAAGTTACGGCAACTGTAAAAGTACACGTAACAGAAGAATAAAAGAGCCGGGTTTTCCCGGTTTTTTTGCGGGGCTAGAAAGCGTTGATCTCCGTTTCAGATGCTCGCTTTCCGGGGGGCGTGCGGTGAGCCTCTTAGCGCTTTGCGCTGTTAAGAGTCTCACCTGTCCCGCTGATCCCCCAGGAGTCTCGCATCTTACACTACGATCAACCTATACTTGGAGCCAAGACCAAACTAATTTAAAGCTTTAAACCATATATGAACGATTACTAGTAAGGAAAGGAGGAACTAACATGAGTGATTTATTTGCTGACCGTATACCGCCGCAGAATATTGAAGCGGAGCAGGCTGTTCTTGGTGCGATCTTTTTAGAGCCCGAAGCTCTTATTACGGCATCTGAGATTCTGCTTCCGGAAGATTTTTACCGTGCGACTCATCAAAGAATCTATCGCGTGATGCTCGATCTGAACGCAAAAGGTGAGCCTGTCGATCTGATCACGGTTACGTCAGAGCTCCAGGACAAGAATCAGCTGGATGAAGTCGGCGGCTTATCCTTTTTAACAGAGTTGGCGGATAGTTCTCCAACTGCTGCGAACATCGAGTATTACAGCAAGATCGTTGAAGAGAAATCTCTGCTGCGTCGTTTGATTCGTACAGCGACTGATATTACCGCGAACAGCTATGCGCGTGAAGAAGAAGTAGAGGCAATCTTAAACGAAGCGGAGAAGTCGATCTTAGAAGTAGCGAACCGTAAGAACACGAGTGCTTTTACAGCGATTAAGGATGTTTTGGTACATGCTTACGACAACATCGAAGCTCTTCATAACCGTAAAGGTGATATTACGGGGATACCGACGGGCTTTAATGACCTCGACCGTATGACGGCTGGGTTTCAGCGAAATGATCTCATCATCGTTGCGGCCCGTCCATCCGTAGGTAAAACCGCGTTTGCTTTGAACATCGCACAAAACGTTGCGACAAAAACAGATGAGAACGTGGCGATCTTTAGTCTAGAGATGGGTGCTGAGCAGCTGGTCATGCGTATGCTTTGTGCAGAGGGAAATTTAGATGCACAGCGCCTTCGTACAGGGTCGTTGTTACCTGAAGACTGGCAGAAGCTTACGATGGCTATGGGAAGCTTGTCAGCGGCAGGTATCTATATCGATGATACACCGGGTATTCGTATTAACGATATCCGTGCGAAATGCCGTCGTCTGAAGCAGGAGAAAGGCCTAGGAATGATTTTGATCGATTACCTGCAGCTCATTATGGGTAGCGGGAAATCAGGCGAAAACCGCCAACAGGAGGTTTCTGAGATCTCTCGTTCCCTTAAAGCACTTGCGCGTGAGCTGGAAGTGCCGGTTATTGCCCTTTCACAGCTATCTCGTGGAGTTGAATCTCGTCAAGATAAGCGTCCGATGATGTCTGATATTCGTGAATCAGGTTCCATCGAGCAGGATGCCGATATCGTAGCCTTTTTGTATCGTGATGATTATTACGACAAAGAAACAGAAGCGAAGAACATCATCGAGATCATCATCGCTAAGCAGCGTAACGGTCCAACAGGAACGGTAGAGCTCGCTTTCGTAAAAGAATATAACAAGTTCGTTAACCTGGACAGGCGGCACGACGAGAGTGCCATACCGCCAGGCGCATAAAGAAAAGCAGCTGGGATTTATTCCGGCTGCTTTTGTATTTCTTTGATTTTATTTTCGGTTAACCACAATTCTATTCTGCTTTTCACTTTGTCTTTTTGAAACGTCTGCCATGTTTCATGCAGATTCAGTTCACTCACTTTTTTGGTAAAATGTTCAAAAGGCTCATCCTCATTTAATGCGTGAAGCAGTTCGCTGTTTTGATGGAAGCTCTCAAATTCAACCATCCAGCTGAAAGATTCTACACTCATCACTTTTGGAATCTCTATAAATCGTTCTGGCTCTTCTGCATCTAGAAATTCTAGGTTGGGGAGACCACCAGGCTCAATCGCATCGAGCAATATCGTTTGTTCATTTTTATCTAAATAATAGATGTGGTTATCTTTTGTATCCATATAAGCCACCATTAGTTTTTCGATAAGCAAAGAATCGTACCTCCTAAAAAAGGTGAATACTACAGGATACGATAAGGTTTTCGATCTTCTGGCTATAGAAGTGTAAAATTATTACGAACGAAAATATTGTTTTTTCTTTTAATGTTCGTGTTTTTAATTGACTTCTATCAGATATATTGCTAAACTAAGCATGGTTTTCAAGATTAGATGATAAATTCGTCAATCGTTAATTTCATGGAGGTGCAACCATGTCATCAGTAGTAGTAGTAGGAACACAATGGGGAGATGAAGGAAAAGGTAAGATTACCGATTATCTCTCAGAAAAAGCAGAAGTAGTAGCTCGATACCAAGGCGGAAACAACGCTGGTCATACAATCGTATTTGAAGGAAAGAAGTATAAGCTTCACCTTATTCCATCTGGAATCTTTTATAAAGATAAAATCTGCGTGATCGGAAACGGAATGGTTGTCGATCCGAAAGCCGTTCTTGAAGAACTTGCTTACCTTCACAGCCACGGAGTAAGTACGGACAACCTTCGTATCTCTAACCGTGCGCACGTCATCCTTCCTTATCACCTTCGTCAAGATATCTTAGAGGAAGAGAGCAAGGGAGCGAACAAGATCGGTACAACGAAAAAAGGAATCGGTCCTGCTTACATGGATAAAGCAGCTCGTATCGGAATCCGTATCGCTGACCTTTTAGATCGTGAAGAATTTGAAGAGAAGTTAGAGCGCAACTTGGCGGAAAAGAACCGTTTATTCGAACGCATCTACGAATCAGAAGGATTTACAAAAGAAGAGATCTTAGATGAGTATTACGAGTACGGTCAACAAATTAAAAAATATGTAGTCGATACATCAGTTGTTCTAAACGATGCATTAGACGATGGCCGTCGCGTGCTTTTTGAAGGTGCACAAGGTGTAATGCTTGATATCGACCAAGGAACATATCCTTTCGTAACGTCATCAAACCCTATCGCAGGTGGAGTAACGATCGGTTCTGGTGTTGGTCCGTCTAAGATCAACCATGTTGTAGGTGTTTCAAAAGCCTATACAACACGTGTTGGTGATGGTCCTTTCCCAACTGAGCTTCATGATGAAGTAGGTAACCAAATTCGTGAAGTTGGCCGTGAGTACGGTACAACGACAGGACGTCCGCGCCGTGTAGGTTGGTTTGACGCAGTAGTAGTGCGTCATGCTCGTCGTGTTTCAGGTATCACGGATCTTTCTTTGAACTCAATCGACGTTTTAACAGGTATTGAAACGTTAAAGATCTGTGTAGCTTACAAATACAAAGGTGAACTAACGTATGAATTCCCAGCGAGCCTTAAAGAGCTTGCTCAATGTGAGCCGGTATTCGAAGAAATGCCAGGTTGGACAGAAGATATTACAGGTGTGAAGGATCTTGGTGAGCTTCCAGAAAACGCGCGTCATTATGTAGAGCGTATCTCGCAAGTGACTGGTATCCCACTTTCTATCTTCTCTGTTGGACCAGATCGTGCACAAACAAATATGGTACGTGGCGTGTTTGCTTAAATAACTAGTGGCCCCTTGTTGAAACAAGGGGCTATATTTTTGGTGTGAAATCGTATCTTTATTCATGCGATCTCCATGCTTTAGCGAGTATTTTTAAGTATTTGAAAGTTTTTTTGAAAAATATATAGAAAACATATTGCCAAAGCTTCGATATCGTGATAAAGTAACACTTGTCGTGAAAAAACGACAAACGTTTAAAACAAAGCACGAGCCATTAGCTCAGTTGGTAGAGCATCTGACTTTTAATCAGAGGGTCGAAGGTTCGAGTCCTTCATGGCTCACCACTTTTTTAAAAAAAGTGGCCCGTTGGTCAAGCGGTTAAGACACCGCCCTTTCACGGCGGTAACACGGGTTCGAATCCCGTACGGGTCACCATTTTTTTTTTAAGTAAATAGGTAAAATCATTAAAGTGGACTCGTGGTGTAGTGGTTAACATGCCTGCCTGTCACGCAGGAGATCGCCGGTTCGACCCCGGTCGGGTCCGCCACTTTTATGGCTCGATAGCTCAGATGGTAGAGCAGAGGACTGAAAATCCTCGTGTCGGCGGTTCGATTCCGTCTCGAGCCACCATTTTACTTAAAATCCTAAAACATGTTGCATGTTCCTTGAAAAGGGAGCATGCTTTTTTTATTTGTGTTTGTGTGGGCAGACTTGGGTGAGGGGTATGGAGCGGCGTCGGGAATGTCGAGAATGATCGAATGGCCTTTATTTTGTTTCTTAGACTTAATTGCGATCGATTTTGACTTAATTTTTTTCGTTTTAACTTAATTCCATCCAGATTAGGCTTAATTTTTATTTCGAGTACCCTCCTAGGTATATGTGCTAGCCCCTTTCCCCACAAAAACAACACCGATAGACCTCCAAATAAGCGGGCAGAGATGGATGCACAGAACCATTCAGTTTCTTCACACTAAAATTCATAACATTTTCACTCCAACTATAGACTTTTAATGCTGATAAAGAGGGATAAGTACTCAATCGTTCGAATATAGTGTATCAATTGGGATGAGGAAGGTAGTGATCATACAGATGGAATTTGAATGGGCGCTGTATTTGATCGCGAGTTACCTTGTTGGCTGCATCATGACAGGGTTTCTTGTAGCAAAGCTTATAAAAGGCGTTGATTTACGTTTGTTGGGCAGCGGAAATATTGGAGCGCGTAATGCTGGCAGAGTTTTAGGGCCATCAGGATTCGTACTCACGTTAGCTGGCGACATTCTGAAAGCGGCGGCAGTCGTTTGGGCAGGGATACAATTTCAATTTCCACCATATATACAGCTACTTGGTTTTTTAGCCGTGATTATAGGACATCTCTATCCGATTTTTCTTCGTTTTCATGGCGGGAAGGGCGTAGCTTCCTTTATCGGGGGGATGATTGTATTTCATCCTATATCGGCCGTACTTGTAGCAGCGGCGTTTTTACTCTTTTATGGAATTAAAAGAAGTTTAACCGTAGCGGGACTTTTTGCTTTTGCCCTAACACCTTTCTTCTACTGGCTGTTTGAAAAGCAATGGCTAGAGACGCTGCTTCTGATTCCGATCAGCTTCCTTGTTGTGTATGTTCAAAAAGAAGATATAAAAGAACGCATCAAAATAACGGAATAGGTGTTAAAAAAGGGTATAAATCGGTGAATTTATGCTCTTTTTTATGTCGTTTATTTACAGTTGCATTACAAAATCCCTGAAATTCTGACAAAGCGAAATTCCTTGTGATAGGATACTAGAGGTGCTAAAGGCATAAAAAGTAGTAGGTCTTTAGGCATATTTTAGAGATCATAGAGAGAATCTTTAGGGGGAAATAGAAAAAGTGAACAGTCGAAAAACCACTGAAAGATTTATTAAATATATCGCACTGCCGTTTGTTGCAGTGATTTTAATAGTGTCAGCATTCACGCTGAATCCATTGAATACATCCGCTAGTAGCGATGATAACCAGTTGATTAAAACGGTGTATCACGTTTATGTAGACGGAAAGAAGGTTGGAACGGTTCGTGATGAAAGTGTTGTCGATGAGACAGTAGACCAAATTCTCCAACAAGCAAAAGGGAAAAAGAGCAACTTTGCTTTTGCGGTGAGAGAATCTATCGAGCTTAAGCCTGAAAAGATGTTCAGACCAGAGTTTGATAATGAGGAAGTAAGAGAGAACTTGAAGGAGCAGCTAACGGTTGAAGTTGAAGCTTATCGCTTAGTCGTTGGCGGACAAACTGTTGCTTATGTTTCTAGCAAAAAAGAAGCGAAGGATACGTTGCTGAAGTTAAAGCTAGAACATCTTTCAAAGGCCGAGCTCGATGACATTGAAAAAAAGAAAGCTGAGAACGAAAAGCTTGAAGTACCGGACTTAAAGCCGGGAGAACGTAAAGTGGTAGATATCGACTTTTCAGAGCCAGTTCTTATTCAAAAAGCCCAAACATCTATTAGTGAGCTCGTTACGGTAGATGATGCCATTGCTTCTTTAAAAGAAGGCAGTCTGCACAAAAAAGAGCATATGGTTCAAAAAGGAGAAACGGTTCAGTCTATTCTAGAAAAATATCACTTAACGATGGACCAGTTCTTCACGTTAAACCCAAGGCTTATGTTAGTACCCATTGTTCGTACAGGACAAGCAGTAACGGTTACAGAGAAAAAGCCTTTTACCGAAGTCCTTGTGTATGAAGCAACACGTGTTCAAAACGAACTTCCTTTCCAGGTTGAGAAACAAGAAGACAGTACGTTGGAAAAAGGACAGGTCAAAACGGTTCAAAAAGGACAAGTTGGCATAGAAGACATTACGTATACAACGAGAAAAGCTGATAACCAAGTGCTTCAAAAAGAGATTTTAGAGAAGAAGCAAGTGAAGGCACCGGTTACAGAAATTCAAAAGATTGGTACGAAAGTGATTCCTTCTAAAGGAACGGGCACTCTTTCATGGCCTGCTGTAGGTGGATACATTTCCAGCCATAAAGGCACGCGTTGGGGTAAACAGCATAAAGGGATGGATATTGCTCGACCTTCAGAACGATCGATCCTAGCAGCTGATAACGGTAGAGTTGTTTCTGCAGGATGGGATGGTGATTATGGAAACAAGATCATCATCGATCACAATAACGGCATGAGAACCATTTATGCGCATCTTGATTCTATTTCTGTTTCAGCAGGTGCTGTGGTGCAGAAGGGGTCTAAGATCGGTGTGATGGGTTCAACGGGTCAATCGACTGGTGTTCATTTGCATTTTGAAGTGTATGAGAATGGTGTTCTTAAAGATCCAGCTGATTATATAAGTAAAAATTAAAGTTATGAAAGTAGGTTGATTTTCGTTTCAGATGCTCGCTTTCCGCGGGGCAGGCGGTGAGCCCCTTGCCGCTTCGCACCATTAAGGGTCTCACCTGACCGCTTGTCCCGCAGGAGTCTCGCATCTTACACTACAATCAAGCCTTCAATGATGATAATAAATAAACCTCTTAGGAATAATTAATTCCTGGGAGGTTTTTCATGCTGAAACCAACTTTTCTTTGTCTAAAATTAGAAGGTTTTGCTAGTAGTATGGAGAAAGTTTCAACTGTGATAAAATAGTAGAGATACCATATAATCGATACTACAAAATATTCTGCTATATATAAAATAGAGTTTCCGAAGAAGGAGCGTTCCCATGGATAAGAAAATTCTCGTTGTGGATGATGAAAAACCCATTGCAGATATTCTGCAGTTTAATCTTGAAAAAGAAGGCTTTACTGTAAGCTGCGCGTATGATGGCATCAACGCGTTAGAAAAAGTAGAAAAAGAGAAGCCGGATATGATTTTACTAGACATCATGCTTCCTCTAAAAGACGGTATGGAAGTTTGTCGTGAGATTCGCAAAAAGTACGATATGCCTATCATCATGCTTACAGCGAAAGACTCTGAAATTGATAAAGTATTAGGCTTAGAGCTTGGTGCGGACGATTATGTGACGAAGCCGTTCAGCACTCGTGAACTAATCGCACGTGTGAAGGCTAACTTGCGCCGTCATCAACAGGAATCTGAGCGTGAAGTCGATGAGAACAATGAGATCACGATCGGTTCTCTTACGATTCATCCGGATGCTTATATCGTGACCAAACGTGGGGAGACGATTGAGTTAACACATCGTGAATTTGAGTTGCTGCATTATTTAGCAAAACATATCGGACAAGTGATGACGCGTGAACACTTGCTTCAAACGGTATGGGGATATGATTATTTTGGTGATGTAAGAACAGTCGATGTTACTGTACGTCGTCTTCGTGAAAAAGTAGAAGACAATCCAAGTCACCCATTATGGATCATCACAAGACGTGGAGTGGGGTATTACTTAAGAAATCCTGATCAGGAGTAGTCATGATGGATAAAGTCAATTTTTTTAAATCAATACACGTTAAGTTTGTATTGATTTATGTTTTGCTCATCTTAATAGCCATGCAAGTGATCAGTGTTTATTTTATCAACAACTTAGAATCTGATCTTCGGCAGAGCTTCTCTAAATCACTCTACGATAGAGTGAACTTATTAGAGTTCAACATTGAGCAAAAGTTGAAGGATAAAGATCGATACAAGGTCAAAAAAGATGAAACGAGTGAACCTCCTCTAACGCTTGAAGAAGATATTCAAGCGTTAATTGATGAGGAGTTCGAAGAGAAAGAAATTCAAGTCCTTGACGAAGATGGCATGGTACTTGCGAGTAATAAAAGGCAGTTGGTGGGGCAGATCAGCTTCAACCCGAAGATCAAGCTGGCTCTTGAGGGAACGGTCGATGATGAGATCATGCTTCATGAAGGAGAGCGGGTGATGGTGCTCGCTAAACCGATCAAGATTGATGCTACGAGTGAGAACATAGGTGCCATCTATTTAGTTGCATCCATCGAAGGCATCTTTAAGCAGATTGCACGTATCAATAGCATTCTAGTGACGGGAACCGTTATCGCTCTTATCATTACCGGACTGCTAGGGGTATTTTTGGCGCGTACGATCACGCGTCCTATGGCAGATATGAGAAAGCAAGCTCTTGTAATGGCAAGAGGAGATTTTTCTCGTAAGGTTCAGCTGTATGGAGATGATGAGATCGGTCAGCTTGCTATGACCTTTAACAACTTAACAACAAAGCTGCAAGAAGCAACGGCTATTACAGAGAGTGAGCGTAGAAAGCTGCGTTCCGTTCTTACGTATATGACAGATGGTGTGATCGCCACAGATCGTGACGGAGCGATTATTCTAATGAATGACCGTTCGGAAGAGATGCTGAACATCTCTAGACAGAACGCGTTAGGAACGCCTCTGATGGAGCTATTGCGTTTGAATACGGAATACACATGGGAAGAGCTCTATAACGAATATGAATCCATGTTGCTCGATTTTAGTACGGATGATATGCACTATGTGGTGCGGGCAAACTTCTCCACGATACAAAAAGATGACGGGCCAATCAATGGTCTTATTTGTGTTCTTCATGATGTAACAGAGCAAGAACAGATCGATAACGAGCGACGTGAGTTTGTATTCAATGTTTCACACGAACTAAGAACACCGCTGACAACAATGAGAAGTTATCTTGAGGCGTTAGCTGAAGGGGCGTGGCAAGACGAGAACATCGCTCCACGTTTCTTAGAGGTTACTCAGAATGAGACAGAACGTATGATCAGGCTCGTAACCGATCTCCTTCAATTATCAAAGATGGACAGCAAAGATTATCGATTTAACTTTTTTGAGATTGATCTAGTGGAGTTCTTGAACGGCATCATCGATCGTTTTGAGATGCTTGAAAAGGAAAACATAGAACTTTCCAGATCCCTGCCCAAGCATAAGATCAACGTTCAGTTGGATACGGATAAGATGACACAAGTGCTTGATAATATCATCTCGAACGCGATGAAATATTCTCCTGAAGGTGGAACAATCACCTTTAACGCGGCCGTAATCGGACGTAAGGTGAAGGTAAGTATTTCCGATCAAGGTGTTGGGATTCCGAAGAATAACGTTTCTAAGATCTTTGATCGATTCTTTAGGGTAGACCGTGCTCGTTCTCGAGATATCGGAGGCACAGGCCTAGGTCTTGCGATCGCAAAAGAAATAGTCCTTGCGCATGGCGGAGACATCTGGGCAGAAAGTGAATGGGGCCAAGGAACGACCATCCACTTTACTCTTCCTTTAAAAAAGGTTAAGGAGGGGCTGCAACAATGAACTGGTTAAAGTGGATTACACATGCAAAAGAAGTGATCACTTTTTTCAAAAAGAATTATGAACATATCAAGTCGATCGCGCTCACTTTCTTGATCGGATTGAGTCTTGTTCTTACATGGAGCTTATGGACATTCAAACCGAGCTATCCATCGCTAGAGGGAGCTCGTATCGTTAAGAAGCAGGAAGTAGATGTTGAAGCTAGCGTGAAACAACTCGTTTATCCTACACAGGTAATCTACCATAGTGGAGATGAGTTATATGGACTTGAAGCGAACAATTTGATTAAAGAGTTTCATACCGGCTTGAATGAAACGAAATTCACATTTGATACAGGCTCTAAAAATAATCAGCCTTTTGAGCCCGATGAAAAGTTTTTAAGAGATAACAAGTATGTGGAGATTATTTTCCCAGTAGGAATGAGTCAGGATATTTACAAAGAAGTCTTCTCCATTGAATCCGAGATCCAAGCCACTAAACCACAAAACGTGGATCGAATCTTTTTATATCAAGATAAAATGACGGATAGTATTGAGGGGTATCTTGTCTCTTATCAATATAAAAAGATGCAAAAGATTAGGGCAACGAATAATCAGCTAAATCCGCTAATAAGAGATATGGATAAGTGGGTAGATACAGGAAACTTAATTCCTTATATTCATTATGATATTGAGGGTGATGGGAAAGAGGGACAAGCAGAGATCTTAAGAAGATTTTACTTTCCTAAAGATTCTCTCTCTTTAACTCGCTACACGTACTTTTCAAAAGCAACAGGTGAAGATACGTATGAAATGTATAAAAAAGCATTGTTCAAAGACCCGTTAGCCGTAAAAACCGCTTCTGATAAAAATCAGATCACTTATGCTGATGGAACAGCGGCGATGGTTGTGAATGAATTGCAAAATCGTTTCACGTTCACAAACTTTGCAGGGAACCGAAATCCTAATACAACACCAAACATTTCGCCACTCTATCAATCTTTAGACTATATCAATACGCATGCTGGATGGGGTAACCCATATATTCTCTCTAATCTATCCACATATTCAGCAAACTTCTGGCTTTTTGCTGAGAATTTGCCTGTGTTGGATCCTGAGATGCAGATGAACTTGGTGTGGTATGAAAACGAGCTTAAAGAATATCAACGTTCCCTCGTTCAGTTACAACTTGATCAAAAGTCTTATCTCTCACAGAAGGTCACCCTTCAGTCAGGATTAGAGGTAAAAAGAGAGCTTGAAGAAAAAGAGTACAACGAGAACTATGTTCAAGATGTTCGTATTGGACTCACCATGAGAAAGCAAAAGGAACCACATGTCTATAAACTAGAGCCACAATGGTTTATCAACTATGATGCTAAGGGATGGCAACCATTATTTTCACAGACTGGAAAGGAAGGATTCTAATTGAATTGGCAACGAACAAAAAGCATTTTTATCCTTACCTTTCTTGTCTTAAACCTATTCTTGGGGTATCAGCTTTATCTAAAGAATGATATCAATAATATTTCGAGGCTGACCGATCAGCCATTAGAAGAGCGGTTAGCGAACAATGAAATATCTCTTTCGGAAAAGCTGCCTAAATATAAAGAAAAGCAAACTTTGATCAGTGCACAGCGTTACAAGTTCTCTGAAGAAGAGAAGAAATCTCCTGCAAAGAACGTATCACTGGATAAGGCTAGCACAGACATCACTCTTCACTATGATCTTAGTAAACCGATGGATCTGCCTAAAAAGGATACGAAAGATCTAATCTCAGAGCTTAATCAATTTGTAGAAGAGAACATTACCCGCGGGAAAGAGTACGCTTTTTATGAGTGGGATAAAAAAAGCAATGTGATCTGGTTTACGCAAGTCTATCAAGAGAAGAAAGTCTTCTATAATCCTACTAATTTTGGCATTGTTTCTGAGGGAAAAGATTTTGATGTGCCGAACGGGATGATTATGTTCAAGCTTGATGACAAGGGGAACCTTACTAATTTTACACAGACCTATCTCTTTATTACGAGACAGGGAGCTTTCCAGCAGATCATCTCACCTAGTAAAGCGCTTGAGAAATTACTAGAGACAAACCTTCAAAAAGGGGATCATATACAAAAAGTAGAGCTTGGCCACTATAGCCTTGTAGGTGAAGGAGAAGTTCAGGTTTATACACCTACGTGGTTCATAGAAACCAAGGACGGACAGTATTTAGTTAATGCAACTGACAGTTCCATTCAAGTTTTGACGGAAAAGGCAGAGTAGAGAGGAACATGCGGTTATGAGTTTGAAATTTAGCGTTCTTGCAAGCGGCAGTTCGGGCAACGCCGTTTACGTTGAGACCGAACAAACACGCTTGCTCGTAGATGCTGGCTTAAGTGCCAAACAGATTCAGATTTTATTTGAAAAAGCAGCATGTGGTGAGGTTGCGGACATTGACGGAATCCTCGTCACGCATGAACATAGCGATCATATAAAAGGACTCGGTGTGCTGGCTCGGAAATTTAAGCTGCCGATCTATGCGAACAAAAACACGTGGAATGCCATGAACGGTTTGATTGGTGAAGTGGCGACCGAGCAAAAGTTTGAGTTTGAGATGGAAAGTGTGAAAACGTTCAACGATCTAGAAGTTGAATCCTTTGGCGTGTCACATGATGCTGCGGAACCAATGTTCTACGTGTTTCATCATAATGGCCGAAAGCTTGCACTCATGACGGATACGGGCTATGTGAGCGATCGGATGAAAGGAATTATCCGTGACAGCCACTCGCTCGTGATCGAATCGAACCATGACATCAACATGCTCATGATGGGACGATACCCGTGGAACATTAAACGCCGTATCTTAGGTGATCATGGTCATATTTCGAACGAGGATTGTGGACATGCTCTCGCTGATGTAATCGGTGATGGTACAAAACATATCTACCTGGCTCACTTGAGTAAAGATAACAACATGAAGGATATTGCTCGTTTAGCGGTTGAGCAGACGTTAAAAACGTATGATATTTCAGCGGGTGATCAAGTGATTCTGCACGATACAGATGCGAGTCAGCCAACAAAGCTCGCTTTAGTATAAAATACTTACTTGTTTAAAGTAAGCCGTTTCCGGAAATAACAATAAGTGTGGGAAATTATGAAAAATAACCCAAAATGTCCATAATTTCAGGACTAATTGCTTATACTAGGTTATGACTTCATCCATTTAATTGTTGAAAGGAACGGTGAGGAACATATGGGTTATTACGATGATGATTATCAACAACCATCTCGACAAAAAGGAAACCGTGGAGGAAAGTTTCTACCAGCTTTGCTAGGAGCCATTCTAGGCGGTTTGCTTGTCTTGTTTACAGTACCTGCACTAGGAGGAGCTGGTCTTTTACCAGACAATCTGTATCCTCCGAATGAGGAACAAAACGGTCTAGGTACTGACGAAAATGTGGAACAGCGAAAAGTGGATGTGGATCTGACGACGAATGTAACGGATGCCGTTGATAAAGCATCTGATGCAGTTGTGGAAGTCATCAACATTCAGCAGACTGATTTTTGGAGCCAGCAGCCAGCGGGCACAGGATCAGGTGTTATTTATAAAAAAGAAGGCAATAAAGCCTATGTGGTAACAAATGACCACGTTGTGGCCGATGCGAACCAAATCGAGATTACGCTTAGCAACGGTACGAAGCTTAAAGGCACATTACGCGGAACTGATCCTCTAATGGACTTAGCTGTTGTTGAAATCGATGGCAGCAAGGTCGATAGTGTAGCGGAGTTTGGAGTATCAGGTGACTTAAAACGTGGTGAACCTGCCATCGCCATCGGTAATCCGCTCGGAAACTTCCCTGGATCTGTTACACAAGGTGTTGTATCAAGTGCAGACCGTTCGATTCCAGTTGATCTGGATCAAGACGGAAACCCAGATTGGCAAGCTGAAGTTATTCAGACAGATGCAGCGATCAACCCGGGTAACAGCGGTGGTGCTTTGATCAATATTTCCGGTCAGGTGATCGGGATCAACTCTTCTAAAATCGCGCAGAACGAAGTAGAAGGAATCGGTTTCGCCATTCCATCTGATGTGGCAAAGCCGATCATCGAAGATCTTGAGCAATATGGTGAAACACGCAGACCATTCTTAGGTGTTAACATCATTCCGCTTTCTCAAGTGAACACGTATCAGCGTGAACAAACGCTGAAGATTCCAAACAGCGTACAAGAAGGTGTCGTTGTGATGGAGATCACGTCAGCTTCACCAGCAGCTCGTGCGGGTATTAAGGAAATGGACGTAATTGTCGAGATGGGTGGAGAGAAGATCAAAGACCCAATCGCTCTTCGTAAGTTCCTTTATACAAAGGCGAAGATTGGTGATGAGGTGGATGTGACGTTCTATCGTGATGGGAAGAAGAAGACCGTTAAAGTTGAATTGAGCGGTGGTAAGCAATCTCAATAAAAGTGGAACAGGGGGCTTTAGGGTCTCCTGTTTTTTTGTTTGTTGGTGCTTAGGCGACTTTGAGAGTGAGTTGATTTCCGTTTCAGGTTGCTCGCTTTCCGCGGGGCAGGCGGTGAGCCCCTTGCCGCTTCGCGCCATTAAGGGTCTCACCTGACCGCTTGTCCCGCAGGAGTCTCGCATCTTACACTCCAATCAATTTGTCGGGGAAGGAAAGAAAAAAAGATTACCACCATTCTAAAAAGAATTAAAAAGTAATTCCACATGTGGACAACTTTATTTTATTGGATTGTTTACACACAGCTGTAAATTCGTTAGTGTAATAAGAAGGATTGTGGATAAGTAAGGAGTGAAAAGAATTGGTTATTATTTGCTGCAAAGACCATGCTGAGCTTGCGATTGACATCATTGTGGATGAGTTTGAAACGCCACCTGTTGTTGAGTTACTAACAGAGAATGATGAGTTATCAACAGGTTGTGAATACTGCGATAACAAAGGTGTATATAAAGTATCGAACATATGAACGCCTACAATATATAGCACTAATTGTGCATATGTGGATAAGTTCTGGGGATAACTTATTTGGAGGGAAGTTTTCAACAAGTGAATATTTCAATCGTTTCCGTAGGGAAATTAAAAGAAAAATACTTAAAACTAGGTATTGATGAATACTTAAAGCGACTAGGACCTTATGCAAAAGTAGAAATCATAGAGGTCCCGGATGAAAAAGCACCTGAAACCTTAAGTGATCAAGAGATGGTCATGGTCAAAAATGCTGAAGGTGAAAGAATTCTAGCAAAGATCGGTCAAGATGTGCATGTGATTGCGATGGCGATCGAGGGAAAAGCTGTTTCATCTGAAGATCTGGCTAAAAATTTAGATCAGCTTGCGACGTATGGCAAGAGCAAGGTTGCTTTTGTTATTGGAGGATCTTTAGGCTTAAGCGATGCTGTTATGAAGCGGGCAAATGAGAAGATATCATTTGGGAAGATTACGTATCCGCATCAATTGATGAAGTTGGTGCTGATTGAGCAGATTTATCGGGCGTTTCGGATTAATCGAGGGGAACCGTACCATAAGTAAATGAGGTTTTTATGTAAGAGTGGTCTATTAAGATTGCTCTTTTTATATTTTAAAAATTAAATAGAACTAATGTTCGTATTTCTATTGACCATATCCGAATAGTACATTAAACTTATAATAACATCAATAAAAGTTAATATAACTTTAAATTCAGTTGGATTGGAGGGAGAACTATTTATAAGTATAGTGATGAAGAATTCGTGGAGAAAGTTAAAGATAAAATTGGAAACGTAAGAGCTTTTAAAAAACACTTACGAGAGAAAGGATTAATTGGCAATAGGCAGCAGTTCTCAGAAGAGCACATACAAACTTTTAATGATATTAAACAATATAAGTTAACAAATCATACAACTTGGGAAATGGCATTTAAAGTGTGTTTAGATAAAATTCCAAACCAGATTACTGAAAATCTTTCACTTGGAACTGAAATTGCTGAATCTACTCCAAACAAGATTGAGGACCTTCTTAGTGAGATTTTGGTTACATTAAAACGTATTGAATCAAAACTTTAGTAAAAGGAAAAATATTAAATTATTTGGAGTATTTACCACTGCTTTTGAAAGATAAAAGTTATGTTATAGTTAATAAGTTATTCACTAAAATCTATGATTATATTCGTTAGGAATATATGAAAGGTGCAAATATGAATATAGCAAATGATATAAAAGAAAAGCTTCATGAAATAGATTGGGACTTTACTGGTTCAAGTGCAACCAAAGGAATTCATTCGATTCACCCTTATCCAGCAAAATTCATTCCTGAAATTCCGAGAACGATATTGGACGCTCTTCCTGTGCCTGAGGGGACAGCGGTTCTTGACCCTTTTTGCGGTAGTGGAACTACTCTAGTAGAAGCTCAAAGTAAGGGATACCCAACAGTTGGGGTGGATTTAAATCCTATAGCTTGTTTGATAAGTAAAGTCAAAACTAATACTTTACCGTCTGACTTTGTAAATATCGCTGAAGAATGTATTGGCAGAGCTAAGAAAAATAATAATGAAATTAACAAAGAAATTCCAAATGTTAATCATTGGTTTAAAGTGGATATCCAGCATGCAATATCTGTTTTAGTTTCTGAAATTGACAAAGTAGAGCATGAAACTACTAGAAATGGTTTGAGACTTGCACTATCAAGTATTATTGTTCGAGTCTCAAATCAAGAAAGTGATACAAGATATGCAGCAATCGAAAAGAATGTAACAAAAGAAAATGTTTTTAGTTATTTTTTAGTAGCTTGTCAAAAATTAAGTCAATATCTTGGAGAGAACTTATTTGAAAATAAGTTAAGCACTCAGATAATTAATAAAAGTATCCTAGAAGTAACCCCTTCAGACATAAAAAAACCTATTGGCATGGTTATTACTTCACCTCCTTATCCAAATGCCTACGAATATTGGTTATATCACAAATATCGTATGTGGTGGCTGGGATATGACCCAAATGAAGTTAAAACTAGTGAAATAGGTGCAAGAGCCCACTATTTTAAGAAAAACCATCAAACTATAGATGATTTTAAATTACAGATAGATAATGTAATGGAATTACTAACAAAGGTAGTTGTTTCTTCTGGGTACATTTGTTTTGTGGTTGGACGTTCTATTATTCATGGGCAACATTATGATAATTCTAAAATAATTGAGGATTTAGCTTTAAAACATAATTTATCTGTTGTAGCGATTATTGACAGAAATATTGCTAAGCATAGAAAGTCTTTTAATTTATCTCATGCAAAGATTAAAAAAGAAACTTTATTAATATTACAAAAAATGTAAATATCGAAAGGAGGTATTTAGATGCATTATCGCTTATTCTGGAATAATTACAAATACTTTCCGTATGAAAAAGAGTTAGCTTTAAAAGAAGTTGAGGCATTATTAAATCCTCAAGAAATTTATTCAGAAAATGATGTAATAAACATTGAACTAAGCGGAACCGCTTCTGCAAATGAAAAGTTAAAAAAACTCACTTATTTTTCCATGGTGGAGTCAGAAAATGAAACGATAATTCCTTCTCAAGTGAGAGTTGAACAAACTGCAGGCAATTCTACAAATAACAGACAAGCTACAAGGTATTCAGCACACGGTATTCATGAATATAAAGGTAAATTTAATCCACAGGTGGTCAAGTCTCTTCTGAATATTTTTAACGTGAATGAAAATAGTAATGTAATTGACCCGTTTTCTGGTAGTGGAACAACTCTACTTGAATGTTCACTTCAAAACATAAATGCTATCGGTCTAGACATTAATCCTTTTGCTGTATTCATTGCAAATGCGAAACAAATAGCAATATCAAATCCTGCTGAGAAAATTGCTGAAGTAGGAAATAAAATTATTAGAGATTATCATCAGTCCAATAACATATTTGAATTACCATTAAATTTAACTGAACGTGAAGAATATTTACTTAAATGGTTTCCCGAAGAAACTTTTTTTGAAATTGAATTTTTAAGGGAAAGTATAAATCATAATGCTGGTCCACTAAAAAATATATTTCTAGTTCTACTAAGTAATCTTATACGTGAATATTCTTTACAAGAACCTGCTGATTTAAGGATTCGAAGACGTAAATCACCTTTTCCAGAAGAATTACTTATTGACGCATATGAGTTATCTATAAATAAGTTTGTTAATAACATAAGAGCTTCCCAAGAAACTACAGGGTTAAAAGTAAAGAAAAACAAAGCAATAAATTTTGATTCAAGAAATTTAGAAGCACAAGAAGGAGTATTAGATCTAAATTATTTTGATGCAGGAATAACAAGTCCTCCTTATGCGACGGCTTTACCATATATCGATACACAGCGTCTTAGCCTAGTTTGGTTAGGGCTAATCCCTCCTAATGAAATTATGCCTTTAGAAGGTAATCTTATAGGGAGCAGAGAGTTTAAAAATGCTGTAAAAAAAGAGTGGCAAGAAAAGATGTTAAGTAATGTTTCACAGATACCTGAATCGTTATTTATGTATTGTAATACGTTACAATACGCATTAAGTGAGTCAGACGGCTTTCGCAGACAAGCAGTTCCGGTGCTTTTATATAGGTATCTTGCTGATATGATGTTAATGTTTAAAAACCTATTACCTTACTTTAAAAAAAATGCACCGTATGCACTAATAGTTGGACATAACCATACTACCTTAGGGGGAAAGAGGTTTGATATTAATACTCCAAAACTCCTAGTGGAAATTGCAGTTGCTGTAGGGTGGATTCATGATGAGAGTGTAGAACTCCAAACTTATAAACGATATGGTATTCATCATAAAAATGCTGTAAATAATGAAACTTTGATTATTCTAAGGAAGCCTTAACCAATAGCTGGTATTGTTTTTGAACAATACCAGCTATAACTTTGCTTAAAATGTAACCCCAATAATCCTTCCGAATTCTTCATTAGAAATATAGCCAAATCTTTTCCCTCTGTTACCAATAAAACTGACTGCATAAGGGTCAAGTTGAGCATACTCAGGGGTATCTTGTTTAATTATCCTTAGTTCATAATCAGAGTCACCAACACGTGTTATTGCCGCTATATCGTTACTTTCTGCTACTCCAGTGTACCGTAATTTTCCAGTTCCGAGTCTAAAATCAAAGTTGTTTTCAGCCTCAAAGGTAACTCTACATTGAGTATCTGTATAATTAATGTCAATATAATTCATATTTATTAAACTAGAGTAAGTTGCTTTTGTTCCACGTCGATTTCTAATAGTTAAAGGTGGGAAGAAGTCATAACTATCTTTACTTAGCCAGAAATACTGTGTTCCTTGACCAGCAGTAGTGCCTGGCGCAGCTTGTATTCTAGCTGTATCAGCGTGACCTAAAGTAACAATTAAGGTAACTCTCTCTGTTTCATCTAATGTCAAGTTTGTTGTACGCTCATCATAAAGTAGATTCCAGCCAGGAGATACGTCAGTAGCGTTAGTCATATTATGAATATGCCAGTTCTGATTCAGCATTTCACTTATCATGTCATTCCACGAGAATCCCATTGATTGAGTAGTATTATTGTCTAAAAGAAGAGAAGCTTCAATATTTTGGGACATACCAGGGCCAGTAAAATTACCAGATGAAACTACTAAAGATTCTCCTAAGTTATTACTAGCTCCATATAATTTTGCATGTAATATTCGTTTTCTATTAATAATATGTACCTCTACACCTCTATTTAGTAACTCTTCAACAACTTGCCTACTAGAAAGTCTTTGGGAGGTACTTCCACCCAAAATAGCAATAACTCTTCCTCCTTGGTTTATGTGCTCTGTAAAGGTTTCATAAAATCTAACCCCACCGTTATAGTTGGAAAATCCCGATATTAAATAAAGGGTACCCTCTCCAGGAGTGTGATTGGAGACCCATACATTTTCAAGCATTCCTATTAATCCTTTTGGTCTTCCAGTTGCATAAACGTTTGGATGTAAAGAGAAAAAATTCAATTGTACTCCCCCTTAGTTCTTAAGTTCTATATCTACATAAATATTACCATATATCTTCCTTTTTGCTATATGAATTACCAACTGCAGACCGTAATGAATAATATTTTAAATATATATTATTTTTTTGATAGAAAAACTAGCCACGTTATTTATAAAGACTTTGGCTAATATTTTGGAGGAAAAGAGAATGAAGTCAAAACGAATTAATATTGTTTCAATAAAAGCAGTAAAGGAATCAAGCCTCCTTTATAAGGAAAGGTCTGTTAATTGGACTACACTTAATTTTGTTTCTTTCAAGATAATCATCCTTTCATATTAAATCAGGATGATAATATATATTTCAACTTATCTTAATGTTTTCCGATAGAAAGTTCGGACCAAACTCCAACTATCATACTAGTAAAATTAATGGTATTATTTTACTTAAGTTACGAACGTTCAAAAAATCATTACTCAATGGTTAGAGTTGGATACATATGAATTAATGAAAATAATCTGTGGGGAAGATCTCTAATGAAAGTCATAAATAATTTATATTCAAACCATTTTAATTACATTAAGGACATTTTAGTAGATGCGGATGAACTGCATATTATTAGCCCATTCTTAATGGAATCTTTTGATATTTTCTTTGAAGAAATAAAGGATATGGGGTTAAAGAAAATTTCATTAATAACAACATTAAAAGACGATAATCTCGACTTGTTAAAAAAATCAAATTCATTGCATTCATTTTGTTTAAATTGCTTAACACATGCTATTGAATATAAGGTATTCATCGACAATAAATTACACGGAAAAATATATATATCTTCAAAAGATAGTGTGCCACATCAGGCAATAATTACATCAGCTAATTTTACTGAAGCAGGTTTAGGCTTTAATCATGAATGGGGTGTTCAAATAGATGAGTCTAACCAGGTTAGAAAAATTATTGATGATTTGTATAATGTTAGTAGTCATGCACTCAGTAATGATGAGATTTCAAATATAATTTCAAGAATAGATAGCTACACTGGTAGTTCGGGAGAAACAAGGAAACCAAAAATTGATTTAAAAGTTAGTGACCTAATCAAGAAAAAGGTTAATGTAAGTAAATCAGACATTCGATATTTTATTAAACCAGTAGGTTGGTCAGATAGACCTTTCTCCACTAATAGAAGTTTAGGAAATGATATTGAAAAGCTCCATTTTTCTAAAAGAAAGCCTTCTGCCGTAAGAGTTGGTGACATACTAATCTGTTATGCTGTAGGGACAACCAAATTGTTGGGTTACTATGAGGTTATTGAGGAACCTGTCTTCTTGAAAAATGCTGATAGATGGCCATGGGAGGTTCGTGCAAAAAATCTTTCTATTGAATTTAGTAACAGATGGAATCACTTTAATAACACTATTAAAAGTATAAAGGACACATATGATTCTAATGCTCCAATCACTTTTGTTGGAGGGAAATCTCTTGGGGCACTGAACTTTGGTGCTGATAGAATTCGATTGAATGAACAATTTGCTCAACATGTCATTAGTTTAATTAAAAAGTCTGTAGAATGACTTTGGTTTAGTTAAATACTCTATCATTGAGGTAGGGTATTTTTGTTTGTTCCTATTATGCTAAAATATTAAGTAATAAAAATTAATTAGGGTGAAAAAAATGGCAAACTACTCGCAACAAAAAGTTAAGAAAATCCATATTAATTTATTAAAGAACCTTAAAGAAGTAGAAATAGATTTTTCAGGAAGTGGACTAACTGCTTTAATTTACATGCCTTAGCCTGTTGTTATAAACCTGTAGACGATAGTAATACTACTAATTACAAATTCAGTCAATTTTTCACCCCTACTATAGACTCACTTTGGCAAGGTAGCCGTTTTACTTTGTACCATGATTATAGAGTTGGTAGCAAATTATACGAAAATGAAGAAACCATTTTTTCTAAAAACACTGATAGATGGTCACCAAAATATGACCGAAGAATTCCACGAGATGTCTTTTATATTGGTATCAGTTCTGGTGTTCCTAAAATAGAAGAAGAAAAAAGGCAAAGTTTCATAAGATATAGCACAACTACTTTGGATGATACTACCTCTAGAATTATTAAAGAAAAAGCTGGTTATATAATGAACCGTGATTATAGTTCTTATAATTTGCACAGTGATTCAAAAGGTAAGTATATAGGTGTTGAATATAATCAGACTAAATACTCTTCTTTGAGTATGTCTGCTGGTGAACAAAGGATTTTTAAAATCTTAGCTGAAGTTTATAATGCTCCAAAAAATTCACTAATTTTAATTGATGAAATTGACTTACTTTTACATGTATTTGCATTTAAAAAGTTAATTGGCATTCTATCTCATAGAGTTGAAGAAAAGAAACTACAAATTGTATTTTCAACTCACTCAATTGATATTTTAAACTTTAGCGAATCCATTAATATACGACACTTATATAGTACTTCCGAAAAAACTATTTGTTTAACGGATACAAAACCAGATACTATTTTTCGAATAACAGGAGAGAGTACTCGACCTATTGAGTTGTTTGTGGAAGATGATTTAGCTTTTACAATTGTAAATCAAATAATTGAATCATTAAATATGTCTAGATATGTAAATGTTACACGTTATGGTGCTGCCCAAAACTGCTTTACTACAGCAGCAGGAATGTTGCTATCTAATAAGTTGACTACAGAGTGTCTATTTATTCTCGATGGGGATATGTATGTTAGTGATGAGGATAAAATGGAGAGAATAAAAAGTGCATTAACTGGTACAACACAAGAAAATTATGAAATGAGAGACAAACTTGTAAATCATATAACTCAGTTTAACTTACCTGAAAGTGTTGCACCTGAACTTTTTATTCATAGCCTTTTAAAAGAACTTTCAATCCCAAACCAAATAGTAGAAACTGCAAAAGAAATACAAAAAGTACATAATACACATAAATATGTGGACGATATAATTGAAAGAATGAATTATCAAAGTAAAGAAGTGGGATTAAGTAAAATTATTGATGTTGCAAGCCAACATGAAAAGTGGGAATACTATATAGCTCCTATTAAAAAATGGCTTAATATTCGTAGAGACGAGTTAATAGAAGACGTTCATAATAAACAAGTACTTCAATCGACCTAAAGGGTTACTTTTAGAAATCTAAGTTAATTAGCTAAAAACCTCATTTAGATACATCACGGAGAACCGTATCATAAATAATAATACTTCTAATAAGAAACAGCACCTACTTTATAAAGGTGCTGTTTCTTATTGCATATTGTGTTATTTGGTATCTAATTTTTTGAAACAGGATACTTCAACCCATTCTTCTTAATCTTATCTTTAATAATTGTTTCAACATCCAAATCCAGTTCATTGCAGAGCATAAGTCCGTAGATGAAAACATCAGCGATTTCTTCTTTAATATTTTCAATGTTTTGTTCTACAGCCTCTTCACTGCTTTTCCACTGAAAATCTTCTAATAGTTCAGCTGCTTCAATGGAAAGAGAAATGGCAAGATCTTTTGGATTGTGATGAGGTTTCCATCCTCTTTCATCTCGAAATTCATTGATAGCGTTTATTAGCTGCTTTATTTCATTCATGTTGTTCATCCTTTTGTAAAGTTCTTTTTTTAGAAACTAGTCTTTAATACTTACCCCGATCTTCCGCAGCCACTTCTGCCTGACGAGGTGACAAATCCTGATAAACAACTGATTTCTTCAGTCGTTCTCTAAAATACTCATTTAATTCTGGATCTGTACAGAAGATGAAACATCCCTTTTGACCTCTAGTCATAAGTGTTCGGTATGTATTCCTAATAATTTGGTCTGCAAGAATTTGAGCTTTTTCTGGATTTTCTTTTGCTAGCGTCTTAATACCTTTAAGAGACTGATCAGTTTTAGCACGTTTTGTGTAGTCGGTCATTACCTGGTCATCCTGAAAGGCAAGGTCTGGCCCAATAATAACACCTACATAATCAAATTCAAGTCCTTGAGAAGTGTGAATACAGCCTGCTTCAGAGACAGAATCCTGGTGTATTGCCCATATACTGTCAGAGAGGTTCCAACTGATATTAAAATTATGTTCTGGTATAACTATGTCTTTATGAAGAGTACTCGTCCGACCATTTTTTGGCCACTCCCAACAGTAACCGGCAAGCATACGTGATTTATTGTTTTTCTTATTTAGCTCTTCAATTTTCTGCAGCATATTATTCGGGTCATCGTACACTCTAAAATCGTAATCAACGCCTCTATCATTTTCATTGGCTGTTTTCCTGATTTGAAGTACATCATCCAGCCAGGCAATATATGCATCAGACCCATCACATCGAAATTGTGAAGTGAGTTTCCCTTGTACTAATTCAGCATCTAACTCATTTGCATACTTTTTAATTAAATCTATACTTCCAATATCTTTTAGTGTCACTTTTTGGTTTTCATCGATAAAGAAAATAGTAAATTTAGATGAATGGATTACTTCTTTTATCTGGTTGTCTCCTAAATTGCTGAATAATCCTGACTTTTCATTCAAACGATGAGCTTCATCTATGATGAGTACATCAAACTCTTTCTTTTCTGATTCATAGAAACTGCCTGAACCTTTAAATAGATTATCGATTTGTGTTTTCTTGATGGTGCCTTTCAGTTTAGAAGCATATACGTTACGTGGAGCTGAATTTTTTGAGACATATAGTGCTGTTAAGTCTTCGTTGATAAGATTCACAAGAAGGTTTATAGCCATAACGGATTTCCCGGTTCCTGGTCCTCCTTCAATCACCATTACTCTCTTCTGGTTACTTTTAATACTCTCAATTGCTAAGTGAAAGGCATCTTCGTAAAACACTTTTTGTTCATCAATAAGCACAAATTCCTGATTACCTTTTAATAAACTTGCGAGAGAATCTTGTAAGGATTTAGACGGCCGAATTTTACCTCGCTCGATTTGATATATCAATTTGTTATGGTCACCGTAACGAACGTATTTCTTTATAAAATCTCTTAATTTCTGTATCTCACCTTTTGCAAATACAGGTGCTTTAGCCAGATGGTCTGAGTAGTGAGGATCAATCAAGGGGTCATTATCTAATTTTCTATAATTATGTAAATAGGCACACGGTTTCAACGCTATGTGTTGATCTTGTACATTCTGATTAAAATCTTCAATTAAAGCAGCGTATGACCAAGCTTGATAAGATGGATGCGTTACCGTTCTCATTTTCCCTCCAAGATAGGTAGACACAAGTGCATCTTTAGACGTTACCTTTTCAACCTCTGACCATTGTTTTAACTCTACAATCACCACATGGTCTTGGGCACCGTCATGGCCAGCTATTAAAAAGTCGACACGTTTAGATGTATTAGGAATCTTGAATTCTATCGCGACAGATGCATCATCCGGAATCTCGTTATCCTGCATCACATTTGACATACGGTGAAGAGAGTTCTCCCATGAGTTGATTTCACTTTTAGAAGTACGGCCGATCTTCTGTTGGTATGACTCGTAAAGACGTTCGACGAGAAGCTCGTTCGTAACATCGGAAATAAATTCAGTCTTGGTCGCTTCGTAAATAATCAAGTTTATTCACCTCTTTTTGAGTCTGGTGAATTTATTCTATCATTTATATGGAAAGAAAAGAGATGAATTTGTAATTAATGTAAATGGGTTTTCAGCTTATAAGATAACCTTCTTAGAGCAGATATTAAGATATTAAAAAGAATAAGTTATTAGGATAAATACGTTGGCAAATTTCTTATGGTAAAATAAAAATATAAAATTACATATTTTTCTAAATTTGTTATAGGGGAGATAAACTTGTCGAAAAACAGTTTAACAGAGAGTAAGATAAGCCAAGTATTAGATTGGTCTTATGAAAAAGCTGTAAATGGGTTACCAGGGACTGAAACAGCTGCTGAGTTAGCAGAAAATTACTTAAAAAAGAATACTTCTGTCGATAAAGCCATTGATAGCTTAATACGTTGGCAAAATGCTAAAGGTGCAACAAGTGGTTTTTTGACTGGATTAGGTGGTTTAATTACTTTACCTGTTGCTATCCCTGCGAATGTTGCATCTGTTATGTATGTTCAAATTAGGATGATTGCTACAATTGCACATATGAGGGGTTACGACTTAAAAGATGATCAAGTTAAAACGTTTGTATTTGTTTGTTTAACTGGACAAGCGGCAACAGACATTCTGAAGCAGGCTGGAGTTAAATTAGGAACTTCTTTAGCTAAAGAGGCAATTAAAAAAATACCAGGTGAGGTAATTAAAGCAATTAATAAAGTGGTTGGTATTAGATTAGTAACAAAGTTTGGTGAAAAAGGAATTATTAATTTAGGAAAAGCAGTTCCATTAGTTGGTGGTTTTATTGGAGGCGCTGTTGATGGTATTGGTACTAACACCATTGGAAAGATTGCAAAAAGAGTTTTCAATTAATTTCTATACTTAGCTATTACGGTGTATCGATTTTAAAACGTAACCATTTGACAAAACCCCAACCTCGTAATAATATTAAAAACTATATTCAGAACTACAAAAAATTAATAGATAGCAAGCTATGATCGCTGTAGGTCGTACTACAGTGGGAGCAGCTTCTGGAGAGACCGCTTTGTTAGTGGCGCCGAAGGGTTCACAATCTCAGGCAAATGGACAGAAGAGTATTGAATTTTGACATTGTTGTGCCTGTCATTTATAGCGCAGTGAATGCTTTTTTCATATTCTCATGTACAAGAGATTGGAGATTCTTCCAGTCTCTTTTTTTCGTTTGATTTGCATCTTAGAAGGAGGATTCATACGTGTCACAGCAAGAGTTGAAGAGAGATTTAGCTAACCGCCATGTGCAGCTGATTGCCATTGGCGGAACGATTGGAACTGGGTTATTTTTAGGTTCAGGAAAAGCGATTCAGCTTGCCGGACCGTCTGTTATATTTGCTTATTTAATCGTTGGGATCGCGTTGTTTTTTATGATGAGAGCGTTAGGAGAACTGCTGCTTTCGAAGGAAGGCTATGAGTCGTTTACCGATATTGCGGAGGACTATCTTGGTCCGCGAGCTGCGTTTATCACAGGATGGACGTATTGGTTCTGCTGGATCATGACAGCGATGGCCGATGTGATTGCGGTCGGTGTCTATGTTCAATATTGGTTTGACATACCGCAGTGGGTCCCGGCGATTGTCTGTTTGCTTCTTTTACTTGGGCTGAATCTGTTAACGGTAAAGCTTTTCGGGGAATTGGAGTTTTGGTTCGCTTTGATCAAGGTGATTACGATTTTAGCGTTAATTGTAATTGCCGTTGTCCTACTCGTTATTGGTTACCAGACGGATGCGGGGACAGTCTCCATAAACAACCTGTGGGATCATGGAGGTTTATTTCCTAATGGGATGACTGGGTTCTTACTCTCGTTCCAGATGGTTGTGTTCGCGTTTGTCGGAGTGGAATTGGTCGGTGTGGCGGCAGCAGAAACATCTGATCCGAGAAAGAATATTCCGTCTGCGATCAATAAGATTCCACTTCGAATTCTATTTTTCTATGTGGGTGCATTAATAGTGCTGCTATGCATCAATCCTTGGACACAATTGAACGCGACGGAAAGTCCATTCGTTAAAACGTTCAGCTTAATAGGAATTCCGCTTGCTGCTGGAATCATTAATTTTGTTGTGCTGACATCAGCGGCATCTGCATGCAACAGCGGGTTATTTTCAACGAGCCGCATTCTATTCACATTAAGCAAGAGTGAGCAGGCACCTCGATCTTTTAAAAAACTAACGAAAAATGCAGTGCCTGGGAATGCTCTTTGGGTTTCGGCTGTAGTTGTTTCAGTGGGAGCGCTCCTCAGTAAGCTACTTCCAGAGCAGGCTTTTGGCATCGTAACGACCATCAGTGCCATCTGTTTCATTTGGGTGTGGAGCGTGATCTTGATTAGCCATATTAAATACCGTAAGACACGATCTGATTTGCACAATAAGTCGGCGTTCAAAGCACCTTTTGCTCCATTCATTAATTATGTGGTGCTCGCGCTATTCGGATTAATTTTGATCGTGCTGCTCGTGGCAGAAGCTACACGTCCGGCGTTATTGCTGACACCCATTTGGTTTATTTTATTATTTTTCTTGTATGCTTTTAAAAAACCTATGCTGAAATAAAAGGATGGGTTATTTGGAATGCATCATTGATCTGGATCTTTAGAGACATCTTACATTTTATAAGTAGCATCTTTAAGCAGGTGATAAGGAGGAAGCGACGAATTTTCCTTTAGAGTTAATTACAAGGAGGTTTTTAGGGTGAATTTGTCAAGAAATCGGAGAACAGATACTGCTTCAAAAGTGATCCCAGTTCCACCTCAAATCGTCTATCTAGCTATTATAAATCCGGATTCACTCATTCAATGGCTTCCGCCTGAAGGGATGTCGGGTAAAATTGATACCTATGATTGCCGAGAAGGAGGAGCTTATAAAATGACGCTTACGTATGAATTGGATGAGTTGATTCTAGGCAAAACGGCGGAAAACACAGATGTGGCGGAAGGAACATTTTTGGAGCTGGTCCCAAACCAGCGAATTGTCCAATCTGTTAACTTCAATTCCGAAGATCCTGCTTTCTCGGGTGAGATGATACAGAAATGGATATTGGAAGATGTTTCGGGAGGCACTAATGTTACAATCGTTTGTGAAAACGTACCAGAAGGTATTCGTAAGGAAGATCACGACACTGGACTAAGGTCCACGCTAGAAAATCTTGCTGCTTTTACTGAGAAATTGTAAATAGACACATGAAATTTATCGGATTAACAAGCCAGAGATTTTTTAAATCTCTGGCTTGTTTCAGTTATTATATTGATCAGCGCGTATCTTTTAGTTTTTTAGTTTAGGGGCGCGGGGACGGTTCTCGTGCTTCTTATTGTATAATTAGATGGAAAGGTGAATCCTTTAGTGTTTACAGTTGTAAGTTAGGAAGCAGCAGAACCGTCCCTTTGCTTTCCCTACCGCCTCGCACTCCATCGATTTATCAGTCCAACTAGATGACCATTTACGAAAATAACCCCAAGGATAATGATTGCTCCACCTAGAATACTGGTATAAATAACCTTTTCATGTAGAAGTAGCACGGCTGCTATCAGTGTAGAGACTGGTTCAAGGTATAAGAAAACGGATACTTGAGTGGCCTCCAACACCTCTAATGCTTTTGCCCAGTACCAGTAGGCAATACCGGATACAAAGACTCCAAGGAAGATAAGATGAGCCCATTCTACTCCATCTAGAAGAGTAAGCTTTTCCCAGCTTTTGTTCTGATAGATGAATGGGAGAGTAAGCAAAAGTCCCAAAGTACTCATGTAAAAGGTGAGGACCAATGCAGGCAATGGCACTTTTAGGCTTTTTAGTAAAACTGAATAAATGGCCCAATTTAAGGTACTGAGAACCATCAGTAGATACCCGATGTTGATTGAGAATCCTAATGACCTGTCTCCACCTGCTGTTGTGACCAGCAATACACCACTAATGGCCAAAATAATTCCAATAGCCTTTGGAAATGTCATCTTTTCATGCAGAAAGACCATGGAAAGAACGACGGTGAAAATGGGGGATAACGTAATGAGCCAGCCTGCAGAAGATGCATCAATGGATAAAAGCGCGCTTGCCTGAATAACTTGATGAAGAAAAACACCAAGAATCCCTAATACAATTAAGTGAGGGATATACTGTATCGGCAGCTTCATGGAATGTTCCTTTTTTACAAGGATAAGTACTAATAAAAATAATGCACCTATACCAAAACGGATGACCAGAAGAGTAAAGGGATCAAGCTTGTCCAGTACCGCTTTAGTCGAGACAAAGGATATTCCCCAAAGGCTGATGGACATGGTGGCATACAATGAGGCTCCTAGCATTTTTCGAAATGAAATCATAGATAGGCTTTCCTTTCCCAGTCAATTGTTCTACCATCTTATGCTTGTCCTCGAAAAAACATGAGGATGAGAAGCTTAGCTAGGGTCAAGAAAGTTCTTGTGAAACGAGGGGAAGGAAGCGGCAGAACCGTCCTTTGCTTCATGTATCCATAAAAATAAAAGGGCAGAAACACATTCACTCATGTGTTTCTGTCCTTTTAGCATGTTAGGCGATCTTAAATTCCAGCATTAAATCAGCGATATTTGATGAAAATGTCTGCTGTCTTTCAATACACGTATGGCTTGAGCTATTTTTTCTATTCCGGGTTGTATTTGATGTTTTTCAACTTGAGAAATGCACAAGCGAATGAGGTTATCTTGATTACATTCAGGCAGAAACATTCTTTCGCCATCATCAAGTAAAAGGTGTTGTGTTCGTAAAAGGGATGTAAGCTTTTTGGCTGATACGTGAGGAGGCAAATAGATGGAAAGGTAAAACCCTGAATCAGGCTTCGTATAGTGAGTACCTTCAGGAAGTAACTGTTCACATACCCTTTTTAGTTCATTCATTTTATGAAAATAGGTGTTCTTAATCTTTTTCAGATGACTGTAATACATCCCGCTTTTTAAATAAATGTCTAATGCACCTTGCGAGAGAACGGGGCTGTTAAAGTCAGCGCTAAACTTATAACGTAAAAAGCTCTCAATCATGTTGTTGGGCAAGACAACACTCGCAATCCGGAGCCCAGGGAGAAAGACTTTTGAAAAGCTTTGTATATAGATGACTCTTCCTGATGTATCAAAAGCGAAAAACGGATCGGCTTTTTTATCCTGCTCTAGTTCACCAAGAAAATCGTCTTCTACGATATAGACATCATATTTAGCTGCCAGCTCTACGATTCTTTTCTTCTCACTATTCGTATAGGAATGGCCAAGTGGATTCTGAAATCTAGGAATGACATAGAAGAACTTAATCTCGTTATTTTTAAATATAAATTCGAGGCGTTCTAAGTCTATTCCGTCCATGGATAATTCAATGCCAAAGGTGTTCACATCGTTCAGTTTAAGCGTTTCGATCATTCCAAAATAGGTTGGTTGTTCTATTAATATATTCTTTTTGTTGTTCGGAAAAGAGAGGGAAGTTAATAAATGAATCGCTTGCTGAGATCCTGAAACGATGACGAGCTGCTTGGGATCTGTAAACACTTGAGAAAGTTGAAGATTTTTAGAAATTTGGGTTCGCAATGAAGGAAGGCCTTGTTGATCGGTATAGGTGAAAATTTCTTCTTTATAGTGTTCGATCGCTTGATTTAAACAGTGTTGAAATTCAGTATAAGGCAATAGCGTTTTATCCGGTCCAGCAGATAAGAAATCAATTACTTCAGGATGATCTTCAGGACGTCGAAACTCATTGACAACATAATAGCCTTTTTGAGGCACGGTATATATCAAATGCTCTTTTTCCAGCTCATTGTATGCTTTGATGATCGTATTCTTGCTACAGTTATATGTAACAGATAGCTGTCGGATAGAAGGGAGCTTATGGCCTGCTGCTAGTTTCCCATTGGTCAGCTGCTGCTTAATGTCTTCTAAAACGATTCTATATTTTGGACTCAATGTGCTTCACTCTCCTCTAACTGTACCCTGACAGTGGATGAAAACAGCGATAGTATCTTCTATCTCGTTCTAATAGTATGTGATTATATTCATTATAGTCGGGGAGGAAGGAAATTGGAAAAAGAAAAGATAGGCCTATATCTAGGCTTAGCGGGTGTGATCTGCTTTAGTCTTACCTTGCCCGCGACGACTATCGCTGTTGAGCATTTCGGAACCACAATTGTGGGATTAGGAAGAACGGTAATCGCTGCATTATTAGTGGCCGTCATACTGATCGCGAGACGGGAAAAAGTGCCTAATCTACAGCAGTTTAAAAGCATCCTAATCGTTGCAGCAGGTGCAGTATTAGGTTTTCCTTTACTCACTTCATGGGCCATGAAGACGCTGCCGGTCTCACACGGCGCGGTAGAAGTAGCGCTATTGCCATTAGCAACAGCCGGTATCGCTATGTACAGAGGAGGAGAGAGGCTTTCTGTACGGTTCTGGATATCTAGTATGATTGGTTCAGGAGCAGTTATTTTATATGCAGGTTCTTCAGGCTTTGGTTCTCTTCAAGTTGAAGATGCAGGAATCTTAGCTGCCGTTATCATCTTAGGTCTTAGTTATGCAGAAGGAGGCAAGCTGTCAAAGGAGATCGGGAGCTGGCAAGTTATTGCATGGGCTATCGTGATAGGAGCACCCATCTTTGTTATACCGGTAGCGCTTAGTATTTCTGCTGACATGTTAGATGCTCCTGTACAAGCTTGGGGCAGTTTAATCTATTTGGCGGTGGTGAGCCAGTTTTTAGCTTATGTCGCATGGTATGCAGGCATGGCATTAGGCGGAATTGCACAGATCAGCCAGCTACAATATTTACAACCATTTCTGATGATTATATTTTCAGCACTATTCTTAGAAGAATCAATCACAACCATGACGTTTGTCACAGCTATCATTGTCGTCGTTTCGGTGTATATGGGTAAAAACGCGCCGATATCTAATAATCATACAAGTGCAAAGGTGATCGAAAAAGGATGATGAAATAATGACTGACGAAGAAGGGAAACGAGATGATTTCTCTTCTTTTTTGCGTTTACGTTTAGATATTTAAAGAACAACCGAACGACCAACCTTTCGTTTGCATCTATTAATTTCCTCATAACACGTTTATCTTTTTAATGAATTGTGCTCTAATAAGAAAGAGTTAAAAAAGCAGGTAGTTTATGTGCACTGTGGCTTAAGTGAGTATTAGTTTATGTATTAAGAGTTTGCGAAATGAGGAATACCCATGAAAAGATTTAAGAAGTTTTATATAGAGATTACGAGTATCTGTAATTTGGCGTGTCATTTTTGTCCTCCAACTGAACGAGCTAAACAGTTCATCTCCATTGATGATTTTACGAAACGTTTAGACCAGATCAAGCCGTATACCGATTTCATCTATTTGCATGTAAAAGGTGAGCCGTTGCTTCATCCGAAAATCGATCAGTTATTGGACATAGCCCATGAAAGAGGATTTAAAGTTAATATCACGACGAATGGGACACTCATCAAAAAGAACTGGGACAAGCTTATCAATAAGCCCGCGCTCAGACAGATGAATTTCTCCCTTCATAGTTTTGATGGCCACGTCGGTCAGAGTATGACGGATAAAGAAGAATACGTTAGAACGATCCTTTCTTTTGTACAAGAAGCAACGAGAGAGTCTTCATTATTTGTTTCTTTAAGGCTTTGGAACCTGACGCAAGACAATGCGACAAACTTGGAAAAACAGCGTAACCGTCAGCTGCTTGAGATTATTGAAAACGAATTTAATCTCGGATTTAAAATTGAAGAAAAGCTCACGCCGGGTAAAGGTATCAAACTAGCGGATCAAATTTTCATCAATCAAGATTACGAGTTTAAATGGCCGGCACTGCATGAGGAAGAGGACGATGGAAAAGGATTCTGCTACGGTCTTCGCAATCAAGCGGGCATTTTGGCGAACGGAACGGTCATTCCTTGTTGTTTAGATGGAGAAGGTGTGATTAATTTAGGAAATATCAATGAAACAGACTTCTCAACTATTATTGAAGGTGACCGAGCAAATAATCTTGTAGATGGGTTTTCACGAAGAGAAGCGGTTGAGGAACTTTGCAGAAAATGTGGTTATCGTAAGCGGTTCGGTAAATAACAAGAAAATACATGCTAGACATTTAAGACGGGGAGTTATCCTGTCTTTTTTTACGGGAAAAAACGCACCTAATTTCAAGAGCTCTGAAGCAGCAAATTCTGCATCAGAAATCGGGATTTAGGTGCGTTCATTATTTATTATTTTAATTTAACATCAAATCGATCAGCGTCCATTACTTTCACCCATGCTGAAATAAAGTCGCGTACAAATTTTTCTTGGTTGTCGTTCTGCGCATATACTTCAGCGAGTGCGCGAAGTTCTGAGTTGGACCCGAACACAAGATCAAAGCGGGAAGCTGTTCGCTTCACTTCTCCTGATTTACGGTCGCGGCCTTCGTACTCGTTAAAGCCTTTTGATTTCCACTCTACGCCCATGTCGAGCAGGTTTACGAAAAAGTCGTTCGTTAACGTTCCAACGCGGTCGGTGAAAACACCGTGTTTCGTATTCTTATAGTTTGTCCCGAGTACACGAAGACCACCGACAAGGACAGTCATTTCAGGAGCAGACAGACCTAGTAGCTGCGCTTTGTCTACGAACATCTCTTCAGGGCTTGTGCTATATCCTTTCTTTTGATAATTGCGGAACCCGTCTGATACCGGCTCTAAAACATCAAACGAAACGGCGTCCGTTTGTTCAGGCGTCGCATCACCGCGTCCAGGTGTAAATGGAACGGTAACATCAAAGCCTGCATCTCTTGCAGCTTTTTCAACAGCAGCACTTCCGCCAAGAACGATTAAGTCCGCAAGACTTACCTTCGTGTCGAGCTGGTTTTGTAGATCTTGATAGATTCCTAGCACTTTCTCCAGTTGCTCAGGTTCGTTCGCTTCCCAACTCTTTTGAGGAGCTAGGCGGATTCGCGCACCGTTCGCACCTCCGCGCATATCAGAAACACGGTACGTGCTTGCTGAAGCCCAAGCTGTTTTGACGAGCTCACTCACGGATAGTCCTGTATTTAGGATCTTTTCTTTTAACTGAGCGATGTCAGATGGTGATAGGTCATAGTCCACACTCGGCACCGGGTCTTGCCAAATGAGATCTTCGTCTGGTACTTCAGGACCTAGATAACGAACTTTCGGCCCCATGTCACGGTGAAGGAGCTTGAACCACGCTCGTGCAAAAGCATCAGCGAATTCATCTGGGTTCTCATAATAACGACGAGAAATTTTTTCATAGTCCGGATCCATACGTAAAGCCATATCCGCTGTTGTCATCATCGTTTTTACTTTGATGGATGGATCTTCGGCATCAGGTGCCATGTGTTCTTCTGTCACATCAACAGGACTCCATTGGTAAGCGCCTGCTCTACTCTTCGTTAACTCCCACTCGTAACCGAACAGAAGATCAAAATATCCGTAATCCCATTGTGTTGGGTTCGACGTCCAAGCTCCATCAACACCACTCGAAATGGTATCTCGGCCTTTTCCGCTGCCGTGACGGCTCAACCAGCCAAGTCCTTGCGTTTCGATATCTGCTGCTTCAGGATCGTCACCTACAAGAGATGGATCCCCTGCGCCATGCGCTTTTCCGAACGTATGCCCACCAGCGATAAGCGCAACCGTTTCTTCGTCATTCATCGCCATACGGCTGAACGTATCACGAATATCACGAGCACTCGCGAGCGGATCAGGCTTTCCGTTCGGTCCTTCCGGATTCACATAGATCAGACCCATCTGAACCGCAGCTAGGGGGTCTTCAAGCTCACGGTCACCCGAATAACGGTTGTCCGCTAACCATTCTTTTTCCGTTCCCCAATAAACATCTTCTTCTGCATGCCAAATATCTTCACGTCCACCAGCAAAACCAAACGTTTTTAGCCCCATGGATTCAATGGCTACGTTACCAGTGAAAACAAGGAGATCTGCCCATGAGATCTTGTTGCCGTATTTTTGTTTGATCGGCCATAACAGACGGCGAGCTTTATCCAAGTTAACGTTATCCGGCCAGCTGTTTAGTGGTGCGAAGCGTTGAGAACCTGATCCACCGCCACCGCGTCCATCAGCCGTACGATATGTACCTGCCGCATGCCAAGACATACGAATGAAGAAAGGACCATAGTGACCATAATCCGCCGGCCACCAATCCTGGCTGTCGGTCATCAATGCATGAAGATCCTTCTTCAGTGCGTCATAATCCAGTTTGGAGAACTCTTCACGATAATTAAAATCGTCTCCCATCGGATTTGATTTTTTGTCATGCTGGCGAAGAACGTTCAGGTTGAGTTGATTCGGCCACCAATCCTTATTTGTCGTACCATGTGGCGCTCTTGAAGTCGTAATCGCACTATCCTTGTGGTGTGTGACAGGACATTGACCTGCAGATGTGTGTTCTTTTTGATCGGGCTTGTTGTTGTTTTCCATTACAATTTCCCCTTCCTTTTTTGGAACTTAAAATTGCAAAACACGAAAAGCCATGATGTTAGATGTTTGATTATTATGATAACTCAATTATAGTGGACAGGTATATGGATTCAAAGCGTAATGCATTTTTGATGTTCACATTAAGGATTGCGATTTGAAACGATACTGCTAAGTCATCTTTACCTAATTTTTAGTGTGGTAAAATGAACATAACTATAAGAAAAGAGGACTACCTAATGTCTAACCTACCAAACTGTCCGAAATGTAGCTCTGCTTATGTGTATGAGGATGGAACATTTCTCGTATGTCCAGAATGTGCACATGAATGGTCACTCGAAACAGAGAGCGAATCAGACGAAAAGGTTGTAAAAGATTTCAACGGAAACATCCTTCAAGACGGTGACTCTGTATCTGTAATTAAAGATCTTAAAGTCAAAGGAACATCTTCTGTTATTAAGATCGGAACAAAAGTAAAAGGCATTCGTCTCGTCGAGGGTGATCATGATATTGATTGTAAGATTGACGGATTTGGCGCGATGAAATTGAAGTCCGAGTTTGTAAAAAAGATTTAGCTTTTAAATAATAACCACCATTCTCCGGTGGTTATTTTTTTGGAAAATAATCCTGCATTCTAAGACCCCAAAAACTCTTTAACCCCGTCCTTCCAGTATTTAACGCTATTTTTTTCTCACAAAAAGTTGAAGAAACATAAATAAAAAAAGGTTAACAATCGAATACTTAGGGTATTTAAAGAAAGTATGTGTGCATAAAAATTTTAAATACAAACTTTTATATTCTACTATAGTAATGATTCATAGATTGATCGCAAAAGGAGAGACAGATGAATATACATTTTGAACAAAAAAAGCAGCAATTAGGTATTCGGGAAATTTGGGGAAGCAAACAGCAAACCATTTCTTCTGTCTGCTTTGATTCCAGAAACGTAACAAATAACTCTTCCTTTGTTTGTATAACGGGTGAACAATTTGACGGTCACAACTTTATTGAGAGTGCCATCAAGAACGGTGCCGTTGTTGTGGCTGGTGAAAATAAAACAATTTTAAAAGAGGCGAGCGAAATCTATAGGGATCGTACATTCTTACTTGTTGAGGATGCTCGCGTATTTATGGCTCAATTATCTATCCTGTTTAATAAACGTATACATGAAAAATTAATCACAGTGGGCATTACCGGCACGAACGGAAAGACGACGGTCGCCGCTTATGTTCGATCATTAATGAACTTATGTGGTGTGAAAGCGGGTTCGATTGGAACAACAGGTATGATTTCCTCTACAGGTAACTTAAACATGAAACAGTCCACGCCAACAACGCCTGAAGCACCTGATCTTCATCACATCTTCAAACAATTTGTTGAAAATGGAGATCAACTCGCTGCGATGGAGGTTACATCTGTTGGAATTGAACAAAAAAGAACAGCGGGCATCTGTTTTGATGTTGCGATTCATACAAACTTATCGCCAGAACATTTGGAGTTTCACCATACATTCGAAAACTACAAACAAGCGAAGTTGAAATTATTTAAACAAGCAAAAAAAGCGGTTGTGAACATTGATGACGAAGGTATGGGGAAAGAAATCGTTGAGTTATTTGCAGGTCCTTTGCTAACGTATAGCATGAATGAAGAAAGCGGTGCAGATGTGATCGCGACAGATGTTAAGCAGGTAGCAAACGGTACTTCGTTTACCTTAACACTTGAAGGAAAAAGTTATTCTGTGATAACACCTTTTTACGGAACTTATAATATAGCAAATCTTCTTTCCGCCATCTGTACAGGTTTGCATATCGGAATTCCATTAGAAAAAATGCTTCAAGTTCTACCCGAAATGACGGGACCTGAAGGAAGATTTGAAATCATTCATAAACAAAAACGCAAGATCATTCTGGACTACGCACACACTCCTGTTGCGTTACAAAACTTAGTAACAGAAGTGAAAAAGCTGCCATATAGTCGACTGATTGTGTTAGTCATGGGTATTGGCATAAGAGATAAAGAGAAGATGCCAAAAATGGCGGAAACGATTGAGAACCAAGCAGATGAAATCGTCGTATCTGTCGATCATCCAGGATATAACGATCCGAGTGAGATCGTTGGTCACGTGATGAAGGGTTTCAAAAATCCTGCTGCACCTAACATTCACTCAGAACTCACGCGTCATGATGCGGTGATCAAAGCATTGTCTCTGAGTGAAGAAAATGACATTGTTCTTCTCACGAGTGGCTGCATCAACGGTGCTCAAATTGTAAATGGCGAGAAGATTCCTCACTCCGACAAAGACATCATTGCAGATTTCTTTAGAAGTAAAAAAGTAGCGAAGAATGGAAGGATGTTTGCTTCTTCTAAGATAAGATGGGCTCCATCTAAAAAGAGAAACATATTGTAAAAAAGTTTAGATAAACAAAAACCCCGTTATGGAAATAGCGGGGTTTTTACTCGTTGTGCTTTCTGTAAAAGAAGCATCAAACACTCTCTTTTTACAGTTATGGGGCATAACCCCTGAACAAGCCGGGTATTGATTAATACTTACAAAATGTTGAGGGAGCTGACAGCGTGAATACACTTTTCTTAGTATCGTTTTTAGTGAGTTCAATAGTGACAGGTGCGAACTCGAGCGAAATGGCCTTAAATCGAACGAGCAATGATGTAACGCAGAATGAAGAGGAAACACAAAGCTTTTCAGAGCCGATCAATACGGAAGAACAGCAAGATGCTGTTTTGAAATTTATAAATGTGGACGTGGCAGCAGTATCTACTTTCGAAGTACAAGCCTTTGAATCTTTAGCTAGTGTTTCAGGTGCAAATTATACCGATGACGAGACTATGTATTTGGAGTTAGTGGAAACGACGATTCCTGCCTATGAAAAAGCAGTGTCTCAAGCGAAAACGATCGATGTTCAAGGAGAAGAATTAGTAGGAATGAAGAAGCAAATCGTAAAAGCTACCGAAACTTTTTACGAAGGTTTAATCCTTCAAAGGCAAGCGTTAGAACAACAAGATGAAAACCTGATCACGCAGTCTAATCTAAAATTAGAAGAATACTTCCAATTGGTAGACGCTTACCACGCAGAAATGGAATTGTTGAGCAAAAAATACGACATCGAATATAAAGACGTTCCTAGTAATTCAGAGCAATTGGAGAAGACAGAAGAAGACGATTTCTTGTAATGCCTAGTGAAATGGGCTTGTACGATAACATAGACACCCCCAAGACTTCATTGATAAGTTGATTGGAGCGCAAGGTGCGAGACTCCTGGGGGATCAGCGGGAAAGGTGAGACTCTTAACAGCGCAAAGCGCTAAGAGGCTCAACGCACGCCCCCCGGAAAGCGAGCATCCTGGAGCGCAAAGCAACCTCTCTCAAGACTTCTAGGCATAACAAAAAGTAGCTACCCTGTAAAAAGGATAGCTACTTTTTTTAATGTGCCTTTAATTCACTCACTTCTTCATCGCGCATTGAAAAAACTTTCTTCGCAATCGATAACGCATTCAACACACGAGGAAAACCTGTATACGGAATCAAGTGCGTGATGCTCTCTACGACCTCTTCTTTCGTTAATCCTGCCGTCAGCCCCGTATTGATATGAAGCTCCAATTGTGGTTCCGTTCCTTGTGTCACAAGAGAAGAAATGGTTACAAGCGCTCTTTGTTTGTTCGTTAATCCGGCTCGTGAATAGATCTCGCCGTACGCAAATTCAATAATGTATTTTCCTACATCTGGCGCAATATCTTGCAGGTCATCTGAGATTTTTAAGTGTGTTGAAATGTCTTTGTTATCCGTTAGCGTGTACTCCATCAATTTATCTAATCCATTTTGATAACGATCTTTTTCCATGAGTAGTGCCTCCTATAATTTGTATAGGAATTACTTTATCTCAACTCAACCTATTCGTAAAATACATATAATATATCTAAATTATGCATTTTAGTTATATGTTATTCGCTAAATGGCGAGAGCATGTTTATGAATTCTCGAGTCGCATACGCAACGTATTTATCTTTCTTTTTGATAATACCTAGCTTATAAGGCAGTGAAGGATCAACGATCGGAATAGCTTTAATCAAATTTTGATCCACCTTTTTTGCGATGGATTCTGGAAAGATAGAAACTCCTAAGTTTTCCCCGATCATGCCGCTGATGAAGTCCCATTGTGAGCTTTCATAGGAAATTTTAGGCTGAAAACCAGCTGCTAGGCACTCATTGATCACTCTGTCATGCAGGGTGAAGCCTTCTTTAAAAATGATAAAAGATTCATTCTCTAATTCCTTCATCGATACTTTTTCTCTATTCGCTAACGGATGTGAATGATGAACAAACAACATAAGATGCTCGGTTAAGAATGAAACGATCTCGAGTTTATCTTCATTTAAGGGCATAACGACAACCCCTAGATCTAAGAGACCGTCATTCACTTCTCGTTGCACACGGTTTGCGCCATGTTCCACGAGCTGAATCTGTATTTCAGGGTAGGATGCCTTGAATTTCTTGATGATTTTAGGGAAAAATAAGAAGCCGATAAGAGGTGGTATTCCAATTTTGATTTTCCCTTTTTTTAAGTTCATTAAGTCGTAAAGGTTTGATGATAGGTTGTCCAAAGACTCTAGAATCATCTTGCTCTGTTCAAACACAATTTCGCCTGCTTCTGTTAGTTCGATCTGTCTCGAAGAGCGATCGATCAGTTCCATCTCAAGTTCGTCTTCTAAACTTTTTACCATTTTACTAAGACTAGGTTGAGATAAATGCAATACGGTAGAGGCTTTCGTGAAGCTTTTATGTTTGGCCACAGCGTGAAAATAAGTCAATTGTCGAATATCCATATGGAGATCTCCATTCTATAACTTTTGTGCATACTATCTATAGTTATAATTCATTTTACTTAATAAATACACAGGAGTAAAATGTCCTTCGTGCAATGAAAACTTTTGAAAAGTAAGTGCTAATAGATGAAAGCGCACTCTTTCTATATAAAAAAGGAGGAAAGATTTTGATTAGTATCATTATAGGTCTGGCTCTACTCATGTTTTTTGCCTACCTGGGCTGGTCGATCATCTGGGTCGCTCCAATCGTAGCAGGTATTGTTGCTCTGATGAGTGGTTTAGACTTGATGGACGCGTATACCAATACGTATATGACCGGCTTTGTAAACTTTGCAAAAGCGTGGTTTCCGATCTTCTTATTAGGAGCCGTACTCGGTAAATTGATGGAAGATACGGGCGCTGCTAAATCGGTTGCGATTCAGTTCACGAAGTTTATAGGTGAAAAACGTGCCATTCTCGGAGTTTTGGTAGCATCAGCTGTCTTAACATACGGTGGCGTAAGTTTGTTTGTTGTCGTGTTCGCCATCTATCCGATCGCGTTGGCATTGTTTAAAAAGGCAGATATCTCTAGAAGATTGATCGCACCTACGATCGTTCTTGGAGCATTCACGTTTACGATGACTGCTGTACCAGGAACACCGCAGATTCAAAACTTAATACCGATGAACACGTTTAAGACGACCCCAATGGCGGGTACCATTATCGGTATTGTAGCTACACTGATCATGGCAGTTGGCGGATATTTCTGGCTGAAGTTCAGAGAGAACCGTTTAACAGCAGCTGGTGAAAAGTATACAGAACCAAATAAGTCAAAAGAGAATGAAGATGAAAATGAGGAACACCTTCCTAACTGGATTCTTTCATTAGTCCCTTTAATCGTTGTTGTTATTTTACTTAATTTCTTAAAAATCGCTCCAATTCCTTCGTTGTTAGCTGGAATTCTAGCTATTCTTCTTATCAATATCAAGCAATACAAAACGTTCATTCCTTCTATGAACGAAGGTGCTAAAGGCTCTGTTATGGCGATCATCAACACGAGTGCCGCAGTTGGTTTCGGTGCAGTTGTAACGAGTGTACCTGACTTTGACCGAATTACTGATTTGCTTTTAGGAATCTCAAGTAACCCACTTGTATCTGAATCCTTAGTCGTACAGCTTTTAGCGATGATCACAGGTTCAGCTTCAGGTGGTATGGGAATCGCGTTAGAAGCTCTTGGTGGAACATATTATGACTTATCTCAGTCAACAGGCATGAGTCCTGAGGCATTCCATAGAATGGCATCCATTGCATCTGGAGCATCAATCTTGCCTCATAACGGAGCATTGTTAACGCTTCTTGCGGTAACGCAGTTAACGCATAAAGAAACGTACAAAGATGTATTTGTAGTCGCTTTAATCATCCCTACCATTGCTGTAATTGTTGGAATCATTATGGCAAGCATGGGAATTATATAAAAACTTTTTAGGAGTGAGTATAGTATGGTAGAAAATAAAGTAGTCGTTATTACAGGTTCTGCAAGTGGTATCGGATTTGAAATCGGAAAAACATTCGCTCAAAACGGAAGCAAAGTAGTCTTAACAGACCTTAACGAAGAAGGCGTTAAAAAGGCTGCAGAAGAACTAAAAGGTCTTGGACTAGAAGCGATCGGTCTTAAAGCCGACGTTACAAGTGAAGAAGACATCAAGAGTATGATCGAAACAGCACACAAAGAGTATGGCCGTGTTGACGTTCTGATCAACAACGCTGGTCTTCAGCACGTTTCTCCAATCGAAGAGTTTCCAACAGCTAAATTCGAACTTATGATCAAAATCATGCTGACAGCACCATTTATCGCAACGAAGCACGTAATGCCAATCATGAAGCAACAAGGTTTCGGCCGTATCATCAATATCTCATCCATCAATGGTTTGATCGGATTTGCTGGTAAAGCAGCTTATAACAGTGCGAAACATGGTGTAATCGGTCTTACAAAAGTAGCAGCATTAGAATCAGCAGCAGAAGGTGTTACAGTTAACGCACTTTGCCCAGGATATGTAGATACGCCACTTGTTCGCGGTCAAATGGAAGACTTAGCGAAAACAAGAAACGTATCACTTGATAAAGTACTTGAAGAAGTAATCTATCCACTTGTTCCACAAAAACGTTTGTTAGAAGTTAGTGAAATTGCAGACTATGCGATGTTCCTATCAAGTGACAAAGCGAAGAGTGTAACAGGACAAGCAATCGTTATCGATGGCGGTTATACAGCTCAATAATTTCAGATTTAATAACCTCAGTCATGAATATTGGCTGGGGTTTTTTTGTGTTTATAAACTCTCTCTGTCTGTATAAACATGTCCCATTTAATAGGACTATAATGTAAAATATTAGTAAGCATTTATAGATAGATAACTGAATAATACTGAGGTGGCTACGATGGATAAAAATTTGAATAGAAAAAAACTAATGGCTGATCTTTTTAAAGCACGCTTTCCTTTCCTTTACTTGTCTACTTGGGAAGAGGATAGGGCACTTGAATTCATACGCTCTATTGCTTCAAATCATGAATTAATCAAAACACCAAGAAAATTAATTACTTGGAAAGTGACCAATGGCATATCAGGAGATGATTTGAGTATTACAGATACTAAATCTCCGTTAAGAGCTTTGGAATACATCGAAAAGTTCCAAGACCCTGCTATTTTTATTTTACATGATTTTCATGTTTATTTTGGTAATCAAGGCCAGCTTCCTGATTATCAAATCATTCGTAAATTGAGAGACCTATTATCCAATCTTAAACAAAGTCAAAACCCAAAGAACGTCGTTTTTTTATCCCCGATTTTAAAACTTCCTCTTGAGCTGGAAAAGGATATTACCATCTTTGACTTCAATCTGCCAACGTTTAAAGAGATTAAGAATAGTTTAGAAGAGATGATTGCAGTTAATAAGCAAAGAGGTCGTATTGAAATTAATATGTCTGATGAAGAAATTGAAAAGCTGGTTAAAGCAGCACTAGGATTAACATTATCAGAAGCGGAAAACGCTTTTGCACGTGCTATGGTGGAAGATGGGAAATTATCTGTCGATGATGTAGAAGTGATATTAGAAGAAAAAGAACAAATCATTAAAAAAACGGGTATTTTAGAGTTTGTAAATAATGAATTGAACATGGAAGACATCGGTGGATTGGAAAATTTAAAAAGGTGGCTTCGAAAAAGAAATAAGTCCTGGCTGGAATCGGCTCAACTATATGGATTGCCTTCTCCAAAAGGGGTGCTCATTACAGGGGTGCCTGGTTGTGGAAAGAGCTTAATAAGTAAATCAATTAGTGAAATGTGGCAGCTGCCATTATTGAGGCTGGATATAGGGAAAATATTTAGCGGCATTGTAGGAAGCAGTGAAGAGAACATGAGAAAAGCAATTCAAACTGCAGAAGCCATAGCCCCCTCTATACTCTGGATCGATGAGATTGAAAAAGGCTTTAGCGGGATAAACTCTACCGGAGACGGCGGGACAAGCTCCCGAATTTTTGGGCAGTTCTTAACTTGGATGCAAGAAAAAGAAAAGCCAGTTTTTGTTATTGCCACAGCAAATAATATTTCCAGTCTTCCTCCAGAAATGTTGCGCAAAGGAAGGTTTGATGAAATCTTTTTTGTGGATCTGCCAACTCACCGGGAACGGATTGATATTTTTAGAGTCCATTTAAAGAAAAGATTAAAGGCACAGGAAGTTATAGGAGAATTCGATATCTCTGATTATAACTTAGAATATTTGGCAGAACTGACGGAAGGATTTGTGGGTGCTGAAATTGAACAGGTCGTGATTAATGGATTATTTGAAGCTTATTACGAGGATCGAAGTGTGAGACTCAGTGATTTCGAAAAAGTGTGTAAGCAATTCATTCCGTTATCTGTTACTCAAGCAGAACAGATCAAAAAGGTCCGTGAATGGGCAAATGTAAGAGCAGTAACGGCAACACCTCGTGAAGATCGAAAAGAGTATTTTGAAAATGCGGATTCAGACCCTGAGTTTGACATCAAAGCGTCTCGAGGCGGACGTACAATTGATTTCTAAGATATGAATAAGAAAGGGTGATAGATATGAGTATCGAATTAGTACTAATTCCTGTTGGCATCGCTGTTGCACAATCTGTGGGCTCTATGATTGAAAAACACAAATTTAAGGAAAAAACGTATACGATAAAAACAGTAATGAAACGACATCACTTATTACAAAGAGCCATTGAGCAATATGGATGCAAGGTTAATGAACTTACTCTGCAAAACTATGAAACAGAAATAGGAGATATTAAAATTTATTTCCAACAAGACGAGCAAGGGATCTTTGAAGCTGTTTTTGATGAAAGTGTAGATGCAAATGACGCTATAGAGTTTATAGAAAATTTACATACCGAGTATAAATATTTAATTCAACAAGAAACGTATAAAGCGCTCCTGATAAAAGCGAAAGATAAAGGACTGATACTTGAATCTGAAGAAATACAGAAAGATCGTTCAATTCTATTAACCTTTAATGTCGCGAATGTAGGTGGTGAAAGATGAAGAAGATTCAGATTCGTATAGCAGAAGACGGTAAATTTTACGCAGAAACAATGGGTATTAAAGGGAATTCCTGTTTGTCATATATAAAAATGTTAGAAGAATTGCTTGATGCAGAAACGGTCGATTCAACTTTTACGGAAGAATACCACGAAACAGAAATACAAACTTTCCAAGAACAGCAACAAACAGTGAAGGGAGACTAATAAAATGGCTTCAGTTACGGACAGAGGAAAGTTTTGGGAGATGAAAAATTCAATATGGATGCTTTGGGTTTTTCTTACGTTTGGTTTTTTTAATTATATTTCATTCTTTTATGTTTCTTATAAAGTAAAACAAAGAAAATGGTTTGTAGCAGGGATTCTGTATTCAATCCCATTTATATTGATGATGATTACTGCTGATACGGTTTTAAGTGATACTTGGCTAAGTGATGTTGGAACTATGAGTTATATAATTGGGTATATTGTTTCTATCCTTCATGTAATTAAAATACGTCCTGAATATTTGCTAAGACTTGATGCCAAACTTTCTTCTGGGTATAAAGAAAAAGAAATAGATTATTTGAAAAAGACAATCGCTAGAGAGTATGGTGCTGCTTCGGTAATAGAGAAGCAACCTGTTTTACCATCTAAAACTGTAGATGAACAAATAAAATTTAAAGAAGAGAAAGAAATGAGGGTAGAACAAGTTATGATCAACGAAACAACTGAGGAGGAGTTAGCGAAAGTCCCAGGCATTGGAGGTTTGTTCGCTAAGAAGATCATTTCTACTCGAAGTCAGGAAAATGGGTTTCAATCTTTTAATCACTTTGTTGAGGTACTTTCTGTTAAACCACATTTGGCTGAAAAAATAAGACCATATCTCTTGTTTCCAGAGAAAGAACCTGTGGTAGTATCAGCCAAAAAAATGGAAGGAAGAGTCATCGATTTCTGATGGAACTTACTATACATCGATTTTTGCCAGTTACAACCGTTGAAGGTCCAGGTAAACGATTTTGTCTATGGGTACAAGGGTGCTCCATTCGTTGTGAAGGATGTGGCGTTCCATGGACATGGTCAAAAGAAAACGGAAAGATAGTAAGCGTTATTGATCTCTTTGAGGAAATAAAAAGAAGTAAACAGGATAACAGGATAGAAGGTATCACAATACTTGGTGGAGAACCGTTTGACCAAGCAGAACCTTTAGGAGAACTTGCTGTCATGGTTAAGGAGATTGGATTAACCGTAATGGTGTTTTCTGGATACCTTTATGAGAATCTTAAAGAACGAAAAGAAGCACAGAATCTTCTTAATGCAGCAGATTTACTGATTGACGGTCCTTTTATTAAAGACAAGTTAGACTTAACACGTCCTTGGGTGGGTTCTTCGAATCAGCGGTATCATTTTTTAACGAAAGTGTATAAACATATAGAGAACGAGTTGGAATCCATTCAAAATAAAGTTGAGATACGTATTGGTAGTGATGGTGTGGTTTCAATTAATGGTATGGCTACTCAACATACACTTTCTGATCTTTTCAGTCAAAATCATTTTAAGAAAGTCAAAAACGCTCCTCCGGATTTTTAGGTGGAGCGTTTTTGAGTGTATCTACAGTGCTTCTCTAACCACTTTCTTATAATAAAGAACAGATAACACACCAAAGATCGAATAGAGGATCGTATACATGACCATAACGATGATCATTGGTGTCCAAAGTTCAGCTCCGAACAGGAACCAACCGGATTGTACGGCGAAATAGCTATGAAGCAAGCCGACCACTAGTGGAATTCCAAAGTTAAAGAGCTGCTTATACTGAATACCCTTTAACAGGTCACTTTGCGTGTAACCTAGTTTTCGCAGAATCATATAGTTCGGCTTTTCACTTTCACCCTCGTCCATCTGTTTGAAGTAGAGGATACACCCTGAGGTAACGAGGAAAGTTAGTCCTAGGAAACCTACGATAAACATTATGAGTCCCATGTTTTTCTTCTGATTCGTGCTGATCTCATGACGTGATTCGTTGTATAGCTTTTTATACGTTTCGGTTGATTTAAACAGTTTATCTGCCTCTTCAAGTTGTTCTTTATTTTTTATGTCAACCCCAATATAGAGGCTGGATTCCTTTTGTACCTTAGGATCGATATCTTTTTGCATCTTTGTAAAAATGGCATCATCAACGATCGCTGTAGGAACGCCTCCAGCTGTGAAATACCAGGATACGGGATAAATATCTTCTAAGCCTACATAACGTTGAGTGAGCGTTTCTGTCTTTCCTTTGATCTTAATAGAACCAGAGCTCTTTAATGGCATAAACTTTTGAAGCAGGTCGTCATAGCCGGTAAAGACCACTTCATCCCGTGAAACATCCATGCCGGATACTGACTTTTCACTGATTAAAGGAAGTGGCATCGCTTTTGGATCGATCACGAGTTCTTCTAAGCTTCGATCAATAAGCTGTGAAGCATTCACCGTCACCTGGACCACTTCAATCGATTTTTCCGAATACGGAATATTGTTTTTCTCTAAAGCGGATTGGAACGTATCAGCTGATTCTCTATCAATGATTGAAAAGTCATGCGGAACATTTTTTTCAGCCGTTTTCTCTGCCGAATAATACGAGATATATGCAAGGCACAACAAAGCGATTGAAAGCGCTGAAACAGTCGTAATGATCATAAGCAGAAGTGCGTTTGACTTCATACGGAACATGACGGATGCGAGTGACATCACTTCGTTTATGGACAAATAGCCACCTTTTCGCTTTCTCACTAGGTTTAAAAGAAAACTGACAGAGCCTTTGTAAAAGAAATACGTACCTAAAATAACGGCAGCCAAAATAAAGATCATTGCTCCAAATAATTGAGGCATCGTTGTAAAATCGCCGCCAAACAGTTTGGAAGATACGATGTATCCTGTCGTGATCAGAACGAGACCCACGATTCCCATCACCATCTCGAAGCGAGATAGTTTTTTCACTGTGATTTCTGTTGAAGAAGTCACACGGAATAGGGATAGAATGGTCTGTCTTTTAATGAATGTATAGTTCATGATCATGATCAACAGATAGATGACTGTGAAAACGATAACCGTTTGTACAAGGGCTTGTGGTGAAAACCGTAGTGATGCGACTGAATTAACACCCGTCGTCTTAAACAATACGAGAATCATTAATTTTGAGAACGAGAATCCAGCAAAGATTCCAATCAATAAGGAACCGAAGTAGAGGAATAAATTTTCGATTGAAAGAATTCGAAAGATCTTTCCCTTCGTCATTCCGATCAACTGGAACAGCCCTATTTCTTTGCTGCGTCTCTTGATAAAGATGTTGTTCGCGTAAAGTAGAAACACCGATACGATTACGACCAATAAGATGGAGGCAGCTCGAATCGCTGCTTCACCTTTTACAGAACCTTCCACAGAATCCATAGAAGGATCATATTGCAGCGTTACAAATGCAAAATAAAGCGCAGAACTGAACACTAAAGCAAAAACATACAGGTAATAGTTTCTTAAGTTTTTCTTTAAGTTGCGAAAGATGAGCTGATTAATGTTCATGATGAACACCACCTAAAACACCTTGCGTTTTCATAATATCCTTAAAGAAACTTTGTCGATCTTGCTCTCCTTTCATAAGCTGCGTGTAGATCTGTCCGTCTTTTATAAACACAACGCGGCTGCAATAGCTTGCTGCTACAGGATCATGCGTTACCATAAGAATGGTTGCTTGTCTGTTCTCGTTAAGACCGCTTAATTTGTTTAAAAGGTCAGACGCAGACTTGGAATCGAGAGCGCCGGTCGGTTCATCGGCGAAGATGATACTCGGCTCATGAATGAATGCGCGAGCGGCAGATGTTCTCTGCTTTTGTCCACCCGAGATCTCATTCGGATATTTATCTTTTATCTCAGAAATACCGAGCTCATTCGCCACTTCTTCAAATTTCTTTTCCGCTTCTTTTTTCGGTGTTTTGGTTATCGAAAGCGGCAGAAGAATATTTTCTTTAACCGTTAACGTATCTAATAGGTTGTAATCTTGAAAGATGAAACCAAGATGGTTCTTTCTGAACTCTGCCAGCTGTTTTTCCTTCATGGCAGTCATCTCAAACGAGTTAATATGAATGGTTCCTTCACTCACTTGATCGATGGAGGATAAGACGTTCAACAATGTTGTTTTACCTGATCCAGATGCTCCCATGATACTGATGAATTCACCTTTTTCAACGGAAAGATCGATGCCTTTAAGGACATGCTGTTTATTATTTTTATTTCCATAGCTCTTATGAAGCTTAACTGCTTTCAATATACTCATGATTGATTACCCCTCTCTGATACTTTCATTATAGAAAGCATTTCAGCTCTTTTCCTTCTGTTCAACGAACAAAACAGAAAAGCATGTGACACTTTCGTCACATGCCCATCGTTTGATCAAACTCATTTCTTTTTGGAAAAGCGAGCGTTACGGTTGTTCCTTCATTCCGCTTCGAATCTATAGAAAGTTGGATATGTAAGGAATCTGCTGCTTTCTTAGCCAAATATAAGCCCATGCCGGTGGAAGCTTGATCTTGATGGTCTGTTGTTGATGTGAACCCTTTATCAAAGATACGAGGCATATCCTTTGTATCAATTCCTCGACCAAAGTCTTGAATTCTTAAATAGTTTCTATCGTTCATGTTATAGCTGTTAATGACAATTTCAGAAGAATGACTGTATTTTACAGCATTCGTTAAGATCTGACGAACGATAAAAGCTAGCCACTTGGCATCACTCAAGACATGAGTAACTTGAAGGTCAAAATCAAAGCCGATTCCTTTTTGAATGCACCATGACTGCAGCGTTTTCAGCTCGGAAAAAAGCAGCATCTCGAGTTCCGTTACTTCCATATAAAGATCGTTTTTAATAAACGGGATTCTTTTTTGATGAAGCTGTTGATCGAGTAGAAGGTGGATCCGAAGCCATTCGTAGGTCAGATCTCCTTTAAGAGGTGTTTCGTCCATCCGTTGAATCATGAGATGCATCGCCGTCAGCGGTGTTTTTACCTCATGAATCCAAGCTAAGAGATCGTCCTTTTCTTGTTCCACCAGCATACGGTTTTCGGATGCTGTTTGTTTTAAATGCTTTGTTTGTTCGGTAATGCTGTTTTTAACGATTTTTTCAAAAGGTGTAGAAGGTGATGACATATTAGAAAGATCAAAATCATTTTCTCTTTCCTCAAGCTGTTGGAAGAAGTCTGTTTCCTTCTGATACCGATAAAAAAGAAAGAGGACAAAGACAATAAGTGAAATAAAAACGATATAGCCAACAGCAGAAAGGGGAATCGATGGATCTAGATAGGCGATCAAGAGAAGGATCAGCTGTTGTAATAAAAACAAAAAAATCCAGCTGCTGCGTTCGATCAAATAGCGTTTGATCATACAGAATCCTCTTCTATTGCACGATAGCCTTGTCCCACTTTCGTTTCAATAAATTGTCCGAGTTCGATTTCCTCTAGACGTTTTCTTAAGCGATTCACATTCACGGTGAGGGTATTGTCACTAATAAACTTTTTATCATCCCATAAGCTGTTGATGAGATTATCACGACTTACAATTTTATTCTTTTGCTCGATCAGGAGTTTCAGAATAAACACTTCATTCTTAGTCAGTTCAACGGTACCCTTTTCGTTCGTTACGATATTCTTTTCATAATCGATTTGAGCGCCGCACCACGTTTTGAGACTAACGGTATCTGTATTGTAATTATAAACGCGCCTGAGAATCGCATGTATCTTAGCGATCAATACTTCAAAGTGAAATGGTTTTTGAACAAAGTCGTCCGCACCGAGCTGCATGGATAGGACCATATCGCTCGGATGGTCACGAGAAGATAAAAAGATGATCGGTATGTTAGAATGCGATCGAATATTTCGGCACCAATGAAAGCCATCAAACTTTGGAAGCTGAATATCGATGACAACCAGGTCAGGTTTAATCTCTGTAAACTCCTGCATCACTCGTCCAAAGTCTGTAATACCATACACTTCATACGACCATTGAGACAATCGCTCCTTGATCTCGCCGAATAGCGTCGCATCATCTTCTATAAGCAAAATTTTAAACATCATTTATCACCACATCATTACTTGATATGTTTTTTAGTCTATAGCAAAACTTGGATATTTTCTAGGATGTGTATTTTTAAACGTCACAATCCATTCCTATTATTAAAATCGCAAACCAAAAAAAGGTGCTACAAGTAGGCACCTTTTCTGTACAACTTATGATATTACAACTTCACTCATTAAAGCATGAGTATTCCCTTCTGAATCTTTAAAGAATACCATCCATGTTTCCGTATTTTCCATCTTAGCAACAATATGAGGAGCGCCTAGGAAAGTAACTTCTTTCCTTTTAAGCTCTTTATAGGATTCTGTGATGTCTCCCACTTGAAAGTATATAACCGAGCTAGTTCCCGCAAATTCTTCTTTTTCAGGCAGGCTGAGCATGATTCTTAGTCCGTCACAATCAAAGAATGCCATATGATCGGTGTTGAAAAGAAGTTGTAATCCTAATACGTCCTTATAAAAGTGAATGGAGCGTTTAATATCTTGAACAGGTACTGCAACTTGTCCAACTTTTTTTATGCTATTTGTCTGAATCGTCATGTTAACCTCTCCCTTAATCTTTTCTTCTTCATCATTCATCATAACCAGTAATAATAGCTATTTCTTATCCAAAATCACCTTTTTGCGATATTGAAGGGGAGAGATGCCCAGATGTTGCTTAAATAATCTGCTGAATGAAACAGGGTTATTCAAGCCAATTTCATAGGTAATATCAGTCATGGAGTATTCGGTTGTCTCTAGTAAGGTGATTGATTTAGCAATTCTTAGCTCAGCAATATGCTGAAAAGGTGTTTTTTTGTAGAGAGTTGAGTAATTTCTTAACAGGTGATTAGGAGATAAGCATGAGATTGCTGCAATCTCATCAAGCGTAAGTTGTTTATCATAAAAGGCTCTTATGTATTCATGTGCTGTACTTACTCGTTTATAAATTTCTTCGCGTGTTGATTTACGGGCTAAATCCAACCGATCGATTTCTTTAAAAGTTTTCATTTGTTCTCTAAATAGAGTGGTCATTATGGAATAAAATTGTTCATCTAACATGTTGGAGTCAAGTGGGTATTGATTTGTCATATGTTTTAAGAGGCTCATTTGCTGAGTCAGAACCTGGCTTTGTTCATACGTTTTTTCAAAAAAGGAAGCTGATGTATGAGTCGTATAAGGATCATCTAATAGTTGATGATCGGAAACGGACAGATTACGGAATACATCGTTCGCAAAATCTTCTTGGAAAAAGACACAGAACGATTCTACTTCTTTTTGTTCGTCTATGGTTATGGTGTAGGGACCTTGATTGAGTAGCAGGTAATTCCCTTCTTCAACGGCAAAATATCCACGATTTGTTTTGTAATAAGCTTTTCCGTTCAAAAAGGTTTTAATAGAGAGAAGTCCTGTGCCGTCCCAATGATATTGCGCGCTCTTTGCATGAAGGATGTAATTTGATCTGCGTACGTTTTTTTCTGTCATTGGATTACTCCTAAACGAGATTGTAATAGGGAAATTATACCTTATATAGCGTGCTCTACGAGAGGGTTTCATGGATTGTTTCACATGAAACAACGAAAAAGGAAGGTGATAGGGTTCACCTTCCAACATTCATTAACCTATCTTCGCTCCCTCAAAACGAGTTGCGATTGGATTTACCTCAATTTCTATCGTTGCGCCCGAAGGACTTGAAGCCACTACTTGAACTTCATCGCCTCTTCTTAACTCGACGAGAGATGAAGTAGCGACGATCGCGTTTGGCGATGTAATCGTTTCTTGATTTCCTGCAACAATTTCGCCGTTTACACGAATGCCGACGAATGCAGAATAGGGTGTTCCCGTATAAATCGGCAAAAAGATACTAGCTGTAAACGTATAAATGCCATTGCTTTTTGGAACAAACGTTGATGTATCTGGATTATATTCATTATTGCTATCAAAAACTTCTACCGGATAAATGACTTGATTTGGTGTTGTGCCTAAAATAAATTGAAACAGATCTTTAACCGCTTTAAAGGCAGAAACCTTTTGGCAAGGCTGAATTTTTCTATGCTTGCACTCACAATCTCTTTTCATATGTGCGTACGAATCATGATCATAATGGTGGTACATACGAACTTTCCCTCCTATTTTCACTCTGAACTAAAATCTAAATCAGAGAATAATCTATCAGATTATTACTAGTAGATTATGCGGACAAGGTGTAAGTGGTGTGTATGCATAGAGGTAGGGGAAGTAGTTTTACTAGAAAGAATGAAAGAAAGCGATTAGTAGTTTCTAATCGCCGTTAATAGGTATGATCGTGCATTTAATCATATTTCACAACTGGCCATTTTTCTTTTCTAAGAGAGTTCATGAGCTCAGGACTAGCGTTCACATTCGTTTGCACGATTTCTTTGGGCGTTAAAGCCATCCATTGGTTTAAAGAAACATCTGCAAAACGGTCACTTTTAAACATTTCTAAAAACCAGAGGCTCTTATTTCCGGTATTTTGTACATAATGACCGAACGCAAACGGAACATACCCCACGTCTCCCGCTCTTACATCAAACGTTCGTGCTGTGCCATTTCCAGCGAAAGCGGTCATGCGCCCTTGACCGGCTAAATAATATTGCCACTCATCATTATTCGGATGCCAATGCAACTCTCTCATTCCGCCAGGTTTTATTTCAACTAAAGCAGCAGCGATTCTCTGTGAAATCGGAAAATTAGTAGAATCAACGATACGAACGGTCCCACCGGGAGTAACGAGAGGTTTCTGTGCCATTAAACGGTGTGTGAAGCTTAACGGAACTGTTCCATAGGGATCAGGTACAGCTTGTGTTTCAATCGGACCTGGAACCGTAGATTGATAGATATAACGTTGCTCAGTCGGAATGTTCGCAAACGCGCTCTCCGGTATACCGAAATTAGCTGAGAGTACTTCTTTTGGTGTATGTGCAAACCAATCTGAAATAGAAAACGTACTAAGATCGGAAAAACTTCCGTTATCAAAAACGAGTAAAAACTCACAGCCTTCTTCAAGACCTTGAATGGAGTGTGGGATGCCTGGCGGGAAATACCAAAGATCGCCTTCACTAACGTCGGCTATGAAATTCCTGCCGTTTTGATCAACCGAGGTAATGCGAGCACGGCCTAATATCATATAAGCCCATTCAGCTTCTTGATGCCAATGCAGCTCTCTAACACCGCCTGGGGTAAGACGCATATTCACTCCGGCAAGGGTCTTGGCGACGGGAAGCTCACGAACCGTAATTTCTCTCGACCAGCCCCCAAAATTTAATTGCATATGAGTATCAGAATAGGAAAAGCGCAAATTCGGGACAGTTCCCGCATCTGTTGCAGGAGAAACTAGCATATCCGGATTTTGTATGTCACGCATGATGTCACGAGGTCCTAAGTCGGTCGCACCTGCACCATCACTGCGGATCGGCTGAGGAATCTGCATCTGTCTTTGTTGCTGTTGATCTTTATGGTTCTTATCCATCTGATGAGCTCCTCTCTAAAAAGGTTCAAACGTCATCTCTGTATTCATATGGAGGGGACATCTTGAACATGCAGATTTCTTGGAAAGGATGGTAAATGAAAAAAATACTGGCTAAAGCAGTCCTTCCGCAACTGAATTGGACTGTCTTTTTGTTGATTTTGACACGGGATTTCATCATTTTACATTGCAGACGTTATTTTTATAAGCTGATTGATATGTTAATTGCTATAAATATATTGTGTAGAAATTAACAAACCAAAAGGTTAATTGGTTATTTATGTTAAAATAAGGAAGTTAGTTTAACTGAGGAAGGTGAATGCTTATTATACTTTGGTTTCGACACTTACCACAAAAGAGTATGGACCTATCAGAATGGATTCCTTTCATACAAAATAATTGGTATCGAAAACATTATATGAAGTTTGTATACCTACTTCAGATAATCATCTTTTTGATACCACATTTCTTTACTACAGGATTTACAAGTATTAATCTATTTTTACTCATCTTAATAGCCATTCTTGTTTTCATCATTCATGAATGCATACACATTTTGGTCATAAACAAAAAAGGTGATATTAGCCTAACGTTTAGTGGTATGTTTTTTTGGCTAAATACAAACGCAATCCTCAACAAAGTTAGGTTCTGGGTCTTTATGAGCTTGCCCTTTATTGTATTATCCGTTGTGCCAGTCATTTTATCGTTCTATGTATCAGGAAATATCAAATTAATTCTATTATTTGTAAGTTGGTTCAACACTTTGATATCTTCTTCAGATATCATTAATTCATTTCTAGTTGCGATTAAACCCAAGAACACAAATTTTTGCAGAGGCTATTACCAAATAAAACAGTATTAAAGGTAACTTATCTGCATTGATTTGAAGTTAGAGAAAATTTAAAAGTATTAACCTGTTAAAACTAAAGGGAACGTTAGTTGAAGAAGAGGTCAATCAATACAAAACAAAAGGAGCTTGATTATCCATGCTCCTTTTTTATGTGCTATTACTGTTTCTTGGGACGTTGTATGCAAGCAAATGCTTAAAGGTGTTTCGTATGCGTGAAAATCTCATCTTGGTGACTTTTTATCCGTTTTAACTGTGCCACAATAATGATGCTGATGATTACGAGCAGAAACCATGAGCTGATCTTACCGATATGAACGAGTGACCAAGAGACTTCCTGGTTCGGATACTGCCAGGCACCGAGAAACGTTGTGATGTTCTCAGCGATCCAGATGAAAAATCCGATCAGCAAAAAGGAAAGAAGGATCGGCATCTTATAGACACGCTCGTTGATCGTATAATGAACAACGGTCTTATAAAAGATAGGAAATAAAAGCAGGATAAGAATCCATCTGGCATCAAACAAGTAATGATGGATAAAAAAGTTTAAATAGATCAGCACACAAATACCAAAAGAAAAGAGAGGATACGGCCAACCCGTAATCTGAAGGTCGAGCCTCCGCCAGCTTTGGCATATATAACTTGCTACACTTGCGTACATAAAACCGCTGTAAAGAGGCACACCATAAATTTTCGAATAACCCTCTTCAGGATAGCTCCAAGACCCCATATGAACTTTGAATAACTCTAGTGCTAAGCCGATCAAGTGAAAGACACAAATGACTTTTAGCTCATCGATTGTTTCAAGTTTCGTTAGAATCATTGCAACCTGTGTGATGAGACATAAAAGAAGTATGAAGTCGTATCGAGGGATGACCGGAATGCTGACGAACTTTGAAAGAGCTAACGCTCCAAAGATGATGACCGGAAAGATACAAGAAAGTGCTTGTAAATAAGTGAATGTAAGAAGCGCTCTCATGAGCAAACCACCTTTTATCGATTGATATGGAAATATATTGTATCCATAATAACCTATGGTGATTTAAATCTCATCATATAAAAAAATGGTGAGTTTAACATGAATCTGTCAGTTGACTATTTTATTTAAGCGCAGCATCAGCTAACGAATAGACGATTGCATCATCTGTTGGTGGGTTATGAAGACCAGCTCTCACATCCCTAAAATGTCGCTGAAGCGGATTTTGTACAGAAAGACTTCGAGCCCCAACAATCCTCATCGCAAGGTCTACGACTCGATTTGCACTGTTTGTTACAGAATGCTTAACGGCAGCGAGTTCTGTTCCTAGATTCTGACGCTGTTCAGGGTGGTTCACCCATTTTTCAGCAACGGCGTGCAGAATTGTTCTTGCTTGGAATAGCTCAAGTTCAATCTTGCCAATCTTTCTTCTCACCTCAGGTACGTCTGAGATCAGTCCTGATAATGTGTTAGGACTATATTCTGACGCAAATTTAATTGCGTAATTCCGCGCTGCTCTTGCAATACCTAAGTACACAGCAGGTACTTGCAGATACCAGCCTTTCGGAACAATGTTCTTTCCATCTTCAACAACAAGAAGGTTTTCCTTGGACACATAAACATCTTTCAAAAGGAGGTCGTCACTTTTTGTGCCTCTCATAGAGATACTGTCCCATGTTTCTTTTACAAAAACCCCTTTTTCACTATGGTTCACTAAGAAAAAACCTTTATGGTTAGTTTCAGAAATAGTGGCGGTGACGACCGAGTAATCAAGAGCTTCTGCCATAGAAGTAAAAGCTTTGCTTCCGTTGATCAACCATCCGTCTGCTTTCTTAACAGCGGTTGTTGTAGGAATACCTCCGCGAGAAGGACTTCCTGTCGCACGCTCTGTTTGTGCCAAGTTGATGAGTGCTTTTTGTTCCACTACTTTCCGGCTAAGGTCAGCGAACGCATCACCACTCCAATGATGGTTTTCCGCCGCTTCTAAAAGAGTACCGAGATGCCAGCCGAGAGAAAGGGCAGTAGGAGCATCTCCCTCAGCTAAATGCTCTTGAATCGTTAAGAACTCAAGTAGATTCAATCCTTTACCACCATATTCTATTGGGATGGTAAGAGAAAGAAAGCCAGCATCCTTCAAATCTTGAAAGTTCTCATAAGGAAAAACGCCTTCTTGATCTACAAAATCTGCGCGTTTCTTGAAAACTTCTTTTAGTGCTAGTGCGGTATTTATCGCTTCTTCAAAATGATTGATCTCAGTGGTTTTTCTCAATGGAATGCTCATAGTTCCCTCCTAATTTTTTTCAGCAAGGTTTTAGTAGATTGGTTTTGTTATTAGACATCTTTGATAGGTTGATTGGAGCGCAAGGTGAGAGACTCCTGTGGGACAAGCGGTCAGGTTAGACCCTTAAGGGCGCGAAGCGGCAAGGGGCTCACCGATTGCCCCACGGAAAGCGAGCACCTGGAGCGGAAATCAACTACATACAAGAACAGCGGAGAAAACAAAAAAGCCCTCTTTCAAAGACGAAAGAGGACGTAGATTCCATAAGCTAACACGCTTTCTCATCTTTCAGACATTAGAAAAACATCTGCTGGAATTAGCACCTTTCTTTTTTCAAAGCGGTTGCTGCAGGATCGTAGGACCAGTTCCTCCCCTGACTCTTGATAAGAAAAATATTTAATTATTAGTCATCACTATAGAGGATAAAGCAAACCACTGTCAACTAAAAACTGATTGTTAAGAAAATTATTTTATTTCTCTAAATTGCATTGACAGGCCATTTTTATTCCTGTATATTTCGTTATTAAATTGAATAGTATCGATTCCTTATCGAGAGAGGTGGAGGGACTGGCCCTTTGAAGCCTCGGCAACAACTATTTTTAGACTGTGCCAATTCCAGCAAGCGAAAGCTTGAAAGATAAGAGGAAATCTATATACGTATGTTTATTTCACGTATTTATTAACCTCTTCTCAACGCTGAAGAGGTTTTTTTATTTTCTCTTGGAGCGGGTACAAAATATTCGGATGGAGGAAGTTATTTTGGGTAAAAAAATTTTGTTAAACGCGTTCGAGATGACAAGTGCTATGCACAATTCTCATGGTCTTTGGAAACATCCTGAGAACAAGAGACAAAGAAGTTACAAGGATCTGAACTATTGGATCGACTATGCGAAGCTTTTAGAAAGAGGGAAGTTTGACGCTGTGTTCTTTGCAGATGTGTTAGGGGTTTATGACGTTTATAAACAAAGCAAAACTCCTTCTATTCAAGATGGGCTTCAAGTTCCTTTAAACGATCCAGCATTACTTGTATCGGCTATGGCGAGCGTAACAGAAAATCTATCTTTTGCCGTGACGGTAAGCACAACGTATGAACAGCCGTTTGGGAACGCGCGTCGCTTTTCTACGCTAGACCATCTAACGAATGGGCGAATTGCTTGGAATGTGGTCACTTCTTATCTGCCAAACGCGGCGAGAAATTTTGGGCTGCAGAATATGATCAAGCACGATGAACGATACAACATCGCGGATGAATATTTAGATGTTTCTTATAAACTTTGGGAAAGCAGCTGGGAAGATGGAGCCGTTGTAGAAGACGTTGAGAACAATAAACTGGTTGATCCTGAAAAAGTTCATGAGATCAACCATGAAGGACAATATTTTAGCGTGGAAGGACCTCACTTAAGTGAACCATCTCTTCAGCGTACGCCAGTGATCTACCAAGCTGGAACGTCTGAGCGTGGCCGTGATTTTGCGGCAAAGCATGCGGAGTGTATCTTTGTAGGTGGTCCAACACCAGAGAGAATTCGCTTTTATGTTGACGATATTCGTAAACGCGCTATCAAGCACGGTCGAAATCCAGAAAACCTGAAGATTTTCTCTTTCCTAAACGTGGTGGTGGGGAGAACGACTGAAGAGGCGGAGGAGAAATTCAAAGAATATGCAAGTGTTTGGAGCGCGGATGCTGCAAAAGCGCAGTATGGAGCGAGCGGTTATGATATCGCGGAGTATGAAGAGTTAGATCCGGAACTTCCATTCTCGTACAACAAATCAACAGAGGGCGGACATTATAAAGCCGCCACACTCACTACGGATGCGCCTAAACCGTTAACAGTGGGAGAAGTATTGAATCGCTTCGAGTCTCCTGACAGAGGTAGTTTCATAGTGGGGAACCCTGAAGAGGTAGCGGATGGTATTCAAAAGCAGTTTGAAGAGTCTGGCGTAGACGGTTTTAACCTAAATCACCTTGTAACACCAGGAGACTTAGAAGCTTTTGTAGAGCTTGTTGTACCTGTTCTTCAAGAAAGAGGACTATACAAAAAAGAGTACAACAGGGGCACGCTTCGTGAAAAATTGTTTACACCTGGACAACCTTTGCTGCCTAATGATCATCCAGCGGCTAGATTTAGACCGGTGTTAACGGAAAGTAAATAAGTGGAGAGTGGAGGAGAAATCTTATGAAACGATTCAAAGTCTTTATATCAGCAGCGCTCTTAATCGGTATTCTAGCAGGGTGTGGCGCTTCAGGTGAGAGTGAGAAGAAGATAACACTCGGCGCAACCGTGCCTTACAGCGACATGCTAGAAAAAGGTGTAAAGCCATATCTCGAGAAAAAAGGATACGCAGTTGAAGTAAAAGAATTCAATGATTATGTACAGCCGAATATCTCTTTAAAGAGCGGTTCGTTAGATGCAAATCTGTTTCAGCATAAAGTGTACATGGATGCTTTTTCAGAAGAGAATGATATGAAACTAGCTTCTGTGATTACGGTGCCTACTGCGCCAATTGGTATCTATTCTAAGAAATACAAGTCAATAGACGAGATTAAGCCCGGAAGCACGGTTTCTCTAGCGAATGATCCAACGAACTTAGCAAGAGGCCTTACTGTTTTGAGAGATAATGGACTGATTGAAATCGATTCTTCCGCAAATCCACTCAGAGTCTCGGAAAAAGATGTCACGAAAAATCCGAAGAACTTAAAATTTCAACCTGTTGAAGCTGCACAAACTCCAAGAACGCTCGACTCCGTAGATCTAGCGGCAGTTAACGGAAACTTTGCTCTATCATCAGGTCTAGATTTAAAGGATGCGCTAGTAAAAGATAAACTTCCAGAAGATATCATCAATCGAATTGTTGTACTTGAAAAAGATAAGAATTCACAGCTCGCAAAAGATTTAAAAGCTGCCGTAGAGTCAGATGCATTTAAGAAGGTCATTCAAAGTGATTTCGAAGAGTTTCATAAGCCAGATTGGATGAATAAGTAATTTCAATAAAAATCAGCATTTTATGTGCTGGAAAAGCTGTACGAATGCCGTTGCCAACTCTCTTAGATGTTCATAGAATATGTTATGTTGACTCAAGGGGGGATTAATATGAGTAACTGCCCGCACTGTGGCCTTTTCCGATATGATCTAAGTGGATGTATCTGTTCTGATAAAGAATTTACTAGTGATTGGAATCAAAGATACATTGAAGAAATCTTCAATCCAAACAACAATCAGGTGAATGGATCGAAGAAGACGAGACGCCCGCAAAATCTCTTAGATCTGTAAGAACAATAAGACTTATTCATTCTTATAAACGTTACAATGCCGACTACATGATTTGTTTTTCTGCAAATCATGAGTGGGCTTTTTTAATTTTTTATGGGATTTTTTAAAGGTTGCTTTTGGAAGTATTGATCTCCGTTCCAGATACTCGCTTTCCACGGGGCAGGCGGTGAGCCACATTTGTTCGTTTCACTCTTAAGTGTCTCACCTGCCCGCCTGTCCCGTAGGAGTCTCGCATCTTACACTCCAATCAAAGATTCATGAAGACATAATTTGAAAGCGCAATGTTTAAAGAGCATGTCTATCGTACAGTGGGTTTTTCACTTCCTCCTTCCATGAAAGTTGATTTGAGCGGAAATCAACTACTTTCTAAGAGCATCTTCATGGAAATATAAACTTCATATCAAATACAAAAAGCAGACCTTACATAGAAGATCTGCTTTAAATGAGTCCATCAATTAACGAAGCGATGGAGGAGTAGCAAGCTTTCTTACGCTTGACTTCGTACGAACACCAGTCGGCGTTGAAATAGCATTAGACGATGTAAGTTCTTTTTGGATAACGATGCTAGAGCCTAGCTGCCCATGAACTTTAAAGCCCCAATGTTGAAAAGTCTTTAGAGCATCTGTATTCTCTTCGTCAACTGTACCAAATACATTGCGTATACCTTGTTGCATAAGGTGACTCTCGAATACGGGCAGAAATGAAGTTGCGATCCCTTTTCCTTGATGCTTCGTATCTAACACGACATAATCCACAAAAATCGTCGGACCGATTCTAAATCGATAACATACAAAACCGATAATTGTGTCATTGCTATCACAGACAATCATGACCTCGTTGGCCATGTTTATAATCATTTCAATCACGTTTTTACGGACTTGAAAGTTACTTACTACCATATCTACTAAAAAAGGATCGTCCTTACCAGGTACCCGTTTGCGAATATACAATGATATTCCCCCTTATATTACTTTACGAAGGGAAGATATAAAGAAATAAATAGAAGATGATTCGCTTGCGAAAACCATAGGTTACATCAAAACATACCTATTAATTTTTTAAAAATCCCCCTTGCTTGTACTATATGTGCTTGTCCTTGAAAGGGTCTGGATACCGTCCTAATTCTTATGAAAAAGGCTCTATATAAAAGAATGTTTTAAAAACATATAAAAGCCGAGGAAGATCCCCGGCTTTCAACCTGCTTATGCTACTTCAGGTCTTTTTTTACCTTTTTTTCTTTTCTTGAATCCTAATAGGCTACCGATTAAGCTCACTATAGACCCCCCCTTCTATAAGCGAACTGTTGAGAAAAAGAACAATGATTCTTGTTTTCTTCTCTACTCTATCTTACGCAAGCTTGTCTCAATGGTTTGGACGATTCTTAAAAATGGATGCTAAAAAAAATCCATTTACAAATACATACAGAAATTCGATTATAATTTAAGAACTAGCATGAAAAAGGAGTCCAGTTTATGAATGTTGAGTGGGAGCAACGAAAACAAATATTCAAAGTCTTGGAGTATATTGAAGAGCATGTAGAGGATTCATTGCCATTAGAGAAACTGGCTGTCATCTCTACATATTCTCCTTTTCATTTTCAGCGAATTTTTAAAAGTATTGTGGGAGAAACACCAGCAGCTTACGTAAAAAGATTTCGATTGGAAAACGCAGCACATCGACTGATCTATGAAACCTATATCCCTATCACTCAGGTTGCGATGTTGTGTGGTTTCTCATCTTTATCGTATTTCACATATTCTTTTCAATCCTATTTCAAGACGAGCCCGAAGAACTGGCGGGAAGGAGCTTATCTTCAGCAATTTCCTCGGGAATATGAAGATAGCAAGAAATCTAAACAAGTTCGCAACCCTTCGAAAGTAATGGAGATCAATGCTCCTTATAATGAGTTTAAATGGCTAGATTTATCTAAAATAAGAATCGAAACTTTTCCAAACCGTACTACGTTGAAAGCTCATCATTTTGGGACGTATACGAGCGGGGTTTCTGAAGCTTGGGAAGAAGTTCATAAATGGTGTGAATCAAGAAATTTAATCGATTCACATTCGTTGTTTCTTGGAATACCGCGAAACAATCCATACATCACGCCTCCTGAAAAATGTCGGTATGATTGTCACATTACGATCAGAGACTCAATCTCTGATTCCATATCGGCTGATGATACATCTAAATTTGTTGGTGGAAAGCATGTGGTGTACGAATTTGATGAGCCTGCCGATTATTCAGAACGCAACCTGATCATTGACTGTTACTCCGAACTGTATAGCTATTGGCTGCCAAGAAGCGGCTACAAATATTTAAGTAATCCAGTTGAAGTCATACAGATTCAACAGAACAAGAATACGTTACAACGGGAAAGCAAGATTAAAGCGATTGCCCTAGCCATTGAACCAAAATAACAAGGGGGCCATTATGGAAATAAACGGAGTACAAATAAACATAACAGCGATTATCGCTGGGGGACTTTTATATATGATTTACGGAGGGATCTACTATTCAACGATACTCGGTAAGAAAAAGGATAATGGTGAGACAGGACCTTTTAAATACATTTTTTCTGTAATCGTTGCCTTTGTCAGCTCATTTCTAATGTCTTATCTTATCGGCTTAATGGGAGCTGAAAGTGCAGCAGAAGGACTCATGGTTGGGTTCATCATAGGGATCATAATTACGATGGTCTATTATAAAAACAAACTTTTTGGTCTACTGACAAGAAAGTCTTTTATCATTGCAATCGGAGATCACCTAGTGATTTTCACCCTACTTGGATTGTTGCATGGATGGATGAATTAAGAAGGAAGAAGCTTAGTTGCTAAGCTTCTTTTTTTTTGTAAAAGATTAAGTCATAAAGCATGTCGTTCATGCTTACAAAGGCATCATTGACAAGTTGATTGGAGTGTAAGGTGGGAGACTCCTGGGGGATCAGTGTGACAGGTGAGACTCTTAATAGTGCAAGCCACTAAGAGGCTCACCGCACGCCCCCCGGAAAGCGAGCACCTGAAACGGAGATCAACTACATCTAAGAAAAAAACCACTGACGCAATGGAGGACCATTACATTAGTGGTTTTACATTTAAGATTAACGAATACCTTTCATCTTCTCTTGGATCTTAGGTGAGATGACAAATAGGATTAGTGATAACACAATCGCAGCTCCACCGATCGTACCGAAGTACATCATTTCTGTTTCTGCAGAATAGAACTTAACGATTTGTGCGTTGATCGCTTGTGCAGCTGCACTTGCTAAGAACCATAAGCTCATTGTTTGTGCAGAGAACGCTGCTGGAGCAAGCTTCGTTGTTGCAGAAAGTCCTACTGGAGACAATAGAAGCTCACCGATAACAACGATAAAGTAACTAAGCACTAACCATAATGGACTTACTAGTGAATCTTCTCCACCAAAGTAAGCAGGAAGAAGAATAACTAAGAAAGATAATCCAGCAAATAATAAGCTTAGTGCAAATTTCTTAGGTACAGACGGTTGACGTGTACCAAGTTTTACCCACATCCATGCGAATAGTGGAGCAAGAGTAATGATGAATAAAGGATTAAGAGATTGGAACCAAGCTGGTGAAATCTCTAGTCCTGCAAATGTTAAATCTGTACGCTTGTCCGCATAAGCTGCAAGAATCGTTGAACCTTGTTCTTGGATCGCCCAGAACATAACAGCAGCGATGAATAGCGGAATGTACGCAATAATTCGTGAACGCTCATCTGAAGTTGTTTTTGGACTACGATACATAACCACAAAGTAGATGGTAGGAATCGCGATACCAAAAATACCGACTAATGTAATGAATACATCAAGTGTGAAAATACCTGCTGGAATGGTTGTTCCTAAGATAACAGCTAGTACAACGGCAGAAATACCAACGATGATTGATACTTTCTTCTTCTCAGCTGGAGTTAATGGGTTAGGCACATACGTACCTGCAAGCCCAAGATTCTTTTTCTTCGTTAGCGCAAATACGATTAGTCCTAATAACATACCGACTGCTGCGATACCGAAACCTAAGTGGAAGCTCTTTTTAGCAACTTCCCCAACGATTAATGGAGAGATGAAAGCACCAAGGTTGATCCCCATGTAGAAGATACTAAAACCTGCATCACGACGAGTATCGCCAGGAGCATAAATATCACCCACAACACTGGATACGTTAGGTTTAAGTAAACCTGTACCAATAACGATAAAGACCATGGAAATAAACAGCATAGTCAGATCGCCTGGTAATACAGCTAGGACGATATGACCAATCATGATCAAAATACCACCATAGAATAACGCTCTAGATGTACCAAAAACTCTGTCTGCTAACCAACCACCGATTACACCGGACATATATACAAGTGAACCATAAATGGACATGATTGCGAGTGCAGTGGACTCTTCTAAGCCTAGACCACCTTTTGAAACTTCATAGTACATGTAGTAAATAAGGATTGCACGCATTCCGTAGTAAGAAAAGCGCTCCCAAAACTCTGTGAAGAAAAGAGTGAATAAACCTTTAGGGTGTCCAAAGAATCCTTTTTGCGGGACACTATCCACAATTTTCTGTCTATTGATGTCTGACATATGACAACCTCCTCTTAGTACATTAAATATAATACTTTGAAATATTTATTATTGTCAAAAGTTTTCGGCTTATCTATTATTACAGGTTCTTATGCATACGTAAATGGAAATTACACCCTATGTAGGCATAATGGCTTATATCTATGCATAAATCGGTTATAAAAGGTGTATAAAAGTAGTGCGGAAATTTACTTACGTAGTATGCACAAAAAAACAAAAAAATTGTAAGGTGCTGGGAAAGAGTTTCAACCATTGTGTACATAGTGAAATTTTTAGTACTATAGAAGAATAAGTTTACAGGTAGTGAAAAGAGGTCTTTTTACATGAACAAAAATTCCATTTATGGATTAACGATTGAACAACTTACAGAATGGCTTGGACAGCATGGCTATAAACCATATCGTGCAGCACAAGTATGGAACTATTTATATAGAGAACGGGTAACCGCTTTTACGGAAATGATCGATATTAAAGCAGACTGTATTGAATTATTAACCGAAAACTTTACGATTCAAACGCTTCGGGAGCACGTTAAGCAGGAAGCTTCTGATGGGACAGTTAAATTTCTATTCAAATTGAATGATGGCAATTTGATCGAAACCGTGCTGATGAGACATAAATACGGTTTATCTGTTTGTGTAACCACTCAAGTCGGTTGCAACATCGGATGCAGTTTCTGCGCAAGTGGTCTGTTAACGAAAACACGGGATCTATCAAGTGGGGAAATTGTAGAGCAGATCATGAACGTGCAGCATCATTTAGACGCTGCAGGCGAAGGAGAAAAGGTAAGTCATATCGTTGTTATGGGAATCGGTGAGCCTTTCGATAACTTCCAAAACATGATTGATTTCCTTAAAATCATGATCGATCAAAAAGGTCTAGCGATCGGTTCAAGGCATATCACTGTCTCAACAAGCGGGATCGTGAACAAAATGTACGAGTTTGCAGATGTGAACATCCCAGTCAATCTTGCATTATCTCTTCACGCACCGAACAATGAACTGCGTACAAAAATTATGAAGATCAACCGAGCTTTCCCTGTTGAAAAGCTGATGGATGCGATCAACTACTATATCGAGAAAACAAATCGTAGAATTACGATCGAATACATTCTATTAAAAGATGTAAATGATCATGTAGAAGAAGCAGTAGAACTTGCAGCTCTTTTCCAAGATAAAAAGAAAAAAACATATATTAACTTAATTCCATATAACCCAGTCGATGAGCATAGCCAGTATCAGCGAAGTGACCAAGAATCGGTTCTAGCGTTTTATGATACGCTCAAGAAGAACGGAATCAACTGTAAGATTCGTCAAGAGCATGGTACAGATATCGATGCAGCCTGCGGCCAGTTGAGAAGTAAACAGATCAAGAAGGATAAAGATCAATCGATTAAGTCTTAATGGAAGGCTGTTTACTCCTAAAAGTGCGTGGTGAATGGAAGTGGACAGTAAAAATGGCGAAGTCGATAGTAAATGTGTAAAAGTGGACAGTATTTCATCGAGAGTGGACAGTAAAACTCAAAAAGTGGACAGTATTTTCTAAAAAGCTGACAGTAAGCACACTTTGAGGTGTTTGCCCGCTTACCATATGCCTGTCTACGCATTAAAACTGATTCTATGTAGAGGTAGTTTTGTTGATGGTGACGGTAATCTGTCTGATTCGAAGATTAATCTGTCCGATTGCTCACATAATCTGTCCAATTGCTCACATAATCTGTCCAATCTGCACCGTAATCTGTCCATTTCAGCCCATAATCTGTCCAATTATATATTTCAAAAGCAGCATTGAATTCGAAAACAGCCTAATGAAAAGAGACCGGTTTTTTCAACTGGTCTCTTTTTATTAAGTTGACAAATGTAAAACAATTACATATGATGATGGTAATTCAATGGAAGGGATGGTGTGTTTGTGAGCGTTGTCGTTCTTAACTAAAACAATTTGGATATCGGTCTACAAAAGAAAAAATGAAACGGATTATCCGGTTTATTTGCTATGTCTTTTGTTTGCCACCAATAGTTAAGAACAGCGGTCAGATACAAGCCATCATACTAAATCCCATGATGCTTCGGACTCTTCTTATGAGCCGATTTTTTTATGCATTTTTTAGGGTGAAGTCTATCTATGAGGCAGAAATGACATGTTCATTTCTGTCTTTTTTTATTGGCAGTTCCTGGCCTCTGTTATGAGGAGGGGATAAAAAAACAGACTTAAAAAGTAATTTGTTTTTGCTATTAAAAATTTTGGAGGTCGTTCCATTGAATACACAAACCATAAACATGCTTGAATATAACAAGATTAAAGAGCAACTTGCATCTCATGCATTAAATAAAGCTACAAAAGAACAAATAGAAAAGCTCCAACCTTCTTCAAACCTGTCTGTGATTCAATCATGGATGCTCGATACGACAGAGGCAAAACGCATTTTAGAGAAGAGTGCCAGTGTTCCTATCGCTAATCTCAACGGTTTGGAGCAAGTTTTAGAGATACCGAAAAAGGGATTGAATCTATCCCCTGAACAACTCACATTAATTTTTGGACTTTTAGAAAACGTGAGCCGAATGCAGCGATTTATGAAAGACAAGGCTTCTGTAGGACCCAGCGTATCTTCTTATGCGTATTCTATGTTTGACCTAAGTGATCTAAAAGAAGAAATCTACCGTTGTATTCGTAACGGTAGAGTCGATGACCATGCTAGTAAAGCTTTGTTGAAAGTAAGAAAAAAGATCACCGTTGTCGAAGAAAGAATTAAATCCAAGCTTGATAATATGATGAAGTCCTCTGTTTACCGTGATATGCTGCAAGATCAGATCGTTTCCATGAGAGATGGTCGTTATGTTATTCCTGTTAAGAGCAAATATAAGCGTAATATTGACGGTCAAGTACTCGATAGTTCTTCAAGTGGCGCTACCGTGTATATAGAACCTCATGATATTCGTAAACTTCAAACCGAGATCAGTATGCTTAGAGCGGAAGAGGAGATCGAGATCTCTATGATTCTAGGCGTGCTAACAGGTATGGTTGCGAGTTATGAGAGGGAATTGCACATTACGATCGAAGCGATGATTCATTACGATTTTATCTTTGCAAAAGCGAAGTATAGCAGAACGTTAGATGCGAAATCAGTAGCGTTAAATCAAGAGAACAGAATAAAGATTGTTAACGGCAAACATCCTCTGATCGGTGAAAAATGTGTACCACTGCATTTTAATCTTGGCATAAACTATCAGTCACTCATCATCACTGGACCTAATACGGGTGGAAAGACGGTAGCTATCAAAACAGTTGGTTTATTAACTCTAATGGTTCAAATAGGGCTCCACGTACCTGTTGATGAAGGAAGTGAATTTGCCGTATTTAGAGACGTTTTTGTTGATATCGGAGATGGGCAAAGCATCGAACAATCTTTAAGTACGTTTTCTTCTCATATGACAACGATTATTTCCATTTTAAAAGATGCAGGACCACAGGATTTAGTCATTTTAGATGAACTAGGTGCAGGAACGGATCCTTCTGAAGGAATGGGGCTTGCCGTTGCTATCCTTGAGAGATTGTACAGCAAAGGAAGTATGATTTTAGCAACCACTCATTATAGTGAAATAAAAGAATTTGCTTCCGTTACACCTGGATTTGAAAACGGATCGATGGATTTTAATCTTGAGACGCTTCAACCTACGTATTCTCTAATTATAGGTAAAGCAGGTAAGAGTCAGGCTTTCTCGATCGCAAAGAAATTGGGGATGGACGATGAAATTATCCACCGTGCACAACTCATCTCAGGAAAAGAAAGTTATCCACATGTGGATAAAGATGATAGTTCTATGTTTTCCACAGATGAATTTATCCAACATAAGAACTTGCGTGATAAAGCTCAGTCAAAAGTGAAAAAATATCAGGAGAAACCACTAAAAACGGGAGAACAGCTAGGAGAAGTTTTTCATATTGGAGATCGCGTATTTGTATCAAGTCTTAAAGCGGCAGGAATTGTTTACAAGCTAGAGAATGATCATGGAGAACTAGGTGTATTGGTTGGAGAAAGTAAGCATATCATTCACAAAAAGCGATTAAAACTTCATATTGAGAGTAAAATGCTGTATCCAGACAATTATGATATGGACATTGTATTTGAATCAAAAGAAAATAGGAAAAAGAACAATTCCATGAATAAGCGACATATTGAAGGTCTTTCTATCGAGAGGGAAGATCACTAAGTGAGGGATCTAAATGAAGAACCTTGTCACGTGTAGGGTAGTAGGCGTTATGGAACTAACGGATGATTTTTTAAACGAATTCAATCGATATCAAGTAACAAAACAAGTATGGTATGTAGAGGATAAATCCTACAAAGTTAAGGATGATTATTTTATGGATGACTGGTCGCCTGAAAGGAAGATTCAGGTCATCGAAGAGTTAAGAAGATGTTTAAGCAGCGGGGGAGTGGTTGTGGCAGCATGGCTACAGAAGCAGTTAGTGGGCTTTGCGAATATTGAAAGTGAACGCTTTGGTTCCGAAGCGCAATATGTAGAGCTGCCATACCTACATGTCACAAATGAGATACGGGGTATGGGGATAGGGAAGAAGCTTTTTTCTCTTTGCTGCCAAGAAGCGAAGAGGTTTGGTGGTAAGAAACTCTATATCGCAGCGCATCCGTCTATTGAATCACAATCGTTTTATAGTGCTGTAGGGTGTTCTCCAGCCGAAGAAGTGATTGAGTGTATCTTCAAAAGAGAGCCATTAGACATTCAACTTGAAAAAGCGCTATAACAAAGGGAAAGAGACATCTAGGTACTGCTAGATGTCTCTTTTTCAATAACAATCTCATCAGTTACAGCTTTCTCGATGTCTGAAGCAATATCTATCGCCTTAATAATATGGTGATCGCAACGAATGCCTTTTAGCGTTACATCATTGGCCCGATGCGGTCCTCCGTATACTTTTACTGCAGGTCCAGAGGTTGTAAAATCTTTTACGACAACATCGTTCAGAATGACGTTGTGAGCACGATATTGAATGGCGATTAGCGGGTGTCCATCATAGTTATATGTCCGATCACCGAGTACCGTTAAACCATTGATAACAACATGGTTATATCCTGATACCACAAGGCTACGAGGTGTTGATTCTTTATAGAGCTCAGTATAAATAGGAGCGATGCTAAAGAGATTAGTTGCAGAGATATGATGAGCTGTTTTCGATTCAGGATCTATATCCTTATGATGGCCGATATGACGAAAGTTGTAGGATCGGTTATCATTTACGGATAAGTGACCATAGATGTGTACGTTTGAAGCGGCAGAAGCGTTATGATGTGCTTTAATCTCAACACCTCCAAAGCAGCGTGCTGTTGAGTTGTTTAGTAGCCAAACATTATGAGAACCGTCATCGATTTCAATGCCATTAGAGTTCGAAAATCCTTTCTTATGGGACCTTCCGCTGGGGTCACACATATGGGAATTCGAAATAAAGATATACTCACTGTGGTGTGTGGTAATACCATCATCCCCAAAGCCGTAGCCATTGAGATTGTCTAACCAGATGTATTTACTTCCTCCTCTTGAACGAGTACCGTCCCCGAGGTAAGTATATAGCGAAGAAGACACATCAAACCCGTGCAGCCCTGGATTAACAGCTTCTAGGTCAAACATCCATCCATAAGTGACGTTTGCGAAGGTCATACAGCTTGATCGATTGTTTCCTGCACTTGATTTTTCTTCAGGATTTAGGCGTTCAATGTTCCAATCTAGAGTCATTCCTTTTACGGCTATGTTTCGGTTACCTTTATAGTGATTCTTGTTCGTGATCAGCCATTCTCCTTTAGGACAATCATCATGCAGTTGTAGGGTCGTTTTCCCTTTTCCTTCCCCTAAAAGTATCGTCCAAGAAGGCAATTTGATGCCTTTTGTTATGAATTTTCCTGCTGGAATCCGTACAATGACTCTTCCTTTTCCGATTGCTTTTTTAAAAGCCTCCGTATTATCAGTTATTCCGTCCCCAACTGCTCCATAATCTAATACGTTCACTTCCTCTTTTATATAACGATAAAGCATCTCGTACTGCCCATTTAGCTTTAAGATCCATCTTGGATAGATATTGTCTTGCTCGTCTTTTTCCCAATCCGTGGTATCAACGTCGTAATAGGGAGCTCTTTTTATTACCATGCTTTTTGTCGCGTATTTGATCCATTCAAGAGAATTTCTTTGCTGTGCATTATATTTTTTAGACGAATCTTTAAACAGATTCTCTGAAGTTTTTAAATCAATAGATTCTGTATGAGCATGTTTCTTTCTTATTTGTTTTATTAAGTTTTTGTTTGTAAGTGGATCATGTTGTTTATCTAATGAAAGCATCAAGACGATCACCTCAATTTTATAAGATAGATTATAAATCATGATTTCCCTATCTAAAATAATATAATCAACATGTAAGAGGAGTAGGGGAGAGGTATTTTAAGGACCTATTTTTTGGATGCAAACATTTTTGTTTACAAGTTTACAAATACGTTTACAATTGTTTGCTTAATTGTTTGCAAGTTTGCAAAGTTGTTTACATGTTGATATATAAGGGTTTGTTTAATATTAAGTGGTTTGTTTGCAATGATGTTTACAAGTTTACAGAAAATGTTTGCGTGTTTACAAATGTATTAAAAAGAAAAATAGGCATTGTTTAATTTCAATTAACCCTCTAATCTATTTATATAGCAACAAAATATAGATTTGAAAAAAGAAAGGATGTACGCCCATGAGTAATTCTAGAATTGCTGCAGTTGATGTAGGTAACGATTCACTAAAAGGAATTTTCGGTACATTAGAACATGAATTAAACATCCCTAACGTAATTGCTAGAGATATTGAGGATCGTCCTGTTATCGGGATTGAGGAGTTAGACAGCAAAGATCCTTTAGAAGGCATACATATTAGAGTTCACTCCCCTGCCCTAAAAGAAAACAATGTTATTTATCGTGTAGGTCAGCTTGCTGCTAAGAGCGATAACTCTACTGAATTAGATCCAGGAAGCAGTAAATCAGAAGAAGATCAAACATTGATCATGCTTTTTGCTGCATTAGCTCTTGATGCTGTAAATGAAGATAATGCTAAAACATTTACGAAAAACAACAATGTGATTGATACAAGCTACATTTTAGGTACAGGCCTTCCTCTACGCGAAGTGAAAGAAGGTAAGGATGCTGGATATCGTTCAAAACTACTAGGATCTGTTCACCAAGTAGAATTCTTAGTAACACCTAAGTATCAAGGAATTAAAGTAAACTTAAAGTTTGAAGAAGTAAAAGTGTATCCAGAAGGATTCGCAGCTTTTATTAACCTAGTTATGGATAACGATCTAAATATTACGAATAAAGATCTGATCGACAAGCCTATTCTTATTCAAGATATTGGCGGACTTTCTACAGATATCGCAGTGATCAAGAATAGAAACGTTGATGATGATAAAGCTCAAGGCTTTAACCTTGGTGTTTCTGAAGCGCTAGAGCAAATTAGAGAAGAAATCCGCTCTAAGCATGGCGTGGAATTAGATAGCCGACGTGATGTAGTAGATATCATTACGAAGAAGACGAACCGCAACCACATCATGGTGCGTGGAAGCCGTACGAGTGTTCATGACATTACGGATCGTATTCTAGTCGACTTGGCGAAAAAGCAATACCGTCTTCTTCGCAACGTATGGCAAAAGAATTCGCAAACTGAAATCTGCTATTTTGTAGGTGGAGGATCTGCGGTACTCAAAGACTATATTAAGACGCTAAACAATAACCTAGATGGCTACAACATCGACTTTTTTGAAGATGAAAAAGAAAGCATCTGGATGATGGCAAACGCGTATTATAAGCTGATCTCTGATCACTTAAGAAGAACTGCGCCAAAAGAGAAAAAGAGCGAGGATAAAGACAAAAAAGCCGTTAAAGCTTAAACAAGGGTGATGAAATGGACAAAAAAGCATCCAATGAGATTACAAGAGGTAAAACGATTGCTTTTCGTATCCCCTCTGACACCCCAGATCACGTCATCAAACAGCTTCAAAAGCTGAAAGAGACGGAGAGGCGCAATTTTTCGAGCAAGATCTCAGAGTATGTACTTCAAGGTGTTGGACAAGACATCCAAAAAGATCGAGAGACGATTACTATACCGTTGCCGAAAAATTTAAGTAAGATGCAGCGTGATTGGTTGAAGCATGAACATTCAGAGGCCTTGTTAGGCAATATTTTGTATCAGCTTATATCTAATCCTGTAAGAACAGCATCTTTACTTGCGGCTTTAAATAGCAACTCAACCGATATAGACCAGGCCCTATATCTGCAGGAAAATGTAGCGCGCGATGTGGATTCATTGGATCAGTATGAGAATCCACCTGAAACCGAACACTCAACCGATGATTTTGACGATGATGATCTCAGTCAATTCGATTGGAACAGTGCAAAGCGAGATGAGCCTGAAGAAAAAGAAGAAACACAAAGCCCAGAGCAGGAAATGGAAGATCTGCTTGGAGATTTCCTGGCACATATGAATAAGTAACTAGAAAGCGTAGCTGAGGGATCAGCTGCGTTTTTTTATTAAAGTAAGCTTTCATGGTATGGGGTATGTGAGAGAAATAGGTAGGCGAAATTTGTCGAGGATTGTAAACTTGCGGATAAACGACTAAAACTTTTGGATTGAGCGACTAATCTCGTGGATAAACAGCCGAAATTTCTGGATTGGCTCCTTAAACTTCAGGATTAAAATGAAATAATACCCCTCTAGGTATATGAAACGATCGGTTTCGGTACATGAAACAGCAACTATTTTAACTTTCAAGGAGTAGAACTTTTATTAAAAATCAGTTTGCTTCCAACACAGGTAGGGAAAGGTCTCTTTGTGATGTGAAAATACATAATGGAGAGGATTAGTTAAATGAGCGATCAGAACAAAGTGAACGGCAACAGCAAGAACGTGCAGCTGGAACAGTATCGTGCAGATGACAAAGGCAAAAAGTTAACGACCAATCAGGGGTTAAAAGTTGCTGAAGACGAATTCTCGCTAAAAGCAGGAGAACGTGGTCCGACACTTATGGAAGATTTTCATTTTCGGGAAAAAATGACTCACTTTGACCATGAACGAATTCCAGAGCGTATCGTACATGCTCGTGGATTCGCAGCTCATGGTGAGTTTGAATTATATGAGTCATTAGGAGAATTTACGAAAGCAAATTTTTTAAATGATACCTCTAAAACAACTCCAACATTCGTCCGTTTTTCAACCGTAGCTGGTTCACGTGGATCTGCTGAAACAGTGCGTGACGCGCGCGGTTTTGCGACGAAATTTTATACGGAAGAAGGAAACTACGATCTTGTTGGAAACAACATTCCGGTTTTCTTCATTCAAGATGCGATTAAGTTTCCTGACTTGGTTCATGCGTTAAAACCAGAACCGCATAACGAGATGCCGCAAGCAGCAAGCGCACATGATACGTTTTGGGATTTTGTAGCCAATAATCAAGAGTCCGCGCATATGGTAATGTGGGCGATGTCAGACCGAGCGATTCCGAGAAGCTTTCGTATGATGGAAGGGTTCGGCGTTCATACGTTCAGACTTGTGAATGACGAAGGAAAAGCGCATTTTGTGAAGTTTCACTGGAAGCCAGTCTTAGGAACACATTCACTCGTATGGGATGAAGCACAAAAGATCTCAGGGAAAGATCCGGATTTTCACCGCAGAGATCTATGGGAATCCATTGAAAATGGGGATTACCCTGAGTATGAACTAGGACTTCAAATTATTGCAGAAGAAGATGAATTTAACTTTGATTTTGATATCTTAGATCCGACGAAATTGTGGCCTGAAGAGGATGTGCCAGTAAAGCTTGTAGGAAAGATGACGTTAAATCGTAACGTGGATAACGTTTTTGCCGAAACAGAGCAAGTTGCGTTCCATCCAGGACATGTTGTACCTGGAATCGACTTTTCTAACGATCCACTTTTACAAGGGCGGTTGTTCTCCTATACGGATACACAGCTTTCTCGTCTTGGTGGACCAAACTTCCACGAACTTCCGATCAATCGACCGGTTTGTCCGTTTCATAACAATCAGCGTGACGGAATTTCACGCCATACGATCAATAGAGGGCAAGTGAGCTATCACAAGAATTCGCTTGCAGCGAATACGCCGTCACCTACTCCTGAAGCAGAAGGTGGATATGTTCATTATCAAGAAAAAGTAGATGGAAGAAAAATCAGAAGCAGAAGCGAGAGTTTTAAAGATCATTTCTCACAAGCCACTCTATTCTGGAATAGTATGAGCGAGCCTGAAAAACAGCATCTTAAGAATGCTTTTAGCTTTGAGCTCGGTAAAGTGAAGAGTAAATCCGTACAACAACAAGTCGTAGATATGTTTGGAAATGTGAGCTTGGAGCTTGCGACTACTTTTGCAGAAGCGATCGATGCCGTACCTCCTCAAGGAGAAGATTCTTCGGTTACAAAGTCTTCACCAGCTCTAAGCCAGCTGAATACGGTGAAAAGCCCGAAAACAAGAAAAGTAGGAGTGATCGTTGGGTCTACTGTAAGCAGTGAAGTGGCAGAAATCCTTCAATCACTAAAAGAGAGTGGCATTCAAGGTGAATGTATCAGTGATAAGCTAGGGAAGCGAACAGCAGGTGATGGATCTGAACTAGAGATCATGCATACGTTCTTAACAGCGACTTCTGTTATCTTTGATGCGATCTACGTGGTAGGTGGTAGTGAGGATGCTACGTTTAAGAAGAATGCTGTACACTTCGTTAATGAAGCTTTCGCGCATTTTAAACCGATTGGTGGTACGCATGAAGGTCAGCAATGGTTGAAGGAAGCAGAACTAACTGGACAGCCTGGTGTTGTTAGTGGAGATGGAAAAGACGATTTCGTACAGAACTTTACGGAAGCTATTTCTGTACACCGCCATTGGAACCGTCAAGTATAAGGATGAAAGAACAGTAAGCTAACGTTTACTGTTCTTTTTTTATTTTCTAAGCATGAAATCATGTGATCGATACAAACTACATATGAATACGAACATAAAGGAGATTTCATATGTACCGAAAAATACTAACCATGATTATGGTGCTTACCATAGCGTTTCCGATTTTTGCTTCATCCTTAACAGCAGAAGCAAAGCCAAAACAACGAGTGCAAGGACCGTGTTTTAACCAAAACGCGATCGATTTGTATTCGTTGCAAAGAAGACTGTGGAAAGACCATGTTTATTGGACGAGAAGCTACATCGTGAGTGCTACTGAAGGAGCCAAAGATCAAGAGGCTGTGTTAAAGAGACTATTACAGAATCAAACAGATATTGGTAACTCCATTAAGCCTTATTATGGAGATAAAGCCGGGAACGAACTCGGAAAATTATTAACAGAGCATATTGTAATCGCAGGGCAGTTGGTGGATGCCGTGAAACAAGGCGATACAGCAAAAGCAGCAACAATTAATAAAAATTGGTACCGTAACGCTGATGATATAGCTAAATTTATGAGTAAAGCCAATCCAAACTGGTCAGAGCAACAAGTAAAAGAAATGCTTTATACACATTTGAAGTATGTCAGTGATGAAGCTGTTGCAAGGCTTAAAAAAGATTACGCTGGTGAAATTGTGATCTTTGATAAGAATAAGAACCATATGGTGATGTTTGCTGATGAAATCACGAATGGCATCATGAAGCAGTTTCCAGACTCATTTAGAACGTCATAAGAAAAAGCCTCTCGAAAATGAGAGGCTTTTTTGCTATTTATGCTTCTTTTCATTTTTATTCTGTTCTTTTTGATCAATGGTACCTTCGTTAAATGTATCGTTGATCTGATCGTGAACCGTTTCTAAGTCCTTATCTGTCTTTGATTTGTTTTTCTTATCAAGTTCAAAGTTTTTCTCTGCGATGTCTTCGGATTGTTTTTGTTTATCTGTTTTGTCGCTCATGAATGATTACCTCCTATTTTAGAAAAGGGTCTACTTATCCTTTTCCCTCTTAGTTTTCCCTGAAACATGTTGAATTAAAATAAGCCTTATCCGATGGTGGATAAGGCTTGTGAGATAAGGCTTGTGGTTGGAAATCCTGTTTTTAGGAATACCTTTGTAGCTTATGATAGTTGTTGATTTCCGTTTCAGGTTGCTCGCTTTCCGCGGGGCAGGCGGTGAGCCACATTTGTACGTTTCACTCTTAAGTGTCTCACCTGCCAGCCTGTCCCGCAGGAGTCTCGCACCTTCCTCTACAATCAACTGTCGCAGAAGGCAAGGATTTGTAAGCTGATAAACTTATAAAATCCTTAATTAAAAGAAATCCAGAAACGCTGCGGGCTTATTTGTAATGATTTCTTCAAATCGTTCTACGTCTTTTTGGTTTCCTTTGATTTTTCCGCATGAAAATAGAAACTGGGGCTTTTGTGACCCTAGAAGTGCTGCTGCTAGCGTTTGTACATCCATAGCCAATGCGTCTGCTACGGTCTCTGATTCCCTCGTGATGCCATTTGCATCGATTGTGAATGTACCGTTGTTCCATTCTGCTTTTTCATCTGTAATGGATAGTGTAAGACTGCCTTCTACGTTCTTAAATGGGTATTGCTTTAGAAAGCTTTCTACATCCACAATACGTGCCATAAAGTATGGATAGTGCTCTTGGTGGATCCGTGGATTATTCAATAAAAACGGAAGCTGATCATTAGATGGTGCAATGATTTTCACTTTGTCTACCATCGAATCGTGTTGACAGATGAAATTCCAAAGAGCTCTGCGTGCATCCTCATTTACATAGACAAACTCTTGAACATCCATCAATTTGTCTGCGACCTTGCAGCATAAATATCCCTTAGGTTCACCGTTTTCATCCTTAAAAAGGATACGGTTGAAGCCCTCTGTAAACACATGATTGTTCCACCAATAGTCGGAACGAACAAGGAGGTGGTTGTATTTACGGAACCATCCCTCATAAACCGTGTTCAGTAAGTCATTTCCGTCCTTCTCCGTTAACCTGGAAATGGTTCCAGGGACATCTTCATATCTTACGAAATCACTTTTATTAAGTGTATATTTGTTCACTGAAGCTGTGAGTTCCCAGCCGAAACGGCGATAAAACTGGATATTGAAAGGGTGAAGCAAGCTGATGCTTTGACCATTCTCCTTCATTCTTAAAAGTGCTTGTTGTAATAGACGGGTGACCGATCCTTTTCGGCGATGCTCTGGCCAAGTGGCTACACCTGCGATTCCACCCATCGGAAACCGTTGATTTTCAATAGAGATTTCCAAAGAGTGAATGTGAAGCTTAGAAATAAGCTCTTCGTTTTCAAACTCTCCCCAGATTTCTTGTCTCTTCATCATTTCATACCGTTTTGGCAGATCTTCTTTCTTTACGATGTACTGAAAAGCATATTGAGAAAGCTGGATGGATTTTTCGAATTCTGACTCGGATAATACTCTACGTTCCATTTTAAAATGACCTCCCTTTACTCCTCCATAGTACAAGTTCGGTGAGAGAGTTGAAAAGGATTTCACTAAAAAAGTTTTTGATGTTTAATTTCCGGGTGATCAAGCATAGATAAATACCTTTAAACAAAATGGTAGTATGAATAGAGAAGTGAAAAATAATGGATATTTATAAAAACTATCGAAATTATATTCATTTGGAGTTATAATTATAAATCGTTGTGCATATTCACAACGTTGAAGTGAGGATTAGCATGCGCATTCATAAATATATAAGTTTAACGGGTTTTTGTTCTAGAAGAGAGACGGACCGACTATTAAAGAATGGTCGGATTTCTATTAATGGAGAGGTCGCGAACAAAGATAGTTTTGTACTTGAAACAGATACTGTCCTTATCGATGGTAAAGTCATTCCTCAAAAAACGTCAGCGGTCTACCTCGCTTTTAATAAACCAGTGGGAGTCACGACCACCTCTAATCCTGGGATTGATGGAAACATTCTAGCGTACATCGAACTATCAGAGCGCGTATTTGCTGTTGGTAGGTTAGATAAAGCCTCTCAAGGGTTGATTTTATTAACGAATGACGGGGAGTTAGCTAATCGGATTTCACAGGCTGATTATGGTCATGAGAAAGAATATGAGGTGACAGTCAATCAACCTGTTACTGATTTGTTTCTTCAAAAAATGGCTCAAGGCGTTTTCATTTTAGATTCAGTAACCAAACCTGCGAAAACAGAGCTCATAAGCAAGTATGTTTTCCGAATCACACTTACGCAAGGACTGAACCGGCAGATTAGGCGTATGTGTAAAACACTCGGGTATGAAGTGGAGAAGCTAGAGCGTATACGTATTATGAATATACATCTTCATGCATTGGAAGTCGGGAAGTGGCGTTATTTAAGGGATGACGAGCTTATTGAACTCAAAAAAGGTTTAGAGATTTAGTAAAAAAGGAAAGAAAAACTAGTATTTTATAAGAATTCTAGCATTTCTTACAATATTGCGAAAATTGTAGAATAAACATATACTTGGAAATGAAAAGTGTATGAAAGCGCTTTACAACGTAGAAAGAGAGGCATAACATCATGGGTTTACCAAAGCAACAAATGAATTATGACATGAAAAGAACAGATTCTTCTAGTTTGATTAAATTTATTGTTCCGTCTTTGATCGGTATATTCTTATTTATGATTCCTATCTCATACAGTGGGGAAATTACTATACCTGTAGCCATTTTAGCTGGAATGTTGCAGGATGGAATCGGCGCGTATATTCCGAAAATCATGACGGCTATCATAGCGATTACGGTTATAGGTTCTCTAGGAACGTACATTTTTAAACCGAAAGCTATTATTAACCAACCGTTTTTAAACACATTGTTTAATGTAAATATCGTATGGCAGCTTATCCGTTTATTAGGATTAGTTTTTGCTGTAATGACGCTGTTCAAGCTTGGGCCGGAAGCTGTATGGTCTGAAAATACAGGACAGCTTCTACTCTTTGATTTAATTCCTGTATTATTTTCGGTGTTCTTATTCGCCGGACTGTTCTTACCTTTGTTATTCAATTTCGGCTTATTAGAGCTTTGTGGAGCTCTACTCGTAAAAGTGATGCGACCTGTTTTTAAACTGCCTGGACGTTCGTCTATCGACTGTTTAGCATCATGGCTTGGTGATGGAACGATCGGTGTTCTTTTAACAAACAAGCAGTATGAAGAAGGTTATTATACAAAACGTGAAGCAGCTGTAATTGGTACAACGTTTTCTGTTGTATCTATCACATTTGCAATTGTTGTTCTTGCTCAAGTCGATCTCGCTCACATGATCGTTCCGTATTATTTGACGGTTGTATTAGCTGGGCTCGTGTGTGCGATTATTATCCCGCGCATCCCGCCACTATCTAGAAAGCCTGATACGTATTATGAAGGCGCAAAAGAAAATGTAGCGGATGAAGTGATTCCAGAGGGTGACACACCTTTTAGATTTGGTCTTAAAAAGGCGGTTGAACGCGCTGATCAAAATAAAAAAGCGGCACCGTTAGTAAAAGAAGGCATTCAGAACGTTCTTGATATGTGGATGGGTGTAGTTCCAATCGTAATGGCGATCGGAACATCTGCACTGATGGTAGCAGAGTTCACACCTTTCTTCACATACCTAGGAGCACCTTTTGTACCGATCTTAGAGTTCCTGCAAGTACCATATGCATCAGATGCAGCGCAGACGATCGTAATCGGATTTGCAGATATGTTCCTACCTTCTATCATCGGAGCAGGAATTGAGAGTGAACTGACTCGTTTCGTAATTGCGGCAATGTCAGTCATCCAATTGATCTATATGTCTGAAGTTGGCGGATTACTGCTAGCTTCAAAGATTCCTGTTAACTTTAAAGAACTAGTTATTATCTTTTTCTTGCGTACATTCATCTCACTTCCGATTGTAGTGGGAATGGCACACCTTATGTTTTAAACAAAAGCTGTTCAGAGAGTCGTTTCTCTGAACAGCTTTTTTTAGATGCTATAAAAGTTCTTGTATATGTTTTTCAATGGTTTCGGGCTTGTCCGTTGGTGCGAAGCGTTTAACAACTTGTCCGTTTCGGTCTACTAAAAATTTAGTGAAGTTCCATTTGATCGCTTTAGATCCTAAAATTCCAGGAGCTTCAGCCGCTAGATATTTAAAAAGAGGATGCGCTCCATCACCGTTTACATCTACTTTTGCAAACATCGGGAAGTTAACCCCATAGTTTAACTCGCAGAACTCCATGATCTCGTCACTTGAACCGGGTTCTTGAGCTCCAAATTGGTTACACGGAAATCCAAGTACGGATAATCCTTCCTCTTTATGGCTCTCATAAATGGATTGAAGGCCTTTGTACTGTGGGGTAAAACCGCATTTACTTGCTGTATTTACAATTAAGAGCACATCGCCTTTGTAAGTGTCTAGGTTCGTTTTCTCGCCTTTGATCGTTTCAACTGAAAAATCGTATACAGACATTTTCTCAAGCTCCTTATTTACGTATTTTTTATTAGTGTACCTGTAAATGGAATGGCTTTCACTGAAAATGCTCGAAGTGGTAAAATAAGGAGCTAACTAGAAGGGGGAAGATAAAATGGACGCAGTGTTTCATGTGGAACATCAAGTTTTTAATTATCGTGTGGCTGCCGTTATGATTAAAGAAGGTCGAGTTCTCATGCATCGAGCGAAAGCAGAAACAAATTGGTCATTGCCTGGAGGACGGGTGAAACTTGGTGAAGATGCTAAATCGAGCTTAAAACGAGAGATGAAAGAAGAACTGGATTTGAACGTGACGGTTGATGGTTTCTTATGGACAGTTGAAAACTTTTTTACATATGCAGAAAAAGAGATACACGAGGTTGGATTATATTTTAAGATCACAGCTGAAAACCCGTTGCCACTTCATGATGGTGAAGAATTTACCGTGTTAGAAGCAGATCGGCTTGTTTTTAAATGGGTATCATTAGAGGATTTGAATGAGTATGTGCTGCATCCCCAAGTGGTGAAAGAAAAGCTGATAGAAGGTTCATTTGAGCCGGATTATTTCTTAATAGACCAACCGCAGTGAGCAGGAATGCGTACTTAACTGGTGTGAGAATAAAGTAAAAAGGTAAGTAGCGAGGTTAACGTTTGTTTTTAACCTTAAGCTGCTTACCTTTTTTACTTCGTTCTTAATCAGATTCTTCTTCGCTGCTGTTATTATTGTAAGCCAATCCGCAAGAACATCGAGAATCACCGAACAATAGATGATAAGCAGCCGGGAACTCTTGATTGACTTCCTGTACGCCGCGCGCAAACTCTTTTACATCTGTTGGTACTCGGGAAAGTGCATCGGCTTTCTTTTGAGAATCGATATAAGCTCCAGGCGGGACAAACCGATTCTTTCGAATACGCACACCGTTCGTAACTACGGCATTGTAGGAAATAAAGCTTCCTTTCTCGACTGTTGCGTTATAAACGATCGCTTTAAAGCCTACGAAAACTTTTTCTCCGATAAAACACGGCCCGTGAACGAGAGCGCCATGCGCGACAGAGACTTCATTGTCGATATAGATGGAATACTTTCTGCCATCTACTTTGACGAACTGATTGGTTAATCCATGTAGAATGACGCCATCTTGAAGGTTCGTATCAGAGCCTATATAAAATGGCGTTCCTTCATCTGCGCGAATACTCACGAGTGGTGCGACATATACGTTCTCTTGAATCCTTACATCACCGATTACGCTAGTAAATGGACTTAAAAATGAACTTTGATCAATGGTTGGTGAAATCTGAATTGGATTAAATGTCGTCTTAGGATTAGGGCTAACAAACGGTTGAAAGCCATCACCGCAATCATTATGTTTCAAAACTACCCACCCCTTACAATTTATCTCTTCAGCCTATGCAGAAAAATAAGAAGTGGAAACCTGTCTAATCAATCATACTCGTCCTAGGTGATATTACCGCGCAGATAGATGTTAGTGTCCACTCCACTTGTACAAAGTGGGGTGTTTGTATTTGTGTGGGGTCAGACCCCACTACGCCTCGAGGCTTATCTAAAGATACAGCTACGGCCAGTTTTGAGAAAATGCTGAGGGAGGTAAGCTAAAGATACGAAAGGAGGAAGCCAAAATGAAAAAATTAGGCTTGCTTGTAGTTGGAGGAATCGCGGCAATCGTTTTGATCGCAAATCTTGGCCCGATGGTGGGTCTTGGAATCGGTCTGGCTGTCATGTATTACGCCTTTAAGAAGGCGATGGCTGCACACAGTGGAGGAAAGAAATTTTGGTGGGGTGCTCTATCAGTAGTTGGGCTTTGCGTAGCTGTTAGCAACCTTCCTGCGATATTAGGCGCTGTTGCGATCTATGTTCTTTATGTGGTTTATAAGAAATGGAACCAATCAGCGGTATTAGATGAGAACGACAGCAATGACCCTTTCACCAACTTTGAAAGAGAATGGGCAAAACTTAAAAACAGCTAAAAACAAACGTTAAAGGAGAGAATCACTATGAATTTATTTGAACGCATTAAAAACTCAATCTCGGCAGATGTACATGAGCTTTTAGATCAAAAAGAGGATAAGAATCCTTTATCACTTCTAAATCAATATTTAAGACAGTGTGAGATCGAAGTAAATAAAGCTCATAAATTAGTAGAACGTCAGCAATTGTTAAAAGATCAATTTCTGCGTGAGATGGAAGAAGCAGAATCAAGAGCAGCTAAGCGTGCTCATCAGGCTGAAATCGCTCAACAAGCGAACGAACAAGAGCTGTATCAGTTCGCAGTCCAAGAAAAAGAACAGCATGCATTACGAGCAGCCCACTTAAAAGAGTCTACGCTTCAAGCAGAAAAAGATCTTGTAGAGCTTGAGCAAAAGTATGAGCAGATGAAACATAAGCTAAAAGATATGCAGATTAAACGCATGGAATTGATGGGTCGTGAGAATGTAGCACGTGCACACCAGAAGATGGACCGTGTGATCGATCCGTCTCAATCCATGAAAAAGTCAGCTTTCCGTTTTGATGAACTTGAACATTATATGGATCGTCTTGAACAGAAAGTAAACGCTGATTACCATGCGAGTTCGATGGAAGCTAAGCTCGCTAAACTTGAAAAAGATTGGAAAAAAGAAGAATCATCTACTACCGTTTGAGACAGTATGTGATACGATAAAATAAGAGACAAGGCGCAAATTGCTGCGCCTTTTACCTCGTTTATGACAGAAAGTGAGTGAGTGTAGATGCTGAATCGGAAAAGAAGTGATTTCTTAAGTTGGGGGCTTTTATTAGCGGTTGTTTTAGTGCTTTTAGAAGCAACTCTAAACGGTGGAGGAATTTTATTTTCTCTTTTAATTAGCGCTGCACTCATGTTCTTTGGAAAAAAACGAATGCCGAAGCGCTCCGGCAAGATCATGTTCTGGCTCGGTGTTTTTATCGCAGTCATGAACGTATTAAGTATGTTCACCTTTAAGCTCTTATTGGTCGCATTCGTCATCTATGTGATCTATGAATTTTATCAAACCAAACAAAACCCGGTTTTTGTTACACCTCAGTTTGAAGCGGATTCTACTAGGTCACAAGATGATATATACAGAAAAGAAACGTTGTTAAAAAATCTTCTGCTTGGCACACAACAAACACCAGAACATGTGTATGAATGGAACGATATTAACATCCAATGTGGTCCTGGTGATACGATCATCGACTTGAACCAGACCATCTTACCCCATGGGGAATCGGTAATTCTCATCCGCGGTACGATTGGGAATATTACGATTTATGTTCCTTATGAGATAGAAGCAGCAGTCAGCCACTCGATGATCATGGGTAATTCAAGGATTTTTGACCGAAGTGAATCTAAACTTTTTAACCAAACGCTCTTTTACAGAACAAAAGGGTATGGAGAAGCGGATAAAAAAATAAAAATTGTTACAAGTATGTTTGCCGGAAGTCTGGAGGTGAAACGGGTATGAGTACTGTTTTACGTCATATGTTCTCCGGTATCTTAGCTGCATTTGCTATAGCAATTGTTTTAGGTTCGATCGTTTATACGATTTTTCCGATCGACAACTGGGATTTTTTATTACAAAAACACTTGCTTGATATTCCCGTTGCTTTCGTCTTGCCATTTTTAGTGTTCATCATGGGCGCTTTCTTTGGTTTAAATTCAGGCATCACGTCTCGCAAACAACTAAACTCCATCAATCGTACGTTGAAGTCCATTGAAGACGGTAGGCAAGTAGATATGAAAGAAGTCAGCAGTCTTGAGTTGCGAACGATTAAGAAGCGTATGGAAGGTATTCAAAAGCAGCTAGGAGAAAAGATTCGTCAGTCTCAGAAGATGGCTACTGAAAAAGCGTTTGATCAAGAGAAGCGGATTCAAGAGATTATTTCCCAAGAAAGAAATCGTTTGGCGAGGGAATTACACGACTCCGTTTCGCAGCAGCTTTTTGCTGCAAGTATGATCATGTCTGCTGTAAATGAAACGCGAAGAGAAGAAGACACACGTGAAACCAAACAGTTAAAGCTTGTTGAAGAAACGATTCATCAAACACAGCTTGAGATGAGAGCACTCCTACTGCACCTTCGTCCTGCTGCATTAAACGGAAAATCCTTGCAGAAGGGGATGGAAGAGCTTTTACAAGAGCTTCTACAAAAAGTACCGATCGAACTAAAATGGAAGATTGAAACGATCCCTCTTGCTAAAGGAGTCGAAGATCACCTGTTTCGTATTCTGCAAGAATCTGTGTCTAACATTCTAAGGCATGCACAGGCAAATAAAGCACAAATATTGCTCGTTCAAAGAGATGATCTGATTATCCTACGCATTGAAGATGATGGTGTAGGCTTTAAGATGGATCAAGAAAAAACAGGTTCTTACGGTCTGCAGAACATGCATGAACGCGCAGCAGAGATTGGCGGAACATTGAAGATTGTGAGTTTGCCAGGCGAAGGAACGCGGCTTGAAGTGAAAGTACCTATTTTGAAAGCGGGAGATGACGGCAATGATCAAAGTATTATTAGTGGATGATCATGAGATGGTGCGTATTGGGGTTTCGGCATACCTTTCTGCGCAGCCAGATATAGAGGTAACGGATGAAGCGGAGAACGGAAAAGTGGCGATTGAGAAGGCACTAGCGCTGAAACCGGATATCATCTTAATGGATCTTGTTATGGATGAGATGGATGGAATCGAAGCAACACGAGAGATTACGGCGGCATGGCCAGAAGCAAAAATCATCGTTGTTACAAGTTTTCTTGATGACGAGAAAGTATATCCAGCACTAGAGGCGGGTGCGTCTAGTTATATGCTAAAAACGTCAAAAGCGAGTGATATCGCTCAAGCTGTTCGCGATACGTATCATGGTAAATCTGTTCTTGAACCGGAAGTAACAGGGAAGATGATGAGCAAGATGCGTAAAAAGCAAACGCGCGAGCCACATGAAGAACTGACTGCGCGCGAGATGGAGATTCTTCTGTTGATGACGAAAGGAAAGACGAATCAAGAAATTGCGGATGATCTGTTCATCGCTTTAAAAACGGTCAAAGTACATGTGAGCAATATTTTGAGCAAGTTGGATGTACAGGATCGTACACAAGCTGTGATCTACGCCTTCAACCATTCAATCGTGTAGTGCTTATTCTGCCTGCACAGAGATATGTTGAAAGGTTTTGAAATCAAATAGCCCGAGATCTGTAAGCTTGATCTCTGGAATGACAGGAAGAGTTAAGAAGGATAGGGTCAGGAACGGATCAAAGTCTCCGTTGAATCCAATCTCCTTTAACTTTTCTTTAAGATGAACAATCTGTTGATTGACTTCTGTAATTGGTCGATCTGACATCAATCCTGAGATCGGAAGCGGGACAGACGCGAGCACAGCTCCGTTATTTGCGATTACATAACCACCTTGCATCTCTCGGATTGCGTCAATCGCTACCAACATATCCTCGTCATTCGTTCCCGCAACGACTAAGTTGTGCGAATCATGTGCAACTGTTGAAGCGATCGCGCCACTCTTGATAAGTAATCCTTTTACGACGCCGAGTCCAATGTTTTCAGTCTTGTTGTGGCGTTCGATCACAGCGATCTTTAATAAATCGTTTGTGGTACATGGTGCAAATTCTCCGTTTTCTGCTGTTGCCGCATGAATTTTCTTCTTGGTAACAATCTGGTTCGGGATGATTTCAATCACATGCATGGGACTACCATTGGAAATAGGAATAGAAAGCTTTTCGGAATTTATCATGGTCATGTTTACCGACTTTGTTAAAGGGGCTGGAGGTTTTGCACGTCTAGATTCTGATCCTTTGTACTTCCCGTTCTGCGCGACCAATTTTCCTCCTACAAAAACATCTGATATGGTGATGGAATCCAAATTCTCAAGCACAAGAAAGTCTGCTTTGTAACCTGGAGCGACAGCGCCTTTTTCTTTTAAACCGTAACATTCGGCTGCGTTCAAGGTTGCGAGTTGAATCGCTTGTAAAGAATCCATACCTTCTTGAATAGCGAGCCTCACGTTATGATCTACGCTTCCTTCTGCTACCAAATCATCCAGGTGCTTATCGTCTGTACAGAATAGAAAGCGACGAGCGTTCTTCGGTGTTACAGCTGTAATGAGTGCTTTTAAATTTTTGGCTACAGATCCTTCACGTATTAGCACGTACATCCCTCTAGAGATCCGATCCAATGCTTCTTGCTTTGATGTACATTCATGGTCCGTTGTGATCAGTGAGGAACGATACACGTTGATACCATTTACGTCTAAACCTGCCGCGTGACCGTCGATCTTTCCGTTCTGCTTAGATGCAGAAACGATTTTTTGAAGCATATCCTCATCTCCTCTAAAAACAGCAGGAAAATCCATCACTTCCGCTAAACCGAGAACACGTGGATGGTTTAAAAAGGGTTCTAGGTCAGATGCTTTTAAGACAGCCCCTGCATTCTCAAAAGGAGTAGCAGGAACAGATGAAGGTAACATCACTCGTACGTCCAAAGGAAGCCCTTCAGACTGATCCAGCATAAAAGAGATCCCTTCAGCTCCTGAAACGTTCCCGATCTCATGAGGATCCGTTATGACCGTTGTAACGCCATGAGCGAGCAACACTTTGCTGAATTCAGCCGGCGTTACCATAGATGACTCGATGTGCACATGACCGTCAATGAAGGCAGGGGATATGAATTTACCCGATGCATCTATCGTTTCATTTCCTTCGTATTGCCCAATACCCGCAATATAGCCGTCAACGATCGCAATATCTCTTTCAATGATTTCAAGATTAAATACATCAATGATTTTTCCGTTCTTGATTACAATATCTGCTGGCATTCTTTTTGTACTAACATCAATTCGTTTTTTTAGAGCATCTATGTTCATGAAGTGATCTCCTTTAAAAAATCTATCAACTAGTATACGAATATCCAATGTATTCCATGTACAGAAAAAACGGTCCCGAGGAGGTGACCGCTTTTGTTTTATGCATTCAGAATGTCAATGACTCGTCCAACTTGACCGTCTTCAAGGCGTACCTTGATGCCGTGTGGATGAGTAGGTGAGTTTGTTAAGATATCTTTTACGATACCTTTTGTTTTCTTACCAGAACGCTGATCTGCTTTTAAAATCACGTTCACAGGAAGACCAGGGGTGATGTTTGCTCGCTTACGATGCATTAAACACCTGTTCTCCGCGCTTGGTTGTTTGCTTTTTTGGTTTGTTGATTTTTTAGCTGGTTCGCCACTTTCACAGGCCCCTTGCTGAATGATCCGCCTGATTGCTGTGCTTTCTTTTCAGCTAAACGCTGCTTCGCGATTTCTTGAAAGCTTAATTTCTTTTTCTCCTCAGCCATCTAAGTCACCTCTATTTTTTCTTTTTAAAATCCGCTTCTTTTAAATAACCTTCTGCTTCTGCATATGTTTCAAATGCAGCTTCTAGTGCATCATCTTCATCAAAGATGAACCACATGCCATCTTCTCCTACGAGGCGAATTTCCTCGTGGCTATGGCTGTACCAGTGTTCTTCTTTACGTTCTTCGTCATCAGAACGATCTTTCTTTGGTTGCTGCCAACCATGTTTCTTTGATAAAAACTCCATGGAGTCTTGAATCAGAGCAATTAATTCTTCTGCTTCATAGTCTCGGATGTTCACATAGCCTTTGTCGTTTTTTACGCTCTGTGGCAGGTGTCCGCCATAAACGAAGCCGTTTCCGTTCGGGTGAAGGTGGTATACGACGATTTTCTTGTCTTGTACACTTTCTTCAAAGTGGAAGTTCAAGCGGCCGAGGGATACCTCGTGCATGTCGAGCTCTGGGAAGTTTTCTTCGATTAAAGCAATTTTATCTTCAAATGAAAGCATGTTTATACTCTCCGTTTCTTTGTTGTGATTGGTTGATTATATCACACTGAGGGGTGAAAACGAAAAGGTCTCTTGTGGGAATTTATGTGTTGTGGTTGGGGGAGTTGATCTCCGTTTCAGGTGCTTCGCTTTCCGCGGGGCAGGCGGTGAGCCCCTTGCCACTTTGCGCCATTAAGGGTCTCACCTGACCGCTTGTCCCACAGGAGTCTCGCACCTTCCACTTCAATCAACTTGCAAGGGTGTCTAATAATCAAAGAACAAATTCAAAACACACGCCATGTTTCAATCCGAGTAAAAAAAGCTGACAAGATTTCTTTCCTGTCAGCTTCATCTGTTTTATTTTGTTGTTGTTTCTTTTTGGATGGATTTTTCGAGTTCGAACCAATAGTCTGCTAGTGTTTCCATGCCTTTGTCGAAGTTTTCGAGATGGAAGTGCTCGTTTGGTGCATGGAAGTTTTCTGTTGATAGTCCGAAGCCCATTAATACGACGGGAATATTCAGCATTTGGTCGAACGTTGCTACGATTGGGATCGATCCGCCACCACGTGTGAACGCTGTTGGTACACCGTACACTTTTTCGTAAGAACGTGCAGCCGCTTGGATGGCTGGGTGATCGAACGGTGTTACGTATGGAGCTCCTTTATCGAAAAGGGTAACTTTCACATCAATGCCTGCTGGCTTATGCTTTTCAATGTGAGCTTTTACTTTTTCGATGATCTCATCTGGCTCTTGGTTCGGTACGAGTCGGCAGCTGATCTTTGCGTGTGCTTTTGCAGGGATTACAGTCTTGATTCCTTCACCTTGGAACCCTCCCCATACGCCGTTTAACTCTAAAGTAGGGCGGGCCCATGTACGTTCGATGTGAGAGTAACCTTCTTCACCTGTGAGCTCTGTTACGCCAAGCTGATTCTTAAGCGCTTCTTCTGTTAGAGGAAGAGCGCGGAATGCTTCTCTTTCTTCTTTCGTCAATTCTTGTACATTATCATAGAAGCCATCTACTAAAATGCGTCCGTTTTCATCACGGAACGATTGAAGAAGCTCTGTGATCGCGTGCAGCGGGTTCTGAACAGCACCACCATATAGACCGGAATGGAGATCACTGTTTGGTCCCGTAACATCCACTTGCATCGCACACATGCCGCGAAGGCCGTAGCAGATCGCTGGTTTTCCGCGATCTAGCATGCCTGTATCCGAAATAACAATAACGTCTGCTGCTAGTAAATCTTTATTTTCCTCAATAAACTTCGGAAGACTTGGACTCCCGATCTCTTCTTCACCTTCGATACAGAACTTGAAGTTAAGAGGGAGTGTACCTTCTGATTTTAATATGGCTTGTAAAACTTTTACGTGCATGAACGTTTGGCCTTTGTCATCTGATGCTCCGCGCGCGTATAGTTTGTTATCGCGGATGGTAGCTTCATAAGGCGGAGATTCCCATAGCTCGATCGGATCGACAGGCTGTACATCGTAATGGCCATAAACGAGTACGGTCGGCTTGCCTTCTGCCTTTAACCAGTCTCCATAAACAACAGGATGCCCGTCTGTTTCATAGATTTTCACATTGTCCATTCCAGCATTCGTAAGGCTATCTGCGATCCATTCTGCACCTTTTCGAACGTCTTCTTTGTGCTCTGGCAATGCACTTACACTCGGAACAGCAAGCCAGTCTGTTAACTCTTCTAAATGCGTGTCGCGATTTTCTTTTAAGTAATTGACGATTTTATCTGTCATAGCAAAAATCCTCCTTATGTACGTTATGTTCTACTTCCTAGTTTAATGGAGTTCAGCTCGGAAATGAAATATTCTTTATCCTCTTTTTTCATAATCTGTTGAGAAGCTTGTAGCGCTAGAGCAAAATACTCTTCCATACTGGTTTCATCATCTTTTACTAGATAAGCACGTGCAAGAGCTTCATACGCGAAAGCCAGATCAAAATCGGTTATGTTGTTCTCCAAACAGAGTTCTAGAGAGTGTTTCCCGTGAAAAAGCGCGGACTCGCTCATGTTTAGTAGGGCATACACTCTTGAGAGCTGCCATTCTCCACGTGCGAAGTGGAGAGGTTCTCCGATTTGTCCCCAATGAAAGCGCGAGGCGTGAGCGGTATGAATCATTTCTACGTCTTCTTTCTTCGTGCGGTCTTTCTTTTCGATCATGTCCCACGTTTTATTAAAATTCTCTACAGCCTGTTTGCGATGCCATTCTTTAAGAGTGAACTTCTCCATCCATTTCACACACCTTATGTATTTGTGGTTTACTAAAGGTAAAGCTATCGGTATGTGTATTCTGTATAAGTAGATATTTCCCTTTATAAAAGATAGAAAGAAGTGCATAGAGTATGGAGAAAAAAATAGGATTTATAGGTTTTGGAAAGATGGCGCAAGCGATGGCAGGAGGTATGATCAGTTCAGGCTTGATCAGTCCTGATCAGATTATCGCGAGCATGCGAACGGAAAAGACACGCCTGTATGTAGAGAAGCAATATGGTATTCACACGTTCTCGTCAAACAGTGATGTGGCAAAAGCAGCAGACGTGCTGTTTCTTGCGGTAGCGCCATATTCTTATTTTGAAGTGATTGAAGAGGTAAAGGAATTCGTAAAACCTGATGCGATCATCGTAACGATTGCAGCTGGGATTACAACGGAAGACGTGGAGCACGCTTTCGGAAAACAAATGAAAGTGGTACGAACGATGCCGAACACCCCATCACTTGTCGGAGCAGGTATGACGGCTGTTTCTGTAAATGATGAGATAACGGATGATGAACTGCAGACGGTTGAGGAGTTGCTCGGCAGCTTCGGTAAAGTAGAAGTGATAGTAGAATCTCAGATGGATGCGATTCCTGCGATCAGCGGTTCTTCACCAGCTTACGTGTACATGATGATTGAGGCGATGGCAGACGGAGGCGTAGTACAAGGCTTGTCACGTGATCAATCCTATCGTTTAGCGGCACAAGCGGTTTTAGGAGCAGCGCAGATGGTGCTTGAAACAGGAAAGCATCCTGGCGAGTTAAAAGATCAAGTAACGTCTCCAGGTGGAGCAACGATTGCGGCAGTCGCAACACTCGAGCAAGAACGTTTTCGTGGTGCAGTGTTAGCGGCAATGGAAAGCTGCACAGAAAAAGTAAAGAAATTGGGGAAAAAGTAGATGGGTTTTAAAGAATTAGGGATTCATGATGAATTGATAGATATTTTGCTTCAAAACGGAATCGGTGAACCTACACCTATTCAAAAGGAAACGATTCCTGTCATCTTAGAGGGTAAGGATGTTGTGGGACAAGCTCAAACGGGTACGGGAAAGACACTTGCTTTCGTGCTTCCTCTTCTGCAAAAAGTTGATGCTGAACGGGATGCGGTTCAAGGGTTGATCGTCGCACCGACGCGTGAGCTTGCCATTCAGATCACAGCTGAAGTACGCAAACTTACAGAAGCTCTCGGTGAGATCAACGTGCTCGCTGTTTACGGTGGGCAGGATGTGATCGCGCAGATGCACAAGCTAGAGGGCAAGGTACATGTTGTTGTCGCAACACCTGGAAGACTGCTTGATCATATTCGACGAGAGACGATCGACTTATCTCATGTTTCAACGTTCGTGCTAGATGAAGCGGATCAGATGCTTCATATCGGATTTTTAGATGATATAGAAGACATCATGTATGAGGTGCCTGAAGATCGCCAAACGTTACTTTTTTCCGCGACGATGCCTGATGAAGTGAAAAAGCTGGCTGAAACGTATACCAATGATCCTCAAGATATTCATGTGAAAACGAAACAGATTACATTAAAAGAAATTCGCCAGCGAATCGTGGAAACAACAGATCGAGGGAAGCAGAACGATCTCGTTCAAACGATCAGACTGCTGCGTCCGTATTTAGCGATTATTTTTTGCCGAACGAAAAGAAGAGCCAGCAAGTTGAACGAAGCGCTGCAAAATATGGGTTATAACTCTGATGAACTGCATGGCGATCTTTCTCAAGCGAAGCGAGAGGACGTGATGCGACGCTTTCGTGAAGGGGAGATTCAGTTTTTAGTAGCTACGGATGTAGCAGCACGCGGTCTTGATGTTGACGGTGTAACACATGTATTTAATTACGACATCGCGCTCGATGCAGAAAGCTATATTCATCGAATCGGAAGAACGGGACGTGCTGGAGGAAAAGGACTCGCGGTGACGTTCGTTGCTCAGAAAGACCGACGTTTGCTACAGGTGATCGAAAGAGAGACAGATCAAAAGTTAAACGTGTTAAAACTTGAATATATGTAAGATTATTTCTTTTGAAAGTAGGCTATCCTTTGGATGGTCCCTTTTTTTGTGGGTACATAATACCAACTATTATTACCAGGTAACAAAAACGGTTGCTTCATAAAACAATCCTTGTTACGATAGTATTGTACGAGAATTCGAAAGAGTCAGATTAGAGGAGTTGAGCAAATGAAAGATCTACAATCGTTTGGCTGGTATGCAGCAAAAATCGCTCCAAAGCTGCCGAAAGAAGCCTTTAAGCCAGTGCCTTCAAGATTATGGGGAGGACTAGTCTACTTATTGATCGCAATCGCCGGTATTTTAGTTATCGGGTTATTGAATAATTTACACCCTTGGTTAGGGATTGGAATCGCTGTAATATTAGGAACGTGTTTTGCGGGAATGGGCTTCTTAGGCCATGAGATCCTGCACGGCACCGTTATCCGAAAGCCTTGGCTTCGTGACTTTTTAGGAGCAGTTGCCTTTTGGCCGTTAAGTGTAGGACCGAAATTATGGAGAAAGTGGCACAATACAACGCACCACGTTCATACTCAACATGATGGAAAAGACCCGGATGCATGGCCGACGCTAGAGAACTTGTCTCACAAACCATTGCTTCAAAAAGTGTACAAGCTTCCAATGTGGATGCGTTCGATCGTAAGCTTTGCTTTTTTATCTGTTTCATTTACGCTGCACGGACTTTTCATGTTCAAACGGTTTATTACAGAGTTCAAACCAAGCAAACGTCCTTCCGTATGGATTCAACTGCTATTGCCGTGGGCGATGTGGCTAGGATTGTTAGCATGGCTAGGACCGGTTAAATGGTTCTTTGCGGTATTGCTGCCATTGTTGATCGCAAACGCGATCGTAATGAGCTATATCTCAACCAATCACCGCTTGAACCCAATGACAGACGTGAACGATCCGTTAGCGAACAGCTTAACGGTTACGGTTCCAAAATGGATCGATGTGATTCATTTTAACTTCTCTTACCATACGGAGCATCATCTGTTCCCGGGTATGAGTCCAAAATATTACCCGCTCGTGAAAAAGCACATCAAAGAGATGTGGCCAGAGCGCTATCACGAGATGCCGCACTGGAAAGCACTTGTTGCACTATGGAAGACACCTCATGTGTACTTTAACCAGACTCAGTTTGTTGATCCAGCACCAGGGAATCTGTATCCTTCGCTTGGTTATGGGATGAATCAGAATGAAACTGTGGAAGAGAAGAAGCGGAAACGTAAATCAGTGAGCCGCACGTCGAAAAGCATCCATTAATTTGGGTGTTTTTTGTTTGTGCAGTGGTTGGTGCGTTGGGTTTCGAGAATGGACAGATTAATTGCTGAATTGGACAGATTATATGCAAGATTGGACAGATTATTGCTCGAAATGGACAGATTAAATACAAGAATGGACAGATTCAATACTCAATCGGACAGATTATTATTTCTGAAGGTCTTTTAAGGAGCTTAAATCATATGTTCGCCCTCTTGTTGCACCTGTATAAGGCAATTTCATAGATACTAAGAGCTTGGATGCTACCGAAATAGAAGAAAGCTTCAGAAAATCACGTGCTTGCTGGTTGGTTATCGTATTTTGGATGAAAAGGGAGTAATCTTTGAGCGCCCTTATGTGGGGATTCCTGCTTGAATGTGAACAATGCGGACAATTCCAGGTACGATAGCCTTTTATCATCCCAAAAACAAAACACCCCTCACACTGCACCCCCTTAATAATCATCTCCTTACTAATCTTATACCGCTCCATGACATCTACATCCCGTGGGGTGTGTTCTTTGATCAATCGTCGGGTAATCTTGTTCATTACATCTCCAGCAACAATGACATGCTGTTTATACTTTAGTTGAAGCTGCCGGATACGGTCTAGCAGCTGAACACTATGAATCACTTTTTTCGATATACGGCTCGATACATCGTTTGTCTTCAGAACAGATTGCGAATGAGTCATAACAACAAGAGTCTCGATGGGAACAGTGGGGTATTTATTTTTACTAAGTCAGTGCTCAAGCTGGTATTTTTGTCGTTCAACTTGTGAAATAGGATCTTGAAAGGGTTCTTCTATACCGTTTTTTGTGCGTATTAGTTGATTGAAAGTATGATCGAAGAAAAGGTTTCCGGAGATGTTCTTCACTTCAATAATAAGAATGTAGGTGGGATTTACAATAAGCGTGTCGATTTGAAAAAAAGTAGATTCATGGGGAATTCGAAGGTCGTGCAGAACGTGGCATTCTTTCTTGTTCGGAAGCATGTTCAAAAAATAGTTGATAGAGTCTTCGCCGCGGTAACCGGCCGTCATCTTACTCAGTTCTACTTCAAGACTCTGTCTAACAAAATCGTCATCTAAACGGTTCATCAAGAGCTGAAGCTTATCCATATAAATGGGCTTGATCCTTACCTTTTTTATCATAGCATCACTCCTCACGTTAAAATTCTCCTTCTATCCCAAAAAGTCCTTTTAAAAAGCTATAGGATTGATCGAAGGATTGGTAGAATAGAGGGAGAGATTTGTTACTGAAGGAGAAGAAATAATGAAAAAAGAACTAAACTGTGATAGCTGTTTGATGCCGATCAAACAAAGAGAAGAGCTGCGTACCGTATGGGCCTTTTTTAAGTTGCGACCGTATCATAGATCGTGTTATGAAAATTCCTTAAGAGGGGCGGGGCTTGTAGGAACTCAGCCGATCAATGGATTTTCAGGAAATTTAACAGCGCTTGTTGCGTTTGTTTTAGCGTGGTTACCGTTATTCACGAATTTATCGCCTGTTTTAACAATCGTGGGTACGTTGATTGTACTTCTGCGACTGTATTCCTTTATTCGGTTTGAAAAAAGATTGCCACATTAAAAAAGCGTGCTCTCCCTAATCGGATAGCACGCTTTTGTTTGTTAAGCTTTCACGCGATATACACGCGCTTCATACGGTTGTAACGCTACGCTTGTTACATCGTCATGAGCTGCAACTTCTTTATTTGCTAATAACAGATCATTAGCGTTCAACTTCAATTCTGTTTCAAACTTCGCTTCCGTCTTAGAAAGGTTCGTGATCACAACGATCTTTTCCTCTCCAAGTGTACGAGTGTACGCATAGATCTGCTCATCTTCTTCAAGGATCAGATCATATACACCGTACGTGAAGACTTCGTTCTTTTTTTTTAATGCGATCATTTTCTTATAAAAGCTTAAGATCGAATGCTCGTCTTGTTCTTGCTTTTCCACGTTGATTTCTGTGAAATTCGGATTGACTTTCATCCAAGGAGTACCCGTTGTGAATCCAGCGTTCTCATCACTGTTCCACTGCATCGGAGTACGGCTGTTGTCACGAGACGATGCCCAGATCACAGACATGATATCTTCGTGTGAAACGCCTTCTTCGCGCTTGATGCGGTAACGATTTTTGTCAGCGACATCATCATAATCTTCAATCGAGTCAAACTGTACATTCGTCATTCCAATCTCTTGGCCTTGATAGATGAACGGTGTTCCTTGCATCAAGAAATACATCGCGCCGAAGCTCGTTGCACTTTCATACCAAAACTCATCATCATTGCCCCAAGTGGAAACAACGCGTGGTTTGTCATGGTTTTCAATGAACAGTGCGTTCCAGCCTTCTTTTTCAAGACCTTTTTGCCAGCGTGTTAACACTTTTTTCAGTTCAACGATATCTACTTCCGGATTGGTTTCTGCATCCCAGAGGCCGAGGTGTTCGAATTGGAAGATCATGTCCATCTTTCCGTTTTCTTTTCCTACCCAAAGGTCCGCTTCGTCAATCTTAACGCCGTTTGCTTCACCAACCGTCATTACATCATAGTTTGCGTATGTGCGGTCTTTGAACTCTTGAAGGAACGTGTGAATGCCTTTTTGGTTCATGTGCATGTCAAAGGAAGACACGTACTTTTCGTTCTTCGGGTTCGGCATGTCAGGGAAGCCATCACGCTTTTTAATATGGCTGATCGCATCGATACGGAAACCGTCGATTCCTTTATCCAACCACCAGTTAACTGTGTCATAAAGAGCTTCGCGAACCTCTGGGTTTTCCCAGTTTACGTCTGGTTGTTTTGTTGAGAAAACATGGAGGTAATATTGATCTGTCTTTTCATCATATTGCCATGCAGATCCGGAGAAAATACTTTCCCAGTTGTTTGGCTCTTTGCCGTCTTTACCGTCTCTCCAAATGTACCAATCGCGCTTTGGATTTTCTTTAGATGAACGAGACTCGATGAACCATTGGTGCTCGTCACTCGTATGGTTAAGAACTAGGTCAATGATCAGCTTCATATCACGCTTATGAACTTCCTCCATCAGGAGATCAAAGTCTTCCATCGTTCCAAAGTCGTCCATGATATCTTGATAATCGGAAATGTCGTAACCATTATCGTCATTTGGCGATTTGTACATTGGGCAGATCCAGATCACGTCGATACCAAGGTCTTTAATATAATCTAAACGTTGAATGATCCCTTTTAGATCGCCGATTCCGTCTCCATTAGAATCTTGGAAGCTGCGAGGGTAAATTTGATAGCCAACGGCTTCTTTCCACCAAACTTTTTCCATAATGTTACCTCCATGTTTTCTCTTTAACAACACGCCAGTAGATACCGCAAAACGGCTCCCCATGGTTTGTTTGATTTAAATATTTTTCCGTACTTTTCGTTGCTATTGTGGGAGTTGATTTCCGTTTCAGGTGCTTCGCTTTCCGCGGGGCAGGCGGTGAGTCACATTCGGACGTTTCACTCTTAAGTGTCTCACCTGCCCGCCTGTCCCGCAGGAGTCTCACACCTTCCACTGCAATCAATTTATCTAAGAAGCTGATTAAGAAACAAAACCATAAAAAGCGAATTCTTTAAATCTCTATCGTCACAGCCACACCTGCATGATCGGAGACCACTGGTGTTTCTTTACCGTTAAAACGAACAGATGATTGAACCACATCAACAGGCTTGCTGCTTAAAATATAATCAATCCTGCGACCAGCTTCATTGTTATCCCAGCCAGCAATAGAACCGATGATCGTTAACCCATCATCTTTCTCTGCAGCCAGTTCGTACGTATCGTAAAGCCCTTTTTCTTTTACGTAGTCAAAGCCTTCGCCACAAACGTTCGCATCGTTGTTTAAGTCACCCATGATAAAAGAAAGACCTTCTTCAGGAATGTACTGCATCAAACGATCGAACTGACCTTTAAAGGGTTCGATGTCATCTTCCCACCAGCCAAAGTGCCCGGAGAAGAATTGAATATCTTGTCCTTCATAAGAGATGGTTGCTTTTACGATTTTGCGTGTTTTCCAGTTGTGCATATCTTGTAGATCAGAAACAAAAAAGCTTTCATGAGACGTAATTGGATGGCGGCTGATGATCGCCAATCCTTCTTCGTACGTTACATAGCCATAGTGGGCCATGTCCCATACAAAGTCATAATCTTCAACGCCAAGTTTCTTCAATAGCTCTAAAAGAACAAGGGCATAATTATCTTTTTTGATATTGTCTTTGACAAGAGAAGAGTCTATCGACTGCATGACCTCTTGAAATGCGATAACATCATAACGCTCACTCGCGATATCGCGAGCAAGCATCTCTAATTTCTCCATCTGGTTCTCTTCTTGCCAAGCATGAACGTTTAACGTTAATAGCTTCATGAATTACATCCCCAAACGATCTTGAATATCAGATTTTAATACGTCAGCTTTTGGTCCGTAAATCGCTTGAACACCTTTATCTTTAATGATCAGACCAAGTGCTCCGTTCTCTTTCCACTCTTTTTCTGTGCCAACGCCAGTTGCATCCTTAACCGTTACACGAAGGCGAGTCATACAAGCGTCAACGTCCTCGATGTTGTCAGCTCCACCTAAAAGCGTGATGATCGCTGAAGCTTGAGAGTTGTCTGATCCTGTTGCTGCTTCATTTTTAGCAGGTGCAGCATCAGCTTCTGTTGTTTCGATATAGTTACCTGCACGACCTGGAGTAGGCAGGTTGAACTTTTTGATCAATACGTAGAAGATCGAGAAGTTTAATCCAAAGAATACGATACACGTTACAGCAAAGTTGATTAAGTCACGTGTTAATCCTGCTTTTACAAGCAATGGTGTACGAGTAAGTAGCTCGATAAAACCGAATGAGTGAACACGTACGTGGATTAGATCCGCTACTGCGAACGCAAGTCCAGTTGTGATTGCGTAAACAACATAAAGAAGTGGAGCAGCAAACATGAACATGAATTCGATCGGCTCCGTTACACCTGTTAAGAATACAGCGAGTGCTGCAGATAAGAACATAGACTTGTACTTTTTGCGCTTGTCTTTATCAACGTTCATGTACATCGCAAGAGCGATCGCTACAAGAGATGCCGTTGAAAGAACAACTTGTCCCATTTTAAAACGAGCAGGTACTACATCATTTAAAAGTGCTTGATACGCTTTTGTATCTCCAGCCGCTAAGAAATTGTTAAGATCATTGATCCAAGCCAACCATAGTGGATCTTGTCCTGCTACAGAAGATCCTGCTCCTGAACCAGTCATGATTTGATACGTTCCGCCGAGCTCCGTGTAGTTGATCGGCACTGTTAACATGTGGTGAAGACCAAATGGTAACAATAGTCGTTCTAGTGTACCGAACACGAATGGCGCGATAACTGGAGCCGTGTTACGAGATGTTGCAATCCATTTACCAAAGTCATTCAGCAGTGATTGGATAAACGGCCAAATTAAAGCTAGTAGTAAAGCTGTAACCACTGACCATAAAATAACAGCGAATGGTACAAAACGCTTTCCGTTAAAGAATGCTAATGCATTTGGAAGCTTGTTGTAGTTGTAGTACTTGTTAAATAGAACAGCACCTAGGAAACCGGAAATGATTCCGACGAATACTCCCATATTTAGTGCTGGAGCGCCAAGGATTGAAGTGAAATAATCACCAACAACGAGTTCGCTGCCAAAAAGTGATTTTACTTTTGCGCCTTCTTCAAGCATCATCGCGCTGTTCACGCCGAAGATTGCTCCTGTAATACGGTTGATCAAGATGAACGCGATTACGGCTGCGAATGCACCGCCAGCACGTTCCTTCGCCCAAGATCCCCCGATCGCTACCGCAAATAAGATGTGCAGATTTGTAATGATCGCCCATCCGATGTCTTCCATAACACGAGCAATCGTTTGCACTAATGTCATGTCGCCACCGAACATAGCGATAACTTTACCTAGTGATATCATCAAACCGGCAGCTGGCATAACCGCTACTACTACAAGAAGCGCTTTACCTAGCTTTTGCCAGAAATCAAATGAAATGAGTTTTCCACGTTGTTTCAAAACGATTTCCTCCTTAAGTATATATCTTTCGTTGTCTTTTTGAAATCGCATTCAGTAGATTGCGAAAAAAATTGAATCGCTTACAAATTTGTATATGCACGTTGGTGCAATCGTTTGCATTAGTGATTGTAAAATAAAACGGTTTCATTTACAAGTAATATTTCTAAAAAAGTGAGTAAAAAAGTTTTTCCAGATGTTTTGGTATGTATTTCGTAAGATTACATTGGACGATCGATCTTTATGAAATTTTATTAAAATAGCAGGTATTTTTAGAAATTGGAAGAAAGAGGTATATTGAAAAAACGAAGCAAGGGGAGAAGGATATGAGTAATTCATTTATTGAACAAGTACATTATATTAGAATTCCTGTAAAAGATTTAGAACCATCAGCACATTGGTATAGAGATATATTAGGGCTCCAGTTGTTAAATATTACAGAAGAGCTGGCAATTATAAAAGTAAATGAAGGACCATTCTTAATCATCTTAGTTCCTACTCAAGATGAAACTTTTGCACATTTTACAGTCAACAACGAACAAGAATTCAGCATTGGTTTTACGAGTCCCGAATTAGCTAAATTTCATGAACACTTGATTGATAATCAGGTTAAGGTCGATGATATCAAAGAAGATAATGGTCATGCATTCTTTCACTTTTATGATCCGAATGGTAATAAGTTGCAAGCACACTGGTAAGATTTCAATAGGACGTGCATATTGGAATTTGTTTAACAGTTGTTCCATATAAACAAAGTTGACTCGTTATTACGAGCCAACTTTGTTTAAGCATCTCAAATTTTTTTTTACCGTGTCTACCTTTCGCATACCGATCATCGTGGACAAGATACCCGGTGTATTTAAAACCATAGACATCAACTCATCTACATTCTTGTGTTGATGATTAGCAAGTCTTCCACAATCTAAAGGGGCACTTGTTGTGACGTGAACGCGTAACTCTTCTGCAGCTTGAAATAGTGTTCTCCATTTACCGTTGATTTGCTGGTTCTCATCGTTTGCAGCTCTCTGATTCGATTGGTTGAACGGAGCTTGGATAAAACACAGATGGTGTGAGTTTCCTGCAACTGATTGGGCAACATTGATCACTTTCTCCAAAGAGATGTAACCAGATGTGCCAGGAGACTCAGTAAAAGCTGACCAAACCGCTAAACCATAATAGCGAATCAAACCTTTCTCCACTTGCTGTTCATAAAACGAGAACAAGCTTTTAAGTTTTTGATAAAAGACTTCCTCCCCTAAAACGATCAAAGAAACTTCAGGGTTATGAATGTAATGGACATCTATGTAGTCAACATGCATGTGTTTTAAACTTTGCTGGATAGCAAATTCATAAAAAGAAGCTTCCATAACGTGTTTGTGATGGTCGATGATCTGTAGATCAGAAAGCTGAAGAATATCTTTTTTCAATAAAACTTTCTGCAGGTATTGATCAGGACGAAGTTGAGCGTCTATATCACCAGGTACGATACCAGCTTTCGTAGACAAAAAAACATCTTTCCTGTTGATCTGCTTTTCCTTTTGAATGAGCGTTTCTAAAACACTACCAATATCGCGCTCCGAACGCATCCCTCGATAATTAAGTGCAGTATCAATAAAGTTAATTCTTTTTAAAAGCGCAAATTCAATAGATGCCTGATAGAGAAGTGAGTCTTCTTCATTCATTTTCCCCAGATGTGTGCCGATGGCTATTCTCGAAACCTCACTAATTTCCATGCATTTCAACCCCCTCTCTGAATATCCAAATTATAACATTACCTCTCGTTATTTTTTATTGAAGTCTTTTATAAGAATAAAGAACTATGAATATTTACTCATTTATATTTCTTTAGACTTTTTATAGAGGTATCAACTATAGTCTATTGAATATTAATTCTGGTGAAATAATCTTGAAAAAGAGATTGAATAAAAATTCATATTTAAGTATAATTATTTTGTTTTTGGAAGAGGAAGGGGATAAACAACATGTTGAAGAAACAATGGGTAGCAGGTGTTATGAGTTTGAGTTTGCTGTCATCGATGCCATTTGCTGTATCGGCAGAAGCACCACAAAAAAAGTGGTCGTATGTTAATAGTTTTGAAGAGGCTGATGGAAGTCCGTTTAACTCTGAGCATTATGACTTTGTGAAATATTCAAAGATTGGTTCGATCTTAAAGAAGATTGATAGAGAAAGTAATCGCGTAACCCTCGAACAAAAAGGGGTTTCATCTAAAGGATATCCAATGTATGTAGTTACGATCTCAAATACAGAGGATAAGGGCAAATATGGACATTATAAAAAACTACGTAAAGAAATGTTCAGAAATCCTCAGAAAGCACAAGATTGGATTGCTGAGAATCCTGATTTTAAAGTACCGGTGATGATCAATGGATCTATCCATGGAACTGAATACATAGGGTCGGATGCTGTTCTTCAGCTGATCAATCGTTTTGCTAATGCTAATGATGAAGAAACAAAAGAAATTCTAGACAGCAACATACTTATTTTTAACGTGGTGGCAAATCCAGATGGTCGTGTTGACGGCACTCGCTTCAACGGAAACGGTATCGATTTAAACCGTGACTTTATCACTCTTTCACAAGCGGAAACGAAACAAACTGTTGATCTGATCACAGAGTGGAATCCGATGGTCTTCTTAGATCTTCACGGATATGTGAACAGTGATGACGGAAAACCTGGATTGATCGAGCCGTGTACGCCGCCTCATAACCCGAACTATGAATATGACCTGTTCTCTAAATGGGCATTAGATCAAGCAAAAGCGATGGAAGCAGAAATCGTTGGAAATAAAGCAAACTATGAAACAGATCTCTATAAAAATATGACAGGAACCTATATTCCGCAGCGTGATGACAGCGCAGGTTGGGACGATTATCCACCAATCTTCACACCGATGTATGCGATGTATCATGGGGCATACGGCTACACGTTAGAAGCACCGACAAACAACTGGGATGGTGTGAGATGGGCAAACGATGCTGTGATGGGAGCATTGAAATTTGCTGAGCAGAACAAACAAGGAATGCTTACAGATCAAATTGAGATCTTTGAGCGTGGCATTAATTTTGATCACCCTTACCATGAAGAAGGATTTTTCCCGAATGCCTATGTTTTACCTGTAAATGAAAAGGATCCGACGGTTACAGAAAAAGCAGTGAACCATCTTATTGAAAATGATATTTCTGTAGAAAAAGCCGTTAAAGCTTTTTCAGTAAAAGGACAAACCTACCCGGCTGGCACATATATCGTTTCAATGAGCCAAGCAAAGGCTGGACTCGCAAACACAATGTTATGGGATGGCGAGGATATCACGAACGATACGCCAGCTATGTATGACATATCAGCTTGGAGTCTACCAGAATTATGGGGCTTTGAAGCGATTGAAGTGGATGAAAAGGTGAATGCAAAAACAAAGCCTGTGAAAGAAGCGGAATATGAAGGCTCCTTACAAGGAAAAGGGCCTTATGTGATTTCTAACAGCTCTGTCCAAGCGGTAAAACTAGTAAACGATCTTATGAAAAAAGGTGAGCGTGTATATAAAGACGGTGCAGGAAATTTCTATATAGAAAACCTCTCCTCAAGAAATAAGAAGCTCGTGAAAGAGTCAGGAATTAAGCTGCATTCAGCGAAACTGCCAGCTCAAAAAGAAAAGCTTTCAACACTAAAAGTAGCTGTATTAAAAGATGGCGGTATGAATAAAGCACAAAGTCATGCGGGTACAAAGCTTGCATTAGAACGACTCGGTTTCTCAGTAACAGAAGTGACACCAAAAGAAGTTGCAGAAAAGGGTCTATCTTCGTACGATGCGTTTCTATATGCCGGAACGGACGCATTGATGCAATACGAGAATGTGAGAGAAGCGAATAAGCCATTTGTAATTGGCAGCAAGCAGGCTTATGACAGTTTCAAAAACAACGTGCAAACATTTATTAATAATGGTGGAAAATATATTTCAGTAGGCGCTGGTGGTGCGAAAGCTTCAAGTCAGCTCGGCTTAACAACGATAAAGGTAAATACGGGCGGCTCCAACAGCAACGGAATTGTCAATGTAAACTATGAAAAAGATGAAGTGACAGCTGGCTATAAAGAGGCAGATCTCGGATTTGTTTATCGACCAGTCTGGTTTACAGAGTTAGGAAACTCAAAATCGATCGCAACGTTAGGAGACGGTGACTTCTTTGTTGCGGGGCACTGGAAAAATAACCAACAAGCAGCTGGTCAAGCCGTTATTGTAGAAGAAGCACAAAAAGACGTTACGTTGATCGGACTCGAAGCAGGATTTCGTGATCACACGGATTATCTGTTCCGTTTATTGTCCAACGCGCTATATCAGTAATAGAGCCTTTCTCGTTGACAACAAGTTAAGCACTGCATTACTTTTATAGGGAAAGTTTACCCTGTTTAATAGGACCTGAAGAGCATTGAACTTGTTTCTTGCTCTTTGGTCTTTCTTTATATCAAAGATTCAGCTTTTATCTTTTGATTTTCTACATCATCGAATTTGATTGGAGTGTAAGGTGCGAGACTCCTGGGGGATCAGCGGGACAGGTGAGACTCCTAAGTGTGCAAAGCGCAGAGGAGGCTCACCGCACGCCCCCCGGAAAGCGAGCAACCTGAAACGGAAATCAATCCCACGAGCTACAATGATTTTCAAACATGGGTTTGTGATTAAGAGCTGAAATGTTTTAAAGCGTTCAGACAGGTGTAAATTATAAAAGTAAAGCAAACTGAAAGGTGAGTGAAAAATTATGTTCAATAAACTATTTGGAAAAAAAGAAGTTAAAAAAGAAGAAACACTAATCGCTCCATTAACAGGAAAAATCGTAAACATTGAAGAGGTACCAGATCCGACGTTCGCTCAAAAGATGATGGGCGATGGGATTGCGATAGAACCAACAGAAGGTGTTGTTGTCTCTCCAGTCGATGGAGAAATCGTTCAGTTCTTCCACACGAAGCATGCAATCGGCATTCAATCAGAAGCTGGTGCAGAGATTCTGATCCACGTTGGTCTTGAAACGGTTAGCATGAACGGTGAAGGTTTCGAGGGACATGTGAACGTAGGAGATAAAGTAAAAGCAGGAGACAAGCTTTTAAGCTTTGACCTAGAATTGATTAAGGAAAAAGCGGCTAGCACGGTAACGCCGATCGTGATTACAAATGGTGATGCGGTTGAATCTTTAGATAAGCGTGCGGCGTCTGAAGCAACAAAAGGTGAAACTTCCTTATTGCAAGTTAAAATGAAATAAATCTGGAAATCAGGCTAACCATGCCTGATTTTTTTCCAATAAGAAGGGGGAGGTTATGATGAAAAAAGGCGTCATTTCATTAGGAGAAGCACTTGTTGATTTTATTCCAACAGACGAAACGAACACGACGTACCAGAAAAGTCCTGGTGGTGCACCAGCCAATGTAGCCGTTGGGGTTGCACGATTAGGGTCAGCATCTACTTTTTTAGGAAAAGTGGGAGATGATGTTCTAGGGTCGTTCATGATTGATACATTAAAGAGCTATGGCGTGAACGCGTTTCATGTGTACAAGACAGAAGAAGTGAGAACAGGCGCTGTGTTTGTAACGCTTGATCCAAACGGTGAGAGATCGTTCGACTTTTACATCAACCCGAGCGCAGACCGCTTCTTACAAGAAAAAGATGTACAACCGAGTCTCTTTAAAGAGCATAAAATTCTTCATTTTGGTTCAATCTCGTTGATTGGCGAACCCTCTAAAAGTGCTACTGAAAAAGCGGTAAGACTCGCAAAAGAAAATGGTATGTGGGTTTCGTATGATCCGAACTTACGATTATCGCTCTGGAAGACACCAGCGCAAGCTCGTGAAACCATTCTATCGATGCTGCAGCATGCTGACATCGTTAAGATCTCTGAAGAGGAACTCGAATTTATCACAGGGTTAAAAAAGGTCGAAGAAGGCATTAAAGTGCTGCAAGAATATGATATTCCCTTACTCTTCATCACACTAGGAGATGATGGAAGCTATGTGGTGACGAAAGAGGGCGGCGAGTACATTCCGGCAAAACGTGTATCTTCGGTAGATACAACCGGAGCAGGGGATGCTTATGTTGCTGCTGTACTTCATCAATTGAATGAATATAATGGGTCACTCCAAGACCTGACCCTTGATGAAGCGAGCGACATGGCGTTGTTCGGAAGCGTTTCTGGAGCACTTGCAGTTTCTGTTAAAGGAGCGATGACGGCACTCCCTACTTTAGAGCAAATTGAAAATGAACTGGCACAAAATAAACAATAACTGCATATAATAGGAAAATCTTTTGACTAATGTTTTTGTTTTTTGGTAATATTATTTTATTATAAAAGATGATATGCAGCTGTGAAGGATGAATAGTAGCTAGATGTACACTCTTTTTAGCGAGCTGGGGATGGTGAGAGCCCAGTAAGAGACATTAGTGAAACGGCAATCCGGAGTTGCTTTTCTAAAAGAGGATTCGTTTTTACATACGGATCAACTAGGGTGGAACCGCGGGAGATATAACTCTCGTCCCTGGGCATAGCGCCTTGGGACGGGAGTTTTTTATTTTTTAAAAAACGGCCGACCCATAAGGCAAAACCTAAATGGGAGGAATAAAAATGACAAAAAACATGGAAACCATCACAAATCATGCGAAACACCGCGGTTTTGTATTTCCAGGGTCTGAAATCTACGGAGGTCTTGCAAATACGTGGGATTATGGCCCGCTAGGTGTTGAGCTGAAGAACAACGTAAAAAAAGCATGGTGGAAAAAGTTTGTTCAAGAATCACCTTACAACGTAGGTCTTGATGCAGCCATCTTAATGAATCCTCGTACGTGGGAAGCATCTGGTCACATCGGTAACTTTAACGATCCGATGATGGACTGTAAGAACTGTAAAGCGCGTCACCGTGCTGATAAATTGATCGAAGATGCTGCTGAGCAAGCTGGTAAAGAGATCATTGTAGACGGCCTTCCGTTTGAAAAGATGGAAGAGTTAGTGAAAGAATACAATATCGCTTGTCCGGAGTGCGGAAGCCATGACTTCACAAGCATCCGTCAGTTCAACTTAATGTTCAAAACACACCAAGGTGTAACTGAATCAAGTTCAAACGAAATCTACATGCGTCCGGAAACAGCGCAAGGAATCTTCGTTAACTTTAAAAATGTTCAGCGTACGATGCGTAAAAAGCTGCCGTTTGGTATTGCACAAATCGGTAAGAGTTTCCGTAACGAGATCACACCTGGTAACTTCACGTTCCGTACACGTGAGTTCGAACAGATGGAGCTTGAGTTCTTCTGTAAGCCAGGAAGCGAGATCGAATGGTTCAACTATTGGAAAGATACAGCTGAAAACTGGCTAAAATCATTGGGTATGACGTCAGAAAACCTTCGCCTTCGCGACCATAATGAAGATGAGCTTTCTCACTACTCCAATGCGACAACTGACTTTGAATATAAATTCCCGTTCGGTTGGGGCGAGCTTTGGGGCGTTGCATCTCGTACAGACTTCGATTTGAAGCGTCACATGGAGTTCTCAGGTGAAGATTTCAACTATATCGATCAAGAAACAAACGAGCGTTATGTTCCTTACTGCATCGAGCCTTCTCTAGGTGCGGACCGTGTAACGTTGGCGTTCCTAATTGATGCGTATGAAGATGAGCAGCTTGAAGATGGTACTTCAAGAACAGTAATGCACTTGCACCCTGCACTAGCTCCTTATAAAGCAGCGATTCTGCCACTATCTAAGAAGCTATCTGAAGAAGCAACAGAAGTGTTTAGCTCACTTGCGAAAGATTTCAATGTGGACTATGACGAAACAGGATCAATCGGTAAACGTTACCGTCGTCAAGATGAAGTAGGGACACCTTTCTGTATCACGTATGACTTTGATTCTAAGGAAGACGGTATGGTAACCGTACGTGACCGTGACACGATGGAACAAACGCGCGTGAAGATTGCAGATCTTAAGAGCTTTATTGAGTCTAAGGTTCAGTTTTAATTTATTGAAAGAAGCAAGGTTGCTTTTGGTTAAAACTCACAAAAGGCATCATTGGCAAGTTGATTGGAGTGTAAGGTGGGAGACTCCTGGGGGTTAGCGGGACAGGTGAGACACCTAACAGCGCAGAGCGCTAGGTGGCTCACCGCACGCCCCCCCGGAAAGCGAGCACCTGAAACGGAAATCAACCTCTTTCAAGCTTTAAATTTTAAGCACACATTTGCTACTTGCGATGTGTGCTTCTGTTTTTTCACGGGAGTTTATTCTACAATAGAGTATGAGAGATTATTTTATAGCCCTCGGGCTTTTATTGGAGGTATATACATGAACGAAGGACGTATTCAAAAGGTACAAAACTGGTTAAAGCAAGAAGGGCATACTTTCGCGTTCATTCACACGACAGCAAACGTGTTCTATCTATCAGGATTGTATTCGGATCCGCATGAACGTGTGTTAGGTGTGGCTGTACTTGCAGAAGGAGAGCCGTTCATGATCTGTCCAGGCATGGAGCGTTCGCAAGCTAAAGACGCAGGCTGGACGTATGAGATTGTAGGTTACAGCGATTCTGAAGATCCTTGGGCGAAGGTTCAAGCTGCTTTAGATAACCGTGGAGTGACTGCAGCATCATCGATTGCGGTTGAAAAAGAAACACTTCCATACGCGCGTGGCGAAAAGCTACTTGGTATGTTTGATGGTGCGAACTTGGTCGGAGCTGAAGAATTGATGAACGAGCTTCGTCTCATAAAAGAAGAGAGCGAGTTAAAGACGTTGCGTGAAGCGGCTAGACTTGCAGACTATGGAGTTGAAGTTGGAGTTGCAGCACTTCGTGAGGGTGTAACAGAGATGGAAGTACTCGCGAAGATCGAATACGAACTGAAGCAAAAAGGCATCAGCGCGATGTCGTTTTCTACAATGGTGTTATTCGGTGAAAAAGCGGGACAGCCTCATGGGAAGCCAGGCTTGAGAAAACTTCAGCACGGCGATTTTGTTTTATTCGATCTTGGTGTAGTCCTTGACGGATATTGTTCGGACATCACGCGTACTGTAGCGTTTGGTAATTTGGACGAAAAGCGCCGTGAAATCTATGATACGGTGTTGCAGGCGCAATTGAAAGCGTTAGAAGCTTCTAAGCCAGGAACGCGCATCGGTGACATTGACTTGATCGCACGCAACCACATTGCTGAAGCGGGATACGGAGATCACTTCCCGCACCGCATCGGACACGGTCTTGGAATTGATGTTCATGAATTCCCGTCCATGAGTGACAACAACGATGGCGTGCTTCGTGAAGGAATGACGTATACGATCGAACCAGGCATCTATATTGATGATGTCGGCGGTGTACGTATTGAGGATGACGTCTATGTAACGGCAGATGGGCATGAAACATTGACGAAATACCCGAAAGAGTTGCAAATTATTAAGTAAAAGTAGTTAATTCATGAAGGATGGCTCTTGTGGGAGCCATCCTTTCTTAACTAATTGGCTAAAGAAGCAGTTAGAGGAGGCGCTCAGAGGTGCATTCCTAAAGTTTAGCTCTTGAATCCACGAAAAATGACGTTCAATCCACGAGTTTTGTCCTTCAATCCACAAATTTGAGGAGGATATCCACGAGTCTACAAATCTAGACAATTATCGACAAATGAATAGCCGTATCCTCTCTAAGTTTTTATGACGGAAAGCTCAATCTGCTTCTTTTTATAATCATCCCACACCCGTTGAATCTCAAAAGTACCCTCCTCAAAAAACAACGGAAACCTTTCTTTGAACCAGTCTTGCATGGGAAGATCTAATGCTTCGTTCATCGAGACCCAAACCAATTCGCCTTCTGGTGGATCTAACAAAAGTTCACCATCAAACGTATCCGTCCAATAGTTGAACACCATGTATCTCACATTCTGTTGTGGATTTACATACTCATCGATTCCTTTGAACACTAAGTTTGAAACACGTAATCCTGTTTCTTCTTTAACTTCTCTACAAGCACCTTCTACTAAACTTTCAGGAAAATCTATTTTACCACCAGGGGCTAAAAAACCAGGAAAGCCGCGATTGTCTGGCCGATTGATCAACAAAACTTTATCTCCGTCCTGAACCATGCACATCGTATAAAGCTGGTGTTCAATGGATATAGTCATTCTTACTTCCTCCACGAAAATATTTTACTTATTTTAACATATACACTATAATAATGATTGATTAACCAATCATCCATAAAAAGGAGATTACTCAATTGCCTTTATCACATAAACAAATGAAAGCGATGGAACAAAAGCGTGAAAAAATTTTAGAGCAGGCGATCCTGTTGTTTGCAGAGCAAGGGTATGAGAGCACGACCATCGCAAAGGTAGCAAAAGCTGCGGGTGTTAGTTTTGGAAGTGTGTTTACGTACTTTGAAAATAAGGATCAGCTTTTTTACCATGCAGTTACAGAGCCTTTAGAAAACCAATATAGAGAAGCGATGTTAGACTTTGATCCGGATGCTGAAGATATTTTAGCTGAGATTAAGAGCATGATAGACAAACATATTACTATTTTTATCGAGATGCGTACCTATCTACAGCTGGTCGTGCAAGTGATCGGACAGCATACGAAATTTCCAGAACCGTTTAAAGTCTTAGATGAATTTAGTCTTGAGTTTATTTTAAAACTTCAACAGATCATACGAAATGGTCAAAAAAGTGGAGTTTTAGAAATATCTGATGAAGACTTAACAGCGACAGCGTACCTTGGCTTTCTATTAGGAATTCGATTAACGTTTACAGACTATGCAGTATCACGGGTTAGAGAAAAGTTTAAGATTCCAGCTTTCCAACTGTTATATCCGAAACGCTAAAAGGTGTTTCGGTTGCTTTTTATTCTAATAATGATTGATTAATCAATCATAAAAGGGGAGATAAACATGAATTTCTTTTCGTTTCATCGCAACATCCAGCTAAGGTTAGTGCTTCAGTTTATTACGACATTTGCTTCTTCCACTGTCATTCCGTTTCTAGCTATCTTTTTTTCTAATCAGGTGGGGGTGTTTTCAACGGGTTTGATGTATATCGGAGTCATTCTATCAGGTATAACGGGTGCGTTGATTGGCGGAAGGCGTTCCGATCAATTTGGAAGAAAGCGAGTTATTTTACTAAGTGAGAGCATGATTGGTTTCGGTTACTTGATTGCTGGAGTCCTTAATCTGTTATTTCCTCTTTCAGCATATGTGAACTTTGTAGTGTTCATTGTTATTCTCTTTTTTACGGGAATGGCTGGACCTGCGTATGGTGCGATCATAATTGATTCAAGTACGAAGGAAAATAGAAAAGCAATTTATACGATCTCTTATTGGCTTGGGAATTTGGCGGTTGCTGCAGGTGGAGTAACGGGAGCTATCCTATTTAAAACCTATCCTTATGAGTTATTTTTAGGAATCGCGTTGGTTACTTTTATTACGTGGGTGGTGACATGGTTATGGCTTGAAGATGTACGGCTGCCAAGCGTTGTGATTCAGGACGCCAACGAAACAAAAATCTTGCAGGGAGGCTATAAAAACATTTTTTTGAACCGAAAATTTATCCTCTTCACGGTAGCAGGGTTGTTTCTTATCTCGTTAGAGGAGAGTTTGACCACATATATCGGTATCAAACTTGTAAGCGATATACAAGATCAAGTGCCATTACTACCTTTTACATCATTATTTGAAGTAGATGGGTTTCAATTGATCGGTTTGCTAAAAGCAGAGAACACCATCTTAGTCGTCGTATTAAGTTTGTTTGTAGCTACTATTTTTAAGCGTTTTAAAGATCGGTCCTTAATGCTAGGAGGTGGATCTGCTTACGCAATTGGTTTTATTGTGATCAGCTATAGCACGAGTCCCATTGTTTTAATCATAGCGATGTTTATAGCTTCTGTTGGTGAACTGATTCATATTCCAGCTAAGCAAGCTTATGTTGCTTCCATCATACCGGATGATGCTCGCGGCTCTTACATGGCGATCTACGGACTGTCGTTTCATGTGTCTGGAATGATTGCCGCACTATTTGTCATGCTGAGCGGATTTCTCTCAGCAAACACGATTACTTTGCTGTTTAGTTTGATGGGTGTTACAAGTTTAATCATTTATCACTTTTTATTTCAATCTGAAGAGTCAGCAGAAGCTAAGATCGTTAAAACCACAGCATAAAAAAAGAAGCAGAACATATCTGCTTCTTTAAAGAAATTATTTTAGTTAGGCAACACATAAAACATCATAAGAAAATGCATCACACTGCCGGCTAGAACAAACAAATGCCATACGGCGTGGTGGAACGGAAAGCTGCGCCATACATAAAAAATACTGCCGAGCGTGTAGATGATTCCGCCTGCAACTAAGAGCTGAATGCCTGCTGGTGGCATGTTTGCTGAAATATCTTGAAAGGCAAATGTGATCAGCCATCCCATCGCGACATAACCTAATGTTGATAACACAACGAATTTTTTTGTAAAAAAGACTTTAAAAACGACACCGAAGATCGCGAGTCCCCAAACGACTCCAAACAATGTCCATCCCAGTGCTCCGCCTACAACTATCAGCACGATTGGGGTGTACGTTCCTGCAATAAAGAGATAGATGGCCGCGTGGTCCATGATCTCAAATAAATCCTTAACCCGTCCTTTAGGAAAAGCGTGTACGAGGGTTGAAGCTGAATAGAGCGTCAGCATCGTGCCTCCGAATACGGCGAAGCTAACAATATGAACCGCTGTTCCTTTCCATACGGCAAACACGAGCAGAATGGAAGTAACCGCTACACTTAGAAGGACACCGAGTCCGTGTGTGATGGCATTTGCTATCTCTTCGCGTTTTGAAAATACATGTGTACTCATTTCGTTCACCTTCCTTTACGTTATGGTCAGTATATCAGAAAATGGCATCCTTTAACCAATTAAAGAACATAAAAAATTGTAATTACATTGTTGTCTTTGAAAGTAGTTGATCTCCGCTCCAGGTTGCACGCTTTCCATGGGCGACCGGTGAGCCCCTTGCCGCTTTGCGCCGTTAAGGGTCTCCACCTGTCTAGTTGCAGTGGCTAGCCCCTCGAGGTCAAAAGTTAAACGGTTAAGAAGGCAAAGTGCGCCTTCCTAGCCCATTCAACTTTTGCTGGTCGGGGCTGAACGAGCCACTTCCACTTTTCGGACAGTCCACTCGTCCCATAGGAGTCGGCAACCTTCCTCTCCATTCAACTTGCATAGGATGAGACAATGTTGTTTAGGCTAAAGCAACTACTCTGAAATGGATATTAACCTCTTTCAAGAAGCTTTTTTCAAAAAGACTTTCGCTATTTAGTATTTAGATTTTCTTCTTCGACTATTGAATGTAGTGAAAGATGCGAGACTCCTGCGGGACAGGTAGGCAAGTGAGACACTTATACGTGAAACGTACGAATGTGGCTCACCGCCTGCCCCGCGGAAAGCGAGCATCTGTAACGGAAATCAATACTTTCAAAAGCAACAATGAATACGAAAATCTCTAAAAAGAAGGAATCTTTCTTTAGAGAGAGGAAATAGATAAGATTACAGACTTAATAGATAAAGAGAGGGTCACGATCATGGAGGTCACGCGTTATTCATCTATACGAGCTTTTTATAGGGAAGTAGAAGACTTTCTGTTGTGTCAGGAAGATCGAGCAGGAATCATGCTTGGCAACTGCTTGCGTTTTGAAGACAAAGTATGGAAGGGCGAGCAGCCTTTTCTCGCTACCGTAAAACAAAATGGAAAGATCATGTTATCAGCGATGCTCATTCCACCTTATGCCTTGTTACTTTTAGAAAAAGAGGAAACAGATGGTGTTGCGGCAGTGCCTTACTTAGTTCGTTATTTGATCCAAGAAGATTACTATATTCAAAAGATCATGTCACCAAAAGCTGTTGGGAAGGTGTTCGCACAAGAGTGGACGACAGCTCATCATCTAGAAGAAAAATTGCTGATGGATCTACGTCTTTACGCGCTTCCTACTGTTATCAAGCCTGCAGCTCTAACCGGTCGTTTAAGACTAGCCACAAAAGCAGACTTAGCTTTTTTGCCTCGCTGGATCGTAGAGATGACAGAAGAAACGAAGCAGATTATGACGATGGCGGAAGCAGAAGAGTATGCAAAAATCCGTGTAGCGAGCGAGTTTCTTTTTATATGGGAAGAGGATGGGAAGCCAGTTTCGATGGCAGCTAAGACCCGACCGAATATTAAAGGTGTTTCGATCAATTTGGTTTATACACCTAAGAATCTTAGAGGGAAAGGATATGCGAGCGCTTGTGTTGCTGCATTAAGTGATCACCTGTTGAAAGAAGGATTTACGTTCTGCACGCTTTATACAGATCTCTCAAACCCTACTTCTAATAAAATCTATCAAAATATCGGTTATGAGCCGGTATGCGATTATATTGAACTAAAATTTAACGAAAAAAGAACAGAGCGACCGGCCTGATTACCGGTAAGCTTTGTTCTGATTCTTCATCTCTATATAGTTTGTTATGTATTTTCGTGCACCGCCTAACGTGTCTTTAGGAAGTTGATCATGTTTGAAATATTGAAAATCATGTGATTCATTGTGATCGATGGTCAGTTTGCCACTTACAGAATGAGCCGTATACACTGCGGTCACGGCATATAGTTCATCACCGTTTGCATTCTTTATATAATGATCTTGGCCCGAATAGACATGAAGCTGGGTCAAGCCCTCAACATCGAGTCCTGTTTCTTCTTTTACTTCACGAATCGCCGTTTCTTCAAAACTTTCACCAAGCTCCATCAGGCCACCAGGTAATCCCCATCCGCCATCGGTCCGATGCTGTAATAATATTTCATCCTTTTCATTCACAATAATAACAACAGAACCAGGTAAGATGAGTGGTGCGGTTCCTACATATTTCCGAAGATCTTCATAGTAAGCCATCAAATCGCTCCTTAATAACCAACATTTTACAGAAATTATGTTAATAATTCATCTAAAAGTGGAACACTGATAAAAAGATCGAGGGGAGTTTTGGAATGGAAGCCTTCGCTAGACCACGTGTAGTTGTAAGTAAGTGTCTTGAATTTGAAGCATGCCGCTATAACGGTGATGTCATATATAATGATGTGATCAAAAAACTGATGGACTATGTAGATTTTGTTCCGGTATGTCCAGAAGTAGAAATCGGGCTAGGAACGCCACGAGAAACGATTCGTATTGTGAAAAAGGGTGAGGATCATTTTCTTCTTCAGCCATCAACGCAACGTGATGTCACGAACGAAATGCGTACATTTTCAGATGGTTATCTGGCTGGAATCATTGATACAGATGGGTTTATTCTGAAGACGCGTTCTCCTTCTTGTGGGTTAAAAGAAGTGAAGGTGTATGCCTCTACTGAAAAAGGTCCTGCGATTGGGCATTCGAGCGGGTTGTTTGGCGGCAGAGTTGCTGAACTATATTCACATTTAGCGATTGAAGAAGAAGGAAGGTTAAATAACTTTACGATTCGTGATCGTTTTTATACGAAGCTTTTTACGCTCGCTGCTTTTAGAAACATACTGCCGCAGGGGCTTCAAGCGATTAAAAGCTTTCATGAGAAAAATCAGTTTCTGTTTATGGCCTATAGCAACCCAACGTTAAAAGTGATGAACCGGATCTTAAAAAAAGAGCAGGAAAATGGAGAAGAACGCACGATACAACTGTATGCAAAAGCGATGAACAAATTGTTCAATCGTACGGCAAGAAGCGATTCTAACCGGAAAGTGGCGTACGAGATATTCAAACGGTTTCAGCCGCATCTTTCAGTAAAAGAAATTGCCTTTTTTGAAGAGCTTCTTCAAAAGTACGCAAACAAAAAAGAACCCTTTTCTAGTGTGGCTACGATTTTGAAGTCGTACGCGATCCGTTTTGAAGACAGTGAGATTCTTGGTCAGACGTTCTTTGCACCGTACCCCGAGATTCTGCTTGAGATCTCAGACTCCGGTAAAGGAAGAGATTATTAACACGAGTGCATATAACAGTGGGATGGTTAGACAGGAAAGAATTGTACTTAACATAACACCCGCTGCAGCAAAAGAGGCGTCCTCTCCATAACGCTCTGCATACATCGAGATGGTAGGAGCAGAAGGCATGCCAGCTGTTAGAACGGCTACGACTACAAGTTCCAGTGGTAAGGAAAAGAAAATATAAGGAATTAATAGCATCGGAAACAGAAGAAGCTTGTAAAAACTCGCTAGCCATAAGTGTGATTTTTTAAAAAAACTAATTAAATGGTTAAAAGGCAATCCGCCTAGAAGAACACCGATCAATAACATAGAAAGCGGAACGGTAGGTTTTCCTAGCATTTCTAATGTGTTCGATAAAGCATGTGGAAGGGTACCTGGCAGAAGCAAAAGAATGAAGCCAATCAGTGTTGAAATAACGCCAGGGTTTAAAAAGACACTTCGCCACGGCAAAACTTTGGAATGACGAGCAAAGAGATAAATACCATACGTCCAAATCCACAGCAAATAAACAAAATTAAAGAATGTTGCAAAAAGCACTCCTGTTTTTCCGAATAATATAAAACAGACTGCGATGCCTAGAAAACCTTGATTCCCAAAAATCATGATTCCTTCTAAGGCATTTTTCTGTGTGTCTTTTATTTGCCACTGTTTAACTCTCCACCAAGAAAAGAGAGAGGATAAAAGTAAGACGAATGCTGACATCAGGGAAAGCCAGCCAAACTGCTTAAGGTTTTCTATCGAAAAGGGAACATCCATACCAAAAACAATTAATGCAGGCAATGTTACGTTCAGTAAGAGGACGGAAAGAGTGCGTTCACTGCCATGTGGCAAGACCTCTTTCTTTCGAAGGATATAACCAATTAGGGCAATGCTGTACAATAGGGTTAATTCTTGCATAAACGGAGCAAGTTTCATAGATCTTCATCCTCCTTACCTACAAGCATATGGAGGATGTGTAGAATAGGTGATACATACGATACACGCAGGGGGAGGACGATACATGCTGATGGCAAAAGGTGAGATTCTATTCAGGCAAGGAGAGGAAGGTCCATTATTTCGGTTAGATAGCGGTTTATTAAAGATTGTTCGTGTTCATGAAGATGGAAGCCAAGTTTTGTTGAATTTAATCATTCCAGGCGAAGTGATCCCGCATCATTCATTGACGAGTCCGAACGAGTATAACGGGACGGCTATAGCACTGTTACCGTGTGAGATCACGCGGATCGAACCGCAGCAATGGTATAGGTCACTTGAAGAAGACCCATCCAAGTATAAAGAAGTCGCATTATTGCTGGAATCGAAATTAAGAATGATGCAGCAGCGCATCAATCAGATGTCTACTTTGACGCCAGAAGGAAAGATTAGAAAGCTTCAAAACTGGTTCGCCAATTATTTTCCGGATATCCAGATTGAAAAAGTGCTGACTCAAGAAGAGATCGGGCAGTTTGTTGGTCTAAGACGAGAGACAGTCAACCGTGCACTCAAAAAGTTATGATGAAATGTCAAAGAATTTACATACATATGAACGTAAGATTTACGCTCCTTTAACAAATGATACCTGTATAAAAGTTAAAGGAGTGAGTGTGATGAAAAAGTTTATTCCTCTTGCACTGGCGTTTTCCGTTCTAACGAGTGGTGCAATTACGGTGTCGGCTGCCAACCAAGAAAAGATCCAAGTGGAGTCTCATAAAAGAGGTCAACACTTTAAGCAGATGAAAAATTTTGAGGAGCAGGTTCACAAAGCGAACGCTCTTAAGATCGAACGATTAGAGATTCAAAAAGAGATCGTTAAAAAGAAAGACCAGCTTTTCGACCTGCACGTAAAGGCTGGAGAAAAGAATGTAAAAGAAAAACGAAGCTCACATAAAGCCGGCTGGCAGGAGATGAAGCAGATTCATCAGGAGTTAAGAACTCTGCAAAGCCAAGCACATGAAACGAAAAAAGCGATGCACGATGCTTTCAGAGCAAATAATGAGAAGCTTGCATTAGAGAAGATGAACCAGTGGTTGAGTCTCAATGAAAAAATCAATAACAAGCTTAGTGAAAAATCAGCAAAGTTGGATGAAGTATTGGCTAAACATAAATAAATCACAAAAAGCATGGAAGTTTTGGACTTCTATGCTTTTTTGTTGTTAGATGGTAGTAAGAAAAAATAGACATGGGGGGATTAGATGAAAGAGTTTGACAGAATGCTATCCGGTGAGTTTTATAACACTCGAGATCCTGAACTTTTACAAATGTCGTTCGATGCCAAAAAGCTTGTGGAGACCTTTAATACGACAAGCGTTGATGAGACCGAAAGCAAAGTACAGATCTTAAAGAAATTATTAGGCAGCGTTGGAGAAGGGGTTTGGATTGAGAAACCCATTCAATGTGAATTCGGAAAAAATATATCGATAGGACGCAATACTTTTATTAATTTCAACAGTGTTTTGTTAGATAACAACAAGATTACGATTGGGGAAAACGTACTGATCGCACCTAATGTCCAAATCTACACGGCAACACACCCTATAAGCGTGTTGGAAAGAATCAATAAGCATCCACAAGCAAATGAAGCGCCATATCGAACGAACACAAAGCCTGTGACAATCGGAAACAATGTTTGGATCGGTGGAAATTCCGTTATCTTACCGGGTGTTTCAATAGGTGAAAATACTGTCATCGGAGCGGGAAGTGTTGTCACAAAATCTATTCCAGCTAATTGTGTAGCTGTAGGTAACCCATGCAAAATAATCAAAGAGAATATCAATTAAGTAAAAAAGTGTTGAAGCAACCCATAGCTTCAACACTTTTTATAAACATTTACTTTGATTTATGTCTTGGCGTATAATCTGGATAATCGGTAATGATTCCATCAACACCTGCGTCTAAGAGCGGTTGAACTTCTTGTTGGTTTCGAACCGTCCAAGCCATGATGCCCATATGACGTTCATGTACTTCATCAACTATTGAAGAATTTACAAGCGTTCTGCTAGGGTTTACGAATTCAGCATATGTAGCGAATTCATCGAGCTTCGCTTCACTTAGATCTGTTGAGCGAGAAGTTAGTATACCAACTGGGACTTGAGGCAAAAGCTTGTCCATCTGTTGCATGGATTCGAACTCAAATGATTGAATGATGATCTTATCATGAGCAGGTAGATGCATGTTTCGTTCTTTTATGGCTGCGGCAACTTTTTCTTCAATGTTAGGATAGTAATAGGTTGCTTTCAATTCGATCAGTATACCCGTTTTTCCACGAAACTCATCAAGAACTTCTTCGAAAGTAGGAACTTTTTCTCCTTTAAATTCTTCCCCAAAGTAGCTTCCAGCATCAAGTTGACGGATCTCCTCTAGCGTATGGTCTTTCACATATCCCGTTCCGTTCGTTGTTCGGTCTAATGTAACATCATGAATAACAACGAGCTCACCGTCTTTTGTTTCCTGTACGTCTATTTCAATATAGTCAGCTTTCATATCTACACCTTTGTGGAACGCCGCCATCGTGTTCTCTGGTGCATAGCCTGCAGCGCCGCGGTGTGCGACAGTTTGAACTTGTTCTGACGGGTCGTAAGCGAGTGTGGAAGTACTGTAGAATGAGCCAATAATCCCCATTGAAAGTAATGATGCAACAGCTTTCTTCTTCATGCTCAAATCATTCATCCCCTTATAATTGTTTGATCGTGAACCTACTCGCCTCATGCAACAAGTAGGTTTCACAATCATTATGCTAACAAAGGAAAATGGTGAAAGAATGGTCAGAACCTCCCTAGTATTCTAAAGAAAATAAGGTCTATATGAGGGGAAATCTTAACAAATGGTTGTTGTGTAAATGTGGAGTGAAGGAGATTTCAGGTATGTTAAAATGAAAAAAACAAAAAAAGGGGAAAAGGCATGATAGTTGATGATATATATGGTTTTTTCGAAGTTGAACCTGTGTTGCAGGACTTAATATTGTCTAAACCGGTACAACGTTTAAAAGGCATTCATCAAGGCGGTGCTTCTTTTCTTGTAAACAAGGAATGGAACGTTTCGCGATATGAGCATTCGGTTGGCGTAATGCTATTGATCAGAAAATTAGGAGGGACACTTCAAGAGCAAATCGCTGGGCTCCTTCACGATGTTTCCCACACTGCATTTTCTCATGTGATCGATTTTGTACTGGATAATGAATCAGAAGACTTTCATGAAGAAATCTTTGAGGAAACCATTATGGACTCAGAAATTCCAAGTATATTGAAACATCATGGATTTTCCATTGAAGAGATCATGAAAGGTGATCATTCGTTATTAGAGCAACCATTACCGTTGTTGTGTGCGGACCGCATCGACTACACACTAAGAGATATGTATAGATACGGTTACCTTTCAAAGCTTGAGATTGTTCTTTTTATGGAGAAATTGTGTGTATCACGAGGATTAATTTGTATTAAAGGAACGGAACAGGCTGAATGGTTCGTAGAAGCGTATTATAAAGAGGTTTTAGATTTTTTCATGAATCCCCTGAATGTATACGGATATGATCGACTAACAAAATTGCTCAAAGAAGCTTTAGAGCTAGATGTTATAACACTATCAGATTTTAAGCTTACAGATGAGGAAGTTCTTCAAAAAGTCCGAACATCAAACAAGTCGTCCTTAGTAGCTCGATATGAAGGACTTATAAAGCCAGTGAAGCTACAAGAAAACGAGATTGAGTTTGATATTCACTTAAAAGGAAAGCCTCGATTGATCGACCCAACAGTCATCATAGATGGGAAATTAGTAGAAGGTTCAAATATATCCCATAAAATCAAAGAAATGAACACGAAGGCAAAGAAGCGTGCTGAAAAGGGAAGTTACATAAAAGTCCTCTAAAAGTGGCTGAAGTAGTTCTACGATATAACAAAAAAGGGTAAGACCATCTTCTTATACGAGTTGGTCTTACCCTTTTAATAAACTAACAGTTTTCTACTTTTATAGATCTTTAAATTTCATACCGGTAAGTTGATTGGAGTGCAAGGTGCGAGACTCCTGCGGGATGAGTGGGACAGGTGAGACTCTTAATAGCGCAGAGCGCTAAGAGGCTCACCGCACACCCCGCGGAAAGCGAGCATCCTGGAATGGAAATCAACCACTCTCAAGAGCATTTAAACGCCTGGTTTCTGAAGGTCCTCTGGATGATGGAAGCTTCTTGCAATATAGATAAACGGCGTGGAAGCCGCTGACACAACAAATTTGATCACATACGTTGTAAAGAAAATCTGAATCCAAACATCCCATGAGAACACGCCAGCAAATGCAATCGTACAAAAGATAACCGTGTCGATCAGCTGACTCACCATCGTACTTCCGTTATTGCGAATCCAGAGTTGGTCAGGACGTGAGAACTTTTTCTTCAGTTTCGCAAAAAGTTTAACGTCTAGGTACTGACTGATCAAGTAAGCAGCGAGACTTCCTATCACAAGGCGAGGCATAAAACCAAAGATGGCTTCAAGATGCGGCTGGAAGACGTCACTTTCGTGCGGTTGGAACACGAGCACCATCTGCATGATAATCGTCGTCATAATGAGCGTGAAGAACCCGAACCAAACGGCTTTTTTCGCTTCTTTTTCCCCGTACTTCTCGTTGATTAGATCTGTTGCTAAATAGATCGTTCCATAGATCACATTACCGAGAGTCATTACAAGCCCGAACATCTCGATCGTTTTAACAACTTGCAGGTTAGCAAGAATGGTAGCTGCTGCAATCCAAGCAAACAACCCCATACGGCCAAACCACTTATAGCACGTTAAAAACAATATAAAATTAACCAGTGCAAAAGCTACACCAAAATAAAAATTAAACATAAAAATTCCTCCTAGTTTTGATAACGCGGGAGTTTGCGAACCGCGAAAACACTTTTAACACAACAGTTCCCCATTATAAGGCAGTTTTTGTAATTAATCAATAAACGACTTAAATAAGTAGTGCACGAGTAGTTTACATTCTCTTTCTTTGTGCAATACATAGGGTAGATTGATTATTGATTATAGAAAAAACGGAAATACTGCTTGTAATAGATAAAGCACACTAAGGAGCAGGTGTATGATTACTTTTGATAATGTTTCTAAAGAATACCGAGATGGAACGTCTGCGGTTCGTGATTTAAATTTAACGATACAGCCAGGAGAATTTTTTGTCGTTATTGGCCCGAGTGGTTGTGGAAAAACGACGATGCTTAAGATGATCAACCGGCTGATCAGTCTTACGAAAGGTACGATTTCCATCGATAACAAAAGAATTAGTGATTACAATATTGATGAATTACGCTGGAATATCGGGTATGTGCTGCAGCAGATCGCTTTGTTTCCTCATATGACCATCCTGGAGAATATCAGCATCGTTCCAGAGCTAAAAGGATGGGATAAAGAAAAAATTCGTAAAAGAGTGGATGAACTTCTTGATATGGTCGGCTTAGATCCAAAGACGTATCGAGATCGCAAGCCTAAGGAACTTTCTGGCGGACAGCAACAGAGGGTAGGTGTTGTACGTGCGTTAGCGGCGGATCCTAATATTATCCTTATGGATGAGCCTTTTAGTGCACTGGACCCAATTAGCAGAGAAAAATTGCAGGAAGATCTTTTTGAGCTTCAAAGAGATATTAAAAAGACCATTGTTTTTGTAACACATGACATGAAAGAAGCTTTGAAACTTGGAGACCGGATCTGTGTGATGAATGAAGGGTCTATCGTACAGGTTGGAACGCCAAAAGAGCTACTTGAAAATCCCGCAGATGATTTTGTAAGAAATTTCGTAGGAACAGAAAGTGCAAGCTCTGTTGAAAATATGGATCTTCGAAAGCTTGTTGTTCCATTGAAAGCAGATGAAATTGGTTTGGATTATCAATTAGCTTCTATTTCAGTAGAAACAAGTATGAAAGAGGCACTCGATATCTTAACCCGTGAAAATGAAGTGACGGTTGAAGATCATGGTGCGATTATCGGAACGCTGAACAGACAAGCTGTTATTCAATATCTTGCAGATCACTTGCAGGAAAGAGGTAGCAGAGATGAATAATTTCATGCAAGTATTTCAAGATCGAAAAGGTGAACTTGCAAGTGCACTGATTGAGCACATTCAAATTTCGTTTATCGCTCTTCTATTTGCTGTGGTCATCACAATCCCTCTAGGTATCTATCTAACGAAAAAACCAAGAGTGGCTGAACCGATTATCGGAGTGACGGCTGTGTTGCAGACTATCCCGTCACTTGCTCTTTTAGGACTTTTGATTCCGCTGTTTGGGATTGGGAAGGTCCCTGCGATTATCGCTCTTGTTGTTTATGCTCTGCTTCCGATTTTAAGAAACACATATACGGGAATAAAAGAAGTCGATTCTTCGTTAATTGAAGCGGCGCGAGCGATGGGAATGAACACGAGGAAAAGATTGATGAAAGTTGAACTTCCTTTAGCAATGCCCGTAATAATGGCTGGAATTCGGACGTCTATGGTCTTAATCATTGGAACGGCTACGCTCGCAGCTTTGATCGGAGCAGGCGGTCTTGGTGATATCATCTTGCTAGGAATTGATCGCAATAACACGATGTTGATCGTGCTTGGAGCAGTCCCTGCCGCATTGCTTGCGATCTTATTTGATTTCCTGCTCAGAAGATTCGAACTGTTGTCATTTAAACGAGCATTAACAACCGTAAGTGCATTCCTGATAGCGGCTCTACTCATCATCCTTGTTCCTTTCGCGATGAAAGGCGGGCAAGAAGATATTGTGATCGGTGGAAAGTTAGGCTCTGAGCCGGAGATCTTAATCAATATGTACAAGCTTTTAATTGAGGAAGAAACGGATTTAAATGTTGAGCTTAAGCCAGGACTGGGTAAGACTTCCTTTGTCTTTAATGCATTGAAATCTGGAAGTATAGACATCTATCCGGAATTTACAGGAACTGCGATCGCAGAGTTTTTAAAAGAGAACGCAACAAGTACAGATAGCGATAAAGTATATGAACAAGCTCGTAGCGGGATGGAAAGTAAGTTCGACATGCAACTATTACAGCCGATGGCATATAACAATACGTATGCGCTTGCTGTTCCTGAACAGTTAGCAAAAGAGTATAACTTAAAGACGATTTCGGATTTGAAGAGTGTCAGCCAAAGCTTAAATGCAGGCTTTACGCTAGAATTTTCGGATAGAGAAGATGGCTATAAAGGCATCCAAAAGCTATACGATATTAAGTTTGCAAATGTGAGAACGATGGAACCGAAGCTAAGATATAACGCGGTGAAAAAAGGTGAGATCGATGTTGTAGATGCCTATTCTACAGACAGCGAACTGCGTCAATATAAGCTTACTGTTTTAGAAGACGATAAAAAGCTGTTTCCTCCGTACCAAGGTGCACCGATGCTTCGTAAAGAAACGGTAGAGAAGTACCCAGAACTAAAGGATGCGTTGGATAAGCTAGCAGGAAAAATTACAGATGATGAAATGCGGGAGATGAATTATAAAGTGAATGTAGGTGGAGAATCACCTAAGAAAGTAGCGGAAGATTTCTTGAAGAAGGAAGGACTTCTGTAAATTATATTTTCTATTCGTTATCTGCTAAAATTCGACAAGAATTTCCCGGAAAATAAAGTATCCATGCAGGACTGCCTGCATGGATGTTTTTTATAGTCTATAAATCAACAGTGAGAGTTAGAGGATCTGAGATAGATTTTTTCTGATCATCTACCACTTCACTAGAAGTTATGGTGATTGTTTTTAAGTTTTCAACATTGGTTTTGTTTAGTATAAATCCTAAGCTGCCCATCTTTTCTTCTCCGGGTTTAATCTCTCCGTTTAGTTCCTCCAGGTAAAAGTCCTCTTTCCACGTTACGGTTTCCCCTTGATCGGTTTTGATTTGAGCGATTGGATTGAAATGAACACTTTCCTTACCATTATTAGAGATTTTTACGTTAACTCGTACATAAGGAAATTCATCTTGTTTTGTATAACCATGAAAGAAATCGATCAGATCTACAGACGGTGCATAGTGTAACACCTTCACTTCATCGATTGTAAGCGCAATTGAATCAGACTGCAGTTGTTTATTAACTTTTGCATATTTCTTTAACGTTATAGACCCATCTTGGTCTTCCACTTTTTTATTGATTTCGGTTAAGTTTGTATCATCTGAAGCTTGAGAGCTATCGGTATAGGTTTGTTTTTCTGTCTGATTTTCAGTTTCCGCTTTATTTGATTCATGCTGCTGATGGTTTTCATGGGTATCCTTTTTCTTATCCGATTCTGACGCGCAGCCTGTTACGAGCGCAGCCGACAGAATCAGCATGATCCAACCTTTTAAAGGCATGGATGCACCTCCTAAAAGATAAGCACCCCGTAGAGGAACGGGATGCTTTTTTGGTTAGATTGACCTAATTGTACTAAATTTATTTTCCGAAAGAAGATTTACTTTTTTCTAAGATTGAAAAAATCTCTTTAGCTGTGTCTGTATTGTCGATCTTGCCAGAGAATTTCTCCATACCTGAACCATATGCATAGACGTTTACATCTTCACCTGTATGTCCGTCTGTCGTCCAACCCGTACCTGTGCGTAGATCAAAGATTTTTTCGATGGCGTTATCGATTTCTAATACATCACCGCTTTTTTCTTTTGCATCCTTAACAGACTGAACTTCTTCAGGTGTTAATTCAAGATCGATATATTTCTTTAATGTTTCTTCTACAGGTGCTCCATTGGCAATTTGTTTTGCGATATAGTCAGGCGTTTTTTTTGCTGCTTTTATAGCAGAAGGATCCCATTTGTAATCTCCATCACGGCCCATTGTCATTCCACCAGTTGAGTGGTCAGCTGTTGTGATGACAAGAGTATGCTTGTCCTTTTTAGCAAATTCAATGGCCGATTGGAACGCTTGTTCAAAGTCTTCCATTTCGCTCATTCCGGCAACTACATCATTGTCGTGACCAGCCCAGTCGATCTGGCTTCCTTCTACCATCAAGAAGAAACCTTTGTCATTCTTGTTCAAGCGGTCTAATGCAGAGTTCGTCATTTCTTTTAAAGAAGGCTGTTCTTGTGGGCGATCTATTTTTTTATCAAGTTCTTTTGGAGCAAACAGTCCAAGAATCTGTTCATTGTCATCTTTAAGCATCTGATCCTTGTTCGTTACATAAGAGTAGCCGTCTTTCTTAAATTCATCTGTGATGTTGCGGTCTTTACGCTCAAAATAGCTAGTACCACCGCCAAGTATAACGTCTACTTTATGCTTTCCATTCACCATATCATCGTAATAATCATCAGCGATTTGGTTGTAATTTTCACGTGACTCATCATGTGCACCGAAAGCTGCCGGTGTTGCATGGTTGATTTGCGATGTTGCCACTAATCCGGTTGACTTGCCATTTTGTTTCGCTTGCTCTAGAACGGTTTTTACATCTTGTTTTTCCATATCAACAGCAATAGCACCGTTATAAGTCTTGATTCCTGCAGACATTGATGTGGCAGCAGCAGCTGAATCAGTTACACTTTCTTTTTTATCGTGTGAATAAGTAGATTGCATACCCACTAAATAGTCATCGAATTTTGTTTCTTCCATCATCGGTGTTTTTGGATTATCTTTAAAAGCGCGATATGCGGTCGTGTAAGTTGGCCCCATTCCATCACCTATTAAAAAGATCACGTTTTTGATCTCATTCTTTTTATGCTTTTCATCAGCCGATGCTTGATTTATAGCTAAACCACTAATGGCAAGTGTTCCTGCCACTGCAACAGATAGTACTTTTTTTGAAATAGTCATAATTGCCTCCTGTTGTTTCGAGTTGTCTTACAGTGAGGAATTATACGCCGATAATATTTTGAAAAGATTATGAGAATATTAAGATTGTGTAAACAACTGGGGAAAAAGTGCTATTTAGACTGTTAATTGTGTGGTTATTATGTTGTGGGCGATGATTAGTTTGGCGAAAAATCGGATAAAAAAATTTATGTACGGATATAAATCTGTTATATACGAAAGTATTGCTGTTTACCTCGTATAAAAGTGTAAGTACCTTATAACATAAGATTTGCGTCTGCCTAAAATGAACAGATGCTGAAAATGTACATGAGGAATACACAAAAAAGAAGCTAGCGCTCAAATTTCTGAGGCTAGCTTCTATCATGCAATCGATTATACCGTTTGAACTGCTTTTTCTAATGCAACTTCAGCTGAAACATAGTCATAACCAAGGTCAGTTGCAACTGCTTCATAAGTTACGAAACCACCAGCTGTGTTAAGACCCGCTTTTAAGGATGGATTTTGAGCGATTGCAGCTTGTGCGCCTTTGTTAGCGATTTGTAGTGCATATGGAACCGTTACGTTTGTAAGTGCGATCGTAGACGTACGAGGCACAGCACCAGGCATGTTTGCTACTGCATAGTGAACGACTCCGTGCTTGTCGTATGTTGGGTTGTCATGTGTTGTGATACGGTCAACCGTTTCAAAGATACCACCTTGGTCGATCGCAACGTCAACAACTACAGATCCTGGAGTCATAGACTTGATCATTTCTTCTGTAACTAATTTAGGTGCTTTTGCTCCTGGAATGAGTACAGCTCCGATTACTAGATCAGATTCAGCTACAGCTTGTGCAATGTTTAATGGATTAGACATTAATGTTTGGATGCTGTTACCGAAGATGTCATCAAGTTGACGAAGACGATCTGGGCTAAGGTCGATGATTGTAACGTCAGCGCCAAGTCCGATCGCCACTTTTGCTGCGTTCGTACCTACAACACCGCCACCGATGATCGTTACTTTACCGCGACGTACTCCTGGTACACCTGCTAGAAGAATTCCTTTTCCGCCTTTAGGCTTCTCAAGGAACTGAGCACCGATCTGTGCAGACATACGTCCTGCTACTTCACTCATTGGCGTTAATAGAGGAAGTGTACGGTTGAATTCTACCGTTTCGTAAGCGATCGCTGTAACGCCGCTCTCTGTTAGTGCTTTTGCTAATGCTGGTTCTGCAGCTAAGTGTAAGTATGTGAAAAGGATAAGATCTGAACGGAAAAATTTGTACTCAGATGCTAAAGGTTCTTTAACCTTCATAACCATTTCTGCAGACCAAGCGTCTTGTGCTTCAGCTACGATTTCAGCGCCTGCTGCCGCATAATCTTCGTTCGTAAATCCGCTGCCAACACCTGCATTGTTCTCTACAAGTACTTTGTGACCTGCTGCTGTTAGTGTAATAACACCTGATGGGGTAATCGCTACGCGGTTTTCATTATTTTTAATTTCTGCTGGAACTCCAATAATCATTTGTGAATCCTCCTATATAAGTAAACTCTTTGAGTGCGTTTTCAATTGTGATTTCAGTATAGTTCGAGGGATTCAGCTTTTCATTGTGGGGAATCTAGAAAATGAAAAAAAGCATTTGTGATAATTCACAAACGCTCTTGTTTGAATAAGCGATTCATCTTGAAATCAAGATAGATCATGATTTTCTGATGTGGGCTCTTCATATCAATATTCGTTAACTCGCTGATCCGTTTTAAACGATAAAGTAAAGTGTTCATATGAATATGAAGCACTTCTGATGCTTTATTCAGGTTCTCATCTAACGTCAGATACGTTTCCAACGTGTGATAAAGCTCTGTCTTGTGCTGAGCATCATAGGTTTGAAGCGTTCTGATCATTTCATTGTGATAGTTCTGCCTTTGTTGTTTTTCATAAATGGTATCTAAAAATTGGTATATGCCAAGTTCATGATAGCCGTTCAAGGCCAACGTTTCTCCGCCGAGCTTTTCCTGAACAGCTAGTACACTCGAAGCCTCTTTATAGCTTTTTTCCACGTTTGAAAAAGAGGATACGAGACTGCCATAAGCTGCTTTTATATCTGACACAGAAAAGCGCTCTTTCATATGTGTAAAAAAGGACTCTACAAAGGACTTCGCGAGTTCTAAAGGCGGTTCCTTACCAACAGGTGAGGCGAGTAGCAGCATCTGATTCGCGTCTGCCGCAGATAAGAGAACGTTGATCTTCTGGTTGACCGCAGCAAGATACAAAATATCTTTTTCGATAGCTGATGTGATCTCTTCTTCTAGCTGGAGAATAAAAACAGTTGCTGGTAGGACAGGTAATATGTTGAGTTCGTGAAGCTTCTCTAAAATATGCTCTTCTTGAGGAAGGTTGCCCGTAAGCATCTTCCAGAAAAGCTCTTGCCGGTTTTCTTGTTTCTTTTTTGTCCCGATCTGCATCTGAAGTAGTTGGCTTTTTGCTGAAGCAGCAGCGAGCTTTAATAACTGCATATCCTCTGTTGATAGTTGTTTTTCCACTTCAAGAACCCAGATATAACCGAGTACTTCATTGTTTTTCCGAATAGATACCGCAACTCGATCACCAAGCCCGACGTTTTGTATCGTGCCGACACGAACAGGGTCATCGCTCTCTTGCAATCTAGGAATCACGCCGTCTTTCCATAGACTGTTCACTACTTTTTCGGGTACGCGCCGCCCGATAATAGTCGCGATGCGCGCAGGATCTGTTCCATCCTCATGTGTACTGTAAGCAAGGAGTCGGTGATTCTGATCTTCTATCGTTACAGGGCAGGACAAAACGTCGCTGATCTTGTCTGCTAAATTTTCAAGACTGCCGAAAGTTCCTTTAAAAGGATCAGATTGAAAGCTCTTCATAGCAATTGTCTCCCGCCATTAGTTTCTCTGCTTACATTCTACCGAAAAAGGGAAGGAGATTACAGGAGAAAAGCAATGGATTGTAGAATTGGTAATACAGGAATGGAATGTAAATGAATGGGAGGCTTTTTGAATGAAATTTAGTGAATTTACATATGAAAGACCTGATGTTGCAAGCCTAAAAAGTGAATTTGAAGAAGCTGTACAGATCTTTAAAGACGCAAGTTCGGCGGATGAGCAGAATGAAGCGATGAAAAAGGTCGTAGCGCTTCGTAACAGTTTTGAATCAAAAGCAAGACTGGCGAAGATTCGCCACACGATTAATACAGAAGATACCTATTATAAGGAAGAGCAAGCATTCATGGATGAAAATCTGCCAGTCTATCAAGGTATGGTTACAGCGTTTCATGAAGCGCTTGTTCAATCACCTTTTAAAGACGAGCTTGAAAGTAAGTGGGGTAGTCAGCTGTTCCGCTTGGCAGAATTAAAAGTGCAAACCTATTCTGAAGATGTATTAGAGGATCTTAAGCAAGAAAACAAATTGAGTTCAGAGTACGTGAAAGTGATGGCATCAGCAAAGATCGAGTTTGACGGAAATGAGCTGAACCTAGCACAACTCTCTCCATACGTTCAATCTGAGAATCGTGAAACGAGAAAAGCGGCGAGCAAGGCCGCGAACGCTTTCTTGAGTTCAAACCAAGAAAAGTTTGACTCGATCTACGATGAGCTCGTGAAGCTACGAACTGGAATCGCTAAAAAGTTAGGGTACTCTACGTTTACAGAATTGGCGTATGACCGTATGGGAAGAACAGATTACAACGCGGCAGATGTAAAGGTTTTTCGCGAACAAGTCAAAGAAATTATTGTTCCACTTTGTACAAAATTAAAGAAACGTCAGCAAAAGCGCATCGGACTTCATGAGTTTAAGTTTTACGATGAGCCGTTCAGCTTTACAACAGGCAATCCTAAGCCTCAAGGAGATGCAGAGTGGATCGTAAATCAGTCGAAACAAGTGTTCAGTGGTCTTTCACAAGAAACGGGAGCGTTCTTCAACTATATGGCAGAAGATGAGCTCATGGACCTTGAAAGTAAAAGTGGTAAAGCACCTGGAGGGTATTGCACATATCTACAGGATTATACGGCGCCGTTCATCTTTACAAATTTCAATGGGTCAGATAACGATGTTCGCGTGCTGCTGCATGAGATCGGTCATGCGTTCCAGATGTATACGAGCAGAGGGTTCGAAGTGCCTGAATACCAGTTCCCTACACTAGAAGCTTGTGAGATCCATTCGATGAGTATGGAGTTTTTAACGTATCCTTGGATGGATAAGCTGTTTGGGAAGGACACAGAAAAATATTTATACTCTCACTTAACGGGTGCTATAGAGTTCATCCCTTACGGTGTTGCCGTTGATGAGTTTCAGCACTTTGTATACGACAACCCAGATGCAACGCCATCAGACCGTCGTTCGAAGTGGAGAGAACTTGAGAAAACATACTTGCCACATCGTGATTATGATGGGTTAGAGTACTTGGAAAACGGTGGTTTTTGGCATAGACAAGGTCACATCTTCCGCTCGCCTTTCTATTATATTGATTACACGCTTGCTCAGATCTGTGCTCTTCAGTTTTGGAAACGTGCTGGTGAGAACTCTGAGCGTGCATGGGAAGATTATTTTGCTCTTTGTCAAAAGGGAGGGAGCTTACCTTTTACAAAGCTTGTTGAAGAAGCTGGCTTGATCTCTCCTTTTGAAAAAGGATGTGTAGCATCTGTTGTTGGCGAAGTAGAGAAGTTTATTGCGACAGTGGATGAGGAGCAATTTGCGAAAGCTTAGATGGATTTAGGTGATAGATGAGGAGAACCGGCCGTATGCCGGTTTTTCTTTTGTGTGGACCGATGGGACATGGGCAGGGGGTATACCTGTTGCAGAAAATGTCGACAAATGACATCTCGTGGATAAAACGCCAAAACTTTTGGAATCAGGCATGAAACTCGTGGATTCAACGCGAAAACTTGTGGATTGATGACGCAAACTTCTGGATTAATCTTCATCCATACCTGGAAATACCCCAGGGTGTATTCTTGCTAAGTTCTTCATTTTTTGAAGAATTATTGACACTTGTATGGGGAATGCTGTTTTCAGTTGCCTATATGTTTGTGAATAGGGTCTAGAGTGGTAAAATAATAAGGAATCTTAGAAGTTTTAAAGACTTTTAGTGGAAAAGGAGTAATACCAAATGGCTGAAACGAAACAGCGTAACTATACACCGCTAATTATAGGACTATCCATCGCGATCAACGTACTTGTTGCGGTATTGTTCTTCCTGCCAGAGTATGAGGGAGAAATTGCTTTTGATGTAACGTTGCTGCCGCGTTTGAACGCAATCTTTAACAGCTTTACTTTCGTATTTTTGCTTGCTGCTCTTTATTTTGTGAAACAAAAGAACATCACGCTTCATAAGCGCTTTATTTTGGCGGCATTTACGAGTACAACGTTCTTTCTGCTGTCGTATGTAACGTATCACTATCTTACTGAGTCTACGTCTTATGGCGGTGAAGGCCCACTTAAGTATGTGTATTTCTTTATCTTGATCACACACATCTTGCTTGCGATCGTTATCGTACCTTTAGCGCTGATCACAGTTACGAGAGGCTTTAATATGCAAGTAGAGAAGCACCGTAAAATTGCGCGTTGGACGATGCCGCTGTGGTTATATGTAAGTTTGACAGGTGTTATTGTTTATTTGATGATCGCGCCGTATTATTCATAAAAAAACAGGAGACTTTTGCTGATCATAGGGAACAGCAAAAGTCTTTTCTGTAGCGAGAGGAAATGAGAGATGAGTTGGTTTTGGATCATACCTGTCGTGCTGAGCGGATTCGGAATCGCTGTTATCGTTTATGGCATCCGTTATCAAAAAGAAGTAGTCGAACACAAGAAGCGCTATGATGCGAACTACAAAGGTGGACGTGTGTCAGAAACGTTTTTCGGTGCTCTTGTAGAGTTTATCTTTGTTGCATTTATAGATAAGCTAGTAGGCCGATTTCCGAAATGGCTGATCAAGTTTTTCATCTTCTTTATTGGAGTAGGTTTCTTAGGTCTTGGTGTTTATTTTTTTCAAGAGATGCCTCGAAGGCTTTAATACGCGATGCCTACTCGTGACTGTGAGAAATCATTTTTACTTAAAAGAGAAAACGCAAAATGAGCCGTGTCGCCAGTACTAATCTTAGAACCGTCGATCGGTAAAACATCTTTTTCCGTTCGATACGTGCCGGTAGGTTCCCCGTCTGGTAGGTATGTGGGACATACAATGGTCCAATCCAGTCCGCTTTCTTGCAGCTGAGTGAACGCTTTATGATGCTCCTCTGCTGCTCTTGTTAATTTACGCTTTGATTCGGATGATTGGTAGCGAAGTAGATGAGGCTCTGTGCGGCTTTGTAAGATACCTGCCGTACTGATCGTGATGATGCGCGAAATCTTTTCTTTTTTCATCGCTTCAATAACAATGGGCATACCCTCAGAAAGCACACTAGCTCCGTCTGTTGAAAGAGCACTAAAAACGACATCACAGCCTTTCATCGCCTCAGCCACGGATTCCTTATCTACTACATCTCCTTTATTATAAGAGATCTGATTTAAAATGGTTTCTGGAAACTTATCTGGGTTACGAATCAATGCTTGAACAGCTATTTCATTCTCTAACGCCATTTTAGTAAAATATTGTCCCACTCTTCCGGTCGCACCTAGTACGCATAGTTTCATAATTGATCCTCCTGATTATTCTCTTACTATCATACCATTTCATGATAACGATAAAAAAACCCTTACCGAAAACTCGGTAAGGGATCTCTTTTATTGAAGCGTAATCACATCCGTGTAACGACTGTCGAGCTTATCGCCTCTTTCAGCGAATGCGACAACGCGATATTTTCCTGGTGTAACGGCTTGTCCAGCGATCTTACCGTCCCATTGAAAATCGTTATATTGCTTCGGAACATCTTCATAGCTGCCGATTAGACCGATCTCTTTCGTCAAGTTGCTGTCGTATAGAAACAGATCGACTTTGTCGGCTTCGGCAGGGAAGTATGCCGAAAATGTGAATGCATTATTTCCTAGTGCTGTAGCACTGATGCTCGTGATGGAAGGGAAGTCAGGCTCCTGTATGAAAAGAATCGTCGGCACGACTACTTCGTTGCTTCCGTCACTGATGGTAATCGTTCCTTCATGGTAGCCAGCTGCCAACTTAGAAGCGTCCACTTGTACATTAAACTTAACATCTTTTGAGCTATTTCCTTTGATCTTCAAATTCTTGCTTGTTGTTACTTTTACGCCTTCAAGATCTACATCAAAAGAATAGTCTTTTGACTTGTTGCTTAAATTCTTAATCGTAAAGTGCTCGCCTCTAACTTCCTTGCCTTTCTTTTTGGAGAAAACGCCAAATGAATGGCTGCCAGGAGATACGAGTGTTTCTGTTTCGATCGCTTCAACGACACGGATGCTTCCTGCACCTTGTGTATTATGAGGATATAACTTTCCGCTAGCATCGAATAGATCTTTCGCTGTATTCATAAGAGCGGCTTTAATATCGTCAACACCCCATTCAGGATGTGCTTCTAATAAAAGAGCGGCAGCACCTGCAACGTGTGGAGAGGCCATACTTGTTCCTTGCTTCGCTCCGTAACCATGCGGATTTGCAGGGTCATGAGTCGGTACAGTACTCACTATGTTTACACCAGGTGCCGAAACATCTGGTTTGATCATCCACGTATCCATTACAGGACCTCGGGAGGAGAAGTCAGCCATCAATTCACCGACCTGTTTATCAAACTTGGTGCCAAGTGTTACCGTTGTGTTTGGGTTAGAACTTAATAAGCTTTTAAGTTGAACGCCCTCAGCATTCGTTAGCTTGATGGTTGGAACTGCCATTCCAGGCACATCTACGATCTCGCCCGCAACATTGTTGTAGATGACCATTCCGATGGCGCCAGCGTTCTTCGCATTCGTTGCTTTATCTACAAACGCATACGTACCGCGTTGTGCTAAAACGAGCTTTCCTGCTACATCTTTTCCTGCAAAGTCAGCTGTTCCGGCTAAGCCAACATCGACGATCGGCAACGTTTTTCCGTTAAGTGCTAAAACGGATTCTTCAGACGGAAAGCCCATTACTTTTGCGGATGAAAAACTAGCATTTCCTGCTTTTACAGTAGCTGCATATACGTTATATGGAAGCTGTGTAGCTCCAACAGAAATCGCTTCTCTAGACGTACCCGGTGAGCCGACCGTCCAGTTGTTTGGTCCGCTGTTTCCGTTAGACGTTACTGCTACAACGCCGTCAGACATCGCTTGATCAAGCGCTATACTCGTTGCCCAGTCAGGGTTGTTTAGCGAGTTTCCAAGAGATAAGTTCATAACATCTGCGCCGTCTTCTACCGCTTTTTCAACCCCGGCAATTACGTTCTCAGTCGAGCCGCTGCCTCCAGGTCCTAATACGCGGTACGCTAATAATGTGGCATCAGGTGCTACCCCTTTAATGCCGCCATCTGCTGCAACTGTACCCGCTACGTGAGTACCGTGTGTCGTTTCCGCTCCTCTCGGATCGCCTTTAGGCGTTTCTTGTGGATCGTTGTCATTATCAACAAAGTCATATCCTTTATAGTCACCGAATGCTTGATCCAAATCTGGGTGTGTATAGTCAACCCCCGTATCAATAACAGCAACCGTCACACCTTCGCCTGTGTAGCCAGACTCCCAAGCTTGATTAGTACCGATAAAAGGCGCTGAATTCATCATTTGAGGGGAAACATCATCGAATGATTGATCACCCATGTCATCACCTGTTGTGGTGTATTCAACATCCGGATAAACGGCTTTTACACCAGGCGTTGATAAAAGGTTTGGGATTTCGTTTGCTGCGATCTCTAGAGCAAACCCTGAGAAAACATGATCATACTCATTCTTTACTTTATATGTTTTGGAGCGTGTGGAGATTTCTTTCACCACTGCTTCACGTTTGGATTTTAAATTGGATTTTGTTTGTTTTTGACCCTTCTTTTTTGCTTCTAGTACAGAAGGTTCTTTTAATTCAACCATTACTTTTGTAACATGAGAAGAGTTTAAATCGTACTTCCCATAAAGCGGTGCTAGTTCTGGCTCGGAATTGTTCGCAGATGGAGCAGCAGATACACCAGAAAAAGCAGAAAAAACAAATGAGCAGGCTAAAGTGAAACTAGATGTTTTACGTAAAAAACTTTTCATTCAAGCGTACACCCCTTATTTTTAATATCAAGGTAATAATTCTATAGGTGTGTTTTAATTCCTTGAATGTATGGTAAAAACAGTTAATAAGTACTTATTTTGGTAAATGAAGAGATGGTCTTTTGACCTGAAATATTTTTGAGCAAAACGTAACGCTAATTCTATAGACCCATGATAAGATGGGAATATTGTTTTTAGAGAAGGCTGTTCTCTAAAAGAATTTTGCTTTAATATCTTTGTTTTTCATACGCTTCTTTGAGAAGTTGATTGGAGTGGAAGGTGTGAGACTCCTGCGGGACAGGCGGGCAGGTGAGACACTTAAAAGTGAAACGTATAAATGTGGCTCACCGCCTGCCCCGCGGAAAGCGAGCAACCTGGAACGGAAATTAACTGCTATCAAAGCAACAATGAATACGAAAACAGCATTAGAGAAAGAAGGTGAACGAATGGCTAAAGAGGAAGGGTATGGAACGATTCAGGAGAACCGAATCATTCCATTATGGAGCCTAACAGTATGGCTTGTGGTCATGAACACGACGATGTTTAATGTAGCATTGCCGAGTGTTATCTCGGAGTTTGATCTAAGTCCTACTGCAGGATCATGGATTGTTTCAGGCTATTCGATCGTGTTTGCCTTATCGACGATCACATTCAGTAGATTGTCAGATTTTATACCGATTGGAAGGTTGTTATTTACAGGTGTGATCATCTTAGGAATCGCCTCTATCATCGGTTATTTTTCAAATAGTTTTGAGTTTGTATTGGTCAGTCGTATGGTTCAGGCAATGGGAGCGGGTGCAGTTCCAGGGCTAGGCATGGTGCTTGCCACAAGATATATTCCGATTTCAAGACGAGGACGTGCTATGTCGTTGATCTCATCAGCGGCATCTCTTGGCTTCGGGTTAGGACCTGTTATCGGAGGCGGTATCACACAGTTGTTAGGATGGAATTTTTTATTCATCGTAACAGGTCTCGTGCTGCTGTTGCTGCCAGTATTTAAGGTTTATCTTCCTGTAGAACAAAAAAGGGAAGGGTCGTTCGACTTTGTGGGTGCACTGTTAACAGGTGGTGGCGTAACTTCGTTATTACTCTATCTTTCTTCGTTTTCATGGTACTTGTTGGGGTTAAGTGTACTATTCTTTGTCACCCTTGTATTCTATTCAAAGAAAAAGGAAGATCCGTTCATTCGTGTGAGTTTGTTTAAGAACACGCTGTATGTGTCGCTCTTAATCATCGGACTGATCGCGTTCATGACCCATTTTGCCCTGTTGTTCGTAATGCCCGTCATGTTGTCAAACTTATTCGGAAAAGAACCAGCTACGATTGGGTTTGTTATCTTTCCGGGTGCCATGCTTTCCGCGCTAGCGGCTATTTACGTCGGACGCTGGATCGATAAGTTTGGAAATCTGCCTGTGATGCGAACGGGACTTGTAGCACTGTTGTTGTCCGTCGTGATGTTTTCTCTTTTTGCGACAAAGGCATTCTATCTGACAGCAATCTTTTACATGTTTACGAGTATCGGATTTTCTAGCTTAACTTCAAGCTTGGCTAATGAAAACTCTAGAATCTTAAGCGAGGATGAAGTAGGATCTGGAATGGGTATGCTTCAGCTTGTGCAATTTTTCGGTGGCGCGCTCGGTGTAGCGGTTGCTGGACTCTTAATTGAGGGACAGCAAGGAATGGCGTTAGATGCTATCTATCGGAATGTGTTTATCGTGTATACCATTCTCGTCGTTATCGCCATTGTAATCTATCGAGTGAAAATAAAAAGAAATGTGAGCCTGGAACTTGAATAAGTTCCAGACTCACATTTTTTATTTCAGCATCTTAAAATCATAGGAGTAGATTGACTTGCCTTTGATTGATTGTAGGATGTCGTTTAAGCCATTGATTTTAATATTTTCTATCTTCTTTCCTTTGGTTAATGAATAATGCTCGATGTAGTACTTTTCTTTAAGTTTCGCGTCATGTCTTACGACGTAAAGATTGTCATCTTTATAGAAGAGTTGCTCATGAAATCGAACGCCATCTTTTCTAACGTTTTTCATGGTGAATTTTTTCGTCATTTCTTGAGTTTTTGTATCAAAAGCAAATACCTCACCTAGTCCGTTAGCGTAGTATAAGATGTCGTTATATAAATGGGCAGAGTTTTTTATATTGAATGGATAATGTGCGGTTAGGTTTTTTTCGTTTCGATAAGTAGAGATGGTAAATTCATCTTGTTGTAGCGTCTTCTTGTTAATGCGATAAAGTATAACGTCTGAATTTAAGATATTAGATACACCGTTCTCGGGTGTACTCTCTAAGACCATGTAGTAGTATTGATTGTCGGCAAGGATGGGAGAAGATCCACTTAAGCTAGAATTTTTAGGTTTTTCTATTTGAATGATATCTTGAATTTCCATATTATTTTTTGAGGGCGTTATTTTTCGTAAAAAATATTCACTTGCCTCGATATTTTCTGTTAGTGCGATGATCTCATCCTTATCCACCCCGGAAGTTCCAATATAATAAGGAATATTATCTTTATGAAATCCCTTTTCATTACCATATAAAATATTTGAATCATAGCCACCGTTCGAATTAAAGCCAGAATTAAAAAGAGTAAAAAATAAATTTTCTTTCTCGAGATAACCTGTTCTTTCACCCGTGTACTGTGATTTCTTCATATTAAACTCTTTATAGGTATCTCCGACTAAACGAATTTTATCTCTATCGACTAATAGAACCTCGTTATTTCCTGCAGCAACACTTCCAAGCTCTAAGCCGTTCATCTTAAAGGCATCTGCTTCCCCTTTGTCATTGATGAAAACAGCAAGGCTGATTCCTCTACCATCCATGTCTTGGTCCGCAGTCGTTGAAAAATAGAGAACAGCTCTTTTATCAGATAAGATATCTTTATCCTTTATTGCCTCCTTTTTGACTGAAAGTGAAGCACTGATATGTTGGTTAAAGAAAAATTGATAAACAAGGCCTCCGACGAAAAGTGTGACTAAAGAAAAAAATAATATTTTCTTCACTGTACTCTCCTTTTGTAAGAAATAAGGCAATAAGTTCGTAGTTACACGTCCTTATCGCCTTATTATTTTTTATATATTCCGGACGAGCTGTGTGCCAGGCGCATCCCGGACATCCCGAGGATATACTCCTAACCCGCCATCTACGTCTAAATCTAAGTTTCCATTTAATTTATAGGCCGACCAGACCAGTTTGGAACAGTTCTTATCACCGATATGTGAAGTCGAACGGTTGGTCACGAAGTTATAAGAATATGCATCAATGCCTACGCGGCTAAATGCCCAGTTTGCAGCATTATCACGGTTTGACGAGCTTGTTGTAACCGATTTGACCTGTGCGTCTCCTTGATCCACTTTTCGTAGAGTGGTTGAGATCGTCCGTACACCTGTTTCAGGTACAGATTCAACAATGACGTCGCTTGAGTAATACATGCCCACGTGTCCATGATTCATGTAGGCGGTTTGAGATGCGGTGTAATAGAAGTTTCCTTTCGAGCTAGGTCCAACAGAAACAGTTCCTCCGCTGCTACCCATTGTACCGACCTTACCGCTTTGTTGCTTTTCTTCCTTGCTCTTTGTTTGATCATGTTTTAATTCTTCGTAGATTTTTTTTAGAAGTGCATCCTCTGTAGCGCCTGTGTTCTTTGCGATAGCTTGAACACTAGAAAGTAACTCAGCTGATGTTAAATCTGGCTGCATACTTAGGATTTCATCTTTATACGTAATCTGATCTTGAGCAAAAGCACTTGGTACCGAAAAAGCTGTGAGACAGAATGCTAAAACACTAGTAACTAGATGTTTTTTCATATTCCAAACCTCCTGCCGTAATACGGGACCCCTTTGTCGACAAGTTCAATTTACCATTTATATACAGGTGCGTAAATACGAAAACGAATAAACAGTAGGGTGGACTTATAAGGGAAATGAAAGATACCCCTAAAGGACTGTGCGGGATTTACATAAAAGGAAAAGAAACAGGTCAAAAGGTGTTGCAGTGTACTAGTAAGATTGGATGCATTTCATGTTTGTTTAAATGACCAAGATCTTGAAAAGAGGAATGTGGTTGGCCGTAAATGAAGTATTCTCTTAAGTGCTGAAGAGTAAATGAGTGTGGAAAATAAATTGTGTGGGGTCAGACCCCTCATTAAACTTTCTATGAAACTGCCGATATTTATTATGAATTGCCTAAATAGGCGAAATTTTAACCTAGTAACACAATATCGGAGAAAGATGAGGGACGAATTCGTGGAAAGAAACAAAGAACTGATTGATTCATTATTGAAGCTTCAGGAGCTATTAGACACAGTACCAGACACTGTAGAGGCCATACCCCCTTTCACACAATACATCCGCTCTTTTTTACGTATCAAACCAACAGGAAGAACATTACCTACTATCGAGATGATGACCATGATTAAGATACGAAAGCCAAACTTATACCAGCTCTTAAAACGGCATTCGAACGATGACATGCTATCGATGTTAACAAACCTAGAGATGGATTATGAGCTAGCTCAACTTAAAATTGAACGCATTCTTCAAGGGGAGGTCATCGCTTAATAAGCGGTGTCTTTTTTATTTTCGTTATTCTTCGTTATAATGAGTGAAAGGAGTGAGGAAATTTGCAAAGTGTTGGATTTATTGGAACAGGTGTAATGGGAAAAAGCATGGCCGGTCACTTGATGAATGCAGGTTATCCAGTCCATGTTTATACGAGAACGAAAGCAAAAGCAGAAGATCTTCTTGAAAAAGGAGCTAATTGGGCAGACACGCCAAAAGAAATCGCTCAAAACTGTGATGTGATCATCACGATGGTTGGCTATCCGAAAGATGTAGAAGAAGTCTACCTAGGTGCTGAAGGATTAGTCGCACATGCAAAAGAGGGTTCTTATTTAATTGATATGACAACTTCTAGTCCACAGCTTGCACAAAAAATTGAACGTACGGCTGCTGAGCGAAATATTGCAGCACTTGATGCGCCTGTTTCAGGCGGTGATATCGGTGCAAGAGATGCAAAACTCTCCATCATGGTAGGTGGTTCAGAAACTGCATTCAACGATATGGAGCCAATCTTTTCTAAAATGGGTACGAATGTTGTTTATCAAGGGAAAGCAGGGTCTGGTCAGCATACGAAAATGTGTAATCAGATCGCAATCGCCTCAGGTATGATGGGAGTTTGTGAAGCGATTCTTTACGCGGAAAAAGCAGGATTAGACCCAGAGAACGTACTGAAGAGTATCGAATCGGGAGCTGCAGGAAGCTGGAATCTTAGCAACCTTGGACCAAGAATTCTAAAAGGAGATTTTGCTCCAGGCTTTTACGTAAAACATTTTATAAAAGATATGAACATCGCATTGAAATCAGCTGAAGAGATGGGATTATTGACACCAGGATTACAACTCGCGAAAAAGCTATACGACGAGCTTGCTGAGATGGGTGAAGAGGATAGCGGGACACATGCTTTATATAAACGTTTAGCAAATCAAGGGTAATTCACCTTGGTTTCTTTTTTTGGTCTTTACAAAACGTAATAATTACGATTAAATATAGGGTGCATTCCTATAATTTTGAGCGAAGATACTAGATTTAATTTATCACGAACCTAGTAGAAAAATACATAGAGCAATTGAAGTAGAGGAGCGTTAGACGATGAGAGACCTTGCAACCAGAGATGTTATAAGAAAAGAAATGATAGGGCTTTTATTGCTGGCTATCTTTATTATTTCTTTTCTATTTATGGAAGAGATTAAAAATGATTCGGTATTTGATAACTTACCGAGTTCTATCATGCATGTGAACACTGTATTTTTAAGTATATTAATAGAGGCTGTTCCATTTATCTTATTAGGAGTTTTTGTTTCGGCGTTGATCCAAACTTTCGTCACAGAACAGCACATCCAACGGTTAATACCAAAGAATCCATTCTTAGGTATCGGAGTCGTTCTGTTCATGGGAATCATCTTCCCTGTTTGTGAGTGTGCGATCATTCCTGTCGTAAGACGCTTGATCAAAAAGGGACTTCCACTGCATCTTGGAACGGTTTTTCTATTAACCGTTCCTATCGTGAACCCAGTTGTTATTCTATCCACTTTTTATGCGTTCCGTAACAATATGGAAGTCGTGTATGGCAGGATTGGACTGGCACTTCTTGTCGCAATCATCATCGGATTGATCGTCTATTGGGTTTTTCGCAATAAAGATCAACTCAGATCACACATAGAGCATGGCGCTCACGACCATTCACATGGTATTACGATGAGTCGCTGGAAACAAACGGTGTATCACGCATCTGATGAGTTTTTTGATACGGGGAAGTTTCTTATTTTTGGTGCATTTTTAGCGAGTATGTTCCAAGTATTTATCAATCGAAATGATCTATTGGCGCTTGGTGGGAATGAGTGGTCATCAACAGGATTAATGATGGGTCTTGCTTTCTTGCTATCCATTTGTTCAGAGGCGGATGCCTTTATCGCTGCATCATTCGGAAGTACGTTTACGGTAGGTTCAATCATCGCGTTCTTGGTATACGGTCCGATGCTTGATGTAAAGAACATGCTTATGATGTTTGCTTATTTTAAAACCCGCTTTGTATTCGTGTTAATGGGACTAATAACGCTGACTGTATTTGCTGTAACGATGGTGTATCAATTTGTAGCATAGAAAGGGAGGTAGGATACGATGAACAAAGAGAGTCGTGATTTTCATACGTATTTAAGAGGTATTATCTTAATCGGTTTCATGCTCCTGCTGATCGGATTAATCACAACAGGGAAACTGAATTATTATGTAGCACCGAAAATGCATATCTTTGTCTATTTTGCGATCGGCATCTTAGGAATTTTAGGTGTGATGCAGTTCTTTAGAAGATCTGATGAACAGCATGATGATGCATGTGGATGTGGTGTGGATCATACACCCAAGGGAAGGCCGCTCAAGCATTTCTTTATCTACATGATCTTTGTGATCCCTCTTCTTACAGGATTCATGATCCCTGAAAAAGCGATGGACAGCTCAGTCGCAGAAAAGCGTGGCATTCGTTACGGTACAGGACTGTATGCTAAACCTGCTCAAAAAACGGAGGAAGGTAAAGTAACCACTACACAGAATATTGATGTGGAAGCCTATTTAGATGATCCGGAAGGTTATATAAAAGAGATGGAAAAGAACGTTAAGGAAGAAAATCCGGTCGAAACGTATGATGTTACGGCGTACTATAAAAAGTTCGGAAAAGAACAGTTGGCGAAAGATAAAGTGAAAGTAACATCTGATTACTATCTCGATACGATGACTGTTTTGGATATCTACCTGGATAAGTTCAAAGGAAAAGAAATCGAGACTACCGGGTTCGTGTATCGTGAAGACGGGATGAGTGAGAATCAAGCCGTTATTGCGCGCTTTTCGATGAACTGCTGCAGCGCGGATGCCGTGGTATATGGAACCATTATCGAAGGCGATGGAGTATCCAAACTTAAAGCGGATGAATGGTATACCGTTACAGGAACCATCGATGAAACAGAGTTAAACAAAGTCCGTCTGCCATTAGTGCAGGTTGAGTCGCTAGAAAAAATTAAGCCGCTCAAAGATCCTTATGTGTACCCGAGTCCTGAGAGTTTGGGAGCATATTAAAATACAAGTATAACTTTAAAAGGACCCTTCCACAGGGTCCTTTTTTCTCAGATGTATCAATGTAAACTCAACGTAAAATAGATTGGACAGATTAACTCTTCAATCGGACAGATTAATGAATCAATTGGATAGATTATTACGTGAATTGGACAGATAATCCATTGGATTGGACAGATTATCCGGCCAATCCGCTAAATTACTCAGGAACAAGCCCTAGTAAACATACGTTCCAACAACAAAAAGTTCGAACAGTACCGTAAGTCCAATAAAATAAAAGACTTGTGCAAACAATCCCCAATCCTTATCTCTAGCAACCTGCATTACCCACAAAGCTATAGCGGAAACGATCAGAGGAATGATAAATGAGCTCCCGGTAAAGGTGAGGTACTTTGGAGCTAGCGTATAGAATGAGTTGTTGAACAGAGACTGGATGACATAAAGCTGTGTAATCACAAAAAGTGCGATTGCCGTCCATTTCGCCCAAGGCTTTTCATCCTCAATCACATCAATGCGTACGAAATAAAGAATGCCTAGAAACAATACAGGTGGCACTACCCAAATGAACGCGTTCGTCATTGCGATGAACGATACGACGAAAGCTGTAAGCGCATCAAACGCGGCGGTATATAGATCTTCCTTCCCCATTTTCTCACTCGCGCTCTTAATCTCTGAAACTTGGCTTGCTAAATAAAGTCTATAATCACTGACAGATTCTGCTTTTAACCAGGCAATCGTTTTTTCATCGACCTGTAACGGATAGATAGAAAAATTACTCGTTGTGCTGACTCGTGTTGCTTCCCATTTGCCTTCATTTAAGGCTGCTTTGTAAATGTTACCCGCTTCTTTTTTGGTAGAAATCGGACCTTTCGCTGCAAATAGGATGATGGGTTTGTTATTTTCCACGTTCAGCTGTTGGTACGATGGGTTATCGATCTCATAACCAAGATCTGAGCTGTATAACTTTACCGTGCTGAAATTGATGGCTGTAAGCTGATCTTTTGGTGCTGCCCCATAAAACGTTTTAAACGTTTTCGTTCCCTGTTTAGAAGAATAAAAGGTATACATAAAATGAATCTGATCATCTGCTTCAGCAAAGCGGAAGTTATAGATTTTATCTGTAGGTGTTTTGCTATATCGCGTGATAGATTGAGCGTTATATGCTCCGTCAGCTTCCTTTAAATAAAAAGCTTCCATTTCTACTTTTTCACCGACAGTTGCAATAAATGATTGAGATGCTGGGTGCCCAGATAATTCTGCTAGCTTTTCTTTAGCTGAAAAGATAGATTGACTCTTCCCATCTTCAGGCATGTAAACAAATACTTCATTACCTTTTGAATACGCAAAGCGATCCTTTCCATCTGCTAAAAGATCGACATCTTTATCTATGACTGTTTGTTTTCCATCCTCATACAGAATAAGCTCACCACGAGAGATAAAGGCAATCTGTTTTCCGTTTGTCCAATAGTTCGCTCTTTCATCTAAAGGTAGGTTCTCTTTTTTTTCAGAGACTAGATTTAGCTTTTTGTCTAAAGTCGTCAATTGCAATCCGTCTTTTTGATGGGTGTAGATAGAATATTGGTCATCTTTTTTTATAACAGTTGGTTCAGCGCTTATGGATTGAGCGGGCGTGCTTACGGATCGGCTCCAATCAGGATCAGGAAGCTTTGTCCCTTGACGGACGTTGTTCCAGATCACGGCCCCAATTAGGATTAAAACGACTACAAGAGGAAGGAGTAAAGCTCTGTAATTAGTTTGGTTTTTATTCTTGTTCTTTTTTGTTTTTACATTCGTATTCATGATGATAGATCCCCCTATTTTCTATAAAACGACAAAGTTATACTATTCGTTATATTAGACGTATTTCCTTGTAAAAAATTTCAAATCTTTCATAAAAAGATTTTTTTGGAGCTAAAAATTTATCCGAAGAGGTTCTTTGTGAATTTTTGTAGAATAATAATCATTCCCCTGGAAATATTGTCGAATATCATCAATGGAATTTTAAAGTGATAGGGAGAAACTGGTGTTATAATTTGGATGAAGAACATTTAATAGAGAAGGTGGAGAGCAGTGATGGAACAAATCATTCATATTTATGTAACAAGTGATATTCATGGCTATGTTCTCCCTTTAACATATGCAAATAATGAAAAAGCAAAAATAGGATTGGCTAGAACGGCTACTCTAGTAAAAGAAAATATGTCTAATCGCCCCAACACCTTCCTCATCGATAATGGAGATCTTATTCAAGGAACGCCACTCACTTACTATCACGCGAAAATAGATTCAAGTGATGTGAATCAAATGGTTCTCCTTTTAAACGAATTGAATTACGATGCTGCTGTGATAGGAAATCATGAGTTTAATTATGGTCTTCCTTATCTATATAAGACGGTTGAAGAATCTAAATTCCCTTGGCTTTCAGCTAATATCGTTCACCAAGGAACAGAGACACCCGCGTTCGGACAACCTTTTGTAATCAAAACGTTTGATTGTGGGATAAAAGTAGCACTCTTAGGATTAACCACACAATATGTACCGAACTGGGAGAATCCAGAACATATTAAGGGCATTTCCTTTCTAGATGCGGTGGAAACGGCAAGAAAATGGGTTCCTTTTCTACGAACCATATCAGATGTCATTATCGTTTCTTATCATGGTGGGTTTGAGAGAGATCTTAAAACTGGAGAACCAACAGAAACGCTCACGAAAGAGAACCAAGCATATCAGCTCTGTATGGAGGTTGAAGGAATCGATGTGCTTTTAACAGGTCATCAGCATCGCTTGCTTGAAGGTGAAGTGAACGGAGTCACGATCATTCAGTCTGGAACACAAGGAACTGAGCTTGGGTATGTAGAAGTAAAGGTCGATGGTGAGGGTGATTCATGGAAAGTGAAGGACAAACGAGCGAAGCTGCTTTCTGTGAGTGACTACGAACCTGATCAACAAGTGCTGGATCTTATTCAGCCTTATGAAAGTCAAACCCAGAATTGGCTGGATCAACCTTTAGGACAAGTAGATGGAGATATGACGATTACCGATCCAATGTTGACGAGGCTAGTTGATCATCCGTTTATTGAATTCATCAATAAAGTGCAGATGGATGCAGCGGGTGTAGATATTTCGAGTACCGCATTATTTGATGACCACTCAAAGGGGTTTTCGAAACATATAACGATGCGCGATATTGTTTCAAACTATGTGTACCCAAATACATTAAAAGTGATCGAGCTAACAGGACGAGATATGAAAGATGCATTAGAACGGTCAGCATCTTATTTTTCTGTGAATGAAGAAGGAGACCCGATCATCAATCCAGCATTTTCGATTCCTAAGCCTCAGCATTACAACTACGATATGTGGGAAGGTATCGATTACACAATTGACCTGTCAAAGCCGATCGGACACCGAATCGTGGATTTACTGTATAAAGGAAAACCGATTGAAGACGACTCTCTGTACGAGGTAGTCATGAACAACTATCGTGCAGGAGGGGGCGGTGATTATCCCATGTTAAAAGGAAAACGTGTGGTGAAGGATATTCCGATCGATATGTCGGAACTGATGGCAAACTATGTTTTAAATAGGGGAACGATACGGGCAACGTGCGATTACAACTGGCATGTAAAAGTTTCATCTTTCTTAAAAAAATAAGAGAAGCAGGTGTAGAAGATGAAAAAGTGGGGTTGGTTCGTAGTAGTAATCCTAGCCGTTTTGCTTGCTGGGTGTTCGAGTGAAGAAAAAAGAACGCTGAACGATAAAGGTTTAACACTGCAAGAGCATCCAAAAGGCGCTTATCCTCGTTATTACGATCAAGTTTCTAAGAAAAAAGCACAAAAAGCTGTTCCGTTCTCACTGGAACTGCCTAATCAATTACCGTTTAAAGTCGCTCTTTCAACCTATCAGATCTCCGATTGGGGTGAAAAACGAAATATCCTGGTAGACTCCGTTTTTTATCCGGAACAACAAGGGCAGAATGTTTATTTAGCTTATCGAGTATCTAACTTTCTACCGAAAACCGAGAAATTAGAAACGAATGAAGAAGTAGAGCTGAGTGATGGAACGGATGCCTATTTTTCAGGAAGTGCAGATCTTCCTATCCTGGCTTGGAAAAAAGATGGTTTATTCTATAAAATGGAGTACTTAATGAAGGAAGGCACAGACAGAAAAGCGGAGAAAAAGAAGCTGATCGAAGCGGCAAGTTCTGTTTTCGAATAAATACTTAAAAATTTGCGGCCGTGGAGGGATTGTTCTCGTGCGGCTTATTCTTTGGAATGAAGTGGCTTTTTATAAAATATGTTAATATGGTTCAAAGGAGGGGATATTCTTGCAAAAACTGGAGTTTGAATCAGCATGGGACAAGACTATAGCCCGCCAAGATAGAGAAGAGATAGAACGGATCTTTTCTGAGTTGCATTCAGAAGAACATGAGAAACAGCAGACTGTCATTTTGAAAACAGCTTATAACCATAGAGAAGAATTTTTAGTGACTGTGCTTGTAAATAACTATTCAAAAGAGCCTTTCTCTTTAATCGGCAAAAAAGTGCTGTATACAGAAGAGGAGCATACGATGGGTGAGATGGATTCCCGTTATACGTTGGAAGTTCCTCCTGAAACAAGTATGCCATGGACGTTTATTTTTCCAGCAGCATCACTAAGAAGACAACCATCTCGAGAGTATGGGAAATTAATCATCATGTAAAGTGGGGGAAATGTGTTGAGAACGATTATTTGGTTTATTTATTTTTGGGGAATTTTATTAAAATTGATCCCTTCATTAAACCGTGTGAAAAAGTTTTATAATGCCGGAAAGATAGAAGAGCGTGACCGATTGGTTGACGAGAAAGTAAAAGAGTGGTCAACTTCACTCGTTAAACTAAGTGGAACGCGTGTTACAGTAAGCGGTGAGGAAAACATCCCGAAAGATACAGCTGTTCTTTTTGTCAGCAATCATCAAGGTAACTTCGATATTCCGATTCTTTTAGGCTATATCCAGAAACCAAAAGCCTTTATCTCGAAGATCGAAGTAAAGAAGATGCCGTTTATCGGAACATGGATGGAGCAGTTGAACTGTTTATTCATGGACCGTAAGAATGTAAGGCAGTCTGTGCAAGCGATCAACGAGGGAGCTAAACTGTTGAAGAACGGAACATCTCTTGTGATTTTTCCTGAAGGAACGAGAAGTAAAGGCGACGATATGTCAGAGTTTAAAGCAGGAAGTTTTAAACTAGCGACTAAATCTGGGGTGCCAATCATACCCGTTACGATCAACGGTTCTTATAAAATTATGGAACAACAAAAGTTCTGGATCAAGCCAGCGGACGTTCATCTTACTGTACATCCTCCGATCTATCCAGAACAACATCAAGATGCAAAAGAATTGGCAAGGGTGTCAGAGGAAATCATTAAAAACGGTGTGAAAAAAGCCGTTTCTTAAGAGCAGCCTATTGAGGGAAGTGCGAATGTTGGCGAAAACAGCTTAACGAATAACCTGTACGAACAGCATGGATATTTGTTATTATTGGGTTAGAAGGTAATAATTTCTAGGAGGAATACCATGACAGGAACAATTACAGTCATTATGATATTCTCAATTCCCATTATTGCAATCGTACTAGGTCATTTCCAACAACAGACAAAGCTCAAACATAAGATGCTACAAGATGAGATAGAACTGGAACGTTTAAAGCATGACAACTATGTGATCGAAACCCAAAAGATGAGGATTGAACTCGAACAGATGAAACTGCTCGATTCGCCAGATCAGAAGAAATCCGTATAATAAAGAGGATGACCCAGAAGCTAATTGCTTTTGGGTCATCCTTTTTTTATCTGTAGTTGATGAACTGCACGTCGATCGGCAGGTTTGCTTCTCTAACAAGTGCAATAATCTGTTGAAGATCGTCTCTGCTCTTTGCTGTTACACGAACTTGATCATCTTGAACTTGGCTTTTCACTTTTAGTCCAGAATTCTTGATCAACACATTGATTTTCTTAGCGTTATCTTTATCGATTCCGGTTACCAACTTAGCGCGTTGGCGAACCGTTCCACCTGATGCTTGCTCAATTTTGCTGTAATCCAAATTTTTCGTTGGCACGCCGCGTTTGATCAGCTTTGTGATCAAAACGTCTTTTAGCTGCTCTAACTTGTACTCGTCGTCGGAAACTAAAACGAGCTCTTCACTAGACTTGTCTAGTGTGATCTCACTTTTACTACCCTTAAAATCATAACGAGTTGTGATTTCTTTTGTCGCGATATTGATCGCATTGTCTACTTCTGATAGATCTACCTGAGAAACGATATCAAATGAACTTTCTTTAGCCATTTTGTGAAACCTCCTGACGATTACTTCGTTTATATAGTTACAGTATAAATACATTGTGGTTATGTTTCCAGTTTGTACACATTCTTTTCCGTGGAAACGGGTACAAAATATAAGTTTTTATGTTAAAATGAAGGCTGGAAAATTTACAGAATGTTTGAACCACTAGGAGGAGTACTTGTTGCTTCATTACAAAACGTACACACACGAAAAAAATCATCAATGGGTGATTTTTGTCCATGGAGCTGGGGGCAGTTCATCCATTTGGTATAAACAGCTAAGAGAATTCAAACAACATTTTAATATTCTGCTTGTTGATCTAAGAGGTCATGGCAAATCACAATCCGATAAATTTTTATTAAAAAAATATTCGTTTAAAGAAGTCAGCCTTGATGTGCTTGAAGTAATGGATCATCTAAAGATTCAAAAAGCCCATTTTGTAGGCATCTCTTTAGGCACGATTCTTATTCAAACGATCGCAGAGCTTTATCCTAATCGAGTGGCTTCTATGACTCTAGGCGGCGCGGTTACAAAAATGAATTTCCGCTCGCGGTTCTTGATTGCGATGGGTAACCTTTGTAAATCGTTCATCCCGTACATGTGGCTTTACAGCTTATTTGCTTGGGTGATCATGCCGAAAAAGAGACATGAAGCTTCGCGTTCTTTGTTTATTGGAGAAGCGAAGAAGCTTTGTCAAAAAGAGTTCAAGAGATGGTTTAAGCTTACACTGAAGATCAACCCTTTCTTGCAAAGTCTGCGTAAAAAAGAGATTCCGATTCCAACGCTTTACATCATGGGTGAGGAAGATTATATGTTCTTACCTCCGATTCAGGCGTTCATTGATAAGAAGAAGCATTCGAAGCTTTTGACTATTAAAGATTGCGGACATGTATGTAATGTTGACCAGCCAGAGCTCTTTAATAAGAGTTCGATCGAGTTTATTCGCAAGCAGATTGCTGCTGCACCGAATGCTTCTTAAAAAACATTGAAAGTGTTGATTTCCGTTTCAGGATGCTCGCTTCCGCGGGGCAGGCAGTGAGCCACATTCGTACGTTCCACGTATAAGTGTCTCACCTTCCCACCTTTAGAGGTTTCTTGCTCCTGCGTCTACAAGTTAATACTACGTAGTAAGCTTCCTCGTCGCATGCCTTGCAAGAATTATCTCATGTAGTAGGCACGCACCTTACACTCCAATCAACTGTCAATGATGTTTTAAAGAACGCTTTAACTGCAAAAGTAACAATCATAAATCAAGACAAAACAAAAGAAACGACCCTTAAATGTTTGGGTCGTTTCTTTTCGTTTGGTTTATTTTTTGCCAATGATTGATCGTGGTCAAGGACCTGGTTACTTCTGCTGGAAGCGATGTAGCAGCTCCACTTAAGGTACTTTGATTTCATTTATAGATCATTGATTTTCTTCTTCACTTTTTTCATCAAACTATTATTAATAGTGCTCACATGCTCCTCATTTTTGACCAAAATGCGATAAGCATCAATGATGGATAGAGTACGAACCAAAATGTAGGCCCCGATGCCTATCAAGGCAATAAAAATCGGGGTGTATGGAGTTAATAAGTCTACGTCCACCCATTCTTTTTTTATGATTAGAAAGAAGATGGCTCCTCCAACAATAGAGCAAATTCCGACCATCATTACCGCAGTATATTTACTTTTTATCTCTTCGTATCTCATTTTTAAATCTTTTAAAGCGTTTTGGTCAAAAATCAGCATCTCTTTCTTAAGTAAGCTGTAACGATCTTCTTTTATGATTCCTGCTGTAATGGTTCCGATCCCGAGAACGGCTACTATAATCGTTAATAGGGTAAAAGTAATCGGTTCATCTTTAAATAAGAAGTAAGGAATCGATGAAAAGATTAACAGGCTAAATCCAAGTGCAAGATTTTTTGAGACTTTGTTTTGAGATAGGAGGTATCCTTCCGCCATCTCTTTGCTAACATAATAACCATTTTCATTCTCACGACTCTCTTCAACCGTATCTTTCAGTAAATAATCAATGGATACTTCAAAAATGTTTCCGAGCATTAATAGTTTTTCTGTTTCAGGAAAGCCTTGTCCGTTTTCCCATTTGCTGATCGCTTGTCTTGTTGTATTTAATTGCTCTGCCAGCGCTTCTTGTGAGAGGCCTTTTTGTTTTCGAAGCTTAAATAGTTTTTCACTAAATGTCATGAATGATCTCCTTTCCTTTATTAATTTAATTGTAGTAAAACAATGTATGGTTTTCTATAATTTAGCAGTTGCACTCTGTCAACTTGAGGTTGCACTTTTGTAATATCTACTAAAATAGGTGTGGAGGCATAAGAAAAACGACCAAATAAATTGGTCGTAAAAAGGTTTCATAGTCAGTTTGATTAAAACGAGTATCTAAACTAATAGAGTATACTTTACAAACTTACAGCACGTGCGATGGTGAATAGTCGTGATGCGGGGTGGAAGCCTTTAGTAATTAAATCTTTAATGATGGTTGCGCCTAGCATACTATAGACAGTGCCGTTACCACCGAAGCCTAAACAATAGTACTCACCAAGACGGTTAGGATGTTCACCGATATATGGCAGCCCGTCATGTGACTCACCAAACGTCGCACACCAAGAATGTGAGATTTTTGGCGCGATATCGGGAAAATGTTCTTCGATCTTTTGGAGGATACGTTCGCCGCGCTCTTCAATAAGTCCTTCATTTAACGGCGCTTCTGCTTTGTCTTCATCAAGTCCGCCGGCAACGATTCGTCCATCTTTAGTCGTTCTCATGTAAAGATACGGTCGTTTTGTTTCCCAGATCATCCATTCTTCGTACCACGTTTTTAGTGATGGGATTGGCTCTGTTACGATCGCGTACGAACGATTCAGGTCTGCTCCTAATTGCTGAGCTAAAAAGTCATTCTCATAACCAGTCGCAAAAATAACATAGCGCGCTGAAATGGTGCCTTTTTCAGATTCACAGGTAAAGCCGTGAACGGTTTTTGTTTTTCGAATAAGAGGTGTGTGTTCAAAGATTCTCACTCCTGAAGCCGCTGCATCCTTTAACAAAATCTGTACACATTTGTATGGATTCACATCTGCATCACCACTCGTAACGATAGCAGCGGGTTTGGAAAAAGGAAAACGTGAAGAAATCTCTTGAGGTTCTAGATATTCCACTGGGAAGTCGTATTTTTTTAATGCCTCGTATTCACGCTCAAGTTTTAACGTGTCCTCTGGAGAGCTGGCATAATACAAGCTTTTTTGTTCACGAAATTCAGGGTCTTCTGAAAGTCCTGAAGTCATCTTCTTTAAATCTTCTAACGCCTGTAAACAAAGCTGATAGAAATAGACGGCATCCTGTTCACCTTGCTGCTCAATAAGTTCGTGCAGCATCTTGTCGCTTGAGAATTGCAAAAGCCCTGTGTTGGCTGAAGAGCTTCCTGCACCTGGATGCCTTCGATCGATCAAAACAACATCTAGTTCTTTTTCTTGACCGAGCACATGGGCACAAAGGGCACCAGCCATGCCTCCACCAACAATTAGTACATCACACGATATATCTTCTTCTAGAACCGGGTACTCTCCGGTGTTTGTATAGGTTTCAGGCCAATAGAGCTGACCGTTATGTAAATTCATAGTGACTCCTCCTCGTCTTCTTTTCATTCCCCCTATTTTCTTTAAAGAAACGCTTCGTGAGAAAGTTTTTTCAAAAATATGGATTTTGTGTGAATACTCTAACTGAATTATTTTAGTAGGCTGTTTTCGTACTCATTGCTGCTTTTGAAAGATGTTGATTTCCGTTGCAGGTGCTCGCTTTCCGCGGGGCAGACGGTGAGCCACATTCGTACGTTCCGTATAAGTGTCTCACCTGTCCAGTTGCAGTGGCTAGCCCCTCGAGGTCAAAAGTTAAATGGTCCAGAAGGCAAAGGGCGCCTTCCTAGCCCATTCACCTTTTGCTTGTCGGGGCTGAACGAGCCACTTCCACTCTTGGGACTGCCCGCCTGTCCCGCAGGAGGCTCGCACCTTCCACTACAATCAATATCAAAGAAGGAAATAAAAAAGGCTAAACAGACTTTCAGTATGAGTGAGGAAAAATTAAAATTACACAAAAAAAGCTGCATGCCCGATTGGACATGCAACTCTCTTCATCACCTTATGGCAATGTATTTACTTTATCTTCTTCTTTTACGAACAATAAGATTTTACCCATGTCGAGCTTCTTTTCATATTGATCCGCTTCTACATCAGATAACCCTAATTCTGTCATCTTGTTGCGAAGCTCATCACCTCTGGACTCAAATACATTGCTCAGCGCCGTGCCGAGTCCTTCTTCTTTTAAACCGATTGTATTAACATCTGCTTCATGAGCGAGATCTTTTGTGTCATCCTTTTCGTGGGATAATACATATAAGTTGTCCTCGTGAATTCCTCGAGCTTTCAGGTCACTTGCAGCTGCAATCAATTCTTGTTGAGAGTTAAATTCATGTACGATAGGTTTTACCATTTACAATCCTCTCCTTTAAACGAAGTTATAGTGTGTATTCACGATTTCAATTACGATTAAACATCCTTTTTCAAATGCATACCGGGATAAAAGTACTAAATTAGCCTCCGCAATCCAGCTGTGTAGGCATAAACTCCTTTTTTATAGGAATATAACGTTTTTACACCATTTTTACGAAAATCCTCTATCATTTTACATTTCAAAATATATACTTTTAATTGTTGAGTTTTTTATAAAATGAGTGATAGGGGAGTTTGTTTAATGAAAAAGACATTATCAGCTTTAGCACTTGCTTTAGGATTAACACCAATTGGCGCAGGCGTACATGCAGAAGAGAGCGCCATCCAAACACATAAGGGTCGTTACTTAGATGTTCAACTGCTTGGAGTAAATGACTTTCATGGACAGATTGATATTACACGTAACGTGGCAGGGGAGCCTGTTGGACGAGCGGATTATCTAGCAAGCTACTTAAAACAAAGAGAAAGTGAGAATCCTAACACGCTTTTGGTACATGCTGGTGATATGGTAGGAGCGAGCTCTCCGACATCTGCATTGCTGCAGGACGAGCCGACAGTAGAGATCATGAATCAAATGGGATTTGATGTAGGAACACTAGGTAATCATGAGTTTGATGAGGGCGTAGATGAGATGATGCGTTTGATCAATGGTGGAACTCATGCTACGACGGGTTATTTTGAAGGCGCAGACTTTCCGTATGTGGCTGCTAATGTGATAGATAAAGAGACGAAGAAAAATATTCTGCCTTCTTATGTGATCAAGAAGGTTAAAGGAGTAAACATCGGCTTCATCGGGGTGGTTTTATCTGATACACCAGATATCGTCATTCCGAGCGGAACAGCAGGTGTTGAGTTTATAGACGAAGCGGAAGCGATCAACAAAGCAACAAAAGCTCTTAAGAAAAAAGGCGTAAAGTCTATCGTTGTTTTAGCACATAACCCTGTTGAGCAATCAGCGACAGGAGAAGTATCTGGTGAGCTCGTGGATATGGCAAACAAAGTAGATGATGAAGTGGATGTAATGTTTGGTGCACACAATCATAGAAACGTAAACGCTGTAGTTGATAACAAATTAATTGTGCAAGCTTTCTCTTACGGAACAGCCTTTGCTGATGTGGATTTAAAAATTGATCGCCGCACGAAGGATATCGTAAAAAGTAAAGCGGAAGTCGTGTCTGTTATGCAAAAAGGTGTAACACCGGACTCTAGCATTACAAAAATTATTAAACAAGCAGAAGACCAAGTAGCTCCGATCATCAATGAAGTCGTTGGTAAAACAGATCAACTTTTATCAGGTACAGGAGCCTATAACGGTGAGACCGAGTTAGGAAATGTGATCGCAGATTCAATGACAGAACAAACAGGTACGGATTTTGCGTTTATGAATCCAGGTGGTATCCGTGATGTGATCAATCCCGGTGAAGTGACATGGGGAGAGCTTTTTAACGTTCAACCGTTTGGCAACGATCTGGTGACGATGGCGCTAACTGGGGCACAGATCAAAGAACTTTTTGAATCTCAATGGGCAACGGACAGAGAGAAGATGCTCCAGATTTCTGGTCTGAAAGCTACATTTGATCTCTCAAAAGCAGTTGGTGACCGAACTGTTTCAATGGTTAAGAAAGACGGAACACCGATTGTAGCAGAACAAGAGTATACGGTTACCGTAAATAATTTTATGGCTGGTGGCGGTGATGGTTATACGGTTTTATTAGAAGGTAAGAATCCAACAGTAAGCGTTACGGACCTAGAAGCGCTCGTGAACTATTTTAAAAACCGTGATACCGTATCCGCACAAATTGAAGGACGAATTACGAAAATCAATCCATAATAAAAAAGGCAAAGCGTGTGTAAGCATCGCTTTGCCTTTTTTATTTCTATTCTCCGCGTTCTACAAGGTCGAGTCTTCCTGTAGCAGGATCGATAACGAGACCATGTACTTTAATATCTTCAGGAAGTAGCGGGTGATTTTTTACAAGCTTCACACTGTTTCTCACTGAATCCTCAACACTTTCAAACCCTTGAACCCATTTCTTTAAATCGAGTCCAGAATATTTTAATGTGTCAAACGTTGACTCTTCAATGCCACGGTCTTTCATCTTGGCAAGAAGTCCATCTGCGTTTACATTGCTCATTCCACAGTCATAGTGACCGATGACCATCACTTCTTCAGCTTTTAGTTCATAGATGGCCACAAGGATACTTCTCATAATCGAACCGAATGGATGGGAGATAACCGCTCCAGCCGATTTAATAACTTTTACATCACCGTTCTTGATATTCATCGCACTCGGCAACAATTCAGTCAGGCGCGTATCCATACAAGATACGATAACAAGTCCTTTATCAGGAAATTTAGTAGTTTGGAAAGGTTCATATTCTTTGTTTTCAACAAATTGGTGATTGAACGCTAAGATTTCGTTAAGTACGGACATGATTCTCCTCCTTGTTTCTACAGAAAATAATTAATGAATAAAAAGATTTAGAAGTATACGTCTTTTTCTATCATATTCAGCTTAAACTCGCTAACATATTCACTTCTATATTCACTATTATACAAAAATGTGGGCCGAATCTGCTCTTTTTTGTACCTGAAGTGAATCTTTTGTTGATAGAAACTTCAAAACAAAAGCACATTGTGACAAACATTTTATAAAAAGGTACGTATAATCGCAATTAACACCACATACATTGGTAAGTCGAAGGGAGGTTATAAAAGAATAATACTTGCCAGTAAAGTAGGGTTTAAATAGATCGGTACAAATTAACGAAAATTTGAAAGGGGTAGGGAAGATGGAAGTTATGACGTATGTACTTTGGGTTCTGCTGTTAATGGGGTCGGTTATGAAGAACTACATGGTGTCAGTTTCTATGCCGAAAACAGGACAAGTTATGATGGCGAATGAAACGGGTGTGAACTTCTTTTCGTATGGCGAAGTGAGTAACAAGAATGAATCGGAAGTTATGTCTGCAATTGCCGTGCCTTTCAATAATCAGAATTTCAGTTGGGTAGATACGTCGTAGATTACATAACTGGAAGTTTATTGTTGGTGGAGTGAAATATTTGATGTTCGTATATTGGGGAGAAGGGGGTCTGCTGCAAAAAAATAAATAGGGCTATTTTTCGCATTCACTATCATGCTCGCGGCAGGATCACCGTACGTGTGCTAGTGTATGAATATACTTGAGCGGAATTTGGAGCAAAAGGCAGCTTGTTCGAGCTGTCTTTTTTGGCATTCATTTTATTTATGTGTACGGGTTTGATAGAATAAGAAAAAAACAATTGTGGTGAAACCGATGAATATATCTGTCAGTCAGTTTGCAAAAAAAATAGAAAAGCATGTTGCGGAAATGAAAGTGTTAGATGAGAACTCCCCAAAACTGCGCGAACATGTATCAGCCATCCAAACATTGTGTGAATTAATGCTAGAAGCGGATGAAGATGATTCAGCTGTTGGCGTGAAAGGGTGGGTACCTTCTTATCCGGTTCAAAAACCAGCAAGCCTAGTGACCGCTCCTCCGCCAAAAAAACATCAAAAGTCTATGATGGATTTTGACATGGACTATGAGGATGATGATCAAGAGGAGAAAGACGGCAACGGAGACTCTATTTTTGATTTTTAAATGTTAGTTTATCGGAAACCTACTCTTTTTGAGTGGGTTTTTCTTTTTTTGTGTTGGTTTGTATGGGGGAGAGTACTTGTGGTGGGGTAGCAGGAGAGAGAATACCGAAAATCTTCGGGATAATCCCGCGAGAATCAAGATTAATTCCGAAAGTTTGTACAATAATCCGAGAGATGATATTTTCACAAGGCTCTTCTCTGCAAGTTGATTGAAGCGCAAGGTGCGAGACTCCTACGGGACGAGCGGTCAGGTGGAGACTCCTGATGGCGCAAAGCGGCAGGAGGCTCACCGTTCGCCCCGTGGAAAGCGAGCAACCTGGAGCGGAAATCAACTACTTTCAAGGACAACAATATAAGGCATATATGTGCAAAAAAAACAGCACCATTATCAGCGCTGTTAGATCGAAACATAAGTATTCTGGTGTTCCATTCTTGCATCTCTACGTTTTGCGATTTCAATTTTTTCGTTGATCTTTTTATTAGAAAAATAAATGGCAGTCACTGTTGCGATTAGACTTAGAGCAGCTAAACCAAGAATTGTATATATCATTGTGATAAGAAGTTCCATTTTATTGTTCCTCCTCTTATGTAATTTTTTCTGTCTTACTTTTTTTATTCCACTGTGTCAATTATTTAAACCTCTTTTTGTTATAGGTCCTTCGAATCAAAATAAAAATATGAGAAAGGAATGATGGTAAATAGTCTCCGTTCGCATTATACTAAATTTACGAACATACGTTCTGTTTTATTCGATAAAAATAGAGGGGTGAATGGAAATGGTCGGAGCAAGTGAGTGGTTAAACTTAGTTAATCTCCTCGGTAATGTAGGCTTTCCTATTGTCATTGCGGGCTACTTGCTTTTTCAGTTTGAGAGGCGTATTCAGAGCTTGGAAGGAATTATTCGAGAACTTCACTCTGAATTAGTAGAGAAAGAAGAGCTTGAGCGTAAGATCGATCAATACGTCCGATTACTGGACAGCGAACGTCAACCGAAAAAACGTTAGCGTTCGCCTTTTTTATCATGGACAACCCGTCCGCCAAAATCTTTACAATCCTGTGGCAACCTTTGTATTGTCATTTTTCAATGGTAAGATAAAAGAAAAACAGGAGTGGAAAAGGATGAAGCTTTTTCTTATATTAGGTGCGATCCACGCGATGCTTGCGGTTATGCTCGGAGCTTTCGGGGCACATGCACTCGAAGCTAAACTAAATGCAAGAAACATGTTAAATGTATACCAGACTGGTGTTCAATATCACATGTATCATGCACTGGCTTTGTTAGTTGTCGGTGTTTTACTTGGTAAATTCCCAGCTTCAACGCTATTAACAGGAGCAGGTTGGTCGTTCTTTATCGGCATACTGCTTTTCTCAGGAAGTCTATATGCTCTCTCAACGACAGGGATGAAATTCTTTGGTCCGATTACACCGCTTGGCGGCGTAGCGTTTATCGTTGGTTGGATTCTGTTAATCATCGCAGTTGTAAAAGCATAATAAAAGGCGCTCTCTTAAATAAAGAGGGCGCCATTTTTATAATTGCCTGAACCAGACAGGAATAAGATCTATCAACGAGGGCTGTACTGTGCCATTTGGCCACCTTGCTGTTGTTGCTGTTGCGTACCATAAGGATAGCTATAGTTGATCTCTTCATCAAACGTAACATAGTTTACATACACCATTAATAGCAGATACCGTTTACCTGTTTGCGGATCACTTAGAATAATGTGATCACGGCCAGCAGCTTCGATGATTCCTTTAAATACCTTAGCGTTCCACTTTTCATTGTTCTCAAAAGTCATATAGACTGTCGCGACTTTCCCTTTGTTCATCCTTAAAATATTTTCAATATACGACTGCTCGAGCGGAAGCTGCCCTGGAGCACCGATGTCTTGCAGAGGGCCTCCACCCATTCCTGGCGCCTGCTGACTTTGTGCCATATCTTGAGGAACCCCCATGCCTGCCATTCCTCCCATGCCGCCACCCATCATACCCATTCCATTTTGAGCCCGATAATATTCTTGGCCGTACGGATTAAAGTTGTTCATCAACAAACCTCCCTAAAAGGTGTTAAACACATTTGGACAATCACTTTGTCTTGGCTGATAAAAACAGTGTGCCTTGAAGCTTCCCGAGTGAGGCTGATTGTACCAAGTCTTCGGACAAGCTCCTGATGGATCGAAAAACCATAACGCATTTTTGGCAGGGTGGAAGCGCTGACCATTAATAACCCTCTTCGCCAATCTTCTTTCATTCTCTCTTGCACCTTGATAAAAATATCCTTTGATCGTGGCTTCAAATCCTCCAGGTCTTTGGAAAACCATCTGCTGCATCGTACGAATATTTTTAAAATCAAGGCAGTTGGAGCGAATTCGATTTACGCCGGTATTACCAACAAGGAGCATCCCTTGGTCACCTTCACCCTCAGCTTCCGCACGTATGAGACGTGCCAGCAAGTCAATATCCTTATTTGTAGCCTTAATGACTGCCAATTGCCTTCCCCCTCTATGTTGTTAATCGTGGTGTACAAGCAGGGAAACAGAACATTCGATATATGTGTATGAGCTGTTTTGGGAAACTAGACCAACAACGTTATGAAAGTTTAATAAAGAAACAAGGAGAAGTGTTTGGCTCGTTGTGAAAGCAGTTCTTATGTAAGGAAGTAGGAAGGAAGAGTTACGGTGTGTGTGTTTAGGAAGGACATTAAAACGAGGTGTTCGTCTGAGGCGATCACTTTAATATAATTACGAGGTAAATCTCATTTTATACGAGGTAATCTCTCATAATTCCGTACTTAAGCCACATAATTCGTGTATAAAAATATTTATCCGATTTCCGACATTCGTCGAGAACAAAAAAAGATGACTCATCACATAAGAACGAGTCATCTCAATCATTACACCTGCAAATAAGCGGGCACTGCTTCTTTTGTAAGGATGTTTCCAACGTAGAAAGATCCGAACTCGCCGTAACGCGCACTTACTTCGTCAAAGCGCATTTCGTATACGAGTTTTTTGAATTGAAGCATGTCGTTTGAGAAGAGCGTTACGCCCCATTCCCAATCATCTAGACCAACGGATCCTGTGATGATCTGCTTCACTTTTCCTGCATATCCGCGGCCGATCATACCGTGAGAGTACATCATCTTCTTGCGCTCTTCCATCGGCAGCATGTACCAGTTATCTTCGCCATCACGCCGCTTGTCCATTGGATAGAAACATACATGTTTCCATTTTGGAAGCTCTGGGAACAGACGAGCTTTGATCATCGGATCCATCTCGCCGCTCTCGTTTTGCGGATTATACGTACTTAGCTCGACAACAGAAACGTAAGAGTATTCTTTTACTGTATATTGCGCGAATGCTGTTTTGTTAAAGGCGTTTTCAATCTCGTTCAGCTCTTCCATCGTTGGACGAAGAAGCATCATCATAAAGTCAGCTTTTTGCCCCATGATGCTGTATAGAGCATGACTGCCCACTTTATTAGCTTCTACGTTCTCCCACTTCTCAAGGAACGTTAAAAATTCATTGATTGCATATTCTCTCTGGTCACCGGAAAGCGTTTTCCAAGCGGCCCAGTCCATCGTCCGGAAATCATGAAGGCAATACCAGCCTTCTAGTGTAATCGCTGCTTCACTCATCAATTATTCACTCCTTGCTAGATATAAACACGTCCCTACAAATATACCATAAGTAGGGACGAATCCAAAAAGGAGGAATTAGCTGTATTGGCGAAGCAACTGCTCGATCTTGCTCTTAACACTAGCAGGATTTCGAAGTTCAGTGCGTGACAGAGTGAGGCGAACCTTCGTCTCATCCATATCCATCGCTTCAGAAAGCATGCCGAACAATCCTTTACCTTTCTTATCGATCTCTAAGAATAGCTCGATGCTATCTGTTTGTGGAACCATGATCACTTCTAGCTCATCTAGCTTTCCGGCATAAGCTCCTGATGTTGGCACATACTCAAACTCTTGTAAAAACGGAAGTCTGCGGCGCATATAACGCGGTGCAGATCCGCAGTATGCTTTTCGAAGGCGGAATCCAAGCTGTTCGATCGCATCAAAGATGGCAGACGTTTCACTATCTGGCAGTACGCGAATCTGATCGTTATCTGTTGGGTCTACAGCCATTTGAATATCAAGCCCTGTTTTAATCCATACCGGCGTGTGGCCAAGTGTTAATGGAGCATCATATGGAAGTTTAAGAGAGAACGGAATCTCTTGCTGACTGCCAGCTTTAACAACAAGTGAGCTTGTTACATTCGTCTTTTCAATCGCTGCAGTATCTCTCACTTTTTTGTCGTCCACTTCACGATAATATTCTGTCATGACATAAAGAGTGATGTGGTCGATGTTTTGATCGACTTTACCACCCTCGATTCTAATCTTTCCTGTAATGCTCTCACCAGGTGAGTACGTATCTTTATCTAAAATGGTGTCTACCTTCGCTGAACCAATTCCTACAGAAGCTAACATACGGTTTACAAACGACATGTATAATTCCTCCTCAAAATTTTTCAAACAATTTTACGATAGTTGAACGAAAAAGATTCATAATCAAAAAATATATTTTATAGACGTAAAAAAATTCTAAATATAAGAACTTCTTTTATCAAGCGCTTACAACTGTATGGGTAGGTTTAAAAGGTGTGAAAAAAGGAGTACCCTAATAGTGAGTGCAAAAAATGTACAGTTTATATAGAAAAATAGGAGGCTAAATCATGAGTGATCTTTTTATAGATTTAAAGAGTAAAGTTCAGTCGGCTAACCCAACCATCGTTTTTCCTGAAGGAACGGATGAAAGAATTCTAGAGGCAGCAAGTCGTCTAGCATCTGAAAAAGTTCTTCAACCGATTTTAATAGGAAATCCTGCTGACGTAACAGCAAAAGCACAAGCTGGTGGATTCTCACTAGATGGAGTAGAGGTGCTAAACCCAGCTGAATATGGTGAGTTCGATGCATTGGTTGACGCATTAGTTGAACGCCGTAAAGGAAAAACGACCGAGGAACAAGCACGTAAGATCTTATTAGATGAAAACTATTTTGGAACGATGCTTGTTTACACAGGAAAAGCTCACGGACTTGTGAGTGGTGCCGCACATTCTACAGCTGACACCGTTCGTCCGGCTCTACAGATCATCAAAACAAAAGAAGGCGTGAAGAAGACTTCTGGTGCGTTCATCATGGTTCGTGGCGATGAAAAGTATGTGTTCGCAGATTGCGCGATCAACATTTCACCTAACAGCCAAGATTTAGCTGAATCTGCTATGGTTTCTGCTGAAACGGCACGTGTTTTCGGTATCGACCCGAAAGTCGCGCTTCTTTCTTTCTCTACAAAAGGATCAGCGGTTTCTCCTGAGACGGAAAAAGTAGTAGAAGCGTTAGAAGTTTTAAAAGGAATGAACCCAGACTTCCCATATGATGGAGAGCTTCAGTTCGATGCAGCATTCGTTCCATCTGTAGCAGCGAAAAAAGCTCCAGAATCACCGATCAAAGGGGAAGCGAACGTATTTATCTTCCCAAGTCTTGAAACAGGAAACATCGGATACAAGATGGTTCAACGTCTTGGCGGATTTGAAGCGATCGGACCGATCCTTCAAGGCTTGAACATGCCTGTAAACGATCTATCTCGCGGATGTAACGCAGAAGATGTATACAAATTAGCGTTGATCACAGCGATGCAAGCTCTTTAATTTCATAATTTAGTTGAAGCCAGCTCTTTGCAGCTGGCTTTTTTGTATGGAAAATGGAAGCCATGGTGGTGGAGCTGCCGCTAAAAATACACCATCACATAAAAATGGAGTCACATCACATAAAAAAGAGCAGGTATGACATAAAAATTACGTGTTATCACATAAAAATTGCCATTCATCACATAAAAATAAATTCCAGCTCATTACCTGTACACCACAAAAAGACACCATCACCCTAAAGTGACAGTGCCTTCTCATTACGATCCCACATTCGCTTAATATTCCCAGGAAGCAGCTCGCTTTCCTCAATCGAGAGCTGACCGCTGTAAAAAAGCTCGCTATTTTTGTGAAGCACTCGTAATAATGAAGCGTGTATATCTGTCACGGTTAACGGGTGCCCCAGCAGTTCCGCTAAACTGGCCATCACATCAGGCTCAATCACCGGATATTGAAACTTTGTATCTTCACCAGCCAAACCACGCTTATAAAACTCTCCGATCACGGACGCGCGCTCTGAACCGCTGCCGTCTACACATAAATAGATCTGTACCGCAACACCGCCGCGCATACGCCGCTGTGAAATTCCCGCAAATTTTTTGCCGCCGATACTCAAGTCATAACTTCCCGGGCAATAAGAGCCGACAATCTCGTATGCTTCAAACTTTGCATCATACGGCGCAAGCAGCTCTTCCACAAGTGCAGTCATCGTGTCGTACCCTTGATTGATGTCAATCGTTCCTTCTTTTTCAGGAAGAATAAGTGAGATGTTCAACACGCCGCTATCAAGCACAACAGCAAGTCCGCCGGAATTCCTCACAATTACGCGATAACCCCGAGACTCCAGAAAATCAATACCTTCCTTCAGGTGAGGAAGACGGGTATCTTGTATGCCGAGGACGATCGTATCGTGATGCACCCATGTTCGTGCTGTTGCGGGGGAATCACCACTTCCGATCGACGTGCAAAGTGTATCATCTGTCGCAAACGATTGCCGTGCATCAAATGACGGACCAAGTGTAGACTGGTCGATCAACCGCCAGACAGGTTGAGAGAGAAGATGATCGGTCATTACAATTTCTCCGCCACGATAATGAATGATTTTGGAATGCCGCGGTCGAGTTCATCTGGGTGTGGTTCTTCAACGAGCTGTTTAATCCAAAGGCCGGCAGATCCGATAGCTGTGATGATCTCGCCAAGCGTCCATTGGCGGATCTGTACTTGGAACGATGCGCGTTCTTCAGATGTCGCGTACTGAAGTTCAGGTAAAAATTTTGAATAAGCTACGTCTGTTGTAACAAGCTCTTCACTAAAATAATCTCCTGAAACTTTATGCTTCCTAACCGCTTGGCTCTTTCCTTGAGATTCGATCAACTTTGTAGAAATAGGGTGGAAGTCTTGTAGAATCAATGTTCCTCCCTTTTTCAAAAGTCCTGCAACAACGCTGAAGTATTCGTTCAGATCAGCAAAATAATGCAGGATGCCGTTTTCCATGAATGCCATATCATAATTCTCTGTCATTTCGGATTTTGACAGATTTAAAATATCTTCTACCACGTACCGGACATCTACGTTAGCGGCTGAAGCCAGTTCACGTGCGTACGCTGCATTCGAATCTGAGATATCAATCACCGTCGTCTCTGCTCCAAGAAGGGAGAGTGCGACTGCTTTACTGCCGTGCGAACCTAAGAGGTTCACGATCTTTTTGCCTGAGACATCACCAACATATTGATCTAATGGCTGAAGTCTGCGTTTCGGATCTTTTAGAATACGAGAAACTGCTTTCTCAGGTGTGCCAAAGCGGTTGACCCAGGCTGTATAAGAGCTATTACTCCAAGCTTGTCCGTTTCTAATTCTTCGATCTTGATCCATGATGGGTTCCTCCTGAAATCTATATAAAATCTATCATTTCCGTTATAAGCCTTATCTAGTATAACTCAAATGTGAACGGTAAGAAAATGGTGTGAATACCGATAAAAAGGGAGTGTGAATAGAAAAAAATAGTGGTTGTTTTCAAAGTTAAGAACACGATACAATAGGGTATATTCTAGTAGTCACAACACGATACTTATACAGAAAATACCTTCTTAGCTAGACAGACCAAGGAAGGGATTTTTCTTTTTCACGAGAATTCTTACCTATAAATGCAGGTGAAGGAGCAGGAAAAAAATCAATGGCTAAACTCTTAGGAAAGTTGCACGAAGAGAAAGTATTTAAAGACCCAGTGCATCGTTACATCCACGTGCGTGATGAGCTGATCTGGCGTCTGATCGGTACGCGCGAGTTTCAAAGACTGCGAAGAATTCGGCAGCTTGGGACGACATACTTAACATTTCATGGAGCAGAACATAGCCGTTTTAGCCATTCTCTTGGTGTTTATGAGATTACGAGGCGGATCATTGATATTTTTCAAGAAAAGAAAACGTGGGACCCAGAAAAGCGTCTGCTCGTTCTTTCCGCGGCCCTTCTACATGATGTAGGACACGGTCCATTCTCACATTCATTTGAAAAGGTGTTTGGTGTGGATCATGAAGAATTCAGTAGAGACATCATACTCGGAGATACAGAAGTTCATCGCGTGCTTTTGCAGATGGGGGAAGATTTTCCTGTGCAAGTAGCAGAAGTGATCGCGAAAACACATAGAGATAAATTAATCGTCAGTCTGATCTCCAGTCAGATTGATGCAGACAGAATGGATTACCTGTTACGAGACGCATATTTTACAGGGGTAAGCTACGGTAATTTCGATATCGAGCGAATCCTGCGTGTGATGCGCCCGACTGAAGATGGCGTCGTCATCAAATCAAGCGGCATGCACGCGGTGGAAGATTATATCATGAGTCGCTACCAAATGTACTGGCAAGTATATTTTCATCCTGTAACGCGCAGTGCGGAAGTGATCTTAAGTAAAATTTTGCACCGAGCGAAGGAACTGTATGAAACAGGGTATACATTCAAAAGAGAGCTGTCTCATTTTAAAACGCTGTTCGACGGTAATGTTTCGCTTCACGATTACATTTCGCTCGATGAAGGCGTGATCCACTATTACTTCCAAGATTGGATGGAAGAAGAGGACTCAATCTTAAGCGATTTATGCCATCGTTTCATCGACCGAAAACTGTTCAAGTATACGGAGATGGTCTCATTTACAGATGGTCATCTGCTGTCGAGTTACTTTACAGAAGCAGGCATCAATCCGAAATATTACTTAGTCGTCGATTCATCGTCAGATCTGCCATACGACTTTTACCGTCCAGGTGAAAAAGAAGAACGTCTGCCGATCAACCTATTAAAACCAAACGGAGATATCCGCGAGCTGTCCAGAGAATCAGACGTCGTCGAAGCGATCTCAGGCAAACGCCGAACAGATCACAAACTCTATTATCCCCTTGATCTAATTGAAGCCATTGAGGATATAACACTTAAAAGTAAAATTAAAGAGATTTTGAATAGATAATTACTAACATTTTTAATTTTCTTGTGACTTTTTTACACAAAGAGTCTTTATTAGTTTGTTATTAAAAGACACCACTGCAAGTTGAATTGAAGTGTAAGGTGCGAGACTCCTGCGGGACAGGCGGGCAGGTGAGACACTTAACGGCGCAAAGCGGCAAGTGGCTCACCGCCTGCCCCACGGAAAGCGAGCACCTGAAACGGAAATCGACTACTTACAAAATAAACATTGAATAACCAGAGAAAAAATAGATAAATAAAAACGAAAAAGGATGTTAGGGGGAACGTACTGTGTTTGAGGATCATTTAAAGGTAGTCACCTTGATTCAAGAAGCCGGAGAAGTCGTCGGTCGGAAAAAGCTTCAAAAGATGGTATACATCGCAAAAAAGCTAAACTTTCCTTTCCAAGAAAAATATCAATTTCATTTTTACGGCCCATATTCCGAAGAATTAACGCTTAAAATTGAAGAACTTTGCAACATGGGATACATACATGAGGTAAAAGAAAAGGTGAGCGGCTATTCGCAATACCGGTATGCCGTGAACGAAGAAGGTCAGCAACTTCTTTCCACATATGGTGCAGAGATTGAAAAACTAGGGAGTTGTGTTCGCTCCATGAACGAGCAGTCTTCTAGATTCTTAGAATTAGTCTCTACCGTGATGTATTTCGAGAAACTTGAGAAGGACGAGATCAAGGAGAAAGTACAAACGGTGAAAGCAAAACAAAAGTATACAGAAGAAGAGATGAACGAAGCGTTTCATTATATTGAAACATTAAAAGGTCAAGTTCAATAAAAATAAACCTGTTGAGTTAGCGTGAAACATGCGCTGATGAACAGGTTTTTTATTTACCATCTAAATTGTAAGGGATGGCCGTTATTGTAAAGACCATAAAAATAAATAAATGTGATAAAGATCGTAAATGGAACGATAATACCAAGCAGCGTCATAAAAAAGCCTTTTGCCACACTTTTTTCATAAAGGCGCGTTGCGTAATAGCCGATTCCGAGCCCTATAAACAAGAGCGATAAAATTAGAGCAACAAGCCAAAGTTTCATGCTAGCGCCTCCTCTATTAACAGCATATCCAGCACATTCTCCTTATAAACGACAGTTTAACTGAAACTTTTTAATAAGAGGTACGACTAACAGGGTAAAAGGGGGGCTTAGTGATGAAAAACATGAAGCTGATCGTAATGGCGTGTCTGCTCGTTCTCCTCGCCGCTTGCGGCTCTAAAGCAATGCCTGATGAGGAAAAAAAGAACGGAGCGCCTCAAGTTAAGAACGAGATACCAGCTGAAAAAGAAGGTGTACAAGCTGAACTCGCACTCCAAGAAAATAGTAAAGAAGCAAAATTAACGTTGAAAAACTCATCCGATAAAGAAGCTGGTACAGGAACCGCGTATGCACTAGAAAAATGGGCAGACGGTAAATGGGAGAAAGTGAATAACAATCAAATGTTTACTGAGCAGATGATCATGGTGAAAGCTGGATCAAACTATGATCAATCCATTGATCTAAAAGAACAGGATGCAGGCACGTATCGTGTATCGAAAGAATTCTTTGTCGATGAAAAGAAGGAAAAAGTAGCCGTTGTGTTTGAGACAGAATAAGAAAAGACCGGTCAGCCCTTTATTGTTAGGGGCAGCCGGTCTTTTTCTTTGTTTTTGTTGATGTATCATTGCTTCTATTTATTCGATGAAAAGTTAATTGGAGTGCAAGGCGCGAGACTCCTGCGGGATGAGTGGGACAGGTGAGACTCTTAACAGCGCAGAGCGCTAAGAGGCTCACCGCACACCCCGCGGAAAGCGAAGCCGCCTGGAACGGAAATTAACAACTTTCAGAACGATAATTAATGAGGTAAAAACGCTAGTTGATAGAAGAACAACACCGCAAATAAGTAAACCAAGAACGGAACTTCACGATATTTACCTTTTACAATTTTGAGAATTGGATACGAGATGAATCCTAATGCAATACCAGTTGCGATAGAAGACGTTAATGGCATCGTTAAAATGATCAAGAACGCCGGGAATGCTTCATCAAGTTCGTTCCAATTAATTTTACTTAAAGAACCAAGCATCAAACTTCCAACGATGATCAGTGTTGGCGCAGTGATTGCGGCTAAGCCTGAGATCGCACCAACGAGTGGTGAAAAGAACGCAGCGGCTACAAATAGCATAGCTACCACTACAGACGTTAAACCAGAGCGACCGCCTGCAGCAACACCAGAAGATGATTCAATATAAGCGCTCGTTGGGCTCGTACCAAATGCAGCTCCAACCGTCGTTGCAATAGAATCAGCTAACAATGCTTGGCGTGCACGAGGCATCTTGTTGCCTTTCATCAGTCCAGCTTGTTCAGCTACACCTACCATCGTACCCGTAGTATCAAAGATCGTAACAAGCAAGAAGGAGAATACAACGGCATATAATCCATATTGAAACACATCAGAAAAGGCTGTGATCGGATCACCGAAGATAAAAAGTTCTGATGGCAAGTTTGGTGTAGATACAAAACCTTCTTTAAATGTTAAGTGCCCTGTATAGTAAGCGATTGCTCCCGTGATGATCATACCGAAGAATAAAGCACCGTTCACGTTCAATCCCATAAAGATCAACGTGATAGCAAGTCCGCCAAGAGCAAGAAGTACCGTCGGTGAATGCATATTGCCTAATGTTACTAAGTTATCAGGGTGAGCTACAATAATTTTAGTAAGACGTAAACCGATGAACGCGATAAACAATCCGATACCCGCTGTAATACCGTGCTTCAAGTTTGCTGGAATGGATTCGATCAATTTTTCACGAAACGGTGTTAACGATAAGATGACGAAAAGAATACCAGCAACAAATACAGCCCCGAACGCAATACGATAATCAATATTGGGGTGGTTTCCTACAACAGAAAACGCAAAATAAGCGTTCAGTCCCATACCTGGAGCAATGGCAATCGGGTAGTTGGCCATTAAAGCCATCCAAAGCGTACCAACTACTGTGGCAATAATCGTAGCGATAAACACGGTGTCAAAAGGAACACCAGCAGAATGCAAGATGATTGGGTTGACTATAACAATGTACACCATCGTTAGGAAAGTAGTGATTCCTGCTAATATTTCTGTTTTGATGGTCGTACCAAGTTCTTTTAGTTTAAAAAATGAAGAAAGCATACGTTAGAACCTCCAAAATACGAACGATTTATAAGTACATGATATATAATATTCGTTTTTAAGTGTGATTTCAACAATTATCTTTAAAGTTTCCAACTGAGAGTTTTTTATGATTTGTGATACAATACGTGATAACAATGAATGTTTAGAGGAGCTGGAAGCATGAAAGATTTTTTCAATTCCAATGATGCAGATAAAAAGAAAAAAGGGATGGGCTTTACCATCATCAGCGGTGACTCAACAGATGGGCATGGCGGATATGGTGTGGGGAGTTTAACACTTGATCATGTTACACCTGTGATCGTTGATGTAGAAGAGTCCGTCGCTTATATCGATATGGGAGCGATGCACGCGAGAAGCGATGTGGAGAAGCGTATCAAGTTTACGCCGAATCGTGAAGATACGCCGAACCCCCGTCTTTACTGGCTCGTTTGGGTTACGATTAACAGAAAAGCAGAAGGACCGTTTTATTTCGGGTTGACTGCCTGCGAGATGCAGGTAGATGTTGAAGCGCGAAGAGGATATAAGAGTCTTCCAGAACACGTGAACCGTATGGATAAATCCATGAAGGGTAAAGTGATCGTAGAGGATATGGACCAAAACGCTCGTCGCGTGCTTGGGAACTTCCTTAAAGAACATGACGAAGCGATGTGGAACCGTTCTAGTGACGAAATCAAGTCATTAGTGGAATAAAAATGGCAAAGTTATGAACCTTTTTTGAACATTTTGCAAATAACTTGTGACAAGAAAGCACTTCCATTAAAATATAGGTAGCATTGTACACACAATGTTTCTAGGACAATAAAGTGCCCGGGGCTCCTGTAGTAGAGCTCCGGGCATTTTATTTTGTCTTTTTACAGATTGCTTTCAAAGATTGTACAAATCTTGTCGACTCGTGGATACTGGACCCAAATTTGTGGATTGCGGCTCCATATTTCTGGATTCAGGTTCAAAACTTTTGGATTCAGACCCGAAACTCTCGGATTCAATGCTTCTAGCAGCGACCCCAAACTACTCTAAACTACATCACCAAGAAAAAATCCGCTTAAAAAAGCCTTTTTCCTCTTTTTTCTGCTCTAATTTGGCTTTAATTTCATTTGAAGCACCATGTTCATCACAATATTCTACAGGTTCTGTTCCTTTTTCATAATAAGAGATACGCGTTATTGGACAGCTATCGGTAGCGAGCTTTCCGTTTTGCGGGTTGATCGTCACCGCTGTTACGCCTTCTGGCTGTTCAAATGATAAGATCTCTTTGTTCTTCAACGCACCTTCCATAAAATAAGCCCAGATTCGTTTTGAGTATCCTGTATCGTTCACATCATGAAGCTCTTCGTTGTTATCGTATCCGACCCAAACTCCTGTAACAAGCTGAGGAGAATATCCGACCATCCAGCTGTCATTTGGCGTAGACCCCGATTTTCCAGCCATCGGACGTGTCAGGTAATGGTTGATACTTGATCCCGTTACACTCGTATAATCATTTAGCTTTTCGTCAAACGTACCAGCCAACAGATCAGTCATGACAAACGCTTTGTTCTCATCGATCACTTGTTTGCTCTCATATTTATGTTCATACAGCACTTTGCCTTTAGAATCTGTGATCTTCGTGATAAAAACAGGATCTACCTTCTTACCACCATTCGCAAAAACGCCGTATGCGTTCGTAAGCTCTAACACACCTACTGCTTTTGAGCCTAGTGCAAGTGAAGGGATGCTAGCGAGTTCACTTTTAATCCCGAATTTCTTAGCTGTTTTAACAAGCTTTTTAGGACCGAGATAGAGATTCGTTTTTACCGCATAAATATTGTCCGAAAGCGCCAGCGCCTGAGCCATCGTAATAAAATCATTCGCATAGCGGTTCTTAAAGTTCTTCGGCTTATAATCGCCTACACCATCTCCCATCGCGAATGTTGTTGGTTCTGATTTAATAGGAGTAGACGCGGTGTATCCATGCTCAAGCGCCGTGTAATATAGAAATGGCTTAAAGGTCGAACCAGGTGCACGCTTCGCTTGAAGGGCACGGTTAAACGAACTTTGCTCAAAATCCCTGCCGCCAACAAGTGCTTTCACATCTCCGCTTCGAGGATCCATAGCGACTAATGCCGTCTGGATCGAACTGTTATCGATGATACGATTTTCAATCGTGTGTTCAGCGACTTCCTGCATTTTTGGATCAAGCGTCGTGTAGATTCGAAGCCCACCGAACTGTATCGAGTTCGTGTTCACGTTCAGTTCCTTTTTTAATGCACGCATCACTGCATCTTGAAAGTAAGGAGCGACCGTTGCGATCTCTTCCTCTTCTTCTCTTACATAAGTTAAGTGATCGGCTGCTGCTTTTTGAACGGACGCCTTCTTAATTGTTCCGTCTTCAGCCATTGAGTGTAAGATGATGCTCTGCCTTTTTTTCGCGTTCTCTTCATGAAGGATGGGAGAATAGTAGCTCGGACCTTTAGGAATCCCCGCTAACATCGTTGCTTCGCCTAGTGAGAGCTCTTCAGCATTTTTACCAAAATAATAACGAGAAGCGGATTGGATACCGTAAGAGCCATGTCCGTAATAGATCGTGTTCAAATATCCTTCTAATATTTCATCCTTTGAATAACTCATCTCTAGACGAAGTGTGTAGAACGCCTCTTGAAACTTTCTTCGCCATGTTTTGTCATGTGTTAAAAAGAGATTACGGGCATACTGCTGCGTGATGGTACTAGCTCCTTGAACTTTTGCTCCAGCTTTAAGGTCAGCGAGTAAAGCACCGCCGATCCGCTTCATATCAAAACCGTTATGTTTATAAAAACTTTTATCTTCAATAGAGATCGTAGCGTCGATCACATGTTTATCGATTTTTTCGAGTGGAACCCAATAGCGGTTCTGACCGCCGTTGTTAATCTCACCCATTTTGGAACCGTCTGCTGCGTACATGATGGTCGTTTGTGGAACAAGCAGAGCGGGAGGGCCCATGAGTTTAGCGAGCAGCAAAAGCCCAACAAAGGATAATGCAAAGCATCCAGTAACGATAAGACCCCATTTTTTCATCCAGCGTATTTTCTGCTGTTTCGTAGCTTCTTTATAGATCTGCCAAAACTTCATAATCCGCCCTCCTTAAAAACTCTCATTTTGTTATCTAGTATGGTGAAAAAAGATGCTCCTTAAACGTGATAAGGGAATGAAGTGCTATAATGGCTGTGAGAAAGAGGAGGTTCGAAACATGCTTATACAAAACATTCAATATATGACGACTTCGGCAGATGGAAAATGGGTTGTTAACACGGGAGACATCCTTATAAAAGATCATAGAATCGAATCAATAGGAAACTTTGAATGCGACGAAACGGTTGAGAAGCTCGACGGAAAAGGGATGCTGGCATTGCCGGGCTTAGTGAACGGACATCAGCATACACCGATGTCTCTGTTGCGTTGTTATAGTGATGATGTGACATTGATGACTTGGCTTAATAAAAAGATGCTTCCGCTTGAGATGAAGATGAGTGATGAAGATCGCTATTGGGGTGCACTTCTTTCAATGGCGGAAATGATCAAGAGTGGAACCACATCATACGCTGATATGTACATAGGAATCGATACGATCGGGGAAGCGGCCGTTGAATCGGGCATTCGTTCCGTCATCGCTCGTGGACTTATCGCGATGGATTCGGATTATGAAGGCCGGTTGAAGGAAGCAGAAAATGTTGTTGATCGCTGGCACGGAAAAGGAGACGGAAGGATCACAACGATGATCGCACCGCATTCACCGTATATGTGTCCGCCTGATTTTTTGAGAGCGGCTGTAAATCTTTCAAAAGAAAAGAACGTTCCGCTTCATATTCATCTAGCTGAAACGAAAGACGAAGAGAAAATGATTCAAGAAAAGCACGGGTTAAGACCCGTTGAATATTTAAAACAAGCAGGTGTGTTCGATCGGCATGTACTGCTTGCGCACGGTGTCCATTTTAACGATGCAGATTATGAAACGCTAAAAACGGTGCAGGGGGGAATCATTCATAATCCAGTGAGCAACGCGAAGCTCGGATGCGGGATCAGTGATGTGAAACGTTTAATGGAGAGCGGTGTGAAAGTAGGATTAGGAACGGATGGACCAGCGAGTGCTAGTTCTCTTGATCTTTTCTTAGAAATGAAAGCTGCTAGCTGGTTTCAAAAATTGAAGTACGAAGATGCGGCAGTGCTCAGTGCTCATGATGTGTTATCGATGGCGACACAGAACGGTGCTGACATCCTTGGAATCGGAGATGAAGTAGGCTCCTTAACGGTTGGTAAGAAAGCAGACATTCTTTTAATGGATATGAACAAGCTTCATCTGACGCCGAGTCATGAACATGCTAATCTTCTCGTCTATTCTGCAACAGGACAAGATGTTGATACGGTGATCATCGACGGCAAGATTGTCATGCGCGGCCGTGAGTTGAAGACAATTGATGAAGAAAAAGTGATCGCAAACGCTAAAGAACGAACGAAAGAGCTGCTAGCGCGATTATGATGAGTAGGGTGTCTCAAATTTGAGGCACTTTTTTTGTTGTAAAAATGATTGACATGAAAAATACAAACATGATATTATAAAATATTTGATTAAATTATAGGGGTGTGGTACTCTTAGAAGGTTAGCAAATCTGGAGGTGGAGTATTTGTTTCAAGTTGGCGATAACATTGTGTACCCAATGCATGGAGTAGGTGTAATTGAAGCCATTGAAGAAAAAGAATTCCCCGATGAAAAACAACAGTACTATGTGATAAAGATGTCAGTCAGCAACATGCAAGTTATGATTCCGGCATGTAAGATCATGAATTCTAAAATACGTCCTGTTACAGAACTCTTAGCATTGAAGCAGATTATGCACGATTTTCAAAATGGAGAATCTGAAACATTACTAACGTGGAAAGAAAGATACAAAGTAAATACAGACAAGCTAAAAACAGGTGAAATACGCGAAGGTGCTGAAGTTGTACGTGATTTAATGCGTATGAAGAAAGAAAAAACACTGAATGCAAGCGAAAAAAAAATGTTGGAAAATGCATATGGATTTTTAATTAGTGAACTTGAAGTAATCAAAGGAATCACTGAAACCCAGATTAAAAGTTTCTGTTAAGAATGAATTAGATGGTATGAGATCGTAAATAGGGTCTCATCAATAGTCATTTCAGAGACAACACACTTCTTAAACTTACTTAAAGTAACCTCTTTAATTTCTACAATAAGTTAATCCTTAATTTTGATTTTACTTTCCTCTAAAACCTTATGATGTATTTCAAACCAATTCATCAATTCTAATCAATAATCACATGATCGTTGTAATACTGATTCACACTGGCACGGACAAGGAGCCGTAAGGATGGAAGAGAGGTAGGGCTTTCATTGTTTTAGATATACCTCAGTGATTATTAATTAGAAGATTACTCATCCACCTCCACAAGTACTGTTAATTAAATATTAAATGGGAAAAGCAGCCGAGAGTGGATATCGCGGGTTGCTTTTTTTATTTTTGATAAAAAGTTCAGAAAATTATGTTAAAATAAATACGGTTCTAATACCATTAATTATATAAAAGAAGGAGGCCGACGCGTCATGATCATTAAATGGATCAAACTTCGATAATGACAAGTGCAGGCCAAGATAACTCCGTTGAGTGCTTATTGATCTGCGCTTTTTAAAGTGGCAAAAATAAAATCACGGAGGAAAACAGAATGAAACAACAACTTTTACAAACAAATCAGGTAGAAATAAATACAGAAAGCTTTGGTAACCCGAATGATCCCCCTGTTCTCCTGATCATGGGAGCGATGTCTTCGCTCGATTGGTGGGATGAGAAATTTTGTGAGCGTCTTGCAGCTAAAGGAAGATACGTGATTCGCTATGATCATCGCGACCTCGGTGAATCCGTCGTCTATGAACCTGGCACGTCGAACTATACGATTACAGACCTGGCTGATGACGCGTTTGGCATTCTAGATGCCTATTCAATAGAGAAAGTAAATATTATGGGAATGTCTCTTGGTGGAATGATCGGGCAGATTATGGCGATCAAGCATCCAGAACGTGTGCTTAGTCTGACGATTCATGCATCCAGTGTATTTGGAACAGAGCAAGCCGAGCTACCTCAGATGGATCAGAAAATTTTAGATTTCCATGGAAAAAGTACTTCTATTAATTGGGCTGATAAAGAAGAGGCTGTTGCTTATCTAGCAGATGGGTGGGCAGTGCTTTCGGGATCCAAACCTTTTGAAAAGAAAAGAATGTACGCATTGGCAGAAAGAGAATACACGCGTGCTAAACAGATTCAAAGCCGATTTAATTATATGTTTCTAGGCGGCGGTGAAGAGTATTTCGATCGTATGAATGAAATTACAGTTCCTACAATCATCCTGCACGGAACAGAAGATCGCGCCCTTCCGCTCGAACACGGTCAGGCTCTGGCTAAAGCGATTCCGCATGCTGAACTCGTTACGCTCGAAGGAACGGGGCATGAACTGCATACAGATGATTGGGAGATTATTATAGATGCGATTGTAAGGAATAGTTCTGTAGTTTCATAAGGGTTAAAAGCCATGAGCCAAGGTTAGAGTGTTCATGGCTTTTTATATTCTTGAGTTCCAACATGTTGGTTAGGGGTATAATGCTGGGTGGTTAGAGTCGATTATTGTCAACTCGCCGATATATGATCAAAACTCGCCGGATTATATCAAAAACTCGCTGAATTAATTCAATAATTTCTAGGATTATGTCCTCAATTTCTTGAATCAGAGTTGTTAATACCCCTCATGGTACAAGAGGAACAAGGGCTGCCCTAGTTTTGTTCCTTATTATCCGATTTTTGCACTAAAAGAAATCGCCCGTGCACAAGACACGGACGAATGGGCGCCAGAAGGGACACACGAGTCGGTAAAGCGAGGCCGGATTTTCTGGAACGAAAAGCCGGTGCTTTTACACGTGTGACAGAGGCCTATTTATTTTTAGACGTAAGGACAGTAACGATAAGCGAGCTGAAAGCGACCGCAAACATCAACGCCTCAAAAATCGTCAGAGGCATCACCCCCCTTAACTGTAAGCTGCGGATACCCGCAAGATGTCCAGCTTCAGTTTAAAAAAGGGAATGCGCCGACCGTCTGTCCTTCTGAACGCTATCTCCATTATACCACTTAAGTAGTCAGAATAGTCAGCCGAAAGAAGCGAGGGATATGACCTATTTTATTGGTTAAAGATTAGGAAACTAAGAATATGGTATGGATAAGGAGGAGTTATTTTCGTTTAACTTCATTCTGACAAAAATTGAATTGGAATCTTAGGTCCCAGAATGCTATAATCATTTTGTTTGTAAAATCTCGAAACAACGATGCCTGGCATTTCAAAATATATAGTAGGAGTGAGACCAACATGAGTATTTGGTTTACTGAAAAACAAACGGAAAATTTCGGAATTACGATGAAAATTAACAAAACTTACGTATCTGAGCAAACAGAATTTCAAAAGTTAGATATGGTAGAAACAGAAGAGTTCGGAAACATGCTGATCCTTGATGGCATGGTTATGACAACGCAAAAAGACGAGTTCGTTTACCACGAGATGGTAGCACACGTACCTCTTTTCACACACCCTAACCCGAAGAACGTTCTAGTTGTTGGTGGAGGAGATGGTGGAGTAATCCGTGAAGTGCTTAAGCACCCATCTGTTGAAAAAGCCGTTCTTGTTGAGATCGATGGAAAAGTAATCGAGTATTCTAAACAATATCTACCTGAAATTGCTGGAGACCTAGAGAACCCGCGCGTTGAAGTAAAGGTTGATGATGGATTCATGCACATCGCAACAAGCAATAACGAGTACGATGTAATCATGGTTGACTCAACTGAGCCAGTTGGACCAGCTGCTAAGCTTTTTGAAAAAGGTTTCTATGAAGGAATCTCTAAAGCACTTAAAGAAGACGGAATCTTTGTTGCACAAACAGACAACCCTTGGTTCACGCCTGAGTTGATCTCTCAAGTATTCAGCGATGTTAGTGAGATCTTCCCGATCACTCGTCTTTACACTGCGAACATCCCAACTTACCCAAGTGGTCTTTGGACGTTCACGATCGGATCTAAGAAACATGATCCGCTAGAAGTTCCTGCTTCTCGTTTCCACGATATTGAAACGAAATATTGGACGCCACAACTTCACACAGCTGCGTTCGCGTTGCCGAAGTTTGTTAGTGACTTGATTAAAAAGTAAATCTGTAATTATAAACTTTGTTGCTTTTGAAAGTGATTGATTTCCGTTTCAGATGCTCGCTTTCCGGGGGGTGGGCGGTGAGCCACCTCGGCGCCATGCGCCCTTAGGTGTCTCACCTGTCCCGCTGATCCCCCAGGAGTCTCGCATCTTACACTCCAATCAACTTTTCGAGGAAGTTTTTTTGGAGAAGAGGAAGCGCGCAAGCAACAAACACCGAAAACAGGTAAAAAATAAGAAAAATGAGGGCCGTCAAAGGTAAGTGTGAGCTTGCTTTTTAGGACGGTCCTGTATTTTACATAAGGAGTGTAAAATCATGCGTTTTGATGAAGCTTATTCTGGAAATGTGTTTATTTTAAGTAAGCCTGATTATAAGACGGCTGATGCTGTTCTTTACGGCATGCCGATGGATTGGACGGTTTCTTTCCGTCCGGGTAGCCGTTTTGGCCCTGCTCGTATTCGTGAGGCATCTCTTGGTCTTGAAGAGTACAGCCCATACATGGACAAGCATCTTGAAGAAGTGAACTATTTTGATGCAGGAGACATCCCGTTACCGTTTGGAAATCCTCAGCGTTCACTTGATATGATCGAAGAGTACGTTTCAACGTTACTCGCTGACAACAAGTTTCCGCTAGGAATGGGTGGAGAGCACCTTGTCACTTGGCCGGTATTCAAAGCGTTGAAGCAAAAATATGATGACTATGTTGTGATTCATATTGATGCACATGCTGATCTTCGTGAGCAGTATGAAGGAGAAGTTCTTTCTCACTCAACACCGATCCGCAAAGTATGTGATTTGATCGGCGCAGAAAACGTTTATTCGTTCGGAATCCGTTCTGGTATGCGTGAAGAGTTTGAATTCGCAAAAACAAGCGGCATGCACATGTACAAGTTTGATGTGGCTGAGCCATTAAAAGAAGTTCTTCCTACATTAAAGGGACGTAACGTGTACGTTACGATCGATATTGATGTGTTAGATCCATCTGCAGCTCCTGGAACAGGAACAGCAGAAGCTGGCGGAATCACGTCAAAAGAGCTTCTTGAAGCGATTCAGTTGATTGCAAAAGCGGACATTAACGTGATCGGAGCAGACTTAGTAGAAGTGGCTCCCGTTTATGACCACTCCGAGCAAACACCAATCGCAGCTAGCAAGTTCCTTCGTGAAATTTTGTTAGGCTGGGTAAAATAATTGAATCATAACCCCTGTTTGAAAGCTGTTATTTGTGTTTACAGCCGCCAGACAGGGGTTTTTGTTTATTGAAGTATTTGTGTGAGCATGTCGAGCTGTGTCGAATGGCCTTTATTTTGCGAATTAGACTCAATTAGTATGGATTTTGACTTAATTTTTTCAAAATAGACTTAATTGAACCTTTCTCCGACTTAATTTCTCCTCAAAACGGCTTAATTGCGATCCGCACCCTCATCACACCTCATCCCACAGAACCCACACATAAAAAACCGGCCTCGAAACATCGAGACCGGCTTCCGCCTAAACTAATTCTTCTACTAATTTTTCTTTTTTAATCGATTTTGCAAACAAAATCGCTTCTATTACAAAATAAATCATGGAGCCGATGCAAACAAAGGTCCAGATTTCTTGAAGCTTAGCGTTTTGCCAAAGATCCAGAAGCATGAATAGGGAAGGGAGCGTTAACGTTACCCATGACTGAACGAAAGCGACTCTTCCGATGTAGTTATCGTATGGCTTTTTAAGTGCGGATGACAAGAAGAAAAGAAACCAAAGGAACGCCCACAGCACCCACGTTAGAGCGTTTACTACGTCATTTTCTTGCACGTAAAACACAAGTGCATAAACGATGGCCATCATCGATACCCACAGGGAGTACCATCCGAGCCCGCTGGAATCGAATCCTTTTAGAATTGTCACCCCAAGGTAAAGGTAAGTGAACCCGAATAAGAAAACAGCACCGTTATTGAACATTGACCAATTTGATCCATCAGACGTGATGATGAGATAAATCGGTGTGATGACTTGAAGCAATCCGACTAATATATTGAAAAACGCGACACTTTTTTCTTCAGCTTTTCCAAGCAACATTAAGCTATTTAAGAATAAAGCTCCACCTGAAAACAGCAAACCTATAGCACCCATTTAAATTCCCTCATTACTTTTATAAATTTCTTCTAGAGGTCAGACCTCTTACATTAATCAAATATAGTAAATTCTTAAGTGTAAAGCAATGGAAATCTAAAGAAATATAGTAGGATGGAACTGACTTCAACTGTTTTTAGCTAAATTTGTCGAATTTTGTTATATCATTATGTCTTTTTTGCTATAGTTACAATAGAGAATTAGATGGATAAAGGGGGGACAAGAGAAATGACAGCGATTTCTAAAGAGATGGGATATTTCCAAACATTTATCGATCAGCTATCTGAAGCGGTTGTGGTAGTGGATAAGAATGAAGAAATAACGGCAGTGAATCAACATTATTTGAATCTGACAGATCAAGCTGACTTTGAAACAGGAAAGTCAGTGGAAGAAGTCCTTTTACGTCATTCAGACGGTGAAGAAGGAACATTGCTTGCTGTGAATGGTTTTATTTCGGTAAAAGTGAGTGAAGGGACTTTGCCGTTTGGTGAGAGCTCTGTACGCTATTATATCTTGAAAGAATTGCCGGCTGTCGTTCATTCTTGTCAGGAACCTCTTATGAAAACGTTAATGAACATTGTTCCCGATTTTATTGGCATCAAAGACGGGGATGGGCGCTTTATATTTGCGAATGAATTTGTAGGTGAACTTTTTGAACTGCCTGGATTCGATTTTACAGGAAAGACCGATGCTGACTTAGCAGAGATCACGCCTGACTTTCGAGATGTATTTCAATATTGTATCGAAACGGATGAGCAAGTGTGGCAGGCAAGAGAAATTGTAAGGTGTGAAGAATTCGTGCCTGCACGAGACGGCAGTACGCGTTTTTTTGATGTATACAAAATTCCTGTGTTTCATCCAGACGGAACTCGCAAAAACTTGCTTGTATTTGGCCGGGAGGTAACGGAAAAGATCGAGTCCCGACAACTGCTAGAAGAGAGTGAAGCGAGATACAGACTGCTCGCTGAAAATGCGATGGATATGATCACGACACATAAAGCTGATGGATCGTTTACGTATATCTCACCTGCCTCGTATGCGTTATTAGGGAAAAGACCTGAAGAAATTTTAGGGGAAACCGGCTATGGGATGCTTCATCCCGATGACGAAGAAGTTTCTAGAAAAGCACACGAAGAGTTAATGGCTGGACCATGTACGAAAACGGTTCCTTTCCGCTTGCAGCATAAAGACGGACATTATGTGTGGTTAGAAACATCGTGCAAAAGCATTACAGATGACACAGGGAAAGTCGTCGAGATCATTGGGGTAACGCGTGATATATCAGATCGAAAAAAATCAGAAGATATGCTGCGTCAGTCCGACAAACTTTCGATCGTTGGTCAGCTTGCGGCTTCGGTTGCGCATGAAATCCGAAATCCGCTGACATCACTAAAAGGATTTATTCAGTTTTTACAAGAAAGCCACGGAATCAATCCATCCAACTACTACAGCATCATGGACAAAGAATTGGACCGCATCGATCAGATTATGGGGCAGCTGTTATTGCTGGCAAAACCGCAAGTTCGAACGTTTAAGAAGACGTGTTTAAAAGAGATCATCGAGTTTGTGGAAGCCCTACTTCAGCCTGAAGCGATCGTACAAAACATTCAGATTCGTACGAAGATGCCTGAAGCTCTGCCACATATTCATGCAGAAGAAAACGAGCTGAAACAAGTGTTGATCAACTTGTTGAAAAATGCGATCGATTCAATGGTCGATGGCGGAGAGATCACGGTTCAAGCACAGATGATAGATGGCCAGATTCATGTAATTGTAAAAGATCAAGGGTGTGGCATTCCGAGCAACCGTATTGAGAAAATGTGTGAGCCTTTTTATACGACGAAAGAAAAAGGAACAGGGCTCGGTTTGATGATCAGCTCTAAGATCATGAAAGAACATAACGGTGAACTTCGTTTTACGAGTATAGAGGGTGAAGGCACAACGGCTAGTATGGTGCTGCCTGTTTGATGTAACTTGAGCTGATGATTGTTTTCAGCTCAAGTTTTTTTATGGCATTTGTCGATTTTTGTAAACTCGCCGAAATATCTTAAAAAGTCGCAGTATTATGGTCAAAACTCGCCGTAATATGTTGAATTTACGCCGTATTTTCTCTCTAAATTCTCGAATTAACTTAAACAGCAACTCCCCAACTACATAAAAAAGAAGCTTTTCACTTCTTATCGAGTGAAAAGCTTCCTCATCTAATGCCTTTTGTTACACGTTCTCAGGCTCAGCTACTTTAACAAGCTGTTTTCCAGTGTTTTCACCTGAAAACAGTCCTAGGAACGCATCAATCGTATTTTCAAAACCGTCAACGATGTTTTCGCTATAAGAAATCTTGCCTTCTTTTACCCATTTAGCAAGTTCGATCGCGCCTTCTTCAAAATGAGCGGCATAATCGCTAACGATGAATCCTTTCATCAGCGCACTGTTGATCAGAATTTGACTCTGCATACGTGGACCAACGTCTGCTTTTTCAAGGTTATAAAGCGCGATCTGTCCGCAAACTGGAATGCGAGCGCCTTTGTTGATCAAAGCGAGCACGCTATCAGAGATCTCTCCGCCGACGTTATCAAAATAAACGTCAACGCCATCTGGACAAGCCGCTTTTAACGCTTCATAAACATTTTCTGTTTTGTAGTTGATCGCAACATCAAAGCCTAGCTCGTCTTTTAAGTAAGAGATCTTATCGTCTGAACCTGCGATTCCGACAACACGAGCACCTTTGATCTTAGCGATTTGACCAACAATTGTACCAACAGCTCCAGCTGCGCCACTGACAACAACCGTTTCCCCTTCTTGAGGGTTACCGATATCTAGTAAACCGAAGTATGCCGTTAAGCCAGTCATGCCTAACACACCAAGGTTTGCAGTAAGTGGTGCTAGAGATGGGTCTAATTTACGTACTTCAGCATCACTTGCTACGTTGTATTTTTGCCACGCTAAGTTACCAATGACGAAGTCGCCTTCTTCTAGCTCACCTGAAAGAGATTCAACAACTTGTCCGACGATGCCACCAGAGATAGGTTCGTTTAACTGAAAGGGAGGCACGTAAGATTTTCGGTCGCTCATGCGTCCTCTCATATATGGATCTACAGATAGATAAATCGTCTTTAAAAGTACCTGGTTATTTTCAAGTGCAGGAGTAGAAGCTTCCTCGAAGCGAAAATCGCTTTTTTGAGGTGCGCCTTTTGGTCGATTCACGAGTAAAATTCTTTCGTTTTTCATATAAGATCCTCCTCATTTCTATTTCATCTTCTCGAGAGTATAATACGCCATTCACTACCATCATTCCAAATCATCCACTCATGAAAACATGTTTTTAGGATAAATTTACCTAATAAGACCAACAATTTTTAAAAAGACACCCATAAGGTTGAAGGGAAGCAGTGAAATCTTTTATAATAGGTAAGTTAAAGAGGTACATCAAAAAAGGAAGTGTTGTTCGCATGGATCAAGATACGGAATTGTCTGTTGCGCTTTCGATAAGTTCAGAAGTACATTTCAGCGGTGAAGCAGAGAAACATTTCACCGAGACAGAAGGTAAGCTCTATAAACGAGGGGACGTCACCTATCTTCAGTATAAAGAAGAGATAGAAGGTGCAGGTTCTGTCAATAATGTGATTAAGATCACGCACGCTGGTATTCTGATTATCCGCTCAGGCAGTGTATCTATGAAACAGAAATATTTGATCGGCCAGACGACAAAAGGCATGTACGACAGCCCATATGGCCAGCTTTGGATGGAAACGACTACACATGAAATGAATTTCCGCTGGAATCAGCAAAAGCAGACGGGAGATCTGAGTCTTGCTTATGAGCTGGTTCTGCAGGGTGAACATACAGGAACACATCGAATCAAGATTAATTTTCAGGAGGCAAAAGCATGAATATCCTTGACCAAGTCAAGCAGCTGTTAAAAGAAGAGATCGAAGAAGCGGTCGTAAAAGCAGGACTCGCTAAAAAAGAAGAACTGCCAGCAGTCGTTCTTGAAGTACCGAAAGATAAAGCAAATGGTGACTTCGCGACAAACATGGCGATGCAATTAGCACGTGTCGCAAAAAAAGCACCTCGTATGATCGCAGACGATCTTGTAGCGCATTTTGATAAAAGTAAAGCATCTATCGCAAAAGTTGAGATTGCAGGTCCTGGCTTCATTAACTTTTACATGGATAACTCATACTTAACAGAGCTTGTACCGACTGTTCTAAAAGCGGGCAAGGATTACGGACGTACAGAGCATGGCGGTGGTAAAAAAGTTCAAGTCGAGTTCGTATCTGCGAACCCTACAGGAACGCTTCACTTAGGACATGCACGTGGTGCGGCTGTTGGTGATACGATCTGTAATATTCTAGACTATGCAGGCTATAATGTTTCTCGTGAGTTCTACATCAACGATGCAGGAAATCAAATTAACAACTTAGCTACTTCAATCGAAGCTCGTTATTTCCAAGCCCTTGGCAAGGATAAAGAGATGCCTGAAGATGGTTACCACGGAGCGGATATCATCGAGTTTGGTAAAGATCTTGCCGAAGAGTACGGCGATTCTTGGTTAGATAAAGAAGAGAGCGAGCGTGTAAGCTTTTTCCGTGAATACGGTCTTAAACGAGAGCTTGAAAAACTAAAAGCAGATCTTGCTGAATTCCGTGTGGATTTTGATGTGTGGTTCTCAGAGACTTCACTCTATCAAAACGGAAAAATTGATGCAGCCCTTGAAAAGTTAAAAGCTAAAGGTGTTGTGTATGAAGAAGAAGGCGCGACATGGTTCCGTACGACAGATTATGATGATGACAAGAACCGTGTACTCATCAAAAACGACGGATCTTACACATACTTAACACCAGATATCGCGTATCATAACGACAAGTTTGAGCGCGGGTTTGAGAAGCTGATCAACATCTGGGGAGCTGACCATCATGGTTACATCCCGCGTATGAAAGCGGCTATTCAAGCACTTGGTTATGACAAAGAGCAACTCGATGTAATGATTATCCAACTTGTTTCTCTTTTCCAAAACGGTGAAAAAGTTCGTATGAGTAAGCGTACGGGTAAAGCGGTAACGCTGCGTGAACTTATGGAAGAAGTGGGAATCGACGCGACTCGCTATTTCTTTGCGATGCGTTCTAACGATACTCACCTTGATTTTGATATGGACTTAGCGGTTTCAAAATCAAACGAAAACCCTGTGTTCTACGTACAATACGCACATGCACGCGTATGCAGCATGCTTCGTCAAGGGGAAGAGATGGGTCTTTCTTATGAGGGAGATTTAGATTTAAAGCAGATTGATTCTGAAAAAGAGTTTGAGCTGTTGAAGAAAATTGGAGAGTTCCCTGCAGTGATCAACGAAGCAGCAGAAAAACTTTTAACGCACCGTGTAACGAACTATGTATTCGAGTTGGCTTCTGCTCTTCATAGCTTCTATAACGCAGAACGCGTGCTCGATCCAGAAAACAAAACAAAATCACAAGCTCGCTACGCATTGATGAAAGCTACTCAAGTAACGATTGAGAATGCTTTGAACATCATCGGTGTAGAAGCACCAGAGCGTATGTAATAAATAGATGAAACCTGTCTGCGGACAGGTTTTTTCTTTTTTGGAGAGTTTAGGAGAGTGGTGTTCTTTGATTTGAGAGCGATTCGAGAGGTTTGTGAGCGATTCGAGAGGTTTGTGAGCGATTCGAGAGGTTTGTGAGCGATTCGAGAGATTTGTGAGCGATTCGAGAGATTTGTGAGCGATTCGAGGGATTTGTGAGCGATTCGAGAGGTTTGTGAGCGATTCGAGAGATTTGTGAGCGATTCGAGGGATTTGTGAGCGATTCGAGAAGTTTGTGAGCGATTTCAGAGTTATGCTCGATTACCGTCATCCACACCGCATCCAAAACAAAAAAGGAATTCCCAAGCTTTTCTTGAATTCTATTGAAGCACATGAATGCTTAGGAGGTTCGAAAAATGACATCATCCAACAAAAGCCCTTTTGTTATCGGACAGATTGAAGGGTACTCGAAAGAATTTTCAAACTTAATATCCATGATGGACTACACGAGGGAAACGACGATCTGGGACGTTCAAGATCTATCCGTGGAAGAACTTGACTATCGAGTAAACGGAATCGGAAATTCAATCGGCATGCTGCTCGCTCATCTTGTAGCCGTTGAAAAAATTTATCAATTTATCACGTTCGACGGAAAAGATCTGCCCGATGAAGAGATTGAGCGTTATGCAGAAACCTTGCAGCCTGCACTTGATCTAGGTGAGGCAGCGACGATTATCCATGGCAATACAGCGGAATTTTATCTAGAAGACTTAAAAAAGACCCGTGAAATTACCTTACAACATTTTCAAAAGTTCGAAGATTCCTGGCTCTATGAAACAACACCGTGGTGGAATAACGAGCTCGGAAACAACTACTTTAAATGGTTTCATGTATTTGAAGATGAACTGAGTCATCGCGGTCAGATTCGTATTATAAAAAAGCAATACGAGTTCACGGCAACGAAATCTTCTACGAAATCCTAACCTTAACGAAAAAAGGGATAATGTAGGAACAACATGCCATATTAATAAGAGATAGGTTTGGAAACTCGTTTGAAAGAGGGGGTACATATATGAAGTTGATCGTATTATCACTAATAACAGGCGCCCTCGTAGGCTTTGTTTTTGCCCTGTTAAAACTCCCGATTCCGGCACCACCCGCATTACCAGGAATCATGGGCATCATCGGTATTTATTTAGGCTATCAAGCTTACATCTGGATGGCAGGTACTTTTCTAAAGTGAGGAAAACATGGCATTAGCCGGATTGACCTCTGAGTTGCAAATCTATTATGAAAAGCTAGGAACCGGTGCACCAATCGTCTTTTTACACCCGCCCGGTATGAGTCACCTCGTGTTCAAGTACCAAAAAGAACTAGCAGCCAATTATCAAACGATTTTTCCTGATTGTAGGGGGCACGGTCGTTCGTCTACTAAAGATCCAGAAAGCTTTACGATATGGGACTTGGCAGATGATGTCGCTTCTCTATTGGACCATTTATTATTAGAAGAAGCGTATATTTGTGGGTATTCAGCAGGTGGTTCGGTCGCACAGGCATTTGTTCAAAAATATCCGCATCGGACAAAGGGCCTTATTTTGAGTGGAGGCTTTTCTCAAGTTTCTACATTCGCACTGAAGAAACAGTTTCAAACAGGAATAAGGCTGGCAAAAAATGCACCAGCCCTACTTAATCAGATTCTCGTCAGCACACACTCGAATTCTCCGGAAGATCGAAAAGAAATGTTGTCTTATCATAAGCAAACGAATCCTAAAACGTGTCAGAGATTCTACCAAGAAAGTCTTTCCTTCCAATGCACGGATCATCTAAAAGAGTGGCGATTTCCGTTGTTGTTCATATACGGGGAACAAGCGGAATATATGCATCCTTATAGAAGGATCTACGCAAGAAATGTTCATGCGAAAGCCAAGTTTGTTTTAATAAATAAAGCGCTGCATCAGCTTCCGATCAAGCATTATGCAAGCTTCAATGCAGAAATTAAAAAATTTATTCCATGCCTTACATAAGGATGGTTCCACCGCTCATCCTCTTAAAGCCGCGTACTTTCTCCAGTTCACCAACGAGCTGAAGAACAGCGCGGTCTTTTTGTTTCGCTTCAATCATTACATCCAGCTCATCGGTATAATTAGACATCAATTTAAAGAACGGCAGCACATAATCCAGACTTACAAAGTCATGGTGACTTCTGTACGCTTTCTCGTCTTTTGGTGAGGAAAGATGAACTTTTGGCGGTCGACCTGTATTCTCCCACGTTTTCACGAACCTCGGAAGCAATTCCTCTAGCGAACCATTGTCATCCGGATTGGCCATATAATGATGGTAATCAAACATAAGTGGAATGCCTTCATTTTCACAGACTTCTAATGTCTCTTGGGTCGTGAATGTTTTATCGTCGTTCTCAAGCGTCATCCGCGCTTTTACGTCAGACGGGAGAAGTTTAATATTTTCATAAAAGCGTTCTAAAGCAGACGGCTTATCACCATAAGCCCCGCCAATATGGATATTGATATAGCTTCGGTCCTCGATGCCCATCCCTTTAAGCAGATCATAATGATATTGCATATCTTTCACCGCATTTAACGTCACCTCTTTACGAGGACTCGTAAACAGCGTGTACTGATTAGGATGCATGCTCGTTCTAATGTTATGTTTTTTTACGAGCTTTTCGATCTCTTTGCATTCTTTCTTTGTCTCTTTTAAAAAGTCCCAAGCTGCTTCAGGGTGGGTAGCTAAAGGAACGATTGAAGAAGACATGCGGTGAAGAGGAAGTTCGTGCGCAATACAATAATGAAGAACGCGTAAAGTGCGCTCTAGATTGTTTTTCGTGATGGCAAGCAGTTGTGCTGTGCGTTCTTTCTCATCACGTTTTTGATAAGTAGCATAAGTCATCGTTTTTGCAGGTGAGGCCTCATATAAGTTGAGAGCCGTTGATACAAATCCGAAAGATGTTAACATGTTTGGCCCCCTGTTGTTTGTATGTTTTTGGTATAAGTGCTGGTGAAGGATGTTGATTTCCGCTCCAGGTGCTTCGCTTTCCGCGGGGTGTGCGGTGAGCCTCCTCGTCGCTTTGCGACCTTAGGAGTCTCACCTGTCCCACTGATCCCGCAGGAGTCTCACACCTTACGCTCCAATCAACTAATCAGAGATGTCGAATCAAAAAGTTCACAAAAAGGGAGCTGATCCCCATTAAATTTATAAAAAAGGCGATAACAAAAAACCCACCATTTCTTTAAATCGAACTTTAACGGAACTCCGTGTCTTCTTTAAACGTGCTAGCGTCAGCTTTTCAGAGCGTTCAAGATCTGAATCGAGAACTTTTTTAACAGCTTGTATCTCCGTTTTGTCTGTAAAGATGCAATTTAGCTCGTCGTTATAAAAAAAGCTGCGAAGATCGAAGTTTGCCGTTCCAATATCACAGATCGAATCATCGAACATCACGATTTTGGAGTGATAAAATCCTTCATGAAACTGATAGATCTCAGCACCCGCTTCTAATAGCGGTTTGACATAACGATAAGAAGCTTCTTGGACAAAAGGGTGGTCTGGGTTCATGGGAACGAGTACCTTCACACTGACACCACGATCTAGTGCTGACAAAAGCGCTCTGTTCATCTTTTTACCCGGAATGAAGTATGGTGAACCTATAAAAATGCTTTTTTTCGCTTGTTTTATTTTTTCATAAAAATAGTGATACCCAGCCTGTCCTTTTGAAGGAAGGAGCAACAGGTCTTTTTCTTCTACTTCCTGAGTAAGAGATGAAACACTTTGCGTCATCTTTTCGTTTGTTGAACCGTTCCAATCATCACAAAATAGACGCTGCAATTCGCTTACAACGTTACCTCTTAATTTTAAATGATAGTCGCGCCAATCTCCAAACCGTGTGACTCTGCCAATATATTCATTTCCTACGTTATATCCACCCAAATAGCCGATCTCTGAGTCGATGATCGTGATTTTTCGATGATTTCGATGATTGATTCGGTATAAGAGATACGGAAATTGCGGCTTGTTGCTGTATTCAAAATGAACGCCAGCATTTTTAAGACTGTTAACCGTCTTTTTTTTCAGCCCGTAACTCCCCATGTAATCAAGAAGTAGTCTAACTTCTAAGCCTTGATGTGCTTTTGCGATCAACTTCTGACATAGCTCTTGTCCGAGTTCGTCATCTCGTAATATGTAAAACTGTATGTAGATCGATTTGTTCGCTTGATCTATGTCTTGAAACAGTGAATCGAAAAAATGAGAACCCGTTGTTAAAAGATGCATATTGCCTGTTGTGTTTACAGGAGGTTCTTCTTTCGCGGTCGTTTGTTTATGTCCTAAATAAAAGTCGACCCAAGCCAAAAATCCAATGACAATAACAAATAAGACGATCCACATGTTCTTCTCCTCCTTCTGTAGCAAACTTTTATATAGTATACCCTCGCCATATAAAACCACTAAAAAAATTTTTTTAACGGATGTTGACTGAATGCTCATTCATTTATTTTTTATGCTATAATGAAGTCAGAAAATTAATTTCATTTAGAATTATTAAAAGAGAAAGAATTAGGGAATAGGAGCATTGGAAGGAGAGAAAGCGATGGACGGCTTAATGGTAGCAAACTGGCTTGCATTTATTTTTGTAACCGCTTACGCACTGTTTTTATTTGCTTATGTTGTAAAAACAAGGTTTGAGTTCATCAAGCTCGGCAAAAAAGTAGAGTTTGATCATACGGTTCAAGAGCGAATTAAAGCAGTCTTAGTGAATGTATTTGGTCAAAAGAAGCTGTTGAAAGATAAGAAGAGTGGAATTATCCATATCATGTTCTTTTATGGATTCCTTCTCGTTCAGTTCGGAGCGATTGATTTTATTTGGAAGGGACTCAACCCTGGAACTCATCTGCCTTTAGGACCGCTTTATCCGGGATTCACGTTTTTCCAAGAAATCGTAACAACGATGATCATGATCGCAGTCGTGTGGGCTTTTTATAGAAGATATGTTGAAAAGCTTGTTCGACTGAAGCGCGGATTTAAATCTGGATTAGTTCTTCTGTTCATCGGTGGCTTGATGCTCTCTGTATTAGTAGGTAACGGTGCAGAGATTATCTGGCATGATCTACCGTACGAGTGGACAGCACCAATTGCGTCCGTAATCGCAATGGCTCTCGGATTCTTAGGGAAAACCGGTGCTGCAGTCATATTCTTTATCTCATGGTGGATTCACTTATTGTTCTTATTAACGTTTTTAGTGTATGTTCCGCAATCAAAGCATGCTCACTTGATCGCAGGTCCACTAAACGTTTGGCTTGGCCGTAAAGATAAAGTAGGAAAGCTTTCTTCGATCAATTTTGAAGACGAGACACAAGAAGTTTTCGGTGTGAATAAAATTGAAGACTTTAATCAGAAGCAGCTTGTTGATCTCTATGCTTGTGTAGAGTGCGGACGTTGTACGAATGTTTGTCCGGCAACAGGTACTGGTAAGATGCTATCGCCGATGGATATGATCGTGAAATTACGTGACCATCTAACGGTGAAAGGAGCAGCGGTAACTTCTCGTACACCTTGGATGCCAGCGTTCGCGTTCTCGAACACAACAGGCAACCAGATCGCTTTTGAAGCGAGAGGGAAGGGTACTGAGGAAACAGCGGCAACAACAGACGGATCATCTGCACTTGCTTATGATGTAGAGATGATCGGTGAAGTCATGACAGAAGAAGAGATCTGGGCATGTACGACTTGCCGTAACTGTGAAGATCAGTGTCCAGTTATGAACGAACACGTTGATAAGATCATCGACATGCGTCGTTATCTTGTTCTTACTGAAGGTAAGATGGATGCAGAAGCGCAGCGTGCGATCAAAAATATCGAGAAGCAAGGTAATCCTTGGGGAATCTCGAAAAAGGAACGCGAGAACTGGCGTGAGCTGAAAGAAGATATCGTGGTTCCTACTGTAAAAGAGAAAGAAAAAGCGGGTGAAGAATTTGAGTACCTGTTCTGGGTAAGTTCGATGGGTGCTTATGACAACCGTTCACAAAAAATTGCACTTTCTTTAGCGAAGATCATGAACGAAGCAGGAATCACGTTTGCGATCTTAGGAAACAAAGAAAAGAACTCTGGTGATACGCCTCGTCGTCTCGGAAACGAGTTTTTATTCCAAGAGATGGCGAACGCAAACATCGAGTTATTCCAAAAGCATAATGTTAAGAAGATCATCACGATCGACCCGCATGCGTACAACACGTTCAAGAACGAATACCCTGAGTTTGGTCTAGAAGCTGAAGTGTATCACCATACAGAGCTTTTAGCAGACTGGATTAAAGAAGGAAGAATCAAGCCGAAGTTTGAGGTGAATGAAACGATCACGTATCACGATTCTTGTTACCTCGGCCGCTATAACGAAGTATATGAACCACCTCGTGATATTTTAAAAGCAATTCCAGGTGTGAAGGTCGTAGAGATGGATCGCAACCGTCAGAACGGAATGTGCTGTGGAGCGGGTGGCGGAATGATGTGGATGGAGGAAAAAGCAGGGTCTCGTGTGAACGTTGCTCGTACAGAACAAGCTCTTGCTGTTAACCCAACCATGATCGGAAGCGGATGTCCGTATTGCTTAACGATGTTGAGTGACGGAACGAAGGCAAAAGAAGTAGAAGAGCAAGTTCAAACACTAGATGTTGTTGAAATCCTTGAAAAATCGATGTTTGGCTCACAGAAACAAGAGTTCTTCAGTAGTATTTGAGCATGTAAATAAGCTGCCCGCATATGAGCTGGCAGCTTCATGCTTGGAAGTTGGTCGACTGAGCGTTCGCTCGGCTCGTCTTTAAACTCATTTGTAAGCGTTAACATAATTTTCGCAGCTCTACCATACGAATCGGGAGGTTTTTCATATGACAAAATCAGTAATCGTCAGTGGTGTACGGACACCTGTAGGGAAATTTGGCGGTGGATTAAGTTCTCTTACAGCATCAGATCTAGGTGGGATCGCGATTAAAGAAGCACTTCAACGAGCGAATGTTGCGCCTGAATCAGTGGATGAAGTCATTTTAGGTTGTGTTCTTCAAGGAGGGCAAGGCCAGATTCCTTCTCGCCAAGCGGCGGAAAAAGCAGGATTACCTTGGAAGACGAAAACAGAAACGATCAACAAAGTTTGTGCTTCTGGACTTCGTGCGATCACGATGGCTGATCAGATCATCCGTGCAGGTGATGAAGAAGTCATCGTCGCTGGTGGGATGGAATCGATGAGCAACGCACCATACATTTTACCGAAAGCGCGCTGGGGACTTCGTATGGGAGATAGCTCAGTGAAAGATCTCATGGTTCATGATGGACTAACGTGTACGTTTACAGGTGTCCACATGGGAATTTACGGAAATGACGTAGCGAAAGAGATGGAGATCTCACGTGAGCGTCAAGACGAGTGGGCGTACCGCAGTCATAGCCGTGCTATCGAGTCGATTGAAAAGGGGATTTTTGCAGAAGAGATCGTACCTGTTGAAGTGCCTCAACGCAAAGGCGAGCCGGTTGTTGTGTCCCAAGATGAGTCACCGCGTAAAGATACTTCTATCGAATCTCTTGCAAAATTAAGACCTGTATTTTCACAAGATGGAACGATTACTGCAGGAAACGCACCAGGCGTCAACGATGGTGCAGCAGCAGTAGTCGTGATGAGTCAAGAGCGTGCTGAAAAAGAAGGCAAAGAAGTGATGGCGACGATCCTTGGTCACACGGCACTTGCTGTTGAAGCAAAGGATTTTCCGAAGACGCCAGGTCTTGTCATCAATGAGTTGTTAAAGAAAACAGGAAAATCATTAGAAGAAATTGACCTTTTTGAAATAAACGAAGCATTTGCAGCTGTTGCGTTAGCGAGTTCTGAACTTGCGGGATTAGATCTTGAAAAAGTGAACGTGAATGGTGGAGCAGTCGCGTTAGGTCACCCGATTGGGGCGAGCGGCACGCGCATCGTACTAACATTGATCCACGAGTTAAAAAGACGTGGCGGCGGACTTGGTATAGCTTCGATCTGTTCAGGCGGCGGGCAAGGTGACGCGATCTTAGTAGAAGTGAAGAAATAAGGAGGAGCAATATTCATGAGCATTCAAAACATTATGGTGATCGGTGCAGGACAGATGGGTTCAGGAATCGCGCAAGTTTGTGCGCAAGCGGGGTACTCTGTTGTTCTGCATGACATGCAAGAAGAGTTCGTACAAAAAGGAATCGGAATCATCTCTAAAAACTTAAACCGCTCCGTGGAAAAAGGACGTCTGGATGAAAGCGAGAAAGAATCCATTCTATCCCGCATCACAGCTTCTGTTTCTCTAGAGAACGCGTCACATGCGGATTTAGTGATCGAAGCGGTCGTAGAGAACATGGACGTGAAAACACAGCTCTTTAAGATGCTCGACCAATACGCGCCAGCTCATACAATCTTAGCGTCGAACACATCTTCACTTCCGATCACAGAGATTGCGGCCGCAACGAACCGACCTGAAAAAGTAATCGGGATGCATTTCATGAATCCAGTTCCTGTTATGAAACTCGTAGAGATCATCCGTGGGCTTCAAACAGCGGATGACGTGTACGAGACGATCGAATCTGTATCCAAGAAGCTGCAGAAAGTTCCTGTAGAAGTGAATGACTTCCCAGGATTCATCTCCAACCGCATCCTCATGCCGATGATCAACGAAGCGATCTTCTCGGTGTATGAAGGTGTTGCAACCCCTGAAGCGGTCGATGAGATTATGAAACTCGGAATGAACCATCCGATGGGTCCGTTAACACTAGCAGACTTCATCGGGCTCGACACATGCCTCTACATCATGGAGACGCTGCATGAAGGATTCGGAGATGACAAGTATCGTCCGTGTCCGCTGTTAAGAAAGTACGTAAAAGCAGGCTGGCTAGGCAAGAAGTCAAGCAGAGGGTTCTACAACTACGGGGTCTGACCCCAAACAAAGACAAAAATTCCATTTTTGTCTTTGTGAAAGAGACAGCAACCAAAAATAGATCAAGAAAAACAAACAGAAATACAGACAGAGAAACAGCTAGCAAGGAAAGCAAATATAGAGAGATAAACCCGGAGAGAGACTAACAGAGTCGGCATTTCACTATAGGAATGGGGAGAGACCATGAACCTCGTATTTACTGAAGAACAAAAGATGATGCAAAAGATGGTACGGGATTTTGCGCAGAAAGAGATAGCACCGGCCATCGAGCATATGGAAGAGACGGAAGAGTTTCCGCGTCATCTCATCACGAAGATGGCAGAGCTCGGACTGATGGGAATTCCTATTCCAGAAGAATACGGCGGAGCCGGAATGGATTTTACATCCTACATTATCGCGATCAATGAGCTTTCAAAAGTGAGCGCGACGATTGGCGTTATTTTATCCGTTCATACGAGTGTCGGAACGAATCCGATTCTTTATTTCGGGAATGAAGAACAAAAGAGAAAATACATTCCTAAGTTAGCGAGTGGAGAGTACCTTGGTGCGTTCGGACTAACAGAGCCTAGTTCAGGTTCTGATGCAGCGAGCTTAAAGACGAGAGCGGTTAAAAAGGGCGATCATTACATCTTGAACGGCTCTAAGATTTTTATTACAAACGCAGGAGAAGCAGACGTGTACATCGTTTTTGCTTCAACAGCACCTGATAAAGGAAGCTACGGAATCTCGGCCTTCATCGTAGATAAAGATACACCAGGTTTTTCAGTAGGAAAGAAAGAGAAAAAAATGGGGTTGAACGGATCAAACACGTGCGAGATCGTTTTCGAAGATGCACGTGTACCTGCTGAAAATCTGCTTGGTAAAGAAGGCGAAGGCTTTAAGATCGCGATGAGTAACCTTGATGTGGGCAGGATCGGAATTGCTGCTCAATCATTAGGTATCGCAGAAGCTGCCTTAGAATTTGCAACGAATTATGCAAAAGAAAGAAAACAGTTCGGTAAACCGATCGGTGCGAATCAAGGGCTTGGCTTTAAGCTTGCGGACATGGCGACTGCGGTTGAAGCGGCAAAACTTTTAACCTATCGTGCAGCTGATCTGAAAACAAACAACCTATCATGCGGAAAAGAAGCTTCGATGGCAAAGCTGTTTGCTTCGGAAACCGCGATGAAGTCAGCGATCGAAGCGGTGCAAGTATATGGAGGATACGGCTACACGAAAGAGTATCCGGTAGAAAGATTGTTCCGTGACGCGAAGGTGTGTCAGATCTATGAGGGAACAAGCGAGATTCAGCGTATGGTGTTAAGCAAACATTTACTAGGATAAGAGGGAGAGATAGATATGCAATTTATGTTATCTGAAGAACATGAAATGATCCGCAAGATGGTGCGTGATTTTGCAAAAAATGAAGTAGAACCTACAGCAGCAGAACGTGACGAAGAGGAGCGTTTTGACCGAGCTATTTTTGATCAGATGGGTGAGCTTGGCCTTTGCGGAATTCCTTGGCCAGAAGAGTACGGCGGAATCGGCGGAGACTACCTAGGTTATGTGATCGCAGTTGAAGAACTATCTCGTGTTTGTGCGTCAGTCGGTGTAACGCTATCTGCTCACACCTCTCTTGCCGGATGGCCGATCTTCAAGTTTGGTAACGAAGAGCAAAAGCAAAAGTTCCTTCGTCCGATGGCAGAAGGTAAAAAAATTGGAGCTTATGGCTTAACTGAACCAGGATCAGGATCAGATGCAGGAAACATGAAAACAACAGCGAAAAAAGACGGCGATGACTATATCATCAACGGCTCAAAGATCTTCATCACAAACGCTGGGGACGCTGAGATCTATGTTGTGTTCGCGCGCACGGATATCGAAGCAGGATCAAGAGGAGTTTCTGCGTTTATCGTAGAAAAAGGAACACCAGGCTTTTCTTTCGGTAAAAAAGAAAAGAAACTCGGGATCCGTTCATCACCAACATTAGAAATCATTTTCGAAGATTGCCGTGTGCCAGCTGAAAACCTTCTAGGTAAAGAAGGAGAAGGCTTTAAGATTGCGATGATGACACTTGATGGCGGACGTAACGGAATCGCAGCTCAAGCAGTAGGAATCGCTCAAGGTGCACTTGATGCTTCTGTAAACTACGCAAAAGACCGCAAACAGTTTGGTAAGCCGATCGGTGTCAACCAAGGGATCGGGTTCAAACTTGCAGATATGGCAACAAAAGTGGAAGCGGCACGACTACTAACCTATCAAGCAGCTTGGAGAGAATCAGAAGGTCTTCCATACGGAAAAGAATCTGCGATGTCGAAGCTATTTGCTGGAGACATTGCCATGGAAGTAACGACAGACGCAGTTCAAGTCTTCGGTGGATACGGATACACGAAAGAATATCCAGTAGAACGTTACATGCGTGATGCAAAAATTACGCAGATCTACGAAGGTACACAAGAAATTCAGCGTCTCGTTATTTCTAAGATGCTTTTGAAAGATTAATTTGTGGGTTGTGAGAGGTTGATCTGCGCTCCAGGTTGCTCGCTTTCCGCGGGGCAGGCGGTGAGCCACTTGCCGCTTTGCGCCATTAAGTGTCTCACCTGCCCGCCAGTCCCGCAGGAGTCTCGCACCTTGCGCTCCAATCAACTTTTCAATGTAGCAAAACCCAAGGCACAAATCTTTTAGAGATTAACCTTTACAAATAACAGTTACTGAAATATTTAGGAGGAAACCATGCATCCATTAGCACAGCGCATCCAGCAAAAAGAGGAACGTGCTCTCGCGAAAGCGATCACGCTTGCCGAGAACAACGGTGAAGACAAACTCGAGCTTTTAAAGAGCATCTACCCACAGCAAAAAGGTGCTCATTGGATCGGTATCACCGGTTCACCGGGTGCTGGGAAAAGTTCGCTCGTCAATCGTCTCATCTCTTTTTTGCGCAAAAAGAAGATGACTGTTGCCGTTGTTGCCGTTGATCCGACGAGTCCGTTCAGCGGAGGCTCTATCCTTGGAGACCGCGTTCGGATGGCTGACCATTTTACCGACCCAGGCGTGTTTATCCGAAGCATGGGGACGCGCGGTAGTCTTGGCGGCCTTTCCCGGTCAACGAAAGAAACGGTACGGCTAATGGATGCTTATGGTTTTGATGTGATTTTAATAGAGACAGTAGGAGTCGGACAATCAGAACTCGACATTATGAAGCTAGCAGATTCGGTTGCGGTTGTATTGAACCCGGGCAGCGGAGATGTTGTGCAAGTGTTTAAAGCGGGAATCATGGAAATCGCGGATCTCTTCGTTGTGAACAAAGCAGATATGCCAGGCGTTCCGAAGCTTCTTGCTGAGATTGAAGCGATGCTTGACCTTGTGAAGCACGACAGTCCGTACCGCCCGCCAGTCGTTCAGACGATTTCTACTGAAAATAAAGGTTTACACGAATTATGGGAATCGCTTCTAACGCACCGTGAATATTTAGAGAAGAGCGGCGAAGGTAAGGAAAGAAAGCTTTCTAACCTGAAGCGCGAGGTGATGGAAGTGGTTCAGCATGAAATCTATCAGCAAGTGTGGAAACAAGAACAGAAAAATGGGTTCTCCTGGCTGGCCGACTTAGAATCAGGTACGACAGACCCTTATACAGCTGCAGAAGAGATTCTTTTAAAACGAATGCAGCCGGCTGACGGGAAACAGAAATGAGGGAGGCCAATTGGGTAAGAAAGAAGTGCCGTCGCTCGTAAAAGACGAAAAACTGATTCAGAGACGACGGGAAGAGATGGTAAAAGCGGCGGTCTCTCTATTTAAAGAGAACGGTTTCCACCGCACAACAACCCGTGAGATCGCAAAAGCTTCAGGTTTCAGCATCGGCACACTCTACGAGTATATTCGGTCAAAAGAAGATATTCTCTATCTCGTCTGCGACAGCATCTATGACGGGGTAAAGCTGAGGCTGCAGCAGGATATCAATGGAGAAGACAGCGGTATTCAAGGTGTCGAGCGTGCGATCGCGGCCTATTTTAAAGTGATGGACGATATGCAGGATGAAGTGCTCGTCATGTATCAAGAAGCAAAGTCGCTCTCTCATGAGGCACTTCCGTATGTACTCAAAAAAGAGTTAGAGATGACGGCAATCTTTGAAGAACTGCTTTTTAAAGTAGTAAAACAAGGTGAGCTGAATTTAAGTGAAAACGAAATTCCGGCAGCGGCTCACAATATTGTAATCCTCGGACAGATGTGGACGTTCAGACGCTGGGCGCTGCAGAAGATCTATACACTAGAAGAATATACACAGTTACAGCTTCAGCAATTGTTGTACGGCATTAAAGGAGCATAAGAAAGGATGAATGAAATGACTCAGACCGATATTTACCGGCCGAAGAATCCGGTGCGATTTGTAACCGCTTCCAGTCTTTTTGATGGTCACGATGCGTCGATTAACATCATGAGAAGAATCATTCAGTCAAACGGCTGTGAGGTCATCCACCTTGGACACAACCGTTCTGTAGATGAAGTGGTGAGCGCAGCCATTCAAGAGGACGTTCAAGGAATCGCGATCTCTTCTTATCAAGGCGGACATGTTGAGTATTTTAAATACATGATCGATCTATTAAAAGAACGCGGTGCAGGACATATCAAAGTCTTTGGCGGAGGCGGGGGCGTTATTATCCCACCTGAGATCAAAGAGCTGCATGCTTATGGTGTCACACGCATCTTTTCACCGGAAGATGGAAGGTTGCTAGGGCTTCAAGGCATGATCAATAAGATGGTAGAAGAGTGTGATTTTCCGACGGTTACCTCTTTAACAGACGAGATCGAAAAAGTAGTAGAAAAAGACGTTCGCTCTGTTTCGCGTTTGATCACATTAGCAGAAAATGTGAAGCAAGCACCGGAAGAAATCGCAGCAACGGCGGAACAGACGCTTAACGAACTGAAAAGTCTGCAAAAACAAGTGCCGGTTCTTGGAATCACAGGAACAGGGGGAGCGGGAAAAAGTTCATTAACCGATGAGCTTGTTCGACGCTTCTTAAACGAGTGTGAAGACAAGACGATCGCAATCATCTCAATTGATCCGACCAAACAAAAAACAGGCGGAGCGCTTTTAGGTGACAGAATCCGAATGAACGCGATCTATCATCCACGTGTGTACATGCGTTCACTTGCTACACGTGGTTCACGTTCTGAGCTGTCCGATGCGATCAAGGACGCAATCGCAGTAACGAAAGCAGCTGGATTTGATCTGATCGTTGTTGAGACGAGCGGAATCGGCCAAGGTGACGCTGGAATCTCTGAGATCTCTGATGCTTCTCTATACGTGATGACGAGTGAGTTTGGTGCACCATCGCAATTAGAGAAGATCGACATGATCGATTATGCAGATATTATCGCGATCAACAAGTTCGAGCGCAAAGGCTCTGAAGATGCGCTTCGTGATGTAAAGAAGCAATATCAGCGTTCTCGCAACTGGTTTGATAAAGACCTTGATGAAATGCCTGTTTACGGAACGATCGCGAGCCAGTTTAACGATGCGGGTACGAACGTCCTTTTTTATCACTTGATGAAAGTAATTGAAGAGAAGTCAGGTATGGATTGGGGCATACAGCCTGCAGCGGAGGCGATGACCGCGAAAAAGAACGTCATCATTCCAGGTGAACGTGCTCAGTACTTGAACGAGATTGCACAAACCGTTCGAAAATATCATGAAACGGTGAACGAACAGGCGAAACTTGCTCGCAAGTCGTTCCAGATTCAAGGAACGCTTGAAACAGTAAGAGAGTACGACGCAGCAGGTGAAGAAGTTGAAACATCGTTAAATAAAGCGCTGGAAAAAGTTGAAGAGCAATTGTTGCCAACGACTTCAAAAATGCTAAAAGAATGGCCAGCGTTAAAAGAAATGTATAGCAAGAAAGAATTCGTAACGAAGATTCGAGATAAAGAGATCGTAACTGAGCTATCGACGAAAAGTCTTTCTGGTCTTGATATTCCAAAAGTGGCTCTTCCGAAGTTTGAAGATTGGGGAGATATCGTAAAATGGATCATGAAAGAGAACGTTCCAGGTTCGTTCCCATATACAGCTGGTGTGTTTCCTTTTAAACGTAAAGGTGAAGATCCGAAGCGTCAGTTCGCTGGAGAAGGAACGCCGGAACGAACGAACCGCCGATTCCACTATCTATCAAAAGATGACGACGCGAAGCGCTTGAGTACAGCCTTTGACTCGGTAACCCTTTATGGAGAGGACCCGGATCACAGACCGGACATCTACGGAAAAGTCGGCGAGAGCGGTGTGAGCATCTGTACGCTGAACGACATGAAGAAGCTGTATGACGGTTTTGATCTTATCGCTCCTTCTACATCCGTTTCAATGACGATTAACGGTCCTGCACCGATTATTCTCGCGATGTTCATGAACACGGCGATCGATCAGCAAGTGAAGATTTTTGCGGATACGAACGGCAGACAACCGAACGAAGCAGAGTACAGCGAGATTAAGGAGAAGACTCTTGCCTCTGTTCGTGGAACGGTTCAAGCAGACATCTTAAAAGAAGATCAAGGTCAGAACACGTGTATCTTCTCTACTGAATTCGCACTTCGCATGATGGGTGATATTCAGCAATACTTTATAGACCATCAAGTACGCAACTATTACTCAGTTTCAATTTCTGGCTATCATATCGCAGAAGCTGGTGCGAACCCGATCACTCAGCTCGCGTTTACACTCGCGAACGGCTTTACGTACGTTGAATATTATTTGAGCCGAGGAATGGATATTAACGCATTCGCGCCAAATCTATCGTTCTTCTTCTCAAACGGACTTGATCCAGAATATAGCGTAATCGGCCGTGTCGCTCGCCGAATCTGGGCTACGGTTATGCGTGATAAATACAAAGCGAACGAACGCAGCCAGAAGTTGAAGTATCACATTCAAACATCTGGACGTTCACTACACGCACAAGAGATCGATTTTAACGATATTCGTACGACGCTTCAAGCGTTGATGGCACTCTATGATAACTGTAACTCTCTTCACACGAACTCGTATGACGAAGCGATCACAACGCCAACAGAAGAATCTGTTCGCCGTGCGATGGCGATTCAGATGGTTATTACAAAAGAGCTTGGTTTGGCTCGCAATGAGAACTCGCTTCAAGGCTCGTTCATCATCGAAGAGTTAACCGACCTAGTAGAAGAGATGGTGCTTCAAGAATTCGAGCGCATGAACACAAGAGGCGGCGTGCTGGGTGCAATGGAAACACAGTATCAGCGCGGAAAGATTCAAGAAGAATCCATGTATTATGAAATGAAAAAGCATGACGGTTCTCTTCCAATCATCGGTGTGAACACGTATCTGAACCCGAATCCACCGTCAGAAGAAGAATTCAACATGCAGCTCGCACGTGCAACAAAAGATGAAAAAGAGCAACAGATCCAAAATCTGAACGCGTTCCAAGAGTCTAGCAAAGACCAAGCGGGCGAAGCTCTTAAACGTCTAAAAAATGTTGCGCTATCCGGCGGCAACATTTTCGATGAGCTCATGCACACCGTAAAATATGCAAGCCTCGGTCAGATCACGAGTGCGCTCTATGAAGTTGGCGGTAAGTATAGAAGAAACATGTAGTAAGTTGAGAAGAGAGCCGCCAGTTTGAGCGGTTCTCTTTTGTTTGCGAGAGTTTTAAGAGAGTAAATTTCCGCTCTTTGTTCTATTTATAACATTCATGAAAGGTTAGAATAACTCCCATAGAAAGATCTCTTGAAATTTAGTTCGTTTAGAAGGTTTTTGTTTTAGTTTTCATATATTCCTCCTATGCAAGTTGATTGGAGCAGAAGGTGCGAGACTCCTGCGGGACAGGCGGGCAGGTGAGACACTTAAGAGTGAAACGTACGAATGTGGCTCACCGCCTGCCCCGCGGAAAGCGAGCAACCTGGAGCGGAAATCGACCACTTTCAAAAGCACCGAAGCTCCACCTTACACCTTTCATAAAACCTTTTATGGAAAAAAGATAGATTACTACTGGCATATACGCATGGGATTTGTTTATAATGAAGAGTATGATTCTTCTAAAGAATGAGCACAATGTGTTGATATAAATGAGTGTGGAGAAGGAAAGGAAGTGCCGATGTGGCTATGTTGAACACGTACACGAAAGAACAAGTCGTTGAAATGTCAATGGTCGAAATCGCATTTGAAATTTTGCAAAATGCTAAGCAACCTGTTCAATTCTATGATTTAGTTAAACAGATCGCTGAAATCAAAGGTTTGTCTAAAACTGCTGTGGAAAACCGAATTGCGTATTTTTACACAGATATGAACATTGACGGCCGTTTCGTTTCATTAGGCGATAATAAATGGGGATTAAAAACGTGGTACCCAGTTGAGAGCTCTGAAGAGGAACTTGGTGCAACGAACAAACCAACAAAACGTAAAAAAGCGTCTGAGGATGACTATGACTTCGAAGAGGACTTCGATGATGAAGACTTCGATGAGTTGGAAGTAGAAGATGAGTTCGTTGATGAAGATGATGATCTTTCTGATGACGACGATGATGACGATGACGATGATGATGAAGAATTAGAGTTCGACGAAGACGATGAAGACTTCGACGAAGACGACGAAGATGAAGAGACAGATGAGGAAGAAGATCTGTAAGTTCATGGTTAGTCTTGAAAACCAGTGCCCTTGGCGCTGGTTTTTGTTTTTTAGGGGAAAACTTGTGGATTGTCGATGCTGAGCTGCCATTTCACAAGCTTGTCACATGAGAGAATGGTTTCTCACAGATCATCTTGACATGAGCTCTATACTCGGGTAATATTCTTTTTGGGCTATTCCTGTATCTTTTATTAAAAAGACTAATTTTATATGATATCAAAGCAAAAGTGCCCCCTAACCATAGGGGAAGTGTCTTTTGCTTTTTATTTTTTTACGGCTGAGACTGTGTAGACTTCACACACATACCTCTCCCGATAGTAGAAAAAGCGTTAAACGCACATACTTATTTTAGAAAATTTAGGGGGATTGAAAACATGGCAAAATATATTTTTGTTACAGGCGGTGTTGTTTCTTCTTTAGGAAAAGGAATCACTGCAGCATCATTAGGCCGTTTATTAAAAAACCGCGGAGTGAAAGTGACTACGCAAAAATTCGATCCTTACATCAACGTGGATCCAGGGACGATGAGCCCTTATCAGCATGGTGAAGTTTTCGTAACGGATGATGGTGCGGAAACGGACTTAGACTTAGGTCACTATGAGCGTTTTATCGACATTAACTTAAATAAATACAGTTCAGTAACGACTGGGAAGATTTATTCTACTGTTCTTAGAAAAGAGCGTCGCGGTGAATATCTTGGAGGAACGGTCCAAGTTATCCCACATATCACGAACGAGATCAAAGAACGTGTTTTCCGTGCTGGACGTGAAACGAACGCAGATGTCGTAATCACAGAAATCGGCGGAACAGTAGGGGACATCGAGAGCTTGCCGTTCCTAGAAGCGATTCGTCAGATCAAAAGTGATGTAGGCTCTGAAAACGTAATGTATATCCACTGTACATTGATCCCTTATATTCGTGCAGCTGGTGAGCTGAAGACGAAACCAACACAGCACAGTGTAAAAGAGCTTCGTAGTCTTGGTATTCAGCCGAACATTATCGTAGTTCGTACGGAGATGCCGGTTCCTCAAGAAATGAAAGATAAGATCGGTCTATTCTGCGACATCGATCCTAAAGCGGTTATCGAAGCGAGAGATGCAGATACGCTTTACCAAGTGCCAATCGATCTTCAAGAGCAGAAGATGGACGAGCTTGTTTGCAAACACCTTAAGCTTGAAACGCACGAACCAGATATGGCGGAGTGGAAAGAACTGATCAACCGCGTAACGAACTTAAAAGGAAAAGCGAAGATCGCGTTAGTCGGAAAATATGTAGCGCTACAAGATGCTTATATTTCTGTTGTTGAAGCGCTTCGTCACGCAGGTTATCAATTTGATACAGATATCGAGATCGACTGGATCAACTCTGAGAACGTGACTGCTGAAAACGTGAAAGAACTTCTTCAAGATGCTGATGGTATCTTAGTTCCTGGCGGATTCGGTGACAGAGGGGTAGAAGGTAAGATTCTAGCTACTCAATATGCGCGTGAGAACAAAGTTCCTTTCTTAGGAATCTGTCTTGGTATGCAGCTTGCTTCCGTAGAGTTCGCTCGTAACGTTCTTGGACTTGAGGGTGCGCACTCTGCAGAACTTATGCCTGGTACACCGTTCCCGGTTATCGATCTGCTTCCTGAACAAAAGGACATTGAAGACCTCGGTGGTACACTACGCCTTGGACTTTACCCGTGTAAGATTAAAGAAGATACAAAAGCGTTCGCAGCTTATAACGATGAAGTTGTTTACGAAAGACACCGTCACCGTTATGAGTTCAACAATGAATACCGTGAACAGATGGAAAAAGCAGGGTTTATCTTCTCAGGAACATCTCCTGATGGACGTCTTGTTGAGATCATCGAGTTAGAAGATCACCCGTGGTTTGTTGCGTCACAGTTCCACCCAGAATTCACATCACGACCAACTCGCCCGCAAGCATTATTCCGTGACTTTATCGGTGCGGTAACACAATTGAAGAACTAATTTATAGATCGTTAAGACCGGTAGCTTCACTATTTGAGTGGGAGCTGCCGGTTTTTTGCGATTTATGTGATCTTTGTTTATTTTTATGTGATGAGTTCCGATTTTTATTTGATGGATTCTAAATTTTATGTGATTATTCATATTTTTTATGTGATTGAATTTTTCTGGAAACTTGAAGTACATAAGAATGCTCATTTTTCTTAATTAAAAAAGCCTGGCACACAGCCAGGCTTCATCCTATTCATCGTATTCTTCTAAAATCTCTTCCGTCGTTAAAAATAAGGCGTAATATGCGAATAAAGCGGTCAGTCCAGAAGGCAAACCGAGTCGCGTACCATCATCAAGCGGCACTAATCCGCGAACAGCCTTCGTATCGATCACGATATCGGCAAAATCATCTGGATTCACGTTCATCTCAGCATCTTTTCGTCGCCCGCCGATCAAAATGACGTTGCATTCCGTAGTTTTTCTAACTTCTGAACAAAGTTCCACAGCTTTTTCGTCATCTAAATAGCGCGTTGCTACAACAACACTATCGACTGGAAGCAGATCAGACAACTCTACCTCTGTAAAATTAGCCCCAGCGCGGAATTTATTCTCTCCGGATAGTGCCTCACTAACAACGGCTTCCATCTCATAAAAGCCTTTGAAATATACAGTTCCTTCAGAAAGTACGCTTTGTGCAAGCAGGCGTGAACTTTCTTCGATCGACTGCTCTTCTTTATCTGAAATGGATTTTAGCAATCCTGCTACTTGCGTTGAAAATATTTTTAACATTAAAAGAACTCCTTACTTTTTTTCAAATCATCGTGTTTTTGTTTATTAATTTAGTATACTTAATTTAACAATACAAATCATCGGGAACAGCAGGAATTCGTATCCTGTGTCTCGAATGGTATAGGGACAAAATGGTTTTGTAAAGAAACTCTAGATGAGGTGAGCAATAATGAGCGGGAAAATTTTAATTGTAGACGATCAGTATGGCATCAGGATTCTTTTGAACGAAATCTTTCAAAAAGAGGGTTATAAGACGTATCAGGCAGCGAACGGTGTACAAGCTCTTTCGATTGTGGAGAAAGACCGCCCTGATCTTGTCATTTTAGATATGAAAATTCCTGGAATGGATGGCTTGGAGATTCTTCGTCGTGTAAAAAAACTTGATGAGACGATTCAAGTGATCATCATGACCGCTTATGGTGAGCTGGACATGATTCACGAGGCTATGAAGCTGGGAGCTATCACTCATTTTGCAAAACCTTTTGATATTGATGAGATTCGCGCAGCCGTTAGGAAAGAACTTCCATTAAACACGCCACAATCATAAAAGTTTAAGAAATGCTGGTGTGTCGCCAATGATAGCGGTTACACCCGTAAAACGTTGATGTGTTGCGGTTTTCAGGCGATATTGGTATGCTATACTAGAATGAAATATGAGCATAATGAAATGTTTAGCAAGACGCCATGAAAGGTAAACTAAAGTGGCTTCTTTTTGCTGTGTATGCACATTTCAGCAAATATACTATACAAAAATTGTAGTTGGTCTGCTCGTGCCAATATCTAAGGAGGACATTACTATGCCTTTAGTTTCAATGAAAGAAATGCTTGAAAAAGCAAAAGCGGAAAATTATGCAGTTGGTCAATTCAACTTGAACAACCTTGAGTTCACTCAAGCGATCCTTAAAGCTGCACAAGAAGAGAAATCTCCAGTAATTCTTGGTGTTTCTGAAGGTGCTGCTCGTTACATGGGCGGATTCAAGCTTGTCGTTGCTATGGTTAAAGCTCTTATCGAAGAGTACAAAGTAACTGTACCTGTAGCTATCCACCTTGACCACGGTTCAAGCTACCAAAAGTGTGCTGAAGCGATTCATGCAGGTTTCACATCTGTAATGATCGACGGATCTCACCACCCATTAGAAGAGAATATCGCTCTTACTAAAAAAGTAGTTGAGCTTGCTCACTTCCACGGTGTTTCTGTTGAAGCAGAACTTGGCCGTATTGGTGGACAAGAAGACGATCTAGTTGTTGAAGATGCAGATGCAGCTTACGCGATCCCATCTGAGTGTGATCAACTTGTTCGTGAGACTGGTGTTGACTGCTTCGCGCCTGCACTAGGATCTGTTCACGGACCATACAAAGGTGAGCCGAACTTAGGATTCGACCGCATGAAAGAAGTTATGGAACTAACTGGTGTACCTCTTGTACTTCATGGTGGTACTGGTATCCCAACAAAAGATATCCAAAAAGCAATTTCTTTAGGAACTGCTAAAATCAACGTAAACACAGAAAACCAAATTGCTTCTCACAAAGCTGTTAAAGAATACATCGGATCTAACCCAGACAAATACGATCCACGTAGCTATTTAACTGCAGCTCGTGATGCGATCCAAGCTACTGTAGCTGGAAAAATGCGTGAGTTTGGTTCTTCTAACAAAGCTTAATATAACCTTTCTCATGAAACCGCCTATACATCATAGGCGGTTTCATTTACACTATAAGAGTGCAAAAAACACGATTCACGTATAGATATGCAATTTTACCTACGAAGTTTTGTAAGCGTAATCCTTCGTGTATGAAGACGAACACGTTATAAAAGAATATAAAAGATAGACCTACTAAAAAAACAGGAGTGATATTTTTGAAATTCTTTATTGATACTGCAAACATTGATGATATTAAAGAAGCCTATGACCTGGGCATTTTATCTGGAGTAACAACGAACCCTTCTTTAGTCGCTAAAGAAAAAGGTGTTGATTTCCACGAAAGACTGAAGGAAATCACGAGCCTCGTACCGGGTTCTGTTAGTGCTGAGGTGATCGGAACTTCTTATGAAGAAATGGTTTCAGAAGGTCGTGAACTAGCGAAGATCGCACCAAACATCACGGTGAAAGTTCCAATGACATTGGACGGATTAAAAGCAGTAAAAACGTTCTCTGATGAAAATATTAAAACAAACGTAACGCTTATTTTTAATGCAAACCAAGCATTGCTTGCAGCTCGTGCGGGTGCAACATATGTGTCCCCATTCTTAGGGCGTTTAGATGATATCGGACAAGATGGTTTGGAGCTTATCTCACAAGTGGCACAAATTTTTGCGATTCATGAGATCCCAACAGAGATCATCGCAGCATCGATCCGCCACCCTGTTCACGTAACAGAAGCGGCATTACGAGGCGCGCACATCGCAACAATTCCGCCAAACGTAATCAAAGGACTAGTGAAGCATCCACTAACAGACCAAGGAATCGAAAAGTTCCTAGCTGACTGGGACGCTGCTAACAGGAAGTAATTGCAAATAACACTTTTGGAAGTGGTTGATTTCCATTTCAGATGCTCGCTTTCCGTGGGGCAGGCCGTGAGCCACATTCGGACGTTTCACTCTTAAGTGTCTCACTTGCCCGCCTGTCCCACAGGAGTCTCGCATCTTACACTCCACTCAACAATCATAGATGACAAGATTTAATAGTAACTTTCTTTTAGAAAAGTACGTCCTCTAAGATTTAAATTTTTCATCTTCATTGCAAGTTGATTGGAGCGGAAGGTTGCCGACTCCTATGGGACGAGTGGACTGGTGGAGACTCCTAAAGGCGCAAAGCGGCAGGAGGCTCACCGTTCGCCCCATGGAAAGCGTGCAACCTAGAGCGGAAATCGACTACTCTCAAACGAGGTACCTTAAACGCACAAACTTTTATACATGAAAAGAAAATATTGGTAAATAATAGTACTATCTAAATGAGTAACACAATCACAACTTTTGTGACTCTTACTGAAAGGAGTTTACCATGGAAAAACTGATGATTGAAGGGGGCTATCCTCTAGAAGGAACGGTCCATATAAGCGGAGCAAAAAATAGTGCGGTGGCGTTGATCCCCGCAACGATATTAGCAGAATCTACCGTTACCATTGAAGGTTTGCCTAACATATCAGACGTTCGTATACTACGTGATCTGTTAGAGGAAATCGGAGGGGAAGCTTACCTGGATGAGAATCAGACTCTAACGGTTAACCCTGAAAAAATGATTGCGATGCCACTGCCGAGCGGAAAAGTGAAAAAGCTGCGTGCTTCTTACTATTTGATGGGGGCAATGCTTGGTCGATTCAAAAAAGCGGTCATTGGATTGCCAGGAGGCTGTAATCTAGGACCACGTCCGATCGACCAGCACATCAAAGGCTTTGAAGCACTTGGAGCTAAAGTAACAAACGAGCAAGGCGCGATCTATCTTCGCGCGGACGAGCTTGTTGGTGCAAAAATCTACTTGGACGTTGTTAGTGTTGGGGCGACCATCAATATCATGCTCGCAGCAGTAAGAGCCAAAGGCCAGACGATCATTGAAAACGCGGCAAAAGAACCTGAGATCATTGATGTGGCTACTCTTTTAACAAGCATGGGTGCCAAGATTAAAGGAGCAGGAACGGATGTTATTCGTATCGATGGTGTCGATGAGATGCATGGCTGCCGTCACTCGATCATTCCTGACCGTATTGAAGCAGGAACGTACATGATTCTAGCTGCATCTATGGGTCAGCAAGTATTGCTAGATAATGTGATTCCTCTACACTTAGAATCTCTCATCGCGAAACTGAGAGAGATGGGTGTATATATCGAAACAAAAGATGATCAAGTGCTCGTGTATCGTGGAAAAGATCCACTGAAGAGCGTTGACATCAAAACGCTCGTCTATCCAGGGTTTCCGACGGATCTTCAGCAGCCGTTCACTTCACTTTTAACAAGTTCAGAGGGAACGAGCATTGTAACAGATACCATCTACAGTGCACGTTTCAAACATATCGACGAACTTCGTCGTATGGGAGCGAATGTGAAAGTAGAAGGACGTTCTGCTATAATAAATGGGCCAGCGAAGCTTGAAGGCGCAAAAGTGAAAGCTTCTGACCTTCGTGCTGGAGCAGCGCTTGTTGTAGCGGGTCTGATGGCTGAAGGAGTTACAGAGATCTCTGGACTTGAGCACATCGATCGCGGTTATGAATCTTTAGTTGATAAGTTAAAAGGACTTGGTGCTAAAGTGTGGCGTGAGAGCTTAGGTGCGGAAGAGATGGAAGAGCTTAAGAATTCATAAGTTAAAACGAGAAATCACCATCACCTGGTGATTTTTCTTCAGGATAATTATGTAAGCGGTTAAAGTATGGGGAGGGAACAAACATGGAGAGAAGTTTATCGATGGAGCTTGTTCGTGTAACAGAAGCGGCAGCTCTTGCATCAGCACGTTGGATGGGAAGAGGTAAGAAAGACGAAGCGGATGATGCAGCAACAACTGCGATGCGTAACGTTTTTGATACGGTTCCGATGAAAGGAACAGTTGTGATCGGTGAAGGCGAGATGGATGAAGCTCCTATGCTTTATATCGGAGAAAAACTAGGGACAGGCTACGGTCCTCGCGTAGATGTTGCAGTCGATCCACTAGAAGGAACGAACATCGTTGCATCCGGAACGTGGAACGCATTGGCTGTTCTAGCGATCGCAGACCACGGAAACCTGCTTCACGCACCAGACATGTACATGGACAAAATCGCAGTTGGTCGTGAGAGTGTAGGGAAGATCGACATCAACGCACCTGTTATTGATAACCTACGAGCAGTAGCAGAAGCGAAAAATAAAAATATCGAAGACTTGGTAGCGGTAATCCTAGATCGACCTCGTCACGAACAGATTATTCAAGATATTCGTGAAGCGGGTGCACGTATCAAGTTGATTTCTGATGGCGATGTAGCAGCAGCGATCAATACGGCGTTCGATGATACGGGTGTAGATATCTTATTCGGTTCTGGTGGAGCTCCTGAAGGCGTAATCGCAGCCGTTGCGTTAAAATGTCTGGGTGGAGAACTTCAAGGAAAGCTTCTTCCTCAAAACGACGAGGAATTAGAACGTTGCAAACGCATGGGTATCGACGACGTGAACCGTGTATTGTATATGGACGACCTTGTAAAAGGGGACGACGCGATCTTTGCTGCAACAGGCGTTACAGACGGCGAGCTTTTAAAAGGAGTACGTTTTGATGGATCAACAGGTACAACACAATCTGTTGTTATGCGTGCGAAGTCAGGAACCGTACGATTTATCGATGGAAGACACAGCTTGAAGAAGAAACCAGATCTTGTAATCAAACCATAAATAAGTGGAAGGCCGGACAAGTAGTCCGGTCTTTCCGTTACAATTACATGAATTAATCTTATTTTCAGTTGCAAAAGCTCAGCATGTATTGTAAATTCTCGTTAGAAGTCATTTACTTCTGAGTTTCTGTTGCTTGATTAAAGACTCAATATGTGGTTAAAATAAGAAGTATGATTCATTAGGTTAATATTTTCTTCATACCCACTAATACCCTTAACTTTCAAAGGAACTCCTTCCATTAAAAAAACCAAAACCAAACCAACATAAAAAATCCCATTTAAATCATAAACAAAAGATAGTTATTAATAGAAAAGCGTGGTGTCACTATGGGGATAGATTTAGCAACATTAGAGACAAAGAAATTAAAAGAGCTTTATGAGCTTGCCAAACAATATAATATTCAGTATTACGGGAAATTAACAAAGCGTGAATTGATGTTTTCTATTCTGAAAGCACAAGCAGAGCTTGATGGCTATTCCTTTATGGAAGGTGTATTAGAGATCATTCCAAACGAAGGATTCGGCTTCTTACGTCCGATCAACTATTCACCAAGTTCTCAAGATATCTACATCTCAGCTTCACAGATCCGTCGATTTGATCTAAGAAACGGAGACAAAGTATCAGGAAAAGTTCGTCCTCCGAAGGAAAACGAACGTTATTATGGACTTTTACAAGTGAATGCGGTCAATGGTGAGGACCCTGAAACGGCAAAGGAACGCGTGCATTTCCCTGCACTGACGGCTCTTTATCCGGAAAAGAAAATGGTTATGGAAACAACGAGCAACAACATTTCAACGCGTATCATCGATATGATGGCGCCAGTTGGTTTTGGTCAGCGTGGTCTGATCGTCGCTCCTCCGAAAGCCGGTAAGACAAGCTTGCTTAAGGAAATCGCACACAGTGTGACAACGAACAACCCACAAGCAGAACTGATCGTCTTGCTTATCGATGAGCGTCCTGAGGAAGTAACAGATATCGAGCGTTCTGTAAAAGGAGACGTTGTTAGTTCAACGTTTGATGAAGTACCAGAAAACCATATTAAAGTAGCAGAGCTTGTATTAGAGCGCGCAATGAGACTCGTTGAGCACAAAAAGGATGTTGTGATCCTGCTTGATAGCATCACTCGTCTCGCTCGTGCTTACAACCTTGTTATTCCGCCTAGCGGACGTACACTATCTGGTGGTATCGATCCTGCTGCGTTCCACCGTCCGAAGCGTTTCTTCGGTGCGGCTCGTAACATTGAAGAAGGTGGAAGCTTGACGATTTTAGCAACAGCACTAGTGGATACAGGATCTCGTATGGATGATGTGATCTACGAGGAGTTCAAGGGAACAGGAAACATGGAGCTTCACTTAGACCGCAAGCTGGCTGAGCGCCGTATTTTCCCTGCGATCGACATCCGTCGTTCTGGAACGAGAAAAGAAGAGATGCTTATCGCGAAAGATCATCTTGAGGCACTTTGGTCGATTCGTAAAACGATGGATGACTCGTTTGATTTCGTAGACAAGTTCATGAAACGCATGCGTAAAACGGAGAATAACGAAGAGTTTTTCGAGCTTTTTGAAAGTGAAAAAAAGGGAGCGCCAAAGCGAGCTAAACCCGTTACAAACTAACGAAAAAGTATGGTTGCAAATGGGTTTTGTCCCTGTTATACTATTTTTATGTGTTTATAACTCTGTCTCCGCATAGGAAACAGGGCAGAAGGAGTGGAATTAGAATGAAACAAGGAATTCATCCGAATTATAAAAAGGTTATCTTTGTTGACGCTCAAAGCGGATTTAGCTTCCTTTCAGGATCTACTTTGTCTTCAAGCGAGACAATGAAGTGGGAAGATGGTAACGAATATCCAGTAATTAAAGTGGATGTTAGTTCTGACACTCACCCGTTCTACACAGGACGTCAGAAGTTCTCTGATGTTGGTGGACGTGTTGACCGCTTTAAGAAGAAATACAACCTTAAGTAATTTGTTGCAAGTAAAAGGGCAGGAGTCTTTCTTGCCCTTTTTTCTTTTGTATTTTATAGAAAACAAGAACTCGGTAACTGTTTTGATGGACCGGGTTTTTTATACGCCTTAAAAGGAGTCGAGCACTCCCGTACCGAACGTTTATGTATGGTAGAACATCATACATTTCGTACATACTAAGGAAAAGATTGTTGCGAAAGGGGGAGCAGGCCATGTATGTGATGAATCAAAATGGCTGGATCGAATTGATCTGCGGCAGCATGTTCTCTGGAAAATCAGAAGAACTTATTCGCCGCGTAAGAAGAGCGACGTATGCAAAGCAAAAAGTACAGGTGTTTAAGCCGCTGATCGATAACCGCTATAGCGAAGAATCGGTTGTGTCTCATAACGGAACAGCTGTTATGGCTGAACCAGTCGGACGTTCTGTGGAGATCTTAAAAAATGTATTGCCTGAAACCGAAGTCGTAGCGATCGACGAAGTGCAATTCTTTGATGAAGATATCATCCCAGTTGCTCAAGAGTTAGCAGATCAAGGACTGCGCGTAATAGTAGCAGGGCTCGATCAAGACTTTAAAGGCGAGCCGTTCGGACCCGTTCCAAAAATGATGGCTCTTGCTGAACATGTGACAAAGCTGCAAGCGATCTGCATGGTTTGTGGCTCACCAGCTAGCCGTACACAGCGTTTGATCGATGGCAGACCTGCTTCTTACGATGATCCAGTGATTCTAGTGGGAGCATCCGAGTCATATGAACCGCGCTGTCGCCATTGTCATGAAGTACCAGGAAAGAAAAGAAACCTCCTTTCAAGCGCAGAGGGCTTAGAAGGTCGGTTGAAATAAAGGTTAGATACTATATTGTCCGGGAGCTTCGTGCTCTCGGGCTTTTTTTGACGTCTGTGTGGCGGTGTTAGCATGCAGGTGAAGTCGAAAAATGTCGCGGTGTGTCGACTCGTGGATAAATGGCCAAAACTTGTGGATTGAACGCAGGAATTTATGGATTGAACGCTAAAACTTTTGGATTTAAGCTCCAAATTTGTGGATTCATCGCTACCTTTGGACAATCATCCTCCTAGAAATGGCTATCAACTTAACATAATCACCTCCAAAATAGGAAATCCTAACGATATGGGAGGTGTTTATAGTGAAAAAGGCAATGTATGCGCCGCTTTTAGCACTATTGGTAACAACAGCATGTTCACCTATGCAGTCTTATAAAGAAGAAGGGGCTAAAATTGAGCCTGCCGCTCATGAAGATAAACGGGATATTCGGGATAACCTGTTTGGTCATGGGATTATCAATTACCACCTAACCAAAAACGAACCAAGAACCAACTACAGTTATGACACGAACATGAATCCAAATGATTATCGAACGATGAACACCACGCGATTCGACCTGTCGGATGATCAAGATATGATTCGTCAAGCGGTAATCGATTCATCTGGCATCAACCCGCAGATGGTCACAATAAACGGAAATTATGCGCACATTCACGTGAACGTGCCGCATGATATGTCTAAAAAAGAGAGAGCAGCTACGCATCGTAAAATCATGAACGCCGTAGAAAGAGCTGTTCCGCGATATAACTTCTCACTTAAGATCGATCATTAATATTGTGGGAAATAAAACGGGAAATGGGGTCAGACCCCATTTCCCATATTATTTCCCAAGTCTTCGAGCGGCTTGCTGGATGGGGTCCCATGACCCGTTATACGGAGGAGCGTATGCCAGATCCAAATCTGCCAATTCCTCTACATCCATCTCATGATAAAGGGCCGTTGCGAGCACGTCGATCCTTTTATCTACGCCTTCTTCACCGATGATTTGTGCACCAAGTAGCTTCTCTGTTTCTTTATGGTACGTTAATTTTATTTCTAACTTCTTTGGATCAGGATAATAACCGGCATGACTTCTTGATGTAATCTTGATCTCTGAAAAAGGAATGTTCAACTGTTCTGCTTCTTTGTTCGATAAGCCTGTTTTTCCTAGTGTTAGATCCATGAATTGGATGATGGACGTACCTACAATTCCTCTAAAAGGCTTATTCACACCAACCATGTTTAATCCGGCGATTCGGCCTTGTTTGTTTGCTGTCGTTCCAAGTGGAATATGATCATTCAGCTTTTTAACTCTGTGATAGTGGGTCGCGCAATCACCTGCCGCATACACACCATCCACACTCGTTTCCATCGTTTCATTTACAACGATAACTCCCTGATCGTTGAGTGCCACGTCCGTTTCTTTTAAAAAGCCTGTATTTGGTGACACACCGACCGACACGATTACAAGGTCTGTTGGATAATCTTTTTTAGCTGTTTTCACAAATTGAACGTGATCGTCACCTTTAAAACCGAGCACTTCTTCTTCCAAACAAAGTTCGATACCATGCTTCTCTGCTTCTTCATGAATGAATGGAGCGAAATCATGATCAAAGATATTTCCAAGCTGGTTGCTGCGCTGGATGATACGTACCTTTTTTCCGAGTCTTAGCACGTTCTCGGCCATCTCAAGGCCAATGTATCCTCCTCCGATAATGGTTACGTTTTGAACATTTTTTAACCCGGCCATAAGTTCCTCGGCATCAGGAATCGTCTTTAGTGGGTAGATGCCCTTGAGATGCAATCCTGTCCACTGTTTCGGTATGATCGGACTAACACCGGTAGCCACTAAGAGCTTATCATATGGCACCTCGAACGATTGCCCTGTCTTCGTATGTACACCAGACACTGTTTTAGAACGGGTATCTATATTCTTTACCTCGTGAAACGTACGGGCATCCATGCCATATTTTTCACGGAACGTCTCAATACTGCGAGCGATAAGTTCATCAGTAGAAGGGATGAGCCCGCCTACAACATAAGGAAGTCCGCATTGTCCATAAGAATAGATACCGCCTTTTTCAAGAACCGTGATGTCGGCATCTTTTTCATTTCGAACAATCTGCATCGCGGCACTCATACCAGCCGCATCTCCACCAATAATGCAATATTTCATCTGATCAGCTCCTTACGTCTCTCTAACCATATAGTATTCCCATTGTTCCGAAAAAAGTAACGTTACCTGTATGATGCCACAACTCTCTTCACTTTGACCAACAAGAAGTACAGAGTTAAAACGAACTATGATAGTAGAAAGAGGTGGTGGACTGTGCTAGAGATCAAATCGAACGGAACGGACTGGAACGCACCGGTTCAGCCGATTCATACACTAATAAAAAAACTTGAACAAAAGCCATTGGATCCTGTCTACGAAGGCATGGGCAATTTTATTATTAAATATAAAAATGAAAATCAGACGGACAACCTGCGTTATGTTGGCTGTACGCATTTTCTTGGACATTTTGCGACCATTCCTTATGTGTTTAACGTAATCACGAATGAAAAAGTGGTCATCGAGGAGCTCACGAAAGCGATTCGAATGAACCAAGAGCGTATTGATTATGAGCAGTTGCGCCGCAATATCTTTTCCTATTAATTTCCTTTTGTCCTGTGCTATGCTTTTCGTGAGGTGAGGGGAATGAAGGGGATTATAGCTTCGTTAAACATTAAGCTCCCAGAGAAAGTTGAGACGCTAGATAAAACGTTTTTTACAGCCTACAACAAGACGCCGCAGCAGCAACCTGTTTTTTTACATATAACACACTTTGAAGGCGACGGAGTGGGGAATACGAAGCACCATGGTGGAACAGATAAAGCAGTCTGTGTGTACCCGTTTGAGCATTATGAAAAGTGGACGACTGAACTGAATTTAGAAGTGCCTTTATCTATCCCGGCGTTTGGTGAAAACCTTACTGTTAAAGGTCTCTCGGAAGATGACGTTTGCATCGGTGACGTATTTTCAGTCGGTGAGGCGATCGTACAGATCACACAGCCTCGTCAGCCTTGTCAGACACTAGCTTCTATTCTCTGTCGGCCAGACATGATCAAAAAGGTAGTGGATACGGGGCGGACGGGTTATTACCTGCGTGTTATAAAAGAAGGGTTGGTCTCAGCCGGTGATGAGATGGTGCAGATTGAAAAACATCCTGCGCGTATCTCTGTAACAGAAACCAATCAGATCAAGTATGGGTTTGTAAAAGATGCTGAAAAAGTTCAAAGATTGATCGACGTGAAAGAATTAGCAGAATCGATGAGAGACTCGCTGCAAAAACGCAAAATGTAAATATCGTCTTTGAGTTTCATAAAGGCTCTCCTTTTAAGAAAAGGGCGGCCTTTTTTATTGATTTCGTTCCTTTTTGCTTTTGACTGTAACACCTGTAATAGTCTATAATTATAATGTTATGCATATAAAACAGAGGTGAAAAACCATGTTAGAACGTTTAGAGACGATTGAAGCAAGATATGACAAGTTAAATGAATTACTCAGTGATCCTGAGGTTATAAATGATACGAACAAGCTGCGCGACTATTCAAAAGAGCAATCTTCCCTTCAAGATACGGTAGCGGTTTACCGTGAGTATAAAGAAGCGAAAGAGCAATTAGATGAAGCAAAATTAATGCTTGAAGATAAGCTTGATGCTGAGATGACTGCGATGGTAAAAGAAGAGATCTCAGGGCTTAACCAACAGATCGAAGAATTTACGGCTCAGTTAAAGATTCTATTGCTTCCAAAAGATCCGAACGACGACAAGAACGTTATCGTTGAGGTTCGTGGTGCAGCAGGTGGAGACGAGGCGGCACTTTTCGCTGGCGACCTTTACCGTATGTACACGCGTTATGCAGAGATGCAAGGATGGAAGTCTGAAGTAATCGAAGCTTCTTACACAGAGCTTGGCGGATACAAAGAGATCATCTTTATGATCAATGGTGCTGGTGCTTATTCGAAGCTAAAATATGAAAACGGCGCACACCGTGTTCAGCGTGTTCCTTCAACAGAATCAGGCGGACGTATTCATACGTCCACAGCGACGGTTGCTGTACTTCCAGAGGCTGAAGAGGTTGAAGTTGAGATTCATGAAAAAGACGTTCGTGTTGATACGTTTACATCTTCTGGTCCTGGGGGTCAGTCGGTAAACACGACTCAATCAGCGGTTCGTTTAACGCATGTTCCTACAGGTACGGTTGTATCGTGTCAGGATGAGAAGTCACAGATCAAGAACAAAGAAAAAGCGATGAAGGTTCTTCGTGCGCGTGTTTATGATAAGATTCAGCGAGAAATACAAAAAGAGTACGATGAAACACGTAAGAGTGCGGTTGGTTCAGGTGACCGTTCAGAGCGTATTCGTACGTACAATTTCCCACAAAACCGTGTTACCGATCACCGTATAGGTCTAACGATTCAAAAGCTTGATCAGATCCTTCTTGGTAAGATGGATGAGTTCGTTGAAGCATTGATTACAGAAGACCAAACAAGCAAAATGAAAGCTCAGGCGGACGCGTAAAATGAGTACAAAAGTTCATGAAGCCCTCGCGTGGGCTTCTTCTTTTTTAGCTGAAAACGGACGCGAAAGCTTTGCGGCAGAAATTTTGATGAGACATGTTTTAGGGGATGTGAATCGAACAGAGATGCTCATGCGCCTACATGATGTGATGAGTGAAGAGAACGAGTTGCAACTCAAAGCGGCAGTTGCTCGCCACGTTGAAGGAGAGCCTGTTCAGTATATTACCGGACAAGAAGAATTTTACGGTCGAACGTTTTCGGTAAACGAAGAAGTCTTAATCCCAAGACCGGAAACAGAAGAGTTGGTCGAGCACACACTAACGCTTATCTCAGAACATTTTAGTGACGATGAGACTGTTGAGGTTGCAGATATTGGAACAGGTAGCGGAGCCATTTCGATCTCGTTGGCATTGGAAAACAATCGACTGAACGTATACACGGTTGATATTGCAGAGGAATCGATTGAGGTAGCGAAAGGAAACGCCGATCAACTTGGAGCAGAGGTTACATTCCTGCACGGTGACCTTTTACAGCCTTTTATTAGTAGAGGGAAGAAACTTGATGTAGTCGTATCCAATCCGCCGTACATCCCTGATCATAAGATCGCGGTCCTTGAGACGATCGTAAAAGATAGAGAACCGATGAGGGCATTAAGCGGTGGGGAAGACGGCTATGTGTTCTATCGGCGTTTTATGGAAGAATTGCCGCTCGTTTTGAAAGAAAAAGCGATCGTAGGCTTTGAAGTAGGAGCGGGTCAGGGCGAGACGGTAGCGGGCATGCTTCGTGTCACGTTCCCTGGTGCGGATGTGTATGTGAAGGAAGACATCAGCGGCAAGGACCGCATGGTGTTTGCCATCCTCGGGAAATAAAGTGGGAAATGGGGTCTGACCCCGGGTCAGACCCCAAACAATTTACACACAATTCAAAGGCCGACTGGGTGCAAGCGTGTAACGCTTAGACCCAGTCGGCCTTTTCTAACTTCATAACATTCTGCTCTTCATTCTAATTTGTTCAACTACTCTTCTTTCACCATTAACTTGAGTGGTGCAGCAATCTTCTCTTCTACTTTCTTTCCTGCTAGTACGTCGGATGCTGCTTTCACTGCAAGTTCACCGATCAAGTCAGGCTGCTGTGCGACGGTTGCAGCGAGCTTTCCTTCTTTTACAGCATTGATCGCGTCTTCGTTACCATCGAATCCAACGACTAACACATCTCGACCAGAGCTGTTGATCGCTTGAAGTGCGCCTAGCGCCATCTCATCGTTATGCGCGAATACAGCTTTGATGTCTGGATTTCCTTGAAGGACGTTTTCCATGACGTTCAAGCCTTTTGTTCGGTCGAAATCAGCCGTTTGTTTCGCTACAACGTCTAATTTTTCATCAGCAACATTGTGGAATCCTTTCCCACGCTCGCGTGTTGCCGATGCTCCAGGAACACCTTCTAACTCAGCCACTTTCGCACCCTCACCGAGCTTTTCTGCGATAAAGTCACCAGCCATCTGGCCACCTTTTACATTATCAGAGGCAACAAGCGTCGCTACATCTCCCTTATCTGTTGAGCGGTCCAATGTGACAACCGGAACTTCAAGGTTGTTCGCAGATTGAACAGCGGTTGAAATCGCTGCTGAATCAGTTGGGTTGATCAACAGAGCGTCAATGCCTTGCTGCAGAAGATCTTCTACATCGTTTACTTGTTTCGCAGAGTCATTCTGTGCATCGACGACAATCACTTCAGCACCTTGTTTTTTCGCTTCATCGATCACGCCGTTTTTCATCGATACGAAGAAGGGATTGTTAAGCGTTGAAACGGATAAACCAATTTTAATTTTTTCTCCGTCACCTTTTTTACCCGGTTTTGCCCATGAAGGGGACTCTAATGAACAGGCACCCAATAAGAAAACAGATAAAGACATGATGAGTAATAAAGCTTTTTTCATTTAGAAACCCTCCTACGCTGCTTTTTTACGGTCGATCAATACTGCGATTAGGATTACGATCCCTTTTACGACCATTTGGAAGAATGATGATACACCTAACAAGTTCAAACCGTTGTTCAACGTTCCGATGATCAATGCACCGATCAGCGTCCCGACAATCAGTCCGCGGCCACCAGATAAGCTTGTTCCACCTAGAACAACAGCTGCGATCGCATCCAGTTCATACGATGTGCCAGCAGTCGGTTGAGCAGAGTTCAGACGTGAAGTGAGAATCGCCCCAGCTAATGCTGCTAATAGCCCTGCTAGTGAATAGATCATAACTTTTACTTTTGTCACTTTGATTCCAGAGATGATCGCGGCTTTCTCGTTTCCGCCGATCGCATACGTTTTTCTCCCGAACGGTGTTTTATGAAGGATCACCCAAAATGCTGCAAATGCAAGCATCATCGTGATCGCTGGAACAGGAATTCCTAAGAAATAACCTCGTCCAAAAAGTTGGAACATATAACTTTCGCCAAGACCAGTAATCGGATTACCATCTGTATACACTAACGTCAATCCACGGAAAATCGTCATTGTTGCGAGTGTAGCGATAAAAGGAGCCATTTTTCCTTTTGTGATCAATAGGCCGTTGATCGCACCCATTGCAGCACCTAGCAAACATCCGATCAAGATCGCTAACATCGGATCGACGCCAGATACGATCATCCCCGCCATCAGTGCACTCGATAATGCGAGAATGGCACCAACAGATAAGTCGATTCCACCCGTTAGAATTACGAATGTCATACCAAAGGCGATTAATGCGTTAATTGCGACTTGTCGCAGCAAGTTTAATAAGTTCAGTGGTTCTAGAAAACTAGGGTTTAGGATGGATACGATGGTTACGAGAATCATCAGTCCTAATAGAGGTCCAAGTTTCTGCATCAAATTTTCTACATGATTTACTTTAGCCGGTGACGTTTTCATTTTATTGTCCTCCCGTTGCATATGTCATAATTCTTTCTTGAGTTGCTTCGCTCTTCGTGAGCTCACCGCTGATCTGTCCTTCGTGAACGACAAGAATACGATCGCTCATGCCAAGAACTTCTGGAAGTTCTGACGAGACCATAATAATCGCTACACCACGATCGGTAAGTTCGTTCATCAACTGATAGATCTCACGCTTCGCACCAACGTCAACGCCTCTAGTTGGCTCATCCAAGATCAATACTTTTGGTCCGATGCCAACCCATTTTGCGATTACCACTTTTTGCTGGTTACCTCCTGAAAGGTTCTTGGCGTTCGTTTCGCTCGATTCAGTCTTGATCTGCAAACGTTTGATGAGCATATCAACAAAGTCAGTTTCTGTTTTATAGTCGATCACGCCGTTTTTTGAAAAACTACGTAAGTTCGGCAGCGCCATGTTTTCACGTATTGAAAAATCAAGCACCAAGCCTTCGTTCTTTCTATCTTCTGTAATAAAACCGATCCCGCGTTTAACCGCTTCGTATGGGTTTTTAATAGAAACCTTCTGACCGCCAATCCATATTTCGCCAGCATCAAGTTGGTCGAGACCGAATAATGCACGCATAATCTCCGTACGACCTGCACCCATCAGGCCGGAAACGCCAACGATCTCACCGGATCTTACTGAGAAATCAATATTTTCAAAGATTCCATTTCTCGTCGCGTTCTTTACTTCTAAGACAACATCACCCGTTTGCGGATTTCGCTCTGGAAAACGGTCTGTAAGCTCACGGCCAACCATCTTACGTACAACTTCATCAAAGCTAGTCTCAGCAATGGCTTGAGTATCAACTGTTCTACCATCCCTCATGACCGTAATTCGGTCACAGATCGCAAAGATCTCTTCCATGCGATGTGAGATGTAAACGATCGACACACCTTCTTTTCGAAGAGCGTTGATCACATCGAACAATTTTTCAATCTCGCGCTCTGTAAGGGCAGCGGTCGGCTCGTCCATGATGATGACTTTGGCGTTTGTCATAAGCGCCTTCGCGATCTCGATCATCTGTTGTTGACCAACTGAACAGAGTCCTGCCTCTTTTTCAAGTGGGATGGTAACCGCTAGCTTTTCAAACTGTTTTTTTGCCAGCGCTTTCATTTCTTTTGTTCTTAAAAGACCGAACGGCGACCGCAGCTCTTTTCCGATAAAAAGATTATCGAGAACGGTCATGTCAGGCCAAACGTTCAATTCTTGGTGGATGAACGCGACTCCGTGCTTCTCAGCTTCTTTCGGGTTATCAAAGTAACGCTCTTGTCCATCGATCTGAATGGTTCCTGAATCTTTCTTATGAAGACCAGTTAAGATGTTCATCAATGTTGATTTTCCAGCACCGTTCTCACCCATTAGGGCATGAACTTCGCCAGGTTGAAGGTCAAAGTCAACACCGGATAAGACTTGATTGGCACCAAACGCTTTATATATGTCGTTCATTTGAATGTGCAACACGATCACCTCTTTTTAGAAGATTACACCTGCTTGCAGGATACAATTGGCATACGGTGTCACTTCACCCGTACGAATGACCACTTTTGCCTGCTTGGTTAATTGTTTGAACGCTTCATGAGAAACGAATTTTTGTTCTGATTCAGAAAAAGTCTCGTTCATAAACGTTAACGTTTCTTCGTTTTTCTCTTTGATCTCACTCGCGAGTATCACTTGTTCCACGACCATATCCTCTGAAACAGCAGAAACAACATCTTTAAAGCTCGGTACGCCGAGCGTGAGTGCCAGATCAATTCGCGGAACATCGCTCGGGATCGGAAGACCAGCATCCGCGATCACGATAAGGTCTGTGTGGCCAAGGTCACTTAATACTTTAGAAATATGACTGTTTAAGATGCCATGTCGTTTCATAGAGATGCCTCCACTTCTGATCGGTTCGGCATACCGCCTTGCGCACCGAACTTTGTAACGGATAGGGAAGCGGCTCGATTGGCGAACTGCAAGCTTTCAGTGATGCTTTTTCCTTCGGCTAAAGCAACGGCTAATGCCGCATTGAACGTATCTCCAGCACCGGTTGTATCTGTTACTTCTACTGTGTACGAGGGAACGGTGATCTCTTTTTCGCCATTAAAATAGCGAGCGCCTGCTTTTCCTTCTGTAATGAACACTTTGTTCGGATACTGTTTTAGGGCTGACTCAATTGCTAGACCATCGAAAAGAACGGCCGCTTCATGTTCGTTAGGTGTAATATAACTAGCGTTCTCGATCACATTCTTAGAGAGTGGGCGAGCAGGTGCTGGATTCAATAACAACGGAACATTAAGCTCCTTGCAAAGCTCACTTACATATTCAACCGTTTCTTCGGGAATCTCTTGCTGAATGAGTACCATATTCGCTTGTTTGATGAGAGATTTTGATTTCTTCACATAATCAGGTGTGACATGATCATTCGCACCTTTAACGACGACGATGCTGTTATCACCTTCAGCTAAAATAATATGAGCTGTACCGCTCTCTGTATCTGTAACCGGTTCCACATTCGTTACATCAACACCGTTTTGTTTAAAGTTCTTTAGAATCGCTGCTCCATAATGGTCGTCACCTACACATCCGATCATGTAAACCTCTGCACCAAGACGGGCAGCTGCGACTGCTTGATTCGCTCCTTTTCCTCCGGGTACGGTTTTAAATGAACGTCCTAAGACAGTTTCTCCTGCTCCTGGACGTTGATCAGATGTAACGACGAGATCCATCGAAGAACTTCCGATGACTACAATTTTAACCATTTTCATCAACCTTTCTTGTTGTGTTTCGATCTATAAATGTAACAGGCAGTTGAACTTGCTGTTGATGGATTATTTCTTGATTGATGATTTTTACAAGCAGCTGTGCCGCTTCTTTTCCCATCTCATAAGCCGGCTGACGGATGGTAGAAAGGGAAGGGAACAACAAACTGCTCTGCGGTATATCATCAAACCCGATGATTTGAAGTTCTTCCGGAATGGATTTTCCGAGACGTAGGGCTTCATGTAAGACGGCTGTAGCCACAATATCATTGCTCGCTATCACACCATCCGTATCAGGATACGTTGTAAAAAGTTCTTTCGCCCATTTCTCTGCATCTTCAAAGGCAAAAGAAGTCGTCGACATCACATGAAAATCAATGTTCGATTGACTTAACACTTCTAACGCGCCTTGAAAACGATCTTGAGCTGGTTGGATATGCGTGGGACCTTTCAAAATCGTGATTCGCTTGCTGCCCCTTTTCACGATCTCTTCTGCAGCTATTCTGCCACCTTCTTTTCCATCTGCATAGACCGATGGATAATCAGTCGATGTTCGGTCTAAGAAGACTACAGGGATCGATAGATTTTGATAATTGTTCTTTGTTTTATTATTCGTAGCCGAGATGATGCCGACCACATTGTTTTGAATAAACGTGTTTAAATAATCGAGCTCTTTTTCAGCATTCTCATCACTGTTTCCAAAAAGAATTCGATAACCGCCTTTTTGCATCTCATCTTCTACACCTCTAGCTAGCTGTGGAAAAAATGGGTTAGTAATGTCTGGCAGCAACAAGCCGACCAGTTTTGATTTCTTTTTATAGAGAGAACGGGCGACTTCATTTGGGCTGTACTTCAGTTCAGCAACGGCAGCCATCACTTTTTTGCGCGTATCTTCATGCACGTATCCATTCGCATTCAAAACGCGAGACACTGTCGCGACCGATACACCTGATTTCTTTGCCACATCACGAATCGTAACCAAATCTCCGCCTCCTCAAAAACATATATGTAACCGTTTACACATTTAAGTTAACAGAAATAGAAGCAGTATGCAAGTTGGTAAATTTTTCTCTGATGATGCGGGTTGATTTCCGCTCCAGGTTGCTCGCTTTCCGCGGGGCAGGCGGTGAGCCACTTGCCGCTTTGCGCCATTAAGTGTCTCACCTGACCGCTTGTCCCGCAGGAGTCGGCAACCTTCCGCTCCAATCAACTTGTCAAAGACGAAAAAATAATTCAAAAGCTAACATCTATTTCAATTAATTACATAGTAAGGAGGTTTTCTTTTGTCGAATCGAATAGAACGAAATTTACTAGATTACTAGTATGAAAAAATCTCACCGTGTCCAAACTGTGGTTAGATACGACGGGGGAGGAAAAAACAATGAAAAAGCGCAATCATTTCTTTATTCTAGTTCTTATCTCTTTAGCGGTGATGTTCTTATTTTTTGAAACACAAACTAAGGTGGCGAACGCAACTATGAACGCCTCTGTTAAAATACCGGATGAGTCGATCAGGCTCCGCATTCTAGCAAACAGCAATACGGATGCTGATCAAAAGTTGAAGCGTGAGATCCGTGATGAAGTGAATGCCCAGATCACAACTTGGGTGGGTGAGTTATCATCCATTTCTGAAGCACGTGAGATTATTCGTAAACAGCTGCCAGCGATTGAGAAGATCGTTCAACATAAGTTGGATGAAGCTGGGCTTGAGAAGACGTTTTCTGTAGAGTTAAACAAAGTGGCTTTCCCTACTAAAATGTACGGCGACTACATCTATCCTGCTGGTCAATATGAAGCGGTTCTGATCACACTTGGTGAAGGGGAAGGGAAGAACTGGTGGTGTGTACTTTTTCCTCCATTATGCTTTCTAGACTTTGAAAATGGCGATGCTGTAAAAGAAAACAAAGATGGCAAAGGCGATGTGGTGGATACGGCTTCTAATGTAGGGGCAGATCAAGCAGATCAAGCAGATGAACCTGAGGAAATTGAGACGAAATTCTTTGTGGTAGAACTGTTTGATAGCCTGTTTAGCTTTGTAGGATCCTTATTCTCGTAAAATGTGCATATTTTCCTCCCTATTTTCATAGATTATAAAAAATGAAGAAGGTAACCAAATGTGGTTAGCCTTCTTTTTTTAAAAAAAGTTTCGGATGAAATGATGAAAAACAGCCGATTGAAGGCTGAAATTATATAGGAATAGGGGAGTTATGTGATGACGATAATCTTAAGACAGGCTATGCAGCATGAAGCCAAAGATCTGTTACAACTCGTCGGAAAAGCTGGACTTCAGTCTGAAGGAATCAAAGACAGCATCGAAAATTATTTAGTAGTGGTGAACGACCAAGGTGAGACAATCGGTACGGTAGGTTTAGAGAGAATCGGAAACGATGGATTGCTGCGATCTTTCGTACTGAAGCAGAAATATTCTTCAGAGACGCTTCTTCTTAAACTCATTGATAAAATTTTGGTATACTCAAAAGATAAAGGAGTCGAAACCCTTTATTTACTTACGAAAGCTGTGCATATGTTCGAACAACTTTCTTTTAAAACGATTCCGAAAGATAAAGTGCCTCCACACATAGAGAGCGCAGATCATATAAAAAATAACGCAACATCAGGAGCAGAACTTTTAGCTTATGCACTGGATTAATGAGAGATTGTCAACAAGTTGTCCACAATTTACGACAAATTGTGTATAACTCTGTGGATATAAAAGTTTTGCAATCGACCTTTCCATATAAGGTTGACCTGAGTACTAGAAAGGATTTATCACATGAAATCATTCCAAACGGAACGCTGGGCTGTGGATAAAACAGAAAACACGTTGGAAAATCATCCACATATTATTCAAGCTTCCCTGTGGATAAATAAGAATGAAGTAATAGCCATTCCAACAGAAACGGTCTATGGCTTGGCGGGAAATGCAAGAAGCGATGATGCGATCAAACGCATTTTCGAAGCAAAGGGAAGACCGAGTGATAACCCTCTGATCGTTCATATCTCAGATCTCTCGCAATTAGAAGGTCTTGTTTCTTCTGTTTCAGAGACCGCACAAAAATTAATGAATGCGTTTTGGCCAGGTCCATTGACGATTGTGTTGCCCAAAGGTGAAAACGTCAGTGAAAGAGTGACTGCTGGGTTATCCACAGTTGCGGTAAGGATGCCAGACCATGAGATCGCTCTTGCTGTTATCGCTGCATCAGGTGTGCCACTTGCTGCACCAAGTGCTAACCTTTCTGGAAAACCAAGCCCCACTTCAGCTCAGCACGTTTATGAAGATCTGAAAGGCAGGATTCCTGGCATTGTGGATGGTGGTTCAACAGGTGTTGGCGTAGAATCAACCGTTGTGGAATGTACAGGTGAACTTGTCACGATTTTACGACCTGGCGGCATCACATTAGAAGAGCTAGAAAAGGTAGCGGGAGCAGGGCGAGTTGTAGTTGATCCCGGATTGGAGAACGAAAAGCAAGCGCCGAAATCGCCAGGGATGAAATATACACACTATGCACCTGACGCGCCCTTCGTTCTTGTGGATGGAAGTGTGGAATTTTTACAGAGACTTGTGGATAAAGAACGCGAAGCTGGAAAACGAATCGGTATTTTAACGACAGAGGAAAGAGCACATGTTTATAAAGCGGATTGTGTGATTCCAGCGGGAGATCGTTCTAACCCTGAATCCGTGGCTCAACATCTATACGAAGCTTTGCGAGCGTTTAACGAAGCGGGTGTTGATCAAATATTCGGAGAGGTTTTCCCTAAAACAGGTGTGGGTGTTGCGATTATGAACAGACTTGAAAAATCGGCCGGCGGGAATATCATAAAAGAATAGAATGTTGCTCTGATTTCAATGTTTTTGGTTGAGTCAGGGCTTTTTTATTTTTAAAGAGGGCTGAAATTGGCTGTTTGACCTAGTATGCATTGAAAATTTTAGTAGTGGAAATCGTAATGTTTAATAATTTCACGGTAATCCCTTTTAATTTCACGGTAATTCAAAATATATTCACGGATAGAGCCTATAATTTCACGGATAAAATTATTTAAACGATTTTCGACAAACAACCACTACACTAAGCGTCCACCTAAAAAACAAGCCTGCGTCTACTCAAGACACAGGCTTGTTTTTATCGATCGGAAGCAGGATGGAGAAGGTCGTTCCTTCATCAATCTTGCTGTTGATCAAGATTTTACCATGGTGGTTCTCTACGATTTTGTAACAGATCATGAGGCCGAGGCCGGTACCTTTTTCTTTTGTGGTATAAAAAGGTTCACCCAATGTTGGCAAGCGTTCTTCTGATATTCCGCAGCCATGATCGATGAAAGAAGCAATCACATATCCGCCTTCTTTCTTTAGATGAATATGTACAGAACCGCCTGTTGGCATCGCTTCGATCGCGTTTTTGAGCATATTCACGAACACTTGCTTGATCTGATTATCGACACACCATATTTCTGGCAGATCGTGTTCGCTCTCAAAATAGATCTGAACATTCGTTAGGATCGCCTGTGTATCAAGAATAGAAATCACGTGTCGCAACAGTTGGCGCAGGTCAGTTTGCACAAAGTTCATGGCTTGGGGCTTCGCGAGCAACATGAACTCTCCTACGATGCTGTTGATTCGATCGATCTCTGAGAGCATGATCTCGTAATAATCCTCATTCTCTGATGCTCTTGACTGCAAAAGCTGCAAAAATCCGCGGATCGAGGTGAGCGGATTACGGATCTCGTGCGCTACACCAGCGGCAAGCTGACCGAGAACAGAGAGCTTGTCAGATTTTCTTAGCATCTCTTCGGTCTTTTTTCGTTCAGTCAGATCACGAGCTACAACAACGAAAGAATCAGGTTGATCTGAATCGTTTGCGATAGGGGTCGCGTTTGCTTCAAGGGTCACCCAATGGCCATGTGCATGTTTGCATCGAACTTCAAACTTCACAGGCTTTTGAGTTTGAACCATCTCGTTCATCGCCATTCTTACCTTTGCTCGGTCATCTGAATGGAAGAATCCTTGAATCTTTTTTCCATCATAAAGAGACGGGTCAAAGCCGAGAAGAAGACGGTTTGAAGGGGAGACGTATTTGACGTTTCCTTCAAGGTCAACGACACCTACTAAATCAGTCGTGTTCTCTGCGATGATACGGTACTTTTCTTCGCTTTCTTTTAATGCTTTTTCTTTTAGTTTTTTATCTGTGATATCTCTTGAAATCGCGGATAGTGCCACGACTTCACCGTTCTCGCCATAGATCGGACTTAAGGAAAGGCTTACATTTAACCGTTTGCCAGACTTCGTTAACCGGATCGTCTCGACACCTTTTACATATCCGCCATGCTTGACGATCGTCATGAGCCGATCGGATTCAGCTACCTTATCCTCTGGAACAACGGGTAGAATGTGTGAAGTCATATTAGCAAGATCGTCTTCGGACCATCCGTATATGAATTCAAACGCCGGATTCACTTTTACAGAGAAGTCTGTTAGGTGGACGACTGAGATCGCATCACTAGAATGATAGATAACCGATTCCAGCAGATCCTTTGTTTCCCGGAGTTCTTTTTCGGCTTCTCTTTTTGCGGTTACGTCTTTTGCGATTCCGAAAACACCGAGCACTTTATTGAGAACGATGATCGGAGTAAGGGTGAACATGATCTGACGTGTTTCGCCGTTCTTTTGCTTGATCCGGGTTTCGTACATTTTAGAATTGCCTTCTAAAGCGTCCTTGAACTGATCGATCGCGGCAGCTCTTCTGTCTGGCAGCATGAACGGATTGAACGTCATGTTCAAAAGCTCTTTCTCGCTATAACCGCTCAACGTCGAACACGCTTTGTTGACAGTTGTAAACTTGCCGTCTAGATCTAGTGAAAAAAGAGCATCGATGTTATGGTCCATCAGTGAACGGAAACGCTGTTCACTCTCAGCAAGCTGCGTTTCAACAGACACTCTCTCTGTGAGATCGACACAAAAACCATACACTTCAGAAACGGTACCATCTTTATCATAGATAGGACCGATCGCAGCTAAGAAGGGAATACCGTTCAGTTCCGATTCGTACGTAAGACTTTCCCCGTTCAGCGCTCTTTCGTACATTTCTTTTTTAAAGTCTGCTATTTCTTTAGGGAAGATGTCTTCAATTCTCTTTTGCAAGACGTTTTCCCGTTTAAGGCCAAACAAGTCAAACAGTTCACCTTCGCTCTCGGTCATAATGAGGTTTTCATTATGCTTCATACATCGGAAAGTCATGCTTTTTTGGCGTGATAGGCCAGTAGGGAATGGCGATGATCGCCACATGTCTTGTCCGTTTGCCGTTATGGCCGATGCGTTATGGACCATGCTTGTTCCTCTCCTTTACATACAGATTCACTTCCTTTTATATACGATAAAAATCACATTATCCCTTCCTCTAAAGCGGTAAAGAGTTCCATTTTTTCATTCTTCCAACAGCTTGTATGGTTTTTAGTCTTTTTAAAAGTAGACATGCATAGTCTGAAAGTATGATGGTTAAGGGAGTGGGAAGTATTTGGCAACCATGGGAGAATGGATGACACTATTATTTATGTCAGTCGCGCTAGGTATGGACGCTTTTTCGATCGGCCTAGGTATGGGGATGTTATCGCTTCGCATAAGACAAATTATGAAAATAGGAATGACGATAGGAATCTTTCATATGCTCATGCCACTTGCAGGAATGACGCTCGGCAAACAGATCTCTGTTCATTTCGGCGGTATAGCAGCCATCATCGGTGGAATTCTGCTTGTCATACTGGGTGTAACGATGATTCGGTCTTCGTTCTCAAGTGATGATGAACCGTTCGTACAGCCGATCGGAATTGGGCTATTCGTCTTTGCGCTAAGCGCTTCGTTAGATAGTTTTTCAGTGGGGTTATCACTAGGTATCTATGGAGCAAAAACGTGGCTTACGATTACGATGTTTGGTCTTATGAGCATGGTCTTAACGTGGGCGGGCTTGATCATGGGGAAAAAGGTACAGAAGTGGCTCGGTTCCTATGGTGAAGCGTTCGGCGGCTGCATTCTGCTTGCTTTTGGGGTGAAGATTCTATTTCCGTTCTAAATGCTATCATTGCTGTTATTCTCTGGAGTGTTTCTCCCATTGAGAGGTTGATTGGAGTGGAAGGTGTGAGACTACGGCTAGGACGAGTGGGACAGGTGAGACCCTTAGAGGCGCAAAGCGGCAAGGGGCTCACCGCCCGCCCCGCGGAAAGCGAAGCAACCTGGAACGGAGAGAAACAACTTACAAAACTACTTCGAATACGAAAAACAGGCATTTTTTTATTCACTAATCCGATGATATACTTACTAGTAAGAGCGTTAACCTATAGAAAAATAGGGAAAGATAGAATATGAGGTGAATTCACCATGAATGTTTTATTTATTTGTACAGGCAATACGTGTCGCAGTCCGATGGCGGAGGCCATTTTACGTAAAAAAGGAAAAGGTAAGTTCAACGTTAAATCAGCTGGTGTATTTGCTGGAAACGGTGCCGTGATGAGCTCGAATGCGACACAAGCTCTTTCGGAAAGAAGTATTAAAGAAAGTCATCAGTCACAAGGTGTGTCCGATTATTTGATCGAGTGGGCAGATCTTATCTTAACGATGACCGAAAGCCATAAACATGCGCTCGTCGGGCGATGGCCAGATGCAGTGAATAAGACGTATACATTAAAAGAGTATGTTCTGGACGACGATGAGCAGAAAAAGATTGAAGAAATCTATGAGCTCTATACAGAGATCGAGATGCTGAAGCTTCAATATATGTCAAAGGATTCGGCAGATGAAGAAGTAAGGCAGGCGTTTGAGAGAGAAGTAAGGCCGCTCGTTGAGAGAAGGATGAAGTTAGAGAGTGAGATCCCCTCTCTAGACATTACAGATCCGTTCGGTGGACCGCTTCATCTTTATCAAGAAACTCGAGATGAAATTGAAGTCCTTATTGAAAAATTAATGAAAAAAGACGATAGCAAGAAGTAGTAGGACAAAATGAGGTAAGGCTGTCTGAAATAGCCTGGAAGTGATATTGAACTGGCTATTGGGAGAGCATATAATGAAAAAAAGTATGAGAGAGCAGGTGCACACAACATGAAGGTAGCAATTGGATCAGATCACGCCGGAGTTGAATTACGAAAAGAAATCATTAGCATGATCGAAGAGCTGGGTATGCAAGTCGAAGATGTGGGCTGTGAATGCGATACGTCTGTAGATTATCCAGACTATGCGATTCCTGTAGCAGAAAAAGTAGCCAACGGTGAAGCTGATCGCGGAATCTTAATCTGCGGTACGGGCATTGGAATGAGCATTGCAGCGAACAAAGTTAAAGGAATCCGCTGTGCGCTTGTTCATGATCTATTCAGCGCAAAAGCTACAAGACAGCATAATGACAGCAATGTACTTGCAATGGGTGAACGTGTCATCGGGCCGGGTCTCGCACTCGAAATCGCAAAAGTATGGCTGACGACAGAATATGAAGGCGGACGTCACGGTCGCCGTGTAGATAAAATCTCTCAATATGAAGGCCAATAGCCTAAAGCTATAAACCCATAAAATGAAGGGAAGACCATCTCATGAGCGATGAGCTCCAACAAATTCAAGACCAAGTCCTGAATGTTTTGCAAGATCTGCAAAAGCATGCACAATTAAGACCGTCACAATTATTAGTAGTAGGCGCAAGCACGAGCGAAGTAATTGGTGAACGAATTGGCACTTCAGGCACGATGGATACTGCGGGCGCACTTTACCGAGGTATCGTAGCGTTTCAAGAGGAAACAGGTGTGGCACTTGCCGTGCAATGCTGTGAACACTTGAACCGTGCGCTTGTTATCGAGCGCGAAGAAGCTGAACGACGAGGCTATGAAGAAGTGCGGGTCGTTCCGGCACGATCAGCTGGAGGTGCGTTGGCCACTCACGCCTTCCACCATATGAATGAACCCGTGATCGTTGAATATATAAAAGCCGACGCAGGCATCGACATCGGTGACACCTTTATTGGCATGCACTTGAAGCATGTGGCCGTACCTGTTCGCAGTGAAGTGAAAAAGGTCGGCGCCGCACACGTGACATTAGCGAAGACTCGTCCTAAGCTGATTGGCGGCGAACGCGCGGTGTATCCGAGTAAAGAAGACATACGTTGTTTTTAATTCGTGGTGGGAAGCCCTCTTGGTGAGGGCTTTTTTCTGTAGTGTTGTGATGTGCGGGGCGATGAAGTGAGGCTGTCGTAACGTGTCGAAGATTGTAGACTCGTGGATAAACTGCCAAAACTTTTGGATTCAAAGGCAAAACTCGTGGATAAACCACTCAAACTTGTGGATTCCAAGCCAAAACTCGTGGATTCACCGCCACTTTGTGTGGGATTACGGTTAACAAGCCCCTGTTAAGCGGCTTCTTGGCACTCGCCAAGCTCTCTATCTCTCTAGTTATGTTCAATCTCGTAATGAATCCACTCTGAATTGATGTTTTTTCCGCCCATCTTCTTATAAAGGGCTTGTGCTGAAGTGTTATCACTCGCCGTTTGCCACGTCATATACGCATATCCTTCCTTTTTTGTATATTCAAGAACATGCAGAAACAGTTTCTCCCCCAAACCCGCGCCACGGAATTCAGCATCTACAAAAAGATCGTTCAAAATGGCGATCTTCTGTAATCGAGTCGTACTGAATGAGAAGTAAAGGGTTGCGAATCCGGCTAATCTTCCATCCTCTGACTCAGCAACAAACTGGGTTCCTGCTTCCACCGAAGAGAGCAGATGCTTGATATGATCCTCCAGCGCTGATCCCTCAGGAGATTTTCCTTTGTAAAAATCAACAATGTAACGATACATCAAACCCTTCAACTGTTCTAAATCTTCTATTACGACAGGGCGAATTCTAAAACTAGTCACCGTTATCCATCTCCTCTAATCTGGCTTCCCTAAAAAAGGAACCATTCATTTACATCTATATTAAGTGATTCTTTCTGGTCTGAATAGTATGATGAAAAAGGCGATGTAGAATGACGTGTTGTTTAGGAAGGGCATACTAGAGCTGCTTCCTTTTTTATGTGAAAGGAGAAAGAGATCTTGAGAAATTATGCGATCGGAATAGATATCGGGACAACGAGTACGAAGGTTGTTCTTTTTGATGAAAATGGAGCGGCTGTTGCTCATCATTCGAAAAATTATCCGTTGCTGTCGGAAGAGCCAGGGGCTGCCGAACAGAAGCCGGATGAAATTTATGAAGCAGTGAATGAATCGTTAAGAGAAACGGTGCAAAAAAGTGGAGATCTAGCAGAAAGGATCGGTTTTATTTCTTTTAGCACAGCTATGCATTCATTGATTGCAGTAGATTCAGAAGGTAAGCCGCTAACAAATAGCATCACATGGGCGGATATCCGAAGTGAGCCGTATGTAGCAGCTTATAAATCAGATTACGGTGAAACTGCGGTTGAACTTTATAAACGGACCGGTGTCCCTCTCCATCCGATGACACCACTTTTTAAATTGCAATGGTTAAAAAATGAACGTGCTGATATTTTTCAAAGAGCAGCAAAATTTGTTGGGATTAAAGATTACATAATTTATCGCTGGTTCGGTGAGTGGCAGACGGATCATGCATCGGCTGCTGCAACAGGTCTTTGGAACATGCACACTAAAAAGTGGGATGAAGAAGCGCTAAAACTCGCAGATGTCACACCGGAAAATCTCCCAGACCTTCAGCCAACCACCTATTATTGGGAAGAGCTGTCTGACGTTCTAGCGAAGAAATCAGGTCTGGATTCCTCTGTAAAAGTCGTAATCGGTGCGACGGATGGCCCGTTGTCCAACCTAGGTGTTGGTGCGATATCACCTGGAGATGTGGCAGTAACGATAGGAACGAGCGGTGCGATACGAACCACATCAGCTACACCGATCCTTGATTCAGAGGGTCGCACGTTCTGTTACCCGCTTACGGAGAATCATTGGGTTTCAGGGGGCCCGGTTAACAATGGAGGAATCGCGTTTCAATGGATTCATGATACTTTGCAAAAAGAGGATAATAGTGCGGCATATGAAAAGCTGTCTAAAGATGCCGAACAGATTCAGCCGGGTTCAGAAGGTTTAATATTCCTTCCTTATCTAACCGGAGAACGAGCTCCATTATGGGATGCGCAAGCAAAAGCATCATTTATCGGTCTGACGCTTCGTCATAATCACAATCATATGGTGCGTGCGGTGCTCGAAGGATCGATTCTAAATTTATTGAGTGTTTATTCACTGATCAAGAATCAGATAGGAAAGAGAGAAGTGAAGATCTTTGCAACAGGAGGCTTTACGAACTCGATACTTTGGAAACAGATCTTGGCAGATGTTTTTCAGACAAAAGTGAGCATACCTGAACATACGGAGAGCTCGTGCTTAGGAGCTGTATTGCTCGGCCGATACGCGATCGGTGAAACAAATACGCTAGAAGAAGCGCCTGTTGAGACGAAGCAGTACGAAGAAATTATGCCAAATCCTGATCACCAGACAATCTACGAAGAGCTCTTTCATCTATATCAATCTCTATCTGACACGATGCAAACGCAATATACAGCTCTTCATGATTTTCAAAATAAGCATAAAAAAGAGAGCGGGAAATGATCCCGCTCTTTGTTTTTTATTCAATATATGTCGCGTTGATCAGCGGAAGGCCAGTCTTAGCATCCTTACCTGTCTTAACATTGCCGAATACTGTGACCTTAGATCCTTCTTTAAGACCGCTGCCCATCGTAAAGTTCATCACTTTAAATTTTGTCTCTCCAACTTGGAACTCAAAGCTTCCGCCCATTCCTTTTTCGTTATCTGTAAGGACTTGTCCGGTGGCTTTAATGATTTTTTCTTCGTATGCTTTCGGGTCTGCTTCAAGTGCTTTTGGGTCTAACTGAACCGCTTTCTCTTCCATGTTCTTAATGATCTCAGCTTGTTGACCAGCCAGATCATCCTTTGTGTTTTGATCTTCGTTATCTGTTTTTTCTACTTTTTCCTTTGCCTCAGGCTTTGCTTTTTCCTCGCTGCAGCCAGCCAAAGCTAGTACAAGAATAAGGAGACTCGCTCCAAACCACTTTTTCATCATGTTGTTAACACCCCTTATAAATAGCTCTCTCTCTATTATGTATCATCATACCATGTTCATCCCTTTTAAATAAAATGAATTTTCACACTTGTGCATTTCCTCTTACAACTTATAGTCTTAACGTGTAAGATAGAGGGGTATGTTACAATCATAATCAATTTTTCACATAAGGTAAGGGGGAAGCGAAATTGAACCATTTGAAAACAGCTGATCAAGAAGTCTACCAATCCATCATGGATGAATTGCACCGCCAGCGTACAAAAATCGAATTGATTGCTTCTGAAAACTTTGTAAGTCAAGCCGTAATGGAAGCGCAAGGCTCAGTACTTACGAATAAATATGCAGAAGGCTACCCATCCAAACGCTATTATGGCGGATGTGAACACGTGGATGTAGTTGAAAACCTAGCGAGAGACCGCGCGAAGGAAATCTTCGGTGCTGAACACGCTAATGTTCAACCTCACTCAGGTGCGCAAGCAAACATGGCTGTATACTTTACGATCCTCGAGCAAGGCGACACCGTATTGGGTATGAACCTTTCTCATGGCGGTCACTTAACACACGGAAGTGCCGTTAACTTTTCTGGCATTCAATATAACTTTGTGGAATATGGCGTAGATGCAGAGAAGAATGTTATCGATTATGAAGATGTTCGTCAAAAAGCACTAGAGCACCGTCCAAAGCTGATCGTAGCAGGAGCGAGCGCGTATCCGCGTGCGATTGATTTTGCAAAGTTCCGCGAGATCGCTGACGAAGTTGAAGCTTACCTAATGGTGGATATGGCCCACATTGCAGGTTTAGTTGCAGCAGGCCTACACCAGAATCCAGTTCCTTATGCAGATTTTGTAACAACAACTACACATAAAACACTTCGCGGCCCTCGTGGCGGTATGATTCTTTGTAAAGAAGAGTTCGCGAAAAAAATTGATAAATCGATCTTCCCTGGTATCCAAGGTGGTCCTTTGATGCACGTTATCGCAGCAAAAGCCGTATCCTTTGGGGAAGTATTAACAGATGAGTTCAAGAGCTACGCAGAGCAGATCGTGAAGAACGCGAAACGCTTAGCAGAGTCTTTGAAAAAAGAAGGCATCACTCTTGTTTCTGATGGTACAGACAATCACTTGATTCTGATCAATGTGAGTGAACTTGCGCTAACAGGAAAAGTGGCTGAAAAAGCATTGGATGATATCGGAATCACAGTTAATAAGAACACGATTCCGTTTGATAAAGAAAGTCCGTTCGTAACGAGCGGTATTCGTATTGGAACAGCTGCGGTAACGTCACGTGGTTTTGTTGAAGAAGATATGGACGAGATCGCTTCAATCATGGCGTCGGTGTTAAAGAACATCGAAGACGAATCAGTGTTGAAAGATGCTGAGACACGCGTTGAGAAGCTTGCTGGTAAATATAAGTTGTACGAATAAAATACATTTGATGAAGACCTCTCTGCACACAGCAGAGGGGTTTTTCTGTTTTTTAACATGATTTTGTCCCGTTAGAAATAAGATGAAACTATTGACAGTTATTCTCGTATTGTTAAATTAAGGTAAAGGAGTGATAACGTGGAAGACGTAATCATAGTACGCTCACTTATGAAATCCTACGGAACGAAAAAAGCAGTAAATAATCTTTCTTTTTCTGTTAAAAAGGGTGAAATATTTGGAATCATCGGACCAAATGGAGCCGGTAAAACGACCACGATCGAGATCATGGAAGGTCTTCGCAAAAAAGATAGCGGCGAGGTCTCTATTTTGGGCATGAACCCGGAAAAAGATCGGAAGGTGTTGAACCATCGCATTGGTGTTCAGTTTCAGGCAACTTCGATACAAAAGAAAATGAAAGTAAAAGAAGCACTAAAGTTGTTTGCGGCGATCTACAATAAAAACAATGCGAATGATGAGATGCTCAAACTGCTGGGGTTAGAGGAGAAGATGGATACATACTTTGATGACCTATCTGGTGGCCAGAAACAGCGATTAACATTAGCGCTAGCTACTTTACATGAACCCGAGATCATTTTTTTAGACGAGCCGAGCATGGGACTCGATCCGCATGCAAGGAGAGAGATGTGGAACATTATTTGTTCGCTACGAGATAGAGGGACGACCATTGTTGTAACCACGCATTACATGGAAGAAGCGGAAAAGCTTTGTGATAGGGTTGCGATGATCTATAACGGAGAATTGCGTGCATTAGATGATCCGAGCCGATTGGTAGAAGACATCTCTTCTCACTTCATCAGCTTCCGAAGTCCAGATTTTCCTGTCGCTCAGGTTCATCAGATGAACGGTGTTATAAGAGTGGAACATGATGAAGAGCTAGATGCGTTCAAGCTTTATACTGAGGATCTTCAATCTTGTTCATATAACTTATTTAAAATGGCACATGAAGAAAACTATCATATCTCCGATTACAAATTCGAACGAGGTACGCTCGATGACTTGTTTGTTCATTACCTACAAGGAGGGGAATCTGCATGACGGCTCTATGGCAACTAACAGTACTTGAGACGAAGATGTTTTTTCGAGATAAGCTCCAGGTGTTTTGGACGTTTCTGTTCCCCGTACTTATGATTTGGTTATTCGGTTCGATGTTTGAGAACCAAGCTCCTGAAGGGTTTTCTTTTGCGAGTCTCTACATTCCCTCATGGATTGGGGTAAATATCGTGACGACCGCTTTTTTCACACTAGGAACGGTCCTTACCGGATATCGTGAAACAGGGGTTCTTCGCCGATATCAATCGACACCGCTCGCTCCGTGGAAGATTCTCTTTGCCCACACGATTCAAGGTACGGTGATCTTTTGCTTCTCAGCAGTCGTTCTTGTGGTGTTCGGAACACTCATGTTCGACCTTCATGCACCTGTTTATTTAGGAAGTACGCTAGTCGCTTTATTGCTCAGCATTCTGGCGTTCTTTCCGTTCGCACTCTTTTTAACATCCTTAGCAAAAAACGTAGGAACAGCCGCAGCGATCAGCTCACTTTTTCTTAACCTTATGCTGTTTTTGTCAGGAGCTACATTTCCGTTAGAGATGATGCCTGATGTGTTGCAATATATCGCAAAGATTCTACCTCTTTACTATGTGATCGAACTGCTCCGTGCCACATGGAACACCTCCCCTTTGTGGGAGAATTGGACGCCTGTTCTCGTATTAAGCTGTATCGCGCTTGTATCGATCGTGTTGTCATCTGTGTTTTTTAAGTGGAGTGGAAAAGCTGAATAATAGAATATAAATCTTTGAAAAAGTATGGGTCGGATATATCGTTGCCGCCGATACTTTTTTATTTTCGACATAAATCCAAAAAAATTTTGTATAAGAGTGATCCAAAATAAAATTCTCTCCGTTAGCTTATTGAAATTAACTAAAAAGGAGAGATTTAAATGAAAATGAAAAAAGCACTTTTAGCCGTACCGTTAAGTGTTTCACTACTAATACCAACATTCTCAGTGGCAAATGCACATGGTCATGAGAACCATAGCAAGGGACCTATGTCAGCAGAAGTTTCAAACCCAGCAATCGATCTTCGCGCATCATTGGATACTCTTCTTTCAGAGCATGCATTCCTAGCTGTAGTAGCGATGCAAAAAGGAATTGACGGAAAAGAGGATTTTGAAGCAGCGGCAGGACAGCTGAACCAAAATACAGAGGCACTATCCAAAGCAGTAGGATCTGTTTATGGAGAAGAAGCTGGAAATCAATTTAAAGAAATCTGGAGCAGCCACATCGGCTATTTCGTAGATTATGTAACAGCAACAGCTGAAAATAATGAAGAAGGAAGAAAACAAGCTCTTGCAGAACTGGATAAATACCGTACAACACAAGCTGACTTCCTAGATAAAGCAACAGAAGGTAGATTAAAAGCGGCTGATCTAGAAGAAGGTTTAAAAGTACACATCGACCAATTGATCTGGGCGTTTGAAAGCTACAGAACGGGCGACTACGACAAAGCGTATGACAACATTTCAGAAGCGATGCACCACATGTTCATGACAGGTAAAGGTCTTTCATGGGCGATCACAGATCAGTTCCCTGACAAATTTGAAAATAAATCAGTAGATACACCTGCAGCTGATCTTCGTGCTGACTTGAACAGTGTGTTCTCTGCCCATGCAGCCTTGGCGGCATTAACGATGCAAAAAGGAATCGATGGCGCGAAAGACTTTGAAGCAGCGGCAGCTGAACTGAGCGAAAACACAGATGACATCACAGCAGCAGTTGAATCTGTATATGGTGCAGAAGGTGCAGCGCAATTTAAAGAGATCTGGAGCAGCCATATCGGATACTTCGTTGACTATGTAACAGCTACAGCAGAAAAGAACGAAGAAGGCAAAAAGCAAGCGATCGCTGAGCTCGATGAGTATCGTATGGAACAAGCTAAATTCTTAGATACGGCAACTGAAGGACGCCTAAAAGCGGCTGATCTAGAAGAAGGATTAAAAGTACACATCGATCAATTACTAGCAGCATTTAACAGCTATACAGGAAAAGATTATCCAGCTGCTTACAAGAACATCTCTGAAGCTTATGCACACATGTTCGGAGTAGGACAATCCCTATCTGGTGCGATCGTTGATCAATTCCCAGATAAGTTTGCGGGCCAAAAGCCATCTGATATGCCGAAAACAGGTATGGGCGGAATGAGCCAAACATCAAATGACGCTATCCTTTGGAGCATGTTCGGCTTGATCCTAGCTTCAGCAACAACAGCGATGATTCTTCGTAGAAAAGCGACGAACAATTCTTAAGAGATTAAGGATAAGAGATAAGAGGTTAAGAGTGGAGGGCAATTCTGTCCTCCATCTTTTCTATCTATTGAAGATGGAAAGGAAGGTTCTTTATGAAAAAATTACTTGCTAGTATTTTGCTGAGTATGCTGATCGCAAGCGGCTGTTCAAATGCAGAGGATCAAGTAAAAAGTGAGAGCTCTAAACAATCTGCGGAACCTGAGAAAAAACAAGAGCAACAGGAAGAAGTCGCTTCCTCATCAACGGAACTAACACCGCCTGAAGGCTTAAAGTTAAAGGCAGATACAGAAGGGATCACACCTTCTACGATTGAAATTCCAGCGTTAGGAATCAATACCGAAATCGAAAAAGTGGGTACGTTAGAAAATGGCCAGATGGGTGTTCCAAAAGGAATGGATACCGTTGGCTGGTTTGGTGATGGAGCGAAACCTGGATCACCAGGAAATGCTGTAATGGCAGGGCATGTTGACAGTAAGACGGGTCCGGCCGTGTTTTACAAGCTAGAAGACCTTGAAAAAGGCGATGAAGTGATTGTGAAGGATAAAGAGGGAAAAACATTAACCTTTGAAGTAACGGGAAAAGAAAAATACGACAGAAAAAATGCGCCTGTTGATAAAATATTCGACTATTCGTATGGCAGCAAGCTGAACTTAATCACGTGCACGGGTAACTTTAATCGTGATGAAGGCACACATGAAGAGAGATTGGTTATTTATACAGAGTTGAAAGCGAAAGAGTAGGGATAATTAACATTATGTGAAAGCATCCATTCGTGTGGAGTGGGTGTTTTTTTGTTGTGTGGAAAAACTGAGTGGACAGAATTATGACGGAAGTGGACAGTAAATTGTGAAAAGTGGACAGTATTATGATGGAAGTGGACAGTAAAATGCGAAAAGTCGACAGTATTTATGCCGAAGTGGACAGTAAACTTCAAATGGGTACTGCACCCGCACCAACTTTTTCAGGATTTCACGTCTGAATTCAGGGAATAGTAGTAAAGGAGTTTATATGTAAAATTTGGAGTTAGAAAACTATCGTTTCTGTGCTGATTTTCCTTGAAGTAAAGGTCGTTTTTCTGTACAATGCTAGAGATGCTTTTTGAACGAAAATAAATGTTACATAAGGAGAGGTGCTTAAAACATGAGTGAGGTATATGTCCTTGATCATCCGTTAATTCAGCATAAATTAACATACATCCGTGACGAACGTACGGGTACGAAAGAATTTCGTGAACTTGTTGATGAAGTAGCTGGGCTTATGGCTTTTGAAATTACACGTGATCTTCCATTGCAAGAGGTAACGGTGAAAACGCCGGTTGCCGAAGCAACTATGAAAACGATCGCTGGGAAAAAGTTAGGGCTAGTACCGATCCTTCGTGCAGGACTTGGAATGGTAGACGGAATCCTTAAACTTATTCCAGCAGCAAAAGTTGGACACGTTGGACTTTACCGTGATCCTGAAACGTTAACGCCGATTGAATATTACGTGAAGCTTCCTTCTGACGTAGAAGAGCGTGATTTCATCGTGATCGACCCGATGCTTGCAACAGGTGGATCTGCAGCAGCAGCGATTGAATCGATCAAGAAACGCGGTGCTAAAAACATTAAGCTTATGTGTTTAGTGGCAGCTCCAGAAGGTGTTAAAGTGATTCAGGACGAGCACCCTGACGTTGATATTTTCTTAGCAGCACTTGATGAAAAATTAAACGACCATGGTTACATCGTTCCAGGTCTAGGCGACGCTGGAGACCGTTTGTTCGGAACAAAATAATCATTAAAAGCCAAAACTGACTTGTGATAAGGTGATAATTGCCTCTCATGAGTCAGTTTTTTTTATTGAAAAACGTGTTTAGCGGTGGTGTGGACGAGTTTTCAGGTGGTCGAGATGAAGTTACAGGTGAAAACAGGCTCATCTCAGGTGGTCAGCGATCATTTACAGGTGGAAACTCGAAGTTTAGCGGTGAACGTGTAATAAATATAAAAACACGTACCGTAAAAACAGCAAAAAAGCTGACAAATTCCCGTCGTCAGCCTTAACGTGCCTATACATCAACGTTCATAACTCTTCCTAGTCCACTAACTAACCTAAAATCAATTCAACTCTTCAACCTTCATATCCACAAGCTTTTCATCCGTATGCATCACACCGACTTTGACGACACGTTTCTTTCCGTTCTCATACACCGTAAAATCAAAAAAATCTGAGATGGTGCCATCCGGGCTCACGCGGCGTGTATCATACTGATAATCACTCACATCACTGTTCGGATATTTCTTTTTCGTTTCGGCTAGAGCCATCTTGCCCCATTTTGCATAGTCTTTTTGTGTCACAGATGAATTTAAATCTTCTGACGGGGTCTGGTCGTTATATTGAACGTTCAATGGTTTTGTACGCTCGTTTTCCACATTATTTCTCATATCTGTAGATTCTTCTGTAGGCTTTTTGTCATTGTTCATGCAGCCGCCAGCTACCAAAATTCCGGTCAACGCAAAGAAAATAATTATTTTTTGTTTCATGTCGAACAAGCTCCTTCCATATATTTAATGTAAGTATTTATCAAATAGGGTGATTTATTCAGGAATATGGAAACCACAGGCAAAAGTAGTAAACAAAGTGAATAATAAACCATTGAAACAAGCCACAAAATTTCCACAATTTATTTAATAAACCGTCCCGGAAGTCGTTGACATAGAAATGGCACTATTGTATTCTTACAAAGGGAATATGGTAAGGTTTACATTCTTGTGTTTACAAGGGTTTTCAAGAAAATTATTACCAAATTTCCAGAAGGAAGGAGTCCATACGATATGAGCAACGGGAAACGCCCTTATAAAGCGATGGCTTTAATGTCTGGCATTCTTTCTCAGCTTGTTGGATGTATCTTAGTTGGACTTTTTGGAGGGAAATGGCTGGACGAGAAAGTCGGCAATGAATTTCCAATCTTCCTTATCATCGGGTTGTTTCTAGGTCTTGGAACAGGTGTTTACGGGATGATCCGCTTAATATCGAAGTTTTCAGGGGACGGGCAATGATGAATGAGTACAAATCGGTGTTTTTTAAATACATAAAGTACACATTATATCTTCTCTCTCTTTTTTTCGTCGGTTATGCTGTCACTCCTTACAAAGCTATCTTTTTAGGACTAGCTCTAGGAACTGCTTTTAGCCTCTACAATCTTTGGAGCATGTATTCAAAGATTGACCGCATGGGACAAGCAGTGATTCAGCAGAAAAGAGTGAAAACACTCGGTTCACTTTCTAGGCTCCTCTTTGCAGGGTTAGCGGTGCTCATCGCGATGAAATACCCGGAACATATTCATTTATTAAGTGTGGTAGTGGGATTGATGTCAGTCTACATTATCATGTTAATAGATTCACTAACTCAAGTTACACGTACTCCAAAGGAAAAGAGGTGAACATAGGTGGAACATGGTGCAGTTACAAGAGATTTTCTAGGTTTGACATTTAACCTGTCAAACGTACTGATGATCACAGTTTCATCCGTTATTGTTTTCCTTATTGCGGTACTCGCTACTCGAACCCTGTCAATGCGACCAGGAGGAATGCAAAACTTCCTTGAATGGGTAGTCGATTTCGTAAAAGGAATCATCAACAGCACAATGGATTGGCATACGGGCGGACGCTTTTTAGCTTTAGGACTTACATTAATCATGTACATTTTCGTTGCCAACATGCTGGGATTACCTTTTGCAGTAGTAGTCGACCATAATCTATGGTGGAAATCCCCTACTGCAGACCCAACTATTACTTTGACTCTAGCAGTTATGGTAGTGGCGCTATCACACTATTACGGTGTGAGAATGAAAGGGGTCAAGGAATATGGAGCTGAATTCTTCAAGCCGATGAAGTTCTTGTTCCCATTAAAGATTATTGAAGAGTTTGCGAACACATTAACGCTTGGTCTTCGTCTTTACGGTAACATCTTCGCAGGTGAGATGCTTTTAGGTCTATTAGTAGGTTTGACTAAGATGGGTATTTTTGCTGGCGTACTTGGAATCTTCCCACTAATCGTGTGGCAAGGCTTCTCAGTATTCGTTGGTGCGATCCAAGCATTTATCTTCACGATGCTAACAATGGTTTACTTGGCACATAAAGTAAGTCACGATCACTAATCTTTAGGAAATATCAAGCTTCTATACATAGAAGCCCATTTTCATAAAAACTTTAAGGGAATTCAGAAGGGAGAAATTTTATCATGAATCTTATTGCAGCTGCAATCGCGGTAGGTCTAGCGGCACTTGGTGCTGGTATTGGTAACGGTTTGATCGTAGGACGTACAGTTGAGGGGATCGCTCGTCAACCAGAACTACGTGGTACTCTTCAAACAACAATGTTCATCGGGGTTGCATTAGTTGAGGCACTTCCAATCATCGGTGTGGTTATCGCGTTCATCGCGCTTGGTTCTTAATCCTTAAAACAACCACTGTTTATTACGATTTCTATAATGGCGAAGCAAGTTTCCGTTGAGGGACTACCCTTCGCCATTCCTTATGTATGATTGATTGAAGGGAGGAAATGGTGTGCAAAACTTAATTCTAGGTGCTGCTGCAGGTGGAGGCCTGAACACAGGTGATATCCTTTACCAATTAGCTGCATTTTTAATCCTACTAGTATTATTGCGTAAATTCGCATGGGGCCCGTTAATGGGAATCATGAAGGAGCGCCAATCACATATCAACAGCGAAATTGATGCGGCTGAAAAATCCCGTCAAGAAGCTAAGAGCTATCTTGAATCTCAAGTTGCTGAGTTAAAGAAAGCAAAAGAAGAAGCAAAGTCTATTATCGACAATGCTAAAAAGCAAGGCGAAGCACAAGGTGAAGCAATCATTAAAGCATCTCGTGATGAAGCTGAGCGTGTGAAAGAAGCTGCATTAGCTGAGATCGCTTCTGAAAAAGAAAAAGCGGTTGCTACACTTCGTCAAGAAGTTGCTGCTCTATCCGTTAAGATCGCTTCTAAAGTTATTGCAAAAGAACTTGATGAGAGCTCTCAGGAGAAGCTTATTAACGAATACCTTCAAGAGGTAGGCGAGTCTCGATGAGCAAAGATCAAGCAATCGTAGCAAAACGTTATGCATTAGCACTATTTGAAGTAGTTGGTGTTACGAAACTTGAAGATACAGTTTCAGAATTGCGTCTTGTGAAGAACGTACTGGAGCTTAACAAAGAGCTTCAAAAAGTTCTATCACATCCAAAAGTATCAAAAGATCAAAAGAAAGCTTTGATCAAAGAGAGCGTTGGAGCTGAACTTTCTACTGCTGTAATGAACACGATCTATCTGATGGTAGACCGTAACCGTTACACATACATCACAGAGATGGCAGCGCAGTTCATTGAATTAGCAAATGAGGCACAAGGCATTGCCGACGCAAATGTATATTCTGTACGTCCTTTATCAGACTCAGAGATACAGAAGTTGGAGCAAACGTTTGCTGCCCGAGTCGGCAAAAGAGCGTTGCGCATTAATAATATTGTAGATTCTTCTCTTGTTGGAGGAATTAAGATCCGCATTGGCAACCGTATTTTTGACGGAAGCATCAGCGGAAAGTTGAATCGAATGGAACGTCAATTAGCTTCTAACGGAAGCTGAGAGGATAGGGGTGAAATTCATGAGCATTAAAGCTGAAGAAATCAGTGCTTTAATTAAAAAACAGATTGAAAACTATCAATCTGAGATCGAAGTTAATGATGTGGGTACAGTTATCCAGGTCGGTGACGGTATTGCCCGTGCCCATGGATTAGATAACGTTATGGCTGGTGAGCTAGTTGAATTTTCTAACGGTGTAATGGGTATGGCCCAAAACCTTGAAGAAAACAACGTAGGTATCATCATTCTTGGGCCTTACCAAGAGATTCGTGAAGGTGACGAAGTAAAACGTACAGGACGTATCATGGAAGTTCCTGTAGGTGAAGAGCTTCTTGGCCGTGTAGTTAACCCTCTTGGACAGCCTATCGATGGCAAAGGTCCAATTGCTACTACAAAAACACGTCCTATCGAGCAAAAAGCTCCAGGCGTAATGGCTCGTAAATCAGTACATGAGCCGCTTCAAACAGGTATTAAAGCGATTGACGCACTTGTGCCAATCGGACGCGGACAACGTGAGCTTATCATCGGTGACCGTCAAACAGGTAAAACAGCTGTAGCGATCGATACGATCCTTAACCAAAAAGATCAAGATATGATCTGTATCTATGTAGCGATCGGTCAAAAAGAATCAACAGTTGCAGGCGTTGTAGAAACACTTCGTGCACACGGAGCGCTTGATTACACGATCGTTGTATCAGCATCAGCTTCTCAACCTGCACCAATGTTGTTCCTAGCTCCTTATGCTGGGGTATCTATGGCTGAAGAATTCATGTGGGCTGGCAAGCACGTATTGATCATTTATGATGATCTTTCTAAGCAAGCTGCTGCATACCGTGAGCTTTCCTTGCTACTTCGTCGTCCTCCAGGCCGCGAAGCTTATCCAGGGGACGTATTCTACCTTCACTCTCGCTTGTTAGAGCGTGCAGCGAAGTTGAATGACGAGCTAGGTGGCGGATCGATCACAGCGCTTCCGTTCATTGAAACGCAAGCATCTGACGTATCTGCTTATATTCCAACAAACGTTATCTCTATCACAGACGGACAGATCTTCTTACAATCTGACTTGTTCTTCTCCGGAGTTCGTCCGGCGATCAACGCAGGTATCTCCGTTTCTCGTGTAGGGGGAGCAGCTCAGATCAAAGCGATGAGTAAAGTATCTGGTACACTTCGTCTAGATCTTGCTTCATACCGTGAACTAGAAGCATTCGCTCAGTTCGGATCTGACCTTGATAAAGCAACTCAAGCAAAACTTAACCGTGGTGCACGTACAGTTGAAGTACTTAAGCAAGGACTTCACAAGCCACTAAAAGTTGAGCACCAAGTTGCCATCCTTTATGCATTGACTCGTGGTTACATCGATGATGTAGCTGTTGAAGATGTAAATCGCTTTGAAGAAGCGCTTTACGCTCACATGGAAGCGAACTCTAAAGACGTTCTTGATGCAATCAAAACGACTGGTAAACTTCCTGAAGGTGACAGCCTAGACGAAGCGATCAAAGCATTCAAAAAGACATTCGCGTAAGATTATATAGACTTTAAAAGCAGAGGTGCAGTTGCAGTGATGAGCTGCGCCTTGCAACCAGCTTACTATGTTTAAAATGAGGTTAACCGATTTTTAAACTACCAATAAAGGTGGTGAAAATGAATGGCATTGAAAGATATAAAAGCTAGAATAGATTCTACTAAGAAGACGATGCAGATCACAAAAGCGATGGAGATGGTTTCAGCTGCAAAGCTAAACCGTGCTGAGCAAAATGCGAAATCTTTCGGCCCTTACGTGGACAAGATCCAAGAAGTGGTAGGAAGCATCGCATCTGGAAGCAACGCGAAACACTCTATGCTTTTAACACGACCAGTGAAAAAGACGGGTTACTTCGTCGTTACAGCTGACCGTGGATTAGCAGGGGCTTATAACTCGAATATTTTACGCCACGTTTACCGTACGATTCAAGAGCGTCACAAATCAGCAGATGAGTATGCATTGATCGTGATCGGTAAAGTTGGGGTGAACTTCTTCAAAAGCCGTAAGATGTCTATCTTGGACAGCATCACAGGCGTGGCAGACCAGCCATCCTTTGCTGAGATCAAGGCGATCGCATCAAAGGCAGTCGGTCTTTATGCGGACGGAACATTTGATGAGCTTTACATGTATTACAACCATTTTGTAAGTGCCATTCAGAGCGATCTGACGGAGAAGAAGCTTCTTCCGTTAACAGATATCGCTGCAACAAAATCAAAATCTTCCTATGAGTATGAACCATCAGAGGACGAAATCCTTGAAGTGCTTCTTCCTCAATATGCGGAGAGCTTGATTTATGGTGCTTTACTTGATGCGAAAGCAGCCGAGCATGCTTCTCGTATGACTGCGATGAGAAATGCAACGGATAACGCTAATGAACTGATCGGCCAATTGAACCTCTCGTACAACCGTGAGCGTCAAGCAGCTATCACTCAGGAAATTACGGAAATCGTCGGCGGTGTAGCAGCTCTAGAGTAGACTTTTTATAAGTGATTCTAGCAGCTATTTTGCAAAGTAAGATAGGAGGGAAACCGATGAATAAAGGCTATATTACTCAAATTCTTGGACCGGTCGTTGACGTTAAGTTCGAAGGCCAGCTTCCAGAATTGCTTAACGCTTTAACTGTTAGCGCTGAGGGTGTTGACTTAACACTAGAAGTAGCACTTCACCTTGGTGATAACATGGTTCGTACAATCGCAATGGATTCAACGGATGGTCTTGTTCGTGGAATGGAAATCGCTGACTCAGGTAAGCCGATCTCTGTACCAGTAGGTGAAGCAACACTTGGACGTGTATTTAACGTAACAGGTGATCACATTGACCTTGGTGAGGCAGTACCGGCAGATGTTCGCCGTGACCCGATCCACCGTTCAGCACCTTCTTTTGAAGAATTAACAACTAAAACGGAGATCCTTGAAACAGGGATCAAAGTAGTTGACCTTATCGCTCCATACGTAAAAGGTGGAAAAATCGGTCTTTTCGGTGGTGCGGGTGTAGGTAAAACGGTTCTTATCCAGGAGCTTATCAACAACATCGCACAAGAACACGGTGGTATCTCCGTATTCGCAGGTGTTGGTGAGCGTACTCGTGAAGGAAATGACCTTTTCCACGAGATGAGCGACTCTGGTGTTATCAAGAAAACGGCAATGGTATTCGGACAGATGAACGAGCCGCCTGGAGCACGTGCACGTATCGCTCTTTCTGGTTTGACAATGGCTGAATTCTTCCGTGACGAACAAGGACAAGACGTTCTTTTCTTCGTAGATAACATCTTCCGTTTCACGCAAGCAGGTTCTGAAGTATCTGCCCTTCTTGGCCGTATGCCATCAGCGGTAGGTTACCAGCCAACTCTTGCAACTGAGATGGGTCAATTACAAGAGCGTATCACATCTACGAAAAAAGGTTCTGTAACATCTATCCAAGCGATCTATGTACCTGCCGATGACTATACGGATCCGGCTCCAGCTACAGCGTTCGCCCACTTAGATGCAACAACGAACCTTGAGCGTAAACTTACAGCTATGGGTATCTATCCAGCGGTAGATCCACTAGCTTCAACTTCACGTGCACTTTCTCCTGAGATCGTTGGAGAAGAGCATTATGAAGTAGCTCGTAAAGTACAGGCGACTTTACAGCGTTATAAAGAGCTTCAAGATATCATCGCAATCCTTGGTATGGACGAGCTTTCTGAAGACGATAAGCTAGTTGTACACCGTGCGCGTCGTATCCAGTTCTTCTTATCTCAAAACTTCCACGTTGCAGAACAATTTACAGGACAAAAAGGTTCATACGTTCCTGTTAAAGAAACAGTTCGTGGATTCAAAGAAATCCTTGAAGGAAAATACGATGATCTTCCGGAATCAGCGTTCCATCTCGTAGGCTCTATTGAGGATGCTATTGAAAAAGCAAAAACTTTGGCCTAATGCCTGAAAGGGGTAAGATTGGATGAAAACCATTCAAGTCAGCGTAGTAACCCCTGATGGTCCTGTGTTTGAAGGAAATGCGAAAATGGTCAGCGCGAAAGCAAAAAGTGGGGAGCTTGGAATTCTTCCAGGCCATATCCCTCTTGTAGCTCCTTTAACGATCAGCGCCGTGCGTGTTCACGACGTTGATGGGAAAACACAATATGTGGCCGTTAGCGGTGGATTTATTGAAGTGCGACCTGAAAAAGTCACGATCCTAGCAGAAGCTGCTGAGATCGCTGGCGACATCGAAGTAGATCGTGCACGCGCAGCAAAAGAGCGTGCCGAGCAACGTCTTGCAAGCAACAAACAAGACAACCTAGATGCAGCTCGTGCGGAGTTTGCGCTTAAACGCGCAATGAACCGTATCGACATAGCAACAAAGCGTTAATTTAAAAAGCCCTTCAGCTCTCTTTATAGGGAGTTGCAGGGCTTTTTTTGTGTTTGTAAGGGGTATGAGAGGAATAAAGGGAGTGCGAGCAATGTCGAGGATTGTAAACTCGTGGATAAAGTAGCAAAACTTATGGATTGAGGGCTAAAATTCGTGGATAAACAGGCAAAACTTCTGGATAAACAGCCTAAACTTTTGGATTGCATTAAGCTAATACCCAGCACGGTATCTAAGTTAATAAGTTTCGGGAACCGAAACTGTACCTTCATTCTTTTTCAGAACGCAAAAACCCCTCCGACTTGTCCAAAACCAACGTCAAAGGGGTTTTATTACAATACATCACGTTCAGTTTGAGAAGGTTGAACATCGGATGGATCGTTCTTTTATTTGGCTCTTTTCTAAAAGTCTCCCTATGCAAGTTGATTGAAGCATAAGGTTGCCGACTCCTATGGGACGAGCGGTCAGGTGGAGACTCCTAATGGCGCAAAGCGGCAGGAGGCTCACCGTTCGCCCCATGGAAAGCGCGTAACCTGGAGCGGAAATCAACTACTTTCGGATAGCTACATCGCATACGCATACGAGAATGGTTTTGTATTTAGCTTCTTCCAAAAATCGGCCGAGCACATGAGACCCTACGTAACCATACTTGGTCGCCATTTTCACTAGTCATCGCGTTCGTTTCTGCTGCCTCTTCCATTTGAACCACTTCATCACCAAACGGGTTTTGAAATTCGCCAACAGGAGAGATAACAGGTTTCTTTCTCTTTTTAATCATGCTTTTCACCTCCTCAAGCTAAGGAAGTGTCCTAAGAAATATAGCTTATAAACAAGCTATATACTATTAAATGCTCGTCCGTCTGTAGTTGTATGTGTTATTATCACTTAATGTGTAAAAAAGGCGGTTTTTTCGTGGTTTTAAAAATAAATGACGAAAACTTGTGAATGATAAGAAGGTAAGGAGTGGGCACGATGAGCTTCCATGGACAAAAAGTTTTGCCAGCAGCGAGAAAGATGAAGGATTTTGAAAAGCTGCTGAATAGCAAATACACATATATCGTATGTTTGGACACGCATATCAGTCAGCTGAAATTCATGATTGCGATGGCAAACGAACGAAAAAAGAAAGTTTTGGTTCATCTGGATCTGATTAACGGTTTGAAGGCAAACGAATATGCGGTAGATTTTTTAGCACAGGAGATGAAACCAGCAGGAATCATTTCAACACGATCTAACTGCATCATGCGTGCAAAAAAGAAGAACATGATCGCCGTTCAGCGTTTGTTTTTATTAGATTCATTAGCACTCGAAACAAGTTATAAAGTCATCGAACGTGCTCAGCCAGACTATTTAGAGGTTTTGCCAGGCATCATGCCGGAAATAATAAAAGAAGTAAGTGAGCAAGCTGGAATTCCGGTAATTGCTGGTGGATTGATTCGTACAAAAGTAAATGTGATGGAAGCATTGGAGGCCGGTGCAGAGGCTGTGACGACTTCAAACCCTGAATTGTGGATTTAATGTTCTTGTGAAATAACGTTTGACAACGTTTTCATCCTTGTTATAATAGAGACAAGTTCATAAACGTGACGGAGAACATGGAGATCCACAGGGGTTACTTATAGCAAAACTATAGGTATCTTTTGCTGGGTCTTTTTTTGATGAAATCCGTTCACATACTTGCACTTATAAATTGATAGCGATTGCATAAAAGGAGGAAAACACATGTCAACATTTATGGCAGAACTTATAGGAACAATGATTCTAATTATATTTGGCGGGGGCGTTGTTGCAAACGTTTCCTTGAATAAATCAAAAGCTCAAGGTGGCGGATGGATTGTAGTTGCGCTTGCTTGGGGACTAGCCGTTGCGATGGCGGTTTATGCAGTCGGAAGCTTTAGTGGTGCACATCTTAACCCAGCCGTAACACTTGGCCTTGCTTCAATCGGTGAATTTGCTTGGGCAGATGTACCAGCTTATATTCTGGCACAAATGATCGGCGGTATCTTAGGTGGAATGGTCGTCTTCTTCCACTTCCTGCCGCACTGGAAAGCAACGGATGATCCAGCTGTAAAATTAGGAGTTTTCTCAACGGACCCTGCAATTCCGCATACGTTTTCGAATCTTTTATCAGAATTTATTGGAACTGCGGTTTTACTAGTAGGATTATTGTCAATCGGAGCGAATAAATTTTCAGATGGATTGAATCCACTAATCGTCGGATTCCTAATCGTAGCCATCGGATTATCACTTGGTGGACCAACAGGATATGCGATCAACCCAGCACGTGACCTCGGTCCAAGAATTGCACATTTTATCTTGCCGATTCCAGGCAAAGGCGGATCGAACTGGACGTACTCATGGATTCCGGTTGTAGGGCCAGTGCTCGGCGGAGTTTTCGGAGCATTGTTCTATCAAGCTGTTTTTACAGGAAAAGTTACAACCTTATTCTGGATCTGGACAGTGGTTTCACTAGCGATTTTCGCAATAACATTCTTCTTAGGAAGTAAAGGCACACAAGCATTGCCTCACGGTGATCAAATAGAAAACTAAAACAAAAACAACAAACCATTTTGGGAGGGTTTACGTATGGAAAAGAAATATATCATTGCACTCGATCAAGGAACGACAAGCTCAAGAGCGATTCTTTTTAACAAAGCAGGAGAAGTCGTTGAGATCTCACAAAAGGAATTCAAGCAACACTTCCCTAAGCCAGGCTGGGTAGAACATGATGCACAAGAAATCTGGGGAACGATCTTAGCTGTAGTGGCTGAAGTATTATCAAAAACCGATACAGACCCAGGAGAAATCGCATCAATCGGTATTACGAATCAGCGTGAAACAACAGTCGTTTGGGATAAGAACACAGGAAAACCTGTTCACAACGCGATCGTATGGCAGTCTCGTCAAACAGCTGAGATCTGTGAAGAGCTTAAATCTCAAGGTTTAAACGATAAGTTCCGCGACAAAACAGGATTGTTAATCGACGCTTATTTCTCAGGAACAAAAGTGAAATGGATTCTGGATAACGTCGAGGGTGCTCGTGAAAAAGCGGAAAACGGTGATCTATTATTCGGAACGATCGACACGTGGTTGGTTTGGAAGCTAACAGGCGGAAGAGCACACGTAACGGATTATTCCAATGCGTCACGTACATTGATGTACAACATTTACGATTTAAAATGGGATGACGAGCTTCTTGAAATCTTGGGCGTTCCAAAATCCATGTTGCCAGAAGTTAAATCGTCATCAGAAGTATACGGTGAAACGATCGACTATCATTTCTTCGGTAAAAATATTCCGATCGCTGGTATTGCGGGCGATCAGCAAGCGGCACTTTTTGGACAAGCTTGTTTTGAAAAAGGAATGGCGAAGAACACGTATGGAACAGGCTGTTTCATGCTTATGAACACAGGAGAAAAAGCAGTTAAGTCTGAGCATGGCCTATTAACGACCATCGCTTGGGGTGTGGACGGGAAAGTCGAGTACGCACTTGAAGGAAGTATCTTCGTTGCTGGATCTGCCATTCAATGGCTTCGCGATGGACTTCGCATGTTAAAAGATGCGGCAGATAGTGAAGATTATGCAGAGCGCGTTGCATCAACAGATGGTGTGTATGTGGTGCCAGCATTCGTTGGACTCGGAACACCTTACTGGGATTCAGAAGCGCGCGGTGCGATCTTTGGACTGACACGTGGTACAGAAAAAGAACACTTCGTGCGTGCGACTCTCGAATCACTCGCGTATCAAACAGCTGATGTGTTAACCGCGATGGAAGCAGATTCAGGCATCGAGTTGAAGAAGCTTCGTGTTGATGGCGGAGCGGTAAAGAACAACTTCTTGATGCAGTTCCAGAGCGATATCTTAAACGTTCCTGTTGAGCGTCCGGAAATCAATGAAACGACAGCGCTCGGTGCCGCTTATCTAGCAGGACTTGCTGTAGGATTCTGGGGCGATCGTCAAGAAATAGCAGATAAATGGAAAGTGGACAAAGACTTCTACGTAAACATGAAAGAGGAAGAGCGTAAAGAGCTTTATGATGGCTGGAAAAAAGCTGTAGAAGCAACGATTGCTTATAAACCTAAAGCATAACCCTTTCAAAATCTTGAAAACTGCGTTATACTAATCACAAGTTGATATTGAACCGGTTGGAGATCAGGAGAGACCACAAAACCTCGTACACACGATGCGGGGTTCTTGTGGTCTTTTTTGCGTGCATATGTGCCAATACACGGAAATGTTGAAAAATGTGTGTTGGGTTCGCTGATTCCGGGAAAACTACCCGTATTATATATGTCCAACGGTTCTGTACAGAAGGAGTGAAGAGAAAATGACAGCATCATTTTCAACATATAAAAGAGAAGAAATCATCACAGGTATGAAACAGGAAAAGCTTGATCTCCTTGTAATTGGAGGAGGCGTAACTGGAGCAGGTATTTTATTAGATGCCCAAACGCGTGGTATGAAAGTCGGTCTTGTTGAGATGCAGGACTTTGCTGCTGGAACATCCAGCCGTTCTACAAAACTTGTTCACGGTGGACTTCGTTATTTAAAACAGTTTGAAGTAAAACTTGTTGCTGAGGTAGGTAAAGAACGTGCGATCGTATACGAGAACGCTCCACACGTAACAACGCCAGAGTGGATGCTGCTTCCGTTTTATAAAGGCGGTACGTTCGGAAAATTCTCCACATCCATCGGTCTAAAAGTGTACGATTTCTTAGCAGGTGTAAAACGTAAAGAACGCAGAAAGATGTTTTCAGCCGAAGAAACATTACGCCGTGAACCTCTTTTGAAAAAAGATAACTTACTTGGTGGCGGATATTACGTAGAATACAAAACAGATGACGCTCGTCTGACGCTTGAAATCATGAAAGAAGCGGTGTCACGCGGAGCATCAGCCGTTAACTACGCAAAAGTAACAAGCTTTATCTATAAAGGAAAAAGAGCGGTCGGTGTAAAAGTAGAAGACCAGCTGACTGGTGAAATTCATGAGATCTATGCGAAAAAGATCGTCAACGCAACAGGTCCATGGGTAGATGAGCTTCGTGAAGAAGACCGTTCAAAAACAGGAAAAGAGATCCACCATACAAAAGGGATCCACCTTGTTATTGATGGCTCTAAGTTCCCATTGAAACAAGCCGTTTACTATGACACAGAAGATGGCCGTATGGTGTTCGCGATCCCACGTGCAGGTAAGACGTATGTGGGTACAACAGATACGGATTACAAGGGAGACCTTGCAAACCCTGGTATGACGGAAGAGGATCTTCAATATGTACTAAATACGATTCACTTTATGTTCCCAGACGTGAAGATCACGCGCGACGATGTTGAATCGTCATGGTCAGGACTACGTCCATTGATTCACGAACCAAAAAAGGGACCTTCAGAAATTTCTCGTAAAGATGAAGTGTTCCACTCACCATCTGGATTGTTAACAATCGCAGGTGGTAAGCTGACAGGTTACCGTAAGATGGCTGAAAAAGTCGTTGATATCGTTCGCGATCAGCTTGGGGAAGAAGAAGGCACGAAATTCCCTGGATGCCGCACGCAACATATGGAATTATCCGGCGGTAAGATGGGCGGAAGCCAAAACTTCGCAGACTTCCTTCGTACAAAAGTACAAGAAGGCCTAGCATTAGGTTTGGATGACGCGAAAGCTCGTGAGCTCGTTCAACGCTATGGTACGAACATCGATATCGTATACGGTTATATGAAAGAACGCGGTGAAGAAGCGAAGAGCTACAACTTGCCAGTAAGTTTGTACGCATCCCTACTTTACGCATTGGAGTATGAGATGACGTCCACACCATCTGACTTCTTGATCCGCCGTACTTCTGCTCTATACTTTGACATCGATACGGTATATGAGTGGAAAGAAAGTGTGATCAACTGCATGGCTGATAAATTAGGCTGGAACGAAGTACAAAAACGCGAGCATGCGGAAGATTTTGAAGAGCAATTGCGATTGTCAGTTGAGGCGATCTAATAAAAATTGAGAGTTATGGCAGAGAGGCATCCCGCTTGGTTGAGCGGGGTGTTTTTTTATGTACGGGGTATATGAGGGGTTATTTGTGTCTGACAGGTGTCGAGGTTTGTCGACTTGAGGATAAACAGCCAAAACTTTTGGATTCATGCGTAAAACTCGTGGATTAGACGCTGATTTTTGTGGATTGAACGCTATAATTTCTTGATTGATTTGCAAAGGTACCCACCCAGGTATGCATAAAAAAGTTTCGTTCACCGAAACTGAACCTCTTTTAGGCAAAACAAAAGGATGATCCCACAACACGACGGGAGCATCCTCAATTCTTAATAAATGTTGAACGTGATAAGTATTCTGAAGGGTATTTTTGAAGCAAATACTTCAAAAAGAGATGAATTTCATACGGCATTTCATCATAATACTCTTCATCACTCTCTCTCAACGTGTCTAGCAGTGAAAAGAAGTGCTCTTTATCCACTTCTTCTGCTGATTTTTTAAAATAACCCCAAACATGTTCTAACGTATTGCATAAAGCACGGCGCTCAAAAGATTTTTCCTTCAACTCAGCAATCAACATCGTCACTTTTTCATAATCAGCAGTAGATTGAGCATCTCTCATCAACACTTGAACCTCTGTATAAAAGTTGTAGCCTTTTGCCATCACGGTATATTTTTCACTAGCCCACAATTGTTCGGTCTCTTTTTTCAAAGTAGATCACATCCTTTAATAACGATATTTCATTAAAGATAAATGTAGAGAGCAAGTGCGATGATCGAGACAAGAATCACCACTGCATAGATGAGAGTAAGGCGCACGAGGTTCTGACGAGTTGAACTTCCGTATTTTTCGTCCTGTGTTTTAGAAATCATGATCGTACCGACTAATCCAGCAATCGAGATCACGACGATCAAAAAGTAAGCAATCCACCATATATCCATTACAAATCTCCCCTTTACACCTATCATACTGCTAACAGTGTATCGTCACATCCGAAAAAATTACAGGATTATGAACATTTCTATAGAAAAATAAGGGGTAGACCTTAATATAGTAGAAGTACCATATGTGAAGAAGCACATCGACACAAAATATGGAATTTGCTATAATTAAAGCGGTTACAGAATTTATAAAATTCTGAAGATTAGGAGGTAGTCAGAATGGATTTTTATCATCTGTATCAAAACAATTACCTCATTGTGGCTGTATTTTTATTTTTAGGGGTTCTTTTGCCGGTGGTCGCATTGACTGCAGGCCGTTTGTTGCGCCCTTATAAACCATCAGCAGAAAAATACACCACCTACGAAAGCGGAATCGAACCTTTTCATCAAAGTTGGGTTCAGTACAATGTCCGCTATTATTTGTTTGCGCTCATGTTTGTTATTTTTGATGTTGAAACCGTATTTTTATACCCCTGGGCTGTTGCCTATGAAGAGCTTGGCGTTTTCGCTCTGATCGAAATGGGGATTTTTGTTGTTCTTTTAACGTTAGGTCTTGTATACGCTTGGAAAAAGAAGGTGCTGAAATGGACATAAATTGGGAACTTACGGCTGAGGAACGCGCCGAACTAGACCGCAACGTATTCATGGTAACACTCGAACAAGTAAAAGCCTGGGCCAGAAGCAATTCACTATGGCCGTTAACCTTTGGACTCGCCTGTTGCGCGATTGAAATGATGGGCACAGGTTCGTCTCATTATGATTTAGACCGTTTCGGAAGCATATTCCGTACGTCACCTCGTCAATCTGATGTAATGATCGTTTCAGGAACCGTGACGAAAAAAATGGCGCCCGTATTAAAACGATTATACGAACAGATGCCAGAACCGAAGTGGGTCATCGCGATGGGTTCATGCGCTACAGCTGGAGGCCCTTACATCAAATCGTATGCCGTCGTAAAAGGCGTGGATCAAATCGTACCCGTGGATGTATACATACCTGGATGTCCACCTAACCCTGCTGCACTCATTTATGGCATCAACAAGCTTCAAGAAAAAATCCGTTATGAAGCGAAGACAGGCAAGAAGGTGATGAGCGAATGACCGATAAGCAAAATGATTCCAATGAAGGGTTATCGATAGAAGAACAAAAGAAAAAAGCTGCTGCAGAGGCGAAAGCAAAAGCTCTTGAGCTCGCGAAGCAGCGACAGGCTGAAAAAGCGAAAGCGGCAAATGTGTCAGAACCGACCGCAGCCGAACCAGAGTTAACAAAAGAAGAGCAAAAGAAAAAAGCAGCCGCAGAAGCGAAGGCAAAAGCGCTCGAACTTGCGAAACAACGTCAGGCCGAAAAGGCGAAAGCGGCAGATGGAACAGAGTCGGCAACAGCTGAACCAGAATTAACAAAAGAAGAGCTGAAGAAAAAGGCGGCTGCAGAAGCAAAGGCAAAAGCCCTCGAGCTCGCGAAGCAGCGACAAGCTGAAAAGGAAAAAGTTGCAGAAGGAACCGAGCCGACAGCAGACGAGCCAGAATTAACAAAAGAAGAACTGAAAAAGAAAGCCGCCGCAGAGGCGAAAGCGAAAGCTCTAGAACTCGCAAAACAGCGTCAGGCTGAAAAAGAAAATACAGCGGAAGCTCCACAGACAGATGAGCCAACAGATGATCTTGCGAAACAAAAAGCGCTAGCAGCAGCGAAAGCAAAAGCTGCAGCAGCAGCCAAGGCAAAGGCAGCAGCAGCTGCTAAAGCAAAACTAGCAAGAGAGAGTGGAGGCGACGCGTCCACCGAACCCGCTTCAGACGATGAAAAAGCGAAAGCAGCGGCAAAAGCAAAGGCCGTCGCAGCAGCCAAGGCAAAAGCAGCAGCAGCTGCTAAAGCGAAAGCTTCCCGTGAAGCAGGATCAGATGCACCAACTAGTCCAATAGGTGATGACGAAAAGGCAAAAGCAATCGCCGCCGCCAAAGCCAAAGCAGCTGCAGCAGCAAAAGCACGAGCTGCCGCGAATGCAAAAGGTGCAGCAACAGAACCTGTCGCAGAAGAAAAGCCATCACCTAACCAACCTATCCTCGATACCTACAGAAAAGTCATCAAAGAACATCTAGGAGAAGATGTACTCGAAGATTCCTATATTAACAGACTGTCAAAAGACGTCCCTACCTTAGTTGCAAAACCTGATTCCTATTACAAAATTGCGGAGTTTTTAAAATATAACGATCAGCTTCGTTTTGATTATTTATCTGAAATGCACGGCACCGATTTTGAAACGCATTTTGAAGTCTATAACCATCTGTATTCGTACAATCATCGCCAATCGGTTGCTCTAAAAGTAAAAATAGATAGAAATAGCGCCACTACCCATTCCATTACCCCGTTATGGGAAGGAGCAAACTGGCCAGAGCGTGAAACGTTTGACCTTTTGGGAATCCACTTTGAAGGTCATCCAAACTTAACGCGCATTATGCTGCCAGACGATTGGGTAGGACATCCGCTTAGAAAAGATTACGAACCACATGACGTGGAGGTGTAGAGACATTGATCAGAACAGAAGAGATGCTCCTCAACGTTGGACCTCAGCATCCGAGTACGCACGGCGTTTTTCGAATCGTACTAAAAATCGACGGAGAAACGATCATTGAAGCTACACCAGTGATCGGTTATCTTCACCGAGGCACCGAAAAATTAGCGGAAAATCTTCAGTACACGCAGATTATTCCATACACAGACCGCATGGATTATTTAGCGGCAATGACGAACAACTATGTAATCTGCCATGCGGTTGAAACCATGATGAGTTTAGAGATACCAGAACGCGCGGAATATTTGCGTGTCATCGTGATGGAGCTCGGCCGCATCGCAAGCCATCTTGTTTGGTTCGGTACATATTTATTAGATATCGGGGCGATGAGTCCATTCCTATACGCGTTTCGTGAACGTGAAGCAATCATCAATATGCTGAACGAGATATGCGGAGCACGTCTTACGTTCAACTACATGCGTGTTGGCGGAGTGAAATGGGATGCCCCAGATGGCTGGATCGAGAAAGTCCGAGATTTTGTTCCATACATGAGAGAAGAGCTTGCTGGCTATCACGATCTTGTGACAGGCAATGAGATCTTTTTGAACCGTGTGAAAGGAATCGGCTACTACACAAAAGAAGAAGCACTGAACTTTTCATTAAGCGGCGCTAATTTAAGATGTACGGGTACGAACTGGGATCTTAGAAAAGATGAGCCGTATTCAATCTATGACCGTTTTGATTTTGATGTACCAGTCTTTCATACAGGCGATGCATGGGCGCGCTATCAGTGCCGCATGCAAGAGATCGAAGAATCACTCAAGATTGTAGAACAAGCGGTAGAACAGTTTCCAGAAGAAGGCCCGGTCATGGCAAAAGTGCCAAGAATTATCAAGCCGCCAAAGGGTGAAGCTTTCGTCCGCATTGAGTCGCCCCGCGGAGAGATCGGCTGTTACATCGCGTCAGAAGGAAAAAAAGAACCGTACCGCTTGAAGTTTCGCAGACCTTCTTTTTACAACCTTCAGATTCTGCCAAAACTTTTAGTCGGTGAAAACATCTCCAACTTGATTACCATCTTAGGTGGGATTGATATCGTTCTCGGGGAGGTTGATGGCTGATGGAGGATCTTTTATACGCACAGCCTGGCTGGACGCATGTTGCCATCTTCTTTGCGCTTGGCGCGGCATTACTCGTCACGGTTCTCGGGTTCGTAACTTACGCGATTCTAGCCGAACGAAAAGTGCTTGGATTCATGCAGATGCGTACAGGACCAAACCGGGTCGGGGGAAGATTCGGTCTTCTACAAACCGTTGCGGATGTTTTTAAACTTTTAATAAAAGAAGACACCATACCGAAGCTAGCTGATCGTCCATTGTTCATTTTGGCACCGGTCATCGCATTTGCACCAGCGTTCATGGTGCTCGCAACGATTCCGTTCTCAGAAAACATGCAGTTCGCAGACCTTGGCGTCGGCCTTCTGTATTACGTAGCCGTTTCAGGCATCTCGACAATCGGCATCTTAATGGGTGGATGGGCATCAAACAATAAGTACTCGTTACTCGGCGGCATGCGTGCGGCAGCGCAGATGATTTCATACGAAATTCCGCTTGTTATCTCTGTGATCGGAGTGATTCTTTTCGCAGGCAGCCTGAACTTAAACGACATCGTAAGAGGACAAGAAAACATTGCGTACATCTTTTTAACACCGATCGGCTTTTTCGTTTTCTTGATTTCTTCAATCGCTGAGCTAAACCGTACACCGTTCGACTTGCCTGAAGCAGAGTCAGAGCTCGTTGCCGGTTATCATGTGGAATACTCAGGGTTTCGGTGGGCATTCTTCATGCTTACGGAATATGTGTATCTGTTCGCGATGGCTTCCTTAACGACGGTTCTTTTCTTAGGAGGATGGAACCCAATTCCGTTTTTAGACTTCATTCCAGGTATGCTATGGTTCGGAGTCAAATTCAGCATCGTTGTATTTTTCATGATCTGGATTCGCGGAACACTTCCACGACTCCGCGCCGATCAACTGATGGGCTTCGCATGGAAGGTCCTACTTCCGCTCGCACTGCTAAACATTTTCGTCAGTGCAGCGGTTAAGGAATTGTTTTTATAAAAAAGGTATTGTAGATGCTCTGGTGTTTTCGAGGGGTGTTGATTTTCGTTACAGATGCTCGCTTTCCGCGGGGCAGGCGGTGAGCCACATTCGTACGTTTCACGTATAAGTGTCTCACCTGACCGCCAGTCCCGCAGGAGTCTCGCATCTTCCGCTACAATCAACTGTTCAAAGAAGACAAAAATATATTGAAATTCAACAAGCCTTTAAAAAGCCTTATAGAACGATTTTGTGCATTGCTATATTTTTAAAATGTTTGAGGCAGATTTCCTTACGATCAAGGTTTTGTCTATAACTTCATTGACTAGTTGATTGAAGCGCAAGGTGCGAGACTCCTGGGGGATCAGCGGGACAGGTGAGACTCTTAATAGTGCAAGGCACTAAGAGGCTCACCGCACGCCCCCCGGAAAGCGAGCAACCTGGAGCGGAAATCAAACTTTCATAAACGACAAGGCAATGACAAAACAATGCTAAAACAATGCTCTAACAATCGAAAGACCAACGCATAAGGAGCGTGATCTCAGGATGAAAGGTCTTGTAAAAGGTTTAAGCTATACCGTCAAAAACCTAACAAAACAAAACGTCACCACAAGCTATCCAGACGTGCCGATCCAGATGCCTGACCGTTTCCGCGGCATCCAAAAGTTCTATCCCGAAAAATGCATCGTCTGTAACCAATGCGCGCAGATCTGCCCGACCGACTGCATCCAGTTAACAGGTAAACCGCATCCCGATCCTGCGAAAAAAGGGAAGATCATTGATACGTACGACATCAACTTTGAAATCTGTATACTATGCGACCTGTGTACAGAGGTCTGTCCGACTGAAGCGATCGTCATGACGAATCAGTTCGAACTTGCTGAATACAGCCGAGATGAACTTTTTAAAAACCTCGAGTGGCTCGATGAGAACGACGAGAATGTTAGAAAGGAGAACAAAGCATGACCGGTGAAATGATCGCATTTTTCTTTCTCGCCTTAACAGCCATTGCCGGCGGCGTTCTTCTTATTAACCTATCAAATGTCGTTCATATGGTTGTTGCTCTTATCTTTACGTTCATTGCCATTGCAGGAATCTACATCACACTATCAGCAGAGTTCGTTGCCGTCGTGCAGGTGCTGATCTACTCAGGCGCGATCACGATCATCATGTTGTTTGGGATCATGCTCACACGTCATCAGGAAAAAGAGAAACGTGCACCACGGTTGAAAGTCATCTTAACCGGGCTTGCGATCGGACTTTTCTTTTTAATCATGTACGGTAAGATCAAAGACCTTGATTTTGGTCAGCAGAACGCAGAGCTTCACATCGATAATACGAAAAAGATCGGAATCGAACTGTATTCGCATTATGTGATTCCGTTTGAGTTAACTTCTGTCTTGCTGCTTGTTGCCTTGATCGGTTCTATCATTCTGGCAAAGCGGGATGACGATGAAAAGGAGGCAAAAAAATGAGCTCTGTTCCTTTAGCAGCTTACTTGACGCTTGCCTTGATCTTGTTCTGCATCGGTTTGTTTGGCGCATTAACGAAACGGAATGCGGTCATCGTACTGATTTCGATCGAATTGATGCTGAATGCTGTAAATATTAATCTCGTGGCATTTGCCAAATATTCTATAAATCCTGGATTAACAGGTCAGATTTTTTCGCTGTTTACGATTACGGTTGCTGCGGCAGAAGCGGCAGTTGGACTTGCGATTCTCATAGCGCTGTACCGAAACAGACAGACGGTCAACGTGGATGAGATGGATACGATGAAGCGATAAGGAAGGAGATGGACGATTATGTTGCAGAATAGTTGGCTTATACCGTTGTTCCCGCTTTTATCCTTCGTTTTATTGCTGATTTTTAGAAAATCAAAAAGTGAGGGCACCGCATGGATCGGTGTGCTCTTTACCGGATTATCGCTCATTCTATCTCTCGGGGTTTGGATCGCGGTGTGGCAAGGAGACGGAATTAAAGTTGAAAGCACTTGGTTTGAGATCGGTGAGCGAGCCATCACGATGGGATATGAAGTCAATCCGCTGAACGCTCTTATGCTTGTGATCGTTTCACTCGTCAGTTTTCTTGTACACCTTTATTCAAAAGGTTACATGCATGGCGATGAACGATTTCCCGTGTTCTTTGCGTATTTAGGATTGTTTTCATTTGCGATGCTCGGACTCGTTCTATCTCCGAATCTATTACAGCTCTATATGTTTTGGGAGCTTGTTGGACTTGGTTCGTTCTTATTGATTGGATTCTACTATTTTAAACCAGAAGCAAAAGCCGCTGCGAAAAAGGCATTTGTGATGACCCGAATCGGGGACGTTGGTCTTTTTATTGGAATGGTCTTGCTATTTTGGCAGGTTGGTAGTTTTGAATATGACGAAATTTTTGCTTCTGTCCGAAATGGTGATATATCTTCTGGCATGCTCACGCTCACCGCACTATGTATCTTTGTAGGAGCGATCGGAAAATCAGGTCAGCTGCCTCTTCATACGTGGCTTCCGGACGCGATGGAAGGTCCAACACCGGTATCGGCACTTATTCATGCGGCAACGATGGTTGCGGCAGGTGTTTACTTGGTCGCTGCGATGTATCCGCTCTTCCAAGCTTCAGAAACGGCACTAACGGTCGTTGCTGTAGTAGGGGGAGTCACGGCAATCTTTGCCGCTTCGATCGGACTTATGCAAAAAGACATCAAACGCGTGTTAGCTTACTCAACGGTCAGCCAGTTGGGTTACATGATGCTTGCACTTGGCGCATCCGGTTATGTGGCAGGGATCTTTCACTTAACAACGCATGCATTCTTTAAAGCGTTATTGTTTTTAGCGGCAGGAAGCGTAATTCATGCTGTACATACACAAAACATCGATGAGATGGGCGGACTTTGGAAAAAGCTCCGGCTGACAGGGCCTCTCTTTTTAATCGGTGCTCTAGCTATATCAGGAGTTCCGCTTCTATCCGGTTTCTTTTCAAAAGACGAGATACTAGCCAGTACGTATGCAGATGGCCGTTACGGATTGTTCTGGCTGGCAGTCGTTGCAGCCTTTATGACGGCGTTTTATATGTTCCGTCTATTTTTCCTTGTGTTTACCGGAAAACCGCGCGGTGATCAAGGTGGCGTACTTGAATCACCAAGTGTCATGACGCTTCCTATGATTGTTTTAGGTGTTTTGGCAGTCGTAGCTGGTTATCTGAACACAGCGTGGTTCGGTACGTTTTTAACGGATTACTTAGCAGGAGGTCCGGTTGAACTAGCGCATGGAGATCATCACGGCCCAAGCTGGATTCCAATTGTTGCGACAACCGCATCTCTTTTAGGAATCGGTCTAGCTTATCTAATCTATCAAAAAGGAGCACTTTCCCGCGATTGGATTACACGTTCTTTGCCAGGGCTCAGCAACGTGATCTACAACAAGTGGTACGTTGATGAAGGGTATGACGCAACTTTCGTTAAAGGAACGAAAAGTTTGAGCAAACTTGGCGTCCTGTTTGATAGATATATCGTGGACGGACTCGTGGCAGCTGTTGTGAGTGGTGTTCAAGGGCTCAGTAAGCTAGGATCGCGCCTTCAAAACGGGCAGGTTCAATCTTACGGAACATTCGCCATCTTTGGCATCGTGATTTTATTGCTGATTGTCGCATTAACAGGGGGGTACTTCACATGAACACATGGCTTCTATCGATCTTAATTCTTTCCCCGTTGTTAGGCGTTTTGGTTTTAATCTTTACTCCGTCTCAAGATGAGAAATCGATCAAATGGATTGGGATCTTAGGTACGCTATTTCCGCTAGGGACGGCACTTGTAACGTTGTCTGCATTTAACACGTCGAGTAAAGGTCTCCAACTAGCTGAGAAGTTTCAGTGGGTTTCTTATGAAGTCTTTCAATCGAACGGTGATGTGAGCTATCCGATCTTTTATGAAGTCGGCGTTAACGGCTTATCGATGATTCTCATTTTATTAACAACGGTAGTGAGTGTCCTTGCTGCCATTGCATCCTTTTCGATCAAAAAGGATTGGAAAAGTTATTTCATTTTGTTCTTCTTGCTCGAGATGGGCATGATTGGCGTATTCGCCGCACAAAATTTATTTTTGTTCTTTATTTTCTTTGAGATCACGCTCATTCCGATGTTCTTCCTCATCGGACGCTGGGGTTATCTTGAAAGAGAAAAAGCTGCGTACAGTTTTTTGATCTATAACGGTGTCGGTTCAGCCATTCTTCTGATCGCGTTCGTAGCGATGTTTATGAAGACCGGAACGATGAATTTTGAGCAGTTAGCTTATACATTCTCGCTTCCGCAATCTGAACTGAGTGATATGAACATCACGAAGAATTTTAAGATGGGGATGCTGATCGCACTGCTTGTTGCATTTGCCGTCAAGCTACCGGTCGCACCGCTTCACTCTTGGATGGTGAGGGTCCACGTTCAGGCGCCACCGCCGATTGTTATGCTTCACTCAGGAATTCTTTTGAAAATTGGGGCGTACGGCTTGATCGTTTTTGGAGCAGGGCTGTTTCCGGATCAGTTTAAATCTCTTGCTTTTATCATCGGATTGTTCGGTGTGGTCAACCTCCTTTATGGAGCGTTCTTAGCCCTCACACAACGTGATCTGAAACGGGTATTAGCATATTCATCTGTTTCGCATATGGGAATCGTTCTGATCGGGCTCGCCGCACTGAACGAAGCGGGTATGACGGGTGCCGTGTTCCAAGTTGTTTCTCATGGATTGATATCAGCTCTGTTGTTCTTTTTAGTAGGTGTTCTTTACGAACGTGAAGGTTCCTCTCAGTTAAAAGACTTTGGTGGAGTCGCTAAAAGAATGCCGATCTTTGCAGGAGTTATGCTCGCAGGGGGACTCGCATCATTAGGGCTTCCGGGAATGTCAGGTTTTATCAGTGAGTTCATGGCGTTTTTAGGATTGTTTGAGACAATGCCTGTGTTAGCAGCTGTAGGAACACTAGGGCTGATTTTAACAGCAGTCTATGTGTTGCGTGCAGTGTTGGCGATCACGTTTGGAACTGAAAAAGAACTATCGAACGCATATGATCTTTCATCAACAGAACGTATTCCGGCGTTTATCTTGCTTGCAGCGATTTTGTTCATCGGCATCTATCCTGCATGGTTAAGTGATATGCTCCGTCCAACATTAGATAGCATTCTGCTAGGGTTAGGGGGCTAAATCATGGATCTAGATACTTTATTATCGTTTCATTGGAGCGTCATGCTTCCTGAATTTATTATCTTAGGTGTTGCGACTCTCTTATCTGTTATCGACCTTTTTATGAAAAAAGAATCGAGCCGGAAGCCTCTAGCCTGGCTTGCTGGAGCAGGTGTACTTGCTGCTCTCATCTCCATCTTTATGCAGCTTGATATTGAAGTCACTTCCATTCTGTATGATACGTACAGACTTGACTCGTTCTCGAAAGCTTTCAAGATTCTGCTTTTGTTAGGAACCTTATTAGTGATTGTTCTTTCTTCTAATTATAAAAAAGAAGATCTGGAGGAAAACCGAGGAGAATTCTATTATCTGCTTCTTGCCGCTTTATTAGGAGCCATGATGATGGCGTCGAGCGCTGACTTGATCACATTGTTTGTGGGCCTTGAACTTCTCTCTCTTTCTTCCTATGTAATGGCAGGACTCGAGAGGCGCAATAAAAGAAGCAATGAATCAGCGTTTAAGTATATCGTGTCTGGCGGAATTGCGACCGCTATCACGCTTTTTGGAATGAGTTACATTTTCGGACTGACAGGGGAGACGAACCTGTTCAAGATTGCAGAGAACATGGGGAACCTTGAACTTTTAGAGCACAGCTTTCTGATTGTTTTCGCCTTCATCATCACGTTTGCAGGACTAACGTTTAAGATCGCGGCCGCTCCACTTCACATGTGGGCTCCAGATGTTTATGAAGGGGCACCTGTTCCGGTTACGGCTTTCTTGAGTGTCGTATCCAAAACAGCAGGCTTTGTGATCTTGCTGCGGGTAATTATCATTTGTTTCATCGCAGCTCCAGGAATCGATAAGGAACCGATCCTGCTGCAAGTTCAGCCGTATGTGATGGTATTAGCAGCGGCAACCATGATCATTGGTAACGTTACGGCGCTTCGGCAACGGAACATAAAAAGGATGTTTGCTTATTCATCTATCGCACAAGCGGGTTACATTTTAGTGCCGTTCGTTTCAAATTCGTCATTGGTGTTCGAACTCATCTGGTTCTATCTTTTAGCATACTTGTTTATGAATATTGGGGCGTTTACGGTCATTCAGCTGTTAAGTAGTCAAGAAGGTTCCACTGATATCGGGATTTTCCGTGGGTTATTCCGAAGGTCTCCATGGCTCGCGGTACCGATGACGTTCTTTGTTCTTTCTCTTGCCGGTATTCCGATCACTGCAGGATTTATCGGGAAGTTTGGAATCTTCATGGGCGCGCTCGGACTGGATCCTGCACATTATTGGCTTGCCGCTGTTATGATGGCAACCACGCTCGTGTCGTACGTGTATTACTTCAATATCATTGCGATCATGTTTTTCCGCGATAGTGAAGGGAGTAAGGTTTCAATCCCAGGAGGAATGGCTGCCGTACTCGCATTCTGTACAGCATCGATTCTTATCTTAGGGGTCATGCCAGATCTCGCCCTCGATTTCTTTTACGGAAACTTTGATGTGAACGAATTCTTCATGCAGATCGAAACCGAAGTTCATACACATGATCATTGATCGTTGAGCTCAAATGATAGTCCATCAACCTTCTTCTAAAAGGAGGTTGGTGGGCTTTTTAGTTTTTCTTAAGGGGGTATTCGGTAATCAAGAGTGTCGATTTTTGAAGATTCGCCGATATATGCTTAAAATTCGCTGGATTATATCAAAAACTCGCCGTATTAATTCAGGAATTTCTAGAATTAATTGAAGAACTTCTTGAATTATCCTTATGAATACCCCGCCTTGTATCAGTGGATAGCAGTTAGAGAGCGAACATTCGAGCTAGCCACCGCCTGCCCCGCGGAAAGCGAGCATCTGAAACGGAAAATCAACAACTTTCTTACAATAACGCTCACTTTCCTGAAAAAATCCAAAAAAATGAGTCAAAACTACCGTAACTTCTGCGGTTTTAAATCGTCTAATCATAGTGAAACGACTATCTTTCTGGACTTACATTTATTAGTCGTTACAAATTTTTGAACATATTAAAAGAAAAGGCTTTCATAACCCCTTACTAGGGAAAAAGTATCTATCAAAATGATTGAGAAAGACGTATGCTTAAGATGTCGAAATATGTAATAAGGAGGTCAGACTTTTTAAATGATTCCAATCGGACAACAAGCTTTGTTACATATCATCGTACATCTATTGTTTCTCGTGATTTCTTGGTGGGCATTGCAGGCCATACATTTTGATAAATGGATCAAAAAAGGGAAGGTCATGCAAGCTAGAGTGTTATACATACTTCTAGTGATCAGCTTAGCCAGCATAGCGAGCGATTTTTTTCTAAAGTATCTACAGTATTCCAAGAATCTTAGTCAGCTATTTGGATGATTCCACAGCCTTTATTAGAGTATGGATTTGTCGGAATATGACTACAACTTCCACGGATATCCTCTGTTTCATTGGCAACAATGAGAAATAGAGAGGATGTGCTGGGGAATGAAAAAATGGACGATGACGATTACAGCGATTTTGCTATTAGTTATGATTACTTCTGGATATGCAAAAACAGATGAAAAAACAAACGAAGTTACACATATAATAGACGTTCTAAAAGACAGCGGAGCAACGCCTGACAAATGGACTATGTATTTTCGTGGTCAAACAGGTTTTACATCTAAAGGACTAGGGTATGTAAAAAAAGCAGAAGAGCTTAAACGAAATTATCCTGAATTTAACTGGGCGGTAACAGAAGATGAACCCGGGCATTATAAAATGACCGGACTATTTGAGCGTAATGATATCGGGGTTAGAGAGAAAATAACCGTCATTACATACCCCCAAAAAGAACAATCTGCATCGTATTTTATTTATGCGGTTGAAGGACTTGTAAATGCAAATCAAAATTGGAAAGAAATCCAGAACCTGATCGATAGCCGTGTTGAACAATCAATTGGAGGAAATCCCAAAATTTTCTCTTGTGTTACCGGTACATACGGTGATAAAATGGTGGTTGATTTGTATTCGCAAGCAAATGAATTGGTACGCGCCTTTTCTGGTGTTCCTGTCGAGGAACTTAAAGAAGAGACGTTTGTGTCGCTTTCTGCATATACTGAGCAGTGGGAACAAGCGATTTATACCGGTCATCAACATAAAATGAATCTTCAGGTTGCATTACGATCTGAAGGATTGGGCAGCGGAACAACTGTCACAATTGGCACACCAATAATTACGTCTGAATATTAATATACAAATTGGACGCGGAGGGGAATATCGTTGGAAAAAATCATTGTCCGTGGTGGTAGGCGGTTAGAAGGCTCTGTTCGAGTTGAAGGAGCTAAGAATGCCGTACTTCCTGTCATCGCAGCATCCATTTTAGCAAGTAAAGGCAAAAGCACAATTAAAGATGTGCCGAGTCTAGCTGATGTGTTTACGATTAACGAAGTATTACGTTATTTAAATATTGATGTAGCATTTGAAAACGGTGAAATTGCTGTTGATGCTACAAGCGAGTTGAAAACAGAAGCACCATTTGAGTATGTCCGTAAAATGAGAGCATCATTCCTAGTAATGGGACCATTGCTTGCTCGCGTTGGATTGTCTCGTATCGCACTTCCAGGAGGTTGCGCGATTGGATCTCGTCCGATCGATCAGCATCTTAAAGGATTCGAAGCGATGGGTGCCACTGTAAAGATCGGGAACGGATTTATCGAAGCAAAAATTGATGGCCGCTTGCAAGGTGCGAAGATTTATTTAGACTTCCCAAGTGTAGGAGCTACTGAGAACATCATGATGGCTGCAACACTTGCTGAAGGTACCACTATCATCGAAAACGCTGCAAAAGAACCTGAAATCGTATGTCTAGCTAACTACTTGAACGCGATGGGTGCTACAGTAATTGGTGCAGGAACAGGTACGATCCGCATTGTCGGAGCAGAAGAACTTGTTGGTGCTGAGCATACAGTAGTTCCAGACCGTATCGAAGCGGGTACGTATATGGTAGCTGCAGCTATTACACAAGGTGATGTTTTAGTTGAAAATGCTATCGCAGAACACCTACGTCCTTTAATCGCAAAAATGGAAGAGATGGGTGTACAAATTCAAGAAGAAGGAAACGGACTTCGTGTTCGTGGACCTCGTGAATTAAAACCTGTTGATATCAAAACAATGCCTCACCCAGGATTCCCGACTGATCTTCAGTCACAAATGATGGCGCTATTGCTTCGTGCAAACGGAACAAGCGTAATCACGGAAACTGTATTCGAAAACCGTTTCATGCACGTGGAAGAATTCCGCCGCATGAATGGTGATATTAAAATCGAAGGCCGTTCTTCTGTAATCAACGGACCTGTAAATCTGCAAGGTGCTGAGGTTGCTTCAACTGACCTTCGCGCAGGTGCAGCTTTGGTACTTGCTGGGCTTGTCGCTGATGGTTACACGCGTGTAACTGAACTGAAGCACATCGACCGCGGATACGTTGATTTCACTGGGAAATTGGCTGCATTAGGTGCTGACATCGAGCGTGTAAACGAAGATGTGAAAACAACACCTGCAAAAGAAGAGCAATCATTAAAAAGTAATTTAGCATAATTTTAACTTATGAAACCCTTTCTCGTTTTGAGGAAGGGTTTTTCTGTTTTTAGTTAGCGTTTTATGTTTTACGGTACGTGTTTTTATATTTGTTACACGTTCACCGGTAAAGAGGTAATGAGCACCTGAAAAGTGTGTCGTTCCACCTGTACGCATCCTCTTACCACCTTAGATTCATAAATAACCACCTGAAAATGATGGATTTCCACCGACATCCAAGATTTTAGAGGCACCATCCGTTTAATTCAAAGCGTATTCGGGAAATCTAAACCGTATACTTATACTTTTTTATTTATAGAAGGGATGTCGAACTCATGCTTTGGACCATTATCGGAATATTAGTCGTACTTTGGTTATTAGGTGTTATTTTTAAAGTCGCTGGCGGTATCATTCATATTTTACTCGTAATTGCATTGATCGTATTTGTTTTAAATTTTATTAAAGGTCGGAAATCGAAATAGCTGTAAAAGCTGGCTTCTGAAGCCAGCTTTTTTTAATGGTGAAATTTTGTCTTTAAACTCGAACGAACACAAAAAAACAGTTCTTAATACCTGTTTTTTGTTGTAAATTTTTACTTTTAGTACGAATTAATCAAAATTTTAAGAATAGTTTGAAAATAAAACGAAAGGTGCTATTATAAATCCACTGGCTTTAAAATTCATGAAGCAAAGGGGATTGGGAAGGGATGAAAAAGCAATTATCAGTATGGGGATTGGCACTTGGACTTGCAGTAAGTCCGTTTGCAGCAGGACAAGCATCAGCGGAGGCACCAGTTAATGTTTTATCAACTAAAAAGATGAACAGTTTAACGGGTACACCATCGTTCGTCTCTGGAAAACTGTCTGAGGCGTCTTCAAAATCAGCAAAAGAAGTGGTTTTCAACTATCTTCAGAAAGAATCGAAAACATTCAAATTAGGTTCTCAAAAAGCGGAAGAGTCGTTTGAAGTTAAGTCTGTTACAAAAGATGAGTTAGGCAGACAACTCGTACGCATCCAACAAACTTATAAAGGCGTTCCTGTTTGGGGCTCCACGCAAGTAGCACATGTTAACGAAAAGGGAGAGCTCGTTGTGTTTTCTGGAACAGTTACTCCTAATCTTCAAAGTAAACCTGGGTTAGGCTTTGCCAAAAAGATCACAGCTGCAAAAGCAGTGACCGTTGCGGTTAAAAATCTCGGTTTCACACCTGAATATGAAGCAGATCCTACATCTGAACTTGTTGTATATACAAATGGAGATAAAGCGAACTATGCATATTTGGTGAATTTAAACTTCTTATCGCCTGAACCAGGTAACTATAATTACTTTGTAGATGCTGTAACAGGCAAGATCCTGAATTCTTACAACGACTTGGATGAAGCGCATGGAGACCCAAAAGCGCCGCCAACGGGTAAAGGAACATTAGTAGGGACGAATGCGATTGGTACAGGAACGGGTGTACTTGGCGATACGAAATCACTGAACACATTATTATCGAACGGTTCGTATTATTTGCAGGATAACACGCGAGGAAACGGCGTATTTACATACGATGCGAAGAACCGTCAGCAGCTTCCTGGCACATTATGGGCAGACGCGGATAACAAGCTGAACGCGACTTATGACAGAGCAGCAGTAGATGCTCACTATTATGCAGGTGCAACGTACGATTATTATAAAGAAGTTTTCAACCGCAACTCGTATGACAATAAAGGAGCAGCATTAAAATCAACGGTTCACTACGGTCGTAATTACAACAACGCGTTTTGGAACGGACAGCAGATGGTCTATGGTGATGGCGATGGCACGACGTTCGTGTCCCTGTCTGGCGGATTAGATGTAGTCGCACATGAATTAACACATGCTGTAACAGATTTTTCATCTGATCTGATCTATCAAAACGAATCAGGTGCGTTGAACGAAGCGATGTCCGATATTTTCGGCACGCTAGTCGAGCATCATGAAAATAACAATCCGGACTATGAAATTGGAGAAGATATCTACACACCAGGAACACCGAATGACGCGCTTCGTTCGATGAGTGACCCGACGAAATATCAAGATCCTGATCATTACTCCGTTCGCTACACAGGAACAGGGGACAATGGCGGGGTGCACATCAACAGCGGTATCATCAACAAAGCGGCATACTTGCTAGCAGTCGGTGGAACGCATTATGGTGTAACGGTTCCTGCGATCGGCAACCAAAAAGTAGGAGCGATCTACTACCGAGCAAACACAGTGTACTTAACAGCTTCTTCAAACTTCAGCCAAGCAAGAGCGGCTCTTGTTCAATCAGCATCTGACCTTTATGGAGCAACATCTCCAGAAGTAGCGGCAGTTAAAAAATCGTATGATGCGATTGGTGTAAACTAAAATTAACATGCAAAAACCCTGATATCCTATTGTGGAAATCGGGGTTTTTTATCGTTATCAAATAATTATTAGGGAGATTGGGAAGTTTAACCTGTAGTTATAAATTTAATCGGTCACCAATAAAGGAAGATGAAATATGGAATTGAAACATGTTTTATTTGAAGCAGAAGATTTAAGTGTTATTGAACAAGTCTTTAGAACTTCCTTGCTCTATTTTTTGTTATTCGCATCTGATAAAGCAATGGGTTTTAAGCAGAATGCTATTACAACTCCTTATAATTTCATCATGGCAGCTGGAATCAGTCACATTTCAGCTACTCGAATCGTAGTTCCTGATTCAAGACCGATCGATGCTTTTGCAATAATCATTGTTTATACCATTTTTATGCTGTGTTTTACTTACTACGGGTACCTTAAGCTACCGTCGATTGTATCGCAAACACCTACGATTATCGTAAAAAACGGTAAAATCATAAAGGGAAATTTAAAGAAAACAAGGCTAACCCTTGATAATGTATTTTCCATTTTACGAGTGAAAGATGCTTTTAATCTTGAAAAAGTGAAGTTTCTAGTAGCAGAAACAACTGGTGATTTTAGTGTTGCCATCGACAATAAAGACCAGCCCGTAACTAAATCTTCTTTAGGTATACCAACGACTCCAAATGAACTGTCTCAGCTTTTAATCTATGAAGGGAAAGTAGATCAGCGGGTGCTAAAGAAAAACAACCTCGACCATGATTGGTTAAACGAGCAGTTACAAATACTTAATATTCAAGCGATAAATGATGTATTCGTTGGGATTCTAACTCCTGAGAAAACACTTTACATAAACCGGCAGGAGGTTTAACATGCCTCAAGTTTTTGGTGAATTAAAAGACATTACATTGATGGGGTATGTTATTCGAACAATTCTTGTAGGGGTAATCGTCTTCTTGGTTGGAAGGTTAGTAACGAAAAGGTCCTTTAGCCAAATGACGACCTTTGACTTTGCGTTGATCTGGATATTAGGAGCCCTTACTGTATCTCCTTTATTAGAAGGGGATGTGACTTTTACAAGGACGATCACCCCTATATTAACGCTTTTCTTCTGGCATACCGCACTCAGTATGATTTCTTTAAAGAGCAGGTCTTTTGCCCATTTTTTTAACGGCAAACCCTTGTTGCTTATTGATGATGGGAAAATCGTTAGGAAACATTTAAGAAAACACTTTATGAATATTGATCTCTTGTTAGCTGAGCTTAGGATTAGAAAAGTTTTTGATATATCCGAAGTGAGGTATTGCATGTTGGAGCCGAACGGTCAGCTGAGCATCATGAAATACAGTACACACGATCCAGTTACAGCGTCAGATATGAAAACCGCAGTTTCTCCAGTTAACATCCCGTTAGTGGTAATAAATGATGGGAAACTTTTTGAAGAGAATCTTAAAACAGCAAACGTAGATTTGATGTGGCTAAAAGAAAACCTGAAGACACATCAAGTGGATTGTATTGAGGCTGTGTATTTAGCAACGGTTGATCAAGATAAAAAGTTGTATGTGTCAAAAAAATAAGGCTTATATCGTAACGTATTTATTCGAAGTTTTTTTAGTAGCTTTTTAAAAACTATTTCGTTTTATATATAAATGGATAATAAACAAAACAGCGATACTCAAAATGATCTGCACCTCAATTTTTAGGCACCACTAACGATTGGAGGTGCAGTTTTTTCATGACTTAGTATTCATTTGAGTTAGAATTATAAGCCATTCACCGCCATTTTACCAAGTGGTCCGTTCTCGTCAATGATATCCTGAAAATCAAAAACAGAGATAGGAAACATGGGAAATCCATATACATAAGCGGTGATTTCATAAAGTTGAAAATAGATCACGAGCGACTTATCTGCGATATAGAAGTCTTGATCTGGCCGGATGCTTTTAAAAGGTTCGAGTGTATCGATCTGCCTTGATTTAAGCTGTTCTTTAATATGATGGTTGATCACTTCTACATAGTTACTTCCGGGTTTAAACAGATCTTTTAACTGATACGTTTTCCCTGTAGATAGATCCCACGTCTCTGATTTGATATACGTCATGCCATGAGCGGCCATGGGTGTATAAGCAAAATTTAAAAAACCGATGCTCAATATGCTCTTTTCGTTTGTTTTAACAGCAAACTCTCCATACATGCCAGGACGAGCTTCTGGGTTCTGATAATTCGCGAGCTGTTCGTTGATCTGAACGATCCTTCGATTCACTTGCTGCTGAATACGAGGATTGATCTTGCCTTCAATCTGCGGGTAATAGATCTTAATATTGCCAGGTGCATACGTGAGCGTTCGAACCAAAACAGGAGGCTGAAAACTGTCCATGCTGTTCACCCCTTCAAGCATTTCATCTCTCTATTTTATGCAGTGGATGGCCTGTATCAGTCAGTGGAGCAAAACTTGTAAATGAAGATTGTAGGGAGCTCCATTCAATTGTAAAAATGCTAGTTTCGAGTTCTAAATGCCCCTCTTTTTGTATAAGTTGTATGGTAGATAACAATCTAGGAGGGCATTGAAACCGTGAATGTAAATATTAAGCCGCTGATTTGGATTCTAGCTATTTTTGTCGCTATCATCGTCCTTCTCCCGACGATACTCGTACTACCATTTTCCTCAGCTCCTCCCCAGTGGAAAGAAGAGAAAGCTGCACGTCCGTCTGAGAGAGTGCTAGCTTTAGAAATCCCTCATTCTGACATCGTCGTGCCTGTTTTCAGAAAATCAATGGATACGGTTCAAAACATTCCGTTGGAAGAGTATGTAGCGGGAGTAGTAGCCTCTGAAATGCCTGCCGACTTTGAGTTAGAAGCGCTGAAAGCACAAGCGTTGACCGCAAGAACGTTTATCGTAAAAGCTCTACTAAACCGCGGTAAAGATGGTAGTCTGCCAGAAGGGGCAGTCGTCTCAGACACGGTGATGCATCAAGTGTACAAAGGAAACGAAGAGTTAGAAACGCTTTGGGGAGATGACTTCAACAAAAAGATAGAGAAGATCATCAAAGCGGTCTCTGAGACAAAAGGACAGATCTTAACGTATGAAGGAGATCCGATTCAGGCGAGTTTCTTTTCCACTAGCAACGGGTTCACCGTGAATTCCGAGGATTATTGGAAGAACGAATATCCGTATTTACGAAGTGTAGAGAGTCCTTGGGATAAAAAAGAGTCTCCTAAATACACAGAGACTATCCAGCTGCCTGTCAGCACCGTAGAACAGAAGCTCGGCGTCTCATTAACGAAGGACGGTCAGATCGGGAAAGTTGTAGCCACAACGAGCGGTAATCGAATTGGAAAATGGGCAATCGGGAATAAAGAGTTCACCGGAAAAGAAGTAAGAGAAAAGCTAGAGCTACGTTCGACAGATTTCGAGATGAAGAAAAAAGGAAAGCAAGTTACCGTCACAACACGCGGCTATGGTCATGGAGTGGGGTTGAGCCAATATGGCGCGAACGGCATGGCAAAGGAAGGAAAGACATACAAAGAGATCGTGAATCACTATTACAAAGGGATTAAGATTACGGATTATAAACCGATTGCTGACAAGGGCCTCGCGTACCAGCCTCAGTGAATTGTGTCTAAATTGTAGGGGGTCTGACCCGGGTCAGACCCCCTCTTTATGTTTTGATTGAAACCGCTAGATGTCATCAGGCATTGAGCGGTTTTTTCAATTGTCGAAAGAAACTTTCAAAAAAGTTTTGCGCCAAAGTATATATTTTCAGAATTCTGTTCAAACTTGTTGCTGAGGTGATGAAAAATGAAAGAAGAAGAAAAACAAAACAAAAAAACAGTACCGATGAAAGGTAAGAGTGCTATGAAAAAACGTTGGGTTTATCCTGCAGTATATTTAAGCTTTGCAGCAGTCATTCTAACTTCTGTTCTATGGTATCAAAACGATGCGAAGAATACGGAGAATAATAATACTCCAGATAGCGCATTAGAGGACAATGGAGCAGCAGTGCCTGTATCCCTTACAAAAGAAGTTTTTCAAATGCCCGTTTCTGACCCTGAAGCCATTGAAGTGGTAAAAGATTTCTTTAGCCCAGAAGCTCCAGCTCAAGAACAAGAAGCAGCTCTTGTATTCTATAACAATATCTACTACCAAAACCGCGGTATTGATCTAGCGACTGCTGATAACAAAGCATTCGACGTAACGGCAGCATTAAGCGGAAGCGTTGTAAAAGTTTCTAAAGATCCTGCACTAGGGTTTGTTGTTGAAGTAAAACACGACAAAGGTGTTGTCACACACTACTCATCTCTTGCTTCTGTATCTGTAAAGCAAGGTGACCAAGTGAAGCAAGGTGCCGTTTTAGGACAAGCTGGTGAGAACGCATACGATACAGATGCGAAGATCCACGCACACTTCGAAGTTCGTAAAGACGGAGAAGCAGTCGACCCAGTGATGGCTTGGGACCAATCTGTTGCACAACTTGCAACCGCAGTTGATGACTCTCGTAAAGAGATGAAAAAAGCGGAAGAGAAGAAAGCCGCTGAAGAGCAGAAAAAAGCAGAAGAGAAAAAGCCTGCTGAAGAAAAGAAGTCAGCACCAAAGTCTGAAGACAAAGGGTCTAAAGACTCTAAGGACACAAAAGATTCTAAAGGTACAAAAGATACAAAAGATACGAAAGACACGGATGGCAAAGATGGTAAAGATGCCAACCGTGAGCAAGAATCATCATCTCAATCAGCCGAAGATACGAATGCTCCTGCAGCAGACGACTCAGGCGCTAGCGAATAATTGCAAAAATAAGGCTGTCTCGGTTCAATCCGAGGCAGTTTTTTTGTTTTTTTAGACAGATGTGACCACTTATCGGTGAAAAACTCCTCTTTTCAGGTGGTCACGATTGCATCACCGGTGTAACGAAGCGATTTTCAGGTGGTCACAGAAGTTTTACCGGTGAAAAAAGCACGTTTACCGGCGAACGCGTAATACATATAAAAACACGTACCGTGAAAATTTTCTTCTTCATCCACATTCACTTAAATAACTTAATTTTCCAACTGTTTATGCAGGTTTTTTCCCAAATATGGACATTTCCCCTTGTCCCAGTTGAGATTTAGGCATATAACGAAAACTTGGTTAATAAGATGTTACAAAACCTACAATAATTCAATTGAGGGTGAGCGGTGAGAAATCGTACTATGGCTGCGGTGGAAAAAGGGGAATGGAAGCAATACTTATAAGCCGAAGATGACAACGAAACTTGTCACGTAGCTTGTTCATACAAGTCTCTATCGCATCTCTCACATCCATTTTAGGGAGGCGAGTGGTGTGCACGATTACATCAAAGAGCGAACCATCAAGATAGGACGGTATATCGTGGAGACAAGAAAAACAGTCCGCATGATCGCAAAAGAATTCGGGGTTTCCAAAAGCACGGTGCATAAAGACCTCACCGAGCGGCTGCCTGAAATTAATCCTGATCTTGCAAACAACGTAAAAGAGATCCTCGAATACCATAAGTCCATCCGCCACTTGAGAGGTGGAGAAGCGACTCGCGTAAAGTACAAAAAAGGCACAGAGGAAGTTGTTCAGTAAGTTTATGACATGTAAGGGTGTTAGATGAAACGATAATACATTATGTGCCGCTTCGTTCCAATGCCAAATAATTAATTTTTGACAATATTTCACCTTGTTCGACAGACTTGTGATATAATGATAAATTGGATAGAACTTCGATTTTTTACTAAAAATGTCATTATATCGTATGGATGTTAACAGGGAGGATATAACATGTTTTCAAGGGACGTTGGAATTGACCTTGGTACCGCTAATGTACTGATTTATGTAAAAGGAAAAGGGATCGTACTCGATGAGCCATCTGTCGTTGCGATCGACACGAATACCGGAAAAGCACTCGCAGTAGGAGAAGAAGCCCGCCGCATGGTAGGCCGTACACCTGGAAACATCGTGGCGATCCGTCCGTTAAAAGACGGCGTTATCGCTGACTTTGAAGTAACTGAGCAGATGCTAAAACATTTTATTAATAAGATTAACGTAAAAGGCATGTTTGCCAAACCTAGAATCTTGATCTGTACACCAACGAACATTACGTCCGTTGAACAAAAAGCGATCAGAGAAGCTGCGCAAAAGTGCGGAGCAAAACATATTTTCCTTGAAGAAGAGCCTAAAGTGGCTGCAATTGGGGCGGGGATGGATATCTTCCAGCCGAGCGGCAATATGGTTGTGGACATCGGTGGTGGCACAACTGACATTGCGGTCTTGAGCATGGGAGATATCGTTACGTCCTCTTCTATTAAGATGGCTGGGGACAAGTTCGATACTGAAATCCTTCAATATATTAAAAAAGAGTACAAGCTGTTGATTGGTGAACGTACTGCTGAAAACATTAAGTTGAACGTCGCTACCGTTTACGAGCGCGACGAAGAGCTCGAGATCCGTGGCCGTGACATGGTATCAGGACTTCCGCGTACAATTACAGTAGGTTCAAAAGAAATCCAACGCGCCTTGATGGAGCCAGTAATGGTTATCGTTCAAGCGGCAAAGAGTGTTCTAGAAAAAACGCCGCCTGAATTATCCGCTGACATCATCGACCGTGGCATCATGCTAACAGGTGGTGGAGCGCTTCTTCACGGAATTGATCAGCTGTTTGCAGACGAATTAAAAGTACCTGTATTGATCGCAGAAGAGCCGATGAGAGCAGTCGCTCAAGGAACAGGCTTAATGCTTGAACATATGGATAAAATCGCAAAAAGAAAAGTATTTTAATGAAGGAATGCCTCCCGTATTGGGGTGGCATTTTTTTGTGTGGAAGATGTGAAAGGGAAAATGATTAGAAGAACCAGCTTATAGGCCGTAAGTTGAACTTTATAGGCCTGAAAATAAAATTTATAGGCCCTAAAACAACTTTTATAGTCCTTCACAAAAGTTTATAGTCCTTCAAATGGATTTATAGGCTTTTCGACAAACAAGGCTGGTTGGGAGCCTCTGCTCTAAGCCGCTTTACTTCTCCTCACCACCTCTAGGACAAAATCCTCATCATGAAAAAGGAATCTCACAATTTTTGCAGAATTCTATTAATAATTGTAAAAAACTGTCGATACAACAGAAGAGACATTTTGTGTCCAGATTACAAATACAGGAGGAATACTCCGTGTTAAGAGGCTTCTATAATGCTGCAGCCGGCATGCTGGCACAGCAGCGCAAACAAGAAATTTTAACGAACAACATGGCGAATGCGAATACGCCTGGATATAAAGCGGACAATGCGAGTCTGCGCACGTTCCCTACTATGCTGCTTCAGCATATGGGGGAGACGGAAATGAACGGAAAAAAACTGCCGAACAACTACCCGATTGGACCTGCTGCACTATCAACAGGTGTTTACGTGCAGGAAACGACTCCTAACTTTCTGCAAGGAGACATGCGCGAGACAGGAATCAAAACAGATATGGCGCTTCTTCAAGGACAAGTTCCACTTGACCCGGAAACAGGAAAGCCGGGCGGACTCTTTTTCCGATTGAACGTAAACGGTGAAGAACGCTTTACGAGAAATGGCCATTTTTCAGTTGATGCAGAAGGAAGTCTTGTAACGCCTGAAGGCTATTATGTGCTCGGAACAGACGGCAACCCGATCACGGTGAGAAGCGACAATTTCACAGTGAACAAAGACGGTACGGTGCTTGATAACGGTAGAGTTGCGGGGCAGATTGACGTTGCGTACATCACGAACCCTAATAATCTTGTAAAAGAAGGCACAGGCTTGTTCAGACTTGATGGAAACGGGAATGCGCCGAGTGCTCTTGGGAATCCAAACATCACGTACAACGTGCAGCAAGGGTTTGTAGAACGTTCGAACGTGAACACGGAACAGACGATGACAGAGATGCTGACGGCTTATCGGGCGTTTGAAGCAAATCAAAAAGTACTTCAAGCTTACGACCGAACGATGGAAAAAGCATCGAACGAAATTGGCCGAATCGGTTAGGGGGATCAAAACATGAACCAGTCTATGATTTCAGCAGCAGTAACGATGGGGCAGCTGCAGCACAAGCTCGATACCATCTCCAATAACATGGCGAACAGCACGACGAATGGCTATAAAAGACGTGAGGCTCAATTTTCGGATATTCTTTTTCAGCAGATTAATAGTGAAGCGCTGAATCCGACTGAAGCGGGTCGTCTAACACCAAACGGAATTCGGCTTGGAAGCGGTGCGCGTGTTTCTTCAACTGCGCTCAGTTTAGAAGCTGGCACGCTCCAGCAGACAGGCAGGCTTCTTGATGTGGCGCTCACACAGCCTAGCTATTATTTTCAAGTTTCCGCTGTAGATAACAATGGAAATGAATCGTTGCAGTTCACACGAGACGGCGCGTTCTATTTGTCACCGTCTGCTAACAACGCCAATGAGTTAGAGCTTGTTACATCAGAGGGCAATAAAGTAATAGGTGTAGATGGACCGATTACGATTCCAGCTGACCATAGCAAAATTACCATTGGACAAAATGGTCAAGTTTCGGTAACGTTAAATAATGGAGCGATTGTTGAATCAGGACAGCTTGCGATTGTGAACATGGTTCGGCCTCAGTTGATGGTAGCTGTTGGACAGAACTTGCAAGCGCCACAGGACATTCCGTTGAATCAACTGATAGAGGAAGTAAATGCTGGAGCAGGTAACTTCGTTCAGCAAGGTGCACTCGAATCCTCGAATGTAAACATCTCCACGGAGATGACGGAAATGATTCAAACACAGCGTTCTTATCAATTTAATGCGCGTTCTCTTACAATTGCTGACCAAATGATGGGGTTAGTAAACGGGCTTCGCTAAATGAGGTAGGTTTGTATGACGAATAAGATGCAAGAGTTGAATAAAAACGAAAAACCGAAAACACAGCGTTACCAAGAGAAAGAAACGTCTTCTAAAGAAGAGAAGAAACAGTGGTACCAACGCCGAACGAAACGAAGCTTTCCGATCTGGCTGCGTCTTCTGCTTCTTGTCTGTGGAATCATCGTCTGTTTTGCTGTTGGTACGATGGTTGGCTATGGCGTAATTGGTGACGGTAAGCCGATGAACGTGTTTGAAAAAGAAACATGGACACACATCATCGACCTTGTAGAAAAAGATGCGTAAAGATATAATAAAAAAACAATGGCATTGTATGTAGTCATTGTTTTCTTTTGATGTAAAATTAGTACCAGGTAACAATACCAAGTATAATAAAAATAAATTAGAAGCCATAAGTGAAAGGTGATGTTTGTATATGTTAACGATTGAAGAAATTAAAGAAATCATTCCGCACCGTTACCCGTTCTTGCTGATCGACCGCATCTTAGAAGTAGAAGAGGGAGAGCGTGCTGTTGGAATCAAGAACGTTACAGCAAACGAAGAATTCTTCAACGGCCACTTCCCAGAGTACCCGGTTATGCCAGGCGTACTGATCGTAGAAGCACTTGCTCAAGTAGGTGCAGTCGCGATGCTGAAGAAAGAAGAAAACCGCGGACGTCTAGCATTTTTCGCAGGCATTGATAACTGCCGCTTCAAAAAGCAAGTCGTACCAGGCGATCAACTTCGCCTTGAAGTTGAGATGACACGTGTGCGTGGTTCGATCGGTAAAGGCAAAGGAATCGCAACTGTGGATGGCCAAGTAGCCTGCGAAGTCGAGATCACCTTCGCACTAGGCAAATAGGGGTCTGACCCCACACAATTATCATAAAAGCTTGAAATGGAGCATTCCCTTAGGGTGTATGTCCTATTTCAAGCTTTCTTTTTATGTTATTTTTATTTTGAGCTTTCAAAATATGGCAGCGAAGGAGCATATATGATGATGAAGAATTATGAATATATATTGTTTGACTTAGACGGCACGCTTTCCGATCCTAAAATCGGCATCACAAAATCTGTTCAATATGCCCTTAATAGAATGGGAATCTCAGAAGAAAATCTGGATGACTTAGAATCTTTCATCGGACCGCCGCTTCAGCAATCATTCTACGAATGCTATTCCTTTGATGAGACACAGGTTGGAACAGCCATCACGTACTATCGTGAAAGTTTCAAAGATGTAGGCATGTTCGAAAACACACTTTACAAACATATCCCCACACTTCTTCAAGAACTAAAAGACAATGGCCATACATTAGTTGTCGCAACTTCAAAACCTACCGTATTTGCAGAAGAAATTTTAAAATATTTCAACGTCCACCACCATTTTGACCTGATCGTTGGCAGCAATCTCGACGGAACACGCACGAGCAAAACAGAGATCATCCAGCACATTCTTTACCATTACAACGATCAACCAAAGGAATCGTTCATCATGATCGGTGACAGAAAGCATGATATTATTGGGGCGCATAACACAGGTATCGATTCAATAGGAGTTACCTATGGGTATGGTTCAATGGAAGAACTTACAGCTATTAAACCTACAAAAATTATTAACTCTGTTTCAGAAATTAGGGAATTCTTGTTGAAAGACATAACTATTCAAAATCAGAGCTGAATAATAATTAAATATTTTGATGTAGTGTACTTGTGGAAACGACACTTTACCTATATGTCCGCACAAGACGATCGCTTTTTAATAATTACGAGGTAATTCTTTTTATATCCGCAGATAAGCACATTAATTCCGGGTATAAGCCCAATAATTCCGTGTATAAATTTATTTATCCGATTTTCGACATATTACGACTTCTGTTAGCTGTTTAGACTATCACAAATACAAATTAAGTATCTTCCTAAGGTCCGCTTTATCATACCCTGCATACTGAGCAGCTTTATTTCGGATAGGATCGCCGGCATAGAAGCGCTCGTACAATTCGTGTCTCGAGCCCAACGAACTGCCTATCAAATCCCACGCTAATTTAAACAATTTTGTCTTTTCAACAGCATCAATGTTTTTACCTCTATAGTACTTTTCCAACAGATGGCCGATCGGACCGTCGAAATCAGCGATAACAGATGGCGTTTGAATGAATCCTCCTGCTCCGATCAGCTGCAACAATTCAATCGCGCGCGGATAATACGAGGTTCCGAGATTTCTTGCTGTTTCAATAAACGAAAAGTGAGGCAGAAAAATGCCTTGATCATTAAACTTCCCCGCCGATTCACTCGCAATGACAAGCCCTTTTATCGTTTCACTCTGCATAAGGAGTTCACCTAATTTTTCTTGTACGTGTAAATACTGATTGGCGCCGATGCTTTCTGCAATAGCGTATCCAATCGCGGCTGTGAACTCCAGTTTTACTTGAAGGCGAACGATCGCTTGATGATAGGCAAGAGCGTTTGCGACAGGATCATTTTTAAACTGCCAAACCGCATTAGGATTTTCATATAATAATACTCTTTCCCATGGAATTAGAACATCGTCAAAAATCAAAACCGCGTCCATCTCATCAAAAGCAGAACTAAGCGGATAATCAGCACGCGCCACATTCTCAGAATTAAACCCTGCTCTGCAAATCATATGCAAGCCCTTGCTGTTCGCCGGAACAATCAGCGCACTAGCTAATGCCTTCTCGTTTTCACCCCACTTTGCAACAGGAAACACGATAAGATCGTTGGAATACGGAGCGGCTGTAGCAATCATCTTGCCTCCACTCACATACACCCCTTCGCTGGTTTTTCTTGTGATACGAAGAAGGCCAAGATCTTCGGCAAGAACCTCGCCACTCACACCCCGGTTAATCTGCGGATCTCGCTGAACAACCGTTAGAAAACGGTTTTCATCTCGTGCTTTTTCGTAATACGTTTTTATTTTTTCAGCAAAATGCTTATCGAAAGTGTCATATGTCAATCGGTTTCCGTACCAACCTGTTAAACGAGATCGGGCATAATCGGACAAACGGCTCATTACGCCTGAAGTCGCTCTGCTCCAAGCTTCAAAAGCGATCCTTCGTTTTAGAAGATCATCCTGTGAATGAGGAACTAAAAAAGACGTGTGTACGCGTTGCTGTTGATTTCTAACATGCTGCACTACGCTAATCTTATCCTGATGCTCAGCGCTATCCATCATATTGAATAAAGAACTGATCGTAGATAATGTCCCAGTAAAATGAGGATCTGTCGTAACATCTGTCACCTTGCCGTTCAGCCATACAGAACGCTCGTCTTTTAAGCTATTAATATAGTGATCACCGTAATTATTCATGAGGCTTATACACCTGCCCCGTCCCAAGTGGAGGAGAATAGATGTGAAGCGTCACTGTGGCGGAGAGCGAAGGGTTGTACATGGCGTGCGTCGTATCACCCTTCACAGAAAAAAGTTCACCTTTTTGGTAATATTCATTTCTCTCATACTTCACATCATCTTTTCCCTTCGCATACAGAAGATTCAACACAGAACCTTCCACCACATAAATCCAACCAGAAGAAAAGCCGTGATCATGAACGAGTGTTTTTGAAAAGTGAGGTAAGAAGATTAATAGTATTTCAATACCTTCATTCTTAAAAAGTACATTCCTTCCGTATTCCAAATCTTGTGGCTTTACTAAATATTTTTCTACATCCTGAAAAGTAGGAGAGAGCTGTAGCATGATATCTTCTACATTTGCTACATGAATATTCGAAACCGTGCGAAATACACGCTCAATTTTTTGTGTAAAATCCAACTTCCATTTCCCCTTTGCTACCTTTGACGACATTGTTGATAAACGAAGTCGCCTTTATATATGGTATGAGGCTTAAGGGACAAGCGTAACGGCAACGCATAATAAATGGACGCACCTTGGAATAAATTGAACGGTTAACCATAGAGTGATAGAGATGGGAAGGAGGAGGGTTATGAAGATCTCGAGCAAAGGAGAATATGCGCTTCGAGCGTTGATCGTGTTAGGTGCACAATATCCACAACTGGTTCAAACAAAGGAAATTGCAAGAGAGACCCTTGTTCCTTCGAATTACTTGGAACAGATTCTGTTACTTTTAAAAAACTTAGGCTATGTGAAAAGCAAGAGAGGGGCAAGTGGGGGTTATACGCTTAAAAGAGGACCTTCAAAAATCTGTATTGGTGAAGTTGTTCGTGATATAGAAGGACCGCTCGCCCCGATGAGCTGTGTGAGCGTTACGTCATACGAGCATTGTCCACTCGAGGAACAAGCCTGTCTGCTGCAGCCTTTATGGCGCCTCGTTCGAGATGTTGTTGCCAATCTGCTTGATCACACTACATTAGAGAACTTGCTAACAGGAAATCTTCCAATCCAATCAAAATAAAAAACCTGGACCATCCTCCAGGTTTCACTTATACGCCTATTTCGCCCTCGCCACGATTCCGTTATGCACCTTGATGTACCCATGGCGCATGATCTCCAGACCATTTTCATGCAGATAGAGTCCCATCTGTTCTAACGTCATTAGCTCGCGGTACGTATGGTTCATCACATCCGCCATGATCTCGTAATACAGCTTGGAACGCATTTGCGCACGAGGTGTCGTCATCACGATATAGCCGCTCGATTTCAAGAATTTTCGATGCCATTCAACAACTTCAGCTTTCATAGAGTCAGGAAAATGCTCTAACAACCCGACGCTGAGCACGATATCGAACTCTTTGCCATATGGGAGATTGCGTATATCATCCACGACATATGAGATGTTAAAGTCGTCTTTATAAAAAACCTTGTCTCCGCCCGTTCGTGAATTTTTCCCCAAAAATGGATATGATTCAGGAAACTCTGCAAACCGTGTATCCCGGCAGAACGGGTCATAATCGACCATTACCACTTCACCGTCAGGATACATCGCAGATAGTTGCATCGCTTCATACCCTTCAGCAGCACCCAAAAATAGAATGCGTGGCTTCTTAACGTCCAGTCCATCAAACAAAGCTCGTTTTCCACGCGGGTCCCAGATGCCGTCCTGAATGCGGTGCACATAATTCCACAGGTGAATCCGCACGTAATCACCGAGTGCCGTTTTTACTTCACGAGGCTTAAAGCTTGTTAAACTTTTAAGAAAAGCGCTCTTTTTATCCCCAATCTCAGCGGGTACATCCTTAGAGAACCATTCGTGAAAGGACTGGTTGAACATCGTCCAAGACGTATGAACGGGAAGCATCTCACCATGCGTCTGTTCCCACTCTGTTTTTTCTTTTGAAAAAGAAGTCACTTCATACGGTTTGCCAATGTCTTTCCACGTCACAGTGGACCAATCGTTCACCGTATTCACTTTTACAAACTTTTCATATTCTTTCCTGTCTCGATACTCGCGCAAATCTATTCGGTATGACGGCCTCATTTCCGTTTGACCTAACGTTTTTGGTTGCTGAACCGCTGTTTCTAGCATGATTTACCCTCCTTAAAAAAGGATTTTTTATACATATTCAAAGAAAGTATGTAAAATCCTCTAAAACCTAATTTTTCGCTTCAACATGATAAAATAGAATAAAGAAAACAGGGAGGGAAATGGCTATGAAGATTATTTTTATAGGTGACAGCATTACAGCTTCAAATAAAAACACAGACCCAGATCGACTTGGTGACGGGTATGTTCGCATGATTAAAGAAGTCTTGTCAAAGGAAGTAACGGTGGTCAATAAAGGTGTGAACGGACATCGTGTAACAGACCTCCCTTTTCGGTGGCAGCGAGATGTAATTGATCTTGAGCCTGATCTGCTATCCGTATCGATCGGAATCAACGATGTGTGGAGACAGCTTGACAGTCCTCAATTGGAGCAGGTGGATGTTTCTCAATTTGAGGAGGTTTACCGCGGCCTGTTATCTCAACTTTCACCAAAAACGAAACTTGTTTTAATGGAACCGACGATCATAAAAGAAAACACACAATCCCAAGGGAACCAGCTGTTGATTCCGTATGTGGAAGCCGTTCGGAATTTAGCAAAAGAATTCGATGCCGTGCTCGTACCAACACATGAAGTTTTTATCAATCATCTAAACAAAAAGCCAGATGTGTCCTTAACAACAGACGGTGTACATATGAGACGAAAAGGGAACGAACTTATGGCAAAAACTTGGCTGGAAGCTGCAGAGTCACTCATCACTCAATAAAACCGAACAGGAGTTACATAGATGACAAACACACGACTAACATTCTTTAACGAGATACATCGAGATGCGTTAAACGCGTTCTATTTACCTCAGGAGCAAGAAAAATTCACGGCTATGCCTAGTGATGCCTTAAGAAAGTGTGAAAAAGATAGGGGTCGTCATCCTGTGGTTATTGAAGCTGATGACAAAACAGTAGGTTTTGTCGTTCTGCATAAGGGTGAAAACATTGGAGATTTTACTGCAAACCCGAACGCGATGGTGATTCGTGCATTATCCATCAATCATCCCGAGCAAGGAAAAGGTTTCGCAAAAGAGGCGATGCTGCAGCTTCCTCTATTTGTTTCTAAACATTTTCCAGAAGTAAACGAACTCATCCTAGCTGTAAACTTTAAGAACGAACTAGCAAAAAAGCTTTACGAAAAAGTAGGTTTTGTAGATCGCGGTCAGATCAAACCTGGTCCAGTCGGGCCGCAATATGTGCTGCATTATGATGTTTAATTATTAAGCTCATATAAAGCTGATTTTAGAAATGTAAAGTGTTGGTTATGACTTGGTAAATTGCGTCTTTTCGGGTTTTTTTCATGATATATTCTGAACAGGGACAAAGAAATCCCATACTCATGCAAAAATCATATTGAAAATCCGAAGGGAGCAATTAAACAATGAGCAAAACGTTTTTGGCTAAAATCGGAGCATCTCTTTTGGCAATATTTTTGATCACTGCATGTAGCAACGCGGAAGACACGAATACTGAAGAAGATACAAGCACAGAGCAATCTGATACTCAAGATGAAGAAACTTCAACAGATGAGGAATCAACGGAAGAGTCAGCTGAATAAGATAAAAGAAATGCCGGGCCTCTACCTGTTGGAAAGTACCCGGTTTTTATTTTGGACTTTATGTGAGATGTTGATCTCCGTTCCAGGTTGCTCGCTTTCCACGGGGCAGGCGGTGAGCCACATTCGAACGTTTCACGTTTAAGTGTCTCACCTGTCTAGTTGTAGTGGCTAGCCCCTCGAGGTCAATAGTTAACTGGACAAGAAGGCAAAGTGCGCCTTTCTAGTCCATTCAACTTTTGCTTGTCGGGGCTGAACGAGCCACTTCCACTTTTCTAACTGCCCACCTGTCCCGTAGGAGTCTCGCACCTTTCACTCCAATCAACTGTCAAAGGGGATAAGGAAATAAAAGCAATCAATCATGTAAGGAAGAAATTTTATCCCCGGCCATACTTGCACAATCTTCTCCTAATACCCCATTATCTGAAAAATATGAAAATATACCCATTTAAGATAGACTTTATCAGCCGAAGGACTCATTTCCAATATTTAAAAACATGGCATAATAAAAGGAATGAAAGCGTTATCTTATAACCATTTGTGCAAACGCTTTCGCTAATTTGCACACCAATAAAAGGGGGAAATGAAGTGAGGAAAATGAAATCTCGCAACAGAGTTTCTTGGTTACTGCTTTTTACGCTAATTTTGCAAACGTTTGCATCTGCATTACTCATACAACCATCTTCAACAAAAGCTGTGGAGCGCACCGTGACGCTTGTTGGAGATCTGCAATCTGAACTTGGCGGTTCAAGTGACTGGAACCCTGCAGACACTGCTACAAAAATGGAACTTCAACCGAACGGAAAGTACAAGCTTACTGGAAAACTTCCTGCCGGCACCTATGAATACAAGGTGGCGATCAATGGTTCTTGGGATGAGAACTATGGAGTGGACGGAAAACAAGGTGGCGACAACTACAAGCTGACGATCGACACGGAAAAAGAAGTGACATTCGTTTACGACGATACGACTCATAAATTAACGATTCCAGAACCACTTCCTGCCGAAAAAACACCGCGAATCGTAGGTGACATCCAGCCGGATATCGGAGCAGGTGGCGAGTGGACACCTGGTGAATCAACCGCTCTTTTACAAGATGAAGACGGTGACAACATCTACACATACACCGCACAAGTGCCAAAAGGAAAGCACGAATTTAAGATTGTGCTCGGCAACAATTGGGATGCACCAAATTACCCGACAGACAACTTGAAATTGAACGTACTAAAAGACTCAGAGATCACGTTTTTCTACAATCATGACACAAAAGAAGTGTACACGAACTATGACGCGGGTCTTCCTGATGGCAGCGTGAACGCAGGCAAGCTTCACCATGATACATGGAACGAAGCGTTTCGCGCGCCGTTTGGAGCGATCAAAGCTGGACAAGACGTAACACTGCGCCTTCAAACGAAAAAGGGCGATCTGACTGGCGCAAAGCTATATCTTCGTAACTATAACTCCGGCAATACAACGGTAAAAGATATGGTGAATGCTGGCTGGACGACAGTGAACGGCGAAGACATTGAGCTGTGGGAAGCTACAGTTACACCTGAAGAAAAAGGTGTGTACGGCTATAAATTCACCGCGCGTGATGCAGATGCGGTAAAAGAATATGGAGAAGATACGGGTGAAGGTGGAAAAGGAGCAGCAGCCGATACGAACGCCGCTCTATTCCAGATGACCGTGTACGATCCGTCTTATAAAACACCTGACTGGATGAAAGAGTCGGTTGTGTATCAGATTTTCCCGGACCGTTTTTATAACGGAAACAAAAAGAACGATAAAGCAAAAACAACAGCGCGTGGCACTGAGCCGATCGAGCACAGAGATTGGAATGAGCTGCCAGACAACCCTCGTCAAGCAGAAACAGAAGGCTATGATGGAGACGAAATTTGGTCGAACGATTTCTTTGGCGGCGATATTGCTGGTATCCAGAAGAAATTAGACTATATCGAGTCACTTGGCGTTAATACACTTTACTTAAACCCGGTCGCACATGCAGCATCCAACCATAAGTATGATGCGACGGACTATAAAGCGATGGATCCGATGTTTGGGTCACCAGAAGAATTTAAGGCTTTTACAAAAGAACTAAAAAAACGCAAGATGCATTTGATCCTTGATGGTGTATTCAACCATGTTGGAGACGATTCGATCTATTTTGACCGTTACGGCAAATATAAAACGGTCGGAGCGTACGAATATTGGGCAAGCATCTACGACTTGATGAGTTCAAAAGGTCTAACAGAAACAGAAGCAAAAAAACAAACAGAAGCGAAGTTCAAGAAAGAAGGACAAGAGTTTAGTCCATACGGCTTCCATAACTGGTTTAACATTGAGAATGAAAAAGTGAACGGTGTTTATAAATACCAAGCATGGTGGGGCTTTGACTCACTTCCTGAGATCAAATCGATTCCAGGTGAAGCGGTAGACTATGATTCAGAGTTGAACAACAAGCCGTTCGCAGACTATATCATGTATGACAAAGATTCTGCTGCAAAATCGTGGCTAGATCGTGGTGCATCAGGCTGGCGATTGGACGTTGCGAACGAAGTAGATACAGAGTTTTGGAGAGAGTTCCGAAAAGAACTTAAGGAAGGTAAGAAAGAAGATCCATTAATCCTAGGTGAGATCTGGGATGATGCGTCTGAATACTTCCTTGGTGATCTGTATGATTCGGTTATGAACTACCGTTTCCGCGGTGCGATGATCGATTACTTGAAGAACGGTAACGCAGAAGGTGCAGAGAACCAGATGAACGCCGTGTTTGAAGATTACCCACAAGAAGCGTTTTATGCGTTGATGAACTTGATGGGATCTCATGACACACCACGGGCAGCGTTTATCCTTGGAAACGGAACAGATTCTTACGAGCGTGCTGAGCTGGATCCGAAGTACGATCATGAGCTAGGTGTGAAACGACTGAAGCTTGCGGCAATCTTACAGATGGGCTATGCAGGAGCACCGACTCTTTATTATGGAGATGAAGCGGGTGTTACGGGTTCTAAAGATCCGGATGACCGCAGAACGTATCCATGGGGCTCTGAAGACAAAGATCTGATCAAGCATTATCAAAATATCGGAAAAGTACGTAGTGATTACCACGATCTCTTCAGTTATGGTGAGCTTCACCATCTATACGCTGAAAAAGATGTGCTAGCATACGCTCGTACAGATAAGAAAAATGCAGCTCTTGTAATCACAAACCGCGGCAACGAAGATAAGACCGTTGAACTGGACGTGAAGAAGCTGATCGTAAACAACGTAAAGCTAACAGATCAGCTGAACAAAAAGTACAAAACAGCTGTAAAGGATGGAAAGCTAACAGTAACTGTTCCTGCGATGAGTGGTCGTATGCTCGTTTCAGATAAGCACCAGAATCTGAAAGCGCCAAAAGCGGTGAAAGATGTAAAAGCGTCAGAAAGCAGTCACGCAGTTTCACTTTTCTGGAAAGGTGACGCAAAACGTTACGCAATCTATCAAACTACGATCTCTGGTGCTTTTTATGAAAAAGTAGCAGAAACGAAAGGCAACTCAATTAAGATTGATAACTTGAACAACGGACGCAAGTATTATTTTGCAGTGGTTGCCATTGATAAAAACAACAACGAATCTCTAAAAACAGAATCAAAAGCTGCGATTCCTCATGTGGCGTTAAAGGACGGAAACTATAACATTTCAAATGTAACAGCGTTAAAGAATGGTGTGATCGACCTATCTAACCCACAAACGGTTTCAGCTGATATCAAAATCACAGGTGAAACAGAAACAGATCTTGCAGAAGGCTTACAGAGTGAGCTGCAAGTAAAAGAGCCAGGCAAAACGAACTGGACATCTCATAAAGGGACGTACACCGCTCAAAACGGAGAATATAACACGTTTAGCGCAGATTTCTTACCTTTTAAAGAAGGAGCGTATCAATATCGTTATGCGTTCTCAACCGATTTAGGGAGAACGTGGGTGACGAGTGAAACAAAGACGGTTACCTTTACAAAAGGCGATGACACGACTGCTCCTGCAACATCAGTAACATTAGAAGAACCAGCGCAAGAATCAGGACAAGTGAATCTGAAATGGTCTGTAGAAGGCGCGAACGAGCCTTATCTGTTCACGATTGTGCGTGATGGAGAAGTTATCGACCAAGTTCTCGATACGAGTGCCACAACGTACAAAGATCTGAATGTAACGAACGGAAAAGTCTACAGTTACGAAGTGCACATCTACGACAAAGCCGGTAACAGCGTGAAGTCGAACGCCGTTCAGGTTACGCCTGACCTTGTTATGGTAAAAGTCACAATGAAAGTAAACGCACCAGCTTATACACCACAAGGCGTCGATGTGACGATGCCAGGCAGCAAGAACGGCTGGAACACAGGTGCGTGGAAGATGACGCGTGGCGGTGCAGTAACGAACGATTATGAATATACGTTTGAAGCGCAAGAAGGCGAAGTGATTACCTACAAATACGCAAAGAACAGCTCTTGGGATCAAGAAGGTCTTGCTGATCATACACCGGGTAATCCGAATGATGATGATGTAAGTTATTACGGATATGGTGCAACAGGAACAGATTTGAGTTTTGTTGTAACGAACCAAGGCGGCAATGCAATGGTCGTTCAAGATAAGATTTTACGATGGATCGATATGCCGGTTGTCGTTACTTCTCATACGGATGGCCAGACTGTAACATCTGACACGATTACCCTAAAAGGAAATGCCATCAAAGAAGGTGTGATGACGATCAACGGTCAGCCAGTTACAATCAACAATGACATGTCGTTCTCGCACACGGTGAATTTGAATGCAGGAGAGAACAAGCTGAACATTCATATCGAACCGTCAGAAGAGAACAAAACGACTATTTTTAAAAATGACGGCGGCGCAATTGGGAAGAACACGAAAGATATTGTGATGACGATTAATAAGAATTAGTTTGGTAGGGTGTCGCTTCTTTTGGGGAGCGGCATCTTTTTTATACAAAAAACGAGTAATTCCATAAGGAGTACTCGCTTTAAAAAATCTATTTTCTATACTTCTCTAAAATATTTTCGGTGACACTATCCACATCTTCATTACTTCTCTTCGCCTCAGCATACCTCTCATAATCCTCAGCTGAAACCTCTAACAAGAAGCTCTTCGGAAAAATATAAGGTTTTCCTTTATCTTGTTCGTCTAGATTGTTCAACACTTCCAGTTCGTCTTCGTTCTCTTTGTTGCGTTCAGAATCATATACAAACATCTTTCCATACTCTTCTTCTACACTTTTGTTCACGTTGATAAAATACTTCATGCACAAAACACTCCTGTTCTTTGATTATGTAACTGTTATTCCCTAGATACGTTGTCATCAGACATGTAAAGACACAAAAACGGAAGATAACCTATAAAAATTGTACAAGCACGACTCGTCATATTTCGAACTTTGTCCCGATAAGATGTAGAGAGGGCCTGACAAGTGCAGGCTCATCAAGCGGAAAGGGAGTTGGAAGTAATGAAAACTGCGGGTTCTTGGTCTCATTCTTTAAAATTTCTTTTGTTCAGTGCAGTTGGTATTTTCATGTTCTTCATTCCGATCACAGTGAAAGGAAAGTCGTCGATTCCACTCGATCACCTTGTAACGTGGGTAAGGGATACGGCGGGTGAAGCAGTGCCGCTTTATGCATTGCTCGTCATATTGCTCGGTGCTGTATATCCGTTCTACACGAAAACGTGGAACAAAGACCGAGTCACAACTACGTTCTCTTTATTAAAAGTTGTAGGACTCGTTGCAGCTGTCCTACTTTACTTTGAATGGGGTCCGAGCTGGTTGAGTGATCCGAACATGGGACCGTTCTTATTTGAGAAACTTGTGATTCCTGTTGGGTTGCTCGTTCCACTTGGAGCTGTCTTCCTAGCCTTTATTGTAGGATATGGGCTGATGGAGTTTATAGGGGTGCTCGTGCAAAAAATCATGAGACCCATTTGGAAAACACCGGGCAGATCAGCAGTCGATGCCGTCGCCTCCTTTGTCGGCAGCTATTCGATCGGTCTACTCATCACGAACCGCGTGTTTAAAGAAGGAAAATATACGGTAAAAGAAGCAGCGATCATTGCAACTGGTTTCTCTACCGTTTCTGCAACGTTCATGATCGTTGTGGCAAAAACGTTAGGGCTTATGGAGATGTGGAACACCTACTTCTGGACGACGCTCGTGGTCACTTTCTTAGTAACGGCAATCACTGTGAGAATTCGTCCGTTAAGCAGAATGGATGATACGTACTCAGGTGGGGAAGGTCAGCCTGAGGAAGAGGTGAATGAGAAATACTTGCAAACGGCTTGGAGAAACGCGATGGATTCCTCTCAGAATGCTCCAGCATTTTTTACAAATATCTGGTCGAATTTAAAAGACGGTTTTCTGATGGCGATGAGTATATTGCCTTCCATTATGAGTGTCGGTTTAATTGCCCTCTTGTTAGCAGAATACACGCCTGTTTTTGACTGGTTGGGCTACGTTTTCTATCCGATCACATGGGCCCTGCAGCTTCCCGATGCAATGCTTGCTGCAAAAGCGGCTTCCATCGGTGTTGCTGAAATGTTCCTGCCTGCACTCTTAGTAGCGGAAGCGGCAATTGTCACGAAATTTGTAATCGGCGTCGTCTCCGTAGCTTCCATTCTATTTTTATCCGCAAGTATACCGTGTGTACTCTCAACAGAAATCCCAATCAGTGTTCCAAAACTACTAATTATCTGGTTCCAGCGCACGGTTTTGGCATTGATTATAGCGACTCCACTAGCTTATCTGCTTCTATAAAAAAATAGATTCGTAAGGGTGCTGCTGAAGTGTTTTGGCAGCACCTTTTTTATGTTGTTTAGTAGTCAAGAACTATTTTCTAAAATTATCAAAAAATATCTTTATTTTTCCAGTTGTTATTGTATGATAATGAAGCAGTGATATGAATGGAATGGGGAGAAGAAAGAGTTGAAAAGGAAATTAGGTTCATTATTTTTAATGGTAGTATTGGTATTTAGCATTTTTCCTTTTACTAGTTTTGCAAACGATGACTTTCCGAGGTATGAGAGTTTATTAGTAAGTTCGCAACAAGCAAAAATAAACGAACGGGTTGGATTTGATCTTTATGCACCTGATTCCGCCTATTTTATGCTGGAAGCGCGTCTCACGTATCAGTCTCCGCAGGGAGAAGAACATGTAATTGAATTATCGGGTCCAGACCATTGGAAAGGACAGTTTACAGCTACTTCTTTAGAAGAAGTAGGTACGTGGCAGCTTCAGAGTATTTATCTATACGATGACAGCTATAACAGTAGTACGTTTACACGTGAACAAATAGAGCAACCTGAAGATTACGACTTTACTATATTAAATGAAGTGCAAGAAGTAGATGTAACAGCACCAACTGTGGATGCAATTACGTTTGAAAAAGAACAAGTGCAAGCCGGTGATTTTACAAAGGTTACTGTAACAGCAAGTGATGATACAGAAGTAGAGTGGATAACTCTTGGGCTTTATAATACAACTGGACGAGGAAACAATCACGTAACTGATTTTATTAAAACAGAAGATGGAACGTTTGAAGCCACGTGGTGGATTCCGCAGTTTACAGACCCTGGTGAGTGGAGAGTGGACTGGATATATGCTGGTGACGCAGCAGGCAATCAGTATAATTGGGACGATTATATGGGTGAGTACCCAACATTCTTTGACACCATTCAAGTGATGAATGACAATCCTGACAATACAGCACCAATGGTATCAAGCATTCAATTTGTAAATGAAAGCGTAGAAGCAGGCAAAGATAATACAATTCAGCTTGTGGCAGAAGATGATGTCTCTGGAATCAACTTTCTTTCAGTAGAATTGAGAAATGAAATGGGACAACGACTTTATATAGATGGAATCTATCCAAATGAAGAGGGCTCATGGTCAGCTGATTTTGTCGTTCCATCTTATATCAAAAATTCAACGCTTAAAGTATGGAATGTATACACACAGGACAATGCAGGAAATGTTGATCATCAGTTTTATGAAGAAGAATATCCAGTTGGATTTGATACATTTTTGGTTGTAAACGATAACGACGATGTGAATGCACCAATGATTGAAAGTGTAACATTTGAAAAAAATTCAATGGTTACTGAAGATTCAAATACAGTAAGAGTTGCGGCAAGTGACGATAGCAGTGGTATTGAAAGTATTGAGATTCATATGACGAGTCCGACGGGTAAAGGAGAAACGAGCACAGCCCTTTTCCCTAACGATGAAGGCATATTTATAGGGGAGTTTACAATTCCGCCTTACACTGAACCAGGTGAATGGAGAGTTTCTAAAATTATTGCTAAGGACTTTGCAGGTAATGTTTTAGAAAATATGTATTCAGCAGAAAACTATCCAAATACATTTGATACGTTTTCTGTAGAAAACACGGAATTTGATTTTACACCTCCAACAATTAATAAAGTAATTTTCCAAACACCAGAAGTAAAAGGTAACGAAGAAGTAAAACTAACAATTTACGCTGAAGATTCTCAAACCGTACCAGCTTATATAGAAATTGAATTAGTGAGTCCAAGTGGTACTCAGATGTTAAAAGGGAGCTCAGATTATTTGGATGAAAGCGGATTGATGCACACCACAATACCAATACCTAATGATGCTGAGTATGGAGATTGGTTTGTGAAACATATAAAAGTTATAGATTTAGCCGGAAACGAAGCGAATTATTCATACAGTAGTGAAGACTATCCAGCTGAATTTGGTAAGCTTTTTGTAAACAACGATAAGATTGCTCCAAGCATTCCTTTTGTTAATGAAGTTAGCGATAATACTACTATAATAACGGGCAATGCGGAGCCGCTATCAACAATTACTGTTTTAGCAGGTGGAGAGTTGTTGGCAAAAGGCCAGGCAACCAAAGATGGTACTTTTACCATTGAAATCCCCTCACAAAAAGTGGGGACTTTATTAACAATAAGTTCTGCTGATGCAGCGGGCAACGAGTCAAAAGTTGTAACTATTACAGTTTCAGATAAAACTGCGCCTAAAGCTCCAACCGTTGTTAAAGTGACAAAGGAAATGATTGCAGGGATGGCAGAACCTCAGTCTGCAGTTACAGTTACCGATCAAGTCGGAAATGTGATTGGTTCCTCTAAAGCAGATGAAAAGGGAAGCTTTGTGGTTAGGTTTATCAAACAAAAAAATCATGCTATTTTGTTTTCAAATGCAACGGATGCTGCTGAAAACAAAAGTGACATGGTAGAGATTTATATAAAGGAAGCTAGAAAATAGAGTGAACACCAGTCCGAGTAATTTACTTTGGCTGGTTTTTTGTACCTTATTTTCTGCAACAGGTTGTTATGAAAGCCCTTTATCGATAGAATGGTAGTATACAAAACTAAATAGTCATTACCACTAGGGGTGCCTTTGTTAAGGCTGAGATTAAAGTGAACTTTAAGACCCTTGGAACCTGATTTGGTTAGAACCAGCGTAGGGAAGTGGTGTGTGGATCAGATACTTCGCTATATATTCTTAAAAACTGTGAAACCACCTCTTTGCTGCATAAAGGAGGTGGTTTTTTATTGTGGAAAAACAGCTTCATGTGATTACCACGGGAAGACAAAATGATGATGTTTTAGTGAAAATAGCCGCAAACATTCATCCGTATATAACGATGCTGCATGTACGGGAAAAAACAAAGTCTGCTAAAGAAGTCAGTCATCTTATCGAACATCTGCAGAAAGCAGGAGTGCCTTCCTCTAAAATCATCGTAAATGATCGGGTGGATGTAGCTCTTTGCCTAGGCGTAAACGGTGTTCAGCTAGCACATCACAGTTTAAATGTGTCACAAGTGCGAAGAGCTCTGCCAGAAATGATAATCGGCTGCTCTGTTCATTCCTTTTCAGAAGCACAGAATGCTGAACATCATGGCGCCGACTTCATCATCTATGGTCATATTTTTAAGACGGCGTCCAAACGTGATGCAGAGCCAAGAGGGGTAGATCAGCTTCAACGTGTAGTAGATCAAACCACAATTCCAGTCATCGCGATCGGAGGCATCACACCAGAAAACGTACGGAATGTCATCGAAACGGGTGCAACTGGAATCGCAGTGATGTCGGGCATTTTAGAAGCAAAATCACCACTACAAGCTGTGAAGCTGTACAAACAACAACTGGAGGTGTGGGATGCGCAAAACGTATGATGCCATCATTATTGGAGGCGGCGTAATCGGCTGTTCCATCGCCTATGAGCTTTCTAAACGAAACAAGTCTGTGCTGCTTCTTGAAAAAGAAACAATTGGTAACAGGGCTTCAAGTGCTGCAGCTGGCATGCTTGGTGCAGAGATGGAGTTTCAGAGCGATCATCCACTCTATGTGCTCGCAAAAGAAAGTCGGGACTCTTTCAGCTCTCTATCACAGGAGCTTTTCAATGTTTGTGGAATAGACATCGAACTAATTCAGAAGGGGATCTATGAGCTGGCTTTTACAGAGAGTGAAGCAGTTGATCTTAAAAGGGAAGCGGCTGAGCGTCATGATCAATGTGAAGCAGTTTTCTTGCTTCCAGCACACGACCTACTTAGGGAAGAACCTGCGTTGTCGCAACTTGTAAAGGGAGCTCTCTATTTTGAAAAAGATGCTCAAGTATCACCTTATAAACTTACCCACGCTTTTTATCAATCTGCAAAAATTCTCGGAGCTGAAGTTAAAGAGCATGCCAAAGTGGTTCAACTTCTGCAAACTGACAACAAAGTGACTGGCGTCGTAACAACGAAGGAAACATTTCATGCTGATCGCATCATAATAGCCGGAGGTGTGTGGAGCTCTGAACTAGAGCCTTCCCTTAACATGGTGCCGGTGAAAGGGGAATGTCTTTCTTTTAAAACACAGCGCCCACTCCTCACAGGCACTGTTAAATACAAAAACTGCTACCTCGTTCCAAAGCGAGAAAACCGAATTTTTGTCGGAGCGACAAGTACACCACACGTCTTTGATGAAGAAGTTACATTTTCAGGTCTTTTTGAATTGATGGAGAAAGCAAAGCAGATTATGCCAGATTTGCGAGATGCTCATTTTGAAAAAGCATGGGGAGGCATAAGACCTCAAACACTATCTGGTACACCTTATATAGGACCACATCCTCGTAAAAAGGGACTCATTCTTGCAACAGGACATTACCGAAACGGCATTCTGCTTTCCGCTATAACGGGAAAAAGGATTGCCGACTATATGAAAAGTGAGGTACACAGTTCGTGAAACTTATGATAAATGGAGAAGAGGTCATGGTGCCAAACTCTTTGCAGTCAATTAAAGATCTGCTGAAGCACCTTAACTTACATGACCAAGTTGTGATTGCAGAAGTGAACGAAGATATTATTGATAATCAAAAACAAAGTGATACTCAAATAAAAGAAAACGACAAGATCGAACTTGTTCGATTTGTTGGCGGAGGTTGATTGTATGTTACACATTGGACCCTATTCCTTTTCATCACGTTTATTATTAGGTACAGGCAAATATCCGGACTTCAAAACACAAAAAGAAGCGGTAGAGGTTTCTGGTTCTGAAATTTTAACGTTTGCGGTTCGTCGGATGAACATCTTTGAAGCAAATCAGCCAAACTTTTTAGAGATGCTTGATCTAAAGAAATACACGTTGTTACCAAACACAGCTGGTGCGAAGACAGCGGCAGAGGCGGTTCGAATCGCAAAACTGGCGAAAGCATCGGGATTATGTGATATGGTAAAAGTAGAAGTCATCGGATGCGACAAAACGCTGTTGCCGGATCCGGTAGAAACGCTTAAAGCCACAGAAGAGCTATTAAAAGAAGGATTCATCGTGCTTCCTTATACGTCAGATGATGTTGTTCTCGCTAGACGTTTAGAAGAACTGGGCTCACATGCGATCATGCCTGCCGCTTCTCCGATCGGTTCCGGGCAAGGAATCATCAACCCGCTTTATTTAAAATTCATCATACAGCAGACGAAGGTTCCTGTAATTGTTGATGCAGGGATCGGCAGTGCGAGTGATGCGATGATCGCGATGGAGCTCGGAGCAGACGGTGTGTTGTTAAACACAGCCGTTGCGGGTGCGAAGGATCCTGTGAAGATGGCCCACGCGATGAAAATGGCAGTTGAAGCTGGAAAGCTAGGGTATGAAGCGGGAAGAATCCCAAGAAAAGAAACGGCAACAGCGAGCAGTCCTTTAGAAGGGTTGAGTGTGAAGTGAATGGACGATATTCAAGACAGGAATTATTTAGCCCGATCGGTATAGATGGGCAAGCGAAAATTCGAACAAAGAGCGTGCTCATCGTTGGCGCAGGTGCGCTTGGAGCGGGAAGTGCTGAAGCTCTTACGCGTGCGGGAGTGAAACGAATCGTACTCGTCGATCGCGATTATGTGGATTGGACGAACCTTCAGCGTCAGCAGCTTTATTCTGAAGAAGATGCGAAGAGACAGCTGCCCAAAGTAGTTGCTGCAAAAAATAGATTGAACCAGATTAATTCTGAAGTAGAGATTCAAGCACATGTGATGGACATGGGGATTGAGGAAGCAGAAGAATTGATCTCCGGCATCAATCTGATTATGGATGCGACCGATAATTTTGAGACGCGTTTGTTGATTAACGACCTGGCTCAAAAATATGAAATTCCGTGGATTTACGGGGCGTGTGTTGGAAGCTATGGCATCTCTTACACGATCTTACCTGGAGAGGGGCCGTGTTTGAACTGTTTGCTCGATAAGATTCCGGCGAACGGCCAAACATGTGACACGGCAGGAATCATCTCTCCAGCTGTTCAGATGGTCACCGCTTATCAAACAGCCGAGGCGTTAAAGATTTTAGTGGAGGATTATGCATCTATCCGGAAGAAGATCGTCACATTTGATACGTGGACGAATCAGCATGTTCAACTAGGGATGGGAAAGGCGAAAAAGGTAGACTGTCCATCTTGCGGAGCTAACCCAACGTATCCTTATCTAGAAAAAAGTAATGCGTTAAAAACAGCTGTTCTTTGCGGGCGGGATACTGTTCAGATTCGTCCCGCTCACACGATTGAAATAAATTTAACAGAGATGGAGAAGAGATTACTGCCACATGGAGAAGTTCGCTGTAATCCATACCTACTAGAGCTTCAGAGCGGCAGTCACCGCCTCGTTCTTTTTAAAGATGGCCGTGCGCTTGTACATGGCACGAAAAATATGGCAGAAGCAAAATCTCTGTATCATAGATATATTGGGTGAAACTTTAGTATAATTGTTACTAGGAGGTGATTTGATTTATGGAGTTTTTTGATCTGATCTATCAGACAGATACGCTCGTTTTATCCATTAGTATCGCGCTAACGTTCATTATTGCTAAACAGCTGTCAGTCGTTAATCGATCTCTTGTTCATCGATCAAATCACCATGTGAAAAAGGACAGGCTATGTTCCGAGATGATGATGACCGATTCTCACCTCGTTCAAAATTATTGTTTCATTCGAGATGAGATCGCACGGACGATGTTTAGAAAAGAATCGCCTGATGATAAAGAAGGGCACGTTTCCTCCTTGTTTGCTTAAAGTTTTCATAACAAGGAGGAACAACTTTGAAGAAATATATATCCATCCTTTCATTACTAGCTATTTTTCTTTTATCCGGCTGCAATAAAGCGCCGATTACCGCAGATAGCCCGGGGATCTGGAACCATTTTTTCATCTACCCGTTTTCAGAGCTCATTCAATATGTGGCGTATCTGTTTAACGATAGCTATGGGATTGCGATCATCATCTTAACGATCGTAATACGATTCCTGATCATGCCGTTAACGTTGAAACAGACGAAGAATCAGGAAAAGATGAAGGAGATTCAGCCGGAAATTCAACAGCTTCGTGAAAAACACACAGGCAAAGATCGAGAATCTCAACTGAAATTACAGAATGAATTGATGGCTGTTTATAAAAAACATGAGGTGAACCCGTTTTCAATGGGGTGTTTGCCGCTATTGATCCAGATGCCGATTTTGTTTGCATTCTATTATGCGATCATCAAAACGAAAGAGATCGCTCTGCACAATTTTCTTTGGTTTAACCTAGGGACAGCAGATCCCATCCATCTGCTGCCAGTGTTAGCGGCTTTAACAACATTCATCCAATATAAAATGAGTACAACAGAGCTTGCTGCATCTAATCCGCAAATAAAAATGATGGGTTACGTGATGCCGATCATCATCCTATTTTCTGCATGGAAGCTTGCTGCTGTTTTGCCTCTTTATTGGATGGTCGGGAATGTGTTTTTGACGATTCAAAATGTGGTGCTGCAAAAACGGAAGAAGAAAGCAGCGTCTATAACTTCGTAATAAGAAAACGACCAGATTTTTTAAAATCTCTGGTCGTTTTTATGTCGTTCACCATGTTTTAAGCCGCATGTTTTTTGCGTAATCTTCTGTTCCGAATCTCTTCAACAGCCCCAGAGCCTAAGAGTACACCGGTGATAATGAGCAGAAATCCGAAAATATGCTGAAACAAAATCTGTTCATCTAAAAAGAGATACGCACCAACGAGAGCGAAGAATGGATTCAGGTTAATAAAGATTGAAGCTTCTGATGCTCCGATTTTACCGATTGCCTCATTATAGAGCATGTGACCCACAGCTGTCGCAATACAAGCTGATGCAAAATAGATCAGCCATAGTGAAACGGTCGAATTCTCAACAACACCGGCAAATCCTTGTGGCTCTTCAATCAATCCGATCACGATCAAGAACAATGAACCCATCACCATCATATAACCGGTCATGAGTCGTGGATCCAAGGTGTGTGCCACACGTTTGATCAGTATGAAACTTACCGCTTGTGTGAGTACAGATAATAAAATGTATCCATCACCGAACGAGATCCCTGCTACCTGACTGTTGCCTTCCAAAACGATGAACGCAACGCCAGAGAAACCAAGAAGAAGTCCGATTGATTTTAAGAGCGTAAGAGGAGTTCCTAAAAACGAGATAGCTAGAATGGTCGTGAGAAGTGGCGACATTCCCATGATCAATCCGCCGTTCGTGGCCGTTGTTTCGGTTAAGCCGATCGAAAGAAAATAGTGATGCGCGACCACATTAAAGATTGATGCTAGAAAGACATACCAGAACTCTTTTTTTGTCAGCCACCGCACTTTTTTTATTATAGAGAGAAGCAGAAATACGGTTAAGCCCGCCGTTAGAACACGAATTCCAGTGATGGTAACAGGCAAAAAGTTCGTAACCAAAATTTTCGTAGCGGTTACATTTAAGCCCCACACCACCATCACTAGGAATAAAATCACATACGTCCGATACGCTTTCATTATGTCATCTTCTTTCTTCTGCTTATTACTTCATAAAGTAAAGTATTTCAATGATTTTAATTTCCATTGTACAGCATTCAAAGTGGATTTACAGGAAAAAAGCTTACAAATTTTAGATTGAGGCGAAATGACCATATCTACTTTAAAAGGTAGTCTGCTATAGTGGGAGAAAATGATTTTAGTCGCTGCTGATTAGGGGGCAGGCAGGCAAACGTTTTCTGTTCAGGTTTGTCGAATGGCCTTTATTTTTGATTTTTGACTTAATTGGTCGCTGTTTAGACTTAATCTACTCTCAAAACGACCTTATTGAAGCTCAAAACGACTTAATCTCAAAAAAAGAGGTGATTCACACCGTGCAAAAAGTTAACCCGTATGTACTTTTAGTGGTCGCAAACTTAATCTGGGGCGGAAATTTTGTGATCGGACGTGCCATAGCGAGCAGTTTACCGCCTGTAACACTCTCTTTTTTGCGATGGTGTACGGCGTTTCTCATTTTCCTTCCGTTTGCCGTACCCTTTTTACAAAAAGAATGGCAGATGCTAAAAAGACATTGGCAAGTCGTCCTCATCTTATCAATTACTGGAATCACGGGCTTTAATACGCTTCTGTACATCGCCTTGCACTTTACGACGTCCATTAATGCATCCATCGTTAACACATCAACGCCGATTCTGCTTTTCCTATTGTCGTTTGCTTTTCTCAAAGAGAAGCTTAACGCAAAACAGATAGCTGGAGCCCTGATTTCACTCATTGGACTGCTATTTATTATCTCAAAAGGCTCAATCACAGTTTTACTCCAGTTGTCGTTTAATAAAGGTGACTTAATTGTAATCGGAGCTGTGATCTGCTGGAGCATTTATTCGCTTCTTATTCGAAGATATGCGGGAATTCTCCCTACATACAGCACGTTCATTGTAACGGCGTTTCTTGGCATACTCATCTTGCTGCCATTTTCCATACGTGAGATGCAAACAGAAGAAATAGTATGGTCACTTGGCACTATCGCAACCATTCTTTACACGGGGATCTTTGCATCAATCGTTGCGTTCATGTCTTGGAATATGGCGGTTGAGCGGGTGGGTCCGAGTAAAGCTGGAGTCTTTTTGAACCTGATCCCTGTGTTTGCTGCAATCTTTGCCGTTATTTTTATAGACGAAACACTGGCATGGTATCAAGGAGCGGGCGGTGTGCTCGTTATACTGGGTGTTTTTATCTCAACACGCGTTACAAAAAGAGAAAAGCATATATCAAAAGCAAGTAGAAGTGTTAAAGTGATAAGTAAATAATTTACAAAATTTACGAAACTTTTCTTTTGTCTCAGTCGTATTACAGTGAGAAAAGAGAGAGTTATGATAGGAGGAATTGGGGAGCGCATGACAACACATACGTTAGAACTTAAAAACTTAACGAAAAAGATCAAAGGCAAGACCATTGTGGATGATCTATCGTTTTCGGTAAGAGAAGGTGAGATTTTCGGTCTGCTTGGTCCGAACGGAGCGGGTAAAACAACAACGATTCGAATGATTGTTGGGCTGATCTCTATCACGGACGGAGACGTTTTGATTAACGGTGACAACCTGCGAGGGAACTTTGAAAAAGCGATGGAACGCGTTGGCGCGATCGTTGAAAATCCGCAGCTCTACGATTATATGTCAGGTTACAAAAATCTTATGCAATATGCACGGATCATGCCGGATGTGACGAAGGAAAGAATTGACGAAGTGATCGAGCTCGTCGATCTAAAGTACGCGATTAACGATAAGGTAAAAACATACTCGCTTGGTATGAGACAGCGACTGGGTGTAGCTCAGGCACTTTTACATAGACCGAACGTGTTAATTCTGGACGAACCGACAAACGGTCTCGATCCACAAGGCATCTATGACCTTCGTAACTATTTACGTCTACTCGCGAACAACGGTACCTCTGTGATTGTTTCTTCGCACATGCTTGCTGAGATGCAGATGATGTGTGACCGTGTTGCCATTATTCAACATGGAAAGCTTGTGCGTATCGACGAGATTCTGAACCAAGAAGACGAAGCCGATGTGAAGGTTCATTTCCAAATTGAAGGAGACGTAACACAGGCTAAACAAGTCCTTCTAAATTTAAACGAAGATCTGAACGTAACGGAGTCAGGTCAAGAACTGATCGTCCAAACAGCAGACGTTCGATTTATAGCTGAAATGAACAAACAACTTGTTCTCGCAGGCGTTCTCGTTGTTGGTATCCAACGCAAAACAAAAACGCTTGAAGAACGATTCTTAGAAATGACAAAGAAAGGGGGAGATCTGAATGAAGTGGCTGTCCCTGTTAACGAATGAATGGATAAAAATATTTAGCCGAACACGTACATGGATCTTCCTTGCTATCCCAATCGTTATCATTATCGGTATCGCTGTTTATGATAAGGTAACAACAGATGTAGAAGTGAACGAAAATTGGAAGCAAGAATTGACTGAAACGATTAAGAATGACGAGAAGACTCTAGATGAAGCAAAGAAAAACAATGATGATGAAGTCTATATAGAATATTTAGAATCCACCATCAAGCAGAACGAATATGCCATTGCTAATGATATTTCTCCTTATGAAACGACCGCTTGGCAGTTCACGAAAGACATGTCGTGGCTTTCAATTTTTATCGGATTGTTCGTAATCGTAGTGGCTAGTGATATCGTATCTAATGAATTTGCAAAAGGGACGATCAAGATGCTTCTGATCCGCCCTTATAGTAGATGGAAAATTCTTTTATCTAAATTCGTTGCAACACTCGGCTTCGCGTTCTTAATGTGGCTTGTTGTTATTCTAGTGACATGGCTGGTAGGTGGCCTTGCCTATGGATTTGGAGGCATGGATCAGTCGTACTTGATCACAGCAGAAGATGGGCAAGTGAAGGAAAGGCTGATCGTGGAGTACGTGTTTGCTAACATCGGTGTAGAATTTATTGAATTAACAACACTCGTGGCTATGTCATTCATGATTTCAACCTTGTTCATGAGTAACTCTGTCGCAATCGGTGTGGCAATGTTTACGATGTTTGCCGGTAACATTATTGTTACTCTTCTTGCCAACAAAGATTGGGTAATCTACACGTTGTTTGCCAACATGGATCTTAGTGTATTAATCGATGGACAGAATCAAATGATTAAGGACTTAACGCTACCATTCTCTATTAGCGTTCTCGCCGTATACACGGTGGTCATGCTCGCGATTACGTTTACAGTCTTCCAAAAGCGTGATGTGAAAGCTTAATAGAACGAGAAAGAGGCTGACTTTTATCAGCCTCTTTTCTTTATTTTTTTAACAAAGCAGGCTGCTTTTCCATAAAAACAAAGATGGTTTCTTCAAAGTCTAATTTATGGCTTTTAAACGCTTTGTAGCCCAGCTTCTCGTAAAAAGAGATATTTTTCACGCTCTTGCTGCCGGTGTATAATTCGTAACGGTATCCAGCGAACAATTGCTCAATCTCTTGTACTAACTTTCTACCGATGCCTCTGTTCTGAAAGTCAGGGTGGACCATGAGCTTACCTATATAGCACGTTCCTTCGTTTTCATGAGCTTTGACGGAGCCAATAATTTTACCGTTAAATAGATACTTCAATACGTGGTGGGTTCTTATGCTTTCTTCCACATCAGCGACCGTTTGCTTAAGAGGCTGAATATCAAAGTTTCCGTATAATTCAGCCTCACTCACATAAGCGATTTTTTGTAACGCAAGTATCTCAGCAGCATCAAAAACAGTAGCTGTTTTTATCATTTCCATAACATGACTCCTGACCTGTTTAATTTTAGATATAATATTCAAGTTAGATTTAATTTATCCTTCATGGAAAAAGAAAAGGGGACGAACATTGAAGACACAACCAAAACAAAAAGAAGATTTGAAAGGTTTGGGAGGCTGGCTGATTCTAGTAGGAGTGGGACTCATCTTAGCTCTGCCGTATAAATTAGATGCTGTACAAGTGGGATTTCATGCAATCAGAGGTTATGAATTCAAATCATTATTATTAAAGTACGTCGTATACGGAGAGTTCATCTTTAACATCGGATTGATCGGATTGAACGTGTATCTTCTCTATCTCTTTTTTACGAAAAAAAAAGCTTTCGTGAAGACTTGGATCTTTTTGCTGCAGATTTCGTTAGTTTTTGCGGTTTTAATCGATTTGTTACTTCTCTTTGTAGAAGAAATAAACACAGAAACGCCGTTTGTAAACTCAGCCTCTGCGTTATTGGCGTTCATCATCTGGTCAACGTATGCAAAAAAATCGTGGCGTGTTCAAAATACCTTTATAAATTGAATGCTAAAAAGGACAGGGGCATCTGCACCTGTCCTTTCTCTATTTATCTCCTATCCAATAACTCTATCTCTACGCTTTTTGTGACTGAAATTGGTCTTCTTCTGTAGATCCTTTAAGAGCTGTTGTTGAAGCGGTACCACCTGAAACGAGCTGTGTGACTTCATCAAAATAGCCAGTTCCTACTTCACGCTGGTGGCGAGTTGCGGTATAGCCATCGATCTCACTATCAAACTCTCTTTGTTGAAGCTCAGAATAAGCACCCATGCCTCTCGCTTTGTAGCCTTTTGCAAGCTCGAACATGCTGTGGTTCAGTGCATGGAACCCTGCAAGTGTAACGAACTGGAACTTATAGCCCATCGCTGCAAGCTGCTGCTGGAACGTTTCAATTGTCGCGTCATCTAGCTTCTTTTTCCAGTTAAAAGAAGGAGAACAGTTGTAGGCTAATAGTTTACCAGGAAACTGCTCGTGGATCGCATCTGCAAAAAGTTGCGCTTGTTCTAAGTTCGGTTCACTTGTTTCACACCAGATCAAATCAGCATAAGGAGCATAAGCAAGACCGCGTGCGATTGCTTGGTCGAGTCCCGCATTCGTACGGTAAAAACCTTCAGCTGTTCGCTCACCAGTAATAAAAGCGCGATCGACCGGGTCGATGTCACTCGTGATCAAGTCAGCCGCATCAGCATCTGTACGTGCGATCAGAATCGTTGGCGTTCCCATCACATCTGCCGCCAGACGAGCAGAGATCAAGTTACGTACAGCCGTCATCGTCGGCAGCAGTACTTTTCCACCTAAATGTCCGCACTTTTTCTCAGAAGATAACTGATCTTCAAAGTGAACAGCTGACGCTCCAGATTCGATCATGCCTTTCATCAGTTCGAACACGTTCAGTTGTCCGCCAAAACCTGCTTCTGCATCGGCAACGATCGGAAGGAAATAATCCACTTCGTTTCCACCTTCCATGTGCTGAATCTGATCAGCGCGCTGAAGAGCAGAGTTAATGCGTTTTACCACGTGTGGCACAGAGTTTGCCGGATATAAACTTTGGTCAGGATACATGTTTCCAGAAAGGTTGGCATCTGCTGCGACCTGCCAACCGCTTAAGTATACGGCTTTCAGACCTGCCTTTGCTTGTTGAACTGCCTGATTGCCTGTTAGTGCTCCTAAAGCGTTTACATATGTTTCGTTCTGAAGCAGATCCCAAAATTTTTCGGCACCCTTTTTTGCAAGGGTATGCTCGATATCGATAGACCCGCGTAAGCGAATAACCTCTTCTGCTGTATAAGGACGCTGAACACCTGACCAGCGCTCTTCGTTTTGCCACATATTCTGTAATTTCTCCACACGTGATTGACTCATTAATCTCTCTCCTTAAGGTTTATATTTTAGATTTTTATTGTTGAAAAGTGGGTAGCGTAAAGTTAACTCAAGTTGTTCTTGTGGGTGATTAATCTCCGTTTCAGGTGCTCGCTTTCCGGGGGGCGTGCGGTGAACCACCTCGACGCTATGCGTTCTTAGGTGTTTCACCTGTCCCGCTGATCCCCCAGGAGTCTCCCACCTTACACTCCGATTAACTATTCAGTGACGTCTTTTAGAAAAAAACGGATAGCTAATGAAGTGGAGCGGAAATCAATCACTTCCAAAGGCAGCAGTAAATCAAACCTACAAAACCTCATACCCACGATTGGTCAAGAAATCTTGAAACTCATCATCGCGAATCAGTTCATCAAACAGCGCGACAGCTTCCATAAAACGACCAGAATTGAATGACTCCTCATTCATTCCTTGTCTCAACTTTTGAACTTCCTGCAGCTTTAGTTCCTCTACCAGCTCGAACGTCACTTTGCGGCCGTCACGTAAAATGCCTTTCGGGTGTCGAATCCATTGCCATACTTGGGCACGTGAGATTTCTGCTGTAGCCGCATCTTCCATGAGATGGTTGATTGGTGCAGCTCCTTTACCTCTCAGCCAAGAAGCGATGTATTGGATGCCGACACTAATGTTGACGCGCAAACCTTCTTCTGTGATTTCGCCTTCTGGTACAGCCACTAAATCATCAGCCGTTACGACTACATCTTCACGTTTTCGGTCGATCTGATTAGGTGTTGGCATGATGCGGTCGAACACGTCCAAAGCAACAGGCACGAGTCCCGGATGGGCAACCCATGTCCCGTCATGACCGTCAGAAGCTTCGCGCTCTTTGTCAGCACGCACTTTTTCAAAAGCAGCAGCGTTTGCAGCTTCATCGTTTTTGATTGGAATCTGTGCCGCCATCCCACCGATCGCAGGAGCGTTTCGTTTATGACATGTCTTTATTGCCAAAAGAGAGTAGGATCTCATGAACGGAACAGTCATCGTAACGAGCGAACGGTCAGGGAGAATCACGTGTGGCTGATTACGGAATTTCTTAATATAGCTGAAAATATAATCCCATCTGCCACAGTTTACACCTGCGGAATGTTCACGAAGTTCGTATAAAATTTCGTCCATCTCAAAAGCTGCAACAATGGTCTCGATGAGTACAGTTGCTTTAATCGTGCCTCTTGAAATCCCAAGCTGTTCTTGGGCGTAAATAAACACATCGTTCCAAAGGCGAGCTTCTTTATGACTTTCCATTTTAGGAAGATAGAAGTAAGGTCCAGACCCGTTTTCGATCAGTGTCTTTGCATTGTGATAAAAATAAAGGCCAAAATCTACTAAGCTACCAGACATCGGTTCGTTGTCGACAACGATATGTTTTTCTTCAAGATGCCAGCCGCGTGGACGTACGATGAGCGTGGCGGTCTTTTCGTTCAATGTATACGTTTTTCCGTTTCCATTATCAAAAGAAATGGAGCGGTTAACGGCATCCTTTAAGTTGATCTGACCATCAATCGTGTTCTCCCAAGTAGGAGAGTTGGAATCTTCGAGATCTGCCATAAAAAGCCTAGCTCCTGAGTTAAGCGCGTTGATCACCATCTTGCGGTCAACAGGACCTGTAATTTCTACTCGTCGGTCTTGAAGATCTTGTGGAAGCGGTGAGATGGTCCAATTACTGTTTCGGATATGTTCGGTTTCCGGTAAAAAGGTAGGCATGATACCAGCATCAATCTCACTCTGCCTGGCTTTTCGTTGTTTCAGAAGTTCTTTTCGGGTGTTATTAAAGTGAAGATGCAATGATTTTAAGAAAAGAAGGGCACCGGGTGTTAATATTTTTTCATACGCTGGGGTAATGTCGCCTAACACTTGTAGATTAGTAGTTTCAATCGTCACTTATGACACAGTCCTTTCTGAACATGTTATTAAACAGATAGAGTTAAAATATTATTGTTATATAACAGAAGAGGTAAAAAAATTTACCTCTCGTGTTTTCCCATGCAGCGCTCGCACTCATAAAGATAAGATTCATGTTGTTCTTCGATTACACATCCACATTCTATACACGTTTTGTCCGGAATATTACGGTGAAGCTCCAAGTAGTTTTTCATTTTAAATTCCTCCTGTTTTGTTTTTGAATTGATTATAATGCATTGTATTATAACAGTTTATATTTTGCAACACCTGTTTTATAACATTTTCTCATTTTTTATAAAATTGAGTCATCTGTCCAACTGTTTATCCTTGATATGACTGGGTTTCTGAGAATGTGTTGAATTTTTTAAAACTGTTGTAATACAGGGTGAATACATTGCATTTTTAGTCCTTATTTGAATTTTGAGAAAATAACGCTTACAATGAATTCATTCAATGTAAGCGTGGTGATTGATTTGAAAATAGATGATACAGATCGAAAAATATTAGAGCTGCTAACACAAGACGGTAGAATGTCTTATGCAGAGATCGGTAAGGAATTAAGCCTTTCCCGTGTATCTGTTCGCGAACGTGTTAATCAGATGAAAAAAGCGGGAGTAATAGAAAAGTTCAGTGTGGTGATTGACTCAGAAGCAGCAGGTAAGACCGTTTCAGCTTTCTTTGAAGTGGACTGTGAACCAGCCTATTTAGTAAAAGTAGCAGAGAAACTCGTGAATAATCCAAGTGTCGCAAGCTGCTACCAGATGACTGGGCCAAGCACATTACATATGCACGTATTGGTAGAAGATTTTCCTTCGTTAGAGAAGTTTATCAATAATGAACTGTATGGCATCAAAGGTATTTCGAGAGTAGAATCACATATTCTACTCAGAAGATTCAAGAGCCGATCAGGGCTAAAACTATAAAGAATACAAAGAGGATTCGAATGGACAGCTATCCATTTCGAATCCTCTTTTATTATTCTAGTGAAGCAATTATATCAACTAGGTGCATCTTCCTATCTCAAAAACGTTTAGTAGTGCATTAGTTTATGTCTACTTACATAGGTACGGGAACAAAGAACCAAATTATGATTTTATATAGAAAATATTCTGAATATATTTTATAATCAGAAACAATATAAAACGTTTGTTAGTTTATATATGGATTTTGGTTAACAAACGGAGGTCATTTCTACTTAATTGTACCGAAAAAGTGAAAAAAGGGGAGAGGTGAAGAGAAAATGGCAGGTTTGATTGTAAGGCGTATTTTTCAGCTAGTGCTCTTATTAATCGGTATTTCATTCATTGTTTTTATGAGTATGCATATTGCGCCAGGTGATCCGGCAAGTATAATCGGCGGACCAACAGCGACTCAAGAAGACGTTGAAGCGATCAGAGAAAACCTTGGACTTAATGAGCCGTTGCTCGCTCAATATTTCGATTACTTAAAAGGTATTTTTGCAGGTGACTTAGGTTTCTCCTATCAGACAAAACAAGCGGTGTCAGAAGCGATTATCGATCGTTTTCCAAACACACTGAACCTTGCGATCGCAAGTATTATTGTTGCGATTGTAATCGGTGTAACGGCAGGAATCATATCAGCATTAAAGCATAACACGTGGTTTGATGGACTGAGCACCATTATTGCTCTTGGGGGAATCTCCATTCCTAACTTTTGGTTAGGTGCGATATTGATCCTAATATTCGCTGTTAACCTTCAATGGTTTCCAGTCGGGGGATTGACCGAACCGTTCTGGACCATCGAAGGAATGAAACAGCTCGCACTTCCTGCTATTACTCTTGGAACAGGATCAGCCGCAATGATCGCCAGAATGAGTCGTTCTGCGATGTTGGAAGTGATTCGAGCAGATTACGTAAGAACGGCAAGAGCGAAAGGTGTTCGTGAAAGAACAGTCATCATGATGCATTGTCTTCGAAACGCAATGATTCCAGTCATTACAGTGATCGGCTTGAATTTTGGTTTCTTACTTGGAGGCACCATCATTACAGAATCTGTTTTTGCCATCAACGGGGTTGGCAGGCTCATGATTGAGTCTATTGCAGCTCGTGATTTTCCGATGGTTCAGGGGTCGGTCCTTCTTGTAGCCACACTGTTCGTCTTAGTGAACTTAATTGTCGATATCGTATATGCCTTTATTGATCCAAGGATCAGTTACGAATAAACGCGAAGGGGGGATAACATGTCAACGGAAGTAGTAACACAGCAGTTACCGTCACATAAGAAAAAGAAAGAATTTGCGCTTTACAAAACGTGGAAACGACTCATTAAGAATAAGATGGCTATCGTCGGTCTCGTGATCATTGCTTTTCAGCTGTTCATGGCTCTTGCGGCTCCAGTCATCGTAGGAGTGGATCCAAACAAACAGAACTTGGAACTGAGTGAACTGCCTATTGGGACAGAAGGGCATTGGCTAGGAACGGATAATTATGGACGAGATATCTGGAGCAGAATCGTATATGGAGCGAGAATCTCGTTGCTAGTAGGAATCGGTGCTGTAAGTCTTGGTTTAGTGGGCGGAGTCGTACTTGGTTTGCTATCTGGTTACTATAGAAGGCTCGACGGTATCATTATGAGATTTGTAGATTTAATGTTTGCTTTTCCTGGTATTCTGCTAGCTATGCTGATCATTGCAATCTTAGGGACAAGCCTTGTGAACGTTGTAATTGCGATTAGTATCTGGTCAATCCCGACGTGTGCGCGTATCGTCCGGGGAAGTGTTCTCTCCATTAAGAAGCAAGAGTACATTATCGCGATGCGATCACTTGGAGCAAGTGACCTTCGCATCATGGTCAGGCATGTTCTGCCAAATTGTATGGCTCCTATCATCGTGTTTGCGACGATGAGGATGGCAACTGCGATTCTATCAACGGCATCATTAAGTTTTTTAGGCTTAGGGGCACAGCCGCCAACGCCAGAATGGGGTGCGATGATTGCTGCAGGACAGGAGTACATGTGGACATCGCCTCATATGATCGTGATTCCGGGTATCGCCATCATGCTAGTTGTGTTTGCGTTTAATGTTGTCGGTGATGCGCTTCGTGACGCGTTAGATCAAGGAATGAGTTTGGACAAATAAGAGGGGGATATGACAAATGGGAAAAAAGTGGTTTGCTAGTTTGCTAACGGTTCTTTTTGTATTGTCACTGGCTTTAGTGGGTTGCAGCAGCAATTCTTCATCAGGAGGAAGTGCAGGTAAAGCTGAACAAGAGCTAACCTATGCAACGACTTCAAAAGTGGTAGGTCTATCACCGATTCTAACAAATGATTCTGTATCATCTACAGTGATCGAACAGATCTATGAAACGTTATTTGTTCGAGATAAAAAAGGTGAAATCGTTCCACACCTTGCAGAATCCTATGAAAACCCAGACGAAAATACGTGGGTGATCAAGTTGAAGAAGAATATAAAATTTCACGATGGGACTCCGTTCAACGCAGATTCTGTTAAATACACGTTTGATAAATTAAAAGATCCGAAGACTGCAGCACCGCGTGCATCACTTTTAGCACCTGTATCATCCATCGAAGTTCAGGACGAGCATACGGTTGTTTTAAAAACAGAGAAGCCATATGGACCGATGCTTGCGGCTTTAACGCACTCAAATGCGGCCATCGTATCTCCAACAGCTGATCAAAAACAAGATCTCATGAAAGATCCAGTTGGAACAGGACCATTTACGTTCTCTGAAAAAGTAAACGGCGATGACATCGTACTGGTGAAGAACAAGGACTATTGGCAGAAGCCGGCTAAACTTGAAAAGCTAACGTTTACAGTCGTTCCTGAAGTATCAACGGCGATCTCTATGCTGCAGACCGGAAAAGTTCAGTTGATCGATGGACTGGCACCTGAACTGATGCCGCGTCTAGAGAAAATTAAGAACGTTGATATACAGAAAAAAGAAGGAACTCCCGTTTACTACTTGGCTTTTAACATGGAAAAAGAACCGATGAACGACTTGAAATTTAGACAAGCTGTTTCACAAGCAATCAACCGTGAAGGTTATTTAAAAAAGTTAAACGGTCTCGGAGTTTATTCAAACAGCTTCATCGGACCAGAAGTTTTTGGGCATAACGAAAGCAGTGATAAAGGACCGAAGTTTGATCAGGCAGAAGCAAAGAAACTTGTGAAAGATAACGGGTTTGACAAAAAAGAGATAAAAATACTAGCTGCTAATACGAGTCAGTACATGAACATGGCTGAAGTCATTCAGTCACAGTTAAAAGAAGCGGGGATAAACGCAACCATTGAGACGATCGAGTGGGGTACTTACCTGGATGTCTCGAAAAAAGGTGACTTTGATATTACGATCGCTGGCTGGTCGAACGTTACAGGAGATGGAAGTGAATTATTGTTCCCGCGACTTCATTCAGCAAACATTGATGCGACAAATTTAAGCCGTTATAAAGATGCTGAACTCGATAAGCTGATCGATCAATCTCGTTCTGTTGTAGATCAAGAACAGCGTAAGGAAATCTTAACAAAAGCGGATGAATATGTGATGACACAGCTGCCGGTTCTGCCGATCTACCATGGCATCGCGTCAGCCGCTTACGATAAATCTGTTAAAGGCTTTGAGATGGAACCTACAGGACAGTGGTCACTTTACGGCGTTTATAGAGAGTAGGGATGGATGATGAAAGAGACTGTTTTAGAGGTAAAGGATTTAGTGACAACGTTTAAATCAGCGGACGGTCCATTGCCGGCTGTCCGGGGCGCTTCCTTTTCAGTAAAAAAAGGAGAAACACTCTGTATCGTTGGAGAATCGGGCTGTGGTAAAAGTATTACAGCTCTTTCCATCATGGGACTTCTTCCATCAAATGGATTGATTTCAGACGGATCGATCTCGTTCAATCAAAAAAACCTTGCCGAGATGTCACCAAAACAGATGCAGAAGGTTCGCGGAAACGATGTATCTATGATTTTTCAGGAACCGATGACAGCTTTAAACCCAGTATTCACGATTGGTTTTCAGATTCGGGAACCATTGATGATTCATCTGAAGCTATCAAAGAAACAAGCTCATATGAGAGGAATTGAGCTCTTAAAGATGGTTGGGATTCCGTCACCCGTCGAACGGATGAATCAATTTCCGCATGAGTTGAGCGGAGGGATGAGGCAGCGCGTCATGATTGCGATCGCACTATCTTGCAACCCGTCTCTGTTGATCGCTGACGAACCGACAACAGCGCTTGATGTGACCATTCAGGCTCAAATCATCGACCTTCTCAACGATTTGAAAGAACAGCTCGACATGAGCATGATTATGATCACACATGATATGGGAGTTGTCGCCGAGATTGCTGATCGAGTGATCGTGATGTATGCAGGAGAAATAATCGAAGAAGGCCGTGTGGAAGAAATCTTTGAACATCCACAGCATCCATATACAAAAGGCTTGTTAGCTTCTGTACCAAATGTTGATGATCCTGAATTTGATCTGAAGCCGATCGCAGGATCGATGCCTATGCTAAATGAGCAGATTTCGGGATGCCGTTTTCATCCACGCTGTCCGTATGCTTTTGATAAATGTATGGAAAAATCTCCGAAAACGTTTCACGTTACAGATAAACAGAGTGTAAGGTGCTGGCTGCAAGAAGAGGGGGTCGAACAGAATGGCGGTAGACGAGCAAGTTCTTTATAGCGTTAAAAATGTAAAAAAGCATTTTCCTGTGAGAGGCGGCATGCTGCAGCGGGTAAAGAACCATGTGAAGGCAGTTGACGGAATCACGCTTGATATTTATAAAGGAGAGACACTCGGCGTTGTTGGTGAATCCGGCTGCGGCAAATCGACGCTCGGAAGAACGATCCTTGGGCTTGAATCGCTGACAGAAGGAGAACTCGTTTTTAACGGGAATAACATTAGTAAATATTCATCGAGGCAGTTAAAGCCTTATAAAAAAGAGATGCAGATGATCTTTCAAGATCCGTATGCCTCACTTAACCCAAAACAGCGGATTGGTGATGCTCTAGAAGAAGCGCTTATCATTCATACAAATCTAACCTCATTAGAACGAAGAGAAAGGGTTCTTCAACTTTTAAACGAGGTTGGTCTAAAAGAAGAACACTATGACCGCTATCCGCACGAGTTTAGCGGAGGTCAACGACAACGAATCGGGATTGCCCGAGCGATATCGATCAATCCATCCTTTATCGTGTGCGATGAACCTGTGTCAGCATTAGATGTTTCTGTCCAAGCACAAGTGATAAAACTTTTACGCGATCTCCAAGAAAAGCATGGCCTAACCTATCTGTTCGTGTCGCATGATCTTGGTGTAGTGCGTCACCTCTGCAATCGAGTGCTGGTTATGTATCTAGGTCAGATGGTAGAACTCGCACCTGTTCATAAGCTGTACGAAAATCCGACACATCCATATACGGAGGCGTTATTGTCTGCGATACCGAGGCCGACTGTTGGGAGAAAGAGAGAACGTATCCGGTTAAGGGGCGATCTGCCTAGTCCCTCCAATCCACCAACTGGATGTCCGTTCCATACGCGTTGTCCTATTGCTAAAGAACATTGTTCAACAGAAAAACCCGCATGGCGCGAAATTGATGAAGGTCATTTTATCGCCTGCCACGAAAGGTGAGAATCATGAATCAAACGATACAGGATACACAACAGAAACTTCAGTACAATGCCCTTCATAACCCTTATCATTCAGATCGTATGAGCGTTTTTTCGAAAAAAGGGATGGTTGCGACAAGTCAGCCGCTCGCCGCACAAGCTGGGCTTGATATGTTAAAAAAGGGTGGAAATGCGGTTGATGCTGCCATTGCCACCGCAGCTTGCCTAACGGTTGTTGAGCCAACATCGAACGGAATCGGTGGTGATGCGTTTGCCCTCGTCTGGATGAATGGAGAACTGCATGGCTTGAACGCGAGTGGACCTGCACCAAGAAGCATCTCTATTGAAGAAGTAAAGAAAGCGGGACATGATAATATGCCAAAATTCGGCTGGCTACCGGTTACGGTTCCAGGTGCACCAGCAGCTTGGGCAGAACTATCCAACCGATTTGGTAAATTACCGTTTAAGGAAGTGCTGCAACCCGCAATCTCTTATGCCGAGGAAGGCTACCCATTAACGCCTATTCTCGGTAAGTACTGGCGTAAAGCGTATGAAACGTACAAGCGGGAATTAAAAGGTGAGGAGTTCGAGAACTGGTTCCAAACCTTTGCTCCAGACGGACGTGCGCCAGAAGTAGGTGAGATTTGGCGCTCACCTCACCATGCTAGTACATTACGAGATATCGCAGAAACGAAATCAGAATCCTTTTATAGAGGAGCACTCGCACAAAAAATAAGCGGGGCGTCAGAAGCGCACGGCGGATTTCTCCGAAGTGAGGATCTTGCTACCTTTTATCCCGAGTGGGTAAAACCGATCAGCGTGAACTACAGAGGATACGACGTTTGGGAAATACCGCCGAACGGTCAAGGCATCGTTGCACTTATGGCACTTAACACGCTAAAAGGATATAATTTTACCGAAAAAGAATCAGCGGAAAGCTATCATAAACAGATCGAAGCCATCAAACTAGCCTTTGTTGATGCGAAAAAATATGTAACAGACCCACTAAGGATGAATGTATCTATTGAGGGATTATTGTCAGAGAGCTATGCTGCAAAACGAAGAGACCTGATCAGTAGTGAAGCTCTTCAGCCAGAACCCGGAACACCGCCAAGTGGTGGAACGGTATATTTAGCAACGGCAGATGAAGAAGGTAATATGGTCTCGTTCATTCAGAGCAACTACATGGGATTCGGTTCTGGCGTAGTCGTTCCTGAGACGGGAATTGGCCTGCAGAACAGAGGACATGATTTTTCGCTAGATTCAAATCAAGATAATGCGCTCGCTCCTGGTAAAAAGACGTATCATACGATCATTCCTGGCTTCTTAACGAAGAACGGAAAAGCGGTAGGTCCTTTCGGTGTGATGGGAGGCTATATGCAGCCTCAAGGTCACGTACAGGTTGTGATGAACACGGTAGATTTTCATCTGAACCCGCAAGCGGCACTAGATGCGCCACGCTGGCAGTGGATGGAGAATAAGAAAGTTCTAGTTGAACGCTCACTGCCGCCGCATATTGTTGATGATTTAGCAAGAAGGGGTCATGACGTTCAAGTGGCTGCAGATTCAGGGAACTTTGGTCGAGGACAGATCATTTGGAGAGACCCAGAGACTGGTGTTTTAGTAGGTGGAACGGAAGGAAGAACAGATGGCTCGATCGCTGCATGGTAACACACAAAACTCAACTAAGAATAAAGGACTGATCACATGACGTATCTCAACTTGTTTCTTGCCTTCTTTCGTTCGGGCATGCTGGGGTATGGGGGAGGTCCTTCTTCCATCCCTTTGGTTCATAAGGAAGTGGTCGGAAAATACAAATGGATGAACGACGAAGAATTTGGAGATGTGTTGGCGCTAGGAAACACACTGCCTGGGCCGATCGCGACAAAAATGGCCGGATACATCGGATATCGAGTGGCAGGCATGATGGGTCTTTTGGTTGCGCTATTAGCAACGATTCTGCCGACCATTATCCTCATGATTCTGCTCTTAACCTCACTCCGAGAATTTAAGGATCAGCCATGGGTACAAGGCATGACAAAAGGCGTCATTCCCGTTGTCGCTGTGATGCTAGCTGTTCTCACGTGGCAGTTCTTTGATAGCTCCAAAAAAGGGTTAGGCTTAAAACTGAGCCTTTTTCACATCTTCGCTGGTGTTATTCTTCTTCAATTTCTCGGTGTTCATCCTGGAATCATTATTGGTGCATTATTGGCATACGCTCTTTTTGGACCATTGAAGGGAACGGATAAAAAGAAAGCAAGCGTGCGGGAAGGAGAGGAGACAGGATGACGTTTTGGCATATTTTTCTCGCCTTTTTCATACCCGGAATTTTAGGATATGGCGGTGGCCCAGCGTCGATTCCTTTGATTGAAAACGAAGTCGTCGACCGCTATGAATGGCTTTCTGTTAATGAGTTTACTGAAGTTCTTGCGCTAGGTAACGCACTTCCTGGTCCTATCGCGACGAAGATGGCAGGCTACATCGGATTTCAAGAAGGAGGCTGGTTCGGGGCGTTTGTTGGTGTCTTCGCAACCGTTGCGCCTTCCCTTTTATTGATGGTCGCATTTTTAGGTCTTGTGTATAAATTTAAAGATTCACCACGCGTGAAGAACATGAGCACGTATGTAAAGCCGACGATTGCTGTGCTTCTTGGCATCATGGCGTATCAGTTTTTTGCCGAATCTTATATCAGTGTCGGTTGGATGCACACGCTGTTTCTAGCGGCTGCCAGTTTTTTATTGATGGAGAAATTAAAAGTGTCTCCTGTGTTTGTAATTATAGGATCGCTTGGATATGGAGCTGTGTTTTTGGCTTAGGGGGAAGCGGAACTTCACTGAGGTTTCGCTTCTTTTTGTTTATTACAGAGGTTTCGATTATAGTCGAAAATCGGATAAATGTTGGATTACCAAGTATAAATGGCAGTTTACCTCGTAAAAAAAGTAATTTACCTCGTAATTATTGAACCAAAAGACTCCTCCCAAATTCATACAACCATATGGTAAGATAATAAAAAAAGATAAGCATGTTGGACAAGACAGATGCATATTTTTTAAAGGGAAACGGAGGACTTAACATGAGACCGATATGGCTTGGAATTGCGGCAGCCTTTTTCTTTGGTGTCACGTTCATTTTGAATCGTTCCATGGACTTATCAGGCGGAAGCTGGCATTGGAGTGCAGCCCTTCGCTTTTTTTACATGGTTCCATTATTGTGGATCATCGTTTGGATGCGTGGAAACGTGCGTCCTGTGTTTCAAGAACTTAAGGAACGATTTGGCACGTGGTTTTTATGGAGTTCGGTAGGATTCGTACTCTTTTATGCACCGATTACATATGCAGCAGGTTTTGGAGAGGCTTGGTTAGTCGCGGCGACTTGGCAGATTACGATCGTTGCGGGTTCTCTTCTCGTGCCCTTCTTTTATGAAGGAAACAAAGCGGAAGGAGCAACGCGCCAAAAGATTCCCTTTAAAGGACTTGGTTTTTCGCTCATCATATTGGCGGGTGTTGCACTCGTTCAAGTGCAAGAAGCGAGTGGTGTGAACGGCTCCGCTTGGTTGAACGTTGTACTGCCTGTTTTGATTGCGGCAATCGCCTATCCACTCGGCAATCGAAAAATGATGGTAGTTACGAACAAAAGGCTAGATGCTTTTCAACGAGCATTCGGTATGACGATTGCATCACTTCCGTGGTGGATTGTTCTCGCCGGAATCGGATGGGTGGAGAGCGGACCTCCGACGAACGATCAGTTGTGGCAGACGTTTTTAGTCGCCATTTCATCAGGTGTTATCGCAACCGTTCTCTTTTTCCAAGCGACGGACCTTTGTGCGAACAATCCTGTCAAACTTGCAGGTGTAGAAGCGACACAATCTGCTGAGATTATTTTTGTGTTAGCTGGTGAGATGTGGCTGTTATCGATTGCAAGCCCAACGTTCCTCTCTATGATGGGCGTTCTGATCATTATGCTCGGTATGTTTTTGCATAGTTATTATGGAAAAACAGAGGTCGTGCAAAAAAAATCTATGAAACTTGCAAAATGATGAATAAAAAAATGTGAGCTGGGAATAGTAGTACTACCCCCCCTTTTTAAATAGTAATTTGGAACAGCCGTTGCCCGTAGCAGCGGTTGTTTTTTTGTGCGATAAAAACGTCAAATCCGTTAAACTATATACAGAGATTGTCGGATGTCATCTTCATCCCCTTGTTATTCTTATTTTGAAAGGAGGCGATCTGGATGGATTCGCTTAAGAGTATGAACGACGCGTTGCAATATATGGAGGATCATCTTCAATATGAGATCGACTTTGCGGAAGTAGCCAGACGTGCATATTGTTCAGAATATCATTTTAAACGAATGTTTTCCTTTTTGGCAGGAATTTCACTCTCAGAATACGTTCGCCGCAGACGGCTAACTCTTGCAGCTTTTGAGTTGCAGAACAGCGACATAAAAGTGATTGATGTGGCAGTGAAATATGGCTACTCTTCACCAGATTCTTTTACAAAAGCCTTTCAGCAGATGCATGGCATTACACCTTCAGAAGCTCGTAAAAACGGTCATTCACTCAAAGCCTTTCCTCGCATGTCCTTTCAATTATCGGTAAAAGGAGGAAGTGAGATGAACTATCGTATTGTTGAAAAAGAGGCATTTTCCATTGTGGGTCTAAAAAAACGTGTTCCACTCGTTTTTGAAGGAGTAAATCCGGAGATCGCCGGGATGTGGCAAAGCCTCACACCAGAGATGATTAGTGTGCTGAAGAGCTTATCAAATATAGAGCCAAGTAACTTAATCAGCGCTTCAACGAACTTTTCGGAGAGGACAACTGAAAACAGTGAGCTTGATCATTATATTGGGACAGCCACAACAGAAAAATGTCCACAAGAACTGTCAGAATTGAAGGTTGCACCAACTACATGGGCAGTCTTTGAAGCGGTCGGTCCGTTTCCCGAAACACTTCAGAACGTGTGGGGACGCATCTATTCAGAATGGTTCCCATCATCGTCATACGAACAAACAGAAGGACCAGAAATTCTTTGGAACGCGGATAAAGATACGACGTCACCTACATTTAGAAGTGAGATCTGGGTGCCGGTAAAGAAGAAATAAAGCAGTAGTATGGGAAGCATCGGCTAAGTGGCTGGTGTTTTTTTAAGACTAACAAAGCAGCATCTGCATAAACTAGCTGATGCTGCTCCTCCTTAAATATTCTTCACTTTTTCACTTCGATAACGCCACATAAACAATAGTGAACTAAGAACTAAAATGATAACGAAAGAAATAGGTACCAGGTAAGGATTTAAATAGATTGTAGTCAGGTTCTGAATAAGATATGCAGTACCTGAACCAAACAGCAAGAATGCTAGCGGAACATGCAGACCTACACTCGTCATATAATTGGGAGCGATGCTCGATATCCAAGCTCCTACCAATACCAATGCGATTCCTAACAGGTAGACACAAATAACAGTAAGAACGATATATTGAAAAAAGGTTAGATCAAACCACGAAACAAAAAAATTAAAAATAGAGTTGATTGACAGCGAAAAGAACATGCTCGTGTCATTGCCTCTATACATGAAAAAGAAAAAAGCGAGCTGAGCAGTAATAACAATCATTGCTGCAGATATTCCTGTAAGAAGCTTTTGAGAAAAAAGGCTGCGTCCTGTTTTTGATGTATACTGCAGAAGCTGTACGTGATTTCGCTTGTCTCGTATGTATAGTGGCATAAGAATAATCATGATGTTTAGGAAGATAAGATTGGCTACATATTTTATTAAAACATTATAGTTATCAAACACCATATCCGTAAATATCGCCTCTGTTGATCCACTTTTAACCAGTTCATCCATACGTGCATTTTGTTTTGGAGTTAGTTCATGCTCGTTAAAACGTTCAGGATGCTCATATCTGTCGATGATCCAATCGCGTGCTTGAATCTCCCAAAAAACATCAACATAGTCTTCAAAAATAATTTTGCTGTGCAGCGCAGCTAGTTTTTCGTTTTCCAGATCCATGTTGCTAAATTCCTCATACGTATCAATACCTGCAGCGACCATTTCTTTCTGTGACTTGAGATACGCTGTTGCTTCTGATATTCGTTGTTCCTTAATACCTTTAAAATCTTTAAATTCCTCACTATCCATAGATTCTCCATAATCAACTAGCATTTTTTGCGTAGCGCGGAAATCATCTAGTAGCGGTCTGCCGTTAGGAAAATGCTTAAATTCAAACATAATAAACTGTTGATACACGATGAAGCTGACTAAAAGCAGCAGGCAGATTATTTTTACCGAAAACAGCTTTCTTATCTCATTAAATAAGATTCTCATAAGTTCGCGTCCTATCTATATATTTTCTCTGGTAAAACGTTTGATGAACAGCCATGCTGTGAGCAGTAAAGCAACTAACCACCCTGTTACCGTGATGATCTCATAATATTTGAAAGTCGTAAAAACACCGCTCTCCATCCACCATTTCTTCACGTTCATCACGAGAATAAAAGGTGAGAAGTGCGTGTATAGAAGCATCGTGCTTTCCTTGGGCATGAGGCTCGGGATATAAAGACCTGCCAAAAAGATAACACCAAAAAAAGTGAAAACGATATAACTGTTCCGTATCAGCATGGAGAGGCAAAACGTAATCAGCACAAATAGGATTTGGCAGATTACGACTAAACCACATGACATGAATAGATATTGGATAAACGTGACGTCCCACCAGCTAATGAAAGGGATATTGTTTAATTCGATTAAGAATCCTGTACTAATCGGTACGTTCCAAAGACTAGAATAGTCAAACACTATAAAATAAACGGACAGTGTGATAGCGAGAAGAGCGACCGTTACAAGTGTTGATGTGAAGATGGACACAAGAAGTTTATCCCACATCAATCTTCTGCCGCGTTTTGTTGCATAAGAGACTAAGGCTGTTTTATGTTCGAATTCATAGTTCACGATAAAAGCAGTAAACAGAACGATTAAGATCATCGCTTGAAAAAGCGTAAACCCAAATAACGTTTTAAAAAGAAAAGAATGTGTACCAAACATCTTTCCATGAAAGAAAAGATGAAGGTGTTCTTTGTTTTGGATAAGCTCTTCTACACGTGGTTTTAATACCGTGTATTGCTCACGAACTTTTTCAGCAGCTGCACCTTTCAAGCCGAAAAGGCGGATGCCTTCTTCTGCATTATCCATTACATTAAAGGTGCTGTACTTCGTTTCAATATCCTGAATAGAGTTTAGATACGTTTCTTTTATGGCTAGTTTGTTGATGTTCTGCAGTTCTTTTTCTGAATAAATCTTTGATTCAATCAAACTATAGTAAAGCTCTGGCTTATAAAAGGCCGCTGCTGTTTGATAGGTGTCTCCAGTTTTTCTCTGTGAGAGCTCATTCCAAGTATGCAAATCTTGTTCATAAGACGTCTGCAACTTTTTACGTCCCTCTTCATCCATTAGCGTTCCGCTTTCTTTTACAATTGGCTGAAGTGATTTCATATCATTTCGAATGGATGATTGCTCATAAATGAGAAAGCAGTTGAACAAAAGAAACAGTACAAACAATCCTAGAATAATAGGGGACGAGATGATTTTTTTAAATTCAAGCCGTTTGATCATCAGATAGTACCCCATCTTGATAGATATACAAAAAGACATCTTCTAAGTTCGGATGAACAGGTTTCCATTCTGGTTTCGCTGTATCTGTGGTTAAAAAGCGCATGTGCATGTTTCCGTGTTCTTGTTTTTCAGACAAAGTAAGGTAAGTCGTCCGAAATTGTTCTGTTTGTTCATAACTCACTTCCGTCTCGTAAACGAGGCCATCAATTTTGCGGCAGATGTTAGAGACGGTATCTTTGAATAACACTTCTTGGTTTTTGATCATGATGATTTCGTTTGCGATTGACTCTACATCAGACACGATATGCGTGGATAAAATAACAATACGATCGCGTGCCAGGTTTGTAAGCAGATTACGAAAACGAACTCTTTCTTTAGGATCTAAGCCAGCTGTTGGTTCGTCTAGAATAAGAATCTTTGGATCATTCAACATGGCCTGAGCGATTCCAACTCTCTGAATCATCCCTCCGGAAAACTTCTTCATCTTTTTATTTGCCACATGATCCAGTGCTACCGTTTTAAGCAGTTCTTCAACACGAACAATCGCCGTTTTTCGGTGAATTCCTTTTAACGCCGCGAGGTAAAGTAGATAAGAGGTAGGCGAATAATTTTTGTAATAGCCAAACTCCTGCGGAAGGTAACCAATCATTTCCCGGTATCTTTCATCCATTTTAATAATATCTTCTCCGTCGTATCGGATGCTTCCGCTTGTCGGAAACAATAGGGTCGTGAGCATCTTGATCAGTGTTGTCTTACCCGCTCCATTCGGTGCCAACAATCCATAGACACCATTATGAAACTCGAGGTTAATGTTTTTTAATGCATGAAACTGGCCGAAATTTTTTGTAACATCTTCAACGATTAACATTTATAAAACTCCTTCTGCGCCTCGAAATGCGATTAGTTTTTTTAACGTTTTTACATAGAGCACGATGCTGATGATGAGTACGACGCCATACACATACGCAGGTACATGACGTAAAAACATACCGTACACGTTCTGATTTAAGGTGGCTGGCAGAACATTCACGATTAGCCAGCTTGTCATCATGACATACGTAGCGTAAGGCCCTTTTGCATGGCGCAAGGCGTACAGGTAAAGAACCGAAAATATACTTAACGAGCTGCATGATAACAGCAATGCATCTAGAATTTGAATCGACTGAAACAAGAACGATAGAACGATAATCAATGCGATATTCATGAACATCGTTAGCAGACTAAAAATCAACATACGAAAAGCGGCTAGTTGGAAAACATGGTACTTACAAGTCATCTCTACTGAAAAGGTGTCCTTCATCAAAGCCCGCACTAAAAATAGAGAGGATAGGGCAAAGAAAAAAATAGGAGAAAGCGTAAAGATGAACGAATACAAATCTTGCGTGTTTATGGATGATTTCATTGAGAATATGCCGTATAGCAGTAAAGCTAGTGCTAAACAGGTCGTAAACAGAATTTCAGTGGCATCTCGGAATAAATAGCGAAAGCCAAGCTGCTGATACATCTCAAGAAGATAAGATAGAAACGATTTGGGTTTAGTTAGACCAACAGATACGATATAGGAAATTTGGTTCTTTCTTTCGGCATCAGTTGGGTAATCTATGAAAACTTTTTGCTTCTCCATTTATTCAGCCTCCATTCGCTGCTTCACTTTTTTTATTGCAGCATAATACTTTGTTTTGATAGATGACTCAGGCATTTCGAGAGAACTAGCAATTTCAATGAACGTTTGCTCTCCGAACAATTTTAGCCGGAGAATTTGCTGATCGATGATTGGGAACGCATTTATGATTCGTGCCGCCTTTTCGATGTCTTCTCTCCATTCCAATTGCAGCGTGAAATCTGAAGGTGTAGCCACATCAACACCTTCTATCGAGTCTGTGGAACGATCATATGTATAGTTTTTAGACCTAAAATAATCTACGAGTTTGTATGTTGCGATTCGGTATAGCCACGTTTTGAAAGATGCTTTTTTCTCATCAAACTGTTGGATGGATTGAAGCATGCTAATAAATATATCCTGTGTTAGATCGAGTGATAGTTCTTTGTTCAGTGTTTGTTTATAAACATAGGCATAGATTGATTGATAGTAATGAGAGATCAGCTCGTTCGCCGCATGTTGATCGCCTCTTTTTTGAACAGACCTGATCCATCTTTTCTGCTTCATCATGATATTCTTTTCACTTCCAGACTAAAAAGGTTGTCTTGCTCATATATTCGTAGTGGAAAGATAAATAGTTTTACTTTTTATAAAAATATTTCCATTTTTATTATAGAATCATATAGAAGTTTAAAGGAGAATTATATAGTAATAGCAAATAATAGAAGAACTATAGAAGAGTAGCTCTGTGAATATAGCCATTTTTAATAGAAAGCTAGGTGAAGATATGTTTAATTTTGATCTAGATTACTTGGTGTACTTTGCCGTGGTCGTATTATTGTTATTTGTAGGAGTGGCGATTGCAGCTGTGAAGTCAAAAGCAGCTTACGATGAGAAGGGGGAAGAGAAGATGTTTAGACATTTGTATATCTATTTGGTGTTGTTTACGACGCTTTTGCTAACGATAGGAGGAAGTATTAGCGTATTTATGAGCGTGGCCGATATAGTGAGCCCGGATACATATCAAGCTAGTTTTGCAGAATACAAACTGGGTTTAGCGGAAGTAGTATATGATGAAAACGGAAAGCCGTTGCCTAATAAGAAAACGGATGAAGAGATGCGGAAAGACTACGAGATAATGATTGAAAACGAAAAGTTGCAGGAGAGAAGGAATGAGATAAATAATATTGTAAAAAGTTCTGGGTTTATACTCATTCCATTTCCGGTCTTTTTATATTTCAAGCGCCAGTTGCGTAAAAAAGAAGCTTAATAGAAAAAGAAAACGAGCGAAGTGTTCCGCTCGTTTTTTTTGTGCTGTTATTGATCAACAATTTCCTTGAGTTTGCTCTGCCATTTGTCATCGTCCAAAATGATCTGAAACGAGATGCGGCGGTTTTTTTGTAAGGCATCAGCAGAGTTGCCTTTTGCGATCGGCTTATATTCGCTGTATCCTGTTGCGGCAAGGTATTGAGCGTACTCTTTTTTAGCAAGCTTTGGATTTGCTTTTCCAAGATAATCAACAACTGCGACTGCACGCTTAGTGGAGAGCGACCAGTTATCGTATGGAACAGAATCGGTATGGCCTTCAATCAAGATGATGTATAGATACTGACTCATGTCCTTTTCTTCGATGATCGCCGCGAGAGCGTCAGCGAGCGGGTCGAGCACTTGCTTTCCTTTTTCTGAAATATCGGCACTTCCCGTATCAAAAAGAATGTTTCCTTCTACAGAAATCGTGTTGTTCGGTCCACGAATGATCTTATCTTTTCCCACGTTTTCTTCCAGCTGTTTTTGAATGAGATCAGAGATGTGCTTCTTCACTTCAGCCACCTGTCCGAGCTCACGCTTGATCTGAGCTTGATCATACGCGTTATAGATGCTCTGCACATAAGCAAGGATCGCAATAAAAATCATAACGAGCACCATCATGCTCATCATATCGGTAAAACTTGGCCAGAAGATTTCTTGCGTTTCTTGGTTATCGTCGTTGTAGTAGGATTTACGCGCCTTCATACCGGTCACCGTCTCCTAAAATGTTGCGGCGAGACTTCTGGCATGCGTTCATCTTCGACGTATTCGGGTGCGCGAGGACTGCGTGTTTCATAGATCACTGGGTTGGATGTTTGGTTCATCGCAGCTTGGTAGATGCGCTGCATGAGGTGATACATGTCAGAGAGTGTGCGATTGTTGTCGGTGATGCTTCGCGTTAAACCGTGGTGCAGGTTTTCGAGCGTTCGAGCAAGCTCGCGCATGTCATCATCGCGGCTGTTTTGATTTTGTGAGTTATTTAAGGCAGAAGCGAGCTGTCGGCTCTGACTGTCCATGATGTTTCTAACTTGGTCGGTAAAATCACGCTTGATATGCTCCACCGCAGCGTAGAATCCTTTTTCGAGCTGACCGACGCTTGAAGCGAAGTCAGCTGCGGCACGGCCGTATTCTCCTTGTTTTTCGGCATAGCGGTAATGCCATTCGTCTTGCTTTTGCGCAAGACGGTTCTCAAGTGCATCATGCTGACTTTGGTAGTGCTGAAGCTGTTCTTGCATGCCGCGAAGCATCGATTGCGCATGCTCTTCAGACCGACGCTGAGCTTCTTGCAGCATTTTATCAGAACGCTGAATGAGCTGTTCAAACTTTTGCTGCCCTTGTGTATGACGGTCGTTGCTCGTTTTTAGCTGCTGCTCGAAAGAAGAGATGTTTTTTGCGAGTGCGTTAATACTCGTGTCAACCGTTTTTTGTATCGTACCAAGCTCTTTTGTCGTCTCGTTAAACCGTTGGCCGAACTGATCGAGCTGTGTAGCAGATGCCGCGAACCGTTCAGCGTGCTCTCGCTGTGCTTCGAATATTCCATTCACGTCTTCCATCGCTTTTTGAAGACCTGCTGTAAAATTAACCATCTGTGAAGCGAATTCACCGAGCGTTTTATCAAATGACGACTCGACACGTGAGGCTAGGCGATCTAGAAGGCGCTCAACTGAATCTTGTGGCTTGTCGTTGATCAGGTCGCTGTTAATGTTGTGATCCAGATACACTTCACAATCGGCTAATAGTTTGTTCTGCATGTAAGAGAGTGATGTTCCTTGGGAGAAGAAACCAGACTGAATGGAATTGAGCAGAAGTGCAGCGCCGATTCCGGCAATACTCGTATAAAAGGCAACACTCATCCCTTCAAAAGGCGCGGTGAGGGAGGAGATGATCGAATTCAGTGTAAGGTTTGAGTCAGCTGGCTGTGTTCCGAGCGTCATGAGCGTATCTTGCATCGATAACAGAGAGAGCGTAAGTCCGACAAACGTTCCAAGCACGCCGAGAATGATCGTGAAAGACGGAAGCTGGTTGAGTAGCTTTTGAATGTTGCCGACCGGCACCCGCAAGACACCAAGAAGTGGAATGCGTTCGTTGTATAGGTGTTTTTCGATCAGTGCTTGTGTGTTGAGCTGTGGAACTCCTGCTAGATGAAACTGTTTGTAATCGGCTGTAACGCGTTGCAGCCAATGGGAATAAGGCTGCTGCTCTTTATTCGTTTCAAGCTGTTGAAGCTCTTTGTTCCATTTGCGAAAGTGATAGGCGGTTTGTGTATGACCCACAATCCCCATAAACACGAGAAACCCAATGACCCCGACGACGATTAAAGTAAGTTGATCCATCATGCCACCCCTTAGATGTCTTGTCTGACTGTCCTATATTGAAAGATATGTACTAGTGTCGGGAAATATTTTAGGAAATGGGGTCTGACCCCAAACAAATACAAAACCCCCTGAACTGTCCATTTAAGATGGACAGTTCAGGGGGGACTTTGTGGATCTTTTGTGGGTCATTTCTAGGTATATTAGCATAGAATAGTGGTGTTATTAGGCGACTTCAACTGTAGTTGGAGAGTCTAAAATCTAAATGAAATGGGGATTACATCTATGCCAATCATTAAACCGTATTTTATTGTGAACGCGAGCAGATTTGCTTCGACCATCGCAAGTGGTACTGGAACGGGTGCGACATTTGAAATCGCAGCTACTGCTTTTACAGACGACACAGGTGCACCAGCTACAGCCTTCCCTACGACATATTCGTACTATAACCTATACATTAATGGCATGATTCAGACAGATGATACATCAACCGTAACGACAGCTGAGATTACCATACCAAACGGTGATACACTTGCAGATCAAACGCCTGTATTCATAGAGTTTGTAACGACTTAATCTAGAACAACAATCAAAGTGAATAAGCAGCGGTGCAAGGTGTAAATGTAAGCTACTAGTGCTAGTCGTGATAGGGGGAGTTTACGTTGTTCCAAAAACCAAATCATATATGTGGTAAAAGAAAAACCTTGTTTGACCGCTGCTGTTCACAACATCAATCAAAAAGAACTCTTTTCCGAAACGAGTCTTGCCGTTCATCATCGTCCTGCTGTACCTGCTGTAAGTGTCCATCTTATGAAGCTGACGACTATTATTATTTCTCGTGTTCAGCACCTATCCCGTTTCCGCCAATTCCACCTGTACCGCCATCACCAAGGCTACTACGTGTAGAGACCTTTCAATACACGACCGTTTCAGATGGTATTAAAAGAATATATACGAACGAGGATCGATATCTTGAATATGGAAGCACAAATATTTTGAACCCAACGACTGTTTCGTATGTGAATCTATTTGTTAACGGGATGCTGCAGCCGTCTTCTTTATATGAAGTGGAAGAAGGGAGATTGACGCTTCTACCATCAGCGGGTCCTGTTCCTGATCGAGGTGTTCCGCTCGTCCTTCAGTTCATAAAAATCTTAAACAGAGGCTAAAAAGCTAGACAATTTCAACTTGGACAACCGTATCAGCAATCGTACTAATAATGGCAGTGGAAACCTTTAAAGATAGTGTGTCTCCAGCCTCATAGGTTAACGAAACGTTATCATTCATCGCGGAATTTTGTAAACCGTTCATAGAAGCAGTCAGTCCCGTATCTGCGCCATTCTTACGGATCGTCCATGTTACTGTGGTACCTAGTCCAGGGCTGACGAGTGAGCGAATATTTAACGTTTTTACGATACATCTTTGGCTGATGCGTATGATTACCTCTGTACCCGTGAGAGCCGCTGTCCCCGGACGGTAAAAGCTAGTGCCGAGTCCGATCACACCAGGTTGGGCCCAAAAGAAGATAGAAGGCTGTCCAAAGGTTGAGAAGCCTAGGCTGTTCGCTGTTGAATTGATCAATTGAGTACTTCCAATCGTTAACGTACCAGCACTTTGCGAAATATCCCCCGTTCCTCCCTCAAGTGTACATCCGATCAAATTGAGTGAAGCCCCCGTTCGGTTTACTTCTGCCGCGATATAGGAACCTGCGCCACCGCCATTTATACTTTGAATCACGGTATTTTGGCAGTTGAACGTTTGTGGATTAGAGTCAACGAGTATCCCTCTTTTGTTACCAAGCCCTGCAGATTGTACCTTTACACTCAAGTTAATTAGATTGCTTGTTCCGATCGTCGGATTTCCTGTTCCGAATGAATGAACGCCATAAACGTTTGATGTGCCGCCAGTACCAGCGGCAGCGTTATCGACTTGAACCGTTACACCCTGTACGCTAGCAGATTGTGCAGTCGTACCTGGAAAAGCGATTCCCGTTAGATCGACATGAACTGAAGAAGTGAGTTGAAGAGTAATGTCCTCTACAGTCGTATTGTTACCCATCGTTAGTAGCGTCGTGTTGGAGGTTACGTCTTTTGAAAGGATGACGGTTGAAGCACTTATTCCTTTAATCGAGTTTCCGTCTGGCAATGTAACGACCTCATCGTATGTACCTGGATATACCAAGATTGTGATTCCTTGTGCATTTGAAGCTACAATGGCAGAGATCGCCCCGTTGATTGTTTGAAAAGGATTCCCGCCGATCGAGGCCGTACTGTCGTTTCCTGATTTTGTTACGGTCGCCGTGTTTGCTCGAGCTAGAAATACCTCAATAATACCCATGCGATATCCCCCTTTAAAACCATTCCTTATAAAGTATGTGGGGGGAGATTTTTTCATGAAAAAGAGTAAAAAACCCCGGAGCCAAAGGCACGGGGTCAATAGATTTATTCTGCTTGGTGTTTGTTAACAAGATTGTTGTAAAACGCAGCGTACGAAGCGCTCATGTATGGCGCGAGCCAAAAGAATCCGATGCCGAGTGATAAAATACAAAGAATCCCCCAGCCTAAAAAGCTTAGCTGTAAAACGAAAAATTTCCACTTATAGCCGTCCATCAGCTTGCGGCTTTTCTTGATCGCTGCGTTGATCCCGATATCGGGATGATCTTTTAGAACAAAGTATGTTTGCGAATAAGAGAACGCTTTAATGATTCCAGGAATGAGAAGAAGAAGAGACCACAAAATCAAGTACACCATCATCACGAGATAAGTGCCAAGTATTTTGATATACGTACTGATTTCAGAGAACGCTTGAAATAGGCTTGAAACGTTGATTTTTTCTCCCGTACGGATTAATGATAAAAAAGTCCACAGGTATCCAATATATAAAGGCAGCAAAACGAGTGTGATGATGAACGTGCTGGTTGTTGGTCCGTTAAGTTCGTCGGCCGGTTGGTTCAACCAAGCGCTCCAACCACCACTCAAATTCACTTCAATAATGAGTGGGATGAGGTAAAAGATGCTCGAGAACAACAACGTAAAAAATGCGGCAGTGCCCCATTGTCCTTTAAGCTGAAGACGAGCTTGCTGTTTAATTTCTTTATTTTTCATGATGTATCACCTTTCTGAAGTTGTCCTATGATATATACTACGGTTCAAAAGGCAGAAAGATGCGTTTTCTTGAAAAGAAATAGTAGACTAGAGGAAAGCGTTTGTTAGTGGAGGTCTGAGCGTGAAAAGTGCTGAAGAAATAACACCTGCTGTGCTTCTTTTTGATGGAGTATGTAATCTTTGTAACGGAAGCGTGCAATTTATTTTAAAACACGAAAAAAGTGAGACGTTGAAATTTTCGGCTATACAATCAGCAGCCGGACAAAAATTATTATTGCAGCACAACATAGATCCGGAGCAAACAAATTCCGTTATTTTAATCAATGATGGAGTGGTATATACAGAATCAGATGCTGTAGCAAAAGTTGCGGAGTTTCTGAAATTTCCATACAACACGGGGAAATATTTGAAAGTTGTACCTCGGCAGATTCGGAATGTTTTCTATAAAAAGGTCTCGAATAATCGGTATAAATGGTTCGGACAAAAAGAGAGTTGTATGATTCCCACACCTGACCTTCGAAATAGGTTTCTGCAATAGTTTTTAGCAGCAAACTTCATAAGTGTGCCGATCAACTAATAGAATAGAACAAATGCCTAAAAAGGGGAACTGCCCGATGGGACAAAAAGTTCTGTTCTTTGGTGATGCTGGAATCGACGATACGATCGCACTAGCTTATGCTTTTTTTAGCGATGAGATAGATATTGTTGGTGTTGTGGCGGACTATGGCAACGTATCAAGAGAACAAACGGTATCAAATGTGAAATTTATAGCCAAAACATTTAACTTTCCGGTGAATGTGAGAGTAATTGGTGGAGCAGAAGTTCCGATGACAGGCGAAAAACCAACGTTTTATCCAGACGTGCACGGCGTTTATGGATTAGGTCCAATTGATCCAGGTATATCTGAAGGATTCATTGAAAATTTTTTTGAAATTGTAAATTTGATCGAACAGTATCAAGATGATTTGATTATCGTTAATGCAGGAAGGCTAACTTCTCTGGCTACAATGTTTATATTGTTTCAGTCGCTAATGAAAAAAGTAAAAGCGTACTATATTATGGGTGGAGCGTTCTTAGTACCGGGAAACGTAACGCCAGTGTCGGAAGCGAATTTTTATGGAGATCCGATCGCGGTTAGAATCGTGTTAACGTACGCCAAAAACGTAACGATCATTCCGTTGAATGTTACGGATCGTGCCGTTGTCACTCCTGAGATGGTGAATTATATCGATTACAAAGGTAAGATGCCCATTCTAAAACCGATGCTCGATTTTTATTACAACTTTTACAAAAGTAGAAACCCAGATATTTTAGGAAGTCCGGTTCATGATGCGATTACGTTAATGGCTTGCATCAGAGAAGATATGTTCACGTATAAGACACTGCCCGTACATATCGTGCTTCAAAATGGCAATACGGCAAGAGGGCAGAGCATTGCCGATGTCAGACCTTATGCACCGTTTGGGGAGGAAGAAAAAAGACATCGCATCGCGTTTGATTTTGATTATAGTTATTTTTTCAGAGATTTTATGAGCATCATGACGGGAGAGACGTTTTCATAGCATTTTGATGGAAAGTCGAACAGTCGGAGGCAACAATTTTAATAGAAGGATGTTCAAAAGAAAGTTTCGTCATAATAAAAAACCGGTCGCCAAACAAAGCATTTGGACACCGGTTTAAATTTTAATAGATAGTTTATGAGATTACGCGCAATTTTTAATTTGGTCTAGTTTGTTTAGTTTTTCGTCTAAAATCTGGCTTAATTGAACAAGAAGCGGATCTGCAAGACTATTAACCTTTTTACTTACCTCATACATGGTCGTGCGAATGGCGTCTATCTCTGTAGTTAAGACAAGAGCATTGCTTCGGCTCATGGTCCATTCCCCCTCTAATATAATAACCACTTCTGCACCATTAATATCGGTAAATCTTGTAAATATTATATACCATATTTTGTGTCAAGTCTATTATTTTTTTACACATATAGGGGGACAGACCCCCTACAAATACACTTTTGCTCGTTTTGTACTACACCAATGGACAAGTTCTGCTCTATTTCTGTAAAACTTTGTAGCTTTCTGTCGATATACTTTTTGCTGTCTAGTAAAAAGTAACTGCAGGAGGAAAAAATGATTAATAAAAGTCTACAAAGGCAGATTCTTGTGCCTTTTATATTGCTTATTGTTATGACAGGAGTCGTAGTGAGCGGAGTTAGTTATATGTTCAGCAAGAAGACTACCATTGAAAATTCATCAGAGAATACATCTGAACGAATGCATGATCTAGATGAGACGCTCAATGGTTTTTTGAGAGATAACGCAAATTTTGTATCGGCATATGCAGATTCCGCTACGATTAAACTTCATGCAAAGGGAGATAGCCCGGATTATATCATCTCTAAGTTTGAAGACTATCATCTAGCGAATGAAGCGATCATGAACAGCTATTTCATTTCGGATGATAAGGAAGTGGTCATGTATCCGATTCCTGCATCACCGGTTGATGACATGACGTTAACGCCTTGGTATCAACAGGCAACGAAGGATCCTACTAAAGTGTTCTGGACAGATCCTTTTATCGATGAAGCGACAGATCGTCCGGTTGTAAAAGCTGTAAAAGCTGTTGAGTACAGCGGGAAAATCGTGGGAGTAACAGCGATTGATATCGCAGTAAATGATATCTTAACGCTAATGCAAGACGTGAAAATCGGGGATACCGGCTATGCTCTTCTCATCGATAATTCCGGGAATTATATGGTTCATCCAGATACAAAAAAGCTGGGAAAAAGCGCTACACAAGAATCTTTTTATAAGGACATTACTAAAAAAGAAGGCACGTTAACTACAAAGATCAGCGGTGAAGAGAGAGTAGTAAGCTATACGAAGAACGATACAACCGGATGGAAACTAGCCGGAACTGTCGCGCTGAGTGAGTTCGAGGAAAAGGCTACTGTGATTCTTTTACCGATCGGGATCGCGCTACTGGTCACTCTTATAGTGGCGGCCATTATTTCGGTGTTCGTTTCAAGAAGAATTACAGTACCGGTGAACCAACTGAAGAACGCGATGCATGAGATAAGAAATGGAAATCTACAGGCGAGCGTTTCTATACAAAGAAAAGATGAGATCGGTGAACTGGCTGCAAGCTTTGATGATATGTCTAACCAGATGCGAACGTTGATCAGAGAGATGGCTCAGATTACTGATCATGTAACAGACGCGTCTCAAACGGTCGTTGCGAGTGCAGAAGAAAATTCAGCTTCCGCACAAGAAGTGTCAACAACGATGCAGCAGATTGCAGCAGGCTCTTCTCATCAAGCAGAGCTGATGGATCAAAATGCAAAAGCGGCCAATGTGCTGGCTGAGCGTATCGGTACCGTTCATGCGCATGGCGAAAGAATTGAAGAAGCAACAAAACAAATGAATGAACAATCATTAAACGGTGTGAAAAAGGTAAGCGTGCTAAAAGAGAAATCTCTGATGACAACAGAAATGACGAGAGAGATGATTTCTTCTATTAAAAAACTAGATGAAACATCTGGCAGCGTTCAACAAATCGTTCTAACGATCAGCGATATAGCCAATCAAACCAATTTGCTAGCATTAAACGCAGCCATCGAGGCAGCTAGAGCTGGAGAGTCGGGCAGAGGCTTTGCGGTCGTTGCGGATGAAGTAAGAAAGCTGGCAGAGCAAACCGAGCTTTCTTTAAAAGATATCAGCGCATTGATCACGGATATGCAGCAAGTAACGGAAAACACCGTCGGACAAGTTCAAGAAGCTGCCGCTCTCATTCTTTCTCAAAGCGAAGCGGTTGAAGAGACAGAGCAAAGCTTTACTGCGATCTCTACTGCAGTTAAAGGGAACGCAGCAGCATTAAAAGACGTGATTCAGTCTGTTGACGAAATGACGATGCAAAAGGATGTACTTCTTGAGAATGCGTCGCATATCTTGGCGATCACGCAAGAAACAGCGGCTGGAACAGAAGAAGTTTCCGCATCTGCAGAACAGCAATCAGCTTCGATGGAGCAGTTGAATCATCTGGCTGATCAACTTGAGCAGTACGCTGAACAGATGCGCAACCACGTCCAGCGGTTCACCTTTTAAGGGGTCTGACCCCACACAATTACATTTTTGCCGTTTTTGTCTTTTCCAAAAAGACAAAAACGGCTTTTTTCTTTGCTAGTACTGACTTTTGAAAAAGGAAAGTGTGTAGTTATACATTTAGTTTAAAGGGTTTAAAGCTCAACAACAGGGGTAATCTTGCTCTCAACATAATCTCGGTACTGAGATTTCGAATGGTTAAACTGCTCAAGAAGGGTTGAGGTGTGTACAAAAGGGCACACCGATGGGGTTACATAATAGCGGTAACTGCTCCACTGATATTCTAAAGGGTACATGACCAGGTCGGCAGAAACAGGATTCAAATGAATGTAGCGGCTAGTATCTAATAAATGTGAACGATCTTCGATCAATTCTGCTCCATAACGACCTTGAAACACATGACCAGTTAGTTCGTATTTTTTGTTAAAGTACATCGCATACGTTTCGTTTAATTCTTTCATGAAATCTCCAGGTGGTGACTTGCTACATAAAATTTGTAAGTGAGTGTGGTTTGTCATGAGGCAATACGAGAAGAGCTCGACTTCGTGCTTTTTAACACAGTGACTCAAAATCTTTAAATAACGATGGAAATCCAAGTGGGAATAAAAAAGAGGTTCCCTGCGATTTCCGCGAGTAGTCACATGATAAACAGCATCCGGATACCAAATGCGAGGGGATCTAGGAATGGTTTTCACCTCCTTTCAATCGTATCTTCATTATAAGGGTTAAAACTAAATCTGGGAAATGGGGACTGACCCCAAAAAATTTATTTCCCTTGCTGTTTTTAAGCAAAACCCCTTTAACTGTTTTAAAATGCAAACGGTTCGAAACTTTTCTTTTCAGAAAGTCACCTTTTTCGCGAATAGCCCCTCTTAAAAAATGTCGAACTTCGTCTCTTCTTTAGAGTTTCTATCATATTTCCTCGGAAATTATTAAAAAAGAGAATAGAGTATTCCTTTCTACATACAATAACCCCGTATTTTATAAATCGGAGGTATGTATGATGAATCAAGATTCAAATCAACAAAACATGAATCCTCAATCAGGGAACACCAATCCTGAATTTAACCATCTAAACATGCAGACTGGTCAAGTGCCAGCCCAGATGAACCATGGCGGCCATGAGATGTTTGATGTTCATGAGATGTTAAGCGGCATTGTAGGAACTTTAAACTTATATACACTTTGTAAAGGGCATGTCCAGGACCCTGAGCTTAAAACGATGCTCAATCGTCATTATCAGCACATTACAAAAGAATATAACGCGTGTGTTCAAGCTTTTCAGACAGGAAAAGATCCAGCAATGCGTACAGAATCTTACAAGATGGCTCAAGATAATGATTTTGTATATGGCTTGAAGCCTGCTCAACCGGTTAAACCTATTCAAATCGTTACAGAATTAAACGATCAATCGGTATCATCTCTAATTCTAGGAACATTAAAATCGAATGCTTCGCTAAGAGGAATGGCGACACTCGAAGTTACAAATCCAGTGCTTAGACGAGTATTAGCAGATGGGATTCCAAACTGGATCGAGATGGCCTATGAATTATCGATCTGGCAGAATAAGAATCATTATTATCAGGTTCCTCAACTAAACCAACAAGATATGACGAGCATGCTTGGTGCATATGCTCCATCCACTCAAGCACAGCCGCCACTTCAATAAAGAAGACTTAACGAGTACCTAAAAGGTGCTCGTTTTTACTTTTACACAGGTTAAAACAGGGATATCATGAAAAGAAATAGAAAATTTCATAAAGTTGAAAGGACTCGACAACAAGAAACGAATTTGCCATAGTTATGAGTGGACTTATATTTTGTACTGAAACTCCAGGGGGTTAAGGAAATGAAAAAGGGAACAGACTGGCGGTATCGAGTATCGAATAGAGAAGCTGTCATGGGTACCGTGCTTGCCATTTTGAACTTTATCTGGTGGTATGCGTTCGCTTACGGCCTAGGCGGACGTCCTATTAAAGAATACACATACATACTTGGATTTCCAGCATGGTTTTTTTATAGCTGTATCGTAGGATTTGTTGTTTTCACCATTTTAGTTTGGATTATGGTGAAGTTTTTCTTTATAGAGGTTCCATTTGAACTTGATGAAACGAACGAGGATGGGGAGGGAGATGTCCGATGAATTGGGATGTGATTCTTCCTTTAGCTTTCTTTTTGATCTCCGTTTTTTTAGTAGGTATCTATACATCTCGGCACATTAAAAGTGGACCGTCGTTTTTACAAGATTACTTTTTAGCAGGCAGAGAACTGGGAGGTTTTGTGCTTGCGATGACGATGGTCGCAACATACGGAAGTGCTTCGAGCTTTATCGGCGGACCTGGTGCGGCCTATCAATTAGGCCTAGGTTGGGTGCTGCTCGCAATGGCGCAGCTTGTGACAGGCTATTTCACACTTGCGGTACTTGGTAAAAAGTTTGCAATCGTTGCAAGAAAGATCAACGCCGTTACATTGATTGATTTTCTAAAAGCACGTTATGAGAGCAAGTGGGTCGTTATTCTATCAGCACTGAGTATTGTTGTTTTCCTATTCTCTGCAATGGCCGCTCAATGGGTGGGCGGTGGACGGTTGATCGAATCGTTTACCGGTGTTTCCTACACAACAGCACTTTTCATTTTCTCTGGCTCTGTGCTCGTGTACGTGATTGCAGGTGGTTTCCGAGCTGTTGTAATTACTGATGCGATACAAGGAGTTGTAATGGTAATCGGAACAGTCATCATATTGGCCGGTACGATTCTCGCGGGCGGTGGAATCGAAAACATCATGGGTGAATTAAGAGCGGAGAATCCGAACTTAATCACGCCTTATGGCTCGGATCAATCGCTAACACCTCTTTACGTATCATCGTTTTGGATCTTGGTAGGTGTCGGGGTGGTAGGGTTGCCGCAAATTTCGGTAAGAGCAATGAGCTATCGAAATGCAAAGGCGATGCATCGAGCGATGATCATCGGAACGTTCGTTGTAGGTTTCATCATGCTGGGTATGCATCTAGCGGGTGTGTTCGGAAGAGTGGTGTTACCTGGAATCGAAGTGCCAGATAAAGTCATGCCTCTCTTAGCACTAGAAGTATTGCCAGGCTGGTTAGCCGGTATCGTATTGGCAGCGCCTTTAGCGGCCGTCATGTCGACCGTTGACTCTGTGCTCTTACTCGTAAGTTCTGCGATTATTAAAGATGTATACATCAATTACATCAAACCAGATGCTGAAGAACAATTTGTAAAGAAATTGAGCTTTGGAATAACGGCAGTAGTCGGACTAAGCGTATTCGCCATGGCGATCAACCCGCCTGATTTATTGATCTGGCTGAATCTATTCGCGTTCGGTGGATTAGAAGCTGCCTTCATATGGCCGATCGTATTGGGGCTATATTGGAAAAGAGGAAACGCTAATGGAGCGATTGCTTCTTTAATCGTTGGAGTAGGTTCCTATATGTTCCTACATCTGAATTATCCTAACCTTTGGGGCATGCACACAGTAGTGCTTCCGATCGTGCTTTCCTTGATTGCTTACATTGTGGGGAGTTTCACAAAGGGGGTCAGACCCCATACAAATACATTCTAGAAGCCAATGTCCACGCACAGTGGACATTGGCTTCTTTCATTTATTTCTTTCATTCAATGTTTCTTTCCGCTACATCCCCATTACCTTTCTACAATAAAATACTGAAAAAACAATTTATAGTAATATCTTACTAATTACCCATTTACAGTGAATATGACCGGTGTTAATTTTATATCAGAATATAATTAGATAAGTGTGGGGCTGTGAAGGTTATTCTGTATGTGGGCGCTTGGAATAACTGAAGCTAGTAGCGCAACCGACCGCTTTCTTTATTTGTTCTTAGATAAAGGAAGGGGTATTTAACATGGAAATTTCACGTAAAGAAAAATTCAGCACGAAGAAAAAGACAGCTAAGAAATGGCCGAAAATTGTTTTAGCGACAACGTTCGCACTTGGTGTAGGTACGACATCTGCGTATGCGGCAAATCCGAATCTTGCAAACGACTTATATAATAAGATTATGGAATTTACGTATCAATCTGAGATTGAGAGTGAGTTAAACAAAGAGAAGAATGACTTGCTCAAAAATGTGAACGTAGCAGTAAAAGGAATCGTTGCGGATGCCAAGAAAGATTTGGATTCTAACAAAGAAAAGATCATTCAAGACAAGAAAAAAGAACTTGAAAATCACTATAAACAAGAATTAGCAGAGATTACGAAAAGAAAGAACGAAGCCGTTAATAAAAAAACAGAGAACATGAACACTGATGCAACACGTTCTTCTGAGCAAAAAAAGGCCGACATCTCTTCAGCCATTCAAAAAGAAATCCAAGAGTCTGACATAAACAAAAAATAATAACTTTTACAAAGAGCGGAATCTTCATTCTCCGCTCTTTTCCTTTTTCTGATATCCTAGAATATAGAAAATCTATGAACGGAGATAACACTATGAAAAAACTATTCTTAACGCTCGGGATCCTCTTTGCTGTATATGCAACGGCCATGCTTATCCAAACGACTAACATGGATATGGGACTTGCGGTTTTTTTCTTGTTAGGTGCTCTTTTTCTTGTCCTTTTTTTCCGCTACAACTCAGCTATGAAACTATTTAACACGTACAAAAAAACGACGCTGACCGTATTAATCGTAACCATCCTTTTTGCAGCAACGCTAGAAACTCTTATTCTTACATCTGCTAACACAGACCCTGAGAAGGTTTCTTCCAAGATAGATTCGATCCTCGTACTTGGTGGAGGAACGAAGAATAATCGTCCGGGTGCCGTTCTAAAAGGTCGGCTAGATCAAGCGCTCACCTATGCAAAAAAACATCCAGATGTTACGTTCATCGTCAGCGGTGGTCTTGGATTTGGTAAAACGACGAGTGAAGGATCTATAATGAAAAACTATCTCGTCGAAAATGGGATTAAAGCAGATTCCATTCAGATTGAGGAAAAAGCAACGAGTACATACGAAAATCTTTTATATACCAAAAAGATGATTCAACCAGACGACCAGCTGCTCATTGTAACGAGTGATTTCCACCTTTTTCGAACAAAGATGATCGCTAAGCGGGTTGGTATTGAAGCAGAAGGGCTTGGCTCGCCGTTGAGAATTTCTTCTGTTCCACAAGCTCACGTTAGAGAATATATGGCGATCATTAAAAGTTATTTTACTGACAGATAGAGGAGGGCGGCTTTCATGAACAAAAATAAGTATCATTGTTGTGCGACATGTATCAATTTCAAGCCTGAAAAAACGAATCAAGGGATGCGCTATCACTGCGTGCGTCTTGGATATGAGACGAAACCAGACTATCAGTTTAATTGTTGGGAGCCGAAACCACATGTGGTGGAGCTCATGAATAAGGAAAAATAATTTTTGGAACAAATTAACACAAATACCTTGCATTACAAGTTAGTGCCGCATATACTAATGGTATATCTTGTTATGCAAGACATTCTTTTTTATCTATAACCCTTGTAATACAAGATAGTGAAAATGAGGTGTAGCCACATGTCGAACACTCAGATGTTAAAAGGAATTCTCGACGGCTGTCTTTTAGCCATCATCAACGAAGGTGAAGTTTATGGCTATGAGTTAGCCGAAAAGCTGGAATCATACGGCTTTCAACAGACGAGTGAAGGAACAATCTATCCTTTGCTCATACGCATGCAAAAAGAGAAGCTCGTTACCACGACGTTGAAGAAATCAACGGCGGGACCAAGGCGCAAATATTATTCGCTTACCCCTAAAGGTGAGGAAGAACTTCAAGCATTTATTGAGAGATGGAACCAACTAAGCCATTCGGTCGATCACATATTACAAAAGAGAGGAAGCAAAAAATGAGTGCGCTAAAACATACCTTAACAGCTGAAAGCCAGGATTTCTTAGATAATCTTAGACTCTATTTATTTTCGAGTGGAAAAAAAGACGAAGAGGTAAAAGAGATCGTAGAAGAGTTGGAAGATCATCTGATCGAAGCGGAAAAGCGCGGAAAATCTGTCTCTCACATCATCGGACATTCGCCAAAAGCATATATGGAGCAGCTTTCAAGTGAAATGTCATTTGATTTCAAATGGCTTTCTTACTTGCCGATCATCGTTCTCGGTGTTTTCGCCTATGTTTTGCTAGGCGATTCGATAAGAGGAGGCGTTCAGTACACGTTGCTTCAAGTGATCGGTTATCCGGCGGTTTGTATCATCCTTGTACTTTTCTATTTAAGAATGTTCAAATTCTTAGCGAGCACGAAACTTTCAAAAACAAAAACGATCATCACCACATTGATCTTAGGAATCTTACCGATTTTGTTCTTTTTAGGTCTTATGTTTGCAAACGATATGTATAAAACTTCCGTTGTTATAAAGCTAGGAGCAACAGGAAACATTATCGCGGCGCTCCTTGCTATCGCCATCTTTATAGGAATCGCTTTATGGAGTAAAACCTGGTTCACAATCGTCATTCCAGCCATGATTTTTCTACCAGAATTTTTAATCAGTCTCACTTCATTTGACAAAGAAACGAAAGCCATTTTAACAATAAGTGCATTGTTTGTAACGCTGATTATCTATAACGTGTATACGTTTAAAAAAGCGAAAAAAGAGAACCGAATCTAAATGATCGGTTCTTTCTTCTGAGTAAAATATGGTTACCAAACAACGTACTTGCACTGAAAAAGCTTACAATGTTACATTGTGTAAGGCTTTACACAGCAAATAAGTGGAAATACTGTTGAAAGATGAAGTGATTTTTTAACAAAATAAAATCACTGATAGAGAAAGGAAATTTGATATGAATCTCCAACTTCCGAATGAAATAAAAGAAAAACTGCAGCAAGATGCAGCCAAACGACTAGAAAATTTATCAAATGAATATAAAGAATTAATTGGGAAGCCAGGTTATACAGCACCTGACACAGCGTTGATTGAGGATGCAGTCATTGCACTGGCTCTTGGTAAAAATGTTCTGTTGAAAGGACCGACGGGATCTGGAAAGACCAAACTAGCAGAGCTTCTTTCAAACGTGTTCGGACAACCTTTGCATCAAGTCAACGCCTCGGTCGATCTTGATGCTGAAGCGCTTCTTGGTCATAAGACGTTAAGTTATAGCGAGGGTAAACAAGAGATCGAGTTCATTCCTGGGCCAGTTACAAGAGCTGCGGCAAACGGCCATTTTCTCTATATCGATGAGATCAACATCGCAAAACCAGAAACGCTGCCGATTCTAAACGGAATGCTCGATTACCGCCGTACGATTGCTAACCCGTTCACAGGTGAAGTGGTAAAAGCACAGCCTGGTTTCAATGTTATCGCAGCGATTAACGAGGGGTACATCGGGACGGTACCTTTAAACGAGGCATTAAAAAACCGCTTTGTCGTGATTGAAGTGCCTTACATTCAAGGTGATACGTTAAAAGAAATGCTCGAGAATCAATCTCAGCAAAAAGACGAAGAGGTACTATCCAAATTTGTTCAGTTGTCGTCTGACTTGATCGGTCAAGCAAAAGCCGGCCATCTGTCTGAGGATGCAGCATCCATCCGTGCGTTACTAGATGCAGCAGACCTTTCCGTATATCTGCCGGCAAAGCGTGCTATTCAGCGAGCGATCGCAGATAAGCTCGAAGATGCGCGCGAACGCGCCCTCGTTGCCAACGTAGCCGCAACCCTGTTCGCGTAAGCTGGGAAATGGGGTCAGACCCCATACAATTTATTTCCCACGACGATTTTGGAGGTTTTCCCTAGATGAAATTCCTAGTATTTGCGGATACGAAGATCGATTCATTTGTTCATATGCAACTGATCGATCTTTCCCGCTCACTCTCAAAAGTGGATAAAATGGACGTTTCGTTCTCGTACCACTCGTACCTCGAGCGAAGCAGCGGTATCACACACGTTAGTCAGTTCTGGAATCCGTACCCGCGCGATATTCAGCTGGAAGGCTGGAAATCGGATGTTTATTTGCGCAGCTATGGAACTCAGTTTCACACGGACGACCACGTGATCTGGGACACTTTGAACAAGCTGAAATCCCATCCTCACCGGGAATTTCTTAAACAAGTCCTTCTTTTTGCAGAAGACTATCGGTTAGAGCAGATATGTGTGAACGGCCGACCCGGGATGATGCATGCGTTCAAGCTGCGAAAAGAGACGTTTCAGGTTCACTACAACCGTGAGTACCGAAAGCATATTCAACAAAAGCGTACACTTGATGCGCTTTTTTGCCATATTATCCTTTTAGCGAACAAACGATTTGTAGCTGTGCCACAAGAAACGCAAGAACTCTACCAAGAACTGCGATCACTTTTAACAAAACTTACAACGGCAAAATCGACTGAAGATATCGCGGCAATCATTACCGAAATGGCTGCTATCACACAAAAACATTTAAACTTAAACGATATGAAAACTGCATACCGAAGTTTCAGCGATCAGTCGCAGCAAAGCAAAACAACTGGTGAGAGCGAACAAAATTTTGACGATCTCACACGCAACAACGAAACCCAAACAAAGAAAACGATCACCAAAGACGAGGATTCAGACAAAGACAAAGACGATAAAGAAAAAGAATCTCATTCCTCTTGGCATGATGAAACATCTGATCCGCAAGACTCATTCTTACAGATGGATCTTGACCAAGGGACCAACACAGATCTGTTAGGAGAAGGTGCGAGGGAAGCGGAGAGTGGTGACGCGGTGTTCGGCTCGGTTCAAACGAGCGCTAAACGTACAGACAACAACGACTTTGACACTCAAAACGAACATGAAGCCGAAACCGATAACAACCAGAGTGGTTCGGACTCTGCAAACCACTTCCCATACGGAGAAGTGAACAAGAACGTAACTGAGCATTTCTTGCCAGCGAAACCGGCAACACTCGACGAAATCGCGCAATACGACGAATACAACCAAGAGATCGCACCATTCGTTTCGCAGTTGAAACAAAACTTTTTAAAAACGATGGAGCACAAACGAACAGCACCGAGAGAAGATCTGCACTTTGGAAGACTCGGAAAGAAGCTTACAAGACTTGCAACCGATAAGAACCCGAGACTTTTTAGAAAAAAGCAAGAATCTCAACAAGAACTCGACACGACGTTCACGCTCCTCGTCGATTGCTCGGCGTCTATGTTCAACAAGATGGAAGAGACGCAAAAAGGAATCGTGCTGTTTCATGAAACGTTAAAAGCTCTTCGGATTCCGCATTCTGTCGTTGGATTTTGGGAAGATGCAGCAGATGCTTCAACTAACGATCAGCCGAATTATTTTCATGAAGTGATTTCGTACCGAAACTCTTTGCATCAATCGGGAGCACCGATCATTCAGCTTGAACCGCAAGAAGATAACCGTGATGGGTATTCCATCCGACGTATGGGAGAAGAGTTGGCAAAGCGACCAGAGCAGCAAAAGATTCTGCTCGTTTTCTCAGACGGTGAACCTGCGGCTTTTGATTATGAATCGCATGGAGTACTCGATACACACGAAGCGGTCACTCGTACACGAAAGCTTGGGATCGAAACGATCGGTATGTTCATCGCGAACGGAGAGATCACAGAGGAAGAAGAGAAGTTGATGCAGAACATTTATGGACCGCAAAACGTAGTTGTGCCAAGTGCTTCAGAGCTTGTCGACTATCTGATGCCGGTCCTTCGTAAGCTGCTTTTTAAATCGCTATAAAACGTCAAAACGCCTAGGGCAGGAAACCCCCAGGCGTTTTTTTATGTATGTATCAATACTCCAATAGCTTCAGCCAAGCAAAGATCACTCCAACAAACCCTGTGTAGCTAAAGATTCGAACAGACCATTCTGGCAGTGCGTTTCGAAGCAGACTTGCGCATATACCAACCACAATAATAGCTGCGAGTAAGATATAAATGGATATAATATCGAACGGAATCCGAAAAGACAGCCAGTTTTCCATTGCTAAACCTCCCCTAATATAAATAATATCGGTCAAAATGCCTGTACATTAAGAAATAAGTTGCAGTAAATCTCAAAGGCACCAAAATTAGAATGAGCTTTAAAAAGGACTAAGGGAACCCGAACTAGGGCAAACGCATATGGTATTGTAGAACCGGGTGTAAGGAGTGAATGGTTTGAATCAGCGTGTAGTAGATGTTGTTTTAGCAGAGGCACAAGCAGAATACTTAGCGAACAATAAAATCCCTGCAACTTTTTTAGCAGAACTCGACTTACTTGCAGCAACTCTTACAACTGCAGGTGATTTACTCGCAACTTTGAGCGCTGCCATCGCGCTTAAACAGATTTACATTGAGGAAGCACAAGCGCAAATAGACCAGCAAAATCAAGAGACACAAATGAAAGAAATTCAAGATCAAATTACAGATCTCAAAAACGAAGTCAAAATGTTGAGGGGAAAATAATAAGAATCACTTTTCCCCTCCTTTTTTTTATAATCTAAAATCAATCATACTCTTTCTTTTTCCACTCATCTTCAGGCATCTCGAATTCATCGCTCGAAAATCGTTCCTCTTTAAATGGATCGCCATACATATGAAAGCCGTTCTGCTCCCAAAAGCCTGGCTGATCCTCTTCTAAGAACTGAAACTTGCGAATCCACTTTGCACTTTTCCAAAAGTAAAGGTGCGGAACAATAAGGCGAAGCGGAAATCCATGCTTTTCCGTTAAAGGCTTGCCATCAAACGAGTGCGCGAGAATCACATCGTCTCGCAATAGATCTTGTAGCGGAACATTCGTCGTATAATCGTAATCGGCGTGGACCATCACATACTTTGCTTTAGAATCCACATCAAAATGCTTTAAAAAGTCCGTAAATTTAACACCTTCAAACGCATTGTCGAACCGTGACCATCTTGTCACACAGTGAATGTCACGAACTACTGTCGTTTGAGGCATCTTCATGATGTCTTCAAAACTAAATTCGACACGTTTTCCTACGAGTCCTTCTACAGATAACGACCATTTTTTCATATCGTAAACAGGAACGTCCCCTTCATGAAGAATGGGGAACTTTTTTGTTTCAACCTGGCCAGGGGGCAAGCGATCTTCTAACTTTCCATCGACTTGTGGGACACGCATCTTTTTAATGCGGTCTGCTTTGTTAAGGTCCATACATAACATCCTTTCTATACTTTGGTTGATTTCTGCTTGAAGTAGCAAAATAAAAAAACGCCCTCTTTAATAAAAAAGAGGACGAATGGTTGTGTTCACATCCTCTTATCTTTCAGTCTGTAAAACTGTTAGATGTAGCACCGTGCCTAACAAAATAGGTGGTTGCCGGGCTTCATAGGGCTAATTCCCTCCGCCTGCTCGAAATAAGAGACCGAATAATCGGCTAAAAACGATATGTAAGTTACAACTATTATACATTCAGGACATGAAAAATCAACTTAAAATGAGATTAGAAACGAAAGACATCTCACGAGAAATGCCAAGATACAGAACGACCACTCCAAAAAGCGCAGTGCTGATCAAGAAAAAGTATACGATTTTTTCTTCCGCTTCTTTTTCACTCTGCCTTTTTTCTGATTCAGTCGACTCACTCTTGCCGGAACCTTGAGACGTTTTTTTCTTTTGCTTACTCTTACCGAACCCAAACATAGCTGAACTCCTCCGCTTCTTACAGATGTTTCTGTTAACAGTTTTTCATGAAAAAGGAGGTTTTAAACCGTACACGGTACATTTATAGAAGGGTATCGTAGTTAGCATCTATGAAAAAGTGAAAATAAAAAACCTCTAGAAGTTATAAACACTAACTTCCAGAGGCTTGGGAACATTTTTTAAAATTATTGTTGAACAGCCGCCGCTGCATTCACACGGCCGTTTTGGAACTGACTGCCTGTTCCAGACACAGGATCAGCTGTGTTTTCAAGCGCTGCTCGGATTTGAGAAGCACTTTTGCCTTGAGCCGCAAGAAGTCCTGCTACACCCGCAACAACTGGTGATGCCATAGACGTTCCTGAGAAACTCGCATACTGATTATTAGGCGTTGTGGAATAGATGTTAACACCTGGCGCTGCGATATCAACCCACGAACCGTAGTTTGAGAATGAAGCTTTACGGTCGTTTTGATCAGTAGCAGCAACTGCGATCGCGTTCGTGTAATAAGCTGGATAGCTAGGAGAAGATACCCCTTCATTTCCTGCAGCAGCGATGACTACAGAACCTTTGCCCCATGCATAATCAACAGCAGATTGAAGCGTTTGAGTGCCGCCAGCTCCACCAAGACTTAGATTGATAACTTGTGCCCCTTGATCAGCTGCGTAACGAATACCTTGAGCGACGTCATCGAGTGATCCACTTCCGTTCGCATCAAGAACACGAACCGCTAGAATAGAAGCTTTTGGGGCAAGACCCGCGATTCCTACACCATTATTTGTGTTCGCAGCCGCGATACCTGCAACGTGTGTACCGTGCTCGTTCTCATCCAATGGATCGTTATCGTCATCTACATAGTCGGCACCTTTAATCACTTTACCTGCAAGATCAGGGTGGTTGTAGTCAACACCTGTATCGATTACTGCAATTTTTACAGAGGAAGAGCTCTGTGTCGTATCCCAAGCTTGCTCAGCTCCTACTTTTTGTGGTGCGTATTGCTGACTTTGATAAGCAGAATCGTTTGGTACATAGCTTGCATGGAACGTTAAGTTTGGTTCTGCATACTCAACAGAGTCAAGATTTTCATAGTTCTTGAGCGCATCTGCCACACTACCGTCTACCTTCACGACTGTAAAATCTTTCGTTACTTCAACTACTTTACCGCCAAGCTGTGAAACTTTTTTTTCTGTATTGACTGCTGCTGAAACCGTATCTTTAAAATGGACAATAATTTCTTGTGAAGCAGCCTTTGTTGCAGCCGGTGTAAAAGAAGCTTTAGATACCTCAGAATTTGCAGCAGATGCTGGAAGTGCTAATGACACCAGTAGTGGTAATGTTGCGGCAGTCGCCACGAAACGCTTTAACATAAAAATCACTCCTCTGTTGTAATTACCAAGCGAGCTTGGCTCCGATGGTAAGGAATTCAACAATTTTCAACAAAACCCTTTAATGCTATTCGAAAATAATGATTATTTACCAAAAGACTACAATATAAGAGAAGATATTACTACGAGTAATTCTGAGTTCGTATGACCAATTCATTATCTTAAAATAAAAATTGGGTAGGTGATAAGACTCAAATTCGACAGAAAGCTCATTCCGTTTTCAGTCTTCTAAACAGAAACATAGGATTGAGTGGAAGAATGATGTAAGGTAAAAGAGAGTAAAAAAGAAATTTTTTGAGGAGGAGGAATATAAGTGGCACGTTTACCAGAAGTAGATGTTGAAGGAACACCATTTAAGAAAACCCTTGCGAACGCACCAGGAATCCTAGATGCTTTTCAGCAGATGGATAAAGCGCTGAATGACATACTTGAGCCTGGACTCATGGAACTGCTCCGCTTACGAGCGGCCTCAAACAACGGGTGCGATTACTGACAAAGCATGGATTACGGGACTCTGGATGAGTCTTCTAGACAAGCGGCCATGAAAAAAGAGAACAAAGCAGGGTTATCAGCACGCGAAAAGTTAGCTCTCGAGCTCGCTGATCACATCATGGCGTATCACGGACAACTGCCAGATGAACTATACAACCGACTGAAGCAACATTTTTCAAAAGAAGAAATCATTGCGCTATTCTTCCAGATCGGTAGCAAAAACGGAGCCAATTGGTTCATAATCGCGATGGGGATAGTAAACGAATAGAAATATTAAACGTCCAGATCGACATTGCGATCTGGACGTTGTTTTATGTACCATTCAACAATGACAATGAAATACGAAACTTTTTAAATGAAAAAAACGTATTGAGCAGGTAGAGGAGGCTGAAAAGAATATGTATGAAGGTCGACCAAAGCTTAATATACCAAGAACTTGGTTAGAAAACTTTTTAGATATTGCATCCATCGCCTTACTTATTATGGGAACCATGAGCTTGATCTCAGAGTGGGCAGCGATCCCAGACACTGTACCTACCCATTTTAATGCAGCCGGAGATCCAGATGGCTGGGGAAGTAAGAGCAACCTCTGGATTTTAACCATCATGGGAGTTGTAACATGGTTACTGCTTACCGTGTTAGAAAAATATCCACACATCTACAACTACTTTAATCTAACGGAAGAAAACGTTGAAAGACAGTACAAAAATGCGCGCATGATGATCAATGTGATGAAAAATGAAATCTTACTGTTTTTCGTATACATGACTTGGGCATGTTCGAAAGTGGCTAAAGGAGTCAGTGAAGGATTAAGTGTATGGGTACTACCCATTTTTATCGTGGGAATCACCGGTTCGATCGCATTTTTCATTGTGCGATCAATTAAATGGAAATAAAGAAGAGGACAAACTTCATTTTAGAAGTTGGTTCTCTTTTTTTGTGTTTTTCATTAGGACATATTTATGAGATGTATATTCCAGATGGATAAAATTCAACTATAATTCGGTAATGTAAATTAATTTCACGGATAAGACTCATAATTTCACGGTAATTCGTTTTAATTTCCCGGATAAAATTTTTTATCGAAAGTTCGACACATGACCACAATCTCTGATACTAAAAAGAGCAACTCATTTCCTTTAATGAGCTGCTCGCCAAGTATTAATTACTGATCTTGATGATTGCGCGCACGCGCTTCATCAGGACCTTCCATTTTCGTTGCTCCAGAATATTTCAAGTCTTGATCACGGTCAGATTCAACGCGTCCAGACTCGCGTAACTTCTTCTCCTGTCTGTCTTTTCCCATAGTGAAACCCTCCAATCACAGTAGATTTTCATTAGTATGAGAACTAACTGAAACTTTTATGTAAAACCGGAAGATATCCAGAAAAAGCCTACCCAAACGTTTAGCTTTTAGAGAAAAGGGAATCCCCTAACTACGAAAAAAATTAATCAAGGAGGACTTAAAATGGTACAAAGTGTAAACACTACAAACGGATATGAAAACGGCATGTATCCTGATGATGCTTACGGTACAGCGCAAAGAGGGCGAGTGGCAGACCCACAAAAAAGCAAGCTCCTGACAGGAATCATAATTGGCGGTATCGTTGGTGGGGCACTTGCCTTGATTGATTACAATACGCGGTCAAAAGTGAAGAATACAGCGGTAGGGTTCAAGGATAGTTCTAGCAAGATGATTACTGAGGTCAAACAAAATCCAGGTGAAGTGAAAGATCAGATGATCAGCCAGTTCAAATCGGCTAGCACCACCTTAAAAGATGCGATTAATGATGCGCAAACGCTATATGAACGTCTCAATAAAGACGTATTCGGTAACATCAACACGCTAAAAGAGATCTCAAGCGATGTGCTTTCAACGGCAAAAGAAACAAAAGGCGAACTTGGCAATATCGGTTCAAAATTAAAAGAAGCAGGTACAGAAATTGTCGAGAATCCAATTGGAAATGACAAGTTGCACGACTATTCCACTGGGTCAGCGCAAGAAACGACTTACACAAGAGAAAACGATTCAAACGTCGTTTCAGTAGGCGTGACTTCACAAAATAATCGAAAAAACTTATAAAAAGCGAAAAAACAGCTCTCTGTGTTGATGCAGAGAGCTGTTTTTGATTTCAGTTTTAAACAATAAACTTCTATATAATAAGTTCTAGCTATTTATGATCTGTCTAATATCATTCAAACGAACAACTTGCTTCGCATCTTCAAAATGCTCCGAATAGTTTTCTGTTACGGAAAAGTCCACAACAGCGGTGTTGGTCAACAATGAAGTAATTTCTCCTTTTAAGCCGTCGAATGTTTCAATAATATCACCGATTTTAAATTCCATGCCTTTTCCTCCAACGTAATTAATGTTTGTACTATTTTACCATAATTGTGACACATTTTCCTTTTATTTTTAAAAACTTCTATTTGTTAAGTATTATAGCGAAAGCATATGAGCATTTCCATTAAAGCGCTTTAATGCAGCGCTTCCAAAATCAGCTAATTGGCATTGAAATTTTGGCGGTTTACCGGTTATCCAAAAGTTATCCACAATAATGCGAATTATTTCACCTTATAAAATAAAGCTATCCACTGATTTATCCACATTATCCACATTATTCACAGAAAGAAAAATCCATCCTCTGAATAATTCCTTCAGAAGATGGATATTACGGTTGCTTTTTGTTAGCTCTTTTTAAAAAGTTTGTTCTTAGAGTTCGATCTCGCTCACTTCACGATCAACAATACGCGCACCTTTTTTGCTCGTATAGTTTCCGCCCGAAGAAGTGAAGATGTTTTGTGCGATTACCGTGTCCATCGCTGCATTTACAGCTGCAGGATCAACCGGTTCGATCGGAGCATCCAGACGGATGGTTACCGTTTTGTTCTCTTGGTTAAGAAACTGCAATTCAAGCACTTTGGCCATTGAAATCCCTCCTTTCTTCTATATTTTCCGCGCTTCTACTCTTAAGAGTGGATCGCGAAGGAATCGTTTCGCTTAATCATCACAAGTGGATACACTTGAAGTCCTGATAATGCGTTTGCTACCGCATAAAGCTGGTCAGGTGTCGAAGTGGTTTTAACATTAGCGAAGTTCTTATACTTCACCACCGGCTTGTTGTCTGCATCCAAACCACCATCAAGCTCCAAACGCATCGCTGAATCAATCAAAGCTGCTGTCGCCATGTGCCTCACCTCCTTTCACATCATAAGTTCCAGAAAGAAGTGAAAAGGAGCCATGCGCTAAAAACTTTTTTAAATGGCTATCGATCAGATCTACTTTATGCAGATACAAATCATTAAAAGTAGAGGGGGAGTGCTTTCTAACTAAGAGGGTACTCTCCAAAACCTGCATCAATGACAAGTTGATTGAAGTGTAGGGTGTGAGACTCCTGCGGGACAAGCGGTCAGGTGAGACACTTAAGGGCGCAAAGCGGCAGTCCGAAAAGTGGAAGTGACTCTTCCAGACCCGACAAGCAAAAGGTGAATGGCCAGGAAGGCGCACTTTGCCTTTTTGACCATTCAACTTTTGACCTCGAGGGGCTAGTCACTGCAACTAGACAGGAGGCTCACCGCCTGCCCCGCGGAAAGCGAGCAACCTGTAACGGAAATCAACCACCCTCAAACCGACGAAGCATAACCAAAAGAGTTCTACACACAGCACTTATCCACAATTTCTTTTGTTTTACTCAAAACCAACACCCAAATCTTTCAAAATCCAGCATTTCACCAAAAAAATCTATTCATTTTCGCAATTCTGCACACACATTGTGGATAACTATGTAAAAGTTCACAGGCAACTTTTGTCGTTCTGCATCATTTACCACACAACTTTTCAACAGTTGCCCTTTGTTTTACAAAACTCTCCCCATCTATAGTGAAGATACCGCGGAATTCCCCGAATGTGCGCACATTCCAAAAGGAACGATTCCCATGAAAAACACACCGTTTGAAGAAGTTGTTGCAATGTTTGAACCACTCATAAAATCTCAGATTAAACGCTACCACCTCACAAACCATTTTGACCAATACTATCAAGCTGGTTTACTCGGACTCTGGAAAGCTTACGAGGCGTACAACCCAGAAAAAGGCCAATTCTCGTCCTTTGCCTTCATCCATGTTCGCGGACGTATTTTACAAGAGTTGCGAAACGAGCTGAAGCGGCAGGAGATAGAGGTGATGCATGATCCTCATGAATCCTTAACGTTTCAACACCTTTCCCATCAAGATCACATTCCGTATTTGGAAGACGAAACATTGAACCTCTATTTGATGCATCTTACCGAAAATCAGCAGCGTTGGGTCGTTCATCGTGTTTTCCATATGCAATCAGAAGCAGAGATAGCAAAAACGTTCGGAGTTACGCTGTATGCAGTGAAGTCTTGGAGAAAAGCGGCCATAAAGAAACTTCGTACAGTTTTAGATGCCAATTAAAATCAAACTTTCTTACTACGTGATTTGATGGATATAATTTTGGAATTAGGGTATAGTAGAAAACTGTGGGCGAAAAAATTCCTTTTTTACCCATAAAAACCAATAGAGATATAAGCTGCTATTTTTTTAGAATAACAGTGTAATAAGTTGGTAGGACAAAGCTTATATATTTATTAAGAGGGGGACAACTAAACGATGGAAACACAAGTGAATCAGAGTACTGGAAACAAGAAGCGACCGTTGATCATTGGGCTTGCGATTATCGCAGTGCTTGCAATTGGTGCGACTGCTTATGCAATGTTCGTAGATTTATCTCCACGTGAATTGTATTTGAAATCCGAGATGAACACATTTAAAGCACTAAACGAATCTTTTGAAGACAGCTTTGGAGATGCGCTAGCACTTTCTGAAAAACAGATGGAAGAAGCGTATAAGTCTGAAGCAAGCATTGGGGTAGATGTTGACCCGGCGATGTTTGGAGCAGGCGGAATGGAAGCGGCAATGATCGGATCCATTCTACAGAACAGCGAATTCAAGGTAACTACACAGCATGATCCTAAGAAAGAAGAAGGATCTGCTGGAATGGCTTTAAGAATGAACGATGCAGATTTAGTGAATGCTGAGTTTTATCAAAACAACAAACAAACGGCTGTAAACGTACCTGCAGCTTACGATAAGAACGTTTACTTCGAAAATAGCAAGTTCGGTGACGTGATGCGTAAGTTCGATCCAGCGTACCAAGGAATGGAGAAGCTTGAAAACTTCTTTAAAGCAGTAGATAGCGACATTAGTGAAGACGCTCGTGATGAAGCGTTTGAAGAGTTCGCAAAAGTGTACGCAGACAGCGTAAAAGATGAAAACGTAAAACTAAAAGACGATGTTGATTTTAAAGGAGAGAAGCTTCGCGAGTTAACGGTTTCTCTTTCTGAAAAAGAAACAAAAGCAATGCTTGTAAACTTTGTTGAGAAGATCGAAAAAGACGATGAGATCCTAGATGCGATCGCTGAACAATCAGCATTGCAAGGCGGATTCCAAACTGGCATGGTAGCACCAAACAGCAGCATGAGCAAAGCAGATGCGAAGAAAGAAATTAAATCACTTCTTGCTGATGCGAAAAAAGGAATCAAAGATGACTTACAGATTCCGGGTGGAATGAAGCAAGTGGTTATTATCGATGGAGATGATAAAGTAGTAAGCCGTAACGTAACGATGAAGATTGGTGCGAACGGTGAAGAAGCGGTTCCGATGAACTACAAGTCTGAGAGCTGGACGAAGGGCGACGTAACGAACTCTTCTTGGGTTCTTAACGCAGGTCCTGAAGGCGAAACATTACTTGTAGATGTTAAGATGGAAAGCGAACCAAAAGGGAAAGACGGTAAGAAGCGAGACATTAAAGCGAAATTCGAAATGACTGAAAACGGTACAACAGAAGGTATCGGATTCCAAATTAAAGGTGAAGGCACAGATAAGAAGTCTAAATGGACGGCTAATCTTGTTCCTGCTGGCGATTCCGCAATGGAACTTCCAGATATGACGCTTGAGATCGAGCACACTGGTGACCAAAACCTTGATAAAGACTTTGCAAAGCACGATTACAAAGTTACATTAAAAGGTAACGACGCTACAATGGGCGATATCAACGTTGGATTAAACATCAAAACAAAAACAACGTTCGGCGATAAACTGAAATTCCCTGAGCTTTCAGAAGGAAAAGCAGTAAACGTTGCTGAGATGAGTGACGCTGAAATGATGACGATGATGTCAGAAATTCAACGCAACATCGAGCAATTTATCGGTGAAAACGCTCAATTGCTCCAATAGAATGATAATAAGAAGGACAGAGATAACTTAAGACAAAGTTGATCTTTGTCCTTTTTTTCTAACCATTAGGGTATATATAGCTTGTAGGCTGCGTCCGAATTGTCGAGGATTGTAGACTCGTGGATAAACGGCTGAAACTTTTGGATAAAGTGCTAAAACTTCTGGATAAACAGATAAAACTCGTGGATAAATAGTCAAAACTTCTGGAATCAACCAGTCCAATGCCCCTACAGGTATGGGTTCTGAGACGTTTCGGTCATGAAACCCTTCAAATTTTTAAGCGAAAGGAACGACACTATGAGGCAAATGCTACTCATTGCCCATCTAACGGTAAAATGCTGGCTAAAGCAGCCTTTTCCTCTGATTGCTATGATGCTGTTTCCGATACTGTTACTTGGAATCACGTATCTCGGGCTAAAACCACTTCTTGAAGAAAAGCAGTGGGTAGAGCCTTTTGCTGTAGCGATCGTAGATGAAGATAACACGTTTGAAACCAAACTGCTCATGAAGCAGTATGAAAACTCAGAAGAACTAAAAAACGTATTAACCTTTGAAAAAACAGATGCAGAAACCGCAAGTGAAAAGCTGGCTAATAACGATATCGCGGGCATGGTGATCGTACCGGATGGATTTACTAAAGGGATACGCAAGGGCAAAAATATCCCTGTAACCGTTATCGGTAACCCTGAACGCCCTTTTCAAGCAAATCTCTTGCAGCAAGTGATGGTGTCGAACGCCAACTTGATCTCTTCTGCACAAAGCGGAGCGAACGCAGCTTTTCATTATTTGCGAAAGATGGATTTGAGTTCAGATGAATTCCGTGCTTACCGCGACACGGTCATTACAGACTTTACGCTACAAGCTCTGAACCGAAATAAGATTTACGAAACGGAAACACTAAGTGCGTTAGGCGGAGTAACAACGATCGACTATTACAGCTTATCAGGTGTGTTGATTCTGTTACTCGTTGGTGGACTGTTTGGTATGAGTTTGACCGCAAGAAGTGAACAAACCGCACTGCGCGAAAGACTAAGTCTACAAGGGGTCAGGTCTGGCATATTCTTTTTTAGCAATGTTCTATCCGTTTTCCTTCTGCTCGTCATCCAAAGCGCCGTTCTAGTTTCCTTATTTTATGTTCTAACCAAAACGTGGAGCATCACAGCAACAATATTAGTTTTAGCATACTGCTTAAGCATCGCATCCCTTTTCGCGCTTTGTCAGGAACTTTTTGTTCGTAACGGGGCAAAATGGGGAGCGGGAATCATCCTTGCGATGGGACTCGTTGCGACAAGCGGAAGTGTTCTGCCATTATCGTATCTTCCAGAAACGTGGCGAAGCGGAAGTATGCTTAACATCGTGCATCATGCACACAGTGGACTCTTAGATACGTTATTTGCGGGGAATGAAACGTGGATGCCTGTTCTCCTGCTGCTTAGTTTTTCAATCATCATTTGGGCAGTGAGTTTACTGCTTATCACGATAAAGAAGAGGTTGCCATGGTCTGGACAATTGCCATTACACGTATAAAATTATTGCTTCAAAGTCCGTGGAGTTGGCTGGGACTCATCGTTCCGGTTCTCGTGCTGATTTTCTTAGACATGTCGGTAGAAAAAACAAGTAACGCGACCAAGATTCCTGTTGTGATCGTAGACGCGGACGAAACAGAATACTCGAAAACGGTCATAGAACGAGTGAGTAAAAATCCAGCTGTAGCGGTAAGTGTTCGGAATGAAGAGGATGCGCGAAACCAGATTGAGACACAGAAAGCCGCCATCGGTTTCTTTATACCTGAAGGGTTTATGGAAAGCATACAAAAAAACGATGAAGATGGGCTTGTTACGATGTGGCTCTCGTCGGGTTCTATTTCTCATGGGTTAGTGCGCGAAATCTTTGCAAGTGAAGTGAAGCGGTTATCGAGTAATTCTTATGGTGCAAATACGGTGTTAAAAACGTACGGAAAAAGCGAGAAGCTGGATGCCAAGGAGCAAGCAGAGGTCTGGAAGGATGCATGGGCGTATAGCGATAAACATTGGGAGCCGAAGCCTCTGATGACCGTTGACTATAAAGTTGGGGTTACGAGAGATTCATCGGTAGAGGCGGATAGCAGTGCCCCTTCAATCTATGTTCCAGGGATGCTTGTACTTCTCATGTTAGTTAGTTTTTTATATAACAGCTGGCCGGTTAAAGACCGTGATTCCGGCATGAGGTCCAGAGTCCCTTATGCAGCTGGCCGATTCACAATATACTGGTTCGGGAATGCACTGGGTGTTTTGCTTTTACAGCTATCCATGCTTGTCTTATTGATCGGGTTTGGCTGGTGGAGAGAAGCGTTAACGTTGAACGTGACAACAATAGTTAGTTTGATCAGCTATGTTTTATTTCTAAATGCACTATCACTCTTGTTTGCCTATTTCGTGCACAGCAACCGCACGTGGCAAGCAGTTACACTCTTTGTTGTATTATGTACATCGCTTCTAAGCGGAACTTTCTTTCCGAGCGATGAGCTATCAAGCTTTTTACAACGTGCTGCAGAGTGGACGCCGCAATATTGGATCGTATCAACTTTAAATCAAGAAACGCTAATGATTCCCTTTATATTTGCGGGTCTAAGCATCATTTTATACGTACTTTCAACCATAAAGGCAGGTGACAACGCTTGATCGCAGCAGAAAATTTGAAAAAGAAGTTTGGTAGAAAAGAAGTATTAAAAGAAATGAACTTCTTTATTGAAAAAGGTGAAACCGTCGGCGTTGTTGGCCCAAACGGTGCAGGTAAATCAACGCTTTTGAGAATCCTTGCAACCCTCATGAAAAGTTCTGGCGGATCGGTTCAGATTGATGGACTAGATGTGAGGAAAGAACAAAAGAGAATTCGTCAGAAAATCGGTTACGTACCGCAAGAAATAGCCGTGTATCATGAGCTAACAACACGCGAAAACTTACGATTTTTTGCGAAGTTGGCAAAAGGGTCGTCAGAAGAAAGATGGATGCAGCGCTGCGAGGAGTGGCGGTTGGCAGAGCACCTTGATAAAAAAGTGAAGCATCTGTCTGGTGGTAACCAGAGAAAGCTGAACATCTTGATCGCGATGCTGCATGACCCGGATCTTCTGATTTTAGATGAACCGACCGTCGGAATTGATATATCCGCAAAACAAGAGATCGTGAACGATTTACGCCAGCTGGGACGGGAAGGGAAGACAATCCTCTATTCCAGTCATGACGCGCAAGAGCTCGAAACATTATGTACTTCTTTTTTGATTTTAAAAGAGGGAGAGTTGCTTTTTTATGGGTCAAAACAAAAGGTGCGACAGTTCGGTTCCGTTGCACAATCGGAAAACTTTGCGGAAACTCTTGGAGAGATAGTTGGATGAAGTCTGCTGATGTTGGCAGGCTTCTTTTTTTATCCTTAATATTCCAATGTTAGATTTAAAGTGATAGAATGTATGTGAAAACATTCACAATATAAGGAGCGGATGACATGAAGGATAAACTATTGAGAAAAATAAAATCAGCATTGTTAGCATCATTATTCTTAATCGTCTTACTAGGTATTTACTCTATATATGAATCTGAATCAGTAGATGCTTTCTTATTTTTAATTGTCATTTTTTTCTTTTCGTTAGCTGGTAACTTCTTGTATGGCATCCCCGTATCACTCTTCATTGATTATTTATTAAGAAAACGAATTAAATTTTATTTTTTACTATCAGGTTTTTTACATGTTTTCTTTGGTTATATTACCTTTTTTATTATAGAAAATCTCAATAGTTATGCAGTAATATGCGCTGCTCTTTTTTTCTTGAGTGATGAATGGCAAAAGAGTTTTAAAAAACCTAACTATAGTCGAAAACGAATGTTAATGAATAGCTGCTTTGTCTTTGGACTTAGTGTATTTGCTGTATATTCATCCTTTTATGTACAAGAGTTACTAGAAAAGAAAACGAACGAATATTACCTCATTCCAGCTGATTATGTTGGTAAAGTGACTGTGATATATGATATTGAGGACGAACCGAAGCCAGAAAAAGTTGGAGACCATAATGTTATAAAAATAAACCATGATGGTTATGGGCTTACGGCATTACCAGAACCAGAAGGTACATTTAATAATCAATACTTTTATATTGACGAAGACGGGCATAAAGAAAAAATTGATGAAAAGTGTATACATATAGGAGTTTCAGGTTCTCGATCAAATAATGAAAGGGAATTCAGCTATCATTCATTTACCGTTATCAATTCAAATTGCACGTCCGATTTTTCGATGCATGGTAGTCAATACTTAGAGAATCATAGCATTGATGTTGAAGAGATACTACAGCGAGAAGGATTTTGAGATTGCAGTTATTAAAGTAGTAAATCGTGCACTTCGTATAATTATTTTAGCACGATACTAAATTCGACAAGATTTTACAAGAAGACCAAATTCCTATTTTCCGTAACGTAAGCGTAAAACACAAGTCCTATAATTTATTGTAGGATAATAATAGATTACTTGGAAAATCAAAGGAGTTTGGGATAAATAATGAAAAAATGGATAGTTACATCAGTTTTAGGTGCAAGTTTATTATTGTCGCCACTACAGGCGTTTGCAAATATTGGAGATCAAACACTTCGTCCAACGATGACTCATTCAGATGTTAGAACGTTACAATCATTATTGCGCAGTAAAGGTTACTTTACATATAGTGGTTCTTATACAACATATTTCGGTTCTTATACAAAAAGTGCGGTTATGAGTTTTCAACGTGCAAAAGGCTTAACTGCAGATGGGATTGCGGGCCGAAGTACGTTTAATAAACTAGGTGTTTATAATGTTAACAATGCATACTTAGTAGATTATGCTAAACGTTTTCAAGGAACGGTATACAAATGGGGAGGAACGACTACCTCTGGTTTTGATTGCTCAGGGTACATTAACTACGTTTTTAAAAATTCCCATAACATTACCCTGCCGCGAACAGTAAAAGAGATGTGGATAAACACAGGCTATAAGGTTGGTAGTCAAGAGATTGGAGACCTTGTATTCTTCTCAACAACAGATTCTGGCGCTTCACACATGGGCATCTATGTTGGTAATGGGAAGTTCATCCATGCTGGTTCTTCAACTGGAGTAACGATTTCAGATATGAACAACAGCTACTGGAAGCCGCGTTATTATGGGACAAAACGTTTATAAAGAAAAAGGAGTCCATTGATTGGACTCCTTTTTTGTATCCTAGAACAAGATTCTTGCCCAAGGATCGCAACAGCGATGATGTTGCTTTTTCTTAGCTTTTTTGTACTTCTTGCACTTCAACACTTCGTAGCTAGAAGAAGATGAAGAAGAGGACGATGAAGAAGAGGAAGAAGATGAAGAGGATGATGAAGAAGATTCTTCACAAACCCATTCTACTTTCTTGTAACACTTCTCAACTTTTTCATGCTTTTCATGTTTGCAGTGGTCGTAGTTTCCACACTTGTTACACATTATTCGTTTCACCTCACAAATTGATACCGACTTCCAATTGGTTTCGGTTTCTGTATATCATATGTAGAGGCAGACAAGTTGCTTAGACAAACGTTGAGATTTTAAGAAAATGGGGTCTGACCCCATACAAATACAAATCCCTTTAATTTGTTCTTCTCAGATATATACCGGAGAACAACATAAAAAAGTAATAAACGAAAAATCCACGCTGCAACCGCAGCGTGGATTTTTCTTACTTCGAAGGTTCTTGTATGAGCATGCCTTCTTTTGCAAAAGCAAAGTGGATGGCGTGTTTCAGGTTTCTAAAATATGTACTTTCTCCGAGGGAATATTGATGTTTTGTGATTTCCATACTCAATTCTGGTGAGATCCCTACCAATAACGTTTCCATACCAAACAATCGAGCTGAAGAAACGAGCTTGTTTAACATATCCACCATTTCAGAATCAATAGACTTAATACCCGTTAGATCTAAGATAACAAATTTTGCTCTGTGTTGAGGCAGTGAAGTCAGAGTATGCTCTAACATATCTTTAGAACGGAGCTCATTGTATTTACCGATTAAAGGAATAACTACAATATGATCGGTAACCGGAATAATGGGAGAGGAAATCTCTCTGATTAAATCGGTCAACTCTCTTGTTCGATCTTCCACCATCGCTTCTAACTTCATAATCTCATGCTGTTCTTCCCGGTGAACGAGATCGCGGATGTTATCTTTTGGTGTTATATGTGATTCTGTGATTTTTAATGCTAACGTGTTAGGTTCAGACTTGTTCTCAAGCACCTCGAACCACATGTTGGTTTGAAAGAGTCCGGTGAAAACACCAGCCCAATGGCCAGGTAAGAAGCGTCCCATGCGTTCGCTGTTCTGCGCTTTTTTAATTTTCGTTTCCCAGCTGTTTGTAATCGTAATGATTGCTTCTTTTTTCTCTACATCAAGCTCTATGTATGTTTTACCCCAACCAGCTGATGCATAAATGTTAGGCAATGATTCAGCGGAAATCTCAATATCTTTGATCGTTCTTATGTAAAAATCACTAACGATTAACCCTGTCCGATACCCAGCTGTTTCAAAAACGAGGTCTGCTGTTCCTTCTCCTGTAATCTCTTCAATGGATTCAAGAAACACCTTAAATGCTGAATCAATCCAAAACAACATTACATCTTCGCCTTCAAATTGAAATATACCTTTTGCTGTGTCCCAATGAAAAGAAGAACCATTCACATCTACACTTTTTTGAGAATCCATTAGTTCGTTTGGCGACTGCTTCATTTATTATCCTCCATAGCAAAATAGTAGACACCCTTTTTTCGTACCCTATTCTAGTTGGAATGAAACATATATAATTATGCTTCAATTAAATCTTCAAAAGATTTTTTAAGCGTTCTTTCTTAAGTTTTAGATGATACTACTCTGGGTATCGTTCTTTATTAAATATAAAATCGTTCTTATTTAGAAACAAACAAATATAAAGGATAGTTAGGGATGATTATAATGAGAGCAGAAGAAATAAAAGAGATGAGACGTAAGCAGTTCATGATGCTGAATATAGTTATCATTCTAATAATGTATGTAGTTTTTCTATTAATCATGTTGGCTGACATGACATATGCTTCCTTATATTTTTTGTTAGGGGTAGTAGCGTTTATGAATGGATTAATAGGTTTACTTAAGAAAGAATCAACAAAGTATTTATTATTAATTTTTGAAAAAGTTGCAACTTATGAGAAAAAAAAGATGGGAAAGGAGTGGGAAAAGCAACGGAGATTAAGTTATTTTATGAATATTTCATTGAGTATCATTATGTTTTTTCAAGTTTACTTACATCGAAATTCAATTGATAAAGTTCTTCAATTGGACTGGCCTATTCTTTTACTTGTTACAATATGGATATTAGCAGTTGTGAATATCGGCCTCTTCTTTCATGTGAGAAACGTGGATTGCTCTAGTCCAAACTTATGGTATACACGTAAGAAAAACTTATTTATTATTTCAATTGGAATATTTTTTGTAATCTTAACCGTTTCTTCTTTTATCATATATATCTATGCATTGTGAAAACAAAAACCACCTTAGTCGGAACTAGGGTGGTTAGTTTTGTTTATTTTTCCATTTGTTAAATTCCAAAAACTCTTTAAACTGTTCTTTACTTACCCCAGATCCCATAGCTTCCTTAACTAATTCAGCCCATTCATGATCTAAGTTTTTTGTATCAACTTCAGCTTTAATTAAGTGATCTACAGAAATATTCAATACATCCGCAATCTTTTCAAGAAGCTGTATCGAAGGGTTTTGTTGAATATTTCGCTCTAGAGCACTTATATAAGATTTTGCTACCCCTGCTTTATCAGCCAATGCTGTAATGGAGAGGCCTTTTTCGGTACGATATTTTTTTACTCGCTCACCAATCATCATTTGCAATCCCCATTTAGAAATAATTTGCCTTTATTATATCTTTCTGTATGAGGTAAGTAAATAAATTCTGTGACTTGCTTACTATTTCAATGAATTAATTTCCTTGCAATTGATAGTTTTCTAAAGTTAATTGGGGATTTTGTAAAAAACGAATAATCTCTTCTTTAGTAAAACCTTGATCTCTAGCTTCTCTTATTAATTCAATCCACTCGTGATCCAGCTTAAACGTATTTTCCACTAAGAATCCCTCCAGAAAGTAAATGATGTCCAGGCAACCCGGCGATCATAGCTTTTAAAGCCTTAGACCCGTGGCTTTGCGCCCACTTCTTTCGAAAATGTTTGCCCTTGTCTGGAGGATAATTAGGACCTATTTCCTAACTCAAATTGATTATATACAAGCTCAATAGAAAATGTTGTCAGAAAATGACTGTAATAAAAATGTAATATAAGGAAGCGTAATAAGACCCCTATAAAACAAATTTAAAGGAATGATGCAGGTTATGTTGAAATTATTCTTAATAAATACCCATTAAACTAATTTTAACTGCTGAAAGGATGAATAAATTGTCTAACAAATTGCCAATGAATTTGTCGAATCAACTCAGTTTACCAGTGATTAACGCCCCAATGTTTCTTGTATCGAGTCCTGATATGGTGATTGAAAGCTGTAAGAACGGAATAATAGGTACATTTCCATTACTGAATGCAAGAACCTCCGATCTATTAGAAAATTGGATGAAACATATTTCAGAAGAGCTGAGTAATGCCAGGGAAAAAGATCCTTCGGCAAAGATTGCTCCATGGGGTGTTAACTTAATCGTTCACCGAACGAATAAACGTTTTGAAGAAGATTTGGAGCTAATAAAGAAATATGAACCGCCAGTGGTGATTACTTCTCTTGGTAATCCAAGCGATGTTGCTAAAATCGTTCACGGGTACGGTGGTCTCGTATTCTCTGACGTTATCTCGCTTGATCACGCGCGTAAGGCTGCTAAGACGGGCATTGATGGATTAATACTCGTGTGCAGTGGAGCAGGTGGCCATGGTGGGACGTTAAATCCGTTTGCTTTCTTAAAAGCCGTAAAGGAATTCTGGGATGGGATGACGATTCTAGCTGGGGCTATTTCTACAGGTGAAGAAATACTAGCTGCCAAGGTTCTTGGAGCCGATCTCGTATACATGGGAACACGCTTTATTGCGACGCAAGAATCTTCGGCGAGCGAAGATTACCGGCAGATGTTAATAGATTCTACTCTTGAGGATCTTGTTTATACGGATGCGATTAGTGGAATAAAAGGAAACTACCTGCTTCCATCCTTACAAAGAGCGGGATTTGATGTGGAAAACTTGATGAAAAAGGATGATGTTGACCTCTCGTTCTCTGAATCCAAAGCAAAAGCATGGAAAGACATCTGGTCCGCAGGACAAGGTGTTGGCAGTGTGAAGAAAATCTCTACCATTCAGGAAGTAGTAGATGAGCTAAAGGAAGAATACAAAAAAGCATTAAGAACAAGGGAAGCTATGAGTATTATCCCTTAAAACATTAGTCCTTTAGAACTAAATCCCCCAAAACCACGCTGTATAAACGTGATTTTGGGGGGAAGTTTATTTAAAATCTCTTAAATAACTTGGATCATCTTTTATTCGCAGATCTACTCTATAGAGATCTTTGGTTTCTGCAATTCCTCTAGAAATATCAAGTAATTGCTTAGAACTCTCCGAATAAAAATATACACTCTCACTTCGTTCATGAATATGATATGGCTTTCCAAGCTGTTGTATCAACGCATCTCTCTCTTTCTTTTTTAGATAAAAGCTTAAAGTAAAGGCTCGGTTTTGATTCATATAATTGATACTAAGAAACTCATAAGGAGGAGAATCATTTATTTTAGTTTTCCAACTATAAGTACTTTGTGCATCATATTCAATCTCTGAAATATACTTTTGATCATAAAGCCCGAGGACTTTTACGGTTTCTTCTAAAGTCATTTCGGTAGTTACACCATTAAAATAATACTTACCTCCTTGATAAGAAACATTTACTTTATCAAAAGGAGTTTTCTTTTGTTCTTTTATTTCTTCAGGTTTTTCTACTATAGCGGACTCTTCGGCTAACTCTACTTCTTCATTAATAATTGTATTGTCAGGTGTGTCAGTAGATTCAACATTTTTTTCCTCTATGCTAGTGTTCTCTTCTTGTGATTCTACCTCTTTTTCTTCTTTTGATAAATATGTTATATCATTTATAACAAACGAGGTTAAAATATTTTCCTTGCTGTATATTTCTACTTCTACGGCATCCTTAAATGTGTTTTCATCAATAATACCAAGGTCAACAGTGACTACTTTCTTAAAAGAGTAACTTTCATCGGGTTTTAATATTTGATTAGTAGGAGTTTCTATAATTAAGCTTTCTGCTCCTAAAGCTTTTGCTACATCTTCATCTAAGATATTTACTTTTGCCTGAACCGGTTCACTATTATAATTTGTTGTATTTACAACCGTTCCTGAAATCGTAAGTTCTCTTTTACTAACCTCAAAAGACAGCGTACTGGAAGCTTGGGTTAATTTCTGAGCGTAATGGACTTTAGGTTTCTTATTTTCTTTTTTAATTTCAATCGCCGTTTGGGGTTCCAAATACGTGTCAATCAATGTATAAGAGGTAAAAACAATCCCAGCAAAAAGAGCTGCTGTCAGGAGTTTTGGAAGAAATGTATTCTTTCTCTTCCCTACTTTATTGTTGAAAGATGAGTTACGTATAGAAAGTAAAATGTTTTCTTCATCTTTTTTTGTGAAAACGGGATTTGTAGAAATTTGTTGATCCAGTGTTTGTCTAAGATCTTTAAGTTTTTTTTCCATTATCGCTCACCTCCTAGATGAATATAGGAATCTTGTAACTTTGTTCTCGCTCTACTTAAACGGGTCTTGACTGTCGATTCATTTATCGTCAACAACTCACATATTTCTCGAATAGAAAATTCCTTATAATAGTGTAATAAAATGACTTCTCTATATTTTATCGGCAGAGAGAGTACGGCTTGATACAAAAGTTCATCCTCACTGTTTGAAACGACCCCATCTTCAGCAGAGTCGACACTTCCATTTGAATTTGCAGTGAATTTATCTGTAAGAGCAAGCTTTCGATAGCTCCAACTTTTTAAAAAGTCTTTTGACTTATTAATAGCTATTGTATAAATCCAGCTCTTTAATGCAGATTCTCCACGAAATGTATCAAGTTTCGTATACAATGCGATATAAACATCTTGAGTAATATCTTCAGCTTGCTGCCAATTCTTCACGAATGTATAAACGAGACGTTTGATCTCTTCGCCGTAGCATCTCATTAAGTAAACAGTGGCATCATCTTTAGTCATTCCATCAATACTTATGGAACCCCTTAATCCCTCACTTTTCACTAGCTGTCCTCCTTAGTTGTATTTCCGATAGTAAGACGACGATATAGTAACATAAGTTTCATAAATTTAGAATACCAGTATAATATTACCATTTAGGGGTCTGACCCCATACAATTACAAAGTACTGAATATGTGCACTAGGAAAGGACACCGCAATTTGCTGTGTCCTTTCCGATGTATCTCCAATAAACAAAATCCAACCATATTTACCTCGAAAAGAGGAGAAGGGAAGAAGAGAGCGAAAGTAATAAGTAATATCTTTATGTAAAGAAACCGTGTAAACTGTAAGGAATTCATTACGATATGATAAATATCTACAGCTAATAAATATGGAGGTGTTACCATGAATTTATTCTCATCGATTACCGAAGAAAGTTTTGATTATTTAATACGAGATTATGGATTTTCTGAGCCGGTCGATACAGATGGGAGTTGGAAGACAACCTTCTTATACGTTAACGATCAGCTAGAAATTGAAATAGAATTAAATTACCGAGATATGGATACGTTTATTTACATGAGAAGGTTAGATCATAAGCAAAAAGAGCAATCACCACGTATGCAACTAGAAGAGATTCTTAATGTTGAACCTATTAAAAGTAATGGAGATCAAACAACAATTGAGCAATTTGAAAAAGGAATTACGAATAAGGCAAAATTATTAGAGAATAACCTAAATCAAATCATAAGCAAAACTGAAAAGATTTTTTCGTAAAATTGAAGTTTCTCGCGTATTGTAAGAATCGCAACGAATATCCGTTGTGATTTTTTTGTTTTCTTGTTTGAAGTTTCTAAGACGAATCTAATGAGAGTAAAGAATGAAGGGGATAAGATGGCTGGAATAACTTTTAAGATAAAAGGAGAGAAGAAAGTTATATTATGTGATGAGAAAATCCACGGGTATTTGCGATAAAGAGAAGGGGATAATGTGAAATACGGAATACTTCTTAACCTGGATCCCTACTCGTATTGTGAGTTTAAAAGCTCTCAAATTCAAAAACTCACTTTACTTTGTGACGACTTAATAGAAAAATATAATGATGAATTTAGTTGGCAACATAATAGGGTACGGAAATTTTGTACAAAGTTCAAGACATTTTGTTTAGAGGCACTGGAGAAGAAGAAGCATATAGTTGGTTCAGGTGATTAGTATTTCATCTAAAAAAAAAGAATATAAGCAAAAAGATAACTCATTAGTCGAGTTATCTTTTTTTACAGGAATTATGCAAAAGTAAGTGTCAATCCAATTGTAATAGCCAAATATCCTAAAAACATTAAGACTGCGAAGAAAGCTCCTTTTCCACTCGTACCACCGCGTTTACGAAGTTCATGCATCTTCTCCTCATCGCTGACCGAAAGCTGATTAACCTCTTGTACTTGTTTTTCAGCGTGCTTTCTATAAAACATATTACCTGTAATCCCTAGAGCTCCAGCAAGTCCATAACCTAATCCTCTACTGATTGCTGCGCCATCAAAACCAATGAAAAGAATAATGATGTCTATTGCTAAAAAACCAAGAATGATATAAACAACAGGTTTGAGCATTTTTCTGTAACCAAGCCAAAAAATAGTTAATAAACAAGCCGCCCAGTTCCAACTGTTGTCTTTTTGCCATTTTCTTAAGTAAAAGTCTTTCTTCTTTTCACCTACAAATGCCTCGAACTTTTCTTTTTCTGCTAATTGGCCGTCAAATAATTTTGAATTAGCGTAATTTGTTTGAATGTCCAATCTGCATCTCCTTTCTCTAAACAAGAAACTCACCTTAATATTCCATTATTTAGAAAAAGTGAAACCTGTTTTTCTAACGCGAAACTGTTTCTATATAAACTATAAAAAATACCCCCCGAGGATTTTATTTCGGCTGGGTTTATTTTTCTTAAATTGAACTATTGTACCGAGGGATAAAGTATGTTTCAGGGAGTAAACTTAAATTTGCAACACACTTTTCCCACTGTTATTTACTGTTTTTTGTACATTTTAAAAAATCTCTTATATCTTGTTTCGTCAGTCCTTGATCTTTCGCCTCTATAATTAATTCAATCCATTCTTTGTCTAAAGACAAGATATGGTCCATAGGAACTTCCCCCCATATAAACATTTTTATAATTTTGTGATGTTTATATACTCTCAAAATAGCAATCAATTAAACATTGGAAACTAATTTTTCTAAATAGTTAAATTATATATTTCGATTATAAACAGGGGTTATTAAAAATGTTGTCATAAAATGGAATATTTAAATACGAAGTACAGATTGAGTATATTTTACTATAAATGAATAAGTAGATTTGTTAATAACCATTTTTTTGAAAGGTGAATGTTCTTAAAAACGAATTATTTGTTCTTTAAATCTTGCGTTCTCGTCTAACACCTACTATAATCATAAGAAATTGTACTTTTTAAAGAACGATTAGTGTTGTATAAAAAACAAAGGGTAGGTGATCACTTGAAGATTTTATTTGTTTCACCTCGATTTCCGTATCCTCCTAAAAAAGGAGATCAATTAAGAGCTTATAACCAGTTGAGAGGGTTAAAAGCATTAGGCCATGAAGTGCATTTAATCTCCTTTGGAAAACAACAACCTATTCCGAATGAAGTCCACCAATTATGCAAAAAAGTGACAATTGTTCCACATAGTAAACGAACAGCAATAAAAAGTATGTTCCTCGGTTTGTTTAAGAAATGGCCTTTACAAACCTCCCTCTATTATTCTAATGAACTTCTTCAGATTTTGAGAAATGAAACGAGTAAAGAACAATATGATATCGTTCATCATCAACTAGTGCGCCTCTATCCATATCAGTCAACGATTAATCATGTTCCAAATGTAATAGACTTTGTTGATTCTATCTCTCTTAATCTCAAACGGTCTGCACAGCTTAAGAAATCGTTAATAAATCCAATTACTCGTTGGGAAGCTAAAAACGTACATAATATGGAACAGGTAGCAAGTTCTCGTTATGACGGAGGTATTTTTATTTCAGATATTGATAAAAACAATGTTTCATTAAATCGTGACACACTAATCACCATTGCGAACGGGGTCGATCTTAAGTACTTCTCTTACAAAAAACAATTAACTACCAAAAACAACTTCGTATTCGTCGGGAATATGAGCTATGCTCCTAACCGAGATGGTGTGAAGTATTTTATTAAACATATTTTTCCTCTTATAAAAGAGAAGATGGAAGACTTTACTTTTTATGTCGTAGGAAGAAATCCAACGCAAGACCTTATACGTCTCTGCGCAAAACATAAAAATATTGTTTTAACAGGGGAAGTGGATGATGTGAGAAAATATCTATGGGATGCTAAGTTATTTGTTTGCCCGCTGAAAAGTGGTGCGGGATTACAAAATAAAGTGTTGGAAGCCATGTCATGCGGCATCCCTGTCATTACCACATCAATCGTCAGTGAACCGATTAAGGCAATAAATGATCAAAGTATTATTGTCAGAGATCGAGATGAAGAATTTGCTGAAAAAATTGTTGATCTGCTCTCTGATCCAATGAAGTTAAATGATATACGAAAAGAAGCAAGGACATTTGTTGAGAGCAACTACAAATGGGAACATTTAAACCATCAATTAATTGATTTTTACAAAATGACTATTAATAAGCACATTAGTAAGAGGAACCCTACACCACAAAAGGAAGTAAAAGCCGAGGTGATAGGATGAAAGTAATTCTTTTATCAGGAGGCTCGGGGAAAAGATTATGGCCACTGTCTAATGATGCGCGATCTAAGCAATTTCTAAAAGTACTGAAAGATAAAAATAATGTTAGCCAATCAATGATTCAGCGTGTTTGGAATCAATTAACGGAGGTTGATCTTGCTAGTTCAACACTAATTTCTACAAGTATGGCTCAAGTAGATTTGATCTTGAACCAGTTGAATCCAACGAATGGCATTATTGTTGAGCCTGAAAGACGAGATACTTTTCCGGCAGTTTGCTTAGCAGCCTCTTATCTTTATTCAGTATTAAATATAGATCCTAACGAAGTAGTTGTCGTTTTACCTGTCGATCCATATGTTGAAAATGAATTTTTCTATAAAATTATGGAGCTTGAAACAGCTCTTCAACAATCAAATACTCAAATTGCATTAATTGGTGTACAGCCGACGTATCCATCTGAAAAGTATGGGTACATTATTCCGAGTTATGAAGGTGATGATTCGTGGAATAAAGTACTTCATTTTAAAGAGAAACCAACCCAAGTCTTAGCCGAGGAGTTCATAAGTCAAGGTGGTCTTTGGAATTGTGGTGTTTTTGCCTTCAAATTAAGTTATATTCTTTCTTTGTTAAGGATGATGGAATTTCCTGTTCAATATGAGAGTTTGCTAGAAAACTATTCTCTTTTACCACGGGACAGTATGGATTATGCAGTAATTGAAAAAGAGAAGAATGTTATTGTTTTAAAATATGATGGGTACTGGAAGGATCTAGGGACATGGAATACTTTAACAGATGAAATGGATACAAACCCATTAGGTAAAGGAACTATAAGTGATGATTCAGTAAATACTCACTTAATCAATGAGCTGGATATACCTATTACCGTAATTGGAGGAATGAATCTCATTGTGGCAGCTAGCCCTGATGGAATTTTAGTAGCGGATAAAGAAAAAAGTCATAGGGTTAAAAAATTACAACAATTTGACCATCAAATACCTATGTATGAAGAGCGAAGGTGGGGATGGTATAAAGTATTGGAACATAGAAAAGTTGATGAACAAAGAGAGGTACTGACAAAAAGGTTAGTGATTAACAAGGACAAGTTCTTAAGTTATCATACTCACTTTCATAGGCATGAAGTCTGGACCATTATTAAAGGCGAGGGAGAATTTGTATTAAACGGAGAAATAAAAAGAGTTACTGCAGGGGACGTACTTGAAATCCCACCTAAAGCCACGCACAGTATAAAAGCAACTATAGATTTAGAGATTATTGAGATTCAAAGCGGTCCAAAATTATCGGAAGAAGACAAATTATGTGTATACACAAGCTGGGATGATCTTGAGAAGTTATTCCATAGCAATTCTATTGTTAAACCACCCAGAGATAGAGTGGCATTTTAACCATTAATTTCATATCTTATAGTATCTGTTAAGCTTGTCTTTCCCTTAGGTATAGGCATGCATGAATAGAGTAACAAGCAGTAAAGCTTGTTATGAAAGGTATGATTTTAATGACAATTAATGTGGAGAATTTTAGTGGTGTAAATGATGCTGCAGCCGTTCAGTCTGCAATAGATTATGCCTTTTCACATAATAGTTTCAAAACTGTTTTGCTTTCAGATCGAGATTACTATATAACAGGTAAAATCGTCATTAAAGAAGGTATAAGACTACTATTTGGTTATGGAACACGGTTTGTAGTAAATGGTAACTTTAGAGTTTTGGAACTTCAAAAAAATGCATCGTTAGAAGGAGCTTATATTGCAATTGATGATGTAAACTTCAATTCGCCAGTAATATACTTGGATGGGAAATACAAATACTACAATACGTGGAATAAAACCTTGATTAAAGATATTAATATTGTAAACTGGAGCGGCAGTTATAAGGGAACAGGGTTACATCTATATTCTAACGGTACGGGTCACGAGATCTCATTTGTGAATTTTGAAAACATCAATATCGCTGGTCTAAATACAGCTGTACGTTTACAGAGCACAAAGCCAGCAACAGGGTATAGCTGGGTGAATGCGAACCGTTTTACGAATGTATCAATTGATGATTGTGTTCAAGGCATTGTGTTTAACTCGAGTGAAAGTATACCGAATGAATGTAGTGGGAACGTTTTTTCGAATTTGCAGATTCAGCCTTCTACCAAAACCGTTAAATTAGTCACTATATCTGGTCAGTACAATGAATTCAATGGCATGGCATGGGATCTATCCCTAGTTCGTAATAATACGTTAGTAGAATTCTTGTCACAAAGTTCGTATAACAAGATAAATATTCGAAGCATCCCGACTTCACGTATTGTAGATAAAGGAAAGTTTAACCTTAAGTAAATCGTTCGAAACTCCAATAACTTGGAGTTTTTAAGTGGGGGTTATGTATGTCCAGACCGGTTTTCGGATACCTCTTTCTTACAGCTTTACTCACCGCTGTATTGACGTTGATCCTTCAGCAGATGTACATCAAATCTACCAATATAGAAACACATGGTAATGATTTGAAAGATGATGCTATAGTCATCCAGCAAGCTATTAATAGTAGTTTTAAGAATAAAGAGGGGCTAGTGAAGTTGACTGGCAACAAGAAATATGTGATTCGATCAGGTATAGTGATCAAAGAAGGTGTAACGTTAGAACTCGGAAAAAATACTAAAATCCTAATCGATGGGAATTTTAGGGCTATACAGCTTGAAAAAAATGCCACTATTATCAATGGAACCATAGAAGTGATTGATCCCAAATTCAATTCAGAAGTGGTTTTTATAGACGGAAAGCATAAGTTTTGGTCATGGGAACGAACGGAAGTTACGAATGTTTCCATTATCAATTCTAGCGGATCTCATAAGGGGTCAGCTCTCTCGCTATATGCAACGGGCGATGAAAGCTTTATCAGCTTTGTCAATTTTGTAAATAATAAAGTGGCAGGGTTTAATAATGGCATCCAGATTGTTGTAGAGCCTAGTGGTAACAAGAAAGGACAGAGTTGGATTAATGGAAACCGTTTTGTGAACATGACATTAGATGATTGTGTAAATTATATTGTTATAGACTCATCTGTTTCCATACCAAATGAAAGTTCTGGGAACCAGTTTACTGGATTGCAGATTCAACTGTCCCAAATTTCTCAAACGATAATTAAAGTGAGCGGATCTTACAATACGTTTCAAGGCATGGTTTGGGATCAACACCTGTTAAATACTCCGAATAAAGTTGTCCAATTTACTCAAGAATCTGCACATAACATGCTAGACATGAACATTGAAAGATTTTCTATTATGGATAAAGGAAATCTAAATAGTTACACAGAATAATACAGATAGTTTGTTCTTTAAAATGAACAAAACACAAAACTTAATATTTTTTTTACTCATCAAGTTCATTATTTAGAACAACCACTTGAGGAGGTTAAGGATGGAACAGAGAATAGATCTAAAAAAATTTCTTCAAATTTTAAAAAATAGAGCTATTACAATTATGGTAACCACCTTGTTTGTTACGGCTATTGCAGTAATAGTCTCCATGTATTTTGTAAAACCTTCATTTGAAGCGACGGAATATATTATTGTGGGTAAAGAACAAAATGAAAATAGCTATACGGAAAATCAAGAACTTATTCGTATTTTGGCGTCTGCCGTAGACTTAATAAAAAGCCCCATTGTTCTTAATGCTGTTAGTGCTGAACTAGGCAATCAAAATAGTCTTAAAGAGCTTGAAGAAAATATATCGGTTCAAAATAATAAGGATTCTCAAATTATTCATATTGTCATTAAGGAATCGAGTCCAGAAGTTGCAAAACAAATGGCATATGCAGTGGGAAATGTTTCCGTTCAAAAATTAAATGATCTGCTGAATGTAAAGAACCTAAAAATCGTAAGTAAATCAGAATCTGATATCTCAGTCAAACAAGTCGGTAATTCTCTGTCTAACATCGCTATTGGATTGTTTGTAGGATTATTCATGGGAATAGGTCTAGGAATGCTGAAGGAGTATTTTGATCATTCCATAAATGATCCTTCAGAGGTAGAAATGACCCTCGGTCTACCAGTATTAGGGCATATTCATGTAAAAAAGAAAGAAAAATATTTATTTCAAAACAAATCTGTTCAACGAGGTGAGATAAGTGTTAAGGCGTAAAAAGAATTCAGTCATGAATTACAACCAAAGTACAGAAGAAGTTAGGATATTAAGAAGTAACATTGAAAAACAATTGGAAGATAGTCACTCTCAAATCGTGATGATTACTTCGCCAAAAGGACCATCTCATCACATCTATATCTCATCTCAACTAGCCATCTCTTTTGCAGAACAAGGAAAGAAAGTATTGTTAGTCGATGCAAATTTAAGAAATCCAACGTTGCATACTTATTTTAATATTTCAAATACAAAAGGTTTCTCTGATGTAGTTATGCAAGGTGAGAACGGATTTCTACATGCTCAAAATGATTATATAAGAGGTCTCTCCATTCTTACAGCCGGAAATCTATTTGAAACGCCAGTTGACTTATGGGTTAGTAAAAAGATCGAACATGTAGTGAATAACTGGAAACAAAGGTTTGATTTCGTCTTATTTCATGCTCCTAGTTATTTGGAAATATCAGATGCTCAAGTTTTGGTCGACCAATGTGATGGGGTTTTGCTTGTTGTTCAGTCCGGTAAAACAAAAATAGAAGACGCTGTAGCAGCGAAAAAACAAATCAATCAATCTAAAAAACCAATACTCGGTGTAATCTATCAAACAGGGTAGAAAGGTGTAGGGCAATGAAAGAAGTGATACCCAATTCAATATCTAAAAATATCTTTCATCTATTATATAGTACAGCTGCAGCGAGCTTTCTGAATGCTTTGGTTCTTATCTACTTAGCTTCTTATCTAGAGGCTTTTCATTATGGGATGTTCAGTGTGGTTTTAGCTTCAGCAATGGTCATGGGGTATTTTACGGATGCAGGTCTAACGGAGATTGCAATAAGAGAAGGTTCAAAAAAAGAGGCTGATCGAGTTGCTATCTTATCTTCTTATCTTAAGGTGAGGGCGCTGCTTCTCCTTCTAACATTAGCAGGCGGTGCTTGTTATATTTCCTTTTTTTATAATGATAATCCTGAGTTAACAAAGTTGGCATATTGCTTATCAATTCCCATGGTATTCGGGTTAGCTTTCCAAGGAATAGGTACCATGTTCTTTCAATTGGTTCAAAAGATGCAATACATCGGTTTTATTAAGATGTTTACAGCATTGTTGTTGATCTGCACCCTTGGAATGAGTATGTTTCTTTCTCTTACACCAGTAATTGTTTGTTTTTTGTATGGTTTCTCCTACTTTATAGCAGGGATATTTGCACTCGTATTGGTGGCGAGACATATTCCCTTTCGTCTTGATGTTCCTTTTTTACCAGGGTTCTTAAAAAATTTTACTTCTTTCATGTTAAGCGGTTTGTTATTCATCATAACTCCTCAATTAGGACCTATTATTCTAGAGAAAACACTAACATTAAAAGAAGTAGGACTGTTTGCGGTAGCCTATCGCATACCGCAAGCACTGCAGCAGTTACCATTAATTGTTGCTGGAGCTTATCGACCTGTTATGTTTACTCACTTTCATAGAAAGCGAATGGATCAGCATGTAGATTTAAATGTAACACTTATTAAACTGATGGCGATATGTGGAATGGTTATCACGATCCCTCTATTCTATTTATCAGATGAAATTATATTGTTCTTATTCGGCGAGAGCTGGCTGCTTTCTTCTCAAGCACTAAAGATATTGTCTCTCCTTTTATTGATTCAAGCTGTTGGAGTCGGTTTAGCTGATGGTTTAACGACGAGGGGATTGCAGAAATTTCGAACGGGAATTCAGTTATTTTCAGTTTTAACTGGGATTGCTGTCTATATCCTTTTTAGCAACACCTATGGAATAACAGGAGGAGCCTTAGCTGGTCTTTCTGTTGAGTTGATAGCTCTTATTGGTTATTATTTATTCCTTCCTCAAAAAAGAACAATAGCGTTAAAGTCCTTTGTACCTTATTTCCTTTACTTTGGTTTGTTTTTGTATCTCTGTTCCTTGATTATGACTACATATCCATACCTTGCTGCAGTCATTCATCTAATGAGTGTTGGATTTCTAGTAATTCTAGATAAAGAAATGAAGCGAAAGCTAGTGGGATTGTATGACATTGTACGTTCAAAATTAAAGATGAGGGAGAGGGTGGAAGATGCAATCCATAAATAAACGAGAGAACTTTCAACTTAGTTTGTTCTTACTATTTCTGCTTGTATTCTTAGGAAAATATAGTTTATATATTGGATTTGCTTTGAAGCCATACATGATCTTTTTAGTTCTCTTTTATGTCATCTATCTATCGAGTATACATTTCTATAAGCTTCAATTATTCGAGTGTGCCATGCTTTTATTCTATATGGTCTATTGTTTATCTGGTGTATTTGCTCTCTACAGTTCAATGAGCTTACGTATTGTATGTGGAATTGCTTTATATTTGTTCTGTTATTTTCTTATGAAAAGCTTAATTAGCTCTTCAAACACACATTCTATTGAACGTTCAATCTCTTATGCAGGAATCGTGTTTAACTTAGGATGCTTACTGTTATACGTATTAGGGTTAAAGAAGTTAAACTTTATTCTTCAGGGAGATGGAATCTATTCACTAGGTGTATTCATGGATCGTGAATATCCTCGTTTAATCGGTCTTGTAGCGGATCCTAATTACCTTGTATTTTATAACACACTTTTCTTCACTTACTTTCTTTGCAACCTTAACCATAATCGAAACCGTATAGGGATGCTTTTATGCATCATAACGAGTGTTCTTTCTTTTTCAAGAGGAGGATTAGTAGCATTTATTGCTATTTTCCTCTTGTATATTCTCATTTTGAATAACCCCATCAAGCAACTAAGATTATTGATTGGGACATTTCTTGCTATTGCCGTTTCCTTTTATCTTGCGGTTACTTTTCTAAGCTTTGATATTTTTGGTGTGATTCAATCTCGGATGCAAGATTTTTCAAGTGATGGAGGTAGCGGCAGATTTGAACTATGGGGAAGAGCGTGGGAATATTTTTTGAGTAGTCCATTGATTGGAGTAGGGGCATCGAACTTTCTTCCGTACAACCAATTTCAGTTCGGTGATTCTTTGCAGGTGCATAATACCTTTTTAGAGATATTATCAGAAACAGGAATCATAGGAGCATTTTGTTTTATGATATTCCTTCTTCTAACCATCTATCAATTATTTCAACATAGAGTTTATGAGAAAAAGCCATATCTATTCTTAGCGTTTTTTGGTTTTTTATTGCAGATGATGTCGTTATCAATCATTATAAACGATCTGTTTTTTATGTATTTAGCTGTTCTTTCTGTCTACTTTCATCAAGAAGAGAATAGGCAGAAAGAACAGGCAGAGGACAAATTTTCGAGCGGAATTTTACGAGGAGGTGTTAGTCTATGAATATCCTTTTAATGACTGATAAGTTAACCACAGGAGGCGCTGAAATTTATTTTTGCAAGCTTGAGAATAATTTACCTCAAGACAAAGTTACCGTGTATACAGCAGCGGGGTCAGGAGAGCTCTACAAGCACATAAAACACAAAGATCGATTTTTAGAACTGAGTAAATCCAATCATTTATTAAACTTATGGAGAATTCGCAAACTCATCCGCAACAAAAAAATTGACATCATTCACGCTAACAGCTTAAGAGTAGTGCTATTGCTGCTGTTCATTCGATTGACCATCCTTCAGTCCTTTCAGTGCATATATACAAAGCACAATGTGACAATCCTTGAAAAACAGGCGCCTGATCTTTTTGTATTTCTTTTAAATAAATTTGTAACCAAAGTAATAACGGTCAGTCATTTTGAAAGAAATCATTTAATTGATTTAGGGGTTCATAGACAAAACATAACGACCATCTATAATGGAGTGGACTTAGATCAATTTCAATATCAAGATAAACGATCTGAGATGGTGTTCAAGGTCGGAATTTTAGCAAGACTTTCTGAAGAAAAAAACCATACGCTATTTATAGATATTGCTAATCAATTACAGCAACATACAAATATTGAATTTTATGCAGCCGGAGATGGGCCAGACTACCAAATCATTAAAGATAAAATAATCAAGGCGAACTTAGAACATAGAGTTAAGTTGTTAGGAAATATAGATGAGCCTGAGAAGTTTATAAAAGAGATGGACGTTTTAGTATTAACTTCTAAGCGAGAGGTATTTCCGATGGTAGTACTTGAAGCGATGGCTGTAGGCACACCTATGATTTCTATTGATAAAGGTGGTATAAAAGAAGCGATTATCAATAACGAAACAGGAATACTTATCTCAGAACACTCTGTAGACATGTACTGTACTAAAATAAGAGAGCTTCAACAGAATAAACAATTACGTTTAAATCTTACACGAAGAGCACGACAAAAAGTGATGAATGAATTCTCTTTAAACAATATGGTTACGAAAACATTTGAAGAATACGGCAGGTATCATTTTTTTTAAGGATAAAATTCTTAATCAAGAACAAATTTTTATGGATATTGAACGGATAGGATATAATTCTGAAAAAACATATAGGCGGGAGGCAGTATTATTGATAGAACCCTTGGACAGCACATTAAAAAATTAAGGTTATCAAAACGGTTTAGTATAACAAATTTAGCGTTTAAGGCAGGTATCTCAAAAGGGCACTTAAGTAATATTGAAAACCATGGCACCAGTCCCTCGGTTCATGTATTGAATAAGCTAGCCTTTGCTCTTGAAATTCCGGTTGAATCCATTATTAGTTATTCTGATAACCAACTTGATCCAGAATGGGCAAATTTAATGATCCAAGCACAAAATATAGGAATTAGTAAAGAAGAAGTCAAATCCTTCTTAGCTTACGAATCATGGAAAATCTTTTTAAAGAAAGATGGATAGCTTTAATTCAGATACTCAAACTCTCCGAAAAATATTAAATATTAAGATAAAGGGTTCCAATTTTCTAAAAAATATTGTAAAATAATTTGAAAATTAGGTTTCGTTTTAGCGGAATTGGGGAAGGAGAGTATATTTGGAGATGAAACATAACACATCAGGGTTTGGATTTGCGTTTATCTTCTTAGCAGGACTTTTTGCATTGGGACTTTATCAAACAGTGATGGTATGGGGGAACATTAATTTGTTCTTTGAACGAATTATGGGACTAACTTCTACTTCATTTATTTCTTCCATACTTCTATTCTGGTCAATCACGAGTGCATTTTGGATTCTTAGCTTGAAAGTTTTAGATCTTGCACATAAGACAGAGTTATATAACGCGAAGAATGCCGTGTTCGGCATGACATTTTTGTTCTTCGCCATTCCATTTGGTATCTGCGCCCAAGTGTACCACGCGCTTAATATCAATTCTGGCGTGACAACAATCACTACTGCACTTTTCATCATGACAATAGTTTCGTTTATTATTGGATTTGTTTTCAAATTTAGAAAGACTGCCCGTTAATCAACGAGTTTTAAGTAGCCATCGAATTCTCTTACGAATGAGATGGCTATTTTAGTGCGCTGAACTGACTATTTGCTTCCGAAAACCCAACCATAAAAAACCTCACATATTAATAAATTCGATCGGATGTTTTCGTATGAAAAAGAAAGTAAGTATCCCAATCGTGCTCTTAGGTATTTCAAGTATCTTAGTCATTGATGTTCCATTTTTTCATTACCCCATTAGTACACCTAAGTACCTTGTAAATGTAGATACAAAAGTGAACTATGTACCATTTAAAGACACCAAAAAGTACGCCACAATCAAAAGATGTGGAAACGATTGTAGTGAGGTCAAATATCACTACAAAAAGAATAATCGGTATCTGTCCATACTTGTTACTGATAAGTTAAGTGCTTCAAGTGACTCTATATGGGATAAAAGCAGAATGATAGGTAAGACAAAATTCTTTTATGAAAAAAGAAAAGATGAACAATTATTAGCATGGATCGATAAGAAACATGAAAAAGAAATTTTTATAACGTATAAGGGCAATAAAAAAATCAACCGAAACGAGTTAGTGAAAGTTGCTAACTCGTTATCTATTAAATAGTTTTAGAATCGAGGTGTGTTATGAAGAAATACGAAAAAATGTTGATAGCGATAAACGACGAAGACTTTAATTGTTATTCCAATAAAGGAGATTGGCTATACATTGCAAATAGAAAAGATACAAAGAAAGGACTGTTTCGATTACCGAACTACCTGCATTACTTTGTATCATTAAATGATCAGCGTCTGCCATCAGAAATTGGCGTGGTAAAAACCATTAACGGTCAGATTACAGCAAAAGAATTAGCAGAACTCGATTTTAAAAGTAGAGATAAAGACTTGAAACTCATTACAGATGAAACGATAAGTGAATATGAGTGGTTCTTAGAAAAAGTGAATGCCCAACCCGACCATACTCCCATGGCTGTCACGTGGTTTGAAAGAGTATTTCCTAAAAAAGAGAAAGAACTAAGGATACATAAGAAATTCTTCACAGGGCTAACGAAAGACGAAAAAAAAGAAATATTCGAAGTCTAATTCTATTGATAAGTGACAAAATGCACAAATACCGAGTGACAAGATACAATCCATTATTCCGGGATGCTGAAGGATGTTTTACCCGCGATGATTGGACGAGCATAAGTGATATTGGAAATTGAAAATCAAGAACTAACGATAGAAATGTACAAAAAAACAGAGGACTCTTACATAAAAGCTGTACATCTAACAATGGATTTTTTAAATCTTCCACATTTACATGCGAGAAATATCATAAAAAGTTTCAAGGATGATCAGTTTCTAACACAAATAAATGCCTATATGGAATTGTACCCAAATGACTTGCTGCATTATTATTTCTCAACTAACAACAACGAGAAAATAACCTATGAGCATATAGACAAACATTGTAGATTACAACTAAGAGAGGACTTGGGCTCGGCGGTTTTTTATCCAAGAAAATGCAAGCTGTTTATCGGTTATGATTATTTGATGAGTGTTCATTCGCATATTCCATTAAATCCAATCTTTCAATCCATACAGAATTTAGGGCTATTTGTTGAAGATTTCTAAATAAGGAGGAACAACTAAATGAAATTTATAAAAAAAATAATGTTAAACCGTCCTGCCGAAAAGCGGCTTGTTTATTTTTATAGCATGGTGGCGACCGATGAACAGGTATGGCTATTGGAGAACAAGCATGGCGATCTATTCGTTACGGAAGGTGATGAAGATTATGAGTTTTTGTTACCTGTTTGGCCAAGTCGAAGTTTTGCTGAAATGGAAGCTGCAAATCTTAAGAAATCATATAAAGCGTTCAACATGCCGCTTTCTCAGTTTATAGATCACTTACTTGTTGATCTTGAAGAAGACGGTGGTGCAGCTGCTATTTTCCCGAGTGAGAAAGACACGATGGTTCAAACGCGTAAAGAAATAAAAGAAATAATCGATCAAATGAATGACTGATACGAACCAAGGTTAAGGGAGACTATTTATGAAAATTGATTATCAATTAACAGGTACTGGATGGGCAGAGTGTGTTTTCGTATTAAATGATAAAAAGTATACGTTCTGGCCAGGTTACTTAACAGACGCACTTGGCGAAATTCTAGAGGCTCTATTGAACATCAACCCCATATACACAGAAGAATGCTATCTAGAAGATGGTGCTAGTGCGAGATGGGATGCTGAGCCTCAAGAAACAGAATGGAAGTTTAAGTACCTAGGTAAAAATCAAATGGAGATTGAACTCTATCATTATGAAGATGAAAGATCGAATCCCGAGATAGATATAAAATTCCAGTATTCATATGATGAGTTCCTTAAAGCTTGGGTTGATATAAGTGAACAGCTTCTTTTAGAATATGGAATCGTCGGGTATAAAGAGATGTGGGTTCAATATGAATTTCCGTTAAGCAATTTCTTAAAATTAAAATATTATCTAGAGCATCATACTGAGTTTCCAGTGGATACAAAAACGATTGACGAGATTACGATGAAAAAGAGCAAGATCGAGATGGAATTGGCTTATATAAAAGGAATCTAAAATAAAAACCACTAGATAGGTTTTAAACAATAATTTCCTACCATTGTAAAGAAATTGTAAATTTTTTATTTCAAAATGGTTGTAAAATTCAGATAATTTTGTATAATGATAGTAATCGAATATGGACGGGAAGAGACCATGAGAAGAAACCCAATTTGTAATCCTTTCTTTTGAAAGGGTTTACATTGGTGTTTCTTCTCTTTTTTCTTTGCCGAAAAATCGATCATACACTTATAGGGGGTTGAATGATGAAAAGGTCTTTTTCAATTTTTACTTCTGTATTTTTAATGATGAGTATACTCTTACTCACGGCATGTGCGGGTGATCAAGATTCTGGTGGAGGAGATGGAAAAGGGGAAATTACATTCTACTCTCCTGAGACTCCTGATATGACGAAGGAACTTGGACAGAAATTTGAAGAGCTTCATGATGGCTCAGTTAACGTTCAGTATGCGGGTACGAACGTACTCGTGAACCGCATGATGGCGGAAAAAGATAATCCTCAAGGTGATGTTTGGTACGGAGGGGGAGGAATCCTTCCGTTTGAAGCGGCTGTAGACAAAGGGATTGTCGGAAAATACATCCCTGACTTTGCAAAAGATTGGGATACGGTGGAAGACGGAATTAAAGTGAAGCATGAAGATGGTAAGTATGTTGGTGTTGAAGTATTTGTACTCGGTTTTGCTTATAACACGGACCTTGTAAAAGCGGATGAAGCGCCAAAGACTTGGGATGACCTGCTTGATCCTAAATGGAAAGGGAAGATTCAGTTCTCCAATCCGGCAGCATCAGGTACGGCAACACTTATGGTTTTAAACCAGATGATGCAGCGCGGTGAAGCGGAAGGCTGGGACTACTTTAAGAAGCTAGTAGACCAAGCGAACTCTATGCCAGATTCAGGCTCTGCTCCAACAAAAGCAGTATCTATGGGTGAAGCACACATTGGTGTAGGATTCGACTTCATGGCATACGAGCAAAAAGCCAAAGGAGAGAGTGTGGACTTTGTAGTACCGGATAAGACGCCGATCCTAGTTAACCCAGTGTCTATCGTGGAAGGCGGTCCGAATCCTGAAGGCGGGAAGAAGCTGATCGATTTCTTATTATCAAAAGAGGGTCAACAAATTCTAGCAAACTGGTACCATATCCCGATCAATCCAGATGTGGAATCCAAAACACCTCTTACACTTGAAAAAGTAAAATCTCATGCCGTAGATCTAGATATCGATTGGGTGAATGAGAACTATGACCGTGTAAGAAACGAGTGGAAAGAGAAATTTCAGTAATACACATTAGGGGTGGTCGAGAATGGGTTCAGTCAAAGTTTCAGAGCTAACAAAAGAGTTTTCAGGTGTTCATGCTCTAAAGAACGTTAATCTAGATATCCGAGAAGGCGAGTTCTTCGCTCTTCTTGGACCATCAGGTTGCGGCAAAACGACAACGATGCGTTGTATTGCAGGGTTTGAACAACCAACATCAGGAATGATTCAAATCGGAGAGACAAAAGTAAACCATATTCCTCCGAACAAAAGAAACTGTGGGATGGTGTTCCAAAGCTATGCGCTATTTCCACATATGAACGTATTTGAAAATGTTGCATACAGCTTAAACATTAAACAGCTCAACTCAAGCAATATGGCGGCTAAGCTTCCGATCTATTTACGGCTGCTTAACAGAAAACTAGGGAAGTATCCGAAGCCGATCGAACAAAAGGTAATGGAAATCCTTCAATACGTGGAACTTGATAAGCACGCCACTCGCCTCACAAGTGAACTGTCTGGCGGTCAGCAGCAGCGTGTGGCACTTGCTAGAGCTCTTGTTATGGAACCGGCTGTTCTTTTAATGGATGAACCGTTGTCGAACCTCGATCAAAAGCTACGCCACTCGATGCGGAATACGATTCGCCGCATTCAACAAGACCTTGGTATCACAACCATATTTGTTACACATGACCAAGAAGAAGCAATGAGTATGGCAGACAGAGTTGCGGTTATGGATAGTGGGGAAGTGAAGCAGATCGGAACGCCGATTGAGCTCTATAGTAAACCTTCTACACCGTTCATCGCGAATTTTGTCGGGACATCAAACGTCTTAAAAGGGACGGTAGTTGGGGAAGAGAATGGCTATTCGGTTGTAAAAGGCCATGGCTTTCTCATTAAATCAACAAATCATGTACAGCAAAAAGAAGTGAACGTGATCGTGCGTCCTGAAAACATTAAAGCGTTCAAACCGGGGACGATCAGTTCTGACGAATTAACCAACATTATTGAAGGAACGGTACTCGTTTCCACTTATCTTGGTTCGATCGTTCGCTACGACATTCAAGTAGAAGAATACCAGCTAGTCGTGGATACTACGTTTGTTCCAGGTGAGGCGATCTTAACAGAAGGAGAGAGGGTGCAGTTAACCATCGATCCTGAGAGGGTGTTGTTAATATGAAGAACCGTCTCAGTTCTTTTAACGAACTCACCTTTGTAAAAGTATTGATCTATCTTTTCTTTGGTGTTTTTCTGTTGTTGCCTCTTGTTTCGGTATTCTTAGTCAGCTTCACAGGTCAACCTATCAATCTGCTCGGTTCAATCACCAATTCAAACATCTTACAATCGACCATTGAAAAATTTAGTTCAGCGTCGTTTGATAACTACGAAAAGATTTTCACGAACAAAACATACTTTTCAGCGGTTCAAAATAGCTTAGAGCTCGCCATTCTCGTCTCATTGATCGTCATCGTGATGTGTATACCAATTGCTTATGGTATCGCGCGTACGACGATGCCTTTCAAAAGGACGATTGCAGCACTATGTACGATTCCACTAATCGTTCCAACGTTTATCTCAGCCTATGCGATCATCATCATGTTCGGCCGTGCAGGATGGGTGACGTACATCTACAACTCTCTTGGCGGGGAAGGGATGCTGCTCGATCCGTATTCCATTGCTGGAATCATGCTCGTCCAAGTTTTCTTCTTTTTTCCGTATGCGCTTTGGCCGATGGTGGCAGCGTTTAAAGTGAGTGACATCTCGCTTGAAGAAGCATCGCTGAACTTAGGTGCAAGAAATTGGTTTACCTTTATTTTTGTTACGTTTCCGCTTGCGATTCCAGGTGTGATCTCGAGTGCACTATTAATTTTCACCGTTTCGTTCTCAGATTTTGGGACACCGATCATTCTCGCTCCTAAAGATCTGAACTTGCTCGTTGTTGAGGCATACCGTGAGATTGCAGGTTTCTTCAACTGGGGTGGTGCGGCAATACTGACTGTCATCATGGTACTCGTAGCAGCGTTTTTCTTTTGGCTGCAGCACCTTTTTACAAAAGGAAAGAACTATGGATCTGTTTCTGGAAAACCGAAGCAACAGAAGCTGAATGATGCAAAAGGATTAACGCGCACGTTGTCTGTTTATTCTTTAGCCATTGTCATCATTCCGGTGCTTGCGATGTTATCCATCGTGCTGCAATCTCTTGCAACAACATGGGGAAAGAATCCACTTCCGAACGGTTACACGCTATCACACTATCAAACCATTTTCACAAGCTCAATGGGCAACATCCAGAATTCGATCGTCCTTGCGCTTGGTGCTTTAATCCTGAGTGTGATCATCGCTACATTCGTATCGTATTTTGTTGTCAGACAGAACTCTTCTAAACTTGATTTCATGACGTCGATCCCACTCGTAGTTCCAGGTATCGCGTTTGGTATCGCACTCATCCAAACGTTTAACACAGCACCTCTTCACCTGACAGGAACGGCACTTCTGTTGATTGTCGCCTATACGATCAGAAGGCTTCCGTACATGGTTCGATCGACGATGGGTACGATGCGTGCAATCAAGCAAGATATTGAAGAAGCGGCGGTTAACTTAGGTGCAACACCGTTAACAGCAGCGATTACAATCATCGGGCCATTGATGCTGCCAGGAATTGCAGCCGGATCCATTCTTGTTTTTATCACCGTTATTAAAGAAACGAGTATATCTATATTATTAGCGCCTGCAGACTGGGCACCAATGAGTCTAGCTATATTCCAAAACATACTGCGCGGTGAATACTACACAGCTGCTGCGATGTCTGTTGTTCTTGTCATAATCGTGTTAATTCTGCAAGCGATAGCAAACCGCATTTCAAAAAATCAACTATAAGATGGATGGTGGAGGAAGAACATTGACTAGAGGATTTATTTTTGATTTGGATGGAACGGTTTATTTAGATGAAGTGATGATTGAGGGTGCGGCAGAAGCAATTGCCGCCCTCAAACAGCGGGGAGATAAGGTCGTTTATTTAACGAACAAATCCATATCAACCCGCATGGATTATGTTCAAAAACTTCGAAAGTTAGGTATAGAAGTGGAGTTGGATGAAGTGATCAACTCGAACTTCATTACCGCAAAATATTTAAAAGAAGCATTAGAGACTGGAGAAGCCGCACTAGTGATTGGCGAGCAGCCGCTTTTAGAAGAACTAGAAGACGAAGGCATCCCCATCACGTTTGACGCAAAGCAAGCAAAGTTTGTCGTGCTCGGCTGGGACCGTCAGTTCAGCTATGAAAAAATCAATCTAGCTTTTCAAGCATGGCTTAACAAAGCGACGATTATTGCCACGAACCCAGATCGAACCTGTCCCGTCCTTGGTGGAGAGATTCCTGACTGTGGTGCCATGATCGGAGCCCTAGAAGGTGTGACCGGTCAGAGGATCGAGTCAATCACAGGAAAACCTTCCAAATGGATGGCAGAATACGTAGTCTCTCAAGTTCTGAAACTAGATCCTTCTCAGTGCTATATGGTCGGTGACCGGCTTGAGACCGATATCCGAATGGGTATCGAGAATGGATTGCAGTCTGTCCTTGTGATGACAGGTGTGACAAATCAAGAAATGTTAACAAAATCTTTATACAAGCCGTCCTATGTACTTGGTAGTATTAAAGAAGTAGTAAATTTATAGATCGAATTTCCACATACGAGGATCGCCTGACGACACAGCGAGCGCTCCAGCTTCAAGGGCTAGTAGAATATCCTCTTTCTCTTGAATCAAACCGCCAACAATAAGAGGAAGCTTGAGCTGGCGCGACAGCTGGTCGATCACTTTCGGCATCAATCCAGGCAGCACTTCTACAGCATCTGGCTTGCACGATTTGACCATCTCAATGCCTTTTTGTATGGCAGCACGATCAATTAAGAAAATCCGTTGAATGGTAAGCAGTCCTTCTTCTTTCGCATACTTGATCATGTTGATTTTCGTAGTGATGATGCCGGTTGGTTTTAACACGTCCGCAATGTATTTAACAGCACTTCTAGAATTGGACAAGCCCTCCATAAAATCGAGATGAATGAAAATATACATACCTGCTTCACGAAGCTGATTAATATAATTTTCAACAGTTGAGATGTCCCCTGTTAAAAGAAAAGCAATGTTTGCTGAACTTTTAATCGCTTTATCAATATCTTTCTGATCTTTAATCGATGCGATAATCTGTGATTCTACCATATTAACAAGTTCCATATCCTTCTCACCCCGTATTCATTTTTTGAATATTTATACTATTTATCTATGAAGAGTTTACCATATGTTTGAAGAAATGCACGGTACTCATGACTTATTTAAAGTCTTTTAAGGAGGTGAACTAGGTCTTTTTGCTCAGTGTTTCACAAACTATTATTTCAGGAGGGTGTTTAGTAACGTGAAAACTCATTTCATGCGTCAATTGGTCGTAACGTCTGCCTTAGCATTGAGTCTAGTGATTCCACAAGGAACAAGCATGGTAACAGCGAATGATTCGGTGATCGTAAGCGAGAATTTTGATGGTATTCAAAATGGAACATTGCCGAATGACTGGAAAGTGGTTGAAGGAACAGGAGAGGTGCAAGATGGAAAGCTTGTGCTGCAATCAGCTGCAACGAATAGACCTGCAAGAGTCGTCGTCCCTTTAGCAGATGATAACAACGGAAACTATGTGTTCGAAGCAGACATGACGTTTGTATCAGCGGTTGAAGACACGCGCTGGGCTTCTATCATGTATCGTGTACAGAACGAGAACTATCCGTATTATCAGTTTGCGGTCAGACGAGGAACATCAGCACTTAACGGCATGGAATTTGCCGAGCGCACAGAAAAGAACACCTGGAACGTAACAGAAACTAACTTTTATAAAGAGAACTTCCAGTACAACAAAAGCTATCGTCTAAAAGTAATAGCAAGCAAGAATCGTGTACAGCAGTTTGTGAACGGTGAACTTGTTGTGGACACAGCAGGAGCATCTAAATGGCAGAATGGCGATATCGGGTTTCAAGCTGTTGGATCGACTGTACAATACGATAACGTTAAGTTGACATCTTTTACTGGAGAGCTTCCTCCGGTTGAAAACTCAGGTGCATTGCTTCCAACCGAAGCGCCAACCGACATTATTAATCCTCCTACTTTAATCTCAGGAACAAAAGTAACCAGCCTTCAGCATGCAACGGCTTCTGCTATGTTAAAAGTGGACCGAGGAACGGATGGCAACCTTTATGCAAACGGCAAACGATTGATCGACCAGCTGAATCTACTGAAGAACAAGAAGATTCCAGTCCTACATATCGAACAAGCTGGAATAGAAGAGAGTATTATTGATGCACTAAATGAGACGCAAACGACTGACGTTCAAGTGATCTCAAGTGACGCAGAGATCGTTAAAGCCATTAAAAGTCTGAACCCCAAAATTCGTGGAGGACTTGTTTATGAGCGTGGTCCATTAAATGAAAGAGGACTGCAGCAGATCGTAGATAAAGTTCATGAAAGTGGAAGTAAGATGGTTCTGTTTCCACAAAAAAATTTATCACCAGATGTTGTCTATTACCTGCACAACCGAATGGTATCGGTTTGGGGTGTGAGTGACGACAAGTTAGCAGATCAGCATGAACTGATTCATCTTGGGGTGGATGGACTTGTGACGAATCAACCGGCGCTCGCTGAAAAAGCTTTTACACAATATCCGGAAAACACGATTATTCAGCGCCCAATCGTTTCAGCTCACCGTGGTGTTCCATCATTAGCACCAGAAAACACAATGGTAGGCTACCAGATGGCATTTGATCTTGGTGCCGACCAGATCGAGACAGATGTGCAACGAACGAAAGACGGACAACTTGTTATCATGCATGACAATACCGTAGACAGAACAACGAACGGAACCGGTGCTGTGGATCAACTGACGCTGGCGGAAATCAGAGAACTTGATGCTGGAATTAAATATGACCCTAAATATGCAGGAGAAAAAGTACCAACGTTCAAAGAATTTCTTCAAGCGTTTAAAGGGAAAGATATCGTTCTGCTTGTCGAGTTGAAAGATCATGACATCGAACAACAAGTAATCGATGAGATTTCTGCTGAAGGAATGATGGATCAAGTGGTGATGCAAAGCTTTTATCTCGACAGCATGCAGGTGATGAACGAGATTGCGCCTCAGCTGCCAATCGGTTACTTGTTCTCTGCAGCTGTTCCTTCTTCATACGAAGCGAAAGTGAAGAACGCCAAAAAGATGGTAGACTACGGAACATTGAACGATGTGACATTAAACGCTAGCTATGGAACCGTCTACGAAGAATTCATCACATATATGCGCCAGCGCGGAGTGATGAGCATGCATTGGACGTTCCGATCCGAAGAGCCTTTCGTGGACAAACTAAAGCAAGGCTTGATCGGCCCAATTACAGATTATTCACAATGGCTATCAGAATCTCCGGTGTATTTAGAGTCACCTGTGAAAAAATTGAACATAAAATCAGGAAAGACTCACACTGTAAGGGCTAAAGCGAAACTCAGTTATCGGTTGGATAACCGAGAACGAATTGATACGGTGCTTTATGTAAAAGACAATACGGGTGCTGTCCGAGTAGAAGGAAATACGATTCAAGCCATCGCACCAGGAAACGCGCAAGTCTTTGTAAAGCATACGTTTGAAATGTTAGGCGAAGAGTGGAGTTTAGTGTCTGAACCGATTGAGGTAACGGTGAAATAAAAGAGTCAAAAATGTAGACAAAATACATTAATCTGAAGAATCTCGATAATGGACTGAGTGAATGGTCCATTATTCGGGATTTTTTGGTGTAATGAGTTATAGATATCAAGCGTGTGAGAAATACATAACGCATAAAGTTCTTTAAATAGAACGAAATATTCTTAAATAAAACGATAATTAACGAAAAACAAAGAAAAACTTTAAAAAATAGTACATTTGTATGTTAAAAAGAACAAATTTTGCTATAAATGGGGGTTTTTAAACTAGTAGAATCGTTCTATAATAACGTTATAAGTGTTCTTTAAAAAGAACAAAGAGTATCTTGATCTTGCAAGCTGAAGGAGGGACTCGAAATTAGAGTTAAGCGTCTTCGGAAATTCAGAAACAAGAATTGGTCTTATGTCTTATGTATGAAACTTGGACTTATCTTTTATTCTATGACGTTCTCTATTCTCTACCTTACAGGTTATACAAGTGCTTACTTTAATGATAATGAAAGTGTAACTGGAGTGATCCAAGCAGGAACTTGGTGGGATAAAAGCTCCCTAACATTTGTAACAAAACAAAACGAAACGAAAAGCGATGCTCTTTGTACATCTATTGATATGACGATAAAGAATGCTGGTGACGGAAATAGGATCGGACCTGTCCGTTACGAAGTATGGTGGGCTGAAACAGGTAACCCGAAAAATGGACTAAAGGTAAGTGAAGGAGAAGTTAAGGCGTTAAACAGTGGGGAAAGTGAAATTCTGTCACACAGTCCTGATAAAGAGGGCACCTATAAATTTAAAGCTTTTCAAAGTGAAGGACATCCGGGACAGGGCGAACTTTGGAGTGAAGATCTAAAGGTTAACTGTTCTGAATCACAGCCTGAGGAAGAAAAGAAAGAAGATCATAACAGTGCTGAGCCTGAAGAAGAACAGCAACCTCCAACAGGGCAAGAATTAGAGGAATCCATTGAACCTACTACACCTGAGGCTGAAGAAAACACCTCACAAGAGACTGCTGAAACAGCTTCTGAAAATCAACAAAACGAAAACCAGACGGATGAGAATCTAGAAGGAAATCAGAGTGACACAAAACCAGAAACTGAGCCCGTTAAGGAAAATGAAACACAAAAGGATGATTCAAAATGAAAATGGTAAAAGTGAAAACTTGGATAAGCAATATTATCACTTGTATATTATTTCTAACATTGATTTCAACTGCTTTTGTCGTCATCTCCTCTAAAGCGTCTGGCGGAGAACCTACCGTGATGGGTTATCAGCTGAAAACGGTTCTTTCAGGATCGATGGAGCCTGGTATTAAAACCGGATCCATTATTGCTATTAAACCAAGTGGAGACGTGACACGTTTTAAAAAAGGTGACGTTATTACCTTCAAGGAGTCTGAAACAAAACTTATTACTCACCGCATCCAAGAAGTGAAAGGGAGCGGGGAGAACACGCAATACATTACAAAAGGCGATAACAATGATGCACCTGATATGACCCCAGTGCTCGCTGCTAATGTAGTAGGTGAGTACAACGGATTTACCATTCCTTATATCGGATATCTCTTAAGTGCTGCTCAATCCAAAATGGGTTCTGCACTGCTTCTGATCTTACCAGGCGTGTTATTACTTCTATACTCTGCTGTTACCATATGGAAAGCGATTAAAGAGATAGAATTGAGCAAAGACACAACAACGACTTCCAATTAATGTGGTTGAACTGCCGTAAGGATTCTGAATACTTACGGTTTCAATATAAAATTGTACATACCCTAAAAAGGGTGAGAGGGAGGAAGTTTGATATGAGTTTAAAGAAAAAGTTAGGTCTTGGGGTAGCATCAGCAGCACTTGGATTGTCTTTAGTAGGTGGGGGAACTTATGCTTATTTTAGTGATACTGCTGTTCAAACGAGTACCTTTGCTTCAGGAACTTTAGACTTAAATGTAGATCCAACTACATTGATTACATTAGATAAATTTAAGCCTGGAGACTGGAAAAACCAAACATTTAAACTTATCAATAATGGAAACCTTGATATTAAGAGTGTAAATCTAAAAACGGCTTACTCTGTAACTAAAAATGATGGTTCATCAGTTGATCCTACATTAGCTGCAAAATATGCAGATGCTATTGAAGTAGTTTTTCTTAAAAATGTTGGAGATGACTGGAGTATTGTTAAAGACACAGATTATAACGTTGTTACAACAATGTCATTAAAAGAATTAGCAACAAAAACCACTCAAGATTTAGCTAAAGAGTGGGATCGTGAGGGATTAATACGGTGGGCATTAAGAGATGGGATTACAGCTAAAGGAACTGGCCAAGAATCAGTGGATGAATTTTCCGTACAGTTCCAATTTAAAAATACTCCAAATGCTCCACAAAATGATCTTCAGAATTTAAAGCTTAACTTAACCTGGACATTTGAAGGAATTCAGAAGGACGGAGAAAGAAGATAATAAAGAGAAAAAGGTGGGGTAATCCCGCCTTTTTTTGATAATAGGTACCTCTAATTACGAAGATTGAGAGGTAAACTCTATGAAACTTAACTCAAACAAATTTAAATTACTGCTAATCTATACATGCATAATTCTTGTCGCCACTCTCTTCATCCCAATAGGCAACACCGGAGCAGACTCCAGCACACCAGAAATCAAAATAGACGCTCTGCCGCAAAAAGTTCTCTTTGACTTAGATGACTTTAAACCCGGTGACTGGGCACCACGTGTTTTAACCATCCAAAACAACGGCAATCAGGACTTCACTTATAACTTACAGTCACGTATGAAATCTGGATCTCGGAAACTCTTCAACATATTTCACTTGAAAATTGAGGATTCGTCTAGTGTCATTTTTAAAGGTAATTTAAAAGACTTTAAAGGGCTCGATCCACGTCCTTTAGCTGCTTTTTCAGAAGAAAAACTTACGGTTACCGTCGAATTTCCTTACATATCGGGAAATGAGTATCAAGGACTTGATACGGAGGTCGAATTCGTTCTTTATGCCGATGGCGAGAATGCACCACCACCGACAGACACTGAAAAGCCAAATCAAGACAACGGAAGTACACCGCCAGGCAATAACAGCAATAAGCCACCATCAACAGACACTGGATCACTGCCTCAAACAGGGGAAGATAATCCAATTTTCATTATTTTGTCTGGACTATATATCTCAATGGCTGGTCTAGCATTGTTACTTGTGAAAAAATCAATACTGCCCAATCCTTTTAAGAGATTATAAAACATGATTCGAGGTATGATTGAACGATATGAATACTTGATGTGAGCTAGCTGTTGGTAGTTAATACGCCAATCGTTAGCTTATTTTTGTTGACGTAATATTCCTCTAACTTTCCGTCAGCACTTCATAAAAAAACTAACCCAAAAGAGCACTTTTGGGTTAGTCGGTTAAATGTTATTTACTGATCTTAATCAATCCAGCAGAGTTATCAGATGCTTCTCCTAGGATCGTGAACTTTAGACCGTATTTAGGAAGAACTTTACCAGCGTCGTTGATTATGCCATCTAACTCACTTCCGTTATAGTCTGTGTTATCAATGTACGTAACAGAGTCGTTAAATACTGGAACTCCTTTTTCGCCTTTGTAATCAAAGATTCCACGGCTAGGTGAATCAATGTACCAGCTTGGAGACTTATCAAATGAGAATGCTGCATCTGCAATTTGATAACGAGTAGAGTCTTCAACAGTTGGTTTGCCATCCTTCATACCTACGATTGCTTGAGGATGAGAATCGACTACACCGATGAATCCTTCTCCAGGATGATCTCCAACCCAGTTGTCGCTGAAGCTGTCATCACCGTACCATACAAGCATACCTGTGTTGTATTTAACACCACGACTAGATTGTAATGCTTTATCTGATCCTTCTGTGTTTCTCCACTCGATATAATAGTAGTGGTCTGCATAAGAAACACCATTTGATACAGTAAAGTCATTTAGTTTGAACTTTGCTGCTCCTTCTGCGTCATCTGAGAAGACAACTGCTCCGTCAGCAGTAAGTTGAGCGTTATCAAGAGCGAATCCTTCAGGCGCAAGTCCGCCATCTGTTGAATAATCGAAGACAAGTTTTACTTTTTGCCCTGCAAATTCACTTAGGTCATAAGATTTATCAACCCAATCGCCCTCAGTGGTGTACAGCTCTTTTTGTTCATTTGTTGCTGTCCAACCAAGTCTCTCGATTTCTTTAAGTGTTTTGCCGTCTTCTGTTTGAACATATACAGATAACTTATCGTATTCTCCTGCATTTTCAATTTCATAGTTTGCTTTGTACGTGAATGTTGCTGATGTTTTTCCAGTAAGATCGAATACTGGTGACTCCATACTAGTGTGCAGGTTATCACCTTTTGTACTGTAGTAGTACTTCGATCCAAATGCAGGCTGTATTTTGCTAGGTACTTCTTTTTGTGGAAGATTTACTTTTACAATGCCTGGATTCTTAGATTTAGTAACCGATTGATCGATTTTCACTAAACTTCCAGCTGAAGTAATGTCCTTCACATCAATTTCAGTGATGTTTGCCCAGTTACCGCCCATCACTTTTTGGAAATATTCTTTGTTTTGTGGAGAGAAGCTTGTAGGTTCTGTACCTGCAATTTTCCCATTCCAGCTACCGCCACTCATGATGGACCAAGATGCTACTGGTTCTCCATCTCCTGTGTACTGTGTATCGTACTCATCTGGAAGACCAAGATCATGTCCGAATTCGTGAGCGAATACGCCGACCGCGCCGTCTTCAGGTTCAATCGTGTAATCGTAAGCTCCCATCTTACCGCTCCACGGTCCAGTTGAACCAGGAACTCCGTACACCCCGCCTAGCGTCCAGCGGTGAGACCAGATCGCGTCAGCTCCTAAGCGTCCGCCGCCTGCTTCTTGACCAACACCTGCATGAATAACCATTAAGTGGTCAACGATTCCATCCGGTTCGTTCGTATTGCCGTCTCCGTCAAGGTCATAAATATCAAGTTCGTCAAAATCAGATAAATTTACTCCGTTTGCAACGGCAGCATTTAGTGCGTCAGCTACAAAGTTACGTGGACCTTTAGGGTTTAAGTTATCGTGACCACCTGCCGGGTTATCATCGCCGTACTCTTTGGCAGTTCCCGGAACAGTCAGCCAGTTTGACACGTATCCGTCCACTGTATAGCTGCCGCCTGATTGTTCTTCGTAATATTGCTTAAATGTTTTAACTTTAGAGCCATCATGTAACTTGAAGTCCTTGTCGCCGAAAAGCATCTTTTGATAATGCTCTCGGTTGAAGTCATCTGAATACATGTAACCTTCAACTTTATCAATACTATTATGTTTGAAGTCCGAAAACTCAGCTAAAAGTACAAGGACTTTATCTTCACGAACGCCGCCTTTATACTTTGCAGGTTTTGCTGGTTCAACATCTAGAAAGCCACTTCCGGATGTTGAATTATGTGATTTATTTAGTTTCTTAGAGAGTTTTTCCTTTTGGTTGTTTAAGAATTCCTTTGATTGATTGGATATATCTTTTGCCTTTTGATCTTTGATTTCTGGTGAAGGTGCTGTTCCTTTTTTACTTTTAAGTTCAATGTACCTTTTTACCGCTTTTTCTGTCTCTGTTTTGGAAGCATTCTTTGCAATGATTCCTTGATCTTTAAGAGCCTGTGCTAAGCGGTCTTGATCGACTAGGTGCATATCAATAGGTGCGGATTCTAGGATGGCTGCTGATTTCGAATAGGAACTTTCAAGTGGCATTGCTTTACTTGTCGTAAAAGCAGACGGTGCTAGTAGACTCATAGAGATCCCTGTAAGCATTAAAGAAGTGCCGAGCTTTTTACTCCATTTCCCCATTTCTTCTCCTCCTGTTTTCCCATTTTATTAAGAACCGTACATAACAAAAAAGTAGGAACATCATCTCCTTATGTAAGTTCAATATATAGAACAATTAGTTCTATAATTAGAATAATACGAAAATAGCCAACTTTTGTAAAGTTAATTTATTCATTTTATATAAAAAGTTATTTTGTACGGTATATAGAACGTTAAGTGGCAATATTCTTTTAAAAAATACAGCGTGGTATTTCTTACTTTTATCAAATATTTATAGGAAAGAAATAATTAGAAGTGAATTTGTAGGAATTTGTCGACAAAATATAGAACAAATTGTTCTTTATATAGGTTGACACGGCGTTGAGTGTGGTGTAAATTGATAGTCATAAAGTGCTTTATAACGAACAAAGGGTGTGTTGAGATGCACAAATCCATATTGAAAATTGGATCAATCACATTTGTTATCTGTATATTTATCAGTATTTGTTCACTTCTTTATATGAGCTATCAAGCTAGTAAAAATCCAGACGATGTTCCCTCTCTTTTAGGCTTTAAATCTTTTACCGTTCTCTCGAATAGTATGCAGCCCGCATTTTCAGCCGGGGATATGGTTTTCGTAAAAGATAAACCAACAGCTGAGATTGCTGTAGATGATGTTATAACCTTTAAAGCGGAAGGACGAAAATTAATCACGCATAGAGTAGTGGGTGTATCAGAACAAGGATTTATTACAAAAGGTGACAGCAACAACGTAAAAGATGCAGCGATTGTTAAGCCAGCAGATGTTGTAGGTACACAAGCTTTCACGATACCGAAAGCGGGATATGTATCAAAGTTCGTCAGCAGCCCAATAGGCATAACACTTCTAATATTAATACCGTTACTTGGTTACTTGCTTTTAGAAATACATGATTGGATTAACAGATTTCTTAACAGAAAAGAAAAAGCAGTATGAGCAATGCTTATTCCTTTTAGGAGGTGGGGCTATTCAATAGGTTGATAGGGGAAAGCTACATAGTTCCATATGAGAAAAACAAAATAAATTTATTGGAGGCAATTTAAATGAAAAAAGCAAAAAAAGCGTTACTAGGAACAGCACTAGCTGGAGCATTGGTTGTATCTGCAGGATTTGGAACGTATTCATGGTTTACGGATGTAAAAACAGCAAATAGTGAAATTGATAACGGAACACTTACTTTAGGAATGGATACACAATTATTTACACATGAAAAATTTGCTCCTTCGCAAGTTCTAGTAAGTGATTTCAAAAAGATTGAAAACACAGGTAGCTTGGATCAAATCTTACGAGCTTCTTACACGCATTCAGTAGATAAAGCTTCTGCTAAAAAGTACAAAGTAGCGTACTTAGCGATTAAGTATGCTGAAAGACCTGATGAAACAGTATTAAAAGGTATGGCAACTGAATATGAAAAAGGATTTAAAAAAGGTGTAGATAACCCAGTTATGCCGAGTGGAAAGTCAAAACAAGCAGTAGGCTATGAGGTAGAAGGCGGATTAGTATCTGCAGATGAAGCAAGCGCTATGAAAATGCAAGCTGCTAATCAAGAGAAAACATTCAAATTCGGTAAAGACGGTTTCTGGAAGCTAAAAGATAACCAAAGTATTGAAATCATGTTCTTTGTAAAACTTCTTGATAGTGCTGGAAATGAGTATCAAGGAGCACAATATAACGGAGAATTCAAAGTGGAAGCGAAACAAACGGATGAGGGTGCAGATTTTGGTCCAGCTGCGAACACAGAGGTTTCACCAACAACAGCAGAATAAATGAAAGAAGCGGGCAGTCGATTTTGTCGGCTGCTCTTTTTCTAAATAGGTAAATTGTAGTTTGGAGGTGTATGAGTGGTACCGAAAAGGAAGCTAATCAAGAAAAAACATATCTTGCTGAGTTTGATTCTCTTTTTCTATATTTCTATCTTAATCATACCGAAATACGATACGTTTGCATGGTTTACAGCCGAATCCTTTGCTAAGGGGAAAATAACAAACGCCAATACATCCGACTTGTTAAATATTGATGTTAGTGATGTACAGTACCAAAAGAACTGCAAAGTAAAAACGAGTGTAACCATTACGAATATCTCCAATATAGAAATTCCCGTTTCATTAAATCTAATAAGTAAAGAAAATCAATCAAAATCAAAATGGTTACAACCTGGGGAAGCGCTTAGTAGTGGTACAAACGTTACTGATCCTTCTTGTGATGCGAGTCAAGTGATGTATCACTTGTATGCATTCGAAGGATATGTAGATGAAAAAATTGTGGTTCCATTAAGTCCAGAAAAGATGATTAAGCCTGTGGAGCCTAAGAAGGAGGATACTAACGATGAAAGTAAGAAAGAGCCAGAAGTAGAAAAAGAAGAGCCTCAAATACCTGAAATAGAAGAGCCACCTCAACAAGATCCAGCACCTGAAGAAGAAGTACCAACAGAACCAACACCACCAACACCACAACCAGAAGAAAATCCAGACACAACCAATCCAGATGATGACCAAGCTGACACGCCAATTCCTGCTCCACAACCAGAACAGTCAGACCAGGAAGGTAAAAAGGACGTTAAAACAGATGCTTAAACAAACTCGTGACGTTCAAAACCTATTAAAGTGGGGTGTGGTCTATTGCTTAGTCTAAAACAAATTATTTATGGAGTTATGGCTGTATTAATAATCGGTGCAGCTGCTATACAATCAGAAAAAATTTACTCGTTTTCGGATGGAAGCTATGGACTAGAGCTTACACCATCCGCATTTGAGATGAAGAATATGCGGCCAGGTTACAGTGAGGACTACACATTAACTGTAAAAAACACTGGTAACCAGCTATTGAAATATAACGTAAAAACAAAACATAAAACAGGTGAGATGCTTTTTAGTGCGTTAATTGTAACTGTAAAAAAAGACAATACTGAACTATTTAAAGGGAAATTACGTGAACTTACAATAACCCCCATAGCCTTACCAGCTAAAACAGATGACAAATTAACTTTTTCTATAGGTTTAGCTGGTGAAGCTGGAAACGAATTTCAAGGGTTAGCGACCACTTATGAGATTCAAGTTCAAGGTGAAGGCGAAGATCCGGATGACGGCGACCCAGGCGACGGTGATCCAGGCGATGGCGACCCAGGCGACGGTGATCCAGGCGATGGCGACCCAGACGACGGTGATCCAGGCGATGGCGACCCAGGCGATGGCGATCCAGGCGACGGTGACCCAGGCGATGGCGATCCAGGAGATGGCGATCCAGGCGACGGTGACCCAGGCGACGGCGACCCAGGCGATGGCGATCCAGGCGACGGTGACCCAGGCGACGGCGACCCAGGTGATGGAGATCCAGGCGATGGCGACCCAGGTGACGGTAATCCAGGCGATGGCAACCCAGACGATGGAGATAATGGCAGTGAACCACCGGCACAACAACCTCCAACAAAAGGTGATACTCAGAAGCCGACTCGTTCACCATCAACAGGTACCGAATCATTACCGCAAACAGGTGAAGAAGATCCAATGGTATGGATGTTAATTGGTTCTTTATTATCCATGACTGGACTTTGCATATTATTTGTAAAGAAACTACTTGTACAAAAGCGAATTAGAAGAGGATAAGGCATGAGATGGCTGGCATACTTGTTGATTTTTGCAGGGGTCATGACAATGGCGTACCCGAAAGCCAAAAGTGTGTACTTTTCTTATCAAGAACAAAGGCTGCTTGAAGACTGGGAATCCTCGATGGACCAATCAAAGATTAAACAGAGCTACAAACAGTTGGATGATATTTTTTTACAAGAAAGAAGTCAAGATTATAAGGAGCAAGTCTCTTCGAAGACAGGAATAATTGGAAAATTGACCATTAATCAAATTCAGTTGTCTATTCCTATTTTAGAAGGAGCAACAAAAAACAACCTTAAGGTGGGAGCGGGGCATCTGTCGGGTACGTCTCCACTTGGGCAAACAGGGAACGCTGCGATTGCGGCACATCGCAGCTACACGTATGGAAAACAATTTAACCGGCTGCCTGAAGTAAAGCCGGGGGATTCCATTCAAGTTGAAACAGCTCATCAAAAATTGATGTACACCGTAACGGAAGAAATTCTCGTTAAACCAACTGACCTAACCGTTCTACAAAATAACAAAAAGAACGAAGCAATGATTACCTTGATTACATGTCATCCTATGAAAAATCCTACTCATCGTTATATTGTGAAAGCTGTTTTAAAAAAAGAGGAGGTTTTATAGAAAAGGAAGTTGTTGGATGTGAATAAGAAACTAGGGTTACAAATAAAAAATAATCGTTTAAAAAAACGGATGAGTTTATCTAAGCTAGCGACAATCGCGGGAATATCAAAAAGTTATTTAAGCAGCATTGAAAATCATGAGACAAACCCATCTGCGCATATAATTCAAAAAATAGCTAAAGCTTTGGAGGTTCCTGTGGAGCAGTTACTGAGCATTCATGTAGGTATTCTAGATCCAGAATGGGTGGATCTTGTTTTACAAGCCAGAGATTTAGGTCTTAATAAAGAAGATATTCGAGACTTCTTAGCTTACGAATCATGGAAGTGTTCTGATAAGGAAGGTGTTTAACGTGATACGGTTAGCGGATGGCTTGTATATCTGTCATCTAAACGGTCATATTTTAAGGATTGTCTATAAAGGCAAGAATGAATGTGAAATCTATTTAGGTGATGAGTATCAAGGTAGGGCACCATTTGATTATGTGAAAAAGAAATTAAATTTTATGGAAAAGAAATGGAACACGTCTAAAATCACTAACTATCAGTACCAAGAACTAAAGTCTTCGTTCGATACTCTAGTCTGAATGTGAAGCCACTGCCCTAACGGTATATCGGGCAGTGGCTTTCTTTCGTTTATCATGTACATGGTTTGAATTTGTAGTTTTCACAAAAAAGCTGGCACTCTTAAGTGATAATTCTTACTTAAGAAGCCAGCTTTAGTCAAAATAATTTTGTTAACTATCCGTTTACAACCTTACCACCATTAATATGAATCATCTGCCCAGATACATAGGAAGAATCTTCGCTCGCTAGATACACATATGCAGGTGCGAGTTCCTCTGGCTGACCTGGTCGACCCATCGGTGTATCTTTACCAAACTGTTCTACTTTATCTGCAGTGAATGTAGAAGGGATGAGCGGTGTCCAGATCGGACCTGGTGCGATACCGTTCACACGAATTCCTTTTTTCACAAGGTTATTCGATAACGAGCGAGTGAAAGAAACGATTGCGCCTTTCGTTGACGCATAATCGATCAATTCCGGATGACCTTGATATGCTGTAATCGAAGCAGTATTAATGATCGAACTTCCTTGTTTCAAATGTGGAAGTGCAGCTTTCGTCAGGTGGAACATGCTGAATATATTTGTGCGGAATGTTTTCTCAAGCTGTTCCGCTGTAATATCCTCAAAGTTTTGCTGTGGATGCTGTTCAGCGGCATTGTTTACAAGAACGTCCAGTCCGCCGAACGAACCAACCACATCGCGAACCGTTTGTTCACAGAACGATTCGTCACCGATATCTCCGCGAATCAACAAGCATTTCACGCCTTCTTGCTCGATCTGTGTCTTCGTTTCCTCAGCGTCTTCTGATTCCTCTAGATAGACAATCGCAACGTTGGCTCCTTCTTTCGCGAAAGCTATTGCGGCTGCTTTACCGATTCCGCTGTCTCCACCCGTGATCAGTGTGGTTTTTCCTTTTAGCTTACCGCTGCCTTTATACGTCGGGCTTTCCGATTGAGGCTTAGGTGTCATTTCAGATTCTACACCTGGCTGTTGGTTTTGATGTTGTGCAGGTTGCCCTTTTGGGTGCTCTTGATTAGACATAGACGATATCACTCCTTATATTTCTTCATAACTCTTTTCTTCCCATCTCACATATGAATAAACATCTACTCGTGCTAAACGCAAAAAAATTTCAATTATGATGGCTCCTTTTATCGTTGATCAGACATTTATAGGTTGAGTCAAATGATGAGGAGGAAAAAATGTGAGAGCGGGAAATATCTATCAATTTAAATACTTGAGTCAGTTTCGGAGTGTAAAGGAGTTTAATGAACACAAAGAAAGGTATTTGCAATTATACCCGGATCAGTTTACACATTCAGAATTTATTGCTTTTGAAGTATTAACTCAATTCAGTGTGGTTGTTCCAGGTGTTGCTAACGCGAAGATTGCGACACTCGTTTCAGCTTGCCAAGGTAAACAAGGCGGGGTATCTCGTGCGACATTTGTACGTATGCTGCGTAAAGCGAAAACAACAGGCTTTCTTACTGTTCATAAAACGTATCGTTCAAGTGGCGGATTCGCACATAATGTATTTGTTTTTCAACCAATTGACACATTCATGAAAACACAAATGAATTACCGTGCTAACAGTGAACACCATACTGAGAGTAGGTCAGAAGAGATTTTCACAGCCCCAGAAACGGAAAAACTCTTTTTAAATCTACAAAATACAGATAAAAACATATGTCTGGAAGACAACGTTTCAGCTTTACATGCACCATCTTCAACTTCTTTTGAAAACCTTGATTATTCTTTCGTTCCAGATACGGTGCCGCAAACTTTTATACAAACGGTTAGGCCATTTTTCAATCTTGCTGCAGAGATTTTTACATTTTGGGAAAAAGCGTTGATGGCATACAGACAACTAAACCTTTATCAGCCGATTGAACACATGACAGACCTTGTTATTCATGCTTTCAAGACAACTGTCTTTCAGTACAAACATCGCAAAATCAAGACAAGTTTCATAGCGTATTATTATGGCACGTTAATAACGATGTTATCTGCTGAAAAAAGAAAAGAGCATCTCACGGATTCTAGCGTTCCAAGGTACAACTGGTTAGACGCAGAAAATACATATTCTAGTAGTCTATGACTCAATGATTTTGATATACTAGTATTTGTTAAATGTAAATATTAGGATAAGTTGGTGCGAAATGAGAAAAGGTATTGTTCTATTTGTGGTTGCGTTGCTTTTGTTTAGTGTTCTTCCGGTAAAAAACAAAGTAGCTGACGCAGCAGAGTCTGAGGTGAATGTTTCACTTATTCATGAGGTAGATCAACTCTCAGCCTTGGATTTTTCATTAAAAGGAACATTTAAAGAGGTTACTAGCGGAAGAAGTTTAGTAGCAGGCAAAACATATACAGTTAAAGTAGAAAATGAACAGATTGGGCTTTACGACGGAAGTACGTTAATGATCAGACAAACTGAACTTTCACTGAAACCAGCAGGTATATCTCCAAGTCATCTCACGACGCTAAACGGAAAAGTAAAAAGATCATACATGGGTACGATGAATTTTAAAGTTGAGGGTGAGTACGTTCGACCGGTAAACAGCATACCGGTTGAAGAATACATCCAGGGTGTTCTTCCTGGTGAGTTATATCAGTCTTATCATATACATACAATGCGCTCACAAGCTATTGTGGCAAGAACATATTTACACTATTGGGTAGGAAGGAAACCTGTTACGGATACGGTTTCTTTCCAACGTTATGTAGGATACAGCATGGATTATCATAATTTTATTAAAGCAGCCATTGAAACAAAAGGTAAAGTTCTGAGCTATAACGGAAAAATTATTGATGGCGTGTATTCTTCATCAAATGGGGGACATTCAGAAACGAATACGGGTGCTTGGCCGAGCGGTACTGTTGATTTTCCATACTTTCCAGCTAAACCTGATCCGTATGATGTAAAGAGCACGGATAGTGAAACGATTTATAAAACACAGTTCTCATTAACTGGACTGGATGTAAACAACACAGAAGCATGGTGGAGTAAAGAAGAAAAGAATCCTGTTTTTGCTTCACAGTTAAAGAGAATGTTTTTATCTAATGATTATAAGAATGCAAAGGTAATAGACGTTAATTCATTTACTATTTCAGACGAGCTTACAAAAGGAAAACGAATTAAGAGTGCAAACGTTGCATTTACTTACGTGATGAGGGATGCTAACGGAAAAGTAATAATAGATGACAAAGGGACAGTTAAAAAGTTTAATAAGCAGCTTACTTTAACCGGTTCTCAGTTTAAATATGCTCTTCAAGTAAACAGTACACTTGTTACGTCATTTATACCTACAACAGTGGACTATCAAGTATCCGTTGTTGGAAACGGTCATGGTGTTGGAATGAGTCAGACTGGTGCTAACGTTATGGCTAAACAGGGTAAAGGATTCCGTGAGATTCTAGCATTCTATTATCCAGGTACGGTCATTACAAATGATAAAACAACTACGATTCCGACAACAGCACTGCAGATGACAGGACTTGTTAATTATGAAGGTACTAAGATTAGAAAATCTGCTTCAATAACAAGTGCTGAATTAGGCAAGACCAAACTCAATCAAAAGATTATCATTCTAGGTAAGTCTGGAGAATGGTTTAAGGTGAAAGCAGGCACAATTACAGGCTACATGAACGAGCATTATATTACGCTCGGCCAAACCATCTCTTATAAAGATGGCATCACACCAATCACGTCAGGACAGATCTTGAACTTAGGCTCACCGATTGTTTCCAAGAACAATACGTTGTACGTCCCAATGCCAGGACTTGCTACACGTTATAAGATGAAACTTAATTCTACTTCATCTAACTTCACGGTAGTTGATGGATCACGTAAGGTTGTTGCATCACACCTCAGCAAGTATGCAACGGTGAATGGGAAGAAAATTCTGCTTACAGCAAAACCAGAAAAGTATTATAACAAGGTCTATGTGCCACTTACGTTCTTAAAGCAAACGGGCTTAGTTCCTTCTTATTATGATGAGAAAGCAGAACAAGTACTGTGGCTGAATAAATAAATAGTGGGGGAGCTCTTTAGAGGATGATTCTCTAAAGAGCTTTTTTTATGTGCGTGAACGGTTGTGTCCTCTAATTTGAATGTGTCCCCAGTGGTTTGAAATCAGTTACTTAACAACACACTACAAATATTCTTTTTGGGATTTGAAGATTCACACTCTGTTACTTTACGTGCTGAATCAACCGTTATATCAAGGAAGTCTTTCTCCTCTTCGTACAGGCGTAAGGAAAACTCTGACTCACTTACGGATGTATCTTTTATTAACTTCTCCATCTGGGGAATCGAGAACCCAATCGTATTTTTATGTATAGTGAGATGGAGTAATTTTTCACTATCATTACTACTAGCGATATCTAGTTTCAAATTGGAATAACGATTCTTAAGGTGATTGTGCACAAACTCTAATTCTGAATATGGTCTATCACTTGTATGGGCTTCTTCATGAGCTTGTAAGATATTCAAAGTGCTTGGAAGAAAAATGGAACAAATACTTATTAGAAAGATCATGATTCTCAACATCACATTTCCACTAAGTAATAAATAGGCAGAAAATCCAACTCCTATTGTAATCAGTACAAAAAAAGGAGTCATATCTCCTAACTGTATATTAAAATAATCAGTACCATTTATTTGAAGAAAGAAACCTGTGAAAATTAATGAAACCATCCAAATACAGAAGAATAATACTTCTTTTGTTTTCCCATTCTCGATAAGCAGGTGAGTGACCGCAAAAAAGAATGCCACAATATTCCCCAGTATTGGTATAAGCGTACCCGCTAAAGTATGGTACCAGATAAAAGTAATGTTATCTCCAACTCCGCTTCGTTCAGGTTGTTTAATTAACCATTCAACAAAAAAAGATAGAGCAATCCCGCAAGTCATACTTATGATAAGACCTACGTAACCATACCAAAAAATAGATGATGTTAAGTCCACTAACTGGCCCTTTTTCATGCTATAAAATGCCATCAATCCTAATAAACCAAAAATTCCTACTAATGCTGAATAAACCTTAATTAATAATCGATCCAAAATTTTTATCCCCCATATTGACTGCAATAAAAAAATTCTCTTCTATAATGTACCAAATAATGAGTGTGGAAGAATTATAACGCTTTTTACGGTACGTGTTTTTTATATTTGTTACGCGTTCACCGGTAAATGGTCTGTGACCACCTGTAAAGTGCTCAGTTCCACCTGAGATGACCCACTTTTCACCTGAGATTGGATGCTCATCACCTGAAGAAGCTCAAGTTTCACCGCTTAACCTCTACAAGCAGCTACATTCAACTCCACCAGCACAAAAACATCACCACTACACTGAACAAAACCTCACACAAATCAAAAAAGCCAACACAAAAGGTGAATTCCACACCTTTCATGCTAGCTTTCCACACAATTATTATTGTTTTGCTACATCCACGATACGGCCTTCAACTTGTGGATCAACTTTTACTAATTTTGCTACATAGTCACGTAGGTTTTCCCAGTCGGATGCACCTAGGTCAGTTACGCGGCCTTGCGCATAAGCGTCCGCGAATACTGTGTATCCGTCTCCGCCTTTAGCTGTAAATGCGTTAGTTGCGATGACATATTCTTTTGTTGTGTCGATTGCAGTGTAAGTGCCATCTGCGTTCTTCACTTCCATAGAAACCACACGGCTGCCAGCAACTTTTGTGCTGTCAAACTTGAACTTCATGCCAGACACATGTAGGAAACCGCCGCTTTCTTTTGGAGATTGGCTTACACTGTGCTCAAGAGCAGTCTTAATTTCTGCACCTGTTAACTTCATTGTTGCTAATGTGTTACCAAACGGAAGAGTCGTTAATACATCACCGTATGTGATTTCACCTTGGTTGATTGGCGCACGAATTCCGCCACCGTTTTGGAACGCCATCACAACGTCTTTGTTGTATTCTTTCGCTTTATCTAACATACCGTCTGTGATCAAGTTTCCAAGTGGCGTTTCGTTGCTTCGTACACTTGGTCCAACATCGTTTGAACGAGGGTTTTCTAGTGCTTTTTCAGCTGTTGCGCCAGTTGGCTTGTTCTTTAACTCATCGATCTTGCTAGAGTATTTCTTTAGAAGTTCAGCAGCTTCTGGATCTGCTGCTTTGTCAGCAATCTTGATCAACTGACCAGCTTGGCCAACAACTTTACCTTTTTTATCGAACTGAACATCAAGTGTTCCTAGAAAATCGCTGTATTGGTAAGCTTGTACGATTACAGTTGGATTCTTTTTCTTTCCTTTATAGTTCGTATCCACGACAACTGGCTGATCAAGTTGTGTATGGCTGTGACCGCCAACGATGATGTCGATGCCATCAACGTACTTAGCTAATTCTAGATCGTTGTCATATTCTGGATTATCATCGTATCCAAGGTGAGTAATTGCCACGATCTTATTTACGCCAAAAAGCTGAAGCAAGCGTACTTCTTTTGCTGCTTCTTTAATGTAGTTTTCGAATACTACACCTTCAGGACTGGAGATATCTGCTGTTTCTTCAGTCGTCAGACCGATGAAGCCAACATACTCACCGTTAATTCTTTGCATCACAGAAGAGTAGACACTGCCGTCCTTCGGCTTGATTGAATAACCTTTATATAATTTCTTTAATAATGGATCCTGAGAAAAGTTTACGTTTGTACTTACAAAAGGAAACTCCGCGTTCTTTACGAAGTCAGCCAATGCTTGGTGGCCTTCAGGGCTTGAACCAAGATCGAACTCGTGATTACCGAATGTCATAAGGTCATAGTCCATAAGATTCATAAATTCAAGATCTGCTTGTCCTTTGAACTCATTAAAATAGAGCGTACCAGAGAAAACATCACCTGCATCTAACAACAATGCGTCAGGCTTAGCTGCTCGAACTTCTTTTACAGCAGTCACCTTTTTGGCCACATTATCTAAACGAGCATGTGAATCGTTCGTGTGCATGATAGATAAGTTGAACGTTTTATCCTTCGGCGAATTTCCGTGTGCATCTACTGAAGCAGGCATTGCTAATGGGGAAGAGATAACCCCGACAGCAAGGGAACTAACTAGTAATCTTTTAAACGTGTTCTTAACTGACATCTCATCACAATCCTTTCAATTTGTCATACGAATTAAATATATCAAAGAAAATGTAAAGTAGGAGAAAAAATTTGTCGAAATATAATAAAAAATTGTAAAATTCATAGTTCGGAAGGTCATTGTTTTTCACAAAACAGCATCTAAACGCCTAAATCATACAAAAAAAGCCAACCATTTGGCTGACTCTCCTAAGTTTATTTCCACTTCTTCATCTTTTCTTTTAAGTGATCTCTCACTTCTTCAGCTTCTGTTCGGTCGATGCTTCGGAAATCTCCATCATGCTTTACGATAAAGAAGCTCTCTTTTGGTTTGCGTTTTCCATATGTAAGTTCGTATCCGTTATCCACGTTGCAGACGATTTTGTAAGGAGAACGAAAAAAAGGCTGCATATCTAGGGGGCCGTTCACTATATTTTCAAAGGTTGATAAATCATTTTCAATTGATATAATCGATGGTCGTTTAGAAGGCTCGACCATTAAAACAGAAATAGTAGACAAAAGTTGTCCCTCCTTTATTACCCTACTAAAGAAATGGTAACATATCCCTTTTAAATTGGTAATAGGTGTAAATTGAAAGATATTGTCGAAATTGAAGTTTTTTAAATCATTACATTAGAAAAATAAAAGTTTAAATATTATACAGTAAATGCATTATTTTCATACAATTTTCAGCATTTTACGACAAGAATTTATTAGTGTAGAAAAGTAAATAAATAGACTCAGAGCGCATTCGCTCTGAGTCTATTATCCTATTTATTTAGAAACTCTTTTAATAAATTCTGCACACGCAGCTGTTCTGATTCATCAACAATTCCATACCAAGTGTTTCCGATCATCTTCCCTGTACTCTTAAATTCCGTATAGTTAATTTGATGTCTTGCACCTTTATAATTCTTCTGAATTTTCTTCATCTCATCAAATGTCATGTTCGTTTTCACATTTTCACCGAGGATATCTAGAATATTATCGAACTTTGTAATGGACGAAACGTTTGCGCCTTTATTGATAATAGATGTAATAATTTGGCGTTGACGATCATTTCTTCCAAGGTCGCCTTTCGTATCCTCATATCTCATGCGAGAATAGGCAAGGGCTTCGGTTCCATCTAATTCTTGCTTGCCTGCTGGGAAAGAGTAGCCTTGGTAATCGAAGGCTTTTGGGTTATCGACTTCTACACCACCGACTGCATTAACGATATCTCGGAAAGATTCCATATTCACTTTTACATAATAATCAAGGGATGTATCTAAGAAATGTTCTGCCGTATCCATTGCCATTTGTGTTCCGCCAAAAGCGTATGCGTGATTGATCTTGTCTTCATACCCTTTTCCTATGATTTCGGTTCGTGTATCTCGAGGAATGTTGAACATGAGCATCTTATCGCTCTTCGGATCGATGGCAACTACAATCATAGTATCCGATCGTCCGCGATCACCTTCACGTTCATCCACTCCTAATAAAAGAATAGAGATGGGTTTCAGATCCTTCTTCTTTCCTGTAATCACAGGTTTTGGCTGGTCGGTCTCTACTTTTTCGTGCATGTCATTGACTGCATCCTTAGCCGTATCATATAGGTAGTAGGCATAGCCCCCAAGACCTAATAGTACGAGTCCAATTAATACTCCTGTCACGATAAGAAACTTCTTCATGAACGTCATCGCTTCTTTCTTATGTAAAATAATGACTCTATTGGCAGTATAACATGTGCCAGTTTAAAAGAATAATCTAATTCTTCTTAGTAAAGAGGCACTAAAATACTATATTAGAATAATATCAATAAAAAACACACACTTCCATAAATTTATAAATTTTACCCTTATTTTACAAAATAGATGCTATAATACAACGAAATTATACATTTTACCAATTTATAGGTGGAGGACCGATATGGAAGAAACGATTTCGTTAAAAGAAATTGCTGTTACCTTGCGAAAACGGCTTGTATTAATTCTAGTACTTGCAGCAATTGCTGTAGCAGTTAGTGGTGTAATTTCTTATTTTGTACTTACACCTCAATATCAAGCATCGACCCAAATTCTTGTAAACCAAGAATCTAGTAAAGAACCCGTGCTCGACCCGAACCAAGTACGTACGAATGTCGAGATGATTAATACATACAGCGTTATTATTAAGAGTCCGATCATATTGGATAAAGTCGTGCAAAACCTTGATCTAACTGAAACAACGGACCAGCTCATAGGGAAGATTGCGGTAAGCAGTGAGCAGAACGCGCAAGTCTTTAATCTAACGATTGAAGACGCAGATCCGGCTCATGCCGTAAAGCTCGCCAACGAAATTTCCAATACGTTCAGTTCAGAAGTTCCTAAAATAATGAGTGTAGATAACGTGAAAGTGCTCTCCCCGGCAGTGTTAAAAGAGAACCCATCACAGGTAAAGCCAAAGCCGTTATTAAACATGGCGATTGCATTGGTCGTAGGTTTGATGGCAGGTGTGGGAATTGCTTTCTTGTTAGAGTATTTGGATAACACGATCAAGACAGAGGAAGATATTCAGAACATTCTACAGCTTCCTATTCTTGGAGCGATTCCTAAGATTTCCGTTGAAGATGTGAAAGCTTCTGAAGTGAAAAAGGCTGCGAATAAAAGGATGGGGAGTGAAACCCTTGAGTCGTAAATTGAAAAAATCCATTGGAGATTTAACCCAAAGAAGCTTGATTACACACAGAAATCCTAAGTCCCCAATTGCTGAACAATACAGGACCATACGAACGAATATTCAGTTCTCATCCATCGACAAAGAGCTGAAGACGTTAATGATTACATCTTCAGGACCTGGGGAGGGGAAATCGACGACAGTTGCAAACTTAGCGGTCGTACTCGCTCAACAAGAAAAACGAGTACTTTTAATTGATACAGATCTGCGTAAACCAACTGTTCACTACACGTTCAAAGTAAGCAATATTTACGGTGTGACGAGTATACTAACACGTCAAACGACTTTAAGAGAAACGATTGTATCTAGTAAAATTCCAAATGTAGATGTACTGCCAAGCGGACCCATTCCACCCAATCCTTCAGAGCTTATTAACTCAAAATCGATGAACGACTTAATAGAAGAAGCGAGCCGTATGTATGATTATGTTCTATTCGACACACCGCCACTTATAGCTGTAACAGATGGTCAGCTGCTTGCTCATCATGTAGATGGAGTAATCCTTGTCGTATCAAGCGGAAAGACAGAGATAGAATCTGCAACAAAAGCGAAGGAACTGTTAGAAAACGCCAACGCAAAGATTATTGGCGCAGTGTTAAATGAAAAAGCGGCAAGAAAAGAAAAGTATTATTACTATTATGGTTCAAATTAACATTAATACCATCTTCTTCAACTTTTTTCGACAAAAAAACACCGTTGTCAGATTTTGTATGTATGTTACGATAACGTTATGATTTGGATTGAGCAAATAGAACTAGTAAGATATGACTACTAGTTCTATAGTCTTGTTAAGGAAGTGACGCATTCTGTGATTGATATACATAGTCATATCCTACCTGGACTGGACGATGGAGCTCGTACGATGGAGGATGCGATCAAAATGGCAGAAGCTGCTGTGAAAGATGGTATTACGCACCTCTATGCCACGCCACATCACCGAAATGGAAGATATGAAAACGAGAAAGAACTCGTCATAAAAGAAGTGGAAGTACTAAATGCAGAGTTAAAAAACAGAAAGATACCATTGCACATCATCCCTGGACAAGAAATACGGATGTACAAAGATTTAATAAAAGATATCGATCGAGGGCACTTATTGCCTTTACATAACAAAGTAAATTATTTACTAATCGAACTTCCTTCTTCACATGTACCAAACTACGCAGCAGACATTCTCTTTGAACTGAGCTTGAGACATTACCAGCCCATTCTGGTACATCCAGAGCGGAACAGCGAGATCTTGGAAAACCCAGAAATTCTATATGAATGCATTATGGCTGGAACTCATACTCAAATCACCGCAACTTCCATAATCGGTCACTTTGGAAAAAAAATCATGAATTTTTCTCATGAACTCATACAATCAAATATGGTGCATTTGCTTGCATCGGATGCTCATCATGCAGTTAATCGTGGGTTTCATATGTCGGAAGTTTTCGGAATAATCCAAAAACAATACGGAGTAGAAATACGATATTATCTGCAAGAAAATGCTGCACACGTGTTAAGAGGTGAAAGCATACTAATTGAACCTCCTTCTTTACCAAAAAGAAAAAGGTTTCTCGGCATCTTCTAAAACTGAAAGGAGACAACATACGATCATGAAAAAAGTTAGAAAAGCCATCATTCCTGCAGCAGGACTAGGTACACGCTTCCTGCCCGCCACAAAAGCCATGCCTAAAGAGATGTTACCGATTGTGGACAAACCCACCATTCAGTACATCGTTGAAGAAGCGATTGAATCCGGTATTGAAGACATTATCATCGTAACTGGTAAAGGAAAACGAGCCATTGAGGATCATTTCGATCATGCCTTCGAGCTCGAGCAGAACCTGTTTGAGAAGGGGAAGTTTGAGTTATTAGAAAAAGTCAAACAGTCTTCAAAATTAGCGGATATACATTATATTCGGCAAAAAGAACCAAAAGGTTTAGGCCATGCGGTAAATTGTGCGAAAAAATTTATTGGTGATGAGCCATTTGCCGTCCTTTTGGGGGATGACATCGTTCAAGCAAAAAAACCATGTCTTAAGCAATTAATCGAAAAATACGAAGAAACAACAGCCTCAATCATTGGTGTCCAAAAAGTACCAGAGGATGAAACATATCGTTACGGAATTGTAGAACCATCAAGTGAATTCGACCACCTATATGGGGTGAAGAACTTTGTAGAAAAGCCGAAGCAAGGAACCGCTCCTTCAAACTTAGCGATTATGGGACGGTACATCCTAACACCTGAAATCTTCAACTATTTGGATGAAGAGCAGGTGGGAGCGGGTGGAGAAATCCAGCTGACAGACGCGATTCAAAAATTGAACCAGTATCAACGTGTATTTGCCTACGATTTTGAGGGCACACGGTATGACGTTGGCGAAAAGCTCGGCTTTATTATGACGACGATCGACTTTGCATTAAAAGATCAAGAAATCAGTAAGCGCCTTTTACCAGAATTAGAACGGCTGCTCGAGCAAATTAAAGTAAAGAACTAGAACGCTGTGTTCTCGTGTTAATGAAAGCTCAATCACTGTTAAATAAAAATGAAATAACGAAAAGGTGATGCCTCCTTACCTATATCAACGGAGGCACTCGGCTATGCTGTGGGTGATTTTCCACCTTAGCACGTTGTTGGCAGTAGCATGGTGTGAGGAAGGGTTAGATGCCCTATTTTTTTACATACATAATTTTATAAAAAATACAAAGAAGGAGGGACGGAACAACCATGTCTGATTCACAAATGCAAACGATTGCGAATTCAAACCAACCAACTGTAGCGAAGAAAGAAGATCGATTTTACGAATCAACGAAAAGATTGATAGATATTGCAGGAGCGTTAGCTGGACTTATACTTTTATTACCTTTATTCATTATCATTGCCATTCTTATCAAAAAAGAAGATTCAAAAGGCCCTGTTTTCTTTAAACAAATTCGTGTGGGAAAGAATGAAAAAGAATTTCATATGTTCAAGTTCCGTTCCATGGTTAATGATGCAGAGGAAAAATTACTAGAACTTCTTCAGTTTAATGAAATTGAAGGAGCCATGTTTAAGATGAAGGAAGATCCTCGTATCACTAAGATTGGAAAATTTATACGCAAGACAAGCATAGACGAGCTGCCGCAATTATGGAACGTATTAAAAGGTGACATGAGCCTAGTGGGACCAAGGCCGCCACTTCCGAGAGAAGTAGCAGAATACAACAATTATCACAAACAGAGACTTCTTGTCACACCTGGTTGTACTGGCCTTTGGCAAGTAAGTGGACGCAATCATATGACCTTTGAAGAAATGGTGAAATTGGACATTCAATACATATCCGAGCGAAGTGTATTTTTTGATATAAAGATCATTTTCAAAACGATTAGAGTGCTATTTGGAACAGATAATGCTTACTAGAGGTGAGGAAATGGACAAGCAATCCAAGATTTATGTGGCTGGTCACCGAGGATTAGTCGGTTCTGCGTTAGTCAGAAGACTAGAAAAAGAAGGCTATACCAATTTGGTGTACCGAACAAGCAGTGAAATGGATCTAACAGATAAGAATCAAGTAGATCGATTCTTTGCAGAAGAAAAAATAGACTATGTCTTTTTAGCAGCTGCTAAAGTCGGCGGAATCGTTGCAAACAACGAATATCCAGCTGACTTTATTCGTGATAACCTGTTGATCCAAACAAATGTGATCGATGCTGCTTACCGAAACAATGTAAAGAAACTACTATTCTTAGGAAGTACATGCATCTACCCAAAACTAGCACCGCAGCCATTAAAAGAAGAGTACTTATTAACAGGTGAATTAGAACCAACAAACGAACCATATGCCATTGCAAAAATTGCGGGTATTAAGATGTGTGAATCATACAACAGACAATATGGAACAAAATATATTTCTGTTATGCCGACAAATTTATACGGTGAGAATGATAACTTCGATCTTCATACTTCACATGTACTGCCTGCATTAATACGTAAGTTTCATGAAGCAAAAGAAAATAATCAGCCTTATGTTGAAGTTTGGGGAACAGGTACACCGAAACGTGAATTCCTTTATTCAGATGATCTAGCAGATGCATGTGTTTATTTAATGGATCATTATGAAGGCAATGAAATCGTGAATATTGGTGTAGGTGAAGACATTGAGATTGGTCAACTTGCTCACCTTATTAAAGAAACGGTTGGCTATGAAGGTGAAATACAGTTTGACACAAGCAAGCCTGACGGAACACCAAGAAAGCTTGTGAATGTAACAAAGCTACACAGCTTAGGGTGGAAAGCAAGTACTTCTTTAGAAGAAGGATTAATGAAAGCGTATAAATGGTTTTTAGAAAATAAAGTACAAAAAGTGAATAGCTAAACGGAGGCACATGATGAAATCAGCTTTAATTACTGGAGTAACAGGACAAGACGGCTCATATTTAGCAGAGTTGTTGCTAGAAAAAGGGTATCAAGTACATGGAGTAATCCGACGGAGTTCTACATATAACCAAGAACGGTTGGAAGACATACTATCATTTGAAGAAGCAGGTGCATTTTTAGATCATCCAAATTTCCACTTACATTATGGAGATGTTACAGATACATCTAATGTAATTAGCATAATTAGTAAAGTCCAACCAGATGAAATCTATAACTTAGCTGCACAGTCGCACGTTCGTGTTTCTTTTGAAATGCCAGGATATACATTAGACGTAGATGGTAAGGGTACATTAAATATTCTCGAAGCAGTTAGAATCCTAGGTTTAACAGAAAAAACACGAGTATATCAAGCATCAACTTCTGAACTTTACGGAAAAGTCCAAGAAGTACCACAAAAAGAAACAACTCCATTCTATCCACGATCTCCATATGGTGTAGCAAAGATTTACGGGTTCTGGATTACGAAAAACTACCGTGAATCATATAACATGTTCGCAGTAAACGGTATTCTATTTAACCATGAATCTGAACGCCGTGGAGAAACCTTTGTAACACGTAAAATTACTCTTGCTGCTGCACGTATCGCACAAGGAAAACAAAAGACATTAAAGTTAGGCAACTTAGACTCTCTCAGGGACTGGGGTTACGCAAAAGATTATGTAGAATGCATGTGGTTAATGCTTCAGCATGATAAGCCAGAGGACTTCGTTATTGCAACCGGTGAAATGCATACAGTTCGTGAGTTTGTTGAGCTAGCTTTTAAGCATACTGATATTGAAATTGAATGGGTTGGAAGTGGAGTAGAGGAAAAAGGAATTAACAAAGCAACTGGAGAAGTAATAGTGGAAATTGATCCGAAATTCTTTAGGCCAACCGAAGTAGATCAATTATTAGGGGATCCAACAAAAGCAAAAACATTATTAGGATGGAATCCTACAAGAACTTCTTTCCAGGAACTTGTTAGAATTATGGTAAAAGCTGATGAAAATAAAGTAGCAAGTGAAAATAAAGTTATGAGGATGTTTGATTAAAAAAGACTATTTTTATAGTCTTTTTTTGTATTTGAGAGGGTAGAACTAATAATGAAAAAAATTATACTTTTTATAATTCCAAACATGCTATCTCGGGCAATAAGTTTATTTATGTTTCCCTTTTTTACGTATTATTTAAAACCAGAAGATTATGGCATACTTAATATTTCAATTCTGTTGGCTACAGGATTTATTGCAATAGATGCTTTATCTATAAATATGCACATATATAAAACCATAAAAGAAAAAGAAGATAACTATATATTGAAACTTAGGATAGGATATACTGGCACTTTTTTGTTTTCATTAATTATTTTAATTTGTTGCATAGTTAATATTTATGTATTTTCAACAGATAGTTATTTAATAGTTGGTTGGCTTTTTATAGTTTACTTTATTGATATGTATTTATGTAGTTATTATAGAGATTTTTATAGGGCTACTAATAATGAAGTGAAATTTGCCATATCTGAGCTAATTAAAATCTTGGTTTATCCTATTACAACCTTAATCTTTTTATCACATTATGATCTGGGACTATATAGTGTCATATTGGGTAATTTTTGTGCATTAATAATAAATGGGTTATACAATATAATTAGTACTGGTACATTTTTCCTGGAAAATGTTTTTATTGGTTTTAATAAAAATTTGAGTTATCTAAAAGAGGTATATTTATATACTTTTCCTTTTTCGATTCATGCAATATTTAATCTGTTCTTAAGTGGAGTCGACAAATTTTTAATTTCGCTTTTTGGGGGAAATGAGCTTGTTGGCATTTACGCATCAGCTCTTACAATAGCAGGACTATTAAATGTAGTTGCAATAGCATTGAATAACTACTTAGTAGGTAATCTTATTAGTACAAAAAACGTTGTAGATTTTCAGAAACCTATTTTTATATATTCAAAATGTTTATTATTAACAGCTTTTTGTATACTTACTATGTCTTCATCTTTCTTTGAAAACTTCTTGAGTAATGATTATGTATTAGCCGTTCCTTACATAAACCTATTATTAATTGGTCAATTTTTTTTGGCGCTACATTATTTACCACTTAATATTCAGAGTATTATATTGCTTAAAACTAAGGTAATACCAGTAGCTATTTTTATAGCAACTATTTTTAATATAACTCTGAACTTAATCTTCCTACCCCATTACGGTTTAATGGCTGCTGCAATTATATCTAGTGTTTCATATGTAGTATTATTCTTTATTTTGTATATTTTCACCAGGAGAAAAATAAACTATAAAATATTTGATAGAGAGTTCTTCATAAATCTAATTTTTTATTTGGTTCTTTATCTATTGATAGATTTAACGCTCACTACAGATTTAATAGGTTTTATATTAAGAAGCTTTATTACGTTAATAATTATTGTAATAACTATTATATACAATATTAAGTATAAGAAAATAGTCTAACAGGAGATAAAGAGTATGAAAATATTAAAAATTGTTACAGCTTTTTATCCTAGCTCGTTTTATGGGGGACCAGCAACGGTTGCTTTAAACCAGGCTAAAGAACTAGTATTGCGTGGACATGAAGTTACAATATTAACATCTAACCTTCTTTCATTTGAGAAAAAATATATAAATAAAACTGAGGATTGTTTATTTGGAATAAAAATTAAATATTTTAATTCTAAGTTTACTAGAAAAGGTTTTTCATATATCAACTCAAGCTCACTTTATAATTGGATAAAGAAGAATGGGAAACTATATGATATTGTGCATATTCACTTTGGGAGAGAAATAATTCCGTGTAGGGTGGCTAGTTTGTGCAAAAAAGAAAAATTTCCATATGTTTTACAGACACACGGTATGTTAAATAAAAGGTCATTAAAAAACAAATTGTTTGATATCTTTGTTACAAGTGAGTTATTGAAGAAAGCAAAATATGTATTAGCATTACAAAACGTTGAGAAAAAAAGACTGTTAGAAATAAATAAAGATATTAACGTTGAAATTTTATATAACGGAATTAAACCAAGTGAAAATAAAGTGCTGTGGAGTTATGATTCTATAAAAAATAAGAAAATCTTATTTCTAGCTAGATTGCATCCTCGGAAAAGAGTATTAGATTTTATAGAAATGTGTAAAATCTTATCAGAAAAATATAATGATTTGACATTTGAAATTGTAGGACCTGATGAAGGGGACTTATCTGAAGCTATGAATAGAGTTGATGATCTAAAATTACAAGACAAAGTCCGATTTATAGGATCTGTAAATGTTGATAAAGTATCGGAGCTTTATGCAAAATCAAGTGTTTATGTATTACCCTCATTAGATGAACCTTTTGGAATGACCGTTATAGAAGCATTAAATGTGGGTACACCTACTGTTGTTACTGAAACGATTCACATAAAATCGTTACTGCAAGATAATAATGCCTCTTTAATAGCTAAACAAAATGATCCATCTGATTTGGCTTCTATAGTCGAAATGATAATAAGTAATAAAGAAGTAGCTTGTTCGCTTTCGGATAATGGAAAAAAATTAGTTAAACAAGAGTTAATGATAAGTACTATATGTGAAAATATTGAAAGAATATACAGAGGAAGTATTTAATTAATGGAACCAACAATAGACTTATCTAAAGCAGGTAATGGTAACTTTAAAAGAAAAAAATGGTCAAGAATACGTGAGTTGTTTTGGATAATAATTGAATTAATACTGATTACTAATCCCCTTCAGTTATCTTCAAGGCTAAGAGTGTTAACTCTTAAAGCGTTTGGTGCTAAAATTGGAAAAAATGTTATTATGAGGCAAAGAGTGAGAATTAGATGTCCATGGAACTTAACAATAGGTAATAATTGTTGGATCGGTGAGGAAGTCTGGATAATTAATAAAGCGGAACTTATCATTGGACATGATACGGTGGTATCTCAGGGGGTATTTATTACTACAGGTTCGCATGATATTTATAAAACTATGAATGTTAAAATTAAGCCTATTGTAATTGGAAATGGTGTATGGATAACATCTAAATGTATTGTTTTACAAGGTGTTCGAATTGAAGATAATACTGTAATAACTGCAGGGAGTGTAATTACAAATGACCTATTGTCTAATAGTATTTACGGTGGGAACCCAATTAAATATATAAAAAGGAGATTTGAATAAATAATATTATGGTACATTTATTTAAGTCTTTTATTTTAACAATTATTCTAACATTTATATTACCCTTATTTATATTAAATCAGACTAATTATAAAATAGTTGATCTAACAATAATACTTAATTTGTTTATTATAGTTTATAGCGGGATAAGATTAAGTATATTATCATTTAGCAATCACAATAATATTATTTTCATTACCTTTTGGATATTTGTATATGTTTGGTTGGGTTTAGCTTCATTCTCTCAAATTTTATTAAACAGATATCCATGGCATGGTTTTTACTCTATAAATGAGATAAACTTTGGTTTAATTATTATACTCTTGGGTTTAGCTTTTTTTGATTTAGGTTCATATTTTGGAAAAAAACTTTATGAAAATAGGTCAGGAAAATCTCAATTCCTAATAAATATGATTATTTCACCTACTAAAACTGTACTATTAGGTGTATTAGGTTTTTTCGTATCTTTATATGTAATTAAATCAACTGGCGGGTTTAATAATTTATTTTTACCAAGGTTATTGTTTGAGTCTCTATTTCCCACAACTATGGATTTTTTAATAAATAGGACATTACTAACTATCCCTATATTTGTAACTCTACTATCACTATTGATTCTTTTTAAAAATAAATTAATAAATAAACACTTTTATTTCTTTTTTATCTTTACAATTATCACATTAATTTTTAATGTTTTGATTAATAATCCGATCGTACACCCACGTTATTGGTTTGGTTCAGTATTTCTAAGTGCTATTCTAATTTTAATAAAATGGAAAAGAACTTCCGCTTTTAATTGGATATGTTTTTTCTTAATTTTAATGATTATAGTTTTTCCGTATGCAGATTATTTTAGGGCTGAAAATCAACAATTTGATCTTAAACCTATAAGTGTGGTTATGTCAGAAAATGGAGACTATGATGCTTTTCAAATGATACTAAATACAATTAAATACGTGGAGATAAAAGGAATTTCTTACGGTGCTCAGCTTTTCGGTGTAATTTTTTTCTGGTTACCCAGAAGTTTATGGGCTGGAAAACCCCATGGTTCAGGTGCAACGGTTGCAGAAGAGCTGGGTTACTCTTTTACAAATTTATCATCACCATTTTGGGCAGAAAGTTATATAAACTTTGGATTAGTAGGAGTAATTTTAATTCTATTTTTATATGGGGTTTTTATTAGAATTCTTCATGAAGGATACCAAAATTCTTTAGAGAATAAAGCTAGCTTAGTAAGTTTCATTGCCCCTTATTTTGCAGCATATCAATTTTTCTTTTTAAGAGGAGATTTATTAAACTCTTTCGCTTACTTAATCTCTGTTATTTTCTTTTTTTCTTTGGTCATAAAAATAAGAAAAGTTTAATTAATAGGAAGGGTATAGGTTTAAAATGAACAAAAAAAAGTTAATTTTTGTAATAAATTATTTCCACCCTGATTTGGCTTCTACAGGACAGTTGATGACTGAACTATGTCAAGATCTACAGCATGATTTTGACATCACGGTCATTGCAGCACAGCCAGGGTATGCTGGCGAGAAAGTAAAGACCAAAAAAAAGTTTGAGATTGAAAAGATGGAGAATATGATAGTTATCCGTATCCAATTACCTGAGGTAGACAAGACTTCGAAGTGGAGCCGTATAATGTACATATTCTCTTATTTTGTATTAGCACAACTGGCGCTTCTAAAAGAAAAAAACGTCAACTTAATTTATACGATTTCTCAGCCGCCAGTGTTAGGTGGACTAATTGGTACGATAGGTAAGTGGTTAAAAAAAACAAAGCATGTATATAACATCCAGGACTTTAATCCAGAACAGGCAGCAGCGGTGAGTTATACAAACAATCATTTTATTTTTATACTAGCAAAGTATATTGATAAGCTTAATTGCCGTTGCGCCGATCACATTGTAGTAGTAGGAAATGATATGAGCGAAACTTTAAAAAATAGATTTCAAAATCAAAAAGTTCCAAACCATTCTGTCATTAACAACTGGACAAATGAAGATGAAATAGTTCCTTTAGATGAAAAAGATCCTACTATATATCAATTTTTAAAAGAAAACCAATTAGAAAATAAATTTATCATAATGTATTCTGGCAACATTGGTTTGTACTATGATCTTGAGAATATAATAAAAGTTACTAAAGAATTTGAAAGTGAAAAAGAAATCATTTTCTTATTTATTGGTGAAGGCGCAGTTAAGAAAGACATGCAAAAATTTATTAAAGAAAACAAACTTACTAATACTTTCTTCTTACCTTACCAACCAAAAGATTTTATTAAGTATTCTCTTAATGCAGCAGATGTACACTTAGTTGTAAACCAGAAGGGAATTAAAGGTGTTTCAGTACCGAGTAAAATTTATGGTGTAATGGCTGCAGGTAAACCAATCCTTGGTGTATTAGAAGAAGGAAGTGAGGCATACAACCTCATAAAGAAAAGTAACTCAGGTATAGTTGTAGAACCCAACGATTATTCAGGTATAATAGATGCGATTCAACAGCTATACTCTTTAAAAGACAAACAATTAATACGATTAGGATTAAATGGAAGAGAATATCTAGAAAAAAACTTGAAAAGAGATATTTCTATTCAAAAGTATCGTGATTTACTAAATTCATTAGTAAACAATAATTAAATTTATTTTAAAAGTCTGATTAGGCTTTTTTTATTTGGAGGGAAAAGATGAAACTTATTCTTTTATCTGGTGGTTCTGGAAAACGTTTATGGCCACTTTCTAACGATACCCGTTCTAAACAATTCTTAAAAGTTTTAGAAGGTAACCATGGTATTAAAGAATCAATGGTTCAACGTGTATGGGGACAAATAGGCTCAGTAGGGCTCTCGGACTCAACTGTTATTGCCACCTCTAAATCACAAACCGATATGATTCACAGTCAGCTTGGGGAAGATGTTCCTTTGATCATCGAACCTGAGCGACGTGATACGTTTCCAGCCATCGCATTAGCGGCGGCTTTTTTATTTGCTGAAAAACAGACAGATCGAAATGAAACGGTTGTTGTGTTGCCAGTTGATCCTTATGTAGAAAATAATTTTTTTGCTAAAGTAAAAGAACTAGACGTGGCACTTAATGAGACAGGCGCGCAGTTAGCACTTATGGGAGTAAAGCCAACTTATCCTTCTGAAAAGTATGGCTATATTGTTCCTGAAGGTACTGTTTCACCTGAGGAACCGTTCCGTGTAGATCGCTTTACAGAAAAACCGAGTGAAGAAAAGGCAGAAATGCTTATTAAACAAAATGCACTTTGGAATACCGGGGTCTTTGCATTTAAGCTAGATTACCTTATTTCTATTTTAGAGAGTAAAGGTTTGCCGACGAGCTATGCGGAGCTTTCTACACAATATAACTTGCTGCCTAAAATTAGCTTTGATTATGAAGTCGTTGAAAAAACAGAACATATTGTTGCGCTTACGTATGAAGGATCTTGGAAGGATCTTGGAACATGGAACACTCTTACGGAGGAGATGGCCACCGAACAAATCGGTAAAGGTGTTATTTCAAATGATGCTACGAACACACATCTAGTTAATGAATTAGGGATTCCTGTTACGGTATTGGGGTTATCAAACATCGTAGTTGCTGCAAGTCCTGATGGAATACTAGTAAGTGATAAGGCATCGAGTCCGAAAGTTAAAGACCTTATTGCGCATTATGAGCAGCCACCTATGTACGAAGAACGTCTATGGGGCTGGTCGAAAGTATTGGATTATGCCAAGTACTTTAATGAAGAAATGGTGACTAAACGTATTTGTATCTACGGAGATAAGAACTCAACCTACCATTATCACAACTTACGAAATGAAGTGTGGACAATTATCCGTGGTGAAGGCGAGCTTGTGCTGGATGATCACATCAGGCGGGTAAAAGCAGGAGATATCATTCATATCCCGGCCGGTCGGAAACATGCCATTAAAGCAAATAAAGAACTTGAATTTATTGAAGTACAAACCGGAAAAGAAGTAACAGACACAGACTTTACAAGATTGTATCACACGTGGGAAGACATTATGAGAGGGTTTTATAATTCTACTGCCCAAGTTATTCTCTAGTGAAGAATGGTTACATAAGCCAAAGAGCAATTGCTCTTTGGCTTTATTTATATTGAAGGCATATCAGAAAGTGCTTACCTTGGAGGTCTCTGTATGTATAATCGTATTTCATTAAAAGAAAGAATCACTCACTCGTCTGATGTGGTAGAGTGTCCTGTTAAAGACTGTACCCATCAAGTACCTAGACAGAAGAAAAAGTTTAAGTCCACAGATACATTCCTCTGCCCAACTCATAACATTATTTTATCTCCCACAACCTTCGAATACAGAGACTACACAATGAATTTGCTTTCAAAAGACCCTGAAGATCTTCAGTTATTACAAACCATCCTTAAACAAAAGCGAGAAAATCGATTAGCACGCAGCAATTCAGAGGACGCTGTAACGTGGAATATGTTTCGGTATTTAGAGAGAAATCAATTATTAGAGGGGTACTTAGATTCACTAGGGATTCGAAATACAAGTAATCCCAAGATTCATTACTGGTGCTATGATAGGGAGCAACAACATACATATCCATTGCTTGTGAAAGCGCGCAAAACATTTGGTGAAACACCTTCTAGAGGCAGCGAGCCAGATCTGTTAATAGAAACAGAGAATGCTATTATTCTCATAGAATGCAAGACAGGATTAAGTAATAACACGAAACCGTCTCGTGTGGATGTAGAAAAGTTATACACGGAGGGAGACAATTGGTTCTTTACGCAAGTATTTAAAGCAGGTTTTTATACCATTGCAAAAAAAGATAGAAAGTATGAACTATTGCGCTATTGGCTGCTTGGCCAATGGATGGCTAAACAAAAAAAGAAAGAGTTCTATCTATTTAATCTCGTTCGCGAAGAGGCAGAGAGAAATATTGAACACGAATTCGGAAAACATTTGATATCAGGAAAAGGGACTTTTAAGCGAACAACCTGGGAATCAATGTATCATTTTATAAAAACATCATCCACAGATCACACTCCTATCTTTGAGTATCTAAAGAACCAAACACTTGGTTATACGTCTTCAGGGAAATTGAAGATGGGGTATAGATTGTAATGTAACTGGTAGATTTAGAGATTCTTTTGTATCTGAATGAAAGATAATTTCAAAAGGTAGGAGAGATGCTTTGCTAAAACGAGTATTCTTATTAATACTTTTATCAATCCTATTGTTTGGGTGTAATGATATGTCCAAAAAAGAGGAAGATAAAATTGTACAACGTTCCACCCAATTGGCAAAAGCCTATTTCAAAGAAAAGCTTGGTTATGAAATTATCGTAAACAAGCATGAGTTTACGAGCAGAACAAATGGGACGGAAATCTTTATTTACGGCTATGAAAAAGGAGATAAAGAAAACAAAGTATCCGCAACCATTGACTACTCAGGAGATGAGTATAAGGTACAGATGGTAGGCATTGATAAAAAAGTTAAATAATACTATTAAAAAATAGTATGAACCACACAACAACATCATTCATTCGATGTTGTTTTTTTACTTTTTATGGGTATATGTTAGGTGGCGAACCATGTTGTGTAACTCTACAATAATATAGGGCTTACACATAACTTTATAAGTTTCGCTAATCAGGGAGGTTTCTTGCCAATGTTACATACAAGTAAGATAGCAATAATTACAGCTTCGATTCTAGGAATCACACTATTAGGAGGCTGTAGCTTACTAGAAAAAAAGAAAGATAATCCATATGTTCGTGTTCAGGATTACACAGGCAAGGAATTCAGACTGCCGAACGGTGACAAGAACGACAAAATTGCTGAAGCAAACAGAGAGAAAGTGATTTCAGGAACGGAAGCCTTTTTTCTTGAAAAATATAAAACAAAAGTGAAGGTGAACAACATTGTGGGGAATAAAGACGGTGCTACTGTATATGTGGAATCCGTTGGAGAACCTCATTTTCACACATTCGTTGTTATCCCAATTGATACACTAGAAAACGTGCGACCAGATGGTATTTGGACCCAAGAACGTGAAGTGGAAGGTGATATTGAAAGTGGCATTTATGCTTTAATTCACGAGAAAAAAATAAATAATCTCAATAATTATTTAAATGAATTTGTTAAGAAGCATCCCGTTGTTGGTCTTAGAGAAGAAGCATATAAGAATACTGCTTCAACAGGCTATACAACACCTTATTACTATATTATTACTTATGGAGACAGTCTAACTCCATACTTAGATCAATATTTAAGTAACCCTGAAACAAAAAAGGAAGTGTATCAGCAAAAATCTCAGTCTTCAACTTTCGACCCAGAAAATCACAATATTGTAATTGAATTATTTATGAAAGAAGAAAACAAAGAACCTGATCAAAAGATTTTCGATGAGCTTGAAGCAGATATAGAAAAAATGGATGGACTTCCTCCTGGTTCTTACTCAGTAATACTTAACGATAATTACATACAAAAAGAAGATGCGCACGGCCAGAAAGACAATACTCTTATGCGCGGTAATCCTGATTATATTATTAAGGAGTAACCTAAGATGTATTATTTATTAATTAATCAGGGAGGATCGTATAAATGATAATTACAATAAAGATCGGAATGTCTATATTCGCTTTGTTAAGCATCCTGCTTTTCGGAGGCTGTAGCTTATTAGAAAAAAAGGAAGAAAATCCATATGTTCGTGTACAGGATTACACAGGCAAGGAATTCAGACTTGCGAATGGTGATAAGAACGACAAAATTGCTGAAGCAAACAGAGAGAAAGTGATTTCAGGAACGGAAGCCTTTTTTCTTGAAAAATATAAAACAAAAGTGAAGGTTAACAACATTGTAGGGAATAAAGACGGTGCTACTGTATATGTGGAATCCATTGGAGAGCCTCATTTTCACACATTCGTTGTTATCCCAATTGATACGCAAGAAAATGTGCGGCCAGAAGGGATTTGGACACAGGAAGGTGAAGTGGAAGGCGATATCGAGAGTGGCATTTACGCCTTAATTCATGAGGAGAAATTAAATAAACTAAATAACTATCTTAACGAATTTATTAAGAAGCATCCTGTTGTCGGCCGTAGAGAAGAAACATTTAAGAATACTTCATCAACAGGCTATACAACACCTTATTATTACATTATTAACTTTGGAGACAGTCTTAACTCCTACAGAGATCAGTATTTAAGGAACCCTGAAACAAAAAAGGAAGTGTATCATAAACAATCTCAGTCTTTAACCTTTAATCCAGAAGATTATCGTATAGTCATTGAATTATTCATGAAAGAAGAAAACAAAGAACCTGATCAAAAGATTTTTGATGAGCTTGAAGCGGATATAGAAAAAATGGATGGTCTTCCTCCTGGTCTTTACACAGTAATACTTAATGATAATTACATACAAAAGGAAAATGGTCACAGCCAAAAAGACAATACTCTTATGCGTGGAATTCCTGATTATATTATTAAAAAGTAACCTATGGTGTTTTATCTAATGAAACAGGGAGGATCGTATGAATGATAATTACAAGAAAGATCGGATTTGCTTTGTTGGGCATCCTACTACTCGCAGGCTGTAGCATAATAGAAAAAAAGGAAGATAATCCATACGTTCGTGTTCAGGATTACACAGGCAAGGAATACAGACTGCCGAACGGTGACAAGAAGGATAAAATTGCTGAGGCTAGCAAAGAGAAAGTGATTACAGGAACGAAAGAGTTTTTTCTCAAAAAATACAAAACAAAAGTGAAGGTTAACAACATTGTAGGGAATAAAGACGGTGCGTCAGTATATGTGGAATCTGTTGGAGAACCTCATTTTCACACATTCGCTGTCATCCCAATTGATACGCAAGAAAACGTGCGGCCAGAAGGAATTTGGACCCAAGAAGGTGAAGTGGAAGGTAGTATAAAAAGCGGGATTTATGCGTTAATTCATGAAGAAAAACTCAACAGATTGGATAACTATCTTAAAGCATTTGTTAAGAAGCATCCTGTAATTGGACTCCGAGAAGAGGCGTATGAAAACACATCCTCAACAGGATATACAACTCCGTATTATTACATAACGATTCCTAGAGATAGTCTTGAACCATTTCTCAATCAATATCTAGAAAATCCTGAAACAGTAAAAGAAGAATATGAGGCGAAAGCTCAGTCTTTATTGGCTGATCCCAAAGAATTTAGGATTGTTATTGAACTATTTATGAAGGAAAAACAAGAACCTGATCAAAAGGTATTTGATGAGCTTATAGCAGATATGGAAGAAATGGAAAACCTACCACCAGGGTATTATACAATCATACTTAATGATAATTTCATTTCCAAAGAAGAAGGATACGGCAAAAAAGACAATACACTTATGCGGAGAAATCCAAATTATATAATTAAAAATTAGCCAGAAGTGACGTAACAAATGTTTGATCAATTAGTAGGTGATCTTGAAAAGATGTAGAACCTATCTCCAGGTTCTTATAGCGTAATACTTAACGATAACTCCATTAATAAAGGCAGTGCCACTAATATAAAGCAAAACAAATTTAGAACATACAAATAGATGATAGATGAAACCTTAGTAGAATAATAAATTTTTCGTGATCCTTAAATAATTACCAATATCATTAAAATAAATAGTAAAAACCTCACAGCAACATCAGCCATTTGATGTTGTTTTTTTACTTTTTATGGGTATATATTAGGTGGCAGGTAATAATGTGTAACTTTACAATAATATAGGACGTATACTTGATATCACATTTCTCACCAACCAGGGAGGTTCATACATATGTTACACACAAAAAAGACGGGAATGATTACAGCATCTCTTATTGGCATCATGCTACTTGGAGGTTGTATGAAAGGAGCAACAGAAACGGTGAAAAAGGAAGACAATCCACTTGTGAGTGTTCAGGGGTATACTGGCGAAGGGTATGACTTGCCAAACGGAAAAGAAAACGACAAGATCGCTGAGGCTAGTCGTGAAAAGGTCGTTTCTTCAACAGAAAAATTCTTCTTAGATACATACAAAACAAATGTAAAAGTACATAACATTGTGGGCAACAAAGACGGAGCAAGTGTGTTTGTAGAATCAATCGACGAACCGCGTTTTCACACGTTCGCTGTGATACCAATCGATAACAAAGGCAAAGTACGGCCAGAAGGAATCTGGACGGAAGAAGGACAAGTCGAATTATCGATCAAGAGCGGCTTGTATGCCATGATCTATGAGGAGCAGCTAAAGACACTTGATACTTATCTTGAAGGTGTTGTAAAAGAACATCCGGTAGTAGGAAAACAAGAAGAAGCGATACAAAAAACGTCTTCAACAGGGTTTACGACACCGTATTATTACATCTCAATAGCAGGAAAAAGTCTTGATGGTTTATATGAGGCGTATATAAACGACCCTCAAAAAACGAAGAAAGAATGGCAGGCGGAAGCGAAAAGTCTTCAAGTCAGTCCTGAAGACGTCTTGATCACGATTCAGTTATATATGAAAGAAAAAGGTGCAAAGCCTGATCAGAAGATTTTTGATCAACTGGTAGCTGATCTTGAAAAGATGGAGAATCTATCACCTGGTTCGTATAGCGTGTTCCTAAACGACAACACCATTAATAAAGGCAGTGCCAACAATACAAAAGAAAACAAACTAGAACTTAATTATCCGAATGAAATTAAAAAGCCTTAGCGATAGGAGGTTAATATGATTAAGACCCAAACGAAAACAGTTACCGATCAAGACTTAGTTGAAATTTCGGGATTTCATGCCTACCAAGAATACGAAGTGAACCAAGTTGTTGAAGTCAACGGAAATTCGTACCGCGTCTTAGATGTAAAAGAATCAGAGGTAAACGGTCTAAATGCGATTACTCTTGCGTCAAACGATACAAAAGAAGTCATTGTCGCTTATACGGGTACCGACACGGGAGATAAGAAAGATATACTCACTGACCTTCAGTTGTTAAGTGATATGGTTCCAGCACAAGTCGAGGCAGCTCGTGATTATTTTGATGATATGGAAAAGAAGTATGGCAACATCTCCTATGTGTGCGGTAACTCCCTCGGCGGCGGAAATGCAAATGCGGTAGGGGTGGCGAATCCTGATGTTAAAACGGTAACGCTGAATCCTGCTATGCTGCCAGAAGGTGTCGTAGATTATGGTAAAGAGTATGATAACATCACGAACTATTTTGGCCGATATGACGTCTTAACGAGTCTCGAAACCGGGTTAATGCTCGGTCATCGTATCCCTGGAAAACAGATTGAGATTAATCATGGAATTCCGAATATGATGCATTTTGCTAACAACCATACCGGATATATCGGTAAGGATGAAACGGGTAAGTTGGTTTATGTGATCGGTGAACCTGGTGAGCCTGGATTTGGGAAGATTCATTTCGATGAAGCTGATTCCAGTGTGGTATCAAGTATTTGGACGGGACAATCCCTTCATACAGGCAGTTCTGAGCGTATCGACATGAATACAGAGAACATGCACATGCTTTCAAAGTCTTTAGAAGGTTATGTCGGCACCCGAATGGGATACGTTCATTCGTATTTACAGAACTCTGCTGCTATCGTTGATCACGAAGGAAGTCGCTATTACGAGCGGCTTCACACGCTGCAACAGACTTTCCGCGATATGTTCGAAGAGGCTGCTGAAAATCCTCTGTTTGCTGGAATCACCACAACGGGTAACGTGATCAAAACAGAGATCTACCATCTCATCACATTATTAGATAGCGCGGAATCCAAAGTTCAATCGTTAAATTTTTTCTTGAACTCTCCACCTGCCGAGCTCGTGGAATTTCTTATGAACAAAAATATAAACGTAGAATCACTCTTTGGAGACGCTAGAAACTTTCTCTACAGTCTGCGCTCAAACGTTGAAGATCTAACCGATACACTTCCCAGAATGGTATCGCAAAAGATCCCTGAACTTTTTGAAGGTGGGACTGACCATTTTACGGATGCTGTTGTTGGTGAGTTTATGGCTCATTATAAGATTCTAAGTAAGAACAATCTAACGGTTAAAAAGCACATGGATTCTTACAGCACAGATGTTACGGCAACGGCTGACAATTTTACAGAGAGAGACAAGCTGCTCGCAAGCGGCATCTCAACTGGTGTCCCTCAGTCAATTATTATACCGAACTTTGGTTCAGCCGAGGATTTCAAAATGCTAGACTCTCCTTATCTGAAGATGGGGATGAAAATTCTCGATATTCAGCTAGAGCTCTCTATAGCCGCTTTCGGAGATTTCGCGCATAAAGTTGCATTGCCACTGCTCGTTGGACTAGAGGGAATTGCCGCCATGTTGGAAAGCGTATTAGAAGGCATATCTAATACGATAAAAGGTGCGGTGTTTGTCATTTTAAACGGAAGCTTGCCTGTTAAATTGGCTGGTATGTTCACAGACTTCGACGATAAGCTGCGTGCGATGGTAAATGACGCGCTCGAGCCACTTGATGAACTTGCTGATACGGTAGAAGGTCTTCGTCGTGGACTTGATAACCTAATTGTTTTCTTTCCTGGACTTGTCCAAAAATTCAAGCCATACCTGAAGTCCGCACTGTTCAGTCAAACCAACTATTTCAATATCTACTTATACAACACGGCAGCAACCGGCATACTTGAAGAAATGGACATGCTATTCAAAGACATCGTATATCAGCTGACCCATAACAAAGGACTCGCGATTGATGCCTTGAGTGAAATCTCACAACATGTAAAAAACAATATGCTCGTGATGCATGAGCAAACAGAACGCGGGACGTATGGTTAACCTCGATATGTATTTTAATTATCTACAATCGTAATTTAGGAGAATTAAAACAATGGCAAAGAATGTCCTTTATTTTTTTGTGGCCTCTTTCATCTCTTTTATTCTTTTAATTGCCGGTTTACTTATTTGGGTATCTCGTATACCTACTAAGGATCCTTCAGACGCTGATGGTAAAGGGTTTGCAATTGTTTATGGATTTATGGCAGCCGTTCCTACTTCAATTATTATTGGTCTCATCGTCACTATTGGTGCTTATGCCTATCGGAAATATAAGGAAACAGGTTAATAAAGAGGTGAATAAGTAAATGGATGAAATGATAAGTATCATCATAGTCTTATTGTTTTTAAGCTTATTTATCTTCTTGCAAAAATTATATAATAGAAAATACAAGGTACCCGCTATATTCTCATGGTTTCCAGGCCGTTTCGGCATCAGAAAGGTAAATGAACATTTATCTCAAATGAATAAAGAGCTTGCTGCACAAGGAATAGGAATCTGGGTGACCTATTATGCTGTAGATCTGTATTTTATTACGGTTCCATTAAAGATAAGCAAATATAAGAATTAAATGACAAGAAGTAAGGAAGTATGGAGAATTTCCATATTTCCTTTTTTTTTAACCCTACTTTAGTTATCCCTTTCTTCCTCACTTTTTTACGGAATAAATAAAGTGGTTTTTACAAAAAAATAGATAAATTTTTTACTGCTTTTTGCAGTTAAGAAGACTTTTGATAGAGTTTTTTTAAAAGTTATAAGTTATTGGCCTTTAGTTGGAAAGCTACTATCATTAATTGAAGATAGAGAGGCAGATAGTTCAATCAATTCTTCCTCGTTTAGATTTATGGATAATATAATCACAGATTCTGAGTTGAAATAGCAAACATAGCGATTTTCCCAATTAACACTTTTCTACAATAGATAGACAGGCAGGTTGAAGGGAATGATTTATGTAAAAATAAGACACAAAAAGTGAAATTCAGGGAACTTTCAAGTAAAATCAGCGTATGAAAATATATAGATAGTATCACTTAAACGATAGAGGGATTTATATGACTAAGAAGAAGATGGCAAAGGTCATCTTATGGGGAATTTTATTATCATTGCCATTATGGCTGCTTACCATATTAATTGCAGTTACCATATGGATTATATTTTAGTGGAGAAAGCACGAAGACGATTCAGTTCACGTGCTTTCTTTTTTGTGTGGAAAAGAAGTTAACGGCTAATTGTAAAAGGCCAATAGAATCTGTAAGAAGACCCAGAGGACCAGGTTTATGAAAGGTTTTCATTGAATAGGGAGACATTTATGGTGAAGATGAAAGACGTATTTAAACAAATAGTGAAGGAAATTATTGCTCCTACGTTAAAAAATCATCGCTTTAAAAAGAAAGGAAATAATTTTGTACGTACATTCTCGGAGTTTTCGTGGACTATCAACGTTCAATCCTCTAGTTGGAATACTAGTGAGAATCTAGCGTTCACGATTAATACAGGTATATCGGTTGAAAGCTTATATGGAACATACTATCAGTATGTTCCGCCAAAATTTCCATTAGAAGTGGATTCTGTGATGAGGCTAAGAATATCCGAGCTCAAAAGTACATCGGATCAACATGAAGATATTTGGTACAAGCTAACTCCAACCACTAATTTAGATGATCTTACAGAACAAATTAAACAAGACATTGAGAAAATAATCATCCCATATTTTCAACAGTTTCAAAGTTTACAGGATGTTATACAGGGACTCGAGAAAAGAGAAGTACAAGGATATCATGAGAATCCACATGTACTAGCAGTTCTTTATCATGAATGCGGTGATAGAGAGGCTGCAAAAGAACGTTTGAAGAGCGTTTTTGCAGAATGCGGAACAGATCTAGAAAGACAAGAGACGAAAGAACTTGCAGAAAGATTGGGTTTTGAAATAACCAAATCATAAAATATCTTAAACAAATGTTTAAGATTACATATAAAGGATATTCATAAATACAATTAGAGAGGAGAGTATCAATGTTCTTCAAGCACAATGAAAAAATTAAGCAGAGGAATGTTACTATTGGTTGCTGGTGTACGTTTACCGTATGGGCCGTGCTGCTTTTAATTAATTCGTTCTATGAATAAGCGTTCTTAAATATCTATGATAGAAAGTCGGAAAGATCCCGAAACTTATGAGAAGGGGGCTAGATCCATGCTAAACATATTCATTCTCTTAGCGTTTATACTCGCCCTAGGTTATAACATCTATGTCAAAACGACTTTTTCCCTTGTGATTGTGTTGGTTATCGCAGCTATTGGGAGCATCTACAGAATTTATAGCGCGAAGAATAAAAATAGAAATAAATAGCTAAAGAAAATCTCTGGAAACAGGGATTTTTTTAATGGAGAAAAATGTTGGCTGATAAATCGCAAGGAAATTATACCTAGAACCACTTCTTTTATGTAAAGCCCTTAGCCTCATTGTAAATCCAACTAGTGGTCTGTAATCTTATTCTTATATAAGGAAAATTAAGTTAAGTAGAAGAGGAGGAGATACCATGTTTCGCAATCTACTAAAAAGCTTACTTGTATTTCTGTTAATCATTCCCCTTTATCCAAGCGGGCAGGTTCATGCACAAGTGGAGCTGATTTCGGACACGCCGCTAAGTGAGAGGCTTCACGACATTACACTCCATAGCCCGGCATTAGGAAAACAGACATCACTGCGAGTTATTTTGCCAAAAGGGTATGAGGAATCAGAGCAAACATATCCTGTTCTTTATTTGTTGCATGGTTGCTGCGGTGACTACAAAGCATGGACAGCTAGGACGGATATTGAAAAGATAACAGAGGATCTGCCGTTGATTGTTGTTATGCCGGATGCGGGGAGAGGTGCGAGTTATTCGGATTGGTATAACGGAGGTGCCTATGGACCACCACAGTGGGAGAAGTATCATATTAAAGAACTCATTCCTTGGGTGGAGCAGCATTATCGTGCAAAAGGATCGAGAGAAGGACGAGCGGTAGCTGGCTTATCCATGGGTGGCTTTGGTGCGATGTCATACGCGGCAAGACATCCTGATCTTTTTGTAGCTGCAGCATCATTTTCAGGTGTACTTGATACAAACCTAGATCCTGAGTTTTTAGAGAAGACGATATTTCAGAATCAAGAAAAAGTGCCGCCTGGAACCGTTTGGGGTGACAGAGAAACGAACGAAATTATCTGGAGAAGTCATAATCCTTGGGACCTAGCAGAAAACTTGGAAGGCGTGAATCTCGCCATACACACGGGAACAGGTGAAGCGGGCGGACCGTTGGATGGAGGTTTGGAATCTCCGGTTGAAGAGACTTGCTTTGTGATGTCAACGAGTCTTCATGATCGGTTAGAGAAACTGAACATTTCACATGTGTGGGATAGTTACGGACCAGGTTCCCATACGTGGGGATATTGGCAGCGCGATCTGCACCAAACGTTGCCGCGTTTCATGGATATCTTTAATAACCCACCTGAAGCACCGATTCCTTTTCAATATAAGTCGGCTGAATCATCTTTTTCTGTCTACGGCTGGGATGTTGAATTTGATCGAGATAAAATGGAGTTTGCTAGATTATCTGACGTGACGGAAAAAGGATTTAAACTTCAGGGTTCAGGAAAAGCAGATGTTCAAACAGCACCTTGGTTCAAGCCGAACGGAAAATATCAGGTGAAGATTAAGGGCGGTCGGGATGCTAAAGTTGTGAAGACCCGTGCTGATGATGAGGGAAGACTGCGTGTTAGTTTAGATTTTACATCAAAACATGCTGGGGACGAGTTATCAGTTAGTATTAAACAAAAAAAGAATTAAACATGTGGATGTAACTCTTGCAATCGATTTTCTAAGTTTAACAAAGGTAAAAGCACTGCGGCCGCAGTGCTTTTTATTTTCCATATTACGTAATTATTCTACTACATCTCCACTCAACAATTTAGGCATATCATCCTCTATGCCAACCATATAACTCACTTGATAAATGGAAGTCTGCTCACCCTCGTTTACATACTCTTGGGCTTCTAAAGTAATCTCAACCTGGAAAGTACCGTCTCCGTTATCGGTTACATATGAATTGGTGATATATGTGCTCAGGGTTTGAGCATAACCTTCCGTAAACTCTTCTAAAGAAGGAGAGGATGCTTTCCAGTTACCACCGATTAGATCGTAAGCTAGGCTGTATTCTCCAGCATTTACATAATCATAGTAGGTATAGACCATACTTTCAGCATATTCAGATGTTAAGTCTAAAGAAGAATCAAAGCCTTCTCCATAATACTCATCTTCGTAAGGCTCTTCGCTATATTCTTCATATATTTCTGCATCCTCAGCTGAACCATACTCCTCATAGGAATCTTCTTCGTTATACTCTTCATATTCTTCTGAGAGGTCACCATCATATTCAGGAACCTCGTAGTCGTATTGATAGTCTTCTTCGTATGGAGTAAGCTTCATCGGATTTCTCGACCATTCTTGTAGAGTAGGAAGAACAGAGTACATAGGAATACTAAAGCCAATATTATTTTCTTTTACATACTTTACAGAGTTGATTCCAAGCACTGAACCGTCTATACCACTAACGATAGGACCACCGCTGTTACCAGGCGAAATTGGTGCTGTGATTTGATACATATTTTCATAATAGTAAGGATCTAATTGAAAAGACCGGTCTAAACCACTTATGATACCAACTGTTACGGTGTTCTGTAGTCCGAGGGGACTTCCTAATGCAACAACGTCGTCACCTGTTTCTGATTTTTGTTGTTTAACTTTTAGAGGTGTTGTATGGGCTAGCTCTGGAACTCGAATTAGGGCAACATCCGTATGGTCACTGCGTCCGATAACTTGGCCTTGGTACGTTTGTTGGTTGCTCATCCGGATTGTAACATCCACTTCATACCCTACGACATGAGCATTCGTAACGATATCACCTTTGTTGTTATAGAGAAACCCCGAACCTTGGCTGTTAGATGTTTCAATCTGCACTACTTTGTCTTGGGTAGCTTTAATAATAGATTTTAAATTTGCTTTTTCGTTTGTCGGAACTTCTACCGGGACTTTAACTTCTTTTGTTATAGTTTGTGTTTTTACTTCAGTTGTTGTAGGTTGCGCTTGACCAGGTGGGAATTTTGAAAACAAAAAATATGCGAGCGATAGCCCAGTTACTAGAACAACCATTACCATCATGGAAGTCATAAATATCTTTTTCATTGTAAATGCTTCACCTTTCATATGATTTGTTGAAAATAAAAACCCACAAACTTGTTGTAGGTTATAAAGATACTTTGTCAGATAACAGACTAAACCGGTAAAATATACCTACAATTAATGTTTTTATACCTTTATATGTAAATTATACCTACTTTTATACTATCACGTCTGGTAAAATATACAATGGAAATAAAAGACTGATATATGGCAATGACCTTGGAAGACTTACTGCGGTAAGGAGTGAAAGAGATGCAGACAACATTTAAAAGACTATACGATTTAGTGAAATATTCTACCACCAATCCATTAGAAGACTATTTAACGGAGTTAGTTGCGCCTATTTTTAAAAATAAAAAAATATTAACCAGTTTTATTCATAAATTCATGCATAAGGATTTTAACGAAATAGATAAGATAAGAGTTTCTACTCAAAAGACGTATAACAAATTGATTAACCATGAAACCGATAGTAGACCAGACTTAGTCATTACTTTTGAGAATAAGAAAGGTAAGCATATCTTCTTTTTGGAAAATAAATTAGGTAGTGGAGAAGGTCGATTTCAGTTAAAACGTTATTATGATCATCTTCAAATACATCATTCAAAAGGTTATTTTACATATTTGCTATATGTCACTGAAAAATATGATCCTAAAGAAAAAAATGAATATTCCGCATTAGGAACTCAATTTCATCAGATTCAATGGTATCAAATATATGATTGGCTACAGTTATTTGAAGAAGATCTATACATAGAAGAAGTTATGAGATATATGGAGGTTAATGAATTGAACAAAAGTAGAAAGTTTTCCCCCGTTGATATAAATGCATTGCAAAATCTATACAAGCTACAATCCATGTTGGACGATACATTGGGAGGAAAGCTGAAGCACTCATTTGAATTATTGTTTGGTAGGCCAATGCAATGGATTAACAGAGCAAAGCAATTGAGAGATTATAACAGATATGTATTATTTAGTGACCAAAGTGATTGGAAATTTGTTGGTTGCGGGTTCTGGTTTACAGATGATGAGTATCCTGATATTTCGGTTTTCTTAGAAGTATCAGCAAATTGCAGAAACAAAGACAAACTAATAAAAGCGATTGAGAACTTCTGTCTTGAATATCCTCAATGGACATTTGAAGGTCCAGAGGATGACAAGGATGAATTTATTGTTTATGTAGATCATTCACTACTAAATTTTTTATCTGAGCCTGACCATATTGAAAGTGTACAAAATTATATAATTGAGAGATTAGAAGAATTACATACGCTTAAAGCCAAGTTCCCTGAGTTAAAATGGGAAGCTAGAGGATAGATAGTATTTTAAGCATTCCACAAATGGAATGCTTTTTATATTTTATACATTCGTAATTTGCAAATTTATTTATCAAAAATGGCGTTGAAATGTTCATTTATGCAAATTATAGTTCCTTATTTACTCACTTCTGCTCATTTATATTGAGAATCCCCTAAATTTTCTATATGATAATGAAAAAGCGCTTACATAAGAGGTGAATAAAATGTCCGGTTATTCAATAGGTATTGATTTTGGCACAGAGTCTGGACGAGTGCTCGTGGTTGAAGTTAACACTGGAACCATAAAAGCCGTAAGTACCGTTCCCTACAAACACGGGGTCATGGTTGATGTCCTTCCAACAGACCAACATGTTCAGATTCCTCCTGATTTTGCCCTGCAGCATCCTCAAGATTATCTCGATGTGTTATATCATGGCATTTCTGCTGCTTTGAAAGAAGCTAACATCCATCCCCATGAAGTAAAAGGAATAGGAATTGACTTTACTTCTTCTACTTTTATCTGTGTGAATAAAAATCTCGACCCGTTATGTTCGTTAAAAGAATATGAAAATAATCCTCACGCGTGGGTAAAACTTTGGAAGCATCATGGGCCAAAAGAAGAGGCGCAAGCGTTGTTGGACAAAGCGCTCTCTGAAAAAAGTGAATGGATGAGAAGGTACGGTTTTACAGTCTCAACAGAGTGGTTTATTCCAAAATGTCTTGAGACGATTAATCATGCACCTGATGTGTATGAAGCTACCGACTACATGTTAGAAGCGGGAGATTGGATCGTTGCAAAACTGACCGGTAAAGTGGTGAGGAGTAATTGTTCGCTTGGTTTCAAAGCTTTTTGGAGTGAGGAAGACGGTTTTCCGCAAAAGTTCTTTGAAGAATTAAATCCTACTTTAGGTCAGATGGTACATACAAAGTTACAAGGAAAGGTAGGCAAGGTAGGTCAACGAGCGGGCTGTCTAACAGAGGAGATGGCAAACTCATTAGGCTTACCTCAAGGGTTACCTGTTGGAGTCTCGATCATTGATGCTCATTCTGCTCTCCTTGGTGTTGGTGCATCACGTTCTAATCAACTCACGATGGTGATGGGAACATCAACGTGTCATATGACGTTAAATGAGGAGTTTATTCAAGTGCCGGGCATCTCAGGGGTAGTGAAAGAGGGCATTCTTCCTGGTTTCTATGCCTAAGAAGCGGGTCAATCGGCAGTAGGTGATCTGTTCGGATGGTACGTAAAACAAGCACCAGCTTCATATGTGGAAGAAGCGAAAAAACAAAATTTATCTTTATTTAAATATCTGGAATCCCTTGCGAATCAGAAGGAACCAGGAGAAACTGGCTTGATTGCATTAGACTGGCATAATGGAAATCGGTCTGTTTTGTCTGACTCTAACTTAACTGGTACTTTAATTGGTCTGACGTTGCAAACAAAACCAGAGGATATTTATCGTGCCTATCTTGAAGCTACAGCATTTGGATCAAAGATTATCATTGATAATTTTGAGTCTTGGGGAATTGCGATTGATCGTGTTTATGCGTGCGGCGGGCTACCACAGAAGAACGAACTGCTCATGCAGATTTATGCAGATGTTTTAAACCGAGAGATCCATGTGTCTTCCACTAATCATGCTTCAGGGATTGGCGCGGCCATACTTGGTGCCGCTGCAGGAGGATTGGAGTTAGAGGAAGTCGTACAATCTATGAAACAACCTTTTTTAAAGACGTACTATCCAAAGCAAAAGCATGTTGAAAAATACGAGGCGTTATTTGAACTGTACAAAGAGATTCATGATGAGTTTGGCTACAAGCGTCCTCATGTAATGAAACGGTTAAAGCAACTGACTTTAAAATAATTCGCGATCGTAAGGATAGGAGGACATTCATGTTCTCCTATTATTATTTTAGCGATAATTCTAGGAATGACTTACTAGGGCAAACTCTCTAAAAACAGTACAATGTGCGGTTTAATTTACAAATACTAGGGTATAAGATTTAATGGTAAATTTTAACGGTTACTGTGCTGTGAATGAAAACTTTAGAGAGGGCAACGGTGAATATGGGAAGCAAAGTGTATGAAGCACCAACTTTAAAAGCTGCAACCAAAGAACGAGCCCAACACTATGAGAGGTTACGAGAACTGTTTGTTGGATTAAAAAAAGAGTTTGGTAAAATTGTAGATGACGGGCAATTTCAAGGACATGGAGCAGAAGCGATCAAAGGCTTCTATCAAGCGCAAAGTGTTATCGTAGACGCATGGCTTCGGTTCATTGATGTGAACATCGAGTTTTTTAAAAGCATTCCAGGGTATGCTGAAGATGCTAATTTGGCAGAAAACACACTGGTCCAAGTTCCGTTTCTCGAGGAAAATGTTAGCCAAGGATTAAAATCAGCAAAAGACAGTGTCGCTGATCAACAGGAATCTCTACAGAACATATTTAATGGGATCAATGATCTTGTATCATTGACTGTCTTCTCAAAAGATCCATTTGATGAGCAGATGGATCAAGCCGAAAAGAAACGGACGCGAACCGTTGAAGCGGTTAACGCAATCGACCAGCAGCTCACTCAAGAATATCTTGGGTTACAGAACCTAGTAGAGCAAGTGAACGAATTGTACTCAGCCATGATAAACGCAACGCGTCAAGGCGAGAATATCTCTCCACTATACTTTAACGCAGAAGCTTATAAGACGAGCTCAGTGTTTCAGATGCAAAGCGAACTAAAAACGCAAGCAGCAGGTTATGTGGAGCATAAGAGAAGTGAACGAAGACTAAAAGAGATGAAGAGCCTTTCAGAGATGACGAAGCAACAATCGATAAAAAAGGAAGACAAAGGCTTTTTCACAGAAATTTGGGATAACGTTCAGAGTGGATCTGGTAGCGCTCTTGATGATACCGTAGACGGTCTTGTGTATATGGTGAAAAACCCAGGAGAAACTTTCGATGGATTAAAATATGCCGCAAAGCACCCCATCAAAACAGGAAGTGCGGCTTGGGATCAACTATCCACATCATTTAACGAAGAAGTTATTCACGGAGATGCGGGCAGCCGGGCGCACTACTTTTCCTATATGGGCACCCAGCTTGGAGTTAGCGTCTTAGGTGGAAAAGGGATTGATAAGCTCTCTAAAGTGTCAAAAGTAGATCTGGCCAAAGGCATGGGGAAAGTAAAGAAGCACACGTATGTAGTGAACAAGAAATCCACTGATTATCTTGAGAGATTTAATCTTTTGTTTGCGAAAGAGAGAATAGTTACTGCAGAAGGTTATAGTTTTAACGCAAACGACTTAGAAAATATGAAAAAAGAAAAGGCAATTTTGCAGGCTTTTAAGGTGAGAGAGGTTAAAGATAAGGGTAATGTAAACTTTAAAAATATTGATGAGTTTATTGAAGGTACCAAAACTTTTGATGATGTTGTTGATGATTTTGCTCGGCTATACAGTGAAAAAATCCAAACAAACAAAATTTGGTCTTGGAATAAATCTTTTCATGGTGGAGAGTACTTAACTGCTCGGCAGCGTAAATTAATAAAGGAGAAAGCAATTGCAGGTGGCCAAATTCCAAATGTAAATGTTATTAAAGCAGATGGATTGAAGTATGGTTTTGCAGATTTTAAGAGTGCTGGACTTGTGGTAGATACAAGATATTTACCAAAAAGCCTCTGGTTAAAGTCTGACGAGGCACAATTTGAATGGCTAGATAACATTATTGGAGGAAGACCAGAAGGAATGACATGGCACCATACTGAAGTGCCAGGTAAAATGGAGCTAGTACCTTTTGGAATACACAATATTACTATCCATAATGGTGGCAGATCTACTGGAATGTGGGCAGATGCTCCAAGATAGCTTGTAATGAAAGGAGAAGAAAATATGAAAATAAAACAGGACACTATAGTAAGGCCATTGCCTTCAGTGGAAATAATAAAAAATCACGAAAAGTTTTGGAGACTTTCATTACCTGAGTCTTTCTTAGAATTTATAAAAGAAAATAATGGTGCAGAGGTTGAGGAAGCAACATTTGAGTGTAACAACCGTGATTATGCAATAGAAAGGTTTTTGTGTATATTAGATGATATTGAGAATCATCCAAAAGGAATTTATGACATAGATGTTGTATATTCACAAATAGGCGAAAGGTTAACTGATAATGAGGACTTATTAGGAGCAGAGGTATTGCCGATAGCTAGTGTATTTGCGGGGGACTTTGTATGCTTAGATTTTAGAACAGATAAAAATAATCCATCTGTTTGTGTATGGTCTCATGAAGAATCCGGTGAATTTGAGCCTGTTACATATAATGTGGCAGAAAATTTTAGTGAATTTTTAAATATACTTGAATAGGAAGAGGTAAATGATTAAGAAGATATAAAGAGTCATTTTGAACTATACCAAAGATTCTATATTTCTTCATTGGTATGCTGCAAATATATTTGTTTAAAGAATTCAGCTTGTAATTTTGGTACGGTATTATTAATGTTTCATTTAGCAGATGGGTAGATTTTGACTCTCAAGTTATTTCTTTTGACCCAAAATTAACAAAAATTCAAAAATTTAAACTAAAGAAGAGCAATCCAAACATGCCTGATGTGCTCATCAATAAATCACCAGGAGATCTGGTTGACGTTCCTAAAATATAACATTTTATCCGTTTAAACCCTTGAAAGATGAAAATACTTTCAAGGGTTTTTTATGTCTCTCTTTTGCTCAATCCTGCTTAATAATTCTTGACAGACCCACACTGTATGACTATTATTTACATTAACGAGCATAAATGAACTTTAAATGAGCGAAAACGAACAAGCTAAAGCCTACATGGTCTTCATACGAGGGGGAATGATTTGTGCAGGAACAGTCAATCCATTCAAGGACGTATCGTTTATTAGGTCCTTATCAGATGGAAGAGGTTACCGTTAATCGAACGATTAATGAAGGTGAAGTGGTTGTTGAACCGCTGATTGCAAGCATCTGTCATGCAGACTTACGTTATTTTATGGGGCAGCGAAAGCCTGAAGTACTTACTAAAAAACTTCCTATGGCCCTATTGCACGAGGGAATCGGAAGGGTAGTTGAAAGTAAGAGTAACTCAGTAAGCGTTGGAGATCGTGTTGTGATTGTTCCTAATATTCCAGGGCATCTGCTTAAAAAGGGACATCCTGAAGAGTGTAGTTCCTACTCGCAACAAGAGTTCATCGCCAATTATGGAGAGAAGAATGTGTTCTTGGGAAGCGGCTATGATGGAATCGCTCAAAATCGCTTAGTTCTACCAGCTGAATGCGCCATTCCTATCCCAGACTCACTTCCTAATGAAATTGCCGTTCTGTCAGAGCTTTGTACCGTGTCCTATCATGCGCTCAGTCGCGTTAAGCAGAAGTTAGAATCTTCTCAGAACACGACGGTAGCGGTTTTTGGAGATGGTCCAGTTGGATATTTGACCGCTGCTATGATTCACCATGTCTATAATCTTGGCCCTGAGCGATTGACGGTATTTGGTGCAATCGATGAGAAGTTGAAACAGTTCACGTTTGCTTCAAGAAAACTAGTCCAAAACTATGATTTTAAATCTTCTAAAAAGGTAGATATCATTGTAGAATGTACGGGTGGCGCTTTTAGTGAGCATGCGATCAACCAAGGAATTGATCTTGCCGCACGCGGTGGAACAATCATTTTGATGGGTGTTTCAGAAGATCGAGTTCCAATTAATACAAGAGATGTTCTTGAAAAAGGGCTATCGCTTTATGGCAGCAGCCGCAGTTCGAGTGCAGATTATCATGCAGTGATGAAAGCGATGGAGAATATAGAATACCAAAAGACACTTAGAGCGATCCTACCGAAAAGTAATACACCGATCCACAACCTATCTGATTTTCAAACGGCTATGAAATCAGCTTCCGAACATAGACATTGGGAAAAAATTATTTTAGATTTTGATTGGTCAGCTTCCTAAATACAATTCTTGCTTTTCTTCACTTGAAGGAAAGCTTTTTTATTAAATAAACACAAAAAAACATAAATTTCATGTAAACTAACAGAAACAAACAATTGGTGTATGTAAGGGGAGAACGTTATGTTAGCAGCAGAAAGAAAAGCAAAGATTATTGAATTTGTAAAAAGGACAAACATTGCAACGGTCACACAGCTTTCTGAGGAGTTTAATGTGCATGAAGCAACGATCAGAAGAGATCTTTCAGAAATTGAGAGAGAAGGTCATCTGAGACGTACGCATGGCGGCGTCATATTAGGAGAAGGCATTCACTCAGAGCCTTCATTCACAGTACGATCAACCGAGCGTGTTGAGGAAAAACAGCGCATTGGAGAAAAAGCAGCCGAAATGATTCAAGAAGGCGATAGCATTATCTTGGATTCTGGAACGACAACGTTTCAGATTGCAAAATATATCGCGAACAAAACGAATATTACCGTTGTTACGAATGATATCAACATAGCCGCAGAGCTTCGTGATTCAAAAGGGATCAAGGTCATCGTAACAGGCGGTGTGCTTTATCCAGAGAGCTTTATGCTAAACGGTATGTTTACAAACGATGTACTAAAAAAATTACATGTTCATAAAGCATTCATTGGTACGCCAGCGATTCATCCTAAAAAAGGACTGACTCATTTTGAAGAGCTTTTTGTACCAGCGAAGATGGAGATGATTAACGCTGCAAGTGAAGTAATCGTTGTTACCGATCACACGAAACTAGGCGGTGTTTCTCTTCACATGGTTTCACCAATCAATAAGGTAGATAAACTCATTACAGGTGAAGAAGCTTCAGATACGCAGATTCAACAGTTCAAAGAAAGTGGAGTAGAAATCATCATCTCTTAAATGCAACTAAATGAGCATTAATGAGCACTTAAATGTAAACTTTATGTAAAAACAAACATTTTCAAGCGAAAAGTGATTGACATTTTTGGAAATATTCTTTAAATTTAATATAAATCAACAAAAACAATCATTATAGCGCATTTGTAAAGACATTTTATATTTGTAAGCGCTTTATTAAGATTTTGTAAATGTTTAAGCAGAGAAAGTTGTTTGCAAAAGGGGGAGCGTCAATGGCATCTATTGAGTTTGTGAATGTGACGAAAGAGTTCGAGAAAAAAGATATTATTAAAGATCTTAACCTCACAATCAAAGATGGAACGTTTACCGTTTTGGTAGGTCCGTCAGGATGCGGTAAGACGACATTGTTAAGGATGATCGCTGGAATTGGGCCGCAGAGCTCAGGAGCTGTCTTGATCAATGGAGATGATGTTACAGCGGTGGCACCTGGAAAACGAGGAGTGGCCATGGTTTTTCAAAACTATGCGATCTATCCGACGATGTCTGTAAGAGAGAATATCGAATTTGGACTTAAGAATAACAAAGTAAAAAAAGAAGAACGAAGAAAGTTGGTAGAAAGCATCAGTGCTGCTGTTGGTCTGACGGAATATCTAGACCGAAAGCCTTCTACACTTTCTGGCGGACAGCGTCAGCGTGTGGCTTTAGCTCGTGCGATGGTTAAGCAGCCTTCTGTGTTTCTGATGGATGAACCACTGTCTAACCTGGATGCCAAACTACGAGCGCAGATGCGACTTGATCTGATCGAGCTGCATAAAAAGTTAGGCACTACCTTTGTTTATGTAACACATGATCAGGTGGAAGCCATGTCGATGGCAGATACAATCGTGCTGATGAATAACGGATTGATTCAGCAAGAGGCAGCACCTGAAGAAATCTATCATGAACCGAACAACCTCTTCGTGGCTCAGTTTATCGGAACGCCGCCGATGAATATTGGAGAACTCGGTGTGGATGGCGTCAAGTTTGGATTCCGTCCAGAGAGTGCGCAAACATCTGATACGCCGGTTGGTGAATATTTGAGTATGGAAGGCGAGATCGCAACTCGTGAGATGCTTGGCTCCGAAACGCTTTACCAAATGAAGTACAAAGATAGTGCGTTCATGCTAAAAAGCAATTATGCCTTCTACAAAGTAAACCAAAAGATACACATAGGGGTCCCTGAAGATAAGCTCTATCTATTTGATTCAGAAGGGACACGAATCAGAAGAGACCATGAACGTTATTCCTCGTATCTTGAAGCTTTAAGAGGTTATTGATATGAAGAAAAAGACGTTCTGGGAAACCTGTAGACCTTATGTCATGATCGGTCCGGCCATGATTGGTATCTTTTTGTTTGTGATCTATCCGATGCTCTATTTAGTCTACCTTAGCTTCTTCAAATACAATTTATTGAACAGTGCGATGAGTCGGTATGTTGGCTTTGAAAATTATATTCAAATTTTCAACAGACCTGATTTTTATAAGTCGCTTACGAACACCGTGATCTACACGGGTGGCGTTGTTGTTCTGACGATGCTCATCTCCTTGTTTTTTGCGGTTTGGCTCAAAAAACAAACACGCTTGAATTACATTATCCAAGCGGGAATCTTCACCCCTCATATCATTTCAATCGTTTCCGTTTCACTCGTATGGCTATGGCTGATGGAACCGAATCTAGGATTTCTAAATTTTGCTCTAGAGAAATTAGGTCTTCCAACATCACAATGGCTGCAAAGCTCGAAAACAGCACTTTTTTCTATTATTATCGTATCGGTTTGGCACGGCATCGGGTATTACGTTCTCATTTTAGTCGCAGCGTTGCAAGGCATATCGCCAAATATCTATGAGGCGGCGGAACTCGATAACACGAGTAGATTCAGAGTGTTCCGCAGAATTACACTGCCGCTGATCTCACCACAAATGTTCTTTATCTTGATCATCATGACGATCGGCTCGTTCAAAGTCTTTGATACGGTTCGAATCATGACAGGTGGTGGACCGAACAATGCAACGAATACGCTTGTCTACTATATTTATGGATTCAGAACGACAAACATTGGTTATGCGGCTGCTACTGGGGTCGTGTTGATGGTCATTATCGGTATACTAACGTTTATCTATTTCCGTTTGATGTCGAAGAAAGTTCATTATCAGTAAGTTCATAGAAAGCTAGATAGAAAGGGGGATCATAGGTTTTGAAAAAACATAACGTTTGGTTGTCGGTAGATTTCTTGCTAAAAGCAGCCATCTTATTCGCCTTTATTTTTCCGTTCCTATGGATGATCTCGACCTCGCTTCAGACGTTTCAGGAGACACTCAGCGTTCCGCCTACATTGATCCCGTCTTCACCGCAATGGATCAATTTTGTAGAGGCGATGACGTCAGGACCGTTTGCAACTTATGCGAAGAACTCAATCATCATTACGCTGTCGATCATCGTCATTCAATTTCTTGTGATGATTCCGGCCGCCTATGCGTTCGCTAAATATGAGTTCTTTGGGAAAAACGTACTTTTTGCTCTCGTGTTAATCGCGTTTATGATGCCAGGGCAGGTAACTTTTATCCCAATCTACTTAATGATGGCAGATTGGGGATTGATCAAGACATTGATTCCGCAGATTCTGCCTTTTATGTCTAACGCGTTTGGAATCTTCTTGCTCCGACAATATTTCATGCAGATTCCTGAGGAGATTATTGAAGCAGCGAGGCTCGATAATGCGAGTGAATTTAAGATCATGTGGAAAATCATGACGCCGATGGCAAAGCCGGCACTCGCTACAATTGCACTTTTCAGTTTTGTCAGTCACTGGAATGATTATTTCTGGCCACTCGTTATGACAGATTCAAATGAAGTTCGGCCGTTAACGCTTGGTATTGCGATGTTAAAGCAATCTGAAGGAATCAGTAACTGGCACATTATTATGGCTGGTAACGTGGTATTGGTTATTCCGATTCTAATCGTTTACTTATTATGCTCCAAACAGATCGTCAAAGCTTTTGTGTATTCAGGTATCAAATAAGTTTTATAAAAGATGGGGAGGGTTATGTTATGAAATTGAAGTACGTATTAAGTGCAATGGCTGTATTGGTGTTTATGATGCTAGCGGGCTGCCAAGGTGAAACTGAGAAAACGAGCGGCACGAAGTCCAAAGAAGGCGGTACGGCAACGATTCAATTTTGGCATTCATTAGGCGGTAAGAACGGTGAGTTCATGGATCAGTTGATTAAACGATTCAATGATAGCCAGGATGAAGTGAAGGTAGTCGGTACTTTCCAAGGAGCTTATGATGAAACATCGACTAAGCTTCAACAATCGATTTCAGCAAGTACAGGTCCTGATGTTACGATGCTTGAACGTTCATATGTCCAACAGTTTGCAGAGTCTGAAGTGCTTGAAGACATGACACCTTATCTAAAAGAAAGCGGCTTGAAAAAAGGTGATTTTACAAAAGGTCTGATGGGACATTCAACATTTAACGATAAGCTTGTTTCATTGCCATTAAACCGCTCAACGCCAATTCTTCACGTGAACAAAACGATCCTAGATGAAAAAGGCTTAAAGGTTCCTACTACGTGGGATGAATTAAACGAAGTAGCAAATGCGCTTGTTGTTAAAGAAGGCGACAAAGTTACACGCTATGGTCTTACGATGCCTTACGATACGTGGTACCCGATCGCTATGATCTCTCAATCAAAAGGAACGTATTTTAACAAAGATAAAACGTCTATCGGATTTGAAAAGAATGATGTTGGCGTTAAAGTGTTTCAATATTTAAAAGACATGCAGAAAACAGGCGCTCTTTATTATCCGCCAGCACAGGATTCAGGAAACATCGTAAACCAAATGTTCGCTGCTGGAAAAGTGCCTCTAATGTTCCAATCTACTGGGGTGATTGGTGACATCAGCCAGAATACAGATTTTGAGTATGTAACGGCTTTTCTACCTAAAAACAAAATTCATGCTACGCCAACAGGTGGCGGAAACGTGGCGATGCTTGCAGGATCTGAAAACAAAGAAGCGGCTTGGAAGTTCATTGATTTCATGATGGAAGATCCGAAGGGGTTACAACAGTTTATCGTTGAAACAGGATACCTTCCGTTCACAGAAAAAATGGTGAATTCAAAAGAAATTCAAGATCTATGGGCAAAAGAGCCGAACAAAAAAACAGCATATGATCAGTTAAAATATGCAGTAGACAACAATAAGAGTGTCGTTTGGCCAGAGACGATGCACGAGTTCTTTTCAGCAATTGAAGCGATCATGTACGATGATGAAGAAATCGAACCAACCCTTAATCAATTCAAAGGTGAAGTAGAGAGAATCCTCTCCGAAAGTTAATGCAATGACCAAAAAGCCTAGAGAAAACAGTCAGTTCAATACGTCTAACTGATGACTCTAGGTTTTTTGTTTTATCTTACTATTTTTTAGAAATTTTCCTTCTTAGATAGTTGATTGAAGTGAAGGTGCGAGACTCCTGCGGGATTAGTGGGACAGGAGAGACTCTTAATAGCGCATAGCGCTAAGAGGCTCACCGCACACCCCGCGGAAAGCGAGCAACCTAGAACGGAAATCAGCCACATGCAAAGACAACAATGATAACCCTAAAAGGAAAGGATGAAACAAATGATCGAGCAACTAAAAAACACCGATACCTTTTTTATCGCGGGCCATCGCGGATTTATGGCAAAGTACCCTGAGAATACACTCATCGCGTTTCAAAAAGCGCTAGATGCTGGAGTCGATATGCTCGAATTCGACCTTCGCTTTTCAAAAGATTCCGTACTCATGGTCATTCACGATGATACGGTGGATCGAACGACGAACGGTAAAGGAAAAGTTAGTGATTTTACCCTTAATGAGCTAAAAAGTTTATCTGCAGGAGTAGACCCTGATGGACAATTCCATACGATTCCAACTTTAGAGGAATTTTGTGAGTTGTTGAAATTGTATCCTGATGTTCTTTTTAATGTAGAGATCAAACCGAGTCCCGATGCTAAACGTGTGGCGGCTGCAACCATTCAAACGTTAAAGGATTACGATTATCTACCGCGATGTGTATTTACGAGTTTTGATGCAGATATCGTTGCGTATATTCATGACGTTTATGGTCTTCGGACACAAGGCTTTCCGGGGGAATTGATGTTCAACTTTGTACCAGGACCGAACGGAACCTATTCGAAAATGTGGGCAGCGGGCATAAGTATGAAGCTGCTTTCTACCGAATTAGTAGAGGAATTTAAGGATTTAGGTATTTTAAGCTGGTGTTATTGTCCGGATACAAAAGAGCAAGTGTCTCAAGCTCTCGAATTAGGCATCAATGTTTTAACGTGTAACAATCCGTTACCCGCCCTGGAAGAACGAAAGAAACAAAAAGACGAGATCAAAAGTTAAAGGAGGACGACCTTGCATATATCCTTTCCTTTTATAGTGAATTATGAGATGTATCTTCGTGTTTTAGTCAGCGCTATCTTAGGCTTTTTGATCGGCTGGGACAGAGAATCAAAGAGCAAGCCAGCTGGGATCAAAACATACATGTACGTGTGCGTAGCGAGTACATTGATTACGTTGATCTCAATATATAGTGTCGATGAGTTCAGTACGATGAGCGATACGATCCGAATGGACCCGATGCGATTGACGGCGCAGATTGTAGCTGGTCTCGGGTTCTTAGGCGGTGGCGTCATCATAAAAGACGGCGTTCAAGTGAAAGGTCTCACATCAGCTGCTATGATTTTATTAGCTGGTGGCGTTGGAATTGGCATTGGGGCTGGCTTCTATGGCATTGTTAGTTTTGCTGTTGTTATCTCCCTCGTGTTAGCAAAGCTCGGAAACCATATGGAGAGTAGAAAAATGGCACGTCTTGAAAGGGAAATGAACAAGAATGAAGTGCATTTATAACGAATAGGAGGCTACTACTTATGAATACATGGAAAACGAACGTTGTTAAAAAAAGCGTAGGTATGATAACAGTGTTGGCCCTTTCATTAAGTCTATCCATTCCAGCAAGTGCGAAACAAAGCGTTCCTCATTCAAAAGTCTTTGATCTTGAGGCTCCCGCACATGAACTATTTCGGGATAAAGCTCTACATAATGGAACGGTTCAACAATCTTTTGGATTCGATGATGTAAATGGGCATGTGTATGTGATGCAGCTGATGGCAGGCGGCATCCAACTGCCAGGTGAAGATGCTCCGGTCAGTGGGGCTACTCGCAGTCTGAATGGCGATCTGACGTTAACGAAACTTGATCTATACGGAAACAAACTCGGTTATATGTATTTAAAAGGCTTTGGGCACGGTGTGCAAATGGGAATTGAAACAGAAGATGGTGTTCCTTATATTTGGTCCGAAACGGATTCAGTTGCAGAAGGTAAAGAAGGATGGGGAACACAGCTGTCGCGTTTTCCATTTGTAGATGGTGCAATTCTAACGCCTGATTCTGCTTCTTTAGAAAAACACCGTTTGGTAGAAGGAGCTGATCGAACGACGGTAAACATTGATTCAGCCAACAACCTGCTCACCATGCGGTATCGAGTGAATGGTGTTTTTCATTTTGGTGTATTTTCGTTAGATGATATAAAAGAAGGAAGGTATGAACCTGTAGCGGATGTGGTGCAGCCCTCTCTAGGCACATTTCAAGGGTTTGCAAGCTACGGCAGTTTCCTCTATCTTCTTGAAGGCAACGCATATGGTTCGAACGGATCTATTGCACCGATCGGAAACACGTATATTACGGTTGTGAATCTTGAAAATGGTGAAGTGGTGGATCGAGAGTTATTTACAGGAGGGCAAGATCTTTCATTTAGAGAGCCAGAAGGTCTTGGGATTCGTGTCCCGGATATTCGTCATCCGCATAAAGCACAATTATATGTAGGATTTGCATCAAACTTTACTCCGAATCGCTTGTCTAATCTGCTATATATAGATGAATTGAAGCCGTATAGTCGATTCGTGAAGTAAATAGACATTTCTAATAAAAATATTATTGCACCCTAATAATGGATGGTTTATCATAAATAGGTAAATGTTAGGAGGTGTAGTACTATGAAAAAGTTGCTTCCCATTATGATAACTTCTGGGCTGATTGTTGGAATGATTACCATCCCGACTGAAGCTGCAGCACCTAAAGCAAAAACGTACAAAAACTGTACGGAATTAAATAAAGCGTATAAAGGTGGAGTAGCTAAAGCTTCTAATGTTAAGAACAAAGGTGGAAAAACAAAATATAAGCCATATGTTTCGAAAGCTCTTTATGAAGCTAACCAAAAAAGTGATCGTGATAAAGACTTAATTGCTTGTGAACGATAACAATAAACCATTACGTTACGAAGTCTATCTATACAAGGATAGACTTTTTTTGTACGACGACCTTGAGAGCGGTTTAATAGATTCTCTTTGTATAATAGAAGCGTTATGATAAAGTAAAATTTAAGACATGATTACGCATAATGAGACTCATTTAAAGATATATTGGAGGGAATGAAATGGCTATTTTAGTCACAGGTGGAGCAGGGTACATCGGCAGTCACACGGTTGTACAACTCATACAATCCGGATTTGAAGTCGTTATTATCGACAATTATTTAAATAGCGATCCAGAAGTATTGAATCGACTACATACGATTACAGGAAAAGAGATCAAGTGCTACGACATAGACCTATTAGACAAAGAAAAGGTCCAAAACGTTTTCTCTGAAAACAACATTGAGGCCGTTATCCATTTCGCTGGATTAAAAGCAGTAGGAGAGTCTGTTGCAAAACCTCTTTATTACTATCATAACAACATTACGAGCACGCTAGTTTTGTGTGAAGTGATGAAAGAAAACGATGTGAAGAAGATTGTGTTTAGTTCTTCTGCTACTGTTTATGGAACAGCTGAGACGGTACCTTTGACGGAAGACACACCACTCGGCGCAACAAATCCATATGGCTGGACGAAGTTGATGTTAGAACAGATCTTTAGAGATCTACACACTTCTGATGAAGAGTGGAGCATTGCTCTTCTTCGTTACTTCAACCCAGTTGGAGCGCACGAGAGCGGCTTGATCGGGGAAGATCCGAGCGATATTCCAAACAACTTAACGCCTTATATCACGCAGGTCGCTGTAGGTAAGCTCGATAAACTTCGTGTGTTCGGTAACGATTATGATACAGAAGACGGAACGGGCGTACGTGATTATATCCATGTGGAAGATCTTGCGAGCGGCCACTTGAAAGCTCTAGATAAAGTGCTGACAAACCCGGGAGTTGACGCGTACAACTTAGGAACAGGCAAGGGCTACAGCGTCATGGATATGATTCACACGTTTGAAAAAGTGAATGGTGTTGATATTCCATACGAAGTGATCGACCGCCGTCCTGGTGATATCGCAGTCAGTTATGCAGATCCGACAAAAGCTAGACAAGAGCTCGGTTGGGTCGCAGAAAAAGGGTTGGAAGATATGCTTCGCGACTCGTGGAACTGGCAGCAGAAGAATAAGAACGGATATAAATCATAATGCAAGAGGAGAGAATCTACGAAGATTCTCTCCCTTTTTTTATGTTCTTTAATGTAATTGCTAGAGATTGTTAAGAAAATATAGCTAACGTGAAGAAATCGTTTGGTTTCCGTAAAAGTGCAATATCGTTAGACTTTTTCAAGTATGATGAGTTAATGCGATTTTGAAATGAAACTTATACGATGAAGAGGTTGAATATGGCTAAATCTATTATCGGTTTTTCTAGTAAGTATTTTTTCGAAATAAGCATCTTTCTTTGTTTTTTTCTCCCTCCTTTAGGTATTTTACTCGTATTAATAAACGGATGTTACCATTTGCATATTACTTTGAAAGAGGGAAGAAGGGTTCAGATTACGCCAGGACTTTTTTTACTGGGAAGTTTATTTCTTTCAACCATTGGTTCGGCATTATTCAATAAGGAGTATTCTTACTTTTTGATTTCCGCTTTACTCCTCTCTTATATGGGCTTGTATGTGAAAATGAAAAATAACAACGTTCAAAAGACTTTATCATCTATTAAGTGGATTACCATTTGGGGCGGACTTTATTTTTATGCACTTTATCCTGTTCAAAAGATGTTCATGAAAAATATGTATGTAAGCTATTTGACAGGTACGGCCCTAATTGGACAAACTGAGATTCAACAAGATTATGAAAGATTGATGGGTGCTTCATACAATCCTAACCTGTCAGTCGCACTCCTATTGTTCGGCCTTTCATTTTTACTTGGGGAGTGTTTGAAAAGTATTAAAAGTGCTTCTTATAAGAAGCTAGCACTGCAAGTAACAGTAGTGGGCATGTTGGTTCACGCGATTTTTTTAACGGGATCAAAAGCAGGGTTTGGAATATTAATCATCATCTTTACGCTTTTTATTTTTAGATGGAATCGCTTATATGCGTTGTTCCTTACCTCAATCATGCTGATAAATATTCACTTTATCTTAGAACTAATGCCAAGAAAAGCTAGGCTCTTCGCATCCGCTGATATGCGGAAGGTCATTTGGGAACGATCTATTCATCTCTGGCAGGAACATTCATTATTTGGAATTACACCTATTGGATTCCACCGAGAATATATGAATCTTTACCATGATAATATACCGCACGCTCACAATATGGTTATCGGTATATTCACAGAATACGGATCCCTTGGTGGTGTTGCATTGCTCATTGTAATCTCGATTCATGTTTACAAGATGCTTTCGCTGTATCTATCTAATGTAGCGAGTAAAAAACACCTTGATACTTTTTTGCTGTCATTACCGATTATCTTGCTGACGGGTGTTTTTGATTATGTCCTGTATTCTCCACAAGTAGCTCTTATTGCCATCATATTACTAGCCACTTGGGAGAAGTACACCGCACGTCTAAACTTGGTCCACCCACGTATATTAAGTTTTGTGAGAAAGTGGAACGTGGATCTAACGGTTAAACACGGTAAGAAAAAAGAATATCTCTAATTCTACCCCTTCTTCATAGCGAGAAGGGGTATTTTTCTCTCACATCCCGAATACGTTAAAACAAGAACGTATAATTGACGATACACTCTATGAGTATAAGATCATGATATCGTACGAATTATGTAAGAAAGTACAAGTATCAACATAGAGGTGTTATCAATGAACAAGAATCCTTCATTTGCAAAGGGATGTCTTTGGGGTCTGTTATTATCTATTCCGGTATGGATTGTCTTGATTGTCCTGTTTCTCTTATTAAGGAAATTATTCTAGTAATCCTAAGCGTATGTTCTCTAGCAATTCTGTTAAAACTACTATTAGAATTTAAAATCTAGTAATAGTTAGGAGAGCGGGATATGGAAAGAAAAGGAGATTTCTTTGTAGGTTTGTTTTGGGCACTTCTTTTTTGCATTCCATTATGGTTATCGATCTTCGGCTGGTTAAATCTTATAAAGCGATTTTGGTAGAACCTCGGCGTGTTAGTGGCCGGGGTTTTTGTTTTTAATAATTGAAACATTCAAGGCATCATTTTATAAAAACCACACGGCAAACTAATTCTTGCCATGTGTTTTTTTAACTTTTGCCCTTCTAAATAGTTAAGTTTCTTTCCCGAGTACCCCATCATCCTAATTCGTCTACGGAGTACCCATTGGAATTATTATAAAGGTAGCCATATTGGTTTAACATTTATAAGAAAATGGTAAATAAGTTATATGTTAATTTTCCAAATCCATACAAATTAGTAGGTTAATTAGTACAAATGAGGGATTCAACCTTTATTTTCCTTATTCTAACATGGTAATAGACCTAAAATAGAGTGTTTAAAGTTCATTTGAAACGTTATTTAGTTACGAGGAAGGAGACTGTGGAGTGGATCTTAATCTAATCAGTTATCATTATTCTTCCATGATCAGGGAGAAGCAGGAACAAATTCTTAAGTTACAGAGGGCAAGCAGTGAACTAATGAGTTATCAAGGAGAACTTGGTCAATTAGGACCAAATCTTCTAAAGCCAAGTTTACAAGCTGAGACCTGGATGGGGCAGTTAGCGAGTAAATTTGAAGATGGGAGAGAAGAGATTCAAATAGCCTTCAAAGAGTTAGAGAGCGAACAGTTTTCTGAAGTATTTCAATCGATCTCATTAAAGGTCACTCAGCTTCAGAACGAGATTGAGAGTTTGCAAAATCAACTTCAAACGATGCAATTACAATTACAGAAGTGATTCATTAATTAAAATAAAAAGAAGTGGTGAATATGAAAGAAATTAAAATTCAATATGGTAGTGTTGAACACTCATTAAACCAATTCAGAACAGCGATACAGGGATTCAAGCCCTCCATCAACGTTCGTGATGATGGAAAGAACTCTCTTGAGACTATGGATGAGCTTGTAGAAGTTAGTCAGCTTATGGAACAGTTATTTACGAACTATGTAAGTTTGCTTCAGAAAAGTGCTGTTATGTCCGAAAATGCGGTTGAGAGTATGCGCGAAACAGATGCAGAGGTGTCATCAACTATTTCATCGGGTAAAGGAGTCGTAAAATGAAAGTACTAGATGTTTCCAGTCTAGATGCATACCTGGATCAGCTTGAAAAAAGTAATCATGAAAAGAAAGAATCCTTAAATGAAATACAACGAGCGATAAACGCTCTTGTACATCTAGAATCTTCCTTTACAGGAAAAGGTGCAGATGCAATTAAATCTTACTTTTCATCCTGTCACCTCCCTTTAATAACAAGATTACAAGAATACTTTAGTAGCTTTGATGAGAAGATCAATACTTGTAAACAAGCTGTCTCTGCGTTTGAACCTGCTGACATGGGTAAAGTCCGACAAGATTTTTTGGAAGGAGATATCTTACCTCCACTTTTAAAAAACCAAAACGAAATCGAACAAATAACTTCAGATGCTAACCAAGTGATCTCAAGTATTTCTTCCATCGTTTCCATCCAGCAACTAGACGATACTTTCGTTAATCAACAGATTCAAGACTCTAGGAAATTTGTAAAGAAAGTGGTCCGTGATCTAGAAGAGATGGATGCAGAGCAAGCAACATCTATTAGCGAGTTGAAAAGTGAACTGACTTTTCTTAATCAATATGTAGTAGAGGTTGAAGGAAAGATAAAATCTGGACAAATTACTGTTAAAGACTTCTCACCTAATCAAGTCACCACGTCCTATCTTCATCATTTAATGGTTACAGGCATCAAAGGGAAAGCTAGTTCTTTAGACTCTACGTATGCAAGCTTTACTCAAAGTAGTGTTTACAATATGATTCAAAATAAGAATCAAGTCTATGATTTCTTAGGACTTGCCTATTATCCATCTACAAGTGCTTCTAAAGGAATAGAGAAAGATACAGATTATTTATCAGGTAACACAAGCAAGACTGGCGACTTTACATTTTCTGCTGGAGCAGGGAAAATGGAGAACAAATGGGGAGGCTGGGATGATTTCACAAGCGGAAAAAGCCAGCTTGGTGGAAGCAGTACGCTAACCGGAATTCATTCTAGTATAAAACACGATACGGAGATACTAGATAGCTCATTTTCACAAGATATTGGAAAATTAGAGGGTGAAGCAAGCATAGGTGGAACGAGCCTTCTGCCTGTAGTAAAAGCAGGTGCTACTGTTTATTCGGCTAGTGCCGATGTGAAAGTAGATGAAAGATACTCTGATTATGCAGTTGTTAACAAAGTAGGTGCTAAAGGAGAAATATTAAAGGCAAATGCTTATGCAGGCGTCGATAACAACTCGATTGGTTTTGGTGCAAAAGCCTCGGTAGTAGAAGGAGAAGTTTCGGGACTTACCCCAATCCCGTTTACAGATTATAATATTAAAGGAACCATAGGAGGCTCAGCGTTCGGAATAGGCGGTGAAGCCAAAGTAGGTAAGGAAACGGTTATTGATCTCAGATTCCTGTTAGGCGTTAAGCTAGGCATTAGTTTTGAAAAAGATGAAGATTGATAAGTAAAAGGAGAGATATACGTGTCAACTGAAATTAACTCACTCAAATTGGATAAAGGATCAGAACTGCTTCCTATCGGTACGATTGTATTGTTAGATAAGGTGGATCAACCTTTAATGATTTATGGAAGATTGCAGCAACAAATGGACCTTGAAAAAACGTGGGATTACGTGTCATGTCCATATCCTCAAGGAAATGTATCAGATGAAACCAATGTCTTCTTTAACCATGATCAAATAAACGAAATTGTATTTAAAGGGCTAGAAACAGAAGGCGAAAAATTGTTGAAAGAGAAATTAAAACTCATCAAGTCAGGATTGTAAAAAATGAAAAAAATCGGAAAATGGTTTATTGAACCTTACATAATCGTAACGCAGGAATGGCAACTCCTATCTCAACGGAATAAGGAGGAGTCTATAACAGGTTCTGAAAAAAGAAGAATAAAAGAGCTTAAATTCTTTAACATCATGCTCGCGGCCGTGTATACCTTATTTTGCTATATGTTTTTAGGTGACTTAGTCATGCTAATACGCGGAAATTGGGTCTCACTAATGGGTGTAGTATTTGGGTTCTTAATGATGTTACTTCTAAAGAGAATACAAGTCTCGCGTTATCTTAAACGACGAGATGCTTATATTAAAAAGGATGAAACGCTTATTAAACAGTAGAAAGGAAACATCAACTATGCGTAAAACGATCTTCATTACATTCTCCTTACTCCTTATTCTCATCCTTGCAGCATGCAGCGAGAGTAAGACTTCTACTAAAAAAGAAATGTCAGACAAAGAAAAACAAGAAGAAATCGTTAAAGTCATTAATGAAGACATCGCTCAAATCTCTAAATATGAGGTAGAAGCCAATCAGATTCTAGCTTCCGTTTCTGGTGAGAATTTTAAAAATGATAAAGAATTATATGACGTGCTCGTCAATCAGGTCATCCCACTCTACGATAAAGTAGTAAAGGGAGCAAAAGAAATCGATCCAAAAACAAAAGAGCTTAAAACACAAACAGATAAGATGGAAAAAGCGTCCTTAATTTATCAAGAAGCTTTGTTGCTAGAAAAGGAAGCATTAGAAAAACAAGATAAGAGTTTAATAGAAAAATCCAACGAAAAAGGACTTCAATACCAAGAAGCCATTAAAGAGTATCATGAAGGTATGGAAAAATTAACAAAGAAGTACGACATTGATTACGAACCTACTCCGTTAAACTAAGATAAAAAGACGATCACTTTGTGAAGTGACCGTCTTTTTTGTGCTTTTTTACATTTTGTTATAGAGAATCGTCAACTTTCTTCTTTTCCAACTTCACATCATGCTTCTTCGCTAACTTTTCCACATCATTCTGATAATCTCGCATCATTTTACGCGCAGTATTGAGCTTTTCGTTCGCTTCGTTAATCGTGTTGCTGTCTTGATTTTCAATCGCGGTCACGATGAGAAGAAAAGCGCTCGCCTGTAGATTCGTCGCTTCAATAAAGTCTTCATGTAACTTTCGCAGTTCGTCTGTCTTGGTCTCAACAGCCTCAAGCTCTTGAATGAACGCGTTGTACTCGGGAATAATCTCCAATTTCAAAGCATCATAAAGGGTGTAATCATCTGTGTAGTTCACTCCTGTTACCGCTTCATACTTTCCGACAACCTTTGTTTCCTCATCTGCCAAATCCGGCATCTCTTCGTTCACGTAGTGAAGCAGATCTTCCTGAACCGGGTCATCACTGCACCCAGAAAGAATGAAAATGAACATGAGCATGCTCGCTAGTGCGAATCTTTTTACTAAATTCATCTGTCACCTCCCTCAATCACTGTATTCTCGGTGAAATCTGTCCTATGACTGGGTATTTTTAAGTTGTTGGGAGGCCGGTACAGGTGGAAATTGCGTGTTTAACGGTGGTGAGTGTTGAAGTGCAGGTGGTGGTGAACATGTTACCGGTGAAAACAAACATATCTCAGGTGAAAACAGCCATTTTATCGGTGAACGCGTAACAAAATATAAAAATACGTACCGTAAAAATCACGAAAGAAAATGGTACACAAGTTTCATTGAAAATCGCGGTTTACTTATTGGATAATAAAGGAAGTGTAAAATAGGAAAACATTACAGACGAAAGAGGGCAACAGTAAATGGGAAGCAAAGTGTATGAAGCCTCAACCTTAAAAGCTGCAACCAGTGAACGAGCCCACCTTTATGAGCAATTAAGAGAACAATTTGAGACTTTAAAAAAAGAGTTTAGTAAAATAGTAGAGAACCATGACTTTAAGGGGCATGGAGCAGATGCGATCAAAGGATTCTACCAGGGGCAGATGGATGTTATCGATGCATGGATTCGGTTGATCGATACGAATGTTGGCTTTTTTAAAGGAATTCCGGGAGATACGGAGGACGTGGACCTTTCTGGAGATACGTTCGTACAGGTGCCTTTTTTAGAAGAGAATGTGGAGCGAGCGGGAAAACAGGCGAAGGATATGGTCGCTGATCAACAAGAAGCGCTGCAGCATATTTTTAATAGAGTCAATGACCTTGTCTCTTTATCGGTATTTTCTAGAGATGCATTTGAAGATCAGATGGATAAAGCAGAGAAAAAACGATCTGATACGGTCGAGAAAGTAAACGAGTTCGACCAACGCTTATCAGAAGAGTACAGCATTTCTCAAAACCAAGAACAGCATATTTACGGGCTGTTCGCACAGCTGATGGAAGCGACAAGGCAAGGGGAGACCATTTCTCCGCTGAACTTTAACACGGAAGCTTACCACAATAGCGAAGTCTACAAAGCAATCGGACAAGCGAAAAAGGATACCTCTGACTATCTTACGTTTAAAAACCAGCAAAAAGAGGATCGAAGGATCGCAAAAGAAATAGAAGAAATGGAAAACAGACCATTTTACGAGAAGGCGTGGGACACTGTCTGTACGTTTACAGGTGAAGTAACCGGATATTACGACACACAGCGAGCTGCGACGGGCGTTGATCCTGTCACAGGACGCAAACTGAGTGATGCAGAACGCGTGACATCTGGCGCGATGGCAGCAGCAGGTTTCGTTCCGTTCGTCGGTTGGGCTGGGCGAATCGGTAAAGGTGGATCGGCCATCTACAAAACGGTAAAAGGAGCAAACGCTGCGAATCATATGCTGGATGCCCACCGAACGGCGCAAGGACTTAAGAATCTCCAAAAAGCCGAATATGGCATATATGGACTTGTGTCAGCGAACGGTTTTGGGGAGTACTTCACTGGGAAAGACATGTTTGGCAATGAATTAACGGAACAACAGCGTAACCAGAGTCTGTTTAATGCGTTTGCGATCGTTGGAGTAAGCGGTGCAGGGTATGGTTTGAGTAAAGTAGATATGGGGAAATTTGTTCAAACGAAATTCCCTTACAGCACTCAATATGCTAGACAGAAGCTTTTGCAGGCTGAAGAAATGGCTAAGACCATAAAGCATAACGTAGGCAACACACACATTCCAGTAAGATTTAAAGTTCACGCATTGGTATCACCGACCGGTCATGTGATTAGGACAATTAGTACGGAGACGAAGACTGTTAAGGAATTGATGCAGCAGGCTTCGGTTACTAGAGGGACGGGTAATAATAGTTTAAATACTGGATCATCAAGTGGCGCCGCTAAAACATTAGTTGGGTCAGGAGAACAGTTTACAAACGGAAGAAAAAATAGATTGAATCCTAATATTAGATATAAGACTGGAGAATATGATTATTTTTATGAAACAGATGAAATAGGAAGACTTGTAAAATTTGAAACTGAAAATCTACAATTAACAAAACGTACTGAAAGATTATCTCACAGCAAAAACACATTAGGAAAAGTTAAAGGTCAGGATCATGCCGGGCATTTGGCAGGCGATAGATTTGGTGGTTCACCTAAAATTGATAATTTAGTATCACAATTATCTGATGTAAATTTAAAAGAATATAAGAAGATAGAAGAAGAATGGGCTGCGGCATTAAAAGAAATACCGCCAAAGAAAGTAATTGTTAATTTAGATATAATTTATTCTGGAAGTGAAACGCGTCCTGACAAATTTATTGTTACTTACTTTATTGATGGTGAGCCAGCTTCAAAAATTATTAGAAACTAATCAAGGAGTGATTGGTAGTATGAAAGAATTTGAAGATAGATTTAGTGAGCTACAAGCGGATATGATATCTATTTGTATGGAATATATAAATGATAGAGCGGATAAAATATATGTTTACGCATCGTGTGAAGGAAATATTATTTCGAGTAAGTTCTTTTATTTAATTAATAACAAGTACGTAAAGTGTAATAAAGTGAATGATGCTTTGGAGGATGGAGACGAAGAATATGATGTTTCTCCAAATAGAATGCTTTCGGTACTAAATATAATTAATGAGGATATTGAAAAAATAGAAACTTTATGCAAAGAATACAACAAAGAAATGCCAACAGAAATGAAATTAATTTATAATGTACAGAGAGGAAACTTTAAAGCAGAGTACAATTATGATTTAGTATATACGAATGATGATATAAAAACAGCTAATCATATAGCTGATGAATGGTTTGAAGAAGTTAAAAATAATAATCTCTAGTTTTTTATTAAATCATAGGTAAAGTATGTTGAACACTTGATTGTCTTTAGGCAAGCAAGTGTTTTTTCGTGAAAGATTATGGAGATAAGGCTTTGGTAAATAAACAGAAAAAGAGGAAAGGAATGTCATTTGAAATTAGCTACATATGGCAAAGGCTGCTTCACACTTAAGTGTACATGGGATACAGAGAATAGCCTTGGAGTTCGTACGTTAGATGAGAAAATCATTGAAGTAGGTTACCAGGATATTGCCATTTAAATAAATGAGTTAAAAACTTCGAATGATGATGTTAAAACCCCTAATCATATAGCAAAAATGAGTAGTATTCAGGAATTTTGAGTACAAGAAAGTATATCATCAAGAACCACTGCAACAGTTTAAGTGCAGTGGTTTTGTATTATATTTATCTAGCTACTTTGAGTTGAAATACTTATATACTTCATTGAAGCCTTCGACTAACCCCTACCAAAACATAATTGCACCTAAAAAATTTGATAATAGAACACAAGTAATTCAGGAGGGTACGTATAATGGAAACCAAAATAATGGAACAGACGTATCAACAAATCGCTAATACATTACTCAATATAATACAAGAGGAATGGAAACAAGTTTTATTATACGCTGAGATTAGAGAGGGGTATAAAAAAGTTTATTTTTATTATTACCCTGAATCTGGTGGGAGTCCCGTATATAGTCTTGATATAGTTGAGCTTTTTAAAATGGTTGAGGATGAATATGATGGGCTTGAAAACGAATTGTATCAAAATGTTACAAGATTAAATGAAGAGTTCTTAGAGCAAGGACAAAAGAGATGGACTAATCTAACCTTCATTTTAGAAAACACAGGTAAAATGAATATTAATTATGGTTATGATGATATATCTCAATTGAGTCCAGTTGAAAAACAAGAACAATGGGAAGCAAAATATCTAAAACATGACACTGGGTTTTAGGAAGATGTTCCCTAGATAAAAGGAGGTATTCTAATTTATGGAAATAGAGAAAAGCTCTCTTATACTCCCCTTACCTTCAGATGAGCTGTTTAAAAGAAAAGAAAGAAACTGGAGGCTAAAACTACCAGAGGATTTTAAAAGTTTTCTTCAGCATAATAATGGTGCGAAACCAATGGTAGGTACGTTTACTTGTAAAGAAAATGGTCATCAATATGCAATCGATCGATTTTTATGTTTATTAAAAAACCCAAAAGACAATGAAGATCATTTAGGGGTTTACGATTTAAGTGTTACTTTGACTCTATTGGAAGATAGACTAACAGACAACGAAGATTTAATTGGTGCGGAAATTTTGCCTATTGCAGTGTTATTTGCTGGTGACTTTGTATGTTTAGACTTTAGAGAGGGCAACAACCCTAGTGTTTGTGTCTGGAGCCATGAAGAATCAGGAGAATTAGAACCTGTTACGTACTTAACGGCAAGTAGTTTTGGAGAATTTATTAGCCTGATATCGTAAAAGCTCTTACATAATGCTAAACCAAGACCTTATTCCTGGAGAGAAACTTATGGAACAATATATAAAAGATTTTAAGTTGCACAATAAAGTCTCGATTGAAATCATTAATAGATATAAAAAAAGTGTGCCAATTGAAATAATAGAATTATGAAGAAAATATGGATTTGGTTCTTTTATGCAAGGATATTTTAAAAGTGTAAATCCAGATGAATTTAAAGGGATTCTAGAACACAGCAGCCAAAGATATAAGGATGCAATAGTACTGTTTGCTACTGGCATGGGAGATTTATTGATCTGGTCTGATGGATATGTCAGACTACTTAATTTCAGATACGGTACCGTCAAAACAATAATGTTTACCTTTGAATTCTTCTTTTCTAATATTTTTGATGAAGAATTTAGAAATGAAGATTTGTCTTGGCAGCCATATCCTCTTGCCATGGAGAAGTATGATGAGTTGAAGTATGAAGAGTGCTTTGGATACACACCTTTACTAGGTTTAGGTGGGGAAGAAAAAGTAGATTTCCTGAATAAGGTTAAATTGAAGGAACACAATCTTACAATTACACAATTCACGGGACCTATTCATTAATTCGTATGAGGATTGTGGAGGAGTATCAACTCTCAAGGAAGCTAGATAAAAGGAGGATATTACAATGATATTGATAGAATGTAATAACGAAAAAATTTCAAGAGATACCATTAATCAATTTGAAAACGAAAATAAAGTAAAGTTAACCGTAAAATACAAACAATTCTTACTTGAGTGGAATGGTGGTTATCCTTCCGCTAGTACATTTAAAATTTCAGATAAAAAAGGGTATAGTGTTATAAATGTATTTAATGGCATCGGAGATATGTACGATAATTTAGAGAAGGTCATCAATATATATGAGTATAGACTTCCGAATGGGTTCATTCCTATTGCAGACGATTCTGCAGGTAACGTGATTTGTTTAGGAACGAATGAATCCTATTATGAAAATATTTATTTTTGGGATCATGAACAAGAATCAGAGAATCCGGATGACATGAGTAATATGTACTTTCTTGCCAATGATATTAACCAATTTTTAAGCATGTTACATGCCAGTTTGGAAGAGTAATGATTGCTAACTTTTAAGCATGAATAAGTCTAAGGAGCTAAAGCAGGATGAAAGAATTTGAAGATAAGTTTAGTGCACTGCAAGCAGATATGGTCTCTATATGTCTGGAATATGTAGAGGATAGGGCTGATCAAATATACATCTATGCTTCATGTGAAGAAACTGTAATTTCGAGTAAATTCTTTTATTTAATTAATGATCAATATGTAAAACCTCATAAATTAAATGACGTATTAATCGATAACGACAAAGAATATGACGTTTCTGCTAAACGACAGTTTATGGTATTAGATATTTTAAGCGAAGATATTGAGAGTATTAAAAATACTTGTAAAGAATATGAGAGAGATATGCCAACTGAAATGAAGATTAAATATGATGTGAAAAGTGGCGAATTTACTGCTGAATACAAGTATGAGTTAGTATATTTGAATGATGAGAATAAAACTGCAAGTGATATAGCGGATAAATGGTTTAAAGAATTATCTAATAGTAGTAGAGTATGAAAATTTTAACGCTTACGTACTTTCCTAATTAGCTAAAATACTGCTTAATTATTGGTATGAGAGGAGGTTTGTAGTATGGATATATTCAAAGATTTCAAAAAAGTATGTGAAGTTGAGGAGTATACTATTAACAAATACAAAGACATGCTTCCAAAAGAATTAATTGCCACATGGAAAACATACGGCTATGGGACCATTATGAATGGGTATTTAAAAATTATTAACCCAGATGAATATAAATCTATAGTGAATGATTCTTATTTAAGAAGTGAAGGGACAACCCCAATTTTCACTACAGCCATGGGTGATGTTATACTTTTTGAAAAAGATGAAAATCAAGAGTCCTATATAGTAATAATTAATTATCGAAAAGGTAATACAAAAGTGGTTGCTTCAAAATACTCATTGTTTCTGAGATTTTTAGAGGAAGAGGTATTTAAACAAAAGGCATTAGATTGGTCTCCTTATCCTGAAGCAATGGAAAAATATCAAGAACCAGAATTTGAAGAGTGCTTTGGATACACACCCTTACTAGGTGTAGGTGTGGAAGAAAGAGTAGATCATTTGAAAAAGGTTAATTTAAAGGAACAGATTCTTATTATTACTGAATTTATGGGACCTGTGGAGTAACAAAATACAAGAAATAATTACGATCACTTGATTATCTTATAGGTAATAGGTGTTTTTTTATAAAGCCTTCTATTATACAATTTTTATAGTGGTAAATATGACTCACTTTGCCTTATTTGGCTTTCAAAGAATAATCATTTGAAAAATAAATCTATAAATAATTAATTTTATCCTGTTTAGGTCCACTTTCAATAAGGTCTATAAAAAAAAACAGGGAGAGTAATGATGACAATAATTAATGATGAGTTATTTGGAGAACTTGAATATAAAAACAATTTTTGGAGAGGGAAAACCACTATTAAAATGTTCGATTTAGAAAAAGAAATCATTTTAAGTGTGGATGCAGATGAAAGTGCTAATTTTTCAAGTGTGCAGAAAGATGCATTCTCTAAATTTAATCAAAATATGAAGAAAATAATAGAAGACGCGGAAATTCAGATTTATGATTACTATAATGAGAATTATCAAGAATATAGAGAGATGTTAGAATATGATCCAGAAATAGATAAAATTGCTCCTGAAATTGATTCAATCTCAGATTTGAAAAAATTGGTAAAACCGACAGAATTAATTGTAAGGAGAGTAAGAAGAAGCAAAGGAAGAAGACTGGGGTTGTTATGCAATGCATCTTGGAATATAGAAGATGGATTGGGAATAAAAATTGAAGATGAATTAGTAGAAGAAGTAGGTTATCAAGATAATATATTATGAATCAAAATATAATTGGAGCCCGTTGACCTAGAATGTAGAAACGTTGTTCATGGTCTTTTTTTATATTCTTCGAGTAGAGACTATTTTACAAGAAACTCTTTTATATAGGTAGAGGAGGAACTAAAAGATGATGGATTGGAAAGACAGGATAGCAGCTTTAATTTTAGTAAAACAAGAATTAATGAGACAAGACGTAGAGAGAATTTGGCCACATCATTTTCCTGAGGTAGGAGCTACTGAAAAAAGTCTCCAGGATCTTGAAGAAGAGTTGGGTTATAAATTGGACTTCACGTACCGAAGTTTTTTACAACATGCGAATGGCTGGAAAGGTTTTTATCAAACGGTGGACTTATTTGGTACTGAACAACTGAAAGATTCTACTAAAAACGTATATGCTGAAAGGTTATTAAAAGCTATTGATGATCTGGTATTAAAAGAAAGTTGTGTTATCAGAAGTGAACTATTGCCAATAGCTGCTACGGAATATGATAAGGATTTATTTGTTCTATGTTTACCAAATTCAGCTAAACCAGGAGAAATACTTTGGTTTGCTGGAGAAGAAATAGATAGGTTTGAGAATTTTGTTGAATTTTTCCTAGCAATGACTGAGTACAATAGAGAAGAAATTTTGGCTCTAAGGGGCTAGTTATACATAAACAATGTAAAGGGGAAAAATATTTTGTCACATTGGAAGGATCTATTACTAGAGATTAAAAAAATTGAAGAAAAATACGAAAGTTCACTCAGAAATCCAGCTTGTGATAGTGAAATTATGAAAATGAAGAACAATGTTGAACAAAATTTAATAAGTGTAGCATTACCTAGTTCATATATAAAGTTTTTACAGACAACAAATGGATTAGACTTTAACGGATTGGTCATCTACGGTGTTGATCAAGTTTTTCTTGAAAAGAAGAAAGCTATAGACTTTCAAGGTTTTATTGAAACAAACAATTTATGGCATGAGAATGATTGGCAGAAGCAATATATCTTTTATGGGGATTCTAATACAGCGTGGTATGGTTACGATCAAGTAGAGAATAAGTATGTAGAACTTGATAAACCATCAGGAACATTAATTCAGTCATTTGAAAGTTTTGATTCCATGTTAAGCTGCGCGTTTGAAACTATTCTTTAATATTTTAATTTAATCTCACTTTATAGAAAGTTTAAATTAACTGAAAGAGAAGATGAATTCCCTGCAAACCAATACATAGGTTAACAATCTAAGGTAAGAAATCTTTTGAAAGTTAGGGGGATAGCAGCAGTGGAAAAGGTATTTGAAGATTATATCTCAGAGTTGCAAGCAGATATGGTAGCGATCTGTTTAGAATATGTAGAGCATAAAGCAGATGATATATTTATCTATTGTTCTTATGAACCAAACATGTATGTATTTGATGTTTTCTACAGAATAAATGGAAAGTTAGTCCACAAAAATCAAGTTAATCATGCTGTTGAGCAACACATTTATGATGTTTCATCAGATAGACATAAGGCAGTATTAAAAATAGGGAATGAAAATCTAAAGTCTATTCATAATAAATGTGAGGACTTTAATAGAGAAATGCCCACTGAAATCAAAATGCATTACGATGTTAAAGAAAATAGTTTAAAAGCACATTATAAATACGAATTAGTTTACTCACATGATAATGAACTCCTTCCTGACGACATTTTTGATTCATGGTTTGATGATGTGAAGAATAGAAATTAGTGGTACAAGTTTTAGAGCAGTTTGACTGAAACTTTAAATGGATTAGTTAAACAACGGTTTTGATTAATTTCTTTATTGTCTATAACAAAAGACAATCATAGATTTTTTATATTTAATTTTAATTGGTTCAGTGTAGTTAAAACAATAACCACTGCGAATGGTTAATTCGTAGTGGTTTTATATTTATACAAACAATTCTATCGTGGGAACAGCATTAATTACTTAACTTACCTAGAATTAGACTATAAAGAAACGTTTCAAGGACTAGCGATAGGGCCATAATTGTTTTAAGATAGCTGTAGAAGATAAGAGGCTATTTTTAGGAGGAACCATGCTACAAAAATTCGGTTTTTCACAATACGAAAGTCAGGTGTTCGAGGTTCTTGCTTCAAGCGAGGAACCGATGGACGCGACGAATATCGTTAAATACTCGGGTGTTCCGAAATCCAAGATATATGAAGTGCTATCGCGCATGATCGAAAAAGGCATGGTGCTGGATTCGGTGTCAGAAAAAAAGAAGCTTTATACCGCGCTACCCCTATCAATCGTGATTGAGAAGCTGACGACAGAATTTCAAGAAAACGTAGAGCAGCTCAAAAATAATACATCAAAGCGAAAGTTTTACGATGAACACGTTTGGAGTCTGAAGGTAGATTCGTCGATTCGTGCACAGACGAAGCAGCTTCTTCAAACAGCGGATAAATCCATTCGCGTTTCTGGCTGGCAGGATGATATTCAAGAAATCCTAATAATTTTGCAAGAAAAGGAAAAGCAGGGAGTGGATGTGGAAGTGCTTGTTGTTGGTGAGTTGGAGTCCACACTTTCTCATGTGCACACGTTGATTCCTGCGCAAGAGCATCACTCCCTAGAGCGCTTTCGCCTTGTAGTCGTTGATGAGACGGAAGTCATCTTCGCAGGGATGGAGAGTCAGAGTTGGCAAGCATTGAAGACCAAATCTCGTCCATTCATCAAGGTTTTCATCGAATTCTTTTATCATGATGTGGCGTTAGCTAAGATTACAGAGAAACATTCAGAACTAATGATGAATGATGAAGAGATTAAGAGCGTATTGATGAAGTTAAGATACTAAATAAAAAGTAAGTAGGCTCGAAAGGATATTTAAAATTATCTTTTGAGCCTTATTTTTTATGTGAAGCCAATCATTTCTACCGATATAAGAAGAGCACTGAGTTATACACAGAAATAGGAGTCAAATTAGAATGATTGATTAAAAATAGAATTGAAAGGAAAGATTCGTATGTATCTATTATTATCGATTGTGTTAAGTGGTTTGTTAGGTGCGTTCTTACTTATGTTTGGTCCAGTATATGGGGGAGTGATCGCTTTTGCGATTATCGTAGGTTGTTTATTTAGGGGAATCTACCTTCTAAATGACCTTCACCAAAGAATTTCTAAAATTGCTCCCAAAAAAGATAAAGTTAAAGACGCTTATGAGGATTACATGAAAGAAAAAGCGAAAAGGGAAGAAAACGAGTCCTTATAGAGGGAAAGAAAAACTGCACCCTATCTAAATAGAGTGCAGTTTCTTTATTGTTTATTCTTGAGTACTCACAACTTCCAAAGCCATCTCAATCATATCGTTGAACGTTGTTTGGCGCTCTTCAGATGTTGTTTCTTCACCTGTGAAGATGTGGTCACTTACAGTTAAGATAGACAACGCGTTCACACCGTATTTCGCTGCGATCGTGTAAAGAGCTGTTGTTTCCATTTCAACCGCTAACACACCGTTATCCGCAAGCTTTTTCACGATATCCATGCTGTCACGGTAGAACAAGTCAGCTGTTAACACGTTACCAGCTTTAATCTTCAAGCCTTTTGCTGTTCCAGCTTCATACGCTTTTCTTAAAAGATCGAAGTTTGCGCAAGGTGCGAAGTCGATGTTAGGGAACGTCAAGTGGTTCATGCGAGAATCTGTAGATGCTGTCATCGCAAGGATTACGTCACGCACTTTTACGTCTTGTTGGATCGCACCACATGTACCAACGCGGATTAAGTTTTTTACGCCATATTCACGAATTAACTCGTTCGTGTAGATCCCGATTGAAGGAATCCCCATGCCTGTCCCTTGAACAGATACGCGTTTTCCTTTGTATGTTCCTGTGAATCCAAGCATACCGCGAACTTCGTTGTAGCATGTTACGTCTTCCAAAAATGTTTCTGCAATATATTTTGCACGAAGCGGATCCCCTGGTAATAGGATGCTTTCTGCGATTTCACCTTGTTTAGCGCCGATATGAATACTCATTTGTTCACCATTACATCTTTTACGATTGTAATGGTTTCACCTCCTCAAAAGATTGTAACTTACCAAAAATTTCTCTACCTTCATCATGCCATAGTTTTCGCAACCTAGCTAATAGTATGTGCAGATTCTTCAGTGCGGCGTGCTTTTTTTGTCATGGAAAGCACAGCGGTACCAAGTGCTAAGATGATCAGCAGTCCACCGACCGTTGCGTTGTTCTCGACAGATGCGTTCTCAATCACGATTCCACCGATCATGGACCCGAACGCGATCCCGAAATGAAGCGCTGAGTTGTTCAGACTCTGCTGAATATCGGATGTTTCAGGTGATGACTCGATCAGATAGCTCTGCATCGCCGGCGTGATCGCCCAACTGAGCATGCTCCAGATCACCATGACTACTAAAAATAGCGGAAAAGCAAACGTTGTATAAGGAATCATAAAGATTGAGACCGCGAAAACAATAATAACACCAATAATCGTAGGTTTTGTACCGAACTTATCAGCAAGCATACCACCGATTCCACCGCCAAAGACGGCGGCAACACCGAATATTAAGTATACGATGCTCACCCATGTTCCGTTAAGTCCAAGTGCCATTTTTAAAAACGGAGTCAGGTATCCGTATAACGTTAGATGACCAGCTAAGAACAGGAACGACGTAATCTGCGCAAACAAGATACGACGATTTTTTAATGTGCGCAGCTGTTCTTTGATCGGAATAGCTGGTTTTGGAGCCAACGTATTCATGAAGAAATGCACACCGAGTATGGATAAAACGGTAAGTGCTGTAATCAGGATGAATGGTGCGCGCCATCCGAAAGCATTTCCGAGCATTAAGCCGACCGGTATGCCGAGTACAAGCGAAGCACTGATTCCCATGAACACCACGCCAATCGCGCGAGCTCGGTATTTTTCTTCCACGATGTTAGACGCCATCGTCACACAGAGTACAACGAGCAACGAACCACTGACCGCGGATAGGATTCGTGCGATGAGCAGCATAGAATACGTCTGACTTACGATCACGAGTGCGTTTCCTATTAGGAAAACAAATAATGAGATAATGGTTAGTCGTTTTCTCTCGATATGAGCAGTCATCGTAAGCAGAATAGGTGCCGCGATGGCGAACACGAGTGAGAAGATCGTGATGAGAAAGCCAGCCTTGCCGAGGCTAACGCCAAGATCATCAGCAATCAGGTCTAGAATGCCGCCGATTATTAACTCGACCATCCCAACCACAAACGAGACGATCGTTAATAAATAAACACGTTTGTTCATATTTTATCTACCTTCTTTTATATAAAAGTTACCCCTGTAATGGTAACTTATTTTGAGTATGGTGGCAATAACGAAATTGATGTTAAAAATAGGGTTTGAGGAAGAGGAGGATTGGGAGTGGACAGTATTTTGTTGAAAGTGGACAGTAAAAGTAGGGAAGTGGACAGTATTTTATCGAAAGTGGACAGTAAAATTCAAAAATTGGACAGTATTTTCATGAAAGTCGACAGTAAGTGGTTGTTGAGGTGCGTCTTCACCCCGAAACTACGTCTTCACCAGGACTGATCATATTGTTGGCGACTCCAATCTGTCGGATTCGATGTTTAATCTGTCCAATCTCCAACATAATCTGTCCAGTTCGGCGGATAATCTGTCCAATTCAAAATATCTTGCTAAAAACCTATCACAGCTCATCCCGCACCACCCTAAATCCTCACAAAACCACCCACCAGCACGAAGAACTAAAACATCCAAACCTCGTTTTGATTGCACAATAATAGGAAAAACTTCATGTAAAGGAGGTCGCGCGTGAAAAGTATACATAGTCGTTTGTTGCTCATGCTGCTGGGTTTTATTATCGTGCCGTATTTTTTAACGATTTTTCTCATTTATGCTTATACGAAGAACAGTGTTGAGGAGTACGAACTCAATAACAGCAAGATGCAGCTGGAGAAGAATGCGGAAGACCTCCAACAATATTTTGATGACATGGTGAACCTCCCGTACATCTTGTATCGAAATCCAGATCTGTTCCGAATTTTTACCGAGGGGTTTGAAGACTCGATCTATTTTGATCAGGATTCGGTTGAGAAGAGTATTGAGACGTTTTACTTAACGAGAAATGAGATTCGACAGCTCCGGTTTTATTTAAATGAAGGAAAAGAGTCGTTTACTGTTTACAACGCAACAGTTAGTACGCGAAAACCGCAGCCAGATCTATTGAATCGAGAACACATTAAACAATTGTTTAAATCTAATAAAAATTATCTGATCGAGCCGCCGCATGTGATCAAAAATTACAACAACGCGGCGATCATTCCAGAATCTGACCGGACGAAGGTGTTAAGCATTCATCATAAAATAAAGGAAGTGCCGTCTGACAAGTTTCTTGGAATCATGACGATGGACATCAGTTTAGGTGAGTATTCAAAGATCGTGAGTAACTTAGCCGGAGAAAACGGGTCATCAGCTTATCTGATCAATGATAGAAATGAAATTATGTATGCGAAGGATTCTTCATTAATAGGTAAGCGTGTTCCGGCCAACTTACAAAGTCGGATTAAAAAAGGCACAACAGATAAAGAAATATCGTTAACAAAGACGTTAGATGGACCGGTTGAAGGCTGGAAGTTAGTGAAAAAGACTCCGAGTGACGTGTTGTTCCGGGATGTTCGAGAGACGGCGACCATTAATATTATCGTTGGGCTTGGTGTCGGCCTTTTAGGTCTACTCATGATCAGTTTCATCTCATACAAAATTTCTCGGCCCATTCGGGAGCTGAGTGAGAAAGTACGCGGGATCGAAGGGGGACATATCGAGATACCTTTTGAGAACGAGCGGCAAGATGAGATCGGACATTTGGAACGGCATATTAAAGACATGACGGATCGGATCAACCTTCATATTAATCGTGAATATAAATTGGAAATTGAGAATAGAAGAAATCAGTTTCGTGCGTTGAAGTCACAAGTGAACCCACACTTTTTGTTCAATGCTCTGCAATCGATCGGAGCGGTGGCTCTTCGTTCCAAGTCTCCGCAAGTGTATGGACTGATTACTTCGCTGTCTAAGATGATGCGTTATTCCATGCAAGCGAATCAGTGGGTGAGCGTGCAGAATGAAGTGGATTATATGAAGGCTTACCTCAATCTGCAACAGGCCAGATTCGGAAAAGAGCTTCATTATTCGCTGGATTTTAGTGATGAGGTACTAGAGAGTAGGATTCCAAGTATGATTTTACAACCGCTCGTTGAAAATTTTTTCAAGCATGTGTATGAAGAGGGTTTTTACGAAGCGGAACTGACGGTTTCGGCCGAGGTGAAAGGAGATTCTCTCTACCTGGTTGTTGAAAATAATAAAGGACCTGAAATCACAGCGAGCGATTTAGAGCGTTTACGAGAAAACATTTATCGATCAGCATCGGAAGGTACCCCTGTAAACGAGCATATCGGACTGAAGAATATATATCAGCGACTGATTCTAAACTATGGCACGCGAGCTGGTTTCCTTGTGGATCAGCCGAATGGACAAGGTTTTTCGGTAACGATTGTCATTCCAAAAGATTCTAGCTATGAGCCCAGAGTTTAGTGACAGAAAGTAGGTAAACAAATGAAGGTGTTGATAGCTGACGATGAGTTCAATGTCCGCGACGTGATTCGGTATATCGGAAAATGGGATGAACACGGGATAACAGAGCTCTTGGAAGCAGCGAACGGAAACGAAGCGAAGAAGGTCATCGAGAAAGAGCAGCCTGAGATTATTTTTACGGATATAAAAATGCCTGGCATGAGTGGCTTGGATCTGATCGAGTGGCTGGATTCTATCTCGTACGAAGGCAAAGTGGTCTTGATTACGGGTTACGATGATTATCAGTTTATGAGAAAAGCCATTCAGCATAACAGCTTCGATTATCTATTAAAACCGGTTGAGGATGAGGCGTTTAACAACGTGCTGAAAAAAGCGGTTGCGGCTTATGATGAAGAAAGCAAATCTCGTCTGTACCAAGAAGACGCGGTTAAGATTCGATGGAGTCAGACGGTTTTAGCGGCATGTCATGGTGAGCCAGCAGACCTCGAACTTATCGCCTCTAACCTCCCGTCATCTGAAAGATATGATTTTACATTGCTAACATTCTATCAAATGCACCAGCCTGCGCCTTATATCGAAAAACTGGCTGATGAGTTGGTGGAGCAGGAAATCGGGAGTGCTGTGATGCTGCCGGATGACTCTAATCAAAGTGTGCTTATCACCTTGCCGGAGGAATGGTTTTTCGTTGAAGAGCATTTAAGTCGTGAGCTCGATATTCCTGTACGCCTCGTAAAGGGCGAGCTGCAGTCACTTCAAGAGATTCACGAGAAATATAATCATCTTCAAAGTGAGTTGGAAAACCAGAACTACCGATCCATTCAGCGGTTGGACGAACTTGAAGCGAAACAGCGCATGAACGATATTATTTCGTATGTTGAAACATACTACATGGAAGATATGAGTTTAGAAAGACTAGCGAACCGATTCTTTTTCAGCCGGGAGCATATCTCTCGCAAGTTCAAACAAGAAACGGGCATGACTTTGTCCAAATATATAACAAAACTGAGGATTGACCAGGCGAAACGTTGGTTGAAGGAAAGTGATGAAAGCATCTTTTCGATCTCGACGATGCTCGGGTATCAAGATGAAAAATACTTTTCTAAGCTTTTTAAAAAAGAAGTAGGGATAACACCGTTTGAGTTTCGAAATGGTGAAAAATCGTAAGCAGAGCTTTTATAGAGAAAGGGGTGATTCCACAAAACATGAAAAAGCATTATGTAACCATTGGTATAATAGCGATTCTTCTTGCAGGCTGTCAGAAAGAAAGTGATTCAAAGCCCCAAAAAGAAGAAAAGATAGAGAAAAAGGTTGTACTTGATATCCGAAACCCGAAAGTAGAGATCGCCTCTGAATTTGAAGAGCTCGCGAAAGTCTATGAAAAAGAAAATCCTGAGATTGATATACGGATTCGTACGGTCGGAGGAGCGGCAGATGATTATTCTGACTTGAAAGCAGAACTGGCTTCAGGTAAGGGGCCGGACATTTTTACAAACACGGGGTATGGAAATGCTGAGACGTGGCGGCCGTATTTAGAGGATCTATCAAAAGAGCAATGGGTCCAGGAAGCCTATCCAGGTACGCTTAACGCGATCAAGATGGACGGCAACGTGTACGGAATGCCTATGAATTTAGAAGGCTACGGCTTTATTTACAATAAGCAGTTGTTTCAACGTGCAGGAATTGAGCAGGTACCAAAGACACTTCCACAGTTAGAAAAGGCAGCGGTAAAATTAGAGCAAAAAGGAATCACCCCATTTGCAACCGGCTATTACGAGGACTGGAAGCTTGGTGTCCACCTATTAAATGTGGCTTTTGCGAGACAGAAAGATCCTGATAATTTTATTAAAAAGTTGAATGCAGGTGAGGAGCAAATCCCCGATAATCCACTGTTTCAGGATGTGATTGACCTTTTGGATGTTACGCTGAAATATGGAAACGCAGATCCGTTAACGACGGATTACAACATGGAAGTGGATCTTTTCGCAAAAGGAAAAGCCGCGATGATTCTTCAAGGAAACTGGATACAGCCGATGATTGATGAACGAGCTCCAGATCTGGATGTTGCTTTCATGCCGATACCAATTAACGACGAGCCGACAGATCAGCTTGTGGTGAGCGTGCCGAACTATTGGGTCGTAAACAAAGAGGCAGATGCTCGTGATAAAAAAGAAGCGAAGAACTTTTTAAACTGGATGGTGAGTTCGGAAAAAGGTCAAACGTTCATTACGGAGCGGTTTAAGTTCATCCCGGTTTTTAAAAACATTAAAACGGAAAAGCTAGGTCCACTTGCAAAAGAGACGATAGCCGCATACAAAAAAGGAAACACACTGGATGCCAACTGGAGCGGTTTTCCCGCAGGGGTGAAAGAAGAGTTCGGATCTGCCATGCAGATGTATGTAGGTAAACAATTAACACGACAGCAGCTGTTGCGAGAATTTCAGCTCTCCTGGGATAGAGCACGGAAAGCACAAGAATGATGAGACTCCTTGATAGGGGTCTTTTTTGTTGCGAAAGTTATTGATCTCATTTTCACCTCGACCCGGAGTCAACTTTTACAAGATATCAATTTAAGACGAAATCCTCATCAATCCATGCCATATCTACACGCGGCAACCTCCCCTATACTTGTAATTAGCAAAGACAAACGATTGGAACTGTTTCATCAGTCCCAACGAAAATCACATAGGAGGAATACGTATGAACTATCGTAATATGGCGAAAAAAGTAGCTGTCGTATCACTCAGTACTGCGATTTTATTAGGAGGGGGTGCAACAACATTTGCGTCGGGTCAAACCCCTTCAGATTTTAAAGAAACATACGGAACATCACAGATCACGCGCTACGACATGAAGCAGATGATCAATCAACATAACGATCCAAAATATACTGTGCCAAAATTTGATGCATCGGCAATCAAAAATGTAGAGTCAGCTAAAAAGGTTGACGAAAACGGCAAAAAAATCGACATGGACGTGTGGGATACATGGCCACTTCAAAACGCGGACGGAACGGTTGCTGAATACAAAGGCTACCACATCGTTTTCGGTCTAGCAGGTGACCCGAAGAACCCGAATGACACGTTCATCTACATGTTCTATAAAAAAGCGGATGACCAATCAATTGATGCTTGGAAAAATGCTGGACGTGTTTTCGAGGACGATGACAAGTTCAATGCAAACGATAAATATTTAAAACATCAATCTGAAGAGTGGTCTGGTTCTGCAACGTTCACTTCTGACGGCGAAGTTCGTTTGTTCTATACAAACCGTGAAGCATTCAAGCCAGATCAAGATCGTTACGGCAAACAAACGTTAACAACAGCGCAAGTTAACCTTTCTCAACCAGATAACAAAACGCTTGAGATCGACGGTGTAGAAGATTACAAGTCTATCTTTGAAGGCGGAGACAGCAAGATGTACCAAACGGTTGAAAAAGCGTTTGGTGGCGGAGACTACAACGATAACCATACGTTCAGAGATCCTCATTATATCGAAGAAGATGGACGCAAATATTTAGTGTTTGAAGCGAACACAGGTACAGTAACAGGTTACCAAGGAGAAGAATCTCTTTATAACCAAGCGTACTACGGAAAGAGCAACGCTTTCTTCCAAGATGAAAAGAAGAATCTTTTAGCATCTGATAAGAAAGAAACGGCTAAAAAAGCGAACGGTGCGATCGGAATCATCGAGATCAACGACGATTATTCTGTGAAAAAAGTAATGAAGCCACTAATCGTATCCAACACGGTTACAGATGAGATCGAGCGCCCGAACATCTTCAAAAAAGATGGAAAATGGTACCTCTTCACAAGCAGCCGTGGTTCTAAAATGACAATCGACGGCATCGATGACAGAGACATCTACATGCTTGGGTATTCAGCTAATTCACTAGACGGCCCGTTCAAGCCGTTGAACAAAACAGGTATCGTGCTGCACCAAGACCAAGATCCGAACGACATCACTTGGACATATGCACACTACGCGATTCCTCAAGAAAATAGCGACAATGTCGTTGTAACAAGCTATATGACAAACAGAGGCTTTTTCGAAGACCGCAAATCAACGTTTGCACCAAGCTTCGAGATGAACATCAAAGGCAAGAAAACATCTGTTGTGAAAAACAGCATTCTTGAACAAGGACAACTAACGAAGTAAAGATTTCTATCAATCAATTTTCGACCTACCCTACACATCAATCAAAAGGAAATGCCAGAGATGGCATTTCCTTTTCGTTTAAAGACAACTAATTAGTGAGGAGGTTAAGAGACTATGTTTAAAAGAGAGAAATGGCCAGTGCTATTCATTTTAGTTTTATTGATTTCAGGTTTGTTGCTAGTAAAGAATTTAATGGAAGAATCGAGTAAGCCGGTTCCGAAAAAGGAAAACGACCCATCGTATCGGGCAGATTATCATTTTACAACGCCTGACAAGTGGAAGAACGATCCTCAGAAACCGGTCTATTATAAAGGGAAATATCACTATTATTATCTTTATAACAAAGATTACCCAGACGGAAACGGAACAGAGTGGCGCCATGCAACGTCTGAAGACCTTGTGAACTGGAGAGATGAAGGCGTCGCTATTCCGAAATTCACGAACGATAACGGTGACATTTGGTCAGGTTCCGTAGTAATCGATAAAGAAAATACCGCTGGGTTCGGGAAGAATGCGTTTATCGCTATTCTGACACAGCCTTCAAAAGACGGAGGAAAACAGAAGCAGTTTCTTTGGTACAGTACGGATGAAGGAAAGACGTTTAAGCCTCATGGCGAGGATCCCGTTTTAGATAACCCGGGAACGAAAGATTTTAGAGACCCTAAAGTGGTCTGGGATGATGAGCGGAAAAAGTGGATTATGCTGATGGCGGAAGGTACGAAAATCGGTTTTTATGAGTCTGATGATCTGAAAAACTGGAGATTTACGAGCGGTTTTCAAACGAAAGATATTGGGTTGATCGAATGTCCTGATCTCTTTTTGATGCGTGGTGAAGATGGAACACTGAAATGGGTGCTCGGTGTGAGCGCGAACGGCCTCTCGTCTGGAAAACCCAACACGTACGCGTATTGGACAGGAGATTTTAACGGAGAGTCGTTTGCCGTTGATCATGAAGATCCAGAGTGGCTGGATCACGGCTTTGATTGGTATGGTGGCGTGACGTTTGATGAAGGAGAGAAGAGTGATCCTGATGCGAAAAGATATGCGCTCGCTTGGATGAACAGCTGGAGCTATCCGCATGAAACGCCGACGATGAAAGAAGATTTTAACGGTATGGATTCAGTGGTGCGTGAACTTCAGTTGAAACATGATGCTAACGCGGATCGGTATTATTTAGCGTCACAACCGGTTGAAGCATTAGATAATTTAACGAGTTATAGGGATTTCTTCCAGCAGATTAAAGTGACAGGTGAAAAAACGCTTGATGTATCTGGAGATTCGTACGTGTTAGAAACGGATATCAGTTGGGAAGACAGCCAAAATATCGGCTTGAGGCTTCGTGAATCCGAGGATAAGAATCGCCATATTGATGTTGGGATTCATACAGAAGGACAGTTTTCTTATGTGAACCGATCCTTTGCTAACCAACCAGATAAAAGCGGTCAATACGTAGAGAGCAAAGCGCCATTTTCTTCAGAAAAACGAAACGTTCACTTGAAAATTCTTGTAGATAAAACAAGTGTAGAAGTATTTGTAGATGATGGACGAGTCGCGCACTCAAGTCTATTGTATCCGGAGCATAATGATCAGGGAATAACGCTATTTTCTGATGGTGGAGAAGCTATATTTGAGAATTTACAGGTTAACCATATAGAATGAGTGTGATTTTCGTGTGAATGTTGGTTCCGTAGATCATGTTTGTGTGTGTTGCCGGTGGTTATGTGTGGTTTGCAGGTGATCGTGTGGTGTTTACCGGTGGTCACAGCATCGTTTCAGGTGGTTAGCAGCCATTTACAGGTGGTCACACACCATTTACCGGTGAACGTGTAACAAATATAAAAACACGTACCGTAAAACAACTAAACAACCATGATAAAAAAGCAGTTCTCAACAGAGGGAACTGCTTTTTTGCATATCATATAAGATCTCCAGTCCTAAACCGGACTGGAGAATATAGAAGGAGTATAGGTTTAAAATGAGTGGGTCATCGACCATCCATTGCAAAAGTGGGTAATAGGTAAAAGGTAAGATGGTAATCGGTGATGGGTGATTGGTTGGCTCATCTACCGTTACAAGGGTACCAGTGTACCCGAAAAATTTTCTCCTTCTATACCTTGAAGAGGAGTCTCACCTCTTCAAGGCTTAAAAATATTTCTCACTGTCGAAGTCTAATTCAACAGAATAGTTTTTAGCGTTGATCAGATTGGAAAGACGGTTTGCTTGACGCTCCGTCTCGATTCCTTTTAAACGATAATCTTCTGGCTCGAATGTTGCGATTCGCATTAAATTTGCGTTCTCACCGAATAAATAAGGCTCTTCTTTTGAAGCAGCGCCGAATTCTTTAAACTTTTTTGATTTCGCGCGTAGTTGTGTAGCAAGTTCTATTGCTTCCACGATCGCTAGAGGTTCATCATTAAATACAATCTGTTGTTGGCTGTTTGCTTGATACATGAGTTTATCTAATAAACGAAAATCTTTGCGGACTTCCTCTATATCTTGTTCGACATTTGATAATGTTCGGACTTGCTTTGGAACTTGATCCCCTTTTTCGATTTCAACAAAGGCTGCACGATCCATTTCATCCTCAAGTTCATGTATACGTTTCGATAATACGCTTTTAAGTTTAACTGCTTCTGCAAGGGAAATTTTAGGCATGTCATCATGCTCCTTCTAAATAAATGAAATACTTAAAAATATTACCATTAGACTTATTATTCTGCAATCATTTATTTGCCTTTTATTATCACTAAAAGGTTTCCGGAAGTAAATGTAAGATTTATAATAAAATCACTGACAGAAAAAGGGGATATGAGGGTTATGGCAAATATTTTATGGACGGTTTATCTTGGAATTCTAGGCACTCTTGCGATTGGCTATTTCATTAAAGGCGGATACAAGACTCACTCTGCGAAACTAGATTTTGTTATTTCAATCATTACGTGGATCGGATTGTTCGGGTATGTAACGAGCAATGAGCTCTTCACACCACTTCTATGGAAAGTCGTTTTCATCGGTGGATTAGTTTGGGATCTAGCGTATGGACTTAAAAAGTTTAATGAAGATGCAAACAAGATTCCAAGAGCAGCTCGCCCAGCTATATTTGGTGTTACAGCATTAATTATGATTGGTCCACTCTATTATGGACTGTTTCAATACGCGTTTTAACTATAAGGAAGGTAGATGTTTCCTATCAATACGAATAAAGAAGCGATTCAGCAGCTAGAAGAAAATAACGTAGATCAAGCGATGAAACTATTCCACAAAGCCGTACTAGAAAAGAGAGATGTTCAATCGCTGACAAACTTAGCATGGGTGATATGGCGTGAAGAAGATGACTTAGAGCGTGCATTTTCACTTGCATCAGAAGCCGTTGATCTCCGCCCTACTTCTCATTTTCCATATAGTTTGTGTGGGGAACTTTTATTAGAAAATAAACGTTATGAAGATGCGTTAAAAATGTTACAGCAAGCCATTTCAATTGAACCGACTAATATCACTCATCATAACCTAGGTGTAGCGTATTATTATCTTGGAGAAACGGTGAAAGCGGCTACTCATTTCGGACTGGCAGCTGGTAAATCTGACTATACGCTGTACAATCAGGTAAAATGTTTGATAGAAATTGGAGAAAAGGGTGAAGCTCTGCGTTTAACCCAAACTTTTGAGGAAGATGCCGAAGACTTTATAGGTACAATAGACCTTGCTGAATTGTATGCTGAGATTGGATTGCATGATGAAGCGGTTTATTGGTTTGAAAAAGGATGGAAAGACTATTACTTACAGCCAGAATGGGTTGGGATGTATGTCTATTGTCTCTTACAGAGAAAACAAGAAACCGAAGCGAACAACACGATAAAGGAATTTCTTCGTTACAAAAAGGAGGAATTGGTAGAAGCCGAAGCAGAAGAATTAGATGAAGACTGGACGGAAGAGGATAAAAAAGAAGTGATTATCAGACTCACAAAAGAGATTAATGATTTTGAGATTCTGCTCAAGAAAATAGAGGACGGATATCTTCCGGCGATTCTACTAGAACCTTCACCAGAAAGAGACTGTTATCTTTTCGGCTGCGAACGCCATCAACATCCTGAATATAAAGACTCGTGAGACGAGAGGCTCTTTTCAATAGAGTCTCTTTTTTATGTCCAAAAGAAATCCGTCATGTATTGAACAAGCCCTCCATATAGTAGTAATAATCATCATACAATTGGCTTCTTATGTGAGAAATGCCTGTGATTAGAGGAGGGGTCGAATGCTTCATATTGTGGCTTGCATCAAGCAGGTGCCGGATACGAAGATCATCAAGATGAACCCGAAGACGAATACGATGGACCGCGCGAGTGCGCCTGCGATACTTAATCCATACGACGCGCATGCGGTAGAAGAAGCGGTGCGTCTGAAAAAGAGATACGGTGGGACGGTCTCGGTATTGACGATGGGTCCTCCGCCAGCGGTAAAAGCTATCAAAAAATGTATCGAGATCGGGGCAGACGAAGGGTATATGATCTCAGACCGAGCGTTTGCGGGAGCGGATACGCTTGCGACGAGCTATGCACTTACGAAAGCGATCGAGAAAATTTCGCAAATTCAGCCGGTCGACCTGATCATCTGCGGAAAGATGACGATTGACGGTGATACGGGACAAGTTGGGCCAGGAATCGCACGCCGTTTAGACATGCCTCCGCTGACTTCTGTTAACAAGGTAAAAGAGATCAATATAGAAGAAGGGTATGCGGTCGTTCACCGAAAACTGGAGGACGGTTATGAAGTCATTCAATCGACAATGCCTTGCTTGATGTCGGTGGAAAAAGAGATCAACGATGTTCCGTATTCGTCGATGACGAACATGTTGAAAGCCGCTCGGTATCAGCCGGTGATCTGGGCAGTTGCCGATCTAGAGGATGTGGAGAGAACACAGCTCGGTCTAAAAGGCTCGCCAACAATCGTCTCAAAGGTGTGGGCACCGACTAAACCGAGTGGCGGCGAGATGCTAGAGGGGGATGCAGTTCAGCAAACAGAAAAGCTGCTGAATCTTTTATTAGAGAAAAAAGAGCTTTTTGCGGTAAAGGGAGGGTCTGGCGTTGAGCTTTGAGGATTATTCAGGCATTTGGGTGTTTATTGAGGTAAAAGACGGTGAGATCGTTCCGGTTTCACTCGAGTTGTTAGGAGCGGGGAAGGAACTGGCAGACAAACGTGGCACCGAGCTTGCTGGCGTATTAATTGGAGAGAACGTCACACATCTCGCCGACACGCTTTATGAATACGGAGCCGACACGGTCTATGTGTATGATGACACTATTTTTAAAAACTACCGAACCGAGTCTTATATGAAAGCACTATTGGAATGCTGTCAAAAGCATAAACCTGAAGTTATTTTATATGGCGCCACATCAACAGGTAAGGACCTCGCAAGTGCCGTTGCGACGGACTTACCAACCGGACTCACCGCGGACTCTACCATTTTAGATATAGAAAAAGACACAGGTTTGCTGCTTGCGAGCCGACCAGCGTTTGGCGGTAACATCATGGCAACGATTCTCTGTAAAAAGTATAGACCGCAGATGGCGACGGTACGGCCAAAAGTGATGAAAGCACTGACGCCTGAACCTGGTCGAAGAGGACAATTAATAGAAGAAACAGCTTCTATAAAAGAAGAAGACATTCGAACGAAGGTGCTTGAGATCGTTCAGTTCACGACGCAGAAGGTTCGGATTGATGAAGCGGATATTGTGGTGGCAGGCGGAAAAGGTTTAGGCAGCGAGAAGGGATTCCAGGTGGTTCATGATCTCGCTGAAACGCTGGGCGCGGCAGTTGGTGCGAGTCGTGATGTTGTGGAAGCAGGGTGGGTCGAGCACCATCACCAAGTGGGACAGACAGGATTAACGGTCACGCCAAAAATCTATTTCGCAATTGGCATTTCTGGAGCGATTCAGCATATTGTTGGGATGCAGAACTCAGGGCTAATCATCGCGATCAACAACGACCCGGAAGCTCCGATCTTCCAATCGAGTCATTACGGCATTGTTGGCGATGCCTTTGAGATCGTACCGCTTCTGATTCAACAGTTTAAACAAGTGTTTAACGGGGAGGTGGTGGATCATGTCTGAAAAGTTTGATGTAATCGTCGTTGGAGCAGGTCCTGCCGGCATTTCCTGTTCATATGAACTAGCGAAAGCCGGCGTAAACGTATTACTCATCGAACGCGGAGAGTATCCGGGCTCAAAGAACGTAATGGGCGGTGTGCTTTATCGCAAAATGATGGAAGACGTGATTCCAGAGTTCTGGAAAGAAGCGCCGCTCGAACGACCGATCGTGGAGCAGCGGTTTATGATGATGGACAAAGAATCAGCGGTAACCGTCGGGTACAAGGGGATGGAATGGGGACAGGAACCGTACAACAACTTTACGGTACTGCGGGCAAAATTTGATCAATGGTTTGCGGGGAAGGCTGTTGAGCAGGGAGCTCTTTTGGTGAACGAAACCGTTGTTCTAGAGTGTATCGTTGAGAACGGGAAAGTAGTTGGAGTGCGAACAGATCGCCCTGATGGAGACCTTTATGCAGATGTTGTCGTGCTGGCGGATGGCGTGAATTCGTTGTTAGCCAAGTCACTCGGCTTCCACAAAGAGTTTAGACCAGATGAAGTCGCGCTCGCCACGATGGAAATCATCAAGCTCGACAAAAAGACGATCGAGGACCGATTTAATCTAGAAGAGAATCAAGGTACGACAATCGAGCTTTTTGGTGACGCGACAAAAGGAATTCTCGGGACCGGATTTCTTTATACGAACAAAGACACATTGAGCTTAGGTGTCGGTTCACTTCTATCTGGCTTAATCAAGCATAAGATTAAACCATATGAGCTCCTAGAGTATGTGAAGAATCATCCGATGATCCGCCCATACATCGCGGGCGGTGAGCCAGTCGAATATTTGGCGCATATGATTCCGGAAGGTGGCTACAAATCAATGCCAAAAGTAGCGGGCAACGGTGTGCTCGTTGTTGGAGACGCCGCCCAGCTCGTAAACGCGATCCACCGTGAAGGCTCGAACCTTGCGATGAAATCGGGCCAGTTTGCGGCAGAAGCTGTTTTATTAGCAAAAGAACGAGACGATTATTCCGAAGCAACACTCAATCATTATAAGACGCGCTTGATGAGCAGCTTTGTGGGTCAGGATATGAAAAAGTATAGGGATTCGACGCATCACTTTGATAAGTTTCCTCAGTATTTTGATAAGTACATTCCGATGGTGAACAAAGCGGCAAGCCAAATGTTTACGGTCGATGGTTCATCGAAATGGGAGAAACAGAAGAAAATTTGGCGTGATGTAGGAACAGCTGGAGAGAAATTCAAACTAGCTCGTGATGCATACCGGGCGTGGAAGGTGATGAAGTAAATGAGCGAAAGAAAGTGTCAGAGCATCGAAGAAAAACAGTATCTCGTTCGTTTTAACGCAGACACGAAGTCACATCTCACCGTTATGGATGCGGATGTTTGCCTGAACCATTGTCCTGATAAAATCTGCACGATCTTCTGTCCGGCAGAAGTCTATAAGTGGGAAGAGATTCGGATGCACGTCGGTTACGAAGGCTGTCACGAGTGTGGAAGCTGCCGAATCGGTTGTCCGCATCAAAACATTAAATGGGAATACCCAAAAGGTGGGCATGGAATCGTGTTTCGTTTGGGATAACGGCAGGAAAAAGGATGAGGATGACCTGGAGTTGAACCAGGTTATCCTTTTTTTGTGTTTGGAATGACGGTGATTCTTTTTGTAGCAAGAAAATAAGCGGCAACTCCATAACAAAGTAAGAAAAACGCGAGGATCCCGTAAGCAGCTCCTTCAAAACCTCGAATGAACTCTAAACTTACATAAAAAATGACCAAGGAGCTAATCACGGTTAACAAACATGGCACAAGTTTTATAAACAAAGAGACGTTCTTTTTTCTTAGCCACCACGTGAGAAAGAGGACGATTACGCCTGGAACTAAACTAATAAGAAAAGGCATTCCAAAAAACATGATAAATACCTCCTGCTATTATATTGGATTAAGGCTTAGACCAGAAGAGGTGCATGCCAAGATACAAGAGCGCGGCCAAGCCTATGAATCCAAAAACGAGAGTTGTAGCAATACGTTTGGATAATCCTTTTTTTGCGTAAAAAGCCAAGAACAAGGATAATGCGATAAACGTGAAAAAAATAGGAAACATATAGTCCGCAATGAATGGGCTATAAGCAGCGAGGATGATTGGAGATCCTGCGATCAATAAAGAAAGAATTGAAAGTATGCCAGCATTTCTTTTTAACACCATAAGATCACTCCTCATAACTAATATTAACTTTTATTTCCAATTAATTATAATTATACATAAATTCCCTTCGCAAGTATGCATAAAAAAATCTACAACTTTTACAGATAATCTATCAAATTAAACAACTGTTTAAAAATATTGTTATTACCTCTCTTAATACAGTAAATATTTTACCGATATAGAATAAGTAAAGTATTTTTCATTCACTAACAAGGAGAGTTTCTATAAATGGACGCCGTTTCTAGTACATATCACATTCCGCTTGTTTCTCTATCAATCATTATTGCAGTCATAGCTTCTTATGCTGCGCTAGATTTAGGGATACAGGTACAAAAAACAAAATCATACGCACGGTACATTTGGATGATCTCGGGAGCTTTTGCTATGGGAATGGGGATTTGGGCAATGCATTTCGTGGCGATGCTTGCTTTTCACTTATCCATCACAGTCACCTATGATATAACACTCGTCATTGTTTCAATCATTCCAGCGATCCTATCATCCGGAATCGCTCTCTATATTATCAGCCGCCCTGTCATGGGGAAGAAGCAGGTATTGTTAGGAGCTCTTTTCATGGCAACGGGTATCGTTTCTATGCATTACACGGGCATGGAGGCGATGAAGATGAACGCTGAAATACAGTACAATCCATTCTTATGGACGCTCTCGGCGATTATTGCTTTTGTCGCATCAGTCGTAGCTCTGTATCTACTTTCGTTTGTTAGTCAAAACTATAAAACAAGTAAAATATGGCTCGTGAAGCTAGGAAGTGCGGTGCTTATGGGTATCGCCATTTCCGGAATGCACTATACGGGTATGTCAGCGGCTAGTTACAAAGCGCATCAGCATCACACTGATCTAGCAGCAACACCGTTTAACAGCACCCTTCTAGCTTATGCGATTGGGATCGTCATCCTCATTCTGTTAGGGATGGTGTTCATCAGTACGTTCATCGATCGAAGATTTGAATATCAGTCGATTCTATCAGAAAGAAAGTTCCGCTCTGTTATTGAGTCTGCTAACGATTCTATTATTCTGTCAGATCGAACAGGTACCATTATCTCGTGGAATAAAGGAGCAGAGCTGCTCTTTGGCTTTAACGAAAAAGAAGCACTAGGAAAAAATCTGCAGATCATTATACCGTACAAGTTTAGAAAAGCTCATAAAGAAGGCATGGAACGTTATCTGTTGTCTGGAGAACCAAAAGTGATCGGCAATACGGTTGAGTTAGAAGGACTTCGAAAGGATGGAAGTGAATTTCCGATTGAATTGTCGCTTGCTGCATGGCAGGAAGAAGATCAAGTATATTTTAGCAGCATCATTCGGGACATTACGGAGCGAAAAAGAAACGAGAAGAAGATTAATCAGATGGTCTACCGTGATCCTTTAACAGGACTTCCGAATCGACTTCTGTTGAACGACCGTCTTACTCAAGCACTCGAACTGGCAGATGAGAACAAGCAGACCATTGGCATCATGTTCATTGATCTTGATCGATTTAAGTACATCAATGATACGTTAGGTCATGCGGTCGGAGATCAACTGTTGATTGAAATTGCAAAGCGCATCCAAGCATGTGTAGGGAAGAACGATACGGTCTGCCGTCAGGGTGGGGATGAATTTATCGTACTCATACCAAATACAACGGCAGATGAAGTCTCTAAAATTGCACAGCAAATCGTAGATCTGTTTAGCAGCTCAGTTATGGTTAACGAGCAAGAGCTTTTTGTCACACCTTCGATTGGAATTGCAATGTACCCAGGAGATGGCCGTGATATTGAAACATTGATCAAGAATGCAGACACTGCGATGTACCGTGTGAAAGAACAAGGGAAAAACAACTTTCAATTTTATACACCTGAGATGAATGAAGCCGTTACTAAGAAAATGAAGCTTGAGATTGGCTTACGTAAGGCACTGGAACGCGATGAGTTTAAAATTGTGTATCAGCCTCAGATTGATGTGGAAACAGGCGACATCATTGGAGTTGAAGCACTTTTACGCTGGCATCATCCAGAATGGGGGACGATTTCACCGGCTGAATTTATTCCGATCGCTGAAGAAACAGGACTGATTCTGCAGATCGGAGAATGGGTGCTTCACGGGGCTTGTCGTCAAAATAAAGCGTGGCAAGATGCAGGATACACGCCGTTACGGATGGCAGTCAACATTTCATCCCGTCAATTTCAGCAGAGTGATCTTGTTGAGCGGGTGAGTAGAATATTAAATGAAACAGAGCTTGCGCCACAATATTTAGAGCTTGAGCTGACGGAAAGTATCATCCAAGATTCAAAGTATGCTGTGGCGAAAATGCAGTTGTTGAAAGAGATGGGAATTCATCTCTCTATCGATGACTTTGGAACAGGCTATTCGTCCCTAAGCTATCTAAAAACGTTCCCGATTCATACACTAAAAATCGATCAAAGCTTTACACGCAACATTTATGCCGATTCGAAAGACGCTTCACTCGTAGAAACCATTATTGCAATGGCTCATAACTTGGATCTGAAGGTAATAGCAGAAGGGGTAGAGACGGAAGAACAGCTTCAATTTCTGCAGCAAAAGCAATGTAACGAGGCGCAAGGGTATTACTTCAGCCGGCCGATTTCGGCGGAGGAGCTGGCAGTGATTTTACAAGAGCGCTCGGTGAGTGAAGTATGCTAGACTATTTAAATCATCAGAAAAAAGCACTTCCTAGTGCTTTTTTCTTTAAATTAGATATAAGTAACTCCAAAGTCATACATTTTCTTCATGGATTGAATTGCAGAATTATAATACATACTTGCCTGTTTATATTTCTGGTTGTTTTCAAAATATTTTCCTAGGATGGGATAATATTCTGATAAAAAGATCCACTCATTTCGTTTTTCAAAATAAGGAATCAGCTCTTTTATCATAAATTGAACAGCCTCTTCATTGAGTTCACCATGAGTAAATAAATGTTTATGATAAAGAAAATGAAGTTCATACCCTCTAAACAGAGTATTATCTTTCAACTGATCAATCCAAGTATTTATGAGTTCCAGACCTTTTTCTCGATCGTTACACACTTGATAACTTTTTACTAACGCGGATAAGGTTACAATTTTTAAGGAAAGTGGCTCTTTCTCTTTGGCTAATAAACTTCGAGAATAGAGTTTTATTGCTTCTTCTGTTTCTCCTTTATGCGTGGCAATGCCACCTAAATTGTGATAGATAATGCCCTTTAAATGGTCACTATCACCAAATGAATTTGCAATCGTTTCTGCAAGTAGTAAATGTTTTGAAGATTCCTCAAAATTCTTTATCCTTAGATGTACAGTAGCGAGTAACACTCTACAATCAGCACATCGTTTAAAAAAGTAGGTTTTTTCAAAGATTTCTAAAGCTTTATTTGTATATTCTAATGTAACAACATTTTTGTAAAGTTTATGTGCTGTAAGACCAATGGTGTAGAGCAAATATCCTTTTTCCCATTCTTGAAACCGGTGTTCTTCTAAAAGTTTCTCGGCTTTAGTGAGATAATTAAAACATTCCTGAAATTCTTCTAAATAGTAACTTAATTGTCCTCTGGCAATTAAATAATAAAACGCTTTTTCCCCTTTAATCACATTGTCAATATAGGCAACTTCATCTAATAAACTGGAGACTTCTTTTGTATTTTCCATTGCCATCATGATATAAATACTCTTAAATATTTTGTGCAATATGTCTTCCTCAACAGACTGTGAGGGTGAATTTAAAAGTGAGTGATATTGTTGTTCTGCAGTTTGATAGTCTCTTTGGTACAATGAATGGAAAAGTTGTATGTAATTTTGAATTAACTCATTCTCATTAATGGTATGTAATCTAATATCTAATTTTGCCGCTAAATGCTGCTGTATTTCCTCCGAAGGTTCAGTTACTCCGTTCTCAATCTTACTTAAATAAGGAACCGAACAAATCCCGGCAGACAGTTCTTGCTGGGATAAGTTTTTGACTTTTCGGAAATAACGAATCTTTTCTCCTAAATTCATATTTGTTACCCCGCCTTTGTTTGCATGGTGTATTTACATTTATTAGGTATAAGCTCACGCTAAAAATTTTCCCTTCTATAAATATACCTGAACTTTAACTGTAAGAGGAAACTAGTCTTAAATTATCGTAATTTAAACCCAAAATCCCTTCATGTTTCCCAATTTTTTTACCGAAATAGTTAGGTATAATTAACTATAGAAACTAACGACTAGGGTGAAAGCTATGACTATTGAAAGAGGCGACCTCGTAAGCTATCATGATGAATTGCACAAAGTATTACATGTGTATTCTTCGGATTTTCTTGAGATTAGAAAAGTGAATGAACCGTATGTACCTCGTGTAATATTGGTTCATAAATCAGAAGTTACTGTTCAACTATAGGAAATATCTATCGATAAATAACAAGACTCATGAGTAGGTTATTGATGAACTCAGGAGTCTTTTCTGTACTTACTATATCTTTTTAAAATAGTTGAACAAACAAAAATAGTGAAAGTGTAACAACAATAACGGTGAGTATGGCCCATAGATAGATCTTTAGAATCTCTTCAGAAGTGCCTTTTCCTTTCTTTACTCTAAAAAGAAGCCACATATCAATGGAAGCGAATACTGTCGCACATAACCCCCCTGTATACGTATATAATCCCCAGAAACCAAAGATTAGTCTCCCTATTAATAAACCCATGGCTGCATGTGAAACAATGTACATAGGAACGCTGATGTTGTAGTTCCAGCCGATCTTACAGATGATAAATTCAATAATTGCAGATGTTATGAGACCAATACATACGATGACACCTGCAGCTATAAATGAAGCAAAAATCGGAATCATGATAATTTCTAAGCCACTTTCACCAGTTTCACGATCGAAAACAGACAGAACTGTCAAATTGAGTGAAAAAAGAAAGCTCGTCAATATGGTAGCAAAGATTTTTCGTTTTCCAAAAGATTCTTCCATTCTTTCATCCCCTTCTTCTACTATAGAATGAGTACTAATGATAATAATAAGACGTATAAAGGAGATGTAGAGAGAAGAAAAGCTATGTTTTTTCTTTGAATCATTCTACTAGAAAAATAATAGACGAGGCTTCCGACTGTTAATAACGGTGCGATTAAAATCATATAATAGATATCTCCGTAAATTAGTAAACTAAAAAATATACTAATCGTGCTAGATAGAAGCAATACTAGTAATAGATTAAATACGTGTTTCCTATTAGGAAAGATAGAAAGTGCAGCTTCACCTAGAAAACAAATGAAATAAACGAATAAGATGAAATAAGGGATAAGATAAGGAAGACCCTCATTTTCTCCGCTAAATCCTGTGCTCAGGAAGAAATAAAACATGGTGAATAAAAATGTTGTACCTGCACCTATATATAAAGGTCTTTTTTTAAGAATATTTAACAAGTGTATTCAACTTCCTTCTAAAGTTCTTTTTCTTAATAGTACCATTATCTAGTAAGTTGAAGTTTCTTTGTTTAGGGAATTGAAAAGAACGTAACGTTTTAAGGAGTGGTAAGATGTTTGGTTCACCACAAATGGTTTCGGTTATTTTTTATGGAGCTGCCCCTATGCACTCGCAGTATCATAACCGGGCTGCACTTCAAGCGGCAATCGCGGATGTAGACAGCAGGGGAAGAGGGGTTGTCGTGGTACCGCCAGAGATTGATTACGGATATAAACGTGGAATCCCAAGTACATACCCTGACTTTTCTTCTGCACGCCATGATATTCTAATACATGATTATTCCATCAACACTCGATATGATTCGTGTAACGGAGACGGTATGCAATATAGAATTATTACAAAGACTCATAATGAAACAGCTGGTAAGAATGATGGAAATACTCAATGGCTAAACGGAAATTGGCACCCAGCCTTCATGTTGATGCATGAAGGAGAAAACACGAATAACCGAAGAGCCACGTATTTTACAGGGATAAAGGGTGAAGTGGCTTGGGGAGTGGGTCAAGGAATTAATACAGCAGGCGTTTCGAGTGGTGTTTCAAAAGGTGCATCAGACGATGAATTAGCCCATTTCAAGATCATCGGTAATAAAGTAGCCGGTGGTAGAGGACTAGAAACGATGCTAGCGATTAACAAAACAAATGGGTATTGGGGATTCGGTGGAATGGCGAACCCAGATAAAGAATTTCATTTTAAAACAAAGCGTGGCTGTAAAGGTGAAGTGAAATTTGAATCACATACGGACAACTTGGAAATTAGCTTAAGCACACCGAATAAAATGCGGAGGTGGACAATTCGTGATGATAACGGCAGTTTAAACATTACAGATCTGAACGGAACTTCCAATGTAGTGACCATTACGGAAACTGGAGAAGTTATCGCAAAAGACGGTATTAATATAAATGTATCCAGCTTACCGAAGAATCCAACTGCTGGGCGCATGGTCTTTTATAAAGGGGAGCTGAAACTTTATACAGGTTGTGAATGGAGAACGATATAAGAAAAAGGAGCTGCGTAAAGCTCCTTTTATTTAAATCACCAAGAACTATCCTCAATATATAGTTCATAATCGATTGAATCTTCTTCGTTAAGTTTTTTACCGTTAATATAGACTTGATTCCATTCATACATGTACTTGTCAAAGTAAACATATAAGACGATTCTGACATCTTCTTTCTCGGTGTAATCATAACCTGTAAATTCTACAACATGGTGACGACCTTCTTGTTTGATGTAGTTCCACTTCGGGTTATCCATGTAAACTTCTAATGTATCTGCCTCTTCACTAATTCGTACGACGTCCTTTATGTTCGTTTCTGTTGGTATGAAAGATAAACCAAAATCCAACGCAAAGAAAAGTGCGAACAAAAGGGTATGCAAACCAAGCATGATTCCAACATGTGTTCCGCCTTTGGTTTGTATATATGAGTCTTGTACGGTTTCGGGTAAGGCTCTAGCTTGCTTCAAAACATGGTTTGTATGATTAAAATACCAACGATTTCCGAATGACCCGACGATTATGGATATGATTCCGTAAAAAGGGAGATCAAGCCATGCAGTAAGATCAGTAAAATAAAAAGGTATAGCCCAGAGCAATTGAATACCTGAAATAATAAAAAACGGCTTATACATTTTGCGGTAGGCGAGCCAAAACGTTGAAAAGAAGAAGGCTAGCCAATTCCACGTATCTTTTGTTGCCGGGTTCTCAACGGATTTCCACTTTAAGTCGTAGTAAGGTATGTTTTTTTGAACAACTTTATGCTGCTCTTCAAATGAGGTAAGTTCCTCTTGGTGTGCTTCGTTCATCGTGATTCTCCTCTAAATAATTTATGGGGACAGGACATGTTATGTTTTGAAAAGCAAATTCTAAAAATGCATGATGTTTTACTTTTACAATAACTGTCTTTAGCAATCTACCATTTCTCATATGTTAAGCGCGTCTTTACTTTACAACAGGTCTTTCAGGATCATTAAGAAAATCTTGGATTATCTCAAGATGATCAGTGAAAAGATTCTCAGGAAGCTGGTCAAGCGGAAAAAATTTATTATCCATAGATTCGGAATTTGAAGTAAGAAGGTCTCCAGAAAAATCATGACATGTAAACACATGCTTCACCATCGATACTTGATCGCCATTTAAAAAGGTCTTATCAAAGCGATGTCCAGAATAAATACCAAATAACTCGAGTTTGCCAAGTTTCAGTCCTGTTTCTTCAAAAACTTCTCGTCTAGCTGTATCCTGGACAGTTTCTCCTAATTCCATAAAGCCCCCTGGCAGACCCCATTGGCCGTTGTCACTCCGTTTATTAAGAAGTAATTCATTCTCTTCATTAAGAACAAAAGCTCCGGCGACCACTGTAATAATTTTTGAGTGTCCTACCATAGCTCTTACGTATTTTATATAATCCATCTACATCCTCATCTCTTCATTTCCTTATTTTTTTACTATACCTTTATTTGGTAAGTTAGTCTCCAGTTTTTTGTAAAGAAGACATAATAAAAATGAACTGGTTGTTGATCCACTTCATTGATGCGTTTCTTATGTAGTTCAATGCCTTTTGTACACTGTTTCACAATCTCTAGCAAAAAGAAAAGCGAGGGTGGATCACGTTATGCTTCTCTTTGTAGAACAGGCTTTTCAATAGTGCTTAGTTGATCCTCACGAGCTTTTTGACTTAACTCGTTAGAATACTCGATGGCCTCATAGATGGATGTAAAGTGCTGCGACGCGTAGTACGGCGATTTATAGCAATGTATCATTTTTGTTTGTGAAGGATAGATGAGCACCTTCCAGTGGTAAACATTTCGTTGCTTTTCACTGCCTTCCATGGCGATGAGCCAATGTGTAGAGCTCTCAAGTGAAGTGTCGTCTTCCTGAGCGTTATTCTTTAGAGCGGCCCGGTCGTTTTCACCAATTAAAATCGGCACCTTTTCATAAAACTCCCTAAGGTTTGGGTAGTTGTTCATACCATCTCTCCTCTCAAACATGATTTGTCCATTTCACAAAGTACATGTTTCGCTTATTGTGACATTATATGAAGGGAGAGAGGAAAAGATGATTCAAAAATAAAACCAGATGCTAAATGTTTTAGCATCTGGTAGGTATTTTTAGAAGCGTCTTCTTTTGTTACGACGAGGTCGGCGAGGTCGTCGGATCTTGATCTCTTTCACCTTAACAAAACGCACTCCAATAAATAAGAAGTACGTAGCTAAAGCGACATAGAAGAAGATCGGTACGCTCTCGAATCTGTTCTTCGCAAGCAAATAAAACATATAGAACAAAAATAGCGAGATGATTGTACCGTATCGCGGCATCGGAATATCCTTGAAGCTTGGAATCTTGATCGTACTCACCATCAAGAGGCCGAGTCCGTAAAACAGAAGTACAAAAATCCATAGCGGAATCCATTTTACAAAAAAGACTAAGAATACAACGATTCCACCAGCTAGCGGGATTGGGATTCCTTTAAAATATTTCATCGATTCTTCTGCAGCCGTAATGTTAAAACGCGCTAGACGGTAGGCGCCGAATAACGGAAACAATCCTGCAAAAAGAAAGCCCCACATCCCTAGATGAGCAAAGTAAGTATTCGCTACAAAATAAGCGGGTGCAACGCCAAAAGATACAACGTCCGCAAGTGAATCGAGTTCCTTTCCAAGGTTTCCTGAAACCCCTAAGATGCGAGCTGCTCTTCCGTCGACCGCATCCAGCATCATCGCGATAAAAATAAGGATGGCTGCGTTTCGAATATCACCGTTTGAAACGTACCCGATGGAAAGAAACCCACAGAATAAATTTCCTAATGTTAATAAGTTTGGAATATGCTTTTTCATTGTCCACGTCCTTAAAAAATACTCTTCTCTATATAATAGATGATTTTATTGGAAAAAGTTATGTTTTTTTGGTTAAGTGGGTAGTTTAACATATTTTTTAGGTAGTGTGGGATAGGGGAGCTGTTTAAGTGGGTGATAGATTATGAACTAAACTCATTCATAAATGACCTTGAACGGTTCATGTATTTGGTCTGAGCGAAACATGTATTCGATTGAGCGAAAGAGAAGAGGATTGGGGTGAAATGTGAGCGATTCGGAGCGAAACGCTCAACTGTTGGTGTGAAACGATAGCCATATTGAGCGAACGCGTAATAAATATAAGAACACGTACCGTAAAAACAACCTCGTTCATATAAAATATGATAATTTGAGTCCGCCCCATGAAAATCACTTCACACTTCTCTTCAAATAGCTCTCAAACAAAAGGTCGATCAACAGCATCAATGTCGATCTTGCTGTAATATCATAGCCTGCGAACTTCACCCGTCCGACCGTCATGCTTAAACTTGTTTTCACCATCTTACCTAATGTGGAGTCGGCTGCGTTCGTGATCGCGGCTGTATCTACGACTTTATATGAAAGCTTTTCGGCTGCTTGCAGAAGCGTTTTCGTTTCGCCGCTTGACGAGATAAAGAACACGAGGTCGTTCGGTTCCACCATGTTCGGTAAAAGGTCGATCATGTGTGACTCGTATGTGTAGTGAGTCTGCTTGTTCGTCTGCATAAGTAATTTGCTGAAGTACTCTGCCATCATTTTCGATAGACCTACACCAACTACTATCACACGCTTAGCATTCACGATCTTCTCACTCAATTTTTCGAGTTCCGTTTTTTGAATCGTTTCAAATGCAGAGACAAACTCTTCTTTATAGCGTTCAACCGGATTGTCTCCTAACATCACATGCTGATTCTCGATCGTTTTCAGAATGTATTTTAGTTCGGAGAAACCTTCAAGTCCGAGCTTATGCGACATGCGCACGATTGTGGTTGTACTCACATTGTTTACTTTGGCGATCTCGGTCAACGAATGCGTTTTTGCTTCATCTATATGATTGTCTATGTAATATACGACTTGCTTTTCGGTCGGTGTAAGTTCAGCTAACTTGCTGCTGAACTGATCTAGAAACTTCCCCATCGTTAACTTCCTCATTTCCGTACGATTCTTTCTTTTAGTATAGCCCATTTTTCATTCTGTACAAATGTACGGACTCTGTACAAAGATAACGCTTACTTTCATGTTACAAATAGAGTATAGAAAGTTGGAAGTGCTTTCATACTAGGGGAGATTGGAGTGAATGTCATGGAACTAAGAAACATGACCCATCCGAATTTAGTGTTGTTCGATGTAGATGCTCAGAATAAAGAGCAAGTGATCCGACAGCTAATTTCAAAGATTAAAAAACAAAATTATATAGAATCTGAAGAAGCTTTATTGGAAGCGGTATTAAAACGCGAGGAGCAATCTCCAACAGGCATGGAGAAAGGGTTAGCGATTCCGCACGGAAAATCGGCAACGGTAAAACAAGCCGTCTTTGCGGTAGCTCGTCTAAAAACACCACTCCTAGACTGGGAAAGTATCGATCCGAACAACAAAGTCCAGCTCGTATTCTTGATCGCCATTCCTGAGAGTGAAGCGGGAACGACGCATTTAAAAGTATTGTCTACACTAAGTACGAATCTGATGCGCGACGGTTACTTGGAAGGTTTGATGGCAGCAGGTACAACTGATGAGTTTTTAAACAGACTGGATGTTGAAGAGAAGAAAGAAGCTGCCCCTGAAAAAGAATTCACCAAAACCGTCGTTGCGGTTACAGCATGTGCAACAGGTATCGCACATACGTATATGGCGGCTGAAGCTCTGGAAAAAGCAGGACGTGAGTTAGGTGTTTCTGTACTCGTTGAAAAACAGGGTGCTAGTGGGATTGAAGATGAGTTATCAGCAGATGTGATCAAAAATGCAGACGCTGTCATCTTTGCAACGGATATTGCACCAAAGCAAAAAGACCGTTTTGCAGGTAAATCGTATGTGCAGACGCGTGTAGCTGAACCATTACGAAAAGGGAAAGAAATGATTCGAAAAGCGCTGAGTAACCCTGATGGTGTTGTTGAAGCAGAGGAAGAAGAATCTTCTACTACTCAATCAAGCGGCGGAGGCGGATTCTTTAAAGATATGGTCCAAGCGGTAATGACAGGGATCTCATACATGATACCCGTTATCGTAGCAGGTGGATTGATGATGGGAATCGCAAAACTCGGTGCGATGCCGTTCGGACTTGTGAATGAACTCGCAGATCCGAAATATGCTACACATTCAAATGAGCTATTCGTTATTCTTCATCATTTAGATAAATTTGGAGCACTCATATTTAAATTCATGTACCCGATATTTGCAGCGTTTGTCGCCTATTCACTGGCTGACCGTGTAGGACTTGTAGCTGGATTTATTGGGGGAGCTTTTGCTGGCGGACTTCATTATACGTTCTGGAACAACCCGGATGGCATTCCGTCTGGATTTCTAGGAGCATTGATCCTTGGTCTTGCAGCAGGTTATATCGCTCGTTTCTTGAACCGAAAAATTCAATTGAATAAAAACTTAGCTGCGATGAAGCCGATGTTTATCATCCCAGCGATCTCAGTACTATCGATCTTTTTCTTAAACTTTTACATTGTAGATCCTGTGTTTGGCGGTCTGAACGTAGTATTACGCAACTGGATCGAGTCTGCACAAGGAACGGGTGATGTTGTTCTTGCATCGATCATCGCTTCTGCAACTGCTTTTGACTTAGGTGGACCGATCAACAAAGCAGCAGGTGCGATCGCAATCGGACTTGCTGCAGATGAAGTGTATCCGTTAACGGCTCGTGTTCTAGCGATCGTTATTCCACCAATCGGTCTTGGAGTTGCTGTTGTAATCGATAAATATATCGTCGGCCGCCGTGTATTCCCTGCAGACCTTCGTGTAGCAGGTAATACTTCATTATTACTAGGATTTCTTGCAATCTCTGAAGGTGCGATTCCGTTCATGCTTCGTAACCCGTTGATCACAATTCCGATCAACATTATCGGTGCGATTCTTGGCGCAAGTACGGCTGTCTTACTTGGAGCTGTTCAATGGCTTCCGCTTCCGGCAGTTTGGGGCTGGCCGCTCGTTGAGAACCTTTGGGCTTACTTGCTAGGACTACTTGTCGGTGCAGCTTTCATCGCATTCTCCAACATCTTTATCCGCTTTGCGATTATAAAGAAAAAAGAGCGACAAGCGTAAAAAGAAAAGCTTTGTTGTCCTTGGAAGAGGTTGATTTCCGCTTCAGGATGCTCGCTTTCCGGGGGGGCGTGCGGTGAGCCACCTAGCGCTCTGCGCTGTTAGGTGTCTCACCTGTCCCGCTGATCCCCCAGGAGTCTCGCACCTTACGCTCCAATCAACTTACAAGGTCGAAGGGGACAAAGTGAAATTGAAGCATTATCTCTAAAAATATCTAAAAAAAGAAAAGGGGCGCATCTTGTTAAAAAGATGACCCCTCTTTCTATTAAACGTGAGCAACACGGGAGGGGAACAGCATGAAACAAAAACAAAAAAAGGTATACGTCGTACCGCATTCGCATTGGGATCGCGAGTGGTACTTTACTATAGAAGATTCAAATCTACTACTCGTAGAAAACATGGACCGATTGATGGAAGTGATGGAGAAAGATCCTGAGTATACAGGCTATGTATTTGATGCGCAGAGCTCGATCATTGATGAGTATCTAAAGATTCGTCCAGAAGAAAAAGAACGATTGAGCCGTTTGATCGCAGATAAACGTATCTTTGTAGGACCTTGGTACACACAAGCAGATTCACTACTGGTGAACCGAGAGTCATTGATCCGCAACTTGATGTATGGAACGCGGATTGCTGAAAAGATGGGTCACTCCCTGAACGTTGGTTACCTGCCTGATATTTTTGGTCAGAACACATATCTTCCGTCTATGTTCAAAGAATTTGATATCGATTATAGCGTGTTGCAGCGCGGGATTTATACCGATCAGTTGAACGGTGATCTGAACTTCACGTGGCAATCACCAGACGGCGAGAGCGTGAAGGCTAATAATATCTACTTCGGTTATGGTCCAGGAAAATTTTTATCAGATGATCTTCAGTACATGGAAGAACGATTGCTGCCTATTTTAGGGAAAATAGCTGATCTGAACGCGAACACGGATAACTTGTTGTTGCCCTCCGGTGGTGACCAAGTGCTCGTTCGTGAGCATTTTCCTGAAACGGTAAAAAAGCTGAACGAAATAGATGACAAACACGAATATGTGCTATCCGACTATGAAACGTTCATGAAGGATACGTGGGACGAAGGAGATTTTAAGAACGTGCTACAGGGTGAGCTGATCGCGACTCAAAAATCTCGTATTCATAATACGATTCGTTCTCAGCGTTATGATATAAAGAAACTTAATGATATGGCTGAAGAAAAGGTTATTTATGAGCTAGAACCTTTGGCAAGTTTGGCGAGTACGCTGGGCTTTAAATATCCGCAAAGATGGCTGGATGAGATGTGGAAGATGTTATTCGACGTTCATGCACATGATAGCATCGGTGGGTGTAACTCTGATGACACGAATCAAGAAATCGTGAATCGTCTTGCAAAGGTTATCCGAATTGCTGATGGCTGTTTGAATCTCTTAAAAAAACAAATAACAGAAGCTGTGAGCCGAAAGCTTGGCCAAGATTCAATCTTTGTGATGTTCCATCTGCTTCCTAAAGCGTTCCAAGGTTCGCAGAAAGTGGTTCTTTTTACAAAAGAAAAAGGGTTCGGTGTTCGTGATCTAAACGGAAATCCTGTTTTGTTCGACGTATTGAATCAGGAATATATCTCAGGTGGAAAGACGATCGTCGTTACGGCGGATGGCGAGAAAGAAGTAGAAGCGCCTGGTTATTACAGAAACGAAGTACTTTTACAGAATGTGAAACTTCCGTCCATGGGCTATGAAACATTTGAAGTGGTGGAAGATGAAGAGACCGAACATGTAGCTCCGAAAGTTGAAGACAACCGAGCGATCGAGAATGAGAACTTCCGCATTTATGAGGAAGATGGCAAACTGCATGTAACGGTGAAGACACTGAACAAGACGATCTCTGATTTTGTAAAGTTTGAAAATGTTGCGGATGCGGGAGATTCGTATGACTTTTCTCCACTTGCTGGAGACTCGCCGATCTATTCCAGAGAGATCGAATCTGTTTATGTAGAGGGAGGTAATGCGGTCGAGTTCATGGAAGTCGTGCATCTGTTGCAGGTGTCAAAAGACTTGGAAGAACGAAAAGTTGGAGATGCAACAGGAAACTTAGCCGTTGTTACCCGATTTGAACTTCGCGAGGGAGAAAACTTTATCCGTGTTATCCATGACATTGAAAATGAAGTGAAGGATCACCGCGTTCGCGTGTTGCTGCACACTTCTGTTGAAGCACCAGATGTCTCGTTCGGCGATCAAGGATTCAGTCTGATCCAACGCCCGACCGTTAATCCGTACATGGAAAACTGGGAAAAAGAGAAGTTCGCTGAAGCACCGGTGCCGATCTATCCGCTAGAAAATCTAGCAGGTGTAACGAATGGAGAATTAACTTCTGCTGTTATCACAAAAGGCATCAAAGAATATGAGTTGATCAAAGAAACGGGGCAACTCGCTTTAACATTGTTCCGAAGCGTAGGTTTGCTTGGTCGTGACAACTTAGCTTGGAGACCAGGCCGCGCGTCAGGGATTAACAACAAAGTCGTTTATACGCCGGATGCTCAAATGCAGACAAAAATGTCGTTTGAGTACGCGATTATGGTCACTGAAGGTCATGACGTTAAACAGTTGTTTAACACGGTAGATGAATATCGCGGACACAGTGTGAGTTATCAAAAGCAAGGGTTGAACACGTTTGAAGAAAGACTCGATCGTTTTGAGATTCCTTATCCAGTAGATATTTTGCCTGCAAGATTCAGCTTGTTTGAGTCAGAAGGCGACTTGTTCCTAAGCACGATGAAAAAAGCGCATGATGATGAATCGATCATCTTACGCTTGTTTAACCCAAGTGAGGTAGCACAGACAGTCGTAATAAGCAGCGAACACATCCAATCTGTTCTACAAACGAAACTGAACGAAAAAAGTGTGATCGATGTGAAAGACGAAGTGACGGTTACAGCAAAAGGATACGTCACATTAAAGCTTCGTATGAAGGAGAATGTGTAATGAGTTTTTCTGTGAAAGCTGAGAATCTGTTAAAAACAATCTATGGTGAAGATTTTTCGTCAAATTATAAAGAAGAGATTGTAAAGCTTGTAGAGAGTTGGAGAGAGAAGAAGTGGAGCGAAACTGCTCCGCTTTCTGAAAAGAATGTGTATCTGATCACGTACGGCGATATCATTAAAGAAGAAGGAGAACCAACTTTAAAAACGCTGAACAAGTTCATTAACGAATACGCGGCAGATGAGATTACGGATGTACATTTGTTACCGATGTTTCCGTATACGTCTGATGATGGTTTTTCGGTCGTTGATTATCGTGAGATTCACCCTGAACTAGGGAACTGGTCGGATATTGAACGTTTCTCTGGAGATTACCGGTTGATGTTTGATTTTGTAGCGAACCATATGTCGAAGTCGAGCAAGTGGTTTCAAGGCTACCTGAAGGGTGAAGCTGAATATGCGAACTATTTTACCCCAAAAGAAGATGGTTTTGATGCTTCAAACGTCGTGCGTCCCCGCACCTCTCCGCTGTTTCACGAGTACGAAGGTGGAAAGACAGCGTGGACCACATTCTCTGAAGACCAGGTGGATGTGAACTTTAAGCATTTTCCTGCGTTGCTAGAGATGACGGATATTTTACTAGATTATGCGAACCGCGGTGGGACAAGCATTCGTCTAGACGCGATCGGTTTCATGTGGAAAGAATCTGGTACGACTTGTATTCATCTTCCTCAAACACATGCCATCATTCAGTTGTGGCGCGAGATTTTAGAAGAATTGCAATTAAACACGCTCTTGATCACTGAGACGAATGTTCCTCATAAAGAAAATATCAGCTATTTTGGTGACGGAAACAATGAAGCGCATATGGTGTATCAATTTTCACTGCCGCCGCTAGTATTGCACACGTTAACGACCCATGATGCGAGTAAGCTGACGGGATGGGCTAAGTCGATTGAAAAGGTGTCTGATTCGGCTACGTACTTTAACTTTTTAGCGAGTCATGACGGTATCGGCATGCGCCCAACAGAAGGCATCTTAACAGAAGAGGAACGTTCTTCATTGGCTGAGAAAGTGTTGAATAACGGCGGTCGTGTTTCGTATAAAAGTAACCCAGACGGAACGGAATCTCCTTATGAGCTGAATATCAATTACATGGACGCGCTCATCAACAAAGACGAAGATACGAGTGAAGATATGCAAGTGCAGAAAATGCTTGCGGCGCATTCTGTTTTATTTTCGGTAATGGGTGTTCCAGCTGTTTATTATCACTCATTGTTAGGTTCTCAGAACGATTATGAAGGGTTGGAGTCGTCTGGAATCAACCGGCGAATCAATCGCCAGAAGTTTCAATACGATGAACTCGTTTCGGAGTTGGAAACATCTACTCGTCGTCAAAAAGTGTTTACAGGATTGAAGCGTTTGATTCGTACGCGTCAGCAGGAAACGGCGTTCTCGCCATTCGCTTCACAGTCGATTATAGATCTTGGGAAGCAGGTATTCTCACTGATTCGCAGAAATGAAGAAACAGGCGACACGGTGTTGTTCGTGATGAATGTATCGAACAAACTGATCGATGTGGAGCTTCCTTTTGGTGGCGAGGACTTGTGGAGCGGCAATTCTGTTGAAGGAACTGTTGAACTCGTTCCGTATCAGTTTATGTGGATTAAAAAATAAAGTAGGTGGACACGGATGAAGATTGTCATCGCTCCTGATTCATTCAAAGAAAGTATGACAGCCGCTGAGGTCTGTAGAGCAGTGGAAGCTGGTTTTAAAAGTACGTTTCCCCAAGCAGAATATGTGCACGTTCCTGTTGGCGACGGTGGAGAAGGAACGGTTACATCGGTTGTTGATGCGACAGGCGGGAAGATGGTCGAAGTGGAGGTTACAGGTCCGCTCGGTGAAAAAGTGGATGCTTTTTACGGTGTTACTGGTGATGGAAAGACGGCAGTGATCGAGATGGCTGCCGCTTCCGGTCTGCATCTTGTTCCAAGAGAGAAGCGGAATCCTTGTGTGACCACAACACGCGGAACAGGGGAACTGATTCTAGATGCCCTGAATCGCGGAGTGGAGCGGATCGTACTTGGTCTTGGTGGATCTGCAACAAACGATGGCGGTACCGGCATGGCGTCTGCACTTGGTGTGAAGTTTTTGAATGAAAACGGTGAGGAATTGCCTGCTGGTGGTGAAGCGCTTCGTGAACTTTTGTCCATTGATGTGTCTGGGCTGGATGCTAGACTGCAGTCGTTGAAATTGGATGTGGCGTGTGATGTAACAAATCCGTTAACGGGACCGCACGGGGCATCAGCTGTTTTTGGACCGCAAAAAGGTGCTACGCCTGAGATGGTAGGTATGTTAGATGAGAGCTTAAAAAAGTACGCTGAAGTGGTTGAACGGAATCTAGGTGTTGCAGTAGATGAGTTAGCAGGCGCTGGCGCTGCTGGCGGCCTTGGCGCTGGGATTGTGGCGTTTTTAGATGGAAAGCTGCAAAGCGGAATTGATCTTGTGCTAGATGTAATCCATTTTGAAGATGCGGTTCAGGATGCGGACCTTGTGATTGTTGGAGAAGGACGGATCGATGCTCAAACGATACATGGGAAAGCACCAGTTGGTGTAGCGAAACGAGCGAAGGCTGTTGAGGATGGTGTACCGGTTGTTGCGATTGCAGGCAGCATCGGTCCTGATTATGAAGCGGTGTACGATCACGGAATTGATGCTGTTTTTAGCGTAATGAACGGTGTGGTAACGTTAGAAGAAGCATTACTGCTTGGAGCTCAAAATGTGGAAAAAACTGCGGGAAATATAGCGCGCTTGATACAATTGAAAATAAATTAGCCCCTTGCTCTCAAGGGGCTTTCCGTTTTTTTAGGATTTGAGAAATCTGAAATGATCTAGAAATGTACAATCGAGGACTTTTTCTGAAGCGATAGATAGAACATGTGGGTTAATGTTTTTGTTTTTGCATTACTTTTAATAATCCGACCACATCATCATTTTGACTAACTTCGATCCGATTGACAGTGGCTTTAACTTCTTTTACATCCGTTTCTAATGTATCCAGTCTAGTTAGAATCTGTTGCTGACCAGTTTCTAAGGTTTTCACCTTTTTATCTAAATTGGTCACTTTATTATCCAGATTAGAAACTTTATCATCCAGATCAGAAACCTTATTATCGATGCTGAGTAATTTTACTAGAATTTCATTCAGTACTTTTTCCACATGTCTCACCTCCTTCATTAGTTTTCCTAAACATTTTACAATATATAAAACTTATCGTACAGTTGGTGTAAATTAAACGTATGTTTAAAAAGCGGGAGGTCTTTTCATGAGTATTATTGATATTAACTGCGACATGGGCGAGAGTTTTGGCGCTTACAAACTTGGAACAGACGAAGAGATTCTAAAATACATAACGTCAGCAAACATCGCATGCGGCTTTCATGCGGGAGATCCTGCTACGATGAGAAAAACAGTGAAATTAGCATTAGAGCATGAAGTTGGTATCGGTGTTCATCCGGGATTGCCTGATCTAGCAGGATTCGGGCGTCGCAACATCGACATCTCTCCTCAAGAAGCGTATGAGATGGTGGTTTATCAGATCGGCTCATTGTGGGGGTTTGTGAAAGCTGAAGGCGGAACGATTCAACACGTGAAACCACATGGCGCGCTTTATAACATGGCAGCGGTGAATCGTGAGCTGTCTGAAGCGATCGCCGAAGCAGTTTATAAAGTGAACCCTGAGCTTATTTTGTTTGGACTTGCTGGGAGTGAACTCGTTTCAGCAGGTGAAAAGATCGGCTTGCGAACAGCATCTGAAGTTTTCGCTGATCGAACGTATCAGCAAGATCGCACGCTTACTTCACGCAAACTGCCACATGCGGTGATTACGGATGATGATGCGGCTGTCGCACAAGTGATTCGTATGGCAAAAGAGGGAAAAGTGATGACGCAGCAAGATGTTGACGTCGATATTAAAGCAGATACGGTGTGTATTCACGGTGACGGAGCTCATGCACTAAGTTTTGCTAAGAAAATCAGACAAACCTTAGAGGAATCCGGGATTTCGGTACGGAAAATCGGAGAAAGTATATAAATTGGACGGAAGTTAGCTCAAAGGGATGCCCCTTTGGGCTTTTTTATGTTTATGGATGGGTTCAAGTGTGTTTGGAGTTGGTTTCAGGTGGTCAGGAGCCAATTTCAGGTGGTCAAGGTACAGTTAGCGGTGAAACAGAATGGTTCACAGGTGGAAACGGTCACTTTACAGGTGAAAACACCCACTTTACCGGCGAACGTGTAACAAATATAAAAACACGTACCGTAAAATCCCCTCTCTATGTAATAATAAATATGGAAACTTCTACTACAGAAAGGAATCATAAAACCTATGATCTGGATTCTCTACCTCATGCTATTCATCCTTTCATTCACACTCTCCGTACTTGGTGCACAAACTTGGGTGTTCGTCACGCTGCTTGTCCTATTTGTAGCAAGCTCATTCCTAGCACTTCTCTATCCATTAATGTGGCAAAAAGATGCTGAAAAAGTAAAAAGATACTTACTAAAATCAAAACAGCCATATCATCGCTTTTTATATGCTTTCTTATATGAAGAGGAAAGTGAAGCCGAAACGAGACTCACGAAAATTAAACAGGCGCAGGCAAGGAAATACGCCGAGATCATGCTATACACACAGCAAGAAAGATGGGACGACGCAAAAGAGCTCCTCAAAAACATGAAAAAGAGTGATCTTACCCTCTATTATTCTGCAATCGTTGCGATGGAAGAAGGCAGACAGGCAGATTACGAGCAACATAAAAACCAGTTAAAAGACCCGCATTATGTAACGTGGTTGACAGTGGAGGAACTTCGACGAAACGGCAACAAAAACCAAGCACTCACCATTCTTGAAAAACAAATCAAAACATTAGGTGGATTAAAACTACTATCCGCACTTCACTATAAAAATAAGCTGCAACCCACAAACTAAACGCCTAAAACTAGATCTCAGTAAAAAAGATCTAGTTTTTTCTTTTTCCAGCACATTCCACGGCCTTCCTTACTACCTTTATCTCACAAATAACAGTATAATTAGGCATAAAAACATTTTTTGTAAAAAGGCAGGAATATAGGGGATGAATAATTTTAGATTCGGGATTCGCCAGAAAATTATTACTGGCTATATTGTGATCATTATCTGTTTAATTGCTGCTATTCTTGCGGTAACCAATCAGTTGGACACGATGAAGAGTGAGAGGAACTTTATTATCCAGCATGATTTTGCGGTTCGAGATCTTACGAGTCAGATTGAAAAGGATCTCTTGAAAATGGAAACCAATAAGCGTGCGTACATCATTACGGGTGATGAAAGCTATCTTCAACTCTATAATGAAGCAAGCTCTCAATGGTCAAAAGACTACAACACGCTGAATCAGCTGTTATCGGACAATCCGAGTCAGCAGAAGAGAATTGCTGAGATCAATGAAAACATTCAAAATTGGGTTGCTGTTGCGGGTGATCCACCGATTCAAATGAAACAGCAGAATGACACGGCAGGTATTGCTGAGTTCTTTAAACAAGATCCAGGAAAATCACAGACTGAAAAAGTGCTACAGCAGTTTGATTCTTTCCGTGATACAGAAAAAAGTCTTACACAAAAACGTGCAAATGATCTAAACGAACAAAATCGATACTTAGAAATCGGTCTTTTTAGTTTGCTTGCGTTCGTCGTTCTCGTTTCGACTGCTCTTGCATGGGTGATCTCAGGATCGATCATCAAAACGATAAAAGAAGTTGTTGGGACGATCCGCGCGATGACGACAGGCGGGAACTTAAGCAGCCGCATTCATGTAAAATCGAACGATGAGATTCGTGATTTAGGAGAAGCGACGAACGAACTGTTGAATTCTTTTGAAGAACGTGACTGGCTGCAGCGAAGTGTAACGGATGTTGTCAGTAAGAACCAAGGCGTATCATCACTTGAAACGCTTGCGGAGATCTTCCTTTCTGCGACTGCACAGATCACAGAATCGTCATATGGTGCTTTTTACATTAAAGAAGGCAAAGACGAGAACGTTCGTTTTGTAAAAAAGGGAGCGTTCGCCGATACGGATGCAGATGTTGGACGAGCTAGTTTTAAGTTAGGACAAGGTCTTATCGGACAATGTGCATTAGAAAAACGAGTGCAAGTGATCGACAGAATCGAAGGAGAGTACACGCTCATTTCTTCTGGACTTGGAGAGACAAAACCGAACAGCATTTTGATCGCACCGATTGTACACGAAGATGAGATTGTAGCGGTTATTGAGCTAGCGAGTCTGAGTTCATACAGCAACCAGCACATCTCATTTATTGAAAAAGTACTTGAAACATTTGGGCTCACGATCAACCGAGTGATCGATCGTATGGAGATTGCGAGACTTCTATCTGAATCACAAGCGATGACAGAAGAACTGCAGGCGCAATCTGAGGAGCTTCAAACACAATCGGAAGAATTACAGATGCAATCGGAAGAGCTTCAGATGATCAACGAGCAGCTTGAATCACGTTCCCAAGATGCCGAGGAGAAATCAAAGGCACTTGAGATCGCGAAAAAGGATCTTGAAGATAAAGCGAAGCAGCTTGAAACAGGCTCAAAATACAAATCAGAGTTTTTGGCGAACATGTCTCATGAATTAAGAACTCCGCTTAACAGCATTTTAATCCTTTCGGAGATGCTTGCCGAAAATGGAAACCAATCACTTTCTGACGAAGAGTTAGAGTTTGCTAAAGTGATTCATTCTTCTGGACAAGATCTGCTGAACCTGATCAACGATATTCTAGACCTTTCGAAGGTAGAAGCAGGGAAGCTGGAGATCATGCTTAGTGAAGTGAACCTGAGTGAGTTCCCAAGTAACCTGGAGAGAAACTTTACTCATATCGCAGATCAGAAGAATCTAAACTTTACGATCAATGTGGCTCCAGATGTCCCAACTCTTCTACAAACTGACGAAAAACGTTTTCAGCAGATCATCAAGAACCTCCTTTCCAACGCGTTTAAGTTTACGGAAAAAGGTTCCGTGTCTGTTAGCGTGAAAAAAGTACAAACAGATGTAATCTACAACGGTGTTGATTATTGGTTAGAAGTAGCGATTAAAGATACGGGAATCGGCATACCGAAAGAGAAGCACGAACTCATTTTCCAAGCTTTCCAGCAAGGTGATGGAGCTACGATCCGTAAGTTTGGTGGAACTGGTCTTGGATTATCCATCAGCAGTGAGTTTGCGAAGCTTTTAGGTGGAAGATTGCAGCTGCAAAGTGAAGAAGGAAAAGGAAGTACGTTTAAACTTCTGATTCCAAGTATTTCTGACGAAAGTGTTTCTGTACAAACATTCCTTGGCGCATCAGCTGAAGTGGCAACTGCCCTCGAGCAGGCGAGCCACTCGATAGCTGTTGCAGAACCACCGATCACGGCTAAAATCGTACCGACAGAGCCTGAGGCGGAGCAACCGTCGATCACAGTAGACGAAGAGAACGTATTTTATGGTAAAACCGTATTGATCACAGATGACGATAATCGAAATATTTTCGCGTTAAAAACAGCTCTTGAACAAAAAGGAATGAACATTCTGATCGCCAACAACGGCATGGAGTGTCTGGACGTTTTGGATGCGAACAAGAAGATTGACCTGATTTTAATGGATATTATGATGCCAGAGATGGATGGCTATGAAACGATGCAGCGCATACGCGGAACAGGTGAGCATAAAGACTTGCCGATCATTGCCCTAACGGCAAAAGCGATGAAGAACGACCGTGAAAAGTGCCTAGAAGCAGGGGCTTCTGATTATATCAGCAAGCCGCTGAAGCTCGAACAGCTTTTTTCTGTGATGCATGTTTGGATGACAAAGTGAGGATCGACCACTGATGAAGGATTTCTTATGGAACAACGATGACAACCAGGAAAATAGCATAACGGAAACGCTTGAGATGGAGCTGTTATTAGAAGGGTTGTACCGCATATCTGGATTCGATTTTCGCCAGTATATGCGGTCCTCCATCCATAGACGGGTGCACAATCGCATGCAGCTTGAACAGATTTCAACGATTACAGGTGTATTGGAAAAAGTACTGCACGAACCTGCTTTTATGACAACGCTGCTCAACGACTTTTCGATCAACGTAACGGAGATGTTTCGGAATCCCGAGTTCTTTTCTGCGTTTCGCCAAAAGGTGATTCCCGAGCTGAGAGAACTACCGGAGATTCGCATCTGGCATGCTGGATGTGCGACAGGTGAAGAAGTATATTCGATGGCGATTTTAATGGAAGAAGAAGGCTTAACTCACAAGACGAAGTTTTATGCGACTGACATGAACGAACCGGTTCTCAACAAGGCGCGATCGGGCATTCTGCCTCTGAGTAAGATGAGGACATACACGAAGAACTATATGGCGGCTGGAGGGACTCAAGCCTTTTCTGAGTACTATACGACAGACGGCCACTTTGCGTATTTAAAGCCTTCATTATTAAAGCAGATCAGCTTTTTGCAGCATAATCTTGTGACGGATCATTCGTTTAATGAATTTCACGTCATTCTTTGCCGAAATGTACTGATTTACTTTACGGCTGCTCTTCAAAATCAAGTGCATGAGCTGTTCTACGATAGCCTCAGTCCACATGGATTCCTTGGTCTTGGAGATAAAGAATCTATTCAATTCGCAGACTGTGCGGATAAATATACGGACTTTGCGGAACAAGTTAAAATCTATCAAAAAAAATAAAGCAGGAAGAAGGGGGGTGATGACCTCTTCTATCCTGCTTTTTTTATTTGGCTTGAATCATCATGATACACATGTCATCGCTCTGATCTTTTTGTTGTTCTTCAGGAATCACTAGGTGAATCGGTGACCTGATGTTGCTCCATTTTTCTGAAGCCACGTACTTCAGCTTCTCTAACATTCGTTCTTCATCATTCCCAGCTTCTAACACACCATCTGTGAAGAGCAGCAACTGAATGTTGTCTTCGTAGTGGATCACAGACTTCTTCACTTCGATCTGTTCAAAGAAACCAACCGCATAACAACTGCGTTCGATAGGTTGGAGTGAATTATCAACGAGCGCATAGCCTTCTGGATGCCCGGCATTCACGTATTCTACCGTCTTTTTCTCGGTATCGATCAAAAGGTAGATGCCTGTGAAATAGTAGTTATAATCGTTTTTGGGATTGTGAAGAAGTGACATATAACGGTTCAATTCTTTAATCACAAGTTCGGGATCTCTTAGTTCTTTAATGCTGTCTCGCATAACAGAAGAGATAAACATGCAAACGAGTGAAGAGGAAATCCCATGCCCCATCATATCAAGCAAGATGATGCCATACCGGTTGTCATCAAATTTGTGCCAATAATACATATCGCCCGCGAGCTTAAAGGAAGGCAGATGAGACACGTTTATCGTGATGTTGTCTTCTTTGATCGGCGGATTCAACAAGCCTTTTTGAACTTGCATCGCAAGATCGAGTTCGTTCTGAATCTTTTGTTCTTGTTCCGCGTGCCAATCTTTTTCGTACTTCAATCGCAGTGCGACACGGATTCTAGCAAGAAGTTCTACTTTATTGATCGGCTTCGTCACATAATCCATTCCACCGCAATCTAGCGCTTCTGCTAATTTCGTAGAGTCTTCGAGCGCCGTGATGAAGATGATCGGAATGTCTTTAAAACGTTCGTCTTTTTGAACGCGTTGACAAGCCTCGATCCCATCGATCTCCGGCATCATGATATCAAGGAGAATCAGGTCGATCGACTTTTTGTTCAGCTCTTTTTCGTTTTCTTCGAGGTGATCGAACAGCTGTTGAGCAGAAGAAAGAGAGGTGCAATCGTCGTATCCTGCATTCTTCAATATTTTTTCTATTACAAATAAATTTACTGTATTATCATCAACGATCAGAATGGACATTCAAACTTCTTCCCCTTATATGTACCATTTATTGTGTGTTTTTCTAGGATCATTCATTTCTATAACTCTAGTATACAAGTAAATGGGGAATGGGACTATTTTTTAGATTATTTAGAGTGGGATAGTGGTGATGTGACAGTTTAAGGGGTAGATTATGCTAGTTATAGCAGAAGAGGGGTGTGCTACATAATAGACTGTGTTCAGGATATGAACATTATTATGGTTTGTACACACCAGATAGACTGCTTGAAATATATCCACGGTAATCCAAATTATATTCACGGATAAGCGTAATAATTTCGCGGATAACTACAATAATTTCACGTATAAAATAATTTAAACGATTTTCGACACATATCACCACAGCCACATCATCCATTGGATAACACCTTGCAAAACAATATGTTCATTTTAAACAAATAAGTTGACATTAATGTTCGTTTGTAACATTATAATACATATAAGATGTTCGAAAATAACAAAGGTGATGAAAATAATGCCTAAAGAGCGTAGAGAGCATATTCTTCAACAATTAAATACGAACGGGAAAATTGAGATTGAGGATCTAGTAAACGAATTAAATGTTTCGGCGATGACAATCCGCCGTGATCTTGCCTTTCTCGAAGAAACGGACCAGATTATTAGAACGCATGGCGGAGCAATTCTGAACAAGCCGTTAGTCGTGGAATCATCTTTTCGAACAAAAGAAGGGAAGTTCAACGACCGTAAGAGAGCAATCGCCGAAAGAGCGGTGCAATTCATACAGGATCACTCGACCATTCTTTTAGATTCAGGAACAACAACGTTAGAGATTGCAAAATTGTTAAAGGACAAAACGACGATCACAGTTGTTACGAATGATATAAAAATTGCAGCTGAGCTTCTCGATACGAATGTGAAAGTGATTGTTACTGGAGGCGAACTACAGAATACGATCGGAACATTGTTCGGCCCGTTAACAGAGCAGATGTTAAGAGGAATTCACGTAGATCTCTTTTTCTTAGGAGCTCATGCGATCCACAGTCAAGCTGGTATTACAGCACCGACTTATGAGAAGGCTTCGATCAAAAAGCTGATGATTGAAGCATCGGAAAAAACATGGCTCGTGGCTGACTCTAGCAAGTTTGATCAAAAATCATTAACAAAGGTTTGTGACTTAAATCAAATACATGGTTTGATTACAGATCAGCACATTTTAGATGAAACCGAAAAAATACTGAATGAATATTTAGAAGTCGTAACCGTTGAAGGTGGTGAAAAGGGATGAAAGTCGGCGTTATCGCAGATGATCTAACAGGTGCCAATGCGACAGGGGTAAAACTGATCAAGCAAGGTTTTGAAGCGGCAACAATGGTGTATTACGATCAGGAACCAGCTTCCGGCAGCTACAACGCAGTGTGTATTGATACAGACAGCAGGTATGCACGAAAAGATGTGTCCGAGATGCGGATCAAAAAGTCATTGAACAACCTACAGCGTTGGGGTGTAGATGTTATCTGTAAACGAATCGACAGTACCGTAAGAGGAAACATCGGAACAGAGATCGACATGGTCTTAAATGAACTTGGCGAACGATCGATTGCGGTTGTCGTTGCATCGTTTCCAGATTCAAGCCGAATCACATCTGGCGGTTACTTGCTCGTCGATGGTGTGCCTGTTCAGGCTACAGATGTTGCCAAAGATCCGGTCATGCCTCTTACTGAATCGTACGTTCCTTCTATTATCAGTAAGCAAAGTGAACATCTCGTATCACACATCGGACTCGAAACCGTTTTACAAGGAAAGAAAACGATCCTTCAGGAGTTAAAGCGAAAAATAAACGAGGGCAATCGCATTCTTGTGATGGATGCGGTTACAGATGAAGAGATTGAAGATATCGCGCATGCGATGGCATTGATCGAGGACTACCAACTCGTACCGGTAGATCCGGGACCATTAACGGCTTATTATGCAAAGGCTTACACGTCTCTACACACACAAAGTAAAAAGATACTCGTGACAGTTGGGAGCGTAACCTCTTTAAGCGGTGAACAGCTAACATACTTAATCGATAAAACAGATGCGAAACCGGTCTATGTTGATGCTGAAAAATTAGCTAGTCTATCGGACAGCTGGGAAACAGAAGTTCAAAGAGCTGTGACAGCTGCCTTGGAAGCTATCCATCACCAAGACATCCTGATCATTACGACCAATTCACCCGAGGCAAAACGATTAGAACTAAAACGATTGGCTGAAGAGCAAGGTGTGAGCCAGGATCAACTCGCGAAAAGAATTGCGGATGGATTAGGAAAGATCACGCGTATTGTCATCCAGTCAACGAATTATGAGATAGGCGGCTGCTTTTCTAGTGGTGGAGATGTTACGGCTTCACTCTGTTCTGTTGGAAGAGCTGAAGGCATCAAGTTAAAAAACGAAGTGCTTCCTCTTGTCGCATACGGTGAATTCATCGGAGGTTATTTTGATGGTATACCGCTTGCTACAAAAGGCGGCATGGTCGGGGACAAAAAAGCGATTCATACGATCGTAAAGCATTTATTAGCAAACCAAACATCTACAAAGCAAGTTCAATAAATCTTTTAAACAACTGGAGGAGGAAGAAACATGACAACGACAACAAAAACGACAACAACAGAAAAAGCGATTATTGCGATTCCAATGGGTGATCCTGCAGGCATTGGACCAGAGATTACGATGAAGTCTCTTGCGAAAAAAGAGATCTATGATGTTTGTAAACCGCTCGTAATTGGAGACGCTGCAGTACTAGAAAAAGCGATTGCAATCGTTGGTGCAGACCTTTCAATTAATGAAGTAGCATCTCCTGCAGAAGGAAAGTACGAACTAGGAACAGTTGATGTGATCAACTTAAACAACATTGATATTAACAAGCTTCAGTATGGTGAAGTATCTGCTCAAGGCGGACAGGGAGCTTTTGAATATATCAAAAAAGCAGTAGAGCTTGCTACAGCTGGTGAGGTTAAAGCGTTGGCAACCACTCCGATCAACAAAGAATCATTAAAAGCAGCAAACGTTCCTTATATCGGACATACGGAGATGCTTGAATCACTCGCGGGTTCTGATGATCCTCTAACGATGTTCGAAGTAAGAGGAATGAGAATTTTCTTTTTAACACGTCATCTTTCATTGAAAGATGCGATTGCAGCTATGACGAAAGAACGTGTGCATGATTATTTAGTACGATGTGATCGAGCGCTCGCTCGTCTAGGTGTTGAAAACAGACGGTGGGCTGTTGCTGGACTGAACCCTCATAGCGGCGAAGGCGGATTGTTTGGCTGGGAAGAGGTCGAGCAGATTAAACCAGGTATTGAGCTAGCTGTTGCAGACGGAATAAACGCAGTAGGTCCGGTTCCAGCAGACTCTGTATTCTTTCAAGCGTTAAACGGAAAATATGATGCGGTGTTGTCTCTCTATCATGATCAAGGACATATCGCAGCTAAGATGACAGATTTTCATCGAACTATTTCTATCACGAACGGTCTTCCGTTCTTAAGAACATCGGTAGACCACGGAACAGCGTTTGATATAGCGGGTAAGAACATTGCAGAGAGCACGAGTATGGAAGAATGTATTAAACTAGCTGCTCAATATGCACCGAAATTTACAGCGAACAGCCTTTAAGATAGTTACATGAAAGTGAAGGGTACTATTGCCCTTCACTATTCTTTCAATAAAATAAAAGCGCTTACATTAAAGGGGGTTAATGAAATGGAAGTTTCAGGAGCACAAATGGTAGCTGGTTTAGTTCTTGGGGTTATTGCATTAATTTTTCTCGTTTTAAAAACAAAGATTCACGCGTTTCTCGCTCTTATCATCGCGGCTTCGATCGCCGGTCTTGTCGGGGGAATGGAACCAGGGAAAGTCGCTGATACCATCTCTGCTGGGTTCGGGAGCACGCTTGCTTCTATCGGTATCGTAATCGGACTCGGTGTGATGATCGGACGTATTCTCGAAGTGTCAGGAGCGGCTGAAACACTGGCATATTCACTGATAAAAGCAGTCGGCAGGAAAAAGGAAGAATGGGCGATGGCGATTGCGGGTTATGTGGTTTCCATTCCGATTTTTGTTGACTCAGCGTTTGTTATTTTAAATCCACTTGTTAAGGCTTTGTCTAAGAAAACGGGAAAATCAGTTGTTTCACTAGGTGTGGCCTTAGCGGTGGGTCTTGTGATTACGCACTCTTTAGTACCGCCAACGCCTGGTCCGTTAGGTGTAGCTGGAATCTTTGGAGTAGATATCGGACTTATGATCGGGCTTGGTCTTCTTTTTGCCATTCCAACTATGATTGCAGGTGTTCTATACGCCAAATGGATTGGTAAAAGAATCTATCAAGTGCCGGATGACTCCGAGCTTGGTTTCACACGTCCTACTAAACAAGCAGCTTATCAAGAGTTTATTGAGCTCGCTAGTGCGCGAGAGGATGCTCTACCGTCTTTAGGCCGCTCACTATTGCCAATCGTGCTACCGATTCTATTAATCTTTTTAAACACAACGTTAACCGCGCTAGAACTTACATCTGGGTTTTACGGAATTCTGATCTTCTTAGGTAAACCGATTATTGCCGTAAGTATTGGACTCATTGTAGCGATCTACGCTCTAGCTGGTAACTTGAGTCGCTCTGAATCACTTGACCGCATGGAAGAGGGAATACAGACAGCCGGTATCATCCTGTTAGTTACAGGGGCAGGTGGAGCGCTTGGAAATGTACTTCGTGAAAGTGGAGCGGGAAACTTTATCGCTGAAAAAATCGCAGACCTTCCACTACCGGCGATCTTGATTCCGTTCTTCGTTGCAACAATCGTTCGTCTCGTTCAAGGAAGTGGAACGGTAGCGATGATTACAGCGGCATCTATCTCAGCGCCAATCCTATCACAGCTAGATGTAAACATGGCACTCGCCGCTCAAGCTGCAGCGATGGGTTCAATGATCTTCTCCTACTTTAATGATAGCCTGTTCTGGGTTGTTAACCGGATGTTAGGTATTAAAGAAGTAAAAGAACAGATTATGGTTTGGTCTGTACCGACTACGATCTGTTGGTTCGTAGGTTTGGTGTCACTTCTAGTTGCGAATATGTTCTTTTAAACAGATGTTTAATTGGAGCCTCTCCCTATTTGTGGTGAGGCTTTTTTTAATATATGGCTTTTTTGCGAGTACGTGGACGTTTTTACGGTACGCCTTTTTATATTTGTTACACGTTCACCGCTAAAGTGCTGGTTTTCACCGGTAAATGTGTTCGCATCACCGCTAAACGACGACTGTACACCGATAAACACAATGTGACCACCTCAAAACAGCTCGGGACCACCTCTGAGCCATCTAAAAACGACTTCATAACATAAAAAGAACCTACATTACGTAGATTCTTCTCTTTCACGTACTATTAATGTACTGAATCAATCGCTGCAACGGCATGTTCGGGCAATTTAATCACAAATGTGGTGCCTTCGTTCAATTTACTGTCAACAACAATCGACCCTCCATGGTTTTGAATGATTTTAAAGCAAATCATGAGTCCAAGGCCTGTTCCGTTATACTTCGTGGTGTAGAACGGCTCGCCGATTCTTTTTTTTTGCTCGTCTGTCATGCCGACTCCGTTATCTTTTACCGAGAGAAAGACGTGTCCATCAACAGAAGTGGCCGCGAGCGAGATCTCACCACCATCAGGCAGGGCTTCCATTGCGTTTTTAATCATATTGATAATCACTTGTGTCAGCTGATTCTTCTCCCCATACAGAAGCGGCACATCTTTCTCTCTCTCGAATGAGATGATCACATTTCGCAGGTTGGCTTCTGGCTGCATGAGATCGATAACGTTCTGAATGCTGTCTACGATATTGAACCAGCTGAAATAGACGGCGTGTGGTTTTGCGAGGACCATCAGTTCACTTACGATAAAATTGATGCGATTGATCTCTGTTAGAATGATGTCCTTAAAGAAGATGCTTTTTTCGTGATCGGATTCGTTTATGAGCTGAACGAGCCCTGCGATGGAGGTAAGTGGATTGCGAATCTCATGAGCGATTCCCGCGGCCAAGTCACCAATCAGTGAAACCTTTTCAGACTTCAACAGAATTTCCTCTGTTTTCTTTTTCTCCGTTACATCGTATTGGATTGAGATATGCTGATAGGCCACTCCTTCTGGGTCTAGAAAAGGAACGATCGTCGTATCTACCAAAAAGAGTGAGCCGTCTTTCGCTTTGTTGCAGATCTCACCGTTCCAAACACGACCGGCTTTGATCTCTTGTTGAATATGGTGAACAAAGCTATCTGTATGAACGCCAGAATAGAAAATGCTGCCGTGATCTTGTCCGATTAATTCTTCGCGTGTATATTGCGTTAACTCACAAAAGTGATCGTTTACTTGAATGATGCGATCGTTTTTGTCTGTGACAGAGAAAATCGTTCCTTCAAAAAGAGCCGTTCGAATGTTATTTAATTCAAGAATGGAGATATCTAGATTGCGATTCGTATGTTGAAGCGCTTTTTTCGTGTTATGCATAAACGTCGTATAGTGTGTAACGATTGAACGAGCGGCTAGATCGATCAACAAATTCAGACGGTTTGACACAGCGACTGCGCGATCAGCTTTCGTGCTATAGGTTTCAAACTCTTTCTGTAAAAGCGCTGAGACGACAACGCGGGATTCAAAGATAAAATGCAGAGCATAATCGAGAGGAATCTCCATATCAGATGAGCGCTGGCCGAATGCGTCAGCCCATCTCTTGATCTTTTCTTCAGCGGTCTGAATATTATCGGAAAGTCCTTCACCTAAGTATTGAAAAAGAATGTCCATCCAGTGAGAAACTTTGGTTTTGTAGATCGAAAAGTCAGTCTCCAAGTTCTCGATCGGCGTTAGTTTGTCTACAAGTTGTTTGCTGTTTTCTTTTATCTTTGTTCCTAAAATCCTACAACTTTCCATGGGGATAGCCTCCTCGAACAGTTTCCGAATGTATCTGTTGAAACCTTCGACATTTCGACAAACATCCCTTCTATTGGAAGAAAAGGAATGATAAAACTTTTTTTAAGTTAAGCTTTGTATGCGATTGATAGTTGTTGATTTCCGTTTCAAGTGCTCGCTTTCCGGGGGAGTACGGTGAGCCACTTCGGCACAGTGTGCTCTTAGGTGTGTCACCTGTCTAGTTGCAGTGGCTAGCCCTCGAGGTCAAAAGTTAAACGGTCAAGAAGGCAAAGTGCGCCTTCCTAGCCCATTCAACTTTTGCTAGTCGGGGCTGAACGAGCCACTTCCACTTATCGGCCATGTCACTCTGATCCCCCAGGAGTCTTGCACCTTACACTCCAATCAACTTTTCAATGATGCCTAAAAGCAATAATCTGTTAGCAGAAAACTGAAAATTAATGACCGATAGTAGGGATTACACCACACAAAAAAAGACACATGATCTTCTATGATCAAGTGTCGCTTCGGCTTCTTTATATGGCTTCTAATATACTTTCCATGTAGGTTTGGGTGAACACTTGAAAGCATAAGTCGAGCATCTGGTTGATCTCTTGAATGATAAAAATGACTTCTTTTACGCTTGTTTGCTCTTGTTCCGCCAAACGTTCTATCACTTGAAGGATTTCACTTCGAATGAATTGCGTGGATTGCATCGCTACATCCAACGACTGACCGTATTCGAGAGCATAGCGAGCTGTTTGGATCGCCCATACCTTCAGTCCGTCTTCTCTTGCAGAGGGTGACAACACGAGTGAACTGCCTAAGAGCTGGACTAATTTCATAATATAATCGGTTGATGATTGACGATCAAAAAGCTGTTTATCTTTTATTGGATATTTCTTAAACCGTAGTGTGAGTATATGTTCAGCCAATGCAGGTGCATCATCAATGAGTGTTTTGGCTAACGTGTGCTGGATCTGATTCAAGATGGTAACCTCCTATTTTAAAAGATATGTATTGAAAAGTTAAAAAGAGAAAGCTTCATCTTTAGTATTACTTAAGAAGTTAAGGTTGTCACGAACTATCGAGCTGGCTAAGACCGAATGTACAAAGAGGCAGCTGTAATCAGCTGCCCTCTGTTTCTGGTTGTTTTTCTTTTATAAAGAAGGAGATCACAAGTCCGATCAACGACAGCACGGAAACGACAATAAAGGCCATGTTCGCACCATACATATCAGGATGTGAGATTTCAGGTCGCACTGCTGCGGTTTCAGCAGTTGTTGTCATGACGGTAACTAAAATGGCTGTACCTACGGATGCTGCGATCATTTTCATCGTGTTGTCCATCGCTGCGCCATGGGGAATCAATCTCTTTGGAAGGCGGTTGAGCCCAGCCGTCGCAACGGGCATCATCACCATCGCAAGTCCAAACATCCTAACACCATACATCACCGTTAAGAACGTGAACGAGGTGCTGGGACTTAAAGTGGCGAACGCAAAGGACGAACCAGTGATGATCGTCAGACCTATAATCGCCAGCCAGCGTGCGCCAAACTTATCAAACAGTCTTCCTGTGATTGGTGATAAGAGCCCTGTGATGAGCGCACCAGGTAATAGTGCGAGCCCTGCTTCAAACGCCGTAAAGTCTCTCATGTTTTGCATGAATAGCGGTATGATCGTTTCCGCTCCAATCAGACCTAAGAACGTGATCATGCCGATGATGATCGTTAGCGGGAAGATGGAGTTCGCGAACACTCTGAACTCGAGCATCGGATGTGCTAAACGTAGTTGTCGCGTGATAAATAGAACGAGAGCGACAACACCGATTGCGAGCCAGAGCAGTGTGCTTGGAGCGGTCCAACCTAGATTTCCTGCGCACGTGAATCCGTATAGCAATCCTCCAAAACCGAACGATGACAAGATGATCGATGTTACATCTACTTTTGTTTTTGATGTTTCCGTAACATTTTTTAGAGCAAAAAACGCTACGATGATATCAAGAATGGCAATCGGCAAGATGATGAAAAAGAGTACGCGCCAAGAATAGTGTGAAGTTACCCAGCCTGAAAGAGCAGGGCCGATAGCCGGTGCGAATGAGATAACGAGTCCGACTAAGCCCATCGCTGAACCACGTTTGTTCACAGGGAAGATCATCAGAAACACGGTCTGCATTAGAGGCAGCATAACCCCAGCTCCACTTGATTGAATAACCCTTCCGAGTAAGAGTGTCTCAAAGTTTGGAGCGAGTCCTGCAACGAGTGTTCCAACAGCGAACACGCTCATCGCCGAAATAAATAGCTGACGAGTCGTGAACCGTTCGAGCAAAAATGCGCTGACCGGAATCATGATCCCGTTCACGAGCATGAACACGGTCGTTAGCCACTGAGCGCTGTTCGCTGTGATGTTCATCTCTTTCATGATCGGCGGTATCGCGGTGATCATGAGTGTTTGGTTCAGAATCGCAATAAATGTCCCGGCCAGTAGCAGGGCCACGATTGTCGATTGTTTATAACTTTGTGTAGTTTCCATAACCGTTCAATCCCATCTAACAAGTAATGATGTGTACAGCTTACAGGATTTCCAATGGAAATGACATTAAGATGCTTTTGAGGAATAAGTAACAAGTTCAGTTTGATCACTCTTTAAATAACCTTGAGGTAAAAACACTCATTTATACCTGGGTAGTAGGATGGCTGTTTTCGTTCAGAAAATACACGATTAAACAATTCATACTATTCAAATGATTTCGTCGTTATTCTACAATAAGTAACAAAAGGAGGGATTCCGTGAAGATTTCCTATGGTAGAAGGATCGGAATGACATGTGTACTGTTAGCAAGTGTGCTTCTTTTCGATAATGGTGATGAAGTAGAAGCGAAGAACCAGGCAAGCTGTTTTGATCGTAATGTACCATTAACAGCAGAAGAACAAAGAATTGAAGATGGCAGACCCATTCCACAACAACTTTTAAATGATAGTAAATATAACTCTTATGTGGAACATTTTAAACATGACCTATGTTCAGCAAGAACTCCAGAGAAGGCTGAAAAGGTGATACAGAAGCATGGAACAGCACTATGGAAAACAGCCGTTGATCGGGCTCAAGATAAGAGACCAGATCTAGGTGAGCTCGATTCATACGATGACCGGCCGCTATACTGGGCAAGATTACATATGACAAGTGCTCTTAGACAATGGGACCCTGCATTTACTATTTCAAAAGAACAACGTGATAAATTAATGAAGTCATTGGAATACACATCAAGAGGTATTTCTACGATCGATTATCCAAAAAGCAAGAAAGTGAAGCGAATTCTTGTAAGTGGATTTGATCCGTATCGTCTTGAACAGGAATTCAGACGAACGAACCCTTCAGGAGCGAGCGGCTTGCAGCTAGACGGAAGATGGGTGTGGACGGGTGACGGACTTGCCTTGATACAAGCGGTCAATTTTCCTGTTAGATGGGATGACTTTGAAGTTGGAATTGTTGAAGATACGTTCGGACCATTTTTGAAGAAGAGCTCCAAACAAGTAGATTTAATCATGACCATCAGTCAAGGCGGGCCGCGTAAGATGGCGATCGAAGGATATGCCGGACGCTATCATACGGGGGCTGATAACAAGCTCGAAGAACGAGCAGAAGTCACACCACCTGTATCTCATTGGCCGATGCCAAAACCACTTCCGGAGTTTATTGAAACTACCCTTCCATATGAAGAGATGATCGCAGCTGAAACGGGACCGTGGCCTGTTTTTCGAAATGATAAAGTATGTGAATGGTTGCCACCAAACTTTGAGAATCCTGCCGTTTGTAAAGAAGACGGACCGACGCAAAAAGAGGGTGGAGGCGGAAGCTATCTATCTAACGAAAGCATGTACCGCTCGAATCGCGTGCGTTTAGGTCTTGGAGCAACCGACATTCCAGGCGGACACCTGCATATCGCTGCACAGGAATTTTACCCAGATGACAAATCCGTTTATATCACGGAGGAATTCATGAAGTTCCGTCAAGATACAGTTGATCAAACAGTCGATCTCGTTGAAACCGCAGCACGAGCGGTGAAATAAATATTTAAAGATGTCTCTCATGCTTATGAGGGGCATTTTTTTTTGTGATTGATGGGACTTGAGGGCAGGAATGATGACTTATAGAAACGTGTGGATGACCCATAGAGTATGAACGAAGACTCATACAATTTAGGTTTGACTCATAGAAACTCTATTAAGACCCATAGGATGTTAAATTCGACCCATAGAAATATCATTGAGACCCATAGAAGTTTCGTGACGACCCAAAGATGATGTTTCGTTCTTTTTAGTTATTTAATCAAACACTTTTAAACAAGCCAGAACTCGAAAATTTCAACAAATGAAACTTTTTTTTACAAAAAAGTGATCTGATTTGACTACTTTTAGCGTATATATTATATTACTGTTTTTATGGACTGGCTTAACTAAAGAGGTGTTGCAACATGAATATCGTTAAAGTGTTAAAACAGCTAGGTGACCGATTTCTCAATTTAAGGGTGTACGATTTATCGGCACAGATGGCCTATTATTTTTTAATGTCTGTCTTTCCATTTTTGCTCGTTATCTATTCATTACTAACATATTTACCACTAAGAGAAGAAAATATCTTAGAGCTAGTCCAGCCGTATGCGCCAGAGAGCACATACAATCTAATTGATAAGACATTATCCTATACCGTTATGAGACAAGAAGGAAACCTGTTATCGTTCAGTTTGATCGTCACATTGTGGCTTTCGTCGATGGGTTTTCAAAGTATGAAGCGTATCATGAACGATGCGTACCAAGTAAGGAATAATGAGAACATGCTAAAACAGATTTTAGAAAGTCTGTTGTTAACCGTTGGGTTCATGCTCGCGGTCCTGTTTTCGGTATTTGTTCCGTTGTTTGAAAAAATCCTACGGGTGTATTTGGAAGGCATCTTTTCGAACCTTGCTTTTCAAAAGCTATGGATCATCGTGCAGTGGGGAATAGGAACAGTGTTTCTGCTGTTATTTTTCATCATGCTGTATTCCTTTGCGCCGAGCATCAAGCTTGGATTTAAAAAAGTACTTCCGGGTGCGTTCTTTGCGACAATCGGCTGGCAGCTCGTTTCGATGGGCTTTGCTACGTACGTGAGTGGAAGCAACTATTCCGCGCTGTACGGCCAAGTTGCAGGTCTTGTCGTTCTGATGCTGTGGTTCTACCTGTCAGCGATGATCATCATCTTAGGTGGATTGCTGAATACCGTGGTGCACCCAAGTAAATAAATAATAAAGGCTGACCTCTTGGAGGGTCAGTCTTTTTTCTTATCTTTAAACAACTCTATCCATATACTATAATGGTAACCATCAAGCAGTTTTAAAAAAGTAGGTGAATGACATGAATATAACGATCAAGGATATAGCGAAGCTCGCAGGCGTTGCCAAAAGTACTGTTTCTCGTTATCTAAACGGCGGCAATGTTAGTGAAACAACGAAAGCGAAAATTCGAAAAGTCATCGAAGAAAACAATTATGAACCGAACTCATTCGCTCAAAGCTTGAAAGCGAAGAAAACAAATTTTATTGGTGTGATCGCTCCTACTTTAGATTCGTATGTAACATCTACTGTCTTGATGGCGATTGATGAAGAGCTACGAAAGCGAGAATATACGACGCTCATCATCAGCACGAGCAAGCATGTAGATCGAGAAATTGAAAGCTTGATCAATCTTTCGCGTCAAAAAGTGGACGGCATTATCCTTATTTCTACGGGTATTACAGATAAGCATTACCAAACTATACAGTCCATTCGTATTCCGGTACTCGTTGTTGCGCAGGAAGTGGATGCGTTTAACTGCATCATAAATGACGATTATCAAGCTGGTTTTGCAATGGGACAATACATGGCAACTCAAGGCCATCGATCGATTGTCTATCTAGGCGTAACCGAAAGTGATGTAGCCGTTGGACAGAAGCGTAAGCAGGGCGTTTTGGATGGACTTGCACAAGCAGGAATCACAGAAGTTCATACATACATCTCACAGTTCGATCTACATAACGCTTCTGAAGTTACAAAAAAAGCACTTGGAACTTCAACACCTACAGCAATCATTTGTGCAACAGATACGATCGCATTTGGAGCGATGAAGACGATCTCGAAACTCGGAAAAAAAGTCCCTGATGATTATTCACTGGCTGGTTTTGGAGGGTATAACATTTCAGAAGTCATTCATCCAACACTAACCACGATTCGTTTTAAAAATGAACAGACGGGTATTCAAGCTGCAAAAACAATCATCAACATGACTGAAGGTGAAGAAGTACAGAAACTGCAGGTCTCCGGATTTCATTTTATTGAAGGAGAAAGTGTGAAAAAAATATAAGCTGATAACGTTTTCAGAAAAGGGTTGCAAAATGTTATCAGCTATTTTATTATAGGTTTGTGGAACCGGTTCCCATTCGGGTATTACCTTTAATGGGAACAGCGGAAATTTTTTTATCTTAAATTGGAACCGGTTCCGGAAATGTTTCTAGGGGAGGAACAAACGATGGCTGATTCAAATATAAAATCAAAATACCTGCCTACCGTTAAGGAAATGATCACATTGATAGGCGGAAAAGAAAATATTCAAGGCGCAGCTCATTGTGCAACAAGACTGCGGCTTGTACTTAAAGATAACTCGCTGGCTGACACGAAAGCTATCGGTGAACTTGACCATGTGAAAGGATCGTTTGTAGCTGGCGATCAGCTGCAGATCATCATTGGAGCAGGAACGGTCAATGACGTTTATGCCGTATTTACGGAGGAAGCTGGCATTTCTGGAATGTCACTTGGCGATGTAAAAGAACAATCTGCTCAAAAACAAAATGCGTTCCAAAGAGGAATTAAAGCACTGTCTGATGTATTCGTCGAAATTATCCCTGGCTTGCTTGCGGCTGCACTCTTAATGGGTGTTACAGGGCTGTTAAGCCAAAAAGGAATCTTTGGTCCGAAATCTGTTGTAGAGATGTATCCGGCCATCGAAGGATTTAACCGTTTCATCTCAATCATGTCTACTGGTATTTTCACGATTTTACCGCTGCTCGTTGTTTATTCAGCAACAAAACGGTTCGGTGGGAATCCTGTACTTGGTCTTGTGCTTGGCGCGATCATGCTTCATCCGGAACTTGCCAATGCTTATGCCGTTGGAAACGGGACGGTTAAACCGGAAATAATCAGCTTATTTGGTTTAAAGGTGTCACTTGTTGCTTTCCAAGGCGGTATTATCATCGCCTTGATGATGGGATTTGTTATTGCGAAGCTGGATAAATTCTTTAGCCGAAAAGTTCCTGATATGATTAAACTTTTCTTGGCACCGTTCTTAACGATTGTGGTATCAGGGTTTCTATTGTTTTCAGCGGTGGGCCCATTAGGCCGCTTGCTGTCAGATGGAATTACAAACGGGCTGATGTGGTCTGTTGATAATCTGGGTATTGTTGGTTTCATGCTGTTTGCAGGTGTTCAGCAGATCATCGTGATCACAGGTCTTCATCATGTCATTGGAGCTGTTGAAGCTCAATTGATCGCGGATACAGGTTCGAATTTCATAATGCCATTAATGTCTGTTGCGTTGATGGGCCAGGGTGGAGCTGTTCTCGGTTACACGCTAGCGATGTGGAAAAGTGAAAAAGCGAGACAGATCGGTGTTTCTGCGTTCGGTTCAACGTTGTTTGGGATCTCAGAGCCAGCTCTGTTCGGAGTAAACGTTAAATATAAGTTTCCTCTGATCATGGGAAGTATCGGTGGCGCGATCGGCGGAGCTTACGTCTACTTATCAGGCATTAATGCTCTTGGTTTTGGTGCTACCGCTATACCTGGATTTGCGATCATCGCTGCAAAAGACAGTGGACATCTTCACTATGTAGCGGCAAACCTTTTAGCACTCGCAGTCGGAGCGATTCTAACGATCATTTATTTAAAGGTAAGAAAACCAAACATGGATTAATCTCAAGGATGAGAGGGAGAAATTCCTCTCATCGCTATTTTTACGCAGGAGAGGACTCATTATGGCAAAATATATGGAACCAAAATATAGAACAATCTTGGAAGCGAAAGAAAATGAATTGGAAAGTTTAAAAGGGATGTCGGCTAATTCCCTATGGAAGCCAGCTTATCATATACATCCTCAGTTCGGATTGATTAACGACCCGAACGGTCTTGCGTATTTTAACGGCGAGTTTCATGTGTTCTACCAGTGGTATCCGTTCGATGCTATGCACGGCATGAAGCACTGGGCGTATGTGAAATCGAGTGATCTCGTGAACTGGGAAAGGCAGCCGGTAGCACTTGTTCCGGTAGAGGATTATGAATCACATGGTGCGTATTCAGGAGCGTCCCTTGAAGTGGATGGAAAGCTGTATATGTACTACACAGGCAACATCAAATATAGTGCAGAAGAGAGATCGGCTAACCAGTGCTTGGCGATCATGGAGAAAGACGGCACGATTACGAAATATGCTAACAACCCCGTGATCGAAGGTGTTCCAGAAGGGTATACGGGACATGTTCGGGATCCGAAGGTTTTTGAAAAAGACGGACGCTATTACATGTTGTTAGGTGCACAGCGCACTGACCAGACAGGTGCCCTCATTGTCTATGAATCTGAAAATGCAGTGGATTGGCGTTTTAAAGGTGAACTGAAGCTAGCGTTAGATCTGCCGAATTCTGTGTATATGCTAGAGTGTCCTGATTACTTCGATGTTAGCGGGAAAGATGTACTCATTGTTTCTCCGCAAGGCTTAGATGCTGATGGTCATAACTATCATAATCTATATAATGTGATTTCTGTTATCGGAAAGTTAGATATTGAGAGACTTACATTTGAGGTAGAAACATATCACGAACTGGATAAAGGTTTTGACTTTTACGCACCACAATCGTTTGCAGGAAAAAATAATGAACGTCTTCTATTCGCATGGGCTGGAATGGGGGAGGTCGAGTACCCGACAGACAAGGAAAAGTGGGCGCATTGCCTTTCAATTCCACGTGAGCTCGAGGTTGTGGATGGTAAGCTTCGTCAAAAACCAGCTGAAGAGTTAAAACAGTTAAGGGTACGATCGGAATCCTCTGAGATGGAGATTGTGGAGGGAGCTGTTGAGATACAGAATGCGTCAGATCAATACGAGTTGGAGCTTGAACTTAACGATTTAGAAGCGAACCAGTTTGGCGTAGAATTGTTTGCATCAGAAACGGAAGGTCTAGTTCTAGCGTTTGACCGAGAAAAACAAACCGTCTCTGTGAACCGTGAAAAATTTGATGCAGCATTTGGCGGCGATTTTGGATTTGTTCGAAGTTCAGAGCTTGCGATTAGCGATTTAGTCAAGGTCCGCGTGTTTGTTGATCACAGCATAGCAGAAATTTTTATCAATGATGGAGAAGTTGTATTTACGACAAGAGTGTTCCCTAAAAAAGAATCAAAAGGAATCAAAGTGTTCAGTGATGATAAGTTGAGGGGTTGTTATACGAAACACGAGCTATCTCAAGGAATCACGGTTTAAGGTAAGGGTGAGAGTATGTCAAAACTATTTTCAATCGGCGAAGTACTAATCGATTTTATTCCAGAACAAAATGGTGTGGCCTTAAAAGATGTCGTTTCGTTCGAACGTGCTCCTGGTGGGGCTCCAGCCAATGTTGCAGCTGCGGTTGCGAAATTTGGTCTAGAATCATCGATGATCACAAAACTTGGAGACGATGCCTTTGGTGATTTTCTTATCGAACAGCTTACGAATGCAGGGGTAGAGACGAATAAGATCTCTCGCACGAAAGAAGCGAATACAGGGCTTGCTTTTGTATCATTAAAAGAAAACGGTGAGCGTGATTTCTCCTTTTACCGAAAACCTTCTGCTGATCTGCTTTTAAGTAAAGAAGAGATCGATGAGAAGTGGTTTAGTGAAGGAGACATCCTTCATTTCTGCTCCGTGGATCTTGTGGAGAGTCCGATGAAAGAGGCACATCGGACAGCGGTTCAGTTTATGAAGAAAAAAGGTGGACTCGTGAGCTTTGATCCGAACGTAAGACTGCCGCTATGGGAGAGTCCGACAGATTGCCGGAATGCGATTCATGAGTTTTTACCGCACGCACATATTGTGAAAGTGTCCGATGAGGAGCTGGAATTCATCACAGGAATTCATGATGTGGATAAAGCCATTGATTCATTATTTGTAGGTGATGTGCAAGTAATTGTGTATACGAAGGGTGCAGCAGGAGCTGACCTTTACGTCAGAGATGCAAAGTGGGAATCAGCAGGGTACAAGATTGAAGTTCAGGATACAACGGGTGCAGGTGATGCGTTTATTGGTGGATTTTTGTTTAAACTGCTAGAGGCTGAAGCTACACTTGATAATTTATTAATCGTACTCCAAGAGCACCATGAAGACATTTTGAAGTTTGCGAATGCAAGCGGTGCATTAACGGCAAGTGGGAAAGGTGCGATCTCAGCATTGCCGAATAAGACACAAGTACTGGAACTAATGGGTAGGGGTTAAGCAAGGCGAGAGGCGGTCTATAAAAGTAGATATACTTTTGACTGCCTTTTTTGATGTGAAGAATGGTGGATTTTACGGTACGTGTTTTTATATTTGTTACACGTTCACCGCTAATGTGCTTGTTTCCACCTGTAAACGCAACGTATTCACCGGTAACGTAGCTGCGAGCACCTATGATCGCTACTTTTTCACCGATAAAACGCTCGTCACCACCGCTAAGAACAACATTTGTACCCAAATAGTCATCCTCACACCTAAAAAAGCTCTCTAAAAAAGAAAAAAGAATCTACCAAAGTAGATTCTCTCCTCATTTAACTATCTCGCCTTACAAAACCCCATACTTTTCATCACGAACATCCGTAATGAACATATGCCCGGGAGCGTGCGTGATCATGATCTCAGGTTTCACATGCATCGCGACGGCTTGAGGCGTTACTCCGCATGCCCAAAACACAGGAACTTCACCGTCATGAATCTGAACAGGGTCACCGAAATCTGGTTGATAGAGATCAGAAACCCCGATCGCTTCGGGATTCCCGATATGAACCGGCGCTCCGTGAACGGAAGGGAATCGGCTTGTGACTTGAACGGCTCGAACGACGTCTTTTTCAGGAACAGGACGCATGCTCACGACCATCGGACCTTCGAAACGGCCTGCCTTTACACAGTCGATGTTTGTTTTAAACATCGGAACGTTGCATCCTCGCTCGATGTGACGAACAGGAATTCCATTGTTCATCAACGCATGTTCAAACGTAAAGCTGCAGCCGAGCAGGAAACCGACCATGTCTTCATTCCATAGCGAAGTAATATCGGTACATTCTTCAACAAGCTCACCGTGACGATAAATGTTATACTTCGGTATGTCGACGCGTAGATCGGCACCTGGTGCAACAAGGGCAGGAACGGCGGAACCAGGCTCCGTTACATCTAGCACCGGACAAGGCTTCGGGTTTCGCTGACAGAACAGGAGAAACTCAAACGCTAGATCTTTCGGTAACACCACAAGATTTCCTTGCGTAAAGCCGTTTGAGAGTCCACTTGTTGGCTTTCTCCACTCACCGCGGCGTATTAGATCACGGGCTTCAACTGGAGTTAAACGGTCTAGTGCGTTCATTACAAGCTCCCCTTTTTATAAGTAGTTAAGCGAAAAGTTTCGGAACTTCTGTGTACATCGTATACACACTCATCGCTGCCATCATAAGAACGATCACGACGCCAAAAACCGTCATCCACATCGGATGCTTGTAATCTCCAACAATCTTAGGCTTGTATGCTGCAATCAACATCACGCCGAGTGAGATTGGAAGAATGAGTCCGTTTAACGCACCTACAAGAATTAAAATGGCTACTGGTTTTCCAACGAGTGCGAAGACCACGGTTGAAATAGCGATAAAACCGATGATGATCCATTTGTGGTATTTCTCCAATGTTGCACTGAATGTACGGATGAATGAAACCGACGTATATGCTGCACCAACAACAGATGTGATGGCAGCGGCCCACATAACGACACCGAACATTTTATAACCAATGTTTCCGGCAGCTAACTGGAACACAGAAGCAGGAGGGTTTTTCGGGTCAAGTGCAAGACCTTGAGAAACGATTCCAAGTGCCGCTAAGAATAAGAAAATACGCATGATGGATGCAATTCCGATTGCGGAAATCGACCCTTTTGTTACTTCTCCTAAGCTTTCTTTTCCTTTAATTCCTGCATCAAGCAATCTGTGTGCTCCAGCAAACGTGATATATCCACCAACTGTTCCACCCACTAATGTGACGATTGCTAAAATATCAATCGTATCAGGTGCGAACGTTTTTACAACCGCTTCTCCAACAGGAGGTTGAGCTGTGAACATCACATATACGGTTAAAGCGATCATGACAAAACCAGCAACTTGTGTGAAACGGTCCATCGCTTTTCCAGCTTCACGCACAACGAATACTAAGATAGCAACAATCCCACTGAGTATAGCCCCCATTGTAGGGGAAACGCCGAACAATACGTTTAGACCAAGACCTGCACCGGCTATATTTCCGATGTTAAACGCAAGTCCTCCAATTACAATCAATATGGCTAGGAATACACCTAAGCCCGGAAGGACGGCGTTTGCAATATCTTGTGCTCTTTTTTCAGAGACAGCGATAATTCGCCATACGTTCATTTGCGCGCCGATATCAATAATGATCGATGTTAAAATAACAAAACCAAAACTGGCTGCGAGAATGGACGTGAAGTGTGTGGTCTGTGTTAAAAACCCTGGCCCGATGGCAGATGTCGCCATCAAAAACGCTGCGCCTAAAAGAATACTAGCTTTTGACTCTTTCTTCATAAGTACCTCCTAAATTACTTCGATTCTTGTCGTATTTTAAGTGCGATGCCTTGTTTTAATTGGTGCAATTTCTTTTCACGATCTAAGTAGAGTTGTTGTGCCACTTCGTGTGAAACTTCGACGAACTGTACTTTGTCTCCAGGCTTCAGCTGCGCCATGATTGAAAGGTCAACTGTTGCGATCTGCCCGATCTTTGGATAACCACCAGTAGTTTGGCGGTCGGCGAGCAGTACGATTGGATTGCCTTCTGACGGAACTTGAATCGTTCCAAAGCTCACAGCTTCAGAGAGCATTTCTTGTTTCTCTTGAAGTTCAAGCTGAGGTCCTTTTAAGCGATACCCCATACGATCAGATTGTGATGTCACTTCAAAGTGTTCCGTAAAAAGCTTCATCTGACTTTCTGTTGTGAACCAGTCGTATTGTCTGCCTTTCATGACTCGAACTTGCGGTTTGGAAGCAGAAGACGAGATAAAATCAGAAGAGATCGTCCATTGCATCTCCACAAATTTGTTCTCCCCACGTTTTGCTGCTAATACTTTCGTTATTTTTTCGGAAAGTTCACTTGGTTTCCCAATAGAAAGTTCATCGTCATTCTGAAGGGCTTTTCCGTTATGTCCGCCGATTCCAGCGCGTAAGTATGTAGATTTGCTATTCATCACTTCAGGCACATTAAAACCGCCTGCAACCGCCAAATAAGCACGACAGCCTGTTTTACAGCCGCCGAATTTCAGCTTGCTGCCAGCAGACACCAACACCGAGCGCCACAATTTCACCGGTTTCCCGTCAATAGAAGGGGACAAGTTGCCTCCGCAGATTGCAATCAGCGTGTCTTCATGAAACTCCATATCAGGTCCGAGCAGTGTAAGCTCTAATGTAGCTTCATTCTCATCATTTCCAACTAAAGAATTTGCTATCCGATGTGCAGTCGTGTCCATGACACCACTAGTGATCACACCATATTTTTGAAATCCGTAACGGCCAAGATCTTGAACACTCGTTAGGAGGCCAGGTTTTGTAATCTTAATCATTTTGCGTCCTCCTCATATTTTTGAAACTCTTCTTCTGAGATCGGTACAAACTTAATCTGGTCACCAGCTTGAAGAAGGGAAGGCGTTTCACCTTCAGGAGTAAAAAGCTTTTCTGGTGTTTTGCCGATGAGCTGCCATCCACCCGGTGTTTCAATCGGATAAACGCCTGTTTGTTTGCCAGCGATTCCTACAGAACCAGCCGGAATCTTCAGTCTAGGATTACTTCGTCTCGGTGCTGCAATTTTTTCACTCATGCCACCGATATACGGAAAGCCAGGAGCGAACCCAATCATATAGACGGTGTATTCACCATTAGAGTGGATATCAATCACTTCGTCTTCCGTGAGTCCGTTATGTTTCGCGACTTCCTCTAAGTCTGGACCAAACTCACCGCCATAACAGACGGGAATCTCCACAACACGAGGTTGAGTATGATCGTCCACTTCTAACTTTTCTAAAAGCGGTTCCAAAAATTTGCATACTTCATCATAAGGAAGAGAAGTTGTTTCAATTCTCAATGGATCATAAAAAACAGCGACCGTCGTAAAACCAGGAACGGTTTCAATCACCCAGTCAAACGCATGCTCTTCAAAGAAAGAGGAGACTTTTTTGACTTTTTGCTGGATCTCATGGCTCATATCTTGTCCGAGTTCAATGATTAAGCTGTTATCGCCAAGCGGCTCAATGGTATATTTCATCGTCAGATCTCCTGTCTTTTTATGTAAAATTAATCAGAATATTTGTATATTTATAAAGGTCTAGTATATCTGAATATGGAGCAAAATCAAACCTACATTCATAGATTCCCGATAGTAATAATTTCTAGTCCAATTTTTTTAGAGTATCAGGTGGTTTATCTTTAAACAAACGTTTAGAATGGGAGGGACTATACCCATGTGGGGAGATGTGAAAAGCGTGTATAATGAACCTATTTTTCTAAAACCTGTATTCAAGGACCGAATCTGGGGCGGTACGAAGCTTCGTGATGAGTTCGGTTATGAGATCCCGACTGAAACAACGGGTGAGTGCTGGGGAATTTCCGCCCATTCGCACGGGCCGAGTGAAGTTGGGAACGGACCATTAAAAGGAGAGACGCTGAACTCAGTATGGGATAAGCATCGAGAACTTTTTGCTGACCAACAGGGTGAAGACTTTCCGTTACTTGTGAAAATATTGGACGCTAAGACCGATCTGTCTGTCCAAGTGCATCCTAATGATTCGTATGCACGCGAAGTAGAGGGTGAGGCATTCGGAAAGACTGAGTGCTGGTATGTGATCGACTGTGAGCCAGGAGCAGAGCTTGTGTATGGGCATCATGCAGGTTCGATGCTTCAATTTGAAGAGATGGTCAACGAGAACCGTTGGGAAGAACTGCTTCGTAAAGTCGCGATCAAGCCAGGAGATTTTGTTTATGTACCAAACGGAACGATTCACGCGATCGGTGCGGGCACGATGATTCTTGAAACACAACAAAGTTCAGATGTTACGTATCGTGTATACGATTACGACCGACGTGATGATGAAGGAAACCTCCGTGAGTTACATATTGAGAAATCGATCGAAGTGGCGATGATTCCACACGAAGACGCTGACTTTGAACCTGTGTTGTCAGGTAACGAGGACTTAAGAATTAAAAAACTTGTGCAAGAGAGCTACTTTACCGTTTATCATTGGAATCTTGCTGGAAATGTTTCTGATGTAGAGAATCCGTCATATTTACTCGTAAGTGTGCTAGATGGTGAAGGTGAACTGAATGTAGAAGGTGGAATGACATCTACTTTTAGGAAAGGTGACCATTTTATCGTCCCTTCCACAGTAAAAAGCTTCGGAATGAACGGTGATGCAAGGTTTATCGTGTCACATCCTACTATATAGAGAAGATAAAGCAACCGGAATGTTGGAATTCCGGTTGTTTTTTTGTGCCATCATGGTTTTTGCGGGGGCTTTTGAGCGAAATGGAGGCAGATGGGAGTGAAAGGCTATGCCGTTGGAGTGAAAACAGCGTTAGAGTGAGCGAAAAGGATCGTGTAGGGGGTGAAAACCAGCAAAGTTTGAGCGAACGTGTAACAAATAAAATAACACGTACCGTAATGATTTACTTTATGAGCAAAATTGCATGCACAATAAAAATTCCTTTGTTTTCAACTCATGATATATGATACTTTATTAGTAGTTAGATAATAATTACCAAATATAAATAAATTTTGACTAGTATTTTCATAAACTGGAGGTAATACATATGTTAAAACAAATCCAAAGAGGTTTAGTTGTATCATGCCAAGCCCTAGAAAATGAACCGCTTCATAGCTCTTTTATCATGTCCAAATTGGCGCTTGCTGCAAAAGAAGGTGGAGCCTCTGGAATACGTGCTAACTCGAAAGAGGACATAATCGCCATCAAACAAGAGGTAGACCTACCTGTGATCGGAATCGTGAAGAGAGATTATGATGACAGCGAAATCTATATCACCGCAACAAAAAAAGAGATAGATGAATTAATTGAGAGCGGTTGTGAAATGATTGCAATAGATGCGACACTCAGAAAAAGACCGGATGCGCTCCCTTTGGAGGAACTCGTTTCATACGCCAGCGCTAAGAATCCGGCTGTGCAACTCATGGCTGATATCTCATCCATCGAAGAAGCTAAGAATGCAGAGAGACTAGGATTTGATTGTGTATCCACCACTCTCTATGGCTATACAGAGGAATCTAAGAAACACAAATTGTATGAAAATGATTTTCAGTTTTTAAAAGATGTAGTTAAAGAAGTATCTGTTCCAGTAATTGCAGAAGGTAACATCATGACACCTGAAATGGTTAGGGATGTACTTGAAATGGGAGCTTATTCAGTTGTTGTAGGCGGTGCAATCACGCGTCCGCAGCAGATCACAGCACGTTTTGTAGCTCAAATACCAAAGTAAGAAGGATGTGTAAGAATGGCTTCATTATTAAAAGAGATACAAAGTGTTTTCTCCACGCTATCTGATAAAGAAAAGAAAATAGCAGACTTTATTTTAAGTAATCCTGAAAAAGCTTCACGAAGTCATATACAAGAACTTGCTGAGATCACAGGTGTTTCAATTAGTTCGATCACTCGTTTCGCAAAGAAAGTCTCTTGCCGGAATTTTGTTGAAATGAAAGTAAGACTTGCTGAAGTTAAAGAATCTAAACAAGGAGAAGGGGTTGAAGAACAACTATCTTCCTCTTATCGAGATATGCTGAACGACGTGGAGGGTCTTGAAGACAGAGATCAATTTCAAAAAGCCCTCACTTACATGACAAGTGCAAAACGTATATTTATATATGGACTTGGGAGTTCTGGATTAGCCGCTCAAGAATTAAACTATCGTTTAAGCAGGATGGGTTTTGTTTGTGAAGCCATTACTGACCCACACTTAATGATTATTCGCAGCACACTCTTACAAAAAGGCGATGTCATTCTTGCTTTCTCTCGTTCCGGACAAACTGTAGATCTTCTTCAGTCTGTTTCCAAGGGAAAAGAAAAAGGAGCTGTAGTGGTAGCATTTACAGCATTCGGGGAAACCCCGCTAACCAAACTTTCTGATTTTATTTTGTGGACGGTGCATCCACTTCGCAATCATCACCTATTAACAGGGTTAGATTTAAGTACACTTTATTTAATAGACAAGATCAGTCTGTATTTTTTAACGGATCGTAAACGTGAAGAAAAATATTTGGAAACTGTAGAAGCAATCAAATCACGGGGAAGATAGATAACTTCCAACCTTTAAATGGAGGCAGTGTAATGGTTAGGAATAAAATCACTTTGAGGAATGCATCGATCTATGGGGAGAACGAAACCGTGCATAGAGGCTCAATCACCATTCAAAACGGAAAAATAATAGATTTGAGCACGGACTCTTTTCCAGGTGACGATCAAACAGAGGTTATCGAACTTTTAGAAACGTATCACATCGTTCCAGGGATGATCGATGTTCATATTCACGGAGCAGCTGGGGCGGACACGATGGACGCAACTTTTGATGCGCTCGAAACCATTGCGAGCGTCCTGCCTCAAGAAGGTACGACGAGCTTTCTAGCAACGACGATGACGCAAGAGCAGAACAAAATTGAAAAAGCGCTTGAAAACGCTGGGTTATTTATTGAAGCTGGACAAGTGGAAGGAACAGCTGAAACGCTCGGCATTCATCTTGAAGGACCATTTATTTCTGAAAAAAGAGCGGGAGCCCAGCCTGTCGGAGCGATTATCAAACCGAAATTAGAGCTTTTTAAACAATGGCAGAAATTAGCTTCAGGGCATATTAAGCTCGTTACAATTGCGCCTGAAATAGAAGGAAGTCTTGAAGTCATCTCCTATCTTCATGAACAAAATATCGTTGCATCGATCGGACACTCTGATGCGACGTATGAAGAGGTGGTTACCGGAATAAAGGCCGGCGCCTCTCATGTGACTCACCTTTATAACGGAATGCGCGGACTTCACCATCGCGAGCCTGGAGTTGTCGGAGCAGCACTTTTAAACGATGAACTAACGACTGAACTGATCGCCGATGGAATCCATGTTCGACCGGAGCTCATCTCTTTAACTTACAAACAAAAAGGAAATGAGAGAGTCGTGTTAGTGACAGATGCGATGCGGGCAAAGTGTCTTGGAGATGGACAGTACGATCTTGGCGGCCAGGAGGTAACCGTTCAACATGAGACGGCGACATTAAAAGATGGAACACTTGCTGGCAGCATCATAAAGATGAACACAGCGGTGAAGAACATGATGCAATTTACGGGCTGTTCCATTTCTGACATCATTCAGATGACGTCTGTTAACCCTGCAAAGGAACTAAATGTTTTTGACCGTAAAGGAAGTCTAGCCCCAGGAAAAGATGCCGACATTGTTGTACTAGACGAAGACTATGAGGTAGTGATGACGTTTTGTAAGGGCAATCTCGCTTACCGAAGAGGTGATGAAGTATGAGAATCTTAGAAGTAAAAGATTATCATGAGATGAGCTCTATTGCAGCAAGAATCATTATTGAAAAAGTTCAATCAAAGCCTGATACCAAACTAGGGCTTGCCACAGGCGGAACACCGATCGGACTTTATAAGGAATTGATTCAAGATTACAGGAGTAACGGAACCTCTTATGAGAGGGTGTGTACCTTCAACTTAGATGAGTATGTTGGAATTGATGCAGATGACTCCAATAGCTATCGGTATTTTATGGAGGAAAATTTATTTGCACATATTAACGTTCCTCAATCTCAAATTCATATTCCTGATGGAACTGCAGAGGATTTAAAAGCTGAATGCGAGCGATATGATGTTGAGCTGAGCCAAGCCGAAGGTGTGGACATCCAGATCCTTGGTATCGGAAGCAACGGGCACATTGGATTTAATGAACCTGGAACTTCTTTTTATTCAAACACCCATATCGTGGAGCTTGATGAAACAACTCGTAAAGCGAATGCTAGATTTTTTGAACGTTTAGAAGACGTACCAAAGCAAGCCATTACAATGGGAATCGCGTCTATCTTAAAGGCGAAGCAGATATTACTACTCGTCTCAGGCATCAATAAAGCAGAAGTGATGAAGCAATTGTTAACTACAGATGAAGTGGACGAGCAGCTGCCAGCATCGGCGTTGAAGGTTCATCCGGACGTAATGATCCTTGCAGACGAAGAAGCTCTTTCGTCATACAAAAGTAAAGTCTAAGAACATAAGTAAAAAGACCCTTTTTTAGCAGGGTCTTTTTTCGTGTTTCCAACCTGAAACCCCTTGGCCATCCTAGTTAGTTAAGAAAATGAAATTAAATTTCATAAATTTAATAATAGTGAAAATAATTTAGAAAGACATTATAATAATTTGAAAGCGTTACCAAAAACAATAAAAGGAGACTGATTATGAAAAAAAAGTTTAAAGTCTTAACGGGTTCCCTCCTTGCTACTAGTCTTATATTTTCAGCTGTTGATCTGTCAGGTTCGGTTAAAGCGCAAGAAAATGTACCTTACAATGTCCTTTCTGTAAAAGATGAATCAGGTGATCAAATGGCAATCAACGGAAAGAACCAGCTTGCCAATGATAACAAGCTGATCCTATTTAACGATGAATTTAGTTATTACACCGAAACACAAAAAGGAAGTATGGAAATCGTCTTAGAAAAAACGGGCGTTAATACATACCGTGTTGTAAAAGACACAGACGGTGACAGCGCGATTCCAGAGAACGGGCTCGTTTTATCAACGGGGGATATTTCAACAACAGAAATCCGAAACTTTTTGACACAATTAGAAGCGGGAGAAACCGTTACATTACAAGAGCCGACTGAAAAGCGTGAACAAAAACAGTCGAATTCGGTAGACCCTACACGAGCGTCTAACCCAGACGGTGCGGTGTTTGATGGTTTTCGTGGACCAGATCAGCTGATCGTCTATACTCCGGCGTTCGGTGAGTCCACAAAAACGAATCAATATGGCTATGAAATTACAGTAGAGAACGGTTTTGTTACAAAACTTGGAGGCGGAAACTCTAAGATTCCTAAAAACGGTTTTGTCGTGAGTGGACATGGAGTAAATTCGAGCTGGATCTCTTCTAACTCCATTATTGGCGCCAAGGTTAATGTAAGCGCAAACGGTGTTGTGGAAATCGTACAAGACGTTGAGAGTTTCCAATACCAAAGTAAGCAAGCGATCGATCAAGCGAAGTCATCAATTGAAAAAGCAAAGTCAGAGTATCTAGATGTAGCGTTTGAAGAAGCGAATGCTGCGGTTCAAAAAGCTGAGTCACTTTTAGCTGAAGCTGAAGCGATTAAATCAAGCGATCCTGTAAAATCGTTGGATAGAACAAGACAAGCAACGCAATCCGCTTATGACGCGTACTATTATTCACTTGCTTCTCACAAGGCAGAGCAGCGTGCAATCTGGTACCGTCCGGAAGAAACAACGTTAGATGGTGTTAAACAAGTTCTTGATCGCATGGAAAAAGCGGGCTTTAACTCGGTATATTTAGAAACAACTTTCTGGGGATACACGATCTATCCGAGTAAGGTGATGGAGAAATACGGTCTCCCTGCACAGCACCCGCGTTTTGCGAACGGTGACTATGGAAAATACGGAAAGAACCTTTTAGACGCTTATGTAAAAGAAGGAAAAAAGCGAGGCATGACAATCCAGGCGTGGACGGATGGATTCATGATCGGGGAAAGCAGCATAGGTGTACCATCTCAATTCGCGAAGTATCCAGAGTGGGCAGCGATCCAGCGCAGCAACACAACAGGAACGTTCCAGCCGGATACAGCGAGCAAATATTACTGGCTTGATATCGCACAACCTGACGTGCAGGATTTCATGTTAGATATCTATAAAGAGATGCAGGCCGATTATGACATCAAGGGTCTTAACATCGATTATATGCGTTACCCGCATCATAAGTTTGAGCAAAGCTACGGCTTTAGTGAGAGAACGAAACAGCTTTATCAAGAGAAAACTGGAATAGATCCGTACAAGCTATCCCCAACAACAACACCTGCTGAGTGGGAAAAATGGCTGGATTGGCTGCGTGAACGAGAGAACGATTTTGTTGACAAGCTTCACGTTCAAACAAAAGAGATGAACAAAAAGTTCATGTTGACGGCAACGCCAGAACCAGGACCAGAAGCCGTACAAATTAGTGACTGGCAAGAAGACATCGATGGTGTTATCCCGCAAGCCTATGGCCATGATTTCAACAGCATTCAAAAAACGGTAACAGACAGCAAGAAGTTGATGCCTGAAGGTACGATGTACTACACGGGAATCTATTCGTTCTATCATCACTTAAGTGAGATGGCGAGCGTGAGCGATGTTATGTCTGCAAAGTATGGAACATCTGGAGTAAACATGTTTGCTTTCGGCCAAGCAAGTGCGCCATCTGTAGATGCTTTAGGCAAGGGGCCATGGCGTGAAAAAGCAGTGAACCCTGGTGAAGAGCCGATTGTCGCGACTCATACTGTATTGAAAAATATTGAAAAACAAATAATGAAAATCTATATTCCAAAAGGTGCAGTGAGTGAAAAAGACGGCGTGTCTCTTAAACTAGCCATTAAGAAATTAGATCAAGCAGTGAAAAAAGATATTGAGAACAGTTCTGCCGTGTTTGATTCAACTGTAGCTAAGGTTGAACAGGCGGTTGCAGAAGGTAAAATTGATGCGGTTGTGGGATCAAGAATCAAAGCTGACCTTCTTGATGCGAAAATGTGGGTCAATTACGCACTAAATCATCAAAAATAAAACAAAATGGACGGAATTGTAAGCTGTAAAGAATGAATTTTGAAACGCTGGCTCAAACGGTATATCTAGTGACCGATTGTTGTCAGCTTTTCATTTTAAGTGATTAATTTATCGTTTTAAGAACCTGAAAATATCTGTTTGGAGTGAAAAACTGATTCTACTGGGTGAAACTCAAGCTTGTTTGAGTGAAACATAAGGGTTACTGAGCGAAAACCAAGCTAGATGGAGTGAAACCGCCTAAAATCTGAGCGAACGTGTAACAACTATAAAAACACGTACCGTAAAACGTTTACCCACACCTTACCAAAAACGTATACCTAATAAAAAGAAATTTATTTTCAAAATTATATATAAAATGAAAATAATTTTTAAAATAGATTGAAATCTCTTAATCTTGCTTTTATAATTGAGTTATTAAGAAAACGCTTACCAAAATGTTTCTGAGGGGGAAATGAAAAGTGAAGAAACGTACAAAAACATTGGTTTCTGGTTCACTAGCAGCAGCATTGTCACTAAGTTTGATTGCGTGTAGCAACGGAGAGGATGATAAGGCAAAAGGATCAGCTAAAGATGGAGAGCTTTCCGGAGAAGTTACACTTTGGACAGCGTCATTAGCAGGTGAGCCATTTGATACCTACTTCAAAAATATCGAAAAAGACTTCGAAAAGCTTCATCCGAAACTTGATGTTGTGATCGAAGACGTTCCTCAAAATGAGATGGAGCAAAAAGTGTTAACATCGCTTACAGGTGACGATGTTCCTGATGTTGTAAACTTGAATCCTCATTATATGTCTAACATTGCAGCACAAGGTGGGCTATTAGATCTAACAGATGCGGTGAGCGACGAGACGAAGGACTCTTTTGTAGAAGGACCTTACGAGTCTGGTATGTATGACGATAAGCTATATGCTTTGCCATGGTACTTAACAACAACTGTTTCTTGGTATAACAACGACGCTTTCTCAAAAGCAGGCGTTTCAGAGCTTCCTACCGATACGAAGGGGCTTTATGAAGCTGCGAAAAAAGTAAAAGACGCAACGGGTAAACCATCATACTTCCCGGTTATCAATGACGGAAACACGATCATGGAAAAAATGGTTTCAATCGCGAACGGAACTCCTATCGTTGAAGATGGGAAAGCAAAGTTTGCAGATAACAAAGATCTATTAGAATTCTTTGAGGCAACTCAGAAGATGTATAAAGAAGGAATCATTCCGCAAGAAGCAGCGGAAGGTTCAATTAAAACAGGTCAAGAGCTTTACATGGCAGGAAACGTTTCTATGCTTGAAGGCGGCGTAACATTCCTAGGACCGATTGAATCAGGAGCACCTGACGTGTACAAAGCGTCAAAAGCAGGACAGCCATTGAACGCAGATGATGCACCAGTGAACGTAGCGGTTATGAACTTTGCGGTTCCAGCAAAAACAAAGAACGAAGATGCTGCAGTAGCACTTGCTGAGTTTGTATCGAATGCTGAAAACCAATTAGAATTTGCTAAAACGGCAGGAACGGTTCTTCCAGCTACAAAGAAATCTCTAGAAGATGACTACTTCAAGAATCCAGGAGATTCTCCAAAAGCATTCGGTATGTTAGAAGCTTCTAAGTCTTTAAGCCGTGCAGAAGTACTCATTCCTCCAACGGAAAACAGTGCTGACCTGCGTACAGCAACAAAGAACATCTTCATCCAAAACTTACAAGGCAAACTATCTCCGAAAGAAGCGTTAAAAGAACTAGCTTCTGAGTGGAACAAAGCGTTTGAAAAATCTGGTGAAAAAGTAACATTCTAATGTAGTAGATGAAGAGACTAGCTTTTTTTACAAAAAGCCTAGTCTCTACTTTTTAAAAGGGGGGTTCTATCATGAACAGAGAACCTGTTGTACTGCCAAATGTAAAAACAAAAATCAAAGCAACAAAAAAGAAGAAAAAATTAAGCATGAAGTTCCTTACACCATGGCTGTTTTTACTGCCAGCTATCGTGATTCTAGCTACGTTTTTAGTGTATCCGATTCTAGAAGCGTTCAAGTGGAGTTTTCTGGATTATAAAATCATTGCGGGTACTGGAGAATATGTTGGTCTAGCTAACTTTAAAGAGATGTTTGCAGATAAGTATTTCTGGGTTGCGTTAATGAACACGCTGACGTTCCTCGTGATCGTCCTGCCATTAAACGTCTTTTTACCAATGATTTTAGCAGTCCTTGTAAACCAAAGAATAAGAGGAGCTGGCACGTTCCGCGTTCTTTACTATCTCCCAGTTATCACACCCATGGTAGTAGCCGCGCTTATGTGGAAAATGCTTTACTCACAAAGTGGAATTATCTCTGAGTTTTTAGTAAAACTCGGCGTATTCGATGGTCCTACTAATCTACTGGTTCAGTCATCAACAGCACTAACAGCCGTAGCAGCCATAACTGTATGGAAAGGACTCGGCTATTATATGATCATTTATTTGGCAGGTCTGCAATCGATTCCAAAGGATGTTTATGAGTCTGCAAGTATTGATGGAGCTTCTGTTTGGAAGCAGTTTACGAAGATTACAATTCCCATGTTAACGCCATCTATTACACTCGTATCGGTTATGACGATTATTGCTGGAATGAAAGTATTTGAAGAGATAGCCTTAACAACGGGCGGTGGTCCATCAGGTGCGACCACTACGCTCGTTATGTACATCTATAACAAATTTATGAGTCTTGACGTAAGTATCGCGTCTGCTGCAGGTATCGTGTTACTCGTACTTGCCATAGCTGCATCACTTTTACAGATGAAGTTAACAAGCAAACGCGAAGACGATCTGCGTGTTTAATAGATTGGGGGGAAACTCATGAAATCAAAACAAAATAGTAAAGTATGGCTTTATGCTGTTATGCTTCTCATCACTGTCCTAACGGTCGGACCGTTTCTAGTCACTTTATTTATGGCAATGAAATCAGGAAGCGAAGGCATCTACACAAGTCTACTTCCAAAAGACCCAACACTCGCAAACTTTGTAACGGCATTTGAAAAAGCGAACTTTGGACTTTATTTTATGAACACAGCGATTATTACAGCAATCGCGATTCCTTTAAACTTATTGTTCTGCAGTTTAGCGGCATATCCGCTCGCACGTATGGAGTTTAAAGGACGCAGTGTTGTGCTGGCACTCATCATCTCGACCATGATGGTTCCGTTTCAGCTATACATGGCACCACTATTTCAGCTGGCAGGAGAACTTGGACTAAGAAACACACATATCGGTCTTGTTGTGATGCAGGTTTCAACAGCGTTCGGAATCTTTTTAATGCGCCAAGCTTATCTGCGTATCCCAAAAGAACTTGAAGAATCGGCTTACTTAGACGGTGCCAACCGCTTTAAAGTCTGGTATCTCGTCGTATTGCCACTTGTGAAGCCAACACTTGTAACTCTGGCGATCTTCACATTCATGGGCACATGGGGCGATTACTTATGGCCGCTGCTTAACTCAACAGAAAGCAGCATGTACACGTTATCCATCGGGCTCGCACAGCTTTCACAGAACTTTGATGGTTCTAACTTGAAATTAATCTCTGCCGCATCCATCTTAACGACGATTCCTACTTTATTAATCTTTATTTGGCTGCAAAAGTACTTTATTTCAGGTGCAACAGACGGGGCGGTAAAAGGATAAACATAATCTTATTAAGAGGTGAATTCATTTGAGTACCTTATCTTTTTTTGGCAGAGAAGTTCCTGTCATCTATGATGTGGATTGTGTAGTAGTCGGCGGTGGTACAGGAGGAGCTGCTACAGCGATCTCTGCATTAGAAGAAAATATCTCCACCTTAGTTGTAGAAAAAACCATTTCACTCGGAGGAACTCAAACGAATTCTCTTGTTTCTCCTATGATGCCGACTCATGTGAAAACACAGCGTATAAACGTATTGATTACGGAACGATTAAATAAAGAGAATGTTAAAACAAACGATGGAACGACAGCATGCAGCTGGTTTAACGTTGAATCTTTAAATTATGTGCTCGAACAACTCATCACAGAACGCGGAGGCAGCATTCTGTATGATGCGAATTTTATAGATTGCGTAAAGGAACACGGAAAAATAACGCATATCATTGTAAACACATGCAACGGACTGGCAGCGATCTCAGGCAAAACGTTCGTCGATGCAACAGCAGATGCCGTTCTTTCTCGTTCAGCAGGTGTTGAAGTTGTGAGCGGAAATAAAGATGGTGAAAACCAGCAGATCTCATTCCGTTTTGAAATGGGAGGTATTGATATCCCTGAGTTGCGGACGTTTATCCTCTCGCAAAACGAGACGTTTTGTAAGATCGAAAATCCTGACTTTTTTGAGATCGCGATGGTTCCTGGTAAAGGGCATGTGCTAGAGCCTTATTTTAGGGAAGCACTGGCAAACGATGATTTACAAGAAGATGATCTGCGGTACTTCCAAGCGTTTACACAACCAGGAAAACCCACAGTCATGTCATTCAATTGCCCGCACATTCCAGGCATCACGAAAACAACAGATCCGAAGCTTCGTTCAGAGGCTGTTGTAAAAGGAAGACAAATGATTCGCAGGCTCGCAGCCTTTTTACCAAAATACATTCCGGGATTTCAGAACGCATTTTTATTGAAAGAAGCAAATCAGCTTGGTATTCGTGAATCATACCGCATTGTAGGGCAATATGTGCTCACTGAACAGGACTATGTAGACCGTGCTCGATTCCAAGACGGAATTGCTCGAGGCGACTGGTACATTGATGTTCACAGCGTTACAAAGGAATCGGTAAATGAAGCGAAATTTTCTCGCGGAGAATATTACGAGATTCCTTATCGTTCCCTTATCACATTTGAAGTGGAAAATTTAGTTGTTGTAGGCAGACACATCTCTAGCACATTTTTGATGCAAGCCTCTCTTCGCATTCAGCCGACTGTTCGTGATATGGGGCAAGCGGCAGGAATGGCCTGCGCGTATTCGATTAAAAACAACATGGCATTAAATACATTGAACGGTGCACATCTGAAACAGCAGCTTCAAATGGTGGAGGAGTTTTAAATGAAGAACATACAGACAGTAAACATATTGAATCATACGCATTGGGACCGTGAATGGTATGAAACGTTTGAAGAGTTTCGTTTCAGACTTCGCAACGGACTTCGCTATACACAGGAATTGCTGAATGAGGGGAAGATCGATAACTTCTTTTTAGACGGGCAGACGATCGTTCTCGATGATTATAAAGAGATTGTAAGTGATGAAGAGTATGCGCGCCTGCTAACATTCATACAAAAAGGAAAAATTGAAGTCGGTCCATGGTATCTGCTAGCGGATGAGTTTCTCGTTTCAGGTGAGTCCATGATCAAGAACTTGGAAATCGGAACAAACACTGCAAAGAAACTTGGTTCACCGTACAACATCGGATATTTGCCAGATACGTTCGGACACATCAGTCAGATGCCACAAATTTTACAGAATTACGGAATTGATTCAGCTCTCATTTTCCGTGGTGCCATATCAGACCGTTTTGAAAACACGTGGGAAGGCGCAGACGGAACGAAGGTATTTACGATTGTTCTGCCATTATTTGAAGGGTATTATCAAACGTTTCTTAAATCTAAGGATTTTGTGGAGAAGACAAAAACCTATTTAGAAGGAAATGCTCCATACTTAACTTCCGGCAATGCTATGATCATGAACGGAGCGGACCATACATTTACAAGCTCAGATGTAAATGAAAGAGTGAAGCAGTTGAGTGAGAAGATGCCCGATATCGATTTTAAACAAACGTTGATGTCAGAGTACGTAAACTTATTTGCTGGGATAGAACCAGATGCATCGATTTCGGGGGAACAGCGTGATCCATCAAAGATTTTCATTCTCCCAGGTGTGTATTCCACGAGATCTTACTTAAAAAATCAGAACCAAATGTGCGAAGACCAAGCAGTTGGAATCATGGAAGCATTAAACGTTTGGACAAATGGTCGTTCTGATTCTGCAAAGTTCATGGAATATGTGTGGAAGCTGATTTTACAGAACCAGCCTCATGATAGTATCTGCGGTTGCAGTGTGGATGCGGTTCATGACGAGATGGAGACACGAACGCAAAAAGTCTTAAGCGCGATCAGTCGCTTTTCAAAAGATACTCTTCACGATGAATTTCCGTTTGAGTATCTTGACGATTCAATAGATAATGACTACTTATATGTAGTCAACAACACACCGATTGCTTCACGTTATCCTGTTACAGCAACGATCCGTATACCAGCTCCATTAGACAAAGGTTCGATCAAACTGTTTCATAACGAAGAGGAAATTTCGTTTGACGTGTTGAAAAGAGAACGTCGGGAAGAATTTATTCATCATATCCTAGCTGAGCCGCATTATGGGGATTATGTGATTTATGATATTCGTTTTTCGCTGCCGTTTGAAGGAGCTGAAATAAAGGCGCTACGAATCGATACTGTGAAAAATGAATCCGAAGTTGTAGAAAGTCGTGAGTTACCGTTCATTCAAAATGATTTTTACAAAATTGAATGGAATGAGGACAGCTTATCAATCACTGATTTAGAAACAGGCGTGACACATGATAATCAGCATCATTTCACTTCTTCTCTCGATACTGGAGACACGTACAACTATTCACCGCCACTGAAAGATAAAACGAGTAAAGCGATTATTACTGGAGTATCGGATATTCTAAAGGGCGAGACTTTTCAATCCGTCACAGTAAATTATGAGATGAGATTGCCGGCTTCACTGAACGAAGACCGATCAGGTCCTAGTGAGGCGAAAACTACAAATAAGATGAAAACAACGATTACCCTTCATAAAGGGAAAAGGTTCATCTATTTTAAAACGAAGGTAAACAATACAGCGAAAGACCAAAAGCTGAAGGTTGGATTTTCAACCTCAAAAGCCGATATTAGCTATGCAGATACAGCGTTTGACTTGCTAAAAAGGGAAACGCTTCGAGATAAGAAATACGATATGCCGAAAAATAAAGAAGCCGTTATGAATCAATACCCGACTCAATCCACAGTGATCGCAAATGAACATCAGCTTCTTCATCGCGGTTTACAAGAATATGAGATTGATGCGTTTGAAGGAAATGACCATATTTTCTTAAGCGTGATCCGTAGTGTGGGCTGGTTGTCGAGACGTGATCTGCGTACGCGCGGAAATGGGGCTGGACCTGGCTTTGAAACACCAGGTGCACAATGTATCGGTGAGTACGAATTTGAGTACGGATTGGTTCTTGGCAGAAACAACATGAGTTTAAACAACGGGAAGTTTCTGCGTCAGAACGTGTTGACTCAGCAATCACATGTGAAAAAAGAGGATCAAAAGCTATTTAAACTTTCATCAGCAGAGGTTGCTTTTTCCTCATTCATGTTAAAGGAAGAAAATACGTTTGATATTCGTCTGTTCAATCCATCGCTTGAGGATGTGAACACAGATTTAATTCTTGGTTTTGATCCTGAAGAGCTGTACGAAGTTGATTTTACGGGGAACATCCTTTCGAGCATTTCTGCAGCCAAACAAACAACTATTTCGTTTGGCCCTAAACAAATCAAAACCATTCGTGTAAAAAGGAAAGGCCGGTAATGAAGGGATCAAAATTCCGTCCTTAGAAAATGAAGGTGATCATGATGAGAAAGTTTGTAGCATTTGACATAGGCGGGACATTAATTAAATACGGTGTCATTTCAGAAGATGGTACGTTTATTGAAAAATACGAAGTTCCAACAGAGGCGCAGCTTGGCGGACCCGTAATCGTCCAAAAAGTAAAACAGTGTGGAGAGCAGCTGATGAAGCAGCATGAGATTAGTGGGATCTGTGTCAGCACGGCTGGCCAAGTAGATTCCAAAGAAGGCGTCATACTGTTTGCTTCATCTTTAATTCCAAACTACACAGGAACGAAGTTAAAGCAGGAACTTGAGGAACACTTTAACTTGCCTGTAGAAGTAGAAAACGATGTAAACTGCGCCGGACTTGCGGAGTCTTGGATCGGAACTGGGAAAGATTCGAAGAGCTTGTTCTGTCTGACGATTGGTACAGGAATCGGCGGAAGTTACATTTTAGATAATAAACTTCACACGGGTCACAGCTTTAGCGGCGGGGAAATCGGCTATATCCCGATCGAAGGTGGTCAGTTTGAAGAACTAGCTTCGACACGCGTTTTAATTAAAAATGTTGCGAAACGAAAAGATGTAGCTGAGATTGAGCTTGATGGCAAACAGATTTTTGAGATGGCTCAAAGCGGTGATGAAATATGCATCGAGGAAATTGAACGCCTTGTGTACTATCTATCAAAAGGAATCGCAACGATCGCGTACATGATGAATCCGGAAACGATTATTATCGGCGGAGGCATTACGGCCCAAAAGGATTATCTTCTGCCTTTAATCATGAAACAGCTCGAGATCGATGTGATTCCAGCTATCTTAGCGAAAACAAAGATCGAGATCGCCCGTAACTTAAACAATGCTGGTATGGTTGGAGCTCTACGTCATTTCTTGCTTCAAGAATCCCTGCAGCCGCTTAAGAGCATCACGACAATGATCGAATCGAACAGACACAAGCTGACGAAACGCGAGCAGATGATCGCAAAATACATTATCACGAATCTAGAGTCATTCCCGAACAGAACCATTTCAGAACTCTCGCGACAGATCGATGTTTCAGAAGCAACGATTACTCGTTTCTGCCAAAAGCTTGAGTTTGGTTCCTACAATAAGCTTCGATTGATGGCAAAAGAAGCATCTGTCAGCACAAGACTTTTTGAGCCGTCCGAAAGTCTTCACTTAACGGGTGTTAAAGAGACGTATGTAAGTATGCTCAAAAAATTTGATACGCTTTATGAGTTGAAGGATGTAGAGAAAGTAAAGGATCAAGTTGAAAACGCTGAACAGATTTATTTGTATGGCGGAAACAAGCTATCTTTTATCGCGGATCAAATGAAGTATAAATTGATGAGACTTGGTAAGAAAGCAGACACTTTTTTGTCTGCATATGAGATGGAATTATCAACATATACACTAGATTCAAATACACTAGTTATCGGACTCAGTGCTTCTGGTTATGATTCTGAAGTGGTTAGTATGCTGAGGCAAGCGAAGAAGTTAGGGTGTGAAACGATCGGCGTGACGAGCCAGCAGGATTCTCCGTTAGCAGAGGTCTCTAATACGCGATTACTCATTCCAGCGACAGACGATATCGTGGGTGACGATAACTCTATTTGTGAGGTTTCCGCATTCTACCTGATGGATGTTATTTTAAAAGAACTGCGTAATGACTATAAGGCTGCGGGAAATCACCAAAAAGAGATTATTTAATGTGTGTTGTGCTTAGGCTTGCGCTCAAATGAGCCATATTGGACGCTGATGAGACGAATGGGCAGGATTTGGAGCTGAAGCAGAGGGATGAAGTTTGTATTTTGGGTTGTTGTGAGCGAAAAGAGGAGTCTACTGAGCGAAAAGCTGGTCAGTTTGAGCGAAACAGTGGATCCAATGAACGAAATGGAGGGTGTATAGAGCGAAAAACGGCCTTGATTGAGCGAACGTGTAATAAATATAAGAACACGTACCGTGAAATTCAGACATCATACATTTCGATTGCGCAGAATGAAGCTCACCGGGCCACTAGTACGCTTTTAACCGCACCATTACGTCTGCAAGCTACAAAAAAAGAACTGAAAAGAAAGGAGAAAATATGAAACTACAAAATATTTTCTCCTTTTTACGTACGAAGGGTGATCGGTCATGATTGCATACGATGTAGAACTAAATAAACTGCGAAATTACAAACCTCAGCAGACGAAGAAAGCTGATTTTGATGCATTTTGGAATGGGTTAAAAGTTGAAAATCAGAAATATCCTCTAAACGTTGAAGTGAAGGAACGGGCATACAGTGTTCCAGGTGTGAAGGTGTATGACGTGGCTTTTGATGGATTTCGTAATTCACGCATTCACGGTGTTTACGTGACACCAGAAGTTGTGCAAGAGAATGCTCCAGCAGCAGTCATCTTTCATGGCTACAATTGGAACACACTGCAGCCGCACTATACGTTTAAGCATGTTATTCAAGGGATACCCGCTTTATTAGTAGATGTAAGAGGACAGAGTGTGAAATCGGCAGATAAGAATTCCTATGAAAATGGTGGCGCAGCCGGTTGGCTAACGCAGGGTATTTTCAACCCTGACCAGTATTATTACACTCATGTTTATATGGATTGTTATCGAAGTGTTGACGTTGTAAGAAAGCTGTCTGGAGGAAGCGATGTTTTTCTGGAAGGTGGAAGTCAGGGTGGAGGTTTGGCTATCGCCACTGCTGCTTTACAGGAGAACATCCTTTTAACGTTGTGTGATATTCCGTTTATGGCGAACTTCGAACACTCATTTGGCCTTGCTGCAGAAGGACCTTATACAGAGATTTCACATTATTTTAAAGTACACGATCCACAGCATCAAACATCAACAAAAATCTTTGAAACGCTTAGTTATGTGGACGCGATGAATCTAGCAGGCTCTGTAACGTGTCCGGTTCTGTTATCGGTGGGAATGATTGATCCCGTATGTCCGCCTTCAAGCGTTTTTGCTTTGTATCATCATTTAGGCGGGCCAAAGGAAATCAGGACGTACCGTGAATACGGCCACGAAGTTCCTATGATTCATGAAGAAGAAAAGCTGAAGTTTATTTATTCATATTTAAAAAGTATGTAGCGAAAGAAGGCTAAACGCATGAAGATTGCTTATTTACCAATAGATGAACGCCCCTGCAACATCACCTATGTTCAGATGATTGCGGAGTCTTCAAAGGATGTAGAGTTGTTTGTTCCTGGACCTGAACTCTTAGGTTATAAAAAGAAGGCAGCGAATACAGAAGGACTGTGGAACTGGCTAAAAAATCTAGCTGGGAAAGTGGATGCTCTTATTTTAAGCATTGATATGTTGGTTTACGGTGGGCTGCTTCCATCCAGACTGCATGATTTGACTCAAAAAGAGAGTGCGGTATGGGTGGAGCGGTTACGCTCGTTGCGTCAGGATTATCCGAATCTAGGAATCTATGCATCGAACTTGATCATGCGGACGCCAAAATACAGTTCGAGTGACGAGGAACCCGATTATTATGAACACTGGGGTCGGGAATTGTTTTTACGCTCTTATTTGTTGGATAAAGAGAAGCGCGAGAAGTTAACAGAGCATGAGACGAAACAACTAAGTGAGATCAAGGCTAAGTTGCCCAAAGAGCATATTGAAGACTATGAGACGAGACGTGCTTTCAATTCAAACATAAATGTACAAATGCTAGATTTGGTTAAGGAAGGCGTGCTTACATTTTTGTCCATTCCTCAGGATGACAGTTCCGAATACGGATATACGGCGATCGATCAAAGCGCTGTGGTGACAAAACGAGAACAGCTGCGTTTATATAAAAAAGTTCATATGTATCCTGGTGCTGATGAAGTTGGTGCTACATTGCTATCTCGAGTTTACAATGATCTACGAGGACAGAAACCTAAGATTTTTCCTATATGGAGCAGTACGTTCGGGTCGCAGCTTGTGCCGATGTATGAAGATCGTCCTTTTGCAGAAAGTTTAAAAGCACACGTGTTAGCAGCGGGGTGTCAGTTGGTGGATCGTGCAGATGATGCCGATCTGATTCTTGCTTATAATACGCCAGGTCGCGTCATGCAAGAATCATGGGAACAGAATGCAAAAGATATTACGTACACGAGTTTCAGAAATATGCTCACGTTTGTGGATCAGATCAAGCATTTTATCGACTCGGGGAAAAAAGTCATTGTGTCAGATTCCGCATACGCCAATGGGGGAGACCGCGAGTTGATTACACTTTTAGATGAAGAGGGTATTCTTGATAAACTCGTCTCATACAAAGGATGGAACACGAATTGTAATACACTAGGTACAACCATCTGCCAAGGGGTGTTGGGTGCTGATGGGAAACAGCAGCAGATTCAAGAAAACCTTATCTACCATCTATTTGATGATTATTTTTATCAAGCAGAAATTCGTATGGAAATGAACACAGATTATCTGCCGAAGTATGATTTAAATTATTTTGATTTAAAAGAGGCTGCGGGCTCTGTAAATGAAGAACGCAATGAACGAATGTTTAATAGATTCAATGAGATGATTTTGCATAGTTTTCAGGCGTTTAAGGTAGAAGATTTGAAAACGTTCGCTCCATGGAACCGAATGTTTGAATGTGGACTTTCCTTTAATTTAAAGGATGCTACACGAAAGGAGTGATTTTTTGTGATATTAGGCGCAATTGAAGCAGGCGGCACTAAGTTTGTATGTGGCATCGGAAATGAGGACGGGGAAGTTCTAGAGAGAATTTCTATTCCGACAACAACCCCTGAAGAAACGATGAGACTGGTTGTTGATTACTTTAAGGAAAAAAAGGTGGATGCTCTAGGAGTTGGTTCATTCGGACCGGTTGATTTAGATGTTTCAAGTCCGACTTATGGATACATAACAAGTACCCCAAAAAAACATTGGAATCAGTATGATCTAGTAGGTGAACTGAAGAACCATTTTCATGTTCCGATCGGATTTGATACGGATGTGAATGCAGCCGCTCTAGGTGAATCTCTCTGGGGTGCCGCCAAAAGTCTAGATAGCTGTCTATATATGACGGTAGGAACTGGAATTGGAGTAGGAGCCGTTTCGGAAGGAAAGTTGGTACACGGGATGCTTCACCCGGAGATGGGGCACATCTTGGTCCGCAGACATGGTGATGATCATTTTGCTGGAAGCTGCCCCTTTCATGGTGATTGTCTAGAAGGTATGGCATCAGGTTCAGCGATCGAAGCACGTTGGGGAAAGAAGGGGATAGAGCTTGCGTCAGATTCGAGTGTTTGGGAACTAGAAGCTTATTATCTCGCACAAGCTCTTGTGAATTACATATTGGTCCTCTCTCCAAAGCGCATTGTGATCGGTGGTGGTGTGATGAAGCAAGAACACGTATATCCGCTCGTTCGAAAATGGGTGATTCAACTGTTAAACGGGTACATTCAACATAAAAATGTAGAGGGTCACATTGATACGTATATTGTTCCGCCTGCTTTGGGTGACAACGCAGGTTTGTGTGGTGCGTTAGCCTTGGCAAGACAAGCGTATGCTATTAAAAAGACAAGCTGACTCTGGGAAAACAGTCAGCTTGTCTTTTTCTATCTCTGTTTACTCTTATGAGGTAAACAGCTGGCAAACGATAATAAAAGAATCATGGCTTCCGAAATCGTAATAAATAGAGTGAAGTATTTTTGAGCATCGTCAGCCCAGGATCCTTGGTTTAGTAAAAGGAACCCAATCAACCCAAACAACACTAGATTCGCTTTCCAGAAGAATGAAAATCCTCGCTTCAAGGAAAAGGTTTCTACCTTTCTTGAAGCTGTAGCACTTTGTTTTTTACGTGTGCTTTTAGATTTAGACACTTTTACAACATCTGAAGCGAAAAACTCATCAAGGGTGTCTTCTATTTTTAAAAAGTAATCAGTGATAGATACAGGCACAAAGTAAACGGTATTATCGTGGATCTGTTCATAATCTACGTGCCAGATCATTTGATTTCCTGGCAAAGATAGAGCGACTTGGTCCCATTTGTCCTCTCCGATTTTGTGATTGCAGTTATTAAAGCTAATACGGTTAAACGCTTTATTATTTTTCTTAAACGAAGTGATAAATTCTCGTAGCGAGTCATTTTCCGTTTCGTTATTTAGTATATTTTCTATTACTTCACTTTTCAGTTTATGTAACGCATCGTACACTTTGTCTGAAACTTGAATGGGTTGAAGCTGCTCATCGTTAAAATTTGCTGATGAGTCCAGGTCATAGAAACTCATCATTTCTTTTGAAAGACTTCTAGTATGATCAAGATATGTAAAAGTGTGCGTTTCATTTATAATATGCTGCTTCAGATATTGATTACGGTTTATTTGATGAATAAATAGCTCTTGTTTATTTCGGGTGAAATGTACATTTTTTGTAGATGTTCCTAGAGCTTGGATGAGATCCTCAAGATTCTGTGAAAGCTTTGTTTTTCTTCGAGCATTCCATAATCCCTTTTCTCGTAATGACTGCTCAGCTTGTTCTGTAAAAACAGTAATATCTTCTTTGTTTTTACTTACTAATTCCTCTTTAAGAATGAGATGACGGGCAATGTTTTCATATTGACATGATACTAAAGCAACTGCTAGTTCTTTAGAGGTTAGTATCATTTTTTCTGAATCGTTCATGGGCAGTTCTCCTTGTAATAACCTGATAATTTAAACTCTGTTGACCAAAGCAAACAAAATTGCCATTTCGTTTTATTCTCGCTATCCATTAAAAATAATCAATATAATCAACCAGTTGAAAAGAATAAGAAAAAAGAAAAGAAGAGCCAATAATTTGTTTATCAATAGAGGCAATCGAGTTAAGGTTAATTGAACACTATGGTTCAGACCGAAAAAAGCAAATGTAGTGTATTTGTTTAAACATGAGAAAAACCTATTTTTATCTGTCGAGGTATTATGTTTATAAAGTTCGATGATGAAGCGCTGAACAAAAATAGATAAAAAGGCATAGATGGCGTTAGTCAATAATAATAACATGATGATTGTTGTTGGAAAGGGGACGTCAATTCCTACAAAAATAAGTGAAAATAACGAAATAAATAGAATGGTTAGAATGATACTGAGTAAATTGGCAGGCATAATGATTCCTTTCCTTAATTATGGAATAAGATATTACTAGAATAGCACAACAGATTCAAACTATATTAAAATTACGAAATCCTTAGACATGATTTGTTTAACGCATCTTCTCCGATTCTGTAATCAAGTCTTTGCCCATATCCACAAGTTTCTCTAGACCAATAGATACCTAATAACCTCAGTAACTTCTCCAACTACTAAACGTAATACTGCCACTAAACCGATGAACTTCACTTATAGCGCGTCACAATTTTTAGAAAATTATATTGTAACCGTTTACAAGTTGGATTATAATATTGAAAAGTGAAACGTTTCTATTGGTAAATTGAGGATTTTGAGTATCGAACGACAATTCAAACGTTTATATTTACTGAAAATCCTATTTTTTTGCACTATATCGAAACGTTTCGAGTAGCTATACCCACATGCATCGACCATATGATTTAATCCATTTTTACTCCAGTACCCCGGTTTTCTCCGGATGAAGAGGTGATTTATGAAGAACATAGCAATAAAAGATGAAAAGGTGATCGTGGACGGTCAGGAGGTCTTCTTGTTCGGAGGAGAACTTCATTACTTCCGAATCCCTAAGCAAGACTGGCGCGAGCGCATACAGCAAGTAAAAGAAGCGGGAGCGAACATGATCAGCACGTACGTGCCGTGGATTTTTCACGAGTATGAGGAAGGAGTTACGGATCTTACCGGAACCTCTCGCCCAGAACGTGATCTACATACGTTTCTGCAACTCGTAAAGGACGAGGGGATGTTCTGCTTAGTCCGTCCGGGACCATATGTGATGGCAGAAATCGTGGATCATGGTGTTCCAACATGGTTCATCGATAACTATCCGGAAGCAGTAGGGAAAACGAGCGTAGGTGAAATTCATCCAACCCGAGTCGTAAGTTACAGCCATCCAACATTCTTAGAAAAAACAGAGCTTTGGTATGAAAAAGTTTGTGCCGTTATTAAGCCATTTCTCGTTACAAACGGCGGCACGGTTATCCTTTTTCAGCTCGATAACGAAGTAGGGATGTTCCACTGGGTGACGAACCAGCCGGATTACAATGCTTCGACACTGCAAGAATTCCAACAGCATCTTACAACCAATTACAATGAACAATCGTTTCAAGAAACTTTCCGCATCCCATTTGGTGATATCCAGTCATTCGCGGAGAACATGACAAAAAAGCCTGAAGCGATTTACGCTCACGCTCTACGAAATGAGTTCGGACTTTTTTTACGACAGCACTACAAGCGTTTCATCGAGCATCTGAAACAGTCAGCAGAAGAAAAAGGTATCGACGTTCCGTTCGTCGTAAACATTCATGGCTTTCATGGAATCGATATCTTAAAGCGCGGAACGATGTATCCAATCGGCATTTCGCAGCTGCTCGAGACCGCTAAAATCGAAAACACACTCATGGCGGGTGATTATTACATCGGTAACATCGAGTATGACAGCTATGTGGATATCGTTTTAGCGAACGCCTTTACAAAAGCGATCCAATGGAAAGAGCAGCCGCTTTTCTCAGCAGAGTTTCAAGGTGGAAGCATTCATGATAAACCGAAACTCCAGCCAACAACGTTTGATCTGACAACGAGGTTATGTATCGCGGACGGGATGAACGGCGTGAACTATTACATGTTCGGTGCGGGTGAGAACTATGAAAACATCGGTTTGTTCGGCAGACGTCACGATTGGCAAGCACCACTTACAAAGTCAGGTCAGAAGAATCCGCACTATCCGGTGATTCAGCATATCGGAAAGATGCTACAAACCTTTGAAAACTCACTTCTGCAAACGAAGCCAGTCGTTGATACGCATCTCGGTTTTTATCCGGATTATTACATGACGGAGTTTCATGATGAGCATACGAAAGACATGGTCGACCACATTCAGCGTGATCGTGAAACCTTTATGGCGAACGGTATCGCAAAGGCGCTTCGCGTGAACAACATCATCTATGATGCGATTAACGTGCAGGATGATGATGAGATCGATCCAAACAAAGTTTCTTCGCTCTGGATGTTTTCCACAGAGTGGATGGATGAAAACATTCAGCGAAAACTGGTCTTGTATCTAGAAAACGGTGGAAAGCTGATTCTTTTCCCAACAATTCCGACGAAAACGCTGAAAAACGTACCGTGTACGATTTTGAAAGACTACATCAACGTAAACGTAAAAGAAACAAAGCATCGCGTGTTCGGTCAGATCGATCAGGCGGACAACGTGTTGATCGATCGAGCTGATATCTATGAGACGACTGATGGCGCGTTCGCGCATATTGAGGACAAGCCGGACCAAGTGATCGCATTTGAAAAACAGCTTGGAAAAGGTCAACTCTATATGTTTGGAGTTGGTATGGATCACGGTTTTCATTATCAAAATGACATCATCGTCGAGCTTGCCAAACGAGCAGGGATACAGAGTCGTTTCACATTAGAAGAAGAGCTGGATATTACCGTTCGATCTTCACCAGAAAAAGGCGACTTCTTCTTCCTTCAAAACTTTGATGAATTTAAGAAGACAACGACGATCGCGTACGACGGAACAACCCTTTTCGGTGGAAAAGAAATCTCAATTCCAATGCGAAGCGGTCTCATGCTACCAGTCAATGTTCCGTTACATGAAGATTTGTTCATCGAATACGGAACGGGTGAAATCTATGAAACGGTACAGCAACAAGAAGAGATCTCACTCACTATAAAAATGATTCAAAGAGAAGAAGAATTCGTCTTCCGTTCCTCCTCCTGGAAACCTGTAGACACGAAAGGAATTTCAATAGAGGAAGTCCAAGAGCACACATTCAAAGTGCTGATCTCAACAACAGAAGACACAGCATCCATCCGGTTTCAACCAGCGTTCGCAAACGCTATTCAACCATAAGTAAGGTTATTTCTAACTGTTGCTGCTGATGCGATTTCATCATTTTCATCATTGTGTAAGTTGATTGCAGTGTAGGGTGCAAGACTCCTGCGGGACAAGCGGTCAGGTGAGACCCTTAAAGGCGCAAAGCGGCAAGGGGCTCACCGCCTGCCCCGCGGAAAGCGAAGTACCCGAAACGGAAATCAACACTTTCAAAAGCAACAGAGCAAAATAGCCCAAAAAATCAAATCGGGAGTTGATAGGTAATGAAGAAAGTATTATCACTATTCATGATCATCGCACTGCTATTTTCAGTAGCAGCTTGTAGCTCAGATGACAAAGCAAGCTCTGACGACAAGAAAGAAAACGTAACGATCTCGTATGCAAGCTGGTCACTTGGTACAGAAAAAGAACAAAACCTTGAGCGCCTAATGATCAAAGCGTTCGAGAAAAAGTATCCGAACATCAAGGTTAAGATCGACGAGTCGATCAACCCAACAGACTGGAACGGAACGCTAGCAGCTGCAGCAAGTGCAGGCAAGATGCCAGACGTTTTTGCTCTACCACAAATTCCATCATCACTATCTAACGACTGGTTGATGGATATCACGAAAATGACAGAGAAAGATAAAGATTTTGCTAACATTCCAGAAGCTGTTCGTGAATCAGCGACTTACAACGATAAAGTGTATGCGGTTCCATTTGCACAGCATTTCTTAGGCTACCTAGTAAACAAAGATCTGTTTAACGAAGCGAACCTTGATTACCCTGAGTTTGGTTTTTCGATTGAAGAGTACACAAAATCTATTAAAGAAGTAACGAACATCAACAAAGGTGTAGCTGGAACGAACCACGCGTTCTCCGTAACAGACTGGTATCCGGCAGCAGCTAACCCAGACATGGGCTGGTATACGGTTAAAGACGGACAATATTCTCTTGATTCAAAAGAGTTCATCGCAGGGGCGAACCTTGCAAAAGAGATCACAACAAACAACTACGCGTACGAGTCACTTCCAGATGACTTGAAAGCTAACTTTAAAGGCGAGAACCCAGAAGAAGTATGGATGAACGGACAAGTTGCTGTGAAATGGGACGGCACTTGGGGAGTTCCTGCTCTTGTAGAAAAAGGAACGTTCGACTTTGACTTCATCGGTCTTCCTGGTGGAAGAACGGGTGTAACGAACGACTTTGTTGGAATCTCTAAAACAAGTAAGCATGCTGAAGAAGCATTCCTTTTCTCTAAGTGGATGTCATTCGGTAAAGAAGGTTTCATGAAGCGTATGGAAATCGCTGAAAAAGAAGGAAAAGCACTGAACACACTACCAGTTAACGCAGATCCTGAAATTTTAGACGAGTACTTCGCGATCAATGAAGTACCTGGAATCAAAACAGCTTATGACAACTTAGACAACGCGATCGTTGAGCCGGTTAAAACGGTACCTGGCTATGTTGATGCACGTTGGGAAGCACCAACAGGCGTGAAGGTTGGAGAAGAAGCGAACGCGAAAGTGGCTGTGATTTTAGATAACGTGATCAAAGGAAATCTGAAGATCGAAGACTACGCAAAACAGCTTGATCAATTAGCAGACCAAAAAAGCAAAGAAGCAAGTGAGGCTTTAAAAGATAAATAGAAAGCCTGAAGTTTAAGGGGAGGTTGATAGTATGAAGTTTAAAAGATTTCTTTGGTTAGGTTTAGCGCTGTGTCTCATTTTTCCACAAACCTATGCATCAGCTGAAGGCAACAGTAAGGATAATAAGCCTGCCGAACAAGTCGTGGAGGAAAACTATCATACCGTCCTTAACAGTTGGGAGAAGAAAGGGACAGGGGACGCTTCAGAGTTTGAAGCGTCTGTCTCTCCTTCTGATTTTAAGATCAAAGACAAAAAGAACCTTTTGTCAGAATCAGAGAGTAAGGGCTATAACGATCGTGTTTTCTATTGGCATAACCGAGATTCCGTTTCTTATGAAGTAAATGTAGAGGAAGCGGGACTGTATGAGCTAGCATTCGATTATTATCCACTGAGCAACGAGGTTGTTCCAATAGAGGGCGCCATTCAAGTAAACGGTAACTATCCTTTTTATGAGAGCCGAAGAATCGTGTTTCCGGCCGACTGGAAAAACGAAAAAAATACCTTTGAGAAGGATCGGTTCGATAACGACATGATTCCGAAGCAAAAGCGGATCGAGCGTTGGAACACGTTAACAGCAGAAGATGCGAGTCAGCTTCAATCTGAACCGCTTCGTTACGAACTGAAAAAAGGAAGTAATACGATCCAGCTCACGAACCTATCAGGTGAGATGCTGCTAGGAAAAGCATACGTTAAATCACCTAGCAAACTACCAAGCTATAAAGATTATGCCAAGAAACATGAAAACGCAAAATTGGCTAAAACAATGATCACACGTGAAGCTGAGAAGGACTATGAAAAGAACAGCTCATACATACGTCCTTTTGCAGCAGATGATTCATCAGCGATACCGAGCTCTCCAAAGAATCTACTATTAAACACGCTAGGTTCTGAATCATGGAAAGACTCCGGACAGACGGTGAATTGGAACGTTAATGTGAAGAAAGATGGCTTTTATAAGCTGACATTTAAAGTATTGCAGAACAAAGAGACGGGTGGTCCGGTTTTCCGAAAACTGTTGATCGACGGAAAAGTTCCGTTTCAAGAGACTTCACCTGTTACGTTTCCATTCAATAAAAACTGGGATAACGTCACACTAGAAGATGAAGGTGGAAAAGCATATCTGTTTTATCTATCAAAAGGAAAGCATCAGATCGGTCTAGAAGCGGATGCGGCTCCAGTTGAGCCAATTCTTCATACGACGAACAAAGTGATGCGCGAGATGGAAGAGCTGACGCTCGAGATCCGAAAGCTTACAGGGAATCAAACAGATACATCTCGTGGCTGGAAGATCAGTGAGTACATTCCAGGCATCGATAAAAAACTCGCTGGCTGGGCGGATGAGCTTGAGCAAGAACTGAAGTACCTCAGAAAACTCGATAACTCAAAAGAAGATTCAAAAGATATGGTTTCCCTTGAGATGGCGGTTCAAAAGCTAAGAGCACTCAGCAAAAAGCCAGACCAGATTCCAAGCCGACTAACTGAGCTGTCAGAAGGATCGTCTTCAGCTGCGCAATTGCTCGGAAACATGCTCGTAACGTTGCCCGAACAGCCGTTAACGATTGACCGGTTCTACGTACATGGTGATGAAAAAGATGTCCCAGATGCAGAAGCTGGTTTTTGGGAAAAGCTGATCGACTCGATTCAACGCTTCTTCTTATCGTTCTTCTCAGAGAACTACTCAGCAAGTGAAGCGGAAGAAGATACGTTAGAGGTTTGGGTGAACCGACCTCGTCAATATGTTGAGCTTCTACAAAATCTATCTGATCAAAACTTTACGCCAGAAACAGGAATCAAAGTAAAATTCTCGATCATGCCAGAAGAGCAAAAGCTGATTCTCGCGAGTGCGTCGAACAAACAGCCAGACATTGCACTTGGTATCTCTTCGTGGCTACCGTACGAGTTATCCATTCGTGGTGCCGCCGTTGATCTGCATCAGTTCGAGGACTTTGAAAAGTTCAGCAAGCAGTTCTCACCTGGAGCTTTTCTACCGCTTATGATCGGTGATTCGGTCTATGCGATGCCAGAGACGCAAGATTTCTTTGTGCAGTTCTACCGAAAAGATATTCTGCAAGCGCTCGGTCTTCCAGTTCCAGATACGTGGGATGACGTGAAGAGCATCTTACCAGAGCTTCAGCGTTTTGGGATGAACTATTATACACACATCGCTGGTGCAACAGGGTTTAAGCCGTTCCAAGCAACAGCTCCGTTCGTGTATCAGTTTGATGGAGATCTGTACGGAAAAGATGGCATGAAGACGGCGATCGGAACAGAAGAATCATTAAAAGGTATTCAGTTCATGGCAGAACTGAACACGATCTACAGCATGCCGTTACAAGTGCCAAACTTTTATAACCATTTCCGATATTCAACACTTCCGATCGGAACAGCAAACTTTACAACGTACACGCAACTAACAGCAGCAGCTCCAGAGATTGCAGGATGGTGGGATATTGCACCACATCCTGGTGTGAAGAAAGAAGATGGAACGGTGGAGCGCTGGGCAACAGGTTCAGGTCAGTCCGCGATGATCTTCAAAGGAACGAAGAGCAAGGAAGATTCGTGGGAACTTTTAAAATGGTGGCTGTCAGAAGATACGCAGACAGAGTTCGCGACCAATCTTCAGATGCTGTACGGACCAGAGTACATGTGGAACACGTCCAACCTAGAAGCGTTTAAGAACCTTCCGTGGCCAGAACAGCATAAGAAAACGATTCTGAAGCAATGGGAGTATCTATACGAAGTACCGAAGAATCCAGGTTCGTACATGATCGAGCGTGAGCTTTCGAACATCTGGAACCGCATCGTGTTCGACGGTGTGAACCCGAGATCGGCAGTTGACGATTCAGTCGTTGCGATCGACCGGGAGATCAAGCGAAAGATGGAAGAGTTCGGATATGTAAAGGACGGCAAGATGGTCAAGCCGTATCCGATTCCTACGATAGAACAAGTGAAAAGTTGGGCAGGCGATGAGAATGAAAAAGAAACCAAATAAACGAGATTATTCACCGTGGATGTTCCTTGCTCCGTATATCATCTTTTTTACAACGTTTATCATCATACCTGTTGCAGCGGCAATCCTATTGTCATTCACGTATTTTAATGCGATCGAAACACCGACGTTCATCGGTTTGAGTAACTATGTCGGTCTGATCACACAGGATGAAGTGTTCATGCAGAAGATCCTGCCGAACACGTTAACGTTCGCACTAATCGTGGGCCCTGGCGGGTATATCTTATCGTTCATACTCGCTTGGGCGCTCGCTCAAGTACCAAAACGCATGCGAACTGTGCTTGCGCTAATCATCTACTCACCGTCTATGACAGCGGGTGTTGCGATGGCGGTTGTTTGGACGATCATCTTCTCGGGAGATGAAACAGGTTATCTCAATAGCTTGCTTCTAACGATGGGTGTGCTGTTAGAGCCGATCCAATGGCTGCAGTCCCCTGAGTATCTGATGAAGATCATGATCTTTGTAACGCTTTGGGGCTCTATGGGTGTCGGATTCCTCGCTATGTTATCAGGTGTTCTAAACATTAACACCGAGATCTATGAAGCAGGATACATCGACGGCATCAACAACCGTTTTCAAGAGATCATCTATATCACGATTCCGTCCATGAAGCCGCAGATGCTGTTCGGCGCGGTCATGGCAGTCGTTGGAACGTTTCAAGCTGGTGCGATCGGGGTGGCGCTATCCGGTGCCAACCCGACACCGCAATATGCGGGTCAGCTTATGGTCAACCACTTAGAAGATTATGGTTTTATCCGTTACGAGATGGGTTACGCAGCCGCTATCTCGGTCGTGCTGCTCATCGTTGTATATCTGTTCTCGAAAGTAGCCTGGAGGCTGTTTGGAGAGAAAGACTAGCGAAAAAGGAGTGATCAACATGTCAGCCTTTCAAGGGACAAGAATGAACCCGTCAAAGTTTCATAGAAGTCAGTTGAAGTTTCTTGCGTTCTTAATTCCACTGGCTATCTTTATGGCTTTGCCGATCGTCTATATATTCTTTCATGCGTTCAAACCGATCGACGAACTGTTCGCGTATCCACCACGCTTTTTTGTAGAAAACCCAACATTGCAGAACTTTGTAGACCTATTTACAAAGACGAACGATACCGGTGTTCCGATGTCGCGCTTTTTGTTCAACTCTGTTGTGATTACGCTGATCGTTGTTGTTCTCACCGTGATCATCAGCACGATGGCAGGCTACGCGCTATCTAAGAAAAATTTTAGAATGAAAAAAGCCATCTTTGAGATCAACACGTTAGCACTCATGTTCGTACCAGCAGCGGTTATGATTCCGCGTTACCTGTTGATCGACGAACTCGGCTTGATCAATACATTTTTGGTTCACATCCTACCGTTACTCGCGATGCCGATCGGTCTGTTTCTCGTCAAACAGTTCATCGATCAGATACCGGATGAACTGCTCGAAGCAGCGAGGCTTGACGGGGCATCTGATTTTCAGATCTTCGTACGGATCATTATACCTCTCGTCAAACCTGCGATCGCAACCATTGCGATCCTATCGTTCCAGCTCGTTTGGAACAGTGTGGAGAGTTCGTCACTCTATGTGAACGACGAAGGACTGAAGACGTTCTCGTTCTACATGTCGACGTTAACTTCAACGGTTGAAGGAAACAACGTGGCAGGACAAGGACTCGCCGCAGCGGCTTCCTTGATCATGTTCGTACCAAATCTAATCATCTTTATAATTCTGCAGAGCCAGGTGATGAACACGATGGCCCACTCAGGAATCAAGTAAGAAAGTAGGAGGGGGGAGAAATGAAGCGCATTGCCCAATTTGTAGCATTCTTGGTATTCCTGCTTGTTCCGATCTACTCTATCGCTTCTGCTTCTGTCCCTTATCAGACAGAAACGTTATCAGCAGACGGTCAGACTATCGAAACACAGACTGCCTACACGCCGGTCGGCACATTGCTGCCGGACGTTGAGATCACAAACCCGGAAGATATTTTCTCTGATACAAAAGGAAACTTATATATCGCCGATTCTGGTGCCAAAAAGATTCTCGTCGCCGATAAGAACGGAAAATTTGTCCGCGAGATCGGGAAAGGTGTTCTTAAATCACCAACCGGCGTCTATGTGGACGAAAACGAAAAGATCTTTGTAGCGGATTATGAAGAAGAAAAGGTATTCCGCTTTTCACAAGACGGCAAGGTCGAGGAGCAATACGGAAAGCCGGATTCACCGCTTTTTGGTAAAAGCTCTTCTTTTAAACCGCAAAAAGTAGCGGTCGATCGTCGTGGCAGCATCTACGTGATCAGTGAAGGGTCCACGAACGGAATCATTCAGCTTAGTAAAGATGGCGGATTCCTTGGCTATTACGGCGTAAACAGCACAGAAGGATCGTTTGGGACGTTTTTGCAGAAGCTTCTCACTTCAGAGAGCAAAAAAGCAAATATGTTCATGAAGACACCTCCTGCGCCAGATAACATCGCGCTTGATGATCAAGGTCTCGTCTATTCGGTAACAGAAGGAACGACGAACGAAGTGATCAAAAAGCTGAACGTTGCCGGCAAGAATATGCTGTTTCCGGATATCTCTGATGAGAAGTCACTGCAAGATATCGCGGTCGATTACGACGGAAACATGTTTGTCGTTTCGAGCACTGGTGAGATCTATGAATATGACAGCTTCGGAAATCTGCTATTCATCTTTGGTGGAAAAGACGATGGAACAAACCGGCTCGGATTGTTCAAACAGCCGACAGGCATCACGATCGATCCTGATGGCAGACTTTACGTAACAGACAAAGAACGAGGCATGATCCAAGTCTTTGAATCTACTGCTTTTTCGAAACAAGTGCATGAAGGCATCGCGCTTTTTAAAGAAGGCCGTTATGTAGAGAGTCAGAAATACTGGGAAGAAGTGCTGGAGATGAACTCTTCGTTCGGTCTCGCGCATTCTGCCATGGGCTCTGCTTACTACAAACAACAAGACTATGATAAGGCGCTAGAAGAGTACGAGTTTGCAAACGACGTGTACGGTTATTCAGACTCGTTCTGGGAAGTCCGACATGCGTGGATGCAAGAGAACCTGGAAACGGTGTTGTTCGCAATAATCTTCTTCACCATTTTGTATTATATCGTTAAAGTGATCGACAAAAAGAAAGGCATTCTGGATCAGCCGCGCAGAAGTTTCGGCGCGATTAAAAAACAGAGATTGATAGGAGAACTTCTCTTTCTGTTCAAGTTCTTCCGTCATCCGATCGACAGTTTTTATTATTTGAAAAGAAAACAATACGCATCGATCCTATCAGCGACGATTCTGTATGTGATCTTAATCGTCGAGTATATTTACAGCCGCTTCTATACCGGATTTATCTTTAGAACGGTGAGCAACGATGCGAACTTAGTCGGCGAGCTTCTCTTATTGCTCGTACCGCTCGCACTGTTCATTGTGGTGAACTATCTCGTTAGTACGATCAACGATGGTGAAGGAAGATTCAAGGACATCTATATCGGAACGATCTATTCACTCGCTCCGTTCCTCGTGTTCAGTCCGATCCTTACTCTTTTGTCGAACGTGCTGACTTATAATGAATCATTTGTTTATGTGTTCTCGATCCGCATCATCTACGCATGGTGTCTGATCATCCTTTTCATCATGCTTAAAGAGATTCATAACTATACGTTCTCAGACACGATCCGAAACATCTTCGTCACGCTGTTCGGCATGGTGATCATGCTTCTTGTCGTGTTCATCGTGTTCGTGTTGATCGATCAAGTATACGATTTTGTTTATTCCATCATAAAGGAGGCTGTTCTTCGTGTATAAAAAGATAAGTATCGCGCTTCTTACCTTGCTCGTCCCGATCTCTGTATTCGCCGCGCAAGATGATAAGAAAAGTACGGAGCAGCCTCCCGTACCAACAGAAAAGAGTCAAAACGTGATGAAGTATACATCTTCATCGTTTACGAAGCCTGAGAAAGAAGATGCGGCTCCGATCAAACAGAAAAACTCGTTTCAAGGCTTTGAAAAAGCAGCCGAAAACGACAATCTTGCTCTTTATGTGAACGAAGAAACCCTCGCGATCAAGATTGAGAACAAAAAAACGAAATATGTTTGGAACTCTGGGCTCGATAACCCCGATCAGTACCGACTGAACAAAACGTGGGAACAGATGGCTCAATCAGCGATTACCGTTGATTATATGGACCGTCGCGGAAAGGTGAAAACCGAGAGCATCACGACGAACGATTCTAGACCTCGTGTGAAGATGAACGATAAAGGGTTCACGGCCTCTCTTTACATGAACCAGTCGAAGTTAGAATTTGAACTGAACGTGGAGCTTCAAGAAAACGATCTTGTTGTTTCAATTCCTGAGAATGAGATCAAAGAAAACAAATACACGAAGCTCATTTCTATGCGTGTTTATCCGTTTTTAGGTGCGGTTAACAAGAGTGACATCAACGGGTACATGTTCATTCCGGACGGCTCAGGTGCATTGATTCGTTATGAAAAGAACGGAACAAAAGCCGATGCGCCGTTTACGGGATCCATTTATGGTGATGATGAAGCCTTTTTGAAAACGAAAGTGAAGAAGGAAGAAGATGAAAAAGTAACACCGGTTGAAGAGATCAAGATGCCAGTATTCGGAACCGTTCATGGTGTGAAACAGAATGCGTTTCTTGCCGTGATTGAAGAAGGCTATACGCATGGAGACATTTTAGCGTATCCGTCAGGTGTTTCGACCGACTTTAATTGGGTCTCTTCTGAATTTCATTTTAGAAAAGAATATTATCAGCCGACGAGTAAGAACATGAAGGGTCTGAACGTGTATCAAAAAACGAAGAACCCGTTCGGCGTTAAGCTGAGATACATGTTTCTGCAAGAAGATGACGCTGATTATGTAGGTATGGCGAAAGCGTATCAAAACCATCTTTCTGAAACAAAACAGCTAGAAAAGAAAGACGACCAAACTGGCGTCAGACTTGAATTTCTAGGTGGCGAAGTGAAGGAAGGTCTATTGTGGGACTCTGTTCTGCCGATGACGAAGGTGACAGACATTCCGAACATGACATCTGAACTTAAAAAAGACATCGATGATCTGTTTGTCGTCTATAAAGGTTGGTCGGAAGGCGGTCTAACGGGCACGCTGCCTCAGAAGTTTCCGTTTGAAAGTGAGCTCGGAAGCAGTGACGACGTGAAGAACACGATCGACAGTCTTAAAAAAGATAACATTCCGCTCTATTTTTATAGCGATTACACAAAAGCGTATGACGGAGCATCCGGCTATTCTGGTAGCAAAGACATAGCGAAGAAGATCAGTGCCGAGACGATCTCACACAGTGAAGATAAGAAGACATTGTATTATTTATCTCCAGAAAAATCTCTTGCGATCGCAAAAGAAGATGCAAAGGAATTTAAGGAACAAGGCATTTCAAACGTAGCGATCGATACGAGCGGATACACGTTGTTCTCTGACTTTAGCGGTAAAAAATCAAGCGAGCGAAACCAGACAATCAAAACGTATCAAAAACTGTTCGGCACACTAAATAAAGAAGTGGGTAACGTTGCTCTTTATGAGCCGAACACGTATCTGTGGAAGCAAACTGATCGGTATCTCGACATTCCGATGAACGCGTCAAACTATGTGTTTGAAACAGACACGGTGCCGTTTCTTCAGATCGTGTTAAAAGGGTACATGCCTTATTACGCACCGTTCTCGAACTTTCAGTCAGATTCAGAAGATCAGATGCTGCGCATGATCGAGTACGGAGCATATCCATCGTATCTTTTAACAAAAGAAGCATCACACCTGCTTGCTAAAACAGCATCGAGTGACGTTTATACATCGGAATACTCGATCTGGAAAGACAAGATTTTGTATCAATACGAAAATATTAAGAATAGTCTTGGTGAAGTAGAAGGCGAAGAGATCGTCAGCCGTACTGTGCCTCAAACGGGAATTGTAGAAGTAGAGTATTCGAACGGAAAAGTGATCGTCGTCAACTATACGAACGCGACTTATAAGAGTAATGGTACTGAAGTGAAACCTAAGGATTTTGCGGTAACAGAAGGAGGAGAAAGCGATGAAACGACTAGGCAATAACAGAAATCTTACAGGATTGCTGTTTGTTTCACCATGGATCATCGGCTTTCTCGTCTTTACGGCGTTTCCGCTTCTTTACTCGCTCTTTTTAAGCTTTCAGGAAGTAAAGATAACGACGGATGGTATCAAAACGAACTTTGTGAGCTTTGGAAACTATGAATACGCGTTTTCGGTCGATGGAACGTTCGTAGACCGCGTCCTAAAATACCTAGAAGAGATGGTCATCTCGGTTCCGATCATCATCGTCTTTTCATTGATCATTGCTCTATTGTTGAACCAAAAAATCAAGTTCCGCGGATTGTTCCGTACGATTTTCTTTCTGCCCGTTATCATCGCGAGCGGACCGGTGATCAAAGAGCTGATCGATCAAGGAATCACGACAATTCCTTCTATTGAACAGTACGCGATCTATCAGGCGTTAAATGATAACCCGGATGGTTTCTTTAACGGGATCTTATTGTATTTAATAAAAAACCTGATCGTAATCCTGTGGTATTCAGGCGTACAGATCTTAATTTTCTTAGCTGCACTTCAAAAGATGGACAAGCAGATCTTTGAAGCGGCAAAGATTGACGGTGCGAGCAACTGGGAGTTCTTTTGGAAGATCACCCTGCCAAGTCTGACGCCGATGATCATCGTTAACTTGATCTACACGATCGTAACGTATTCGGTATTCTCGCTGAATCCGATCATCGAACATATTCAGAAGAACATGTTTAAAGTAGACACAGGTTATGGCTATGCTTCAGCACTATCTTGGATCTACTTCCTGATCATCGCCGCGGCGCTTGCGATCGCGGTCGGTGTGATGACGGTAAAAAGAAAGAAAAAATACACCTAAGAGGATGTGATCAATGTGCAAACCAAAACACAGCAAGTGAACAAGTATTACTTAAGAACAAAACGCATGTTTTTGGGCATGCAGGGGACGGATGGTCTTCTATATAAGCTCTTGATCTACGGACTCTTGGTGGGGATCGGATTCGTGTATCTCTATCCGCTTCTCTACATGGGTGTGTACAGCTTTAAAAGTTTAGATGATCTGTTGAATCCACTCGTAAACTGGATTCCAACACAGTTTTATACCGGTAACTATGAGCAGGCGAACAAAGTTCTAAACTTTTTCTCAACACTGATGGAAACGTTGTATGTAACCGTTTTGCCTGCGTTGGCGCAAACAGCTGTTGCAGCAGTAGTCGGATACGGACTCGCTCGATTTGAGTTTCGCGGTAAAAAGATCATGTTCGTTCTAGTGCTTGCAACGTTCATCATCCCGCCGCAGGTGACGCTCATCCCAAGATACATCTTCTTTAATGAGCTGAATATCCTCGGCAGTTTGAGTGCGTTCTTGCTTCCGGCAACGTTCGGTCAAGGTTTGAACAGCGCGATCTTTATCCTGATCTTTTATCAGTTTTTTAGAGCCGTGCCAAAAGCATTGGAAGAAGCAGCTCAGCTAGATGGAGCAGGACATTTTCGAATCTTTTTCACGATCGCCTTACCAATGGCATTGCCGGCGATCATCATCTCATTTTTGTTCTCGTTCGTTTGGTATTGGAACGAAACGTATCTGGCGGCGATCTATTTTGGAGATGCGTTAACAACATTACCGCTGCAGCTGCAGAAGTTCGTCGCGACGTATCAGCAGATGTTCCCAGCTGAGATGGGAGTATCGGGTGGGAACCAGTTGAACGAAGGAATCAAGATGGCAGGAACGGTCCTGTCGATTCTTCCATTATTGATCGTGTACTTTATCACGCAGCGCTGGTTTGTTGAAGGTGTGGACCGTTCGGGGATTACTGGGGAGTAAAACGACTGTATTTTTGGATGTTTATTGATGATAAATGAATGAGATTATGTGAGGAAGTCTGTTTTATGGCGTCCGAGCGGATGAAGTATGTGTCGTGAGGGAGTTTCAGGTGGTTGTGAGTAGGTAAATCATGTGCGTAAGAGCTAGTTGTAGGCGGTTCAGATGGTGGGAGTGACTTTTCAGGTGAAACGTGATGTTTTACAGGTGGTCATAGACTTCTTTCAGGTGAAAACTACCCATTTAGCGGTGAAACCGACTCATTTACCGGTGAACGCGTAATAGATTATAAAAACACGTACCGTAAAACCTGACTCTCTTCACTATAAAACCAAATCTAACGGGGCAGCACACGGTAACTAGCTGTCTCGCTTTTCTAATTAAGGTAAAACGAGAGGAGATCTAACGATGGATACACAAAAACTATTGGACCTTGAAGCAAAAGGATGCTTTGATTTCTTTTGGAACGAAGCAAACACGGATAAAAACAGCCCAGGATACGGGTTGATCCTGGATCAGTCAGCGAACAAAAAAGTAGCAAGTATCGCATCAAACGGGTTCGGATTAACGGCGATCATCATCGGAATCGAGCGCGGCTGGATCACGAAAGAAGAAGGGTACGAGCGTACGAAAGGGACGCTTGAAACGTTCTTGAACAACGTGGAACACGCGAGCGGTTTCTTTTATCATTTCTTAAACGTGCAGACAGCAAAGAAAAACGAAGAGTGGTATGACTGCGCGTCGATCATCGATACGGGAATCTTCCTATGTGGTGCCGTAACTTCTGCTGAATACTTTGGCGGAGAAATCGCGGAGCTTTTCGAGGAAATTTACGCGCGCATCGATTGGAACGTGTATTATGATGAGCCGGTGAACCAGTTCTACATGGGCTATAACCCGGAAACGGGCGGCTTCCACCATTGGGATATGTACGCGGAGCAGATGATGACGTATGTGCTTGGCGTGGCATCTCCTACACATCCAGTTCCGGCAAAAATTTATGACGGCTTCGAGCGCAGAAAAGGGACGTACAAAGATTACGAATACATTCACGCGCCAGGAAACGCGATGTTCGTTCACCAATATTCGCATGCGTTCATCGATTTTAGAGATATCGTCGACGGAGACGGAATCAATTGGTACGAAAACTCGGTAAAAGCATCTCTTGCGAACCGTGCGTTCTGTAAAGAAAAATCAAGTGAGTTCAAGACGTATCACGAGAATGCTTGGGGCTTAACGGCTTGTGCGAGTCCGACCGGCTACCGTGTTCCAGGAGCTCCTCCTTATTATGAAGGTTGTGAACCTGAACTAGAAGGTACGATCGCACCGACGGGAGCAGCGGGATCAATCGTGTTCACACCAGAAGAGTCCATCGCAGCGATGAAGTATTTTTACGAAGAGCATCCTCAGCTTTGGGGTGAGTATGGTTTCCAAGATTCTTATAACCTGGACGTAACGCCAGCTTGGTATTCAGACCATGTAATCGGAATCGACAAGGGTATCACGCTTCTTATGATCGAAAACTATCAATCAGGTCTCGTGTGGGATCTTTTTATGAAAAATAAGTTTGTGAAACAAGGTGCTGACTTGTTAGGGTGGAAAAAGACAGAAGGAAGTCCTGTTAAATGATTGAGATTAAAAACAAACAGATCATCATCGACGGTAAGCCCGTTCTGATCACGTGCGGTGAGATTCATTATTACCGTCTTGATAAAAGCGATTGGCAAGACCGTTTAGATAAACTAAAAGAAACAGGTTGTAACGCCGTGGCCACTTATGTGCCATGGCTTTGGCATGAGCCGGTCGAAGGGCAGTTTGATTTTACGGGTAAAACACGTCCTGAAACAGACCTCGCCGGGTTCATCGACCTTTGTACGGAAAACGGCTTTTATTTCTTCGTTCGTCCCGGTCCGTTCATCATGGCCGAGATGAAAAACGAAGGACTGCCATATTGGGTGTATGAGAAGCATCCGGAGATTATTCCGGTTGGTTGGGACGAAAGCGAACCAACGACACCGACTGTCGATTATCTCGCACCAGGATTTTTACAAGAAGTTCGCAAGTATTATGAAAAAGTGATGGAGATTGTTACGCCGCGCATCTATCCGAACGGCGGAAAAATCATCGCGTTTCAGCTTGATAATGAGATCGGCATGCTGTCATGGGTGAGCAACACACCAGATCTGACGGACAACGTGCTGAACGATTTATCAAATTGGTTGAGTGAACGATACGGAGATAACGTTTCTGACCGCTATCCGTTTCCGTTGGAAGAAAGTGCTGAACGAAACACTGCATTCCGCTCTCCGAAAGAAGAGTATGCAGCGCAACTGTTAAAGGATCTAGGCTATTACATGCGCTACCGCTTCGCCAAATATATCGCGATTTTAAGAGAGTACGCAGAAGAGTTCGGTGTGAAAGACATTCCGTTCGTCGTAAACATCCACGGAACGGGTGGAGGACGTGGGTTCACGTATCCGATCGGAATCAGTCAGCTGTATGAAACGTATAACCAAGGACCTGGATATATCTCGGGTTCTGATATTTATTTTGGCGATCTTGACATGAAAACTTTCCAGGACCTCTACATCATCAACGGTCTGATGGAAGCCGTTCATAACGAGGATCAGCCGTTAACGTCTGTGGAGTTCAACTGTGGTGACGGGAACTTTGGTGAGACGCTAGGTGAGCGCTATGATCCATCAGCTGCAGATTTTAAGTTTAGAATGTGTCTTGCTCAAGGAAACCGACTCATCAACTATTATCTGTTTGCTGGCGGTAAAAATGCGAGACTTGATACGCTTGTTGACGATGGGAACGATCGCATCGCCTCAACAGGTGAGCGTCATGGTTTCGCAGCGCCAATCGGTCCAGAAGGCGACTACAACTATACGTTTCCGCGTATGTCTCGCGTGAACCAAAGTGTGATGGCGGTGAGTGATAAACTCGCGCGTATGAACGAAGAAAGAGATGAAGTATCATTCGCGTTCATCCCGGATTATTATATGACCGAATATCGTTATCCGAAGAGTGAAGTGATGCGTGAGATCCTCTCGAACATCGAGGCGAACCGCGGTGCTGGCGCGTGGGAAATCATGGGCCGTGCGATGCTGCTTAACGGTTATCGTTTTACAGCGGTTGATGTGCAGAACAAACCCCTGGATGTGACGAAAACCCCTGTCCTAGCGCTGCCATCCGCTCGTTACATGGACAGTGCGATTCAAGAGAAACTTGTAAACTATTTAAACGCAGGTGGGAGCATTCTGCTATACGGTGAGGTTCCTCTTTTTGATATGGAAGGGAAAGAATGTACGCTGTTAGCTGAAGCGCTTGGTGTTACGTATAATGGAATAAGCCGTGATGGTCACGGAAACTACCTTTCTATCTATGGTGACAACTGGGCTTCAGCTCAGCCAGAGATTCGTTCAGGATTTGTTCAGCGTTTTGAAGTTGGAGCGAATGTGACTCCGATTCTTAGAGTGTACGGATCGGATGATGTGTGTGGGTTTGAGTCTGAAGTGGGGAATGGACGCGCGATTGTGATCGCCAGCTTCTATCGCTGCGATCTGCCTTTCTTTAAAAACGCTCTCGAACGATTAGGAAGTCGTGCGAAACTAACACATGATTGTCCACACCACGGCATCTTTATGACATCGACAGTTGACGCAGAAGGTGAGCGTTTCCTTCATCTGTTGAACCTAGACGGATTCGATAAAGAATTCACTCTTTATGAAGATGGCGTAGCGTTGTTAGGTGGAAGGAAGCTGTTGTTGCAGAGCAAAGACGGTGTGATGCTGCCTATGAATCTATCGGTTGGACGTGTGAGAATAGCTTATGCAACTGCTGAAATTACCGGTGTAAATGAAGAGTATATCGATTTCCGCCTAACACAAGTGGAAGATGTAATCGCGTTTGACTCTGGAACAAAGATTTTACCGAGTGCTGATTATGTCATTGAAGAAAATGAAGAATTGACGCTCGTTCGCAGCAATAAACATGCGAAGGTGGATGATCAGTTGCGGGTTTTGGTTGGATAGTTAGCGTTCAAAGTAGTAAAGAGGCCTTGGGAGCTGTGTTTGGAAGCTCTCAAGGGCTTTTTTTGTTGAGCGGAGCTGTTTAGCTGGTCTTTCAGCTTGTGTGGAGTGTTTACCGGTGGTGAAAGCCCTTTTAGCGGTGATAGTCTACAAGTTTCAGGTGGTCACGGAGGATTTATCGGTGAAAAAACACACTTTACAGGTGGTCACACCCCAATTACCGGTGAACGCGTAATAAATATAAAAACACGTACCGTAGAACACACAAAAAGGACTGCTCAACACACGAGCAGTCCTCACTTACTATATTACTTAACCAACCTAAACGGAACACTTACCACATCATGGCTGTTTTTCCCGATAAACATCGTAAACTTACCTGCATCACTCTTGAACTCAAGGTTCTCATGGTGATAGCGAAGCATTTCTTCTGTGATCTCAAAAGTTACCTCTTCAGATGCGCCAGGCTCAAGAACAATCTTCTTATACCCTTTTAACTCTTTAACCGGACGAACAACATCACCAGCAATATCACGGATATATAGCTGAACAAGCTCTTCACCAGCAACATCGCCTGTATTCGTAACGGTTACAGAAGCCGTAATCGCTCCATCTTCTGTCAGCACATCACCCGACAACTTCACATCGTCATATTTGAACTCTGTATAGCTCAACCCGAAACCGAACGGGAATAGAGGCTCGTTCGGAATGTCCAGATAATGAGACAGATAGCGCTCTTTATTTTCTGGAGTCGGCTGCGGACGACCGGTGTTGAAGTGATTGTAATAAACCGGCACCTGACCAACTGAATAAGGGAACGACATCGATAAACGACCAGATGGATTCACATCTCCAAATAAAAGATCAGCGATCGCAGCACCCGCTTCAGTACCTGGATACCAAGCTTCTAATACTGCATCCACTTGATCTACCACACCATGAAGATCGAGTGGACGACCGTTAAAGAGAACCGTTACGATCGGCTTACCTACCTTTTTCATTTCCTGAATCAATTGAAGCTGAGGCTCAGGGAGACGAATGTCAGCACGGCATCCCGCTTCACCACTCATGAATGACGCTTCTCCAAGTGCGAGCACGATCACGTCCGCATCACTCGCAACACGAATTGCTTTTTCCAACTGCTCAGTTGTTACAGATTCAACCTCACAACCATCCGCAACGGTTAATAGAGATGGATCAGTCAGTTTACCCAACAGACCTGTGTCTACTTTTACCACATCATCAAACGCACCTTGCCACGACCAAGGTCCCATCAAATCACCATTTGTAGCGAAGGGACCGATCAGTGCTATCTTTTGTGTTGGTTGAAGAGGCAGAACACTACCTTCATTTTTTAAAAGAACACAAGACTTAGCAGCAAGTTCACGTGCAACATCACGGTGCTCGTCGCACAAAATCACTTCTTCCGCACGCTTCTCATCAGCACCACGGTAAGGATCTTCAAAAAGTCCGAGCTTCTGTTTCAACGTTAGAATACGTTCTACCGACTCATCAACGAGAGATTCCGATAACTTGCCGCTTTCCACAAGCTCTTTCACATGGTCGACGTAGCACGTTGTCATCATTTCGATGTCAACACCAGCTGTGAGCGCTTTATACGCCGCTTCTGCTTCGTCTTCCGCCACACCGTGCGGAAGCTGCTCTTTTACAGCACCCCAGTCCGAGATAATCACACCATCGAAGCCCCACTCGTCACGAAGAAGGTCGCGCATTAGCTTTTTGTTCGCCGTTGCCGGAATCCCGTCCACTGTATTGAACGCCGTCATCACCATCTCACAGCCCTCATCAAGCGCTGCTTTATAAGCTGGCAGGTAAGACTCGCGAAGCTGGCGTTCAGACATGTTCACCGTATTATAATCGCGTCCGCCTTCAGGAGCGCCATATGCCGCAAAGTGCTTCACGCAAGCTGCAACACGGTCTTTGTCGTTCGTGAGATCTGTTCCTTGAAAACCACGAACGAACGCACGAGCGAACTCACTGTTCAAGAAACCATCTTCACCCGTTGATTCCATCACACGGCCCCAGCGTGGGTCACGAACGAGGTCGACCATTGGCGCGAACGTTACGTGAACACCTGAAACAGATGCTTCTTTCGCTGCGATTTCTGCACTTTTTTCAGCAAGATCCATATCCCATGAACAACCGATCGCAAGAGGTACCGGAAAGATCGTCTTAAAGCCATGTACAATATCAGCCATCATCAATAAAGGAATGCCATGACGGTTTTCTTTTAGGTGTGCTTCTTGAATGTTGCGCGTTTCACGAGCTCCTGATCCACCAAGAACAGATCCCGTATTACGAATCACGTCATCCGTAATCCCCATCTCCTGCATAGGACCTGTGATGAAGCCTTGATCAGATGAACCTTTAAAGAAAGGCGTAGCAAGCTGAACCAACTGCGCGATCTTTTCTTCGAGTGTCATGTCTTGAATTAAGTGTTGCACGTTTTGCTTAAGCATAAAGAAAACCTCCTGGATATCGTTTAATGTGTATGGTCTGACGTAATCGAAACGTTTCGATAAACCTGATAATAAAAATTATAAGCGCTTTCATTTTGAGAGTCAATAAAAAATCGAAACGATTCACTAGATTTAAGTCGTTATTTAATCAATGAACTTTTATAGACAACCCTTTAAGAAATAAAGGTATGATTTATAGCGTAGTGTACTTCCAAAAGATTTCTTCCTTAACAAATAATAGATATATTTTTCGCAAGTGATAGATTTCCAGCATTCACTTCGTATTACATAGTAGGTACCAATAACCAGCAGGAGGGGTGTACGATTGAAAGTCACTGAAACCAATGTTGTACAACAACTAATAAATAAGAATGAAAATGCAATCACTTTTATGATCCAGCAGCACGGTGGGCTTCTTACAGCAATCATCAAACGTCATGTGAACAATCAGCAACAAGATTATGAGGAATGCTTAGACGATGTGTTGCTATCGGTATGGGACAATATTCATTCCTTTGATCCTACGAAAAATACGTTCAAACAATGGATTGCAGCTGTTGCGAAATATAAAGCCATTGATTATCAGAGAAAACAGATCTCTCTCCAAAAACAGCAATTCTCAGTAGCGGAATTTCATGATTCCATCCTACCGACGCAAAAGCCACAAGAAGAGAACCTTCTTCATGAGTTGCTACAACAATTGCCTCCAAATGAACGGAGAATTTTTCAAAAGTATTATTTAGAAGGAAACACATCAAGTGAGATCGCTCATGAATATAACGAGAGAGAGTCTTGGGTGTACAACAAGCTATCCAGAGGACGTAAGAAACTAAAAGGCTTTTTGTTTCAAAATAACGAAGCATGAGGAGTGGGGATATGACAATCTATCAAAAATTAAATGAACTCGATATGGATATAGAACAATACGAAGAGCAAGACCTCTCACATTTTGAAAAAAAGCAATGGGAAAAGCGAGTACGAAAGAAAGTCAAAAAACAAAAGCCATCGCAGGTAAAGAAGTATATGGGTGTAGCAGCGGCGATGCTCATAGCAACAGGAATATCACTGAGTACTGGAATCGTCTCTATAGCAAATATGCCGTTTGTAGGCGAGACCATCGAAAAGTATTTGAATCAAAACGAGAGTCTTGACTTTTCTTCCTATAAAACAGCGATCGGACAAACCGCTGAAAACGAGAAGGGGAAGTTAACGTTGAACGAAGTGATGATTGATGGCGGACGTTTACTTATAAGCTCGACCTACGAACCAGCAGATGGGATCGACTTTCATCATAAGATGCACCCTATGCCAAAAGTGAAGATGAATGGAAAAGATTTAACGTCAAGTACTGGCGGGCAGTCGGTTGAACTAAACAATTCTATGTTTACGGTTTACAACGAAGTTCAATTAAAAGAGATACCGATGGGGGAGAAGATTCAGTTTCATATTGAATACGATCGCTTAGATCTAGAATTGAAGATGAATCAGCCGTGGGTGTTTGATATTGAAGTCCCAACTGAAAAGTTAGCAGCGGATAGCAAAACGATTACGCTTGATCAAAACATACAACTCGAGAACAAACGCTCTATAAAACTCGAAAAAATGATAGTGACTCCAATCTCAACCGTGCTGTATTATGACTGGCCAGGCGAAGAGAACCACATTGCTTTTAAAATTGTAAGTCAATCTGGAAAGGAAATCTTGCCAGGCACGGTTTCTGTTACACCGGAAGAATCGTATAACCGATTTAGCGCGATCGATCTAGAATCCGAGAAATTTTATGTAGTACCTTTTGAACACTCAGAAAATCCTGGTGCAGATAATCCGGGTCGTATACCAGAGCTTTCTGTTCCTATAAACTAAGCTTAAAAGCAAAAACACTTGGTGACGACGATCCCAAGTGTTTTTTGCTATCATCACTCTTATTTCACTAAATCACTTAATTTACCGTTTCGTTTCTCTCTTTCGCTTTCATCCGCAAGGTCGTACTTTTTCAAAAGATGAAACACTTCGTTTAAATATGTCTGATCACTATCATCAGATAAAGAGTCGCCAACCTCTATCACCAGTTCACGCGGCATAAATGCGGATTGTTCAGCAAGTTTCTGCTTCACATCTTCTAACGTGTGGTCGATCGTGCATTTGCCCATCTATAATCAATCTCCCTCTGTCTTCTATAGAAAAAATCGTACCATACATTTCTAAGGAAGTGGAAGAATAGTGTCTCAGCTAGGATTCATGTTACGCTATTAAGGATATAAAAATAGTGGAGGTGTTAAACATGCGTTTAAAAGGTAAAAAAGTGCTTAGTCTCGTGCATCATGATTTTGAGGATTTAGAACTGTGGTATCCGATCTTGCGATTGCGTGAAGAAGGGGCAATTGTGGAACTAGTTGGAGAAAAAGCAGGAGAGACGTACATCGGAAAGTACGGTGTTCCGGCTGACGCAGATTATGCGTTTGGTGATGTGAACGCAGAGGATTACGATGCGATCTTAGTTCCGGGTGGTTGGGCGCCGGACAAGCTGCGCCGTTTTCCAGAAGTGATTGAGATGGTTCAGCATATGGAGAATAACAAAAAGCCGATCGGCCAGATCTGTCATGCGGGATGGGTTCTTGTTTCAGCAAAAGTTTTAGACGGTAAAAAAGTAACAAGTACACCTGGAATTAAGGATGATATGGAAAACGCGGGAGCTGAGTGGATTGACGAACCTGTTGTTGTCGACGGTCACCTCGTATCAAGCCGACGTCCACCAGATCTACCGGATTATATGCGTGAGTTTGTTGCGGTTTTAGAGAAAAAGTAGCGTTTTGTATTTAATGAGGCACCCCATTCATGGCGAATCGGGTGTTTTTTTATGGGAGGTAGCATGTTCGGGTGGTTAAGAACGGTTTACCGGTGAAACATGGTAGTCTACAGGTGATCGTACATCATTCACAGGTGAAAACTAATGCATCACAGGTGAAAACAAGCCCTTTACCGGTGAACGTGTAACAAAATATAAAAACACGTACCGTAAATCGGCTTATACCTAACCTTTTTACCCACTCAACCCCGTACACAATTTCATAAGAATACAAAGAACCCGAACCCGGCGCAAATGACGACTGGGTTTTCACATGACTTCACCAACTTTAACCCCGATAACATGATGTAACCGAGTTCCCAACACCCATCTATCTCTATACACTACTAACATCTATTCCTTCAGTGTTAGGAGTGAAAGACATGCCATCCAAAGACGATTTTATCAAACAAGAAGGTTCAACATTCCCAGGTAAAACATACGGGAAACACTTACTGCGACCGGTATTCAACGACCAAAGAGACTATCTTTTTAAACATATGTTTAACATTCACCGCGCACATGTTGTGATGCTTGCTGAGCAAGATATCATAAATAAATGTGATGCCGCAAAAATACTCAGAGGAGTTGAAACCGTAGCAAAAATCGACCCACAAACACTAACCTACGATCCACAATTCGAAGATTTATTTTTCATGATCGAGCACAGAATAAGTGAAGAAATAGGGCCTGATCTCGCGGGTAGTATGCATATGGCACGTAGCAGGAACGACATGGGAATCGCCATGTACCGCCTTGTGCTCCGAGAACACATCCTGACACTTACAGAAAGCGCACTATTACTCGCAACAGCCCTTCAAGAAAAAATAGACGAACATGCCGAAACCATCATGACGGCCTATACCCACACCCAACCCGCACAGCCGACAACGCTCGGCCATTACTTAACAGCTGTGCTAGACATCCTTTTACGAGATATCGACCGTCTTCAATCTGCTTACAAAACTGTGAACTGTTCACCAATGGGAGCGGCAGCACTCTCTACAACGAGTTTTCCAATCGACCGCGATAAAGTTTGTGAACTGCTCGGTTTCTCTAAACTTATTGAGAACTCGTACGACGCAGTTGCAGGTGCTGATTATTTGATAGAAACAGCGACTGCTGTTTTAACGTTGATGACGAACAGCGGTCGTTGGGTTGGAGACTTCCTTCAGCTCGTTACCCGTGAACACGACATCATAAAAGTTGCAGACCCATACGTGCAGATCAGCTCGATCATGCCGCAAAAACGAAATCCGGTTTCCATCGAACACTCGCGGGCTCTTGCCAGTTCATCAGCAGGAGAGGCACTCGCGGCAATCCATATGATTCACAATACTCCTTTCGGCGATATCGTGGATACCGAGGACGATCTTCAGCCACATTTATATAGAAGTTATGAAAAAGCGAACAGGGTGATGCACCTCATGCATGCGGTCATCCGGACGATGGAAGTGAACAAAGATCGAGCTTTAGCTCGTGCGAAAACATCTTGTATCACGATTACAGAGCTTGCGGACTACTTAGCAAAAGAAAAGAGTGTTCCATTTCGAACAGCTCACAAAATAGCGAGCGCAATCGCGAAGAAGTGCTCATTAGAAAAGATCGAACTTAACGAACTACCTCTTCAAATGGTTCAACAAATCTTGTCCTCTCATCAACAACATCTATCTCTCAGCCAAAAAGATTGGGATGACATCATCTGTCCGGTTCAATTCGTGAAAAGACGCCGCATTCAAGGCGGTCCGAATCACGATGAGGTGAGGAGGATGGCTGGAGTACGACGCACTGTGATAAATGATCTAGTGAAGGATGTTGAGCAAAGGAAATCGACCCAAACTACAGCAGAAAATAAGCTGCAATGTGCAATTTGTAGTCTAATAGAAGGAAATTAAAAAAGCCAGCAGGCTTTTTTTCTTTTCCTGTCGAAAATACAATTAAATATTTATCCATAATTGCCGATAAATGTAATAAACGGTATTTTTGAAGGAGGAGAACATGGAGAACACGGTTGTAAAACGGTTAGTGATGACTTCTGCGTTTGCTGGTGCATTTTTTGCTGTTCCTCTCGTTGGTGAAGCCGCTCTAGGTGATAACACCCTTAAACAGGGGACAACGCATGCGGATGTTCAGCAGTTGCAATCCATTTTAAAGCAAAAAGGATACTTCAAAGATTCACAAACGACAACGTATTTTGGACCGGTTACAAAAAAGGCAGTTATGGATTTTCAGAAAGCGAACGGACTCGTGGTAGATGGGATCGTGGGGAAAAATACGTATAGCAAGCTGTTGCAGAAGTCGTTTCAAGAAACGGCCCCAAAACCAGCACCAGTAAAGCCAATAACAGCAAAGCCAGTTTCCTCAAAACCAGCGGCAAAGACTTCTTCCAAAGAGATGAAGCTTTATTCCACAGGACAAGCTGTCATGAAGCTTCAGAAAGATCTTAAGTTCCTTGGTTTTTTTACATATTATAAAACGACCGATTATTATGGAACGATCACAACAGAAGCGGTTCGAAAATTTCAGATCAGCCAAAAATTAAAAGCGACAGGCGTAGCTGATGCGAAAACGCAAGAAATGATCGCCAAAGCTGTGGCGGCTAAAAAAGCACCGGTGGCTCCACCTGCACCAAAACCAACGCCGGCCCCATCAAAACCGGCGACACCACCAGCAACATCAAAGCCCCAGCCAAGCACTTCTAAAGACTTGAAGTTCGGCACAACAGGACCGGAAGTCAAACAGTTACAAACGCGACTCAAGAATTTAGGTTTCTTCAAATATCCGATGATCACGGACTATTTCGGGACGGTCACAGAAGATAGTGTTGAAGCATTTCAAAAGGCACACGGTTTACCTGTCACAGGAATCGTAACCAAAACGGTTTTGGACAAGATGACTGAAGTGGAGAACAAAAAGCCAGACCCAGTTAAAACGCCGAATGAAATTACGATTAACGTGATTGCGAACGCGGCAGAACTTATGGGAACACCGTACGTTTGGGCAGGAACGACCCCGAGCGGTTTTGACTGTAGTGGCTTTATTCAATATGTGTTTGCAAAAGAGAACGTTTCACTTCCAAGAACGGTTGCTCAGATGTGGAACGCTACAACAGCTGTTTCTAAGCCAGCTGTTGGGGATCTCGTATTCTTTGAAACCTATGCCTCTGGTCCATCACACCTTGGCATCTATTTAGGAAACGATCAGTTCGTTCATAGCGGATCGAGCACGGGCGTGACGATCAGCAATCTTACTTATAAGTATTGGCAAGACCGATATCTCGGTTCTAAGCGTATTAATTACTAATAATCTATCACCTTGTGCGTATCGTTATCTATGCGCGCAAGGTGATTTTTTTATCATGGCGTTATCACACATTTATTACCATACATTCTGCTATAATGATTAAACAACTGTTTAATGGTAGGGAAAGGAGTTCTGTTTTGAAGAATTTTTATAGAATCATCGTATTGGTAGCACTTTGTTTTGTCTTTTTGACGGCGTGTTCTGAACCGCCAAAGCCAGAATCAACGGTGAAAAAGTATATGGCCGCGTGGCAAAAACAAGATTTTGAGAGTATGTACGACATGCTAGATTCGAAGTCTAAGAAATCTATCTCGAAAAAAGAATTCGTAGATCGGTACACCACGATCTATGGTGGCATTGAAGCTGCAGATCTAAAAGTAAAAGCTTCAGGGAAAGTAAAACAAAATGAGAAAGAAGAAGAAAAGGCTCAATCCTCTTATTCTGTAAAAATGAACACACTTGCGGGTCCAGTGGACTACACGCATAAAATAAAACTGAACCTAGAAGAAAAAGAAGATACAGAGAGTTGGAGAATCGAGTGGAATCCGTCACACATTTTTCCTCAGATGAAGGAAGGGGATAAGATTTCGGCTTCATCCATCGCCCCAAAGCGCGGAGCGATCTTAGACCGTGAAGGAAATCCGCTAGCATTTAACGGAACAGCTTATGAGGTATCGATCGTTCCGCAAGAACTGCCGGAAGATCAAAGCAAAACGATCGTCCCACTCGCAAAAATTTTAGGTATGACACCAGAAGAAGTTCAGAAAAAACTGGATCAGCCTTGGGTTAAGCCTGAATATAGCGTTCCAATTAAAAAAATGCAGACGGATAACCCAGATATTCAAAAAGCCGTCGCACTAGAAGGCGTGCAGTCACCGAAAGCTGAAACGAGACTGTATCCGCTAGGAGAAGCGGCAGCCCATCTAACAGGTTACATCGCACAAGTGAACGCAGATGACCTGAAGAAGTTAGAAGGAAAAGGATATACCGCGCAAGATTTTGTCGGTAAAGCTGGACTCGAGAGATTGTACGAAGAACAGCTTCGCGGTCAAGCGGGTGGAGTTATAAAAGTACTTACGAGTGAAAAAGAAGAAAAAGCGGTTGTCGCAGAAAATGAGGTCGTTAACGGTAAAGACGTGAAAATGACGATTGATAGCGGCGTGCAGAAATCTATCTATGCACAACTTAACGGGGATGTGGGAACTTCATCTGCCATCCACCCAAAAACGGGGGAAGTGCTCGCACTCGTGAACAGTCCTGCCTATAACCCGAATGAGTACACACTCGGAATGACAGAAGCAGTAAGTAAAAAATGGCGGGATAACCCGAAAAATCCATCGCTCAATCGTTTCGTATACACGTATGCACCTGGTTCCGTATTGAAACCAATTACGGCTGCAATCGGAATGGAAAACGGAACACTCAATCAGAATGATGTGATGAATGTGAGCGGAAAGTCATGGCAAAAAGATAAATCGTGGGGCAAGTATACGGTAACTCGTGTAAGCGCAGTGCCAAGTGTGAACCTTGAAAAGGCACTCATCTACTCAGACAACATTTACTTTGCCCAAGCTGCATTGAAAATGGGGCAAGAACCGTTCGTGAACAGCTTGAAAAAGTTCGGATTTGGCGAAGATCTGCCACTCGCGAATCCTTCTACAATAGGCGAAGAGGGAATGACCGAAGTACAGCTCGCAGATAGCGGATATGGTCAAGGAAAGATCGAGATGAGTCCGCTTCACCTTGGAATCTCGTATACGCCATTTTTAAATAACGGTAATCTTTTGAAACCGCAGATTCTTCAAGATGAATCGGCTGGTCAGCCAACTGTTTTGAAGGAAAATGTGATATCTGAAGAAACGGCAGCGATCCTTCGAGATGATATGTCGAAAGTGGTCTCAAACTCAGCGGGAACAGCGCATGACGCCTATATGGCCAAGTTGCCGCTTGCTGGTAAAACGGGAACGGCAGAACTCAAAGCCAGTAAAGAAGATAAAAACGGTATGGAGTTAGGCTGGTTTGTGGCTTACAATACCGAGAACCCGTCACTCCTCGTTACGATGATGATTGAAGATGTAAAGGGCAGAGGCGGTAGCCACTATTTGGTGCCTAAGGTGAAGAAGGTTTTCGAAGATCATGTGAAATAAACCAAAAGACCTCCTTATTGGAGGTTTTTTGGTTACTTCAAAGGCATTCATTTTATCTTTTTTGAGTTCTAAATCATGTGTTATAGTAAGTTCAGTCATGTCATTTTTTAAGCAGGTGGTACGTACTTCATGAAACGATTTTTATTATATGGACTCCCAGTCTTCCTATGGATGGGTATGATTTTTTATGCCAGTTCTCAACCTTACGAGAAACAAGATCTTCGGCCTACACTGTCTAGTAATCTTAATTTAAATACGGTAGAGAATCTTTTTTCATCCATCTCATTTCATTACGCAGGTGACGAAATTAGTATTGAAGCTTTAGGAGCGGCACATTTTCTGGAGTTCTTTATTCGTAAAGCTGCACATTTTTTTACTTATTTTGTTTTAGGTTTCCTGATTTACCGAGCACTTGACAGGTTTTTGTTAAACAATCGTTTAACATTTATGACTTCATGGATTTTAACCATTCTGTATGCCATCTCTGACGAAGTACATCAAGGCTATACACCGAATCGTTCTCCTCATATGGAGGACGTAATGATTGATACGATAGGTGGTCTTATTGGAATCATGATAGCTCTATTCATATACAGGAAAATTCGTACAAAAAGAATTTAGTTTAATGCTACAATAATAGAAAAAGAATGCAGGTGATACCATGCAAATGCCAATGACGATGCAAGCTAACTTAGTGACGACTGGAAGAGAAAAACGTTTAGAAGGAAATGTATTTGAAGTTTCATTAGACGGCTATATGCTCTTCATCTTAGATCATCCTGTACCTGTGCAAAAAAAAGAAAACAGCTCTCCAGTTGGAAAAGCTGTAATTAAAGAATTAACGTGGAAAGAAGATACCACCCATTTAGTTTATGAACTAATCGATCTGCATAGCGTGAACTAACTTTTAAGGAACCTCTCTAGGGGTTCCTTTTTACTTATAGGTAATGGCTTGTGAACCCATCTGTTCCCAAGCTTTTTTAAACTTTTCTAGAGGCAGTTTCCGGTTACTTTGCTGATTTAGCGGATCGTTCACATAAACATGTTCTCGATCAAATCCAGTAATCACAACAGAGTGTTCCTTCCAAGTAATCTGAACTTGTCCCGTAGGTGTGTTCCATGTTCTAAATTCACTTTCAGGCAATGGGCTAAAATCGGAGTTGATTATAATCCAGACCGGAGATCCATTTTCTATGTTAGTCAGCACATTATTAAAGCTCTCACCGCTTATATCCTGAATTCTTCCCGGCAAGTACTCTTCCGCTAACTCTGCAACCGGTTTATGATAAACACCATATCCCATCTTATCAAAGGTATAGATGTCACCGACGAATCCATCATTAGGATTTCCGTAATAATAAGTTCCATTTTCATTTCTATAAGGAGTATCTACCTTCTTAATCCTTTCAGCAAGCTCCATCTTGTTAACATCCACACCAGCGTGTTGAAGGAGCATCGCTAAGGAAGTAACCTCGCATCCCCGGTCTAATTCTGGCATCTGTTGGATGAGTGGAACATGATCAACGAGTACCTTCCCGTTTTCACCTGTAGTTACGCTCTCTTTCTTTTGAGTAGTCTCTTTCTTACTATCAGTCTGCTGTTCATTACTTTGTGTAAATCCAAATAATCCTCCAATTACAAATGCAAATAGTAGGGCGAAAAAAAGTTTCTTCAAGGGGTACTCCTTACAAGGTTTTCTTTTATCTTACCAGACTAGTTAAAGATTTAAGCATAAAGACTATTAAATAGATATGTAGTTCTATAGATGTAATAACAAATACTCTCGAAAATATGCCTTTTTCCCGCAAAAAAACCAGTTGATTACAAATTGTTTAAATATTTTGTCAGAGATGTAATAACAATGTAATAAATTGTCACTATTTTTCGTGGTACCATAGGCATGGGGATAAAGGGACAAGGAATAGGTAGAATTGTACATTATACATAACTTATATCAAACCTTAGATTCATAATCTACTAAACTACTTGGCCCAATTGATGAAATTACATCAAAGTAATCAATTGGAGGGTATTTACATTGAAAAAGAAAGTCATGTCACTCATTATAGCAGCAGGCGTTTTAGTTCCATCGGCAGATTTAGTTCACGCATCATTAGGGGATGATGTTATTAACACAGGCGATAACTTTTTAGGAAAGCCTTATCGCTATGGATCTGCATTCGGAAACACTAGTTCTTTTGATTGTTCTTCATTTACGTCTTATGTATTTTCAAGACATGGCATCACATTGCCTAGAACAAGTATCGGACAAGCTTCAGTCGGTACACCAGTATCAAAAGCAAATCTTCAAAAAGGAGATCTTGTTTTTTACGATACGAACTATGACGGTGTTATTAACCACGCTGGAATCTATGCGGGTAATGGTAAGATGCTTAACGCTCAATCATCGGGAGGTGTCCAATTTACAGATGCCTTTTCTCCATACTATTGGGGAGCACGTTATGTAACAGCAAGGCGTGTGATTAAAGAAACACCAAAGCCAACAGTAACAGCAGCTTCAACGGTGACGAATACTAACGCGCTTACGCATAAAGTGAAGCAAGGTGAGACGCTTTATGGAATAAGCAAAAAGTATAAAACGACTGTAGCAAACATTCAAAAATTAAATGGTTTAAAATCTACTTCATTGCGTGCCGGTCAGGTATTAAAACTAAAAGCACCAGTAGCTACAGCCAAAAAACCAGCAGTCAAGAAAACGACACCTGCTAAAACAGTCACTGCCAAAACGTACACAGTAAAAGCAGGTGACACACTTTGGGGAATATCGAAACAATTTAAAGTCTCTGTTGATCACCTTGTAAAACTTAATCAATTAAAGTCCACATCTATATCTGTTGGACAAAAAATAAAGTTATAAAATGTCGAAAAAAACTTTAAGACGTCGAACTGTCTTAAAGTTTTTTTTATTGGAAAATTAATGTATCCAGGAACCGTTATACCGATATATAATTAATCATCAGAATAGAGAAGGCGGGGGATAATAATGAAAAAATTCATGATCTTAGTACTCAGTATGTTTTCATTCGTATTCTTAGGAGACCAAGTTACGGCAGAGAAAACATCACATGTGCAGTCAGATGAATTTAAGAAATTATTGAAAACAGAAGAACATATCTCAAACGAGCTTTTGCTGACTTTTAAGAAAGCTCCATCTCAAGAGGAGCTAAACACACTTCGAAATAAGTTTCGGATAACAAAAGTAGAAAACATCGGATTACCTAAGCTGTACAATATTACGTTGGAAAAAGGAACAAGTCTTGTACATACAGCAGAAGACCTATCTAAAGTATTCAATATTGAAAGAGCAGAGCCAAACTTTGAATTTAAGACCTCTTATATATCAAAAGAGCCGTTGTTTAAAAATCAGTGGTATTTAAGTAAATTGAACGCAAATCGAGCTTGGGACCAGACGAGAGGCGAGAATCATGTAGTCGTAGCAGTACTGGATGGCGGTGTTCAAATCAATCACCCTGATATAAAAGGAAAGATTGTCAAACCATACAATGCCGTTACAAGAAAAACAACGTTTCCTCCAGATGATCATGCGACGCATGTAGCGGGAATCATCGGAGCTTCTTTTAATAACACGGGTATCGCCGGGATTGCTCCAAATATTAAAATCATGCCTGTCAATGTATTCGAGGGTGAGATGGCTAATACGGCAGATATCATCCGTGGAATTGTTTATGCAGCAGATTCAGGGGCAGATATCATCAACTTCAGCATGGGAGGATATGGCGAAAATTATCCTTTAAAAAGTGCTGTGAACTATGCCCGATCAAAAGGCGTGATCTTGATCGCTGCTGCGGGTAATGATGATACAGATGAACGTACTTATCCTGCTACTTATCCAGGAGTATTAAGTATCAGTTCGAGTGATAAGGCAGACGAAATCTCATGGTTTACCAACTATGGAGATTACATTGATTTTGCGGCACCAGGAGAACAGATCTATTCTACTGTTTCAAACAGCAAATATATGTATATGGATGGCACATCGATGGCAGCGCCGGTCGTATCGGGTACTGCAGCTTTAATGCTATCAAAAAATCCATTGTTATCCGAAAACGATCTAAGAGATCTATTCATTAAATCTTCTACAGACCTTGGGGATAAAGGCTGGGATCTTTATTACGGATACGGAAGAATTAATATTGATAAGGCAGTATTAGATACACCAGCTGCCATTGATAAGCTAACGGTACCAAGTACTTTCTTTATGAAAGGAAACAACTATAGTGCCATCTCGTTTATTCCATACAATAAAGCTAAAGTATCAGCTTACGTTGTTGATTCAAATGGTAAGATGGTGAAGAGCTTTGTTGCGAACAAACAAGGTGCGGGTACGAAGTTATCTTATAATTGGGATGGTAAGGATTCGAAAGGGTATTATGTTGCGTCAGGAAATTACCGTGTAGTCGTAAAGACTGTTGCAGGAGGAAAGTCTTTTTCGAAAGTTTCTTCTATAAAAGTAACAGATCAGATTCCTTTTGTTTTGAATACTGAATCATCATCCCTTTCTTTTTCACCAAAGCTTAAATCTCAACCTATAAAATTTAACTTAAGCAAACAAGCAAAATTAACGGCAAGCGTCTATAACAGCAAAGGGCAGGTCATTGAAACACTCTTTACAAATCGAATGTGGGCTCCTGGAAATCACTATTTTTACTGGTCAGGAAAGAAGAACGGTGAGACACCATATGGAGATGGGACGTATGTGTTAAAACTAACTGCACAAGATTCCTATAATCGTATTATTAAGAAAAATGTGAATGTCACGATTGATACGAAGGCACCCGTTGTAACGGTCGAGTCACCTTCTGTTTATAACGGTACAGGATATGCGACATCCTCATTCAATAATAATGAACAAGGAACGCTTACAGCCAAAATACTAGACTCAAAAGGAAACGCTATTAAAGTATTAACATACAATAAAGCCTATAATGCGGGTCCGCACATTATCAACTGGGATGGAACAGACCAGCAAAATGTTCCGGCTGCTAACGGAGATTATCAATTAAATTTAGTATTTACGGATTTAGCTGGAAACAAAGTTATAACTAATGGTTCACCTATTAAAGTAGAACGATAATAAATCAAAATTAAGGGACTGTATACCCATACAGTCCCTTTTTGATGTCTGAAAATTCTATTTGTAATATATCTGTAATATAAAATACCTAGTTCTGAAACATTCTTACGATAGAATACAAGAAGATTGTAAAAACGTGTAAAAATATAGGAAATTGAGGGGAATCATACATAATGAAGAAATCTTTTGTTACAAAAGCCTTAGGTACAATTGCATTAGCTGCTGTAGTATTTGTCTCAAATCCTTTATCTGCAGACGCTGCTCTAGGAGATCGACAATTAAAGCAAGGTATGACACATAAAGAAGTTAAAGATCTACAAGTCGCTTTAAAGAAAACTGGCCACTTTACATATAATCAAGGTTATACAACGTATTATGGTACATATACGAAAAGTGCGGTAAGTAAGTTTCAAAAACAATATCGCTTAAAAGCAACAGGAGTTGCGGATAAGAATACGATTAAACTCATCAAACAAAAAGCTGCAGCAGTAAAGGTAGTTGCCAAAAAAGCACCAGCAAAAAAAGCAACGGTGAAAACATTTAACGTAAACGCAGCTAAAAAGCTTCAAGGTGTTAGATATACATATGGCGGAACAAGCCCACAAACCGGATTTGATTGCAGCGGTTACGTATCTTATGTAATGAAGCAACAAGGAGTTAGTTTGCCAAGGCGCTCTCAAGATATGTACAACACAGGAAAGAAAGTATCTTCTCTTCTTCCGGGAGACCTAGTGTTTTATAACACGAGCGGAAAAGGAGTCTCTCACGTTGCGATCTATATCGGGAACGGACAGATCATCCATAGTGCTTCTAAGAATGTAAAAGTAGATAGCATGAGTTCAAGCTATTGGAAACAACGTTATGTTGGAGCAAAACGAGTTTTATAAGAAAGCGAAACAAATCTCATTTATTCGAGTAGGAATAGATGAGATTTTTTTATATAAAGTTACAGAGGATTTTGATAAAGAAAAAGTATACGAACTGTGCTACAATAATTTGAGCAACCTTGTTAAGTGACAGGTTTGAAATGCAGCAGAAAAAGGCAACATTATATAATGATTATATTTAATAAGAAACTCGGAGGATGTTATGATCAGTATCATCATTCCAACACTAGGACAAAGAGAGCAAGAACTCTTCCGACTGTTAGATAGCTTATCCAAACAAACGTATACAGATTTCGAAGTCATTATGGTATCTCAAGATAATCATGAGGTAGTAGAAGAGATGTTGAAACAACATACGTTTACATACAAACATATTAAATTGAATCAAAAAGGTTTATCCATGGCACGAAACAAAGGATTGCCGTATATTACGGGTGACTATGTCACATTCTCTGATGACGATTGCTGGTATCCTGAAGATGGTCTTCAGAAAGTGATGAACGCTTTTCAAGAGCATTCATCCAATGACGTCATCTGTTTCAAAATTCACGATCCACTTTTACAAAGAGACTATAAAAACTACTCTACTCAACCGAAGAAAGAAATCAGCCGCATCGATTTCTTAAGAAAATCTTCTATTGAAATTTTTGCAAAGACGCACTGTTTTAAGAATGAAAGAATTCTATTCGATGAGCGCTTTGGTCTAGGCAGCCCTTACAAATCCGGTGAAGAAAACATTATTCTTCATGACTTAAAAGCAGCCGGGTTTAAAATTGCTTATGAACCGACCGTCGTCGTGTATCATAAGAAAAGAGGACAAGAAATTGTAAACAATTTGGATATAACAAAAAAAGGTCCCTTATTTATTCGAATTTATGGTAAACCTCTTGGGTTAATTTTGTTCCATCTATTTTACTTAAAGAAATGGAACACGATTAACGATCCGATTAATTCTTACAAAAAGTCTTTAACCGAAATAAAAGAATACAATCAAACTGCTAAATAGCAGAATGATACTAAAGTCCTTCTTTTTATAGAGAAGGGCTTTTTTTGTCTATGAAACTCACTTTTTTTTACTTTTTTTGAACTTTTTTTAAAATACTACTAAAACATTCGTATACTTTTCCGATAAAGTAATTAGCTCGAGTGAAAAAATTGTCGTAAAACACATCCGAAGTTTCAAATGTAAGGAAATTTTTATAAAAAATTTCAAAAAAATGCTAGTAATTTATCAAAATTTGTTATATCATATGAAATGTATTCCAAAGTTTCCATTTTCTACTGTTATTTCCAAATAGTTTCATAACGTTAGGGATATGGTCGTAGGTCTACATAACTTATGGTTTTGAAATTAAATAGTGCTGATATATCGGGGTTTATTAAAAAACTACGAATCTACTTATCTTGTACTGTTTAATTTTGTAAAAAAATATTTACTATATGGAAGGGGTCATTTTTAACATGGCTAACAAGAGAGTATTTAAAGTTGCAACAGCTTCAGCGGTTGCGGCAAGTGCATTAGTAGCAGCTGTACCAGCAAGTGCTGCTTCAGTAACTTACGAGCAAGCAGAAAAGCAAGTAAACGTAGCTCGTGAAGCTGCAAACGGCCTTCACGCTGAGTATACAAAGAACGCTGACTACAAAACAAAAGTAGACATTAAAGAAGCAAACGACGAGCTTAACCGTGCGAAAGCAAAAATCGCTGCTCTATCTGATGCTAAACAAAAAGCTTACTTATCTTCACGTATCCAAGGTACGATCGACACAGTTGCTCGTGCTAACGCATACAACAACGCAGTGCGCGTTGGAACTGAAATTCTTCCAGCTGCACACCAAGCAGTAGTTAAAGCTGCTGACGTAGCATCTCTTAAAGAAGGAAATGTTCTTCTTGCTGCTAAAATCAAGCAAGCTAAAGAAACTTTCCCTAAAGTTTACGGTAAAGAAATGCAAACTAGCTTCGCTACAATGTACCTTACTGCAGACCTAGAAGCAGATCGTAAAGATGGACACTATGCAGCAATCACTGCTGACCGTGTTGCTGAAGGTCTAAAGCTTATCGCTGCTGGTAAAGTAGAAGAAGCAGAAGTTCAATACAAAAACGCTGAAGCTTCTTTCAAAGCTGTAAAAGGTCTTGCAACAATCAAAGAAATCATTGCTGCTGACTGGACTGAGCTTGGAAAGAAAATCGAAGCTGCTAAAACTCCTAAAGTTGAGTCTGTAAGTGCGATTAACGCTACACAAGCTGTAGTAACATTCGCTGGAGAAATTGGTGATGTTGCAGCTAGCAACTTTACAGTAGACAAAAATGTAACTGTTATAAAGGCTGAAGTTAATGCTTCTAATAAAAAAGAAGTAACATTAACTTTCAACCAATCTCTAATCGATAATGATACTTATAAAGTAACAGTAGATGGAGTTAAATCTGCAACAGGAACTACAATGAAAGAAGCAGCTTCTGTAGAATTTAAGTATGAGATTGCAGCTGTAAAAACTGTACAATTATCTAAAACTAAATTCTACGATGGAGACAGCATCCTTGATGCAGTGGTTGTTAAAGATACAAACGGTCTTGTATTAGATAACAGCACTTTAGATATCGAAATTGCTGCAACAGACTCTGCAGTTAACCCTACTACTGGTGTAGTAACAACTGCTGATGCAAAATCTTTCTATGTAGAAATTAAAGTTAAAGATGGTTCAGAAGTATTGGCTACAACTGGAGCAGTTAAAGTTGATGTAGCACCAGAACTAGAAGTATCTGGTTTTGAAGGTCTTCACATTGGATCTTTAACTTCAGGATCTGAAGTAACTGATTATGAAACTGCTAAGAAATCTGGAGAATTAGTTTCATCATTAAAAGTTAACGAAGATGGTGCTGTATTAAACCTATTCGCTAAAGATGTTGATGGAAACATCGTTCTTTTAAGCCCGGTAGCTTCTCCCTTGAACTACAAAATTACAAACCTAACACCAACTGTAGCAAATGTTAATGTAGTTGGGGGTCAATTTGTAATCAATACTATTACAACTGGTAAAGCCCAAGCTAAGATTAAAGTTGGAGATCTTGAAACAACAGTTTCATTTGATGTAAAAGCTAACGAAAAGATTGCTGATGCTACATTAGGTAGCAATAAAGTATCTCTAGATACATCTGCAAATGGTCTAGCAAGTTCAGAAACAGTATCACTTTCACTTAAAGACCAATACGCTAATGCTATTGTTTACCCAGCCAATGTTACAACTTCTAATGATACTACATCAGTAGTAACGTATGATGATGGAAGTAAATTAAGCGTTAAGTCTGGAAATACTCGTGTTGCAGAAGCGACTGTCGCAGCTGATGGAGATGTTACTATCGCTTTACCAGCACAAAATGGTGTTAAAGGATCCACTACTGTAACTGTTGAATACAAAGATGCTTCAGGTAAAGTTGTATTTACTAAATCAATCGCTGTAACAGCTAGTGATTTTGACAGCGCAATTGCTAAGTACGATCTAGTTCTAAGTTCTCAAAACTCAGTTTTAGACGCTGATAATGATGCAAATGAAACTGGTGTTGATCTTGATGATGAGGTAACTTTTGTACTTAAGCAGTTAGATAAGTATGGTAATGTTATCGGAACAGAAACATTAGATGGTTCTACTGCATCAATTACAGCTACTACATCTAATTCTAAAGACCAAGGATTCCTAGATACTGTTGCTTATGGCACTGGTACAGGTACAGTTGCTTTGACTTCTGATGCTGTTCTAAAACTAGTTAACTCTGGAACAGTTAAGATTACTGCAACAGTTGGTGGAGTTACAGTTGATACTTTAGATGTTTCTTACAAGAATACTGATTCAGTTGTTACTAAAGCAGCAGTAAACACTTCTAGCCGTACTGTTGACCTATCAGTTCTTGGTGGAACAACTGTATCTGTAGAAGAACTACTATTCGGTAAGCTTAATAATGCTGGAACAAAATATGCTTTAAATCCAGTTCTAACGGTACAAGATCAATTTGGTAAAACTATGACTTATGACATTGCAAATGGTCTTGACCTATTAAAGAACGGATTACAAGTTGTACCTGCTACACCAGTAGTAACTAACCTTAACAATGTAACTGAAGCTAGTGGAAATCTTTCACTTACTGACGATACAAAAGCAGGAAGTGTAACAATTGTTGTTCCAGCGGTTTCTACTTCTGCCAATGCTGATTTGTTAGCTGCTCCTGTATCAATTACTGTAACTTTAGTTAAGTAATTAAAAGAGTCTAAAATCTAATCATTTGAATGACTCAAACAGGGGAGGATGTGCTAATTTAAGGATTACTAATGTATCTTAATTTAGCACCCTCTTCCATAGTAGAAAAAAGAACCACTTAGTGACTGCCATGTCATTCTGTGGTTCTTTTTTTGTAGTTTAGTAGATTAACTTTGAAAAGGATCATTGCTTACATCTGAATATTTAAATCTTAATAAGACTAAAGAGGGGACATTATGGAATGATAATGTTGTTTTAAATAGTAATGGGGCTAATAGTTTTTGTAATTTTTATTATTCTCAGTTAAATTCTATTCAAGCTGCGACAAAACCTAAACCAATGACCGTTCATTTTATTATCGTTGACCAAGGTGATCCTAAATATATTAAAACGCCTAATGGTGATGATATTTGAAGCTTGTAATAAAGGTAAAGGTGATGCAGTTGTTGCATACTTAAAGAAGCAGAAAGTGGATGACATTGAAGTAATAATCTCTACACATCCAGCTGCTGATCATGTTGGAGAGAAAAATTAACGATTAAAACTGCTGGTAGCATAAAAAGGCAAATCTATTAAAGCAAAATTCCGTTGGATCGGTTAAAGAATATGGTAAAACGGATTTGAATACTGGAGTGCTGTTCTTTACATCAACTACAACAAGAATAATTCCTTGTTTACAGGGGATGCTGAAAATCAGTCTGAAAAAGATGGTAGCTAAAAATATATTTTAAAAGTGGATGTTTGAAAGTAGGACACGATGGATCAAAGTTTTCTCAACTCATTCTTTTTTGAACCTTGCATAGCCTACTTATTTTATCATTAGTGCAGGAGCAAAGAATTTCTACAAGCACCCTATCACCGAAAACCAATTACGCTTACAGACTAGATCAAAATGTTTTAAGTGATAGTCAGAAAATCGCTAAAAAAACAAAAAAAGTGATACATTGAGGCTAAAACCTTTGTAATTCCATTTGATCAACAACCACATATTGTCCTTCAAAATGATTGTTGAAATAGAAATACAATATATATTTAGAACTATAAAATATAATTTCAAATGGGGTTTACTCAATGAATTTAATATTAAGAATTGGGAATTTGTTATGCTTATTTATAGGATTTCTTGGCTTCACACTTACTTATCAAGGAGTTCAGGCGAATTCAGATTTCCTTTTGTTTATGGATTTACAAAATATTATAATTTTAGTTCCAAGTTTATCCCTAATGATTGGTGCCATTTTAGTTATAATGTATGACTATATAAGTTCTAAGGGTAGATTTTCTTCAGCTATGTTACTTACTATGAGTGTAGCAGGCACAAGTTTTTATGTTCTATTTAAAGATGTATACAGTTATATTGGGCTATCAATATTAGGCTTTGAATTATTTTTAATAGTTACTATGTATTTTTATATTTGTCTATTTTTTAGATACTTCATAAATAAGTTTGATAAGACATAAAAGGAATCAAGGTCAATAACGTCAACCCCAAGTTATCAATCTTATTAATAATCAGATGTACTCTTAGTGATTGCATCCTACTTGCTCCATATATCCAACTGTAGAAGATTTGCAATTACCCCAATTTTTGAGACATTAAAATCCTAATAGCCTATAAATTTTCCCTAATATAATCACAAGAATAAAATTCCCTTATATTACAATATTTTTCTAGTATTTTGATATACTAATAGAGTTGTAATCAACTTTGGAAATGAGGACATGCGTTGAAAAAGGGAACCATTTTTATTTTATTAGCAGTAATGTTGTTTTCAGGTATATTTGGTGGTGCATCACCTGTAAACGCAGCAACTGTTGCACAAACTGATTCATACCTAAAGCTTGCAGAATCTGCAGCGAAAAAACTAGCACCACAACTAACTTTCAAAGGGAATGCTGAGTTAAAAGAAGTAGATTTACAGTTGTTTATTCAAACGAGAGATAACTTGAACAAAACAAAGTCAGCACTCAAAACGTTACGTTCAGCTGACCAGCAAAAATTTGCTTCGCGTATAAAGTATGTACAAACCGTTTATGATCGTGCTGTAGCGTTTCGAGCAGCGGTATACCAGAGCAAAGTAATTACCAATTCAAAGGAAAATTTTGTAGCCAAATATAAAGTCTCTCCTCTATCTTCAGACACAGAAAAGGCTTATAACGATTTAGTCAACAGAATTAATGTGGCGGGAACAACTTACAGTAAGGTTTATGATAATCTTGCTCGAGCAACTTTTATATCAAACTATTTGAAACCTGCACAGTCAGCTATTGCACCATATGTTCAGAACACACTTGCGCTTAAACAAGAGATTACGAGTGTAACCAATGACGTTGAAAGTTTGGAACGAGCAATTGAAACAAACCAGCCTCAAGCTGCATTAGAACGCTTAAACAGTACAATTGAATCAAAGTTAGCAAAATTACAGCATCCAGAAACGGTTGCTCAACTATCTCAAAGACTAAAAGCCATTCAAGAAAGCTATAAAGTGTTGTTTGAGAAGAAGTTTCTAGAATGGTCTATCAGCGAGATGATTCTTGATGAATCAAAAGGCTACCTCTATTTACTTTCAAGGCGCGAAGATAAACTGTATATCGTGTCTTCTAAAGATCTTCGGACTGTAAAAGAACTGCCGGTTTGGGATCCTACTCATATGGAGCTTTATGAAGGAAAGCTCTATATATCTGCAAGTCCAACGGTTATTGTGAACCTAGAAACAGTGACGACGAAACCAATTTCGACACCTTTGCCTCCAATTACATTGTTTAAAATTTATGACGATCAAATGTTTTATGCAATGAGAGGGCCAGAGCCATTAAGGAAATTAAACTTAAATACAGGGGTGGATACAGAAGTTAATAAAGAAGGGACACCCAATCGAGATTACAGTTTTTGGATGGAACAAATGGCTTTGGATAAGGAGAACGGAATTCTTTATTTTCAAGATTCTACTCATATTAGATCTCTAGACTTAAATACGTACGACTTACTTTCACAAGATAATTACAGTGATGGATATGGTTTTTCTAACAGTGGAAAACTTTTATACGACCGAGGGGACGTCTTTTTTTCTCGTTACCGTTTTGATGCGAATGATCTTACAACGATTCATGGAAGATATTTGAATGAAGAGTCTCATCATGATGTACGGTTAATTCGTGATCGCTTTGTATATACGTCACTAGCTGTATTTGATCGAGAGAATTACAAGATGATTCGTAAATTACCAATAAAGTCTAATCTAATGGTGATGGATTCATCAGGTAACATGTATAGTTACGAGTACAAAAAATTAACCAAAATGAGAGTAACTATACTGCCAGCAGCAACCACAGATATACAAAAATCAGACAATCAAATTAAAATGAAGGATGAAGTAACGGATTGGGTCTACGATGAAGAAAACGATAAGATCTATATCATTTCCAAATATGCTAACAAACTCTTCGTGATTAACGCAAAAACATACAATATAGAAAAAACGGTGTTTATAGGTTCCTACCCTATAGACATTGAACTGAAAAATGGAAAGATCTATGTAGCACTTTATGGTGCGAGTAAAATCGCTGTTCTTCCTGCTAAAGCTGAGGGAACGATAACACATATAAAAACGGAAATGATTCCAGGGCAACTAGCTGTTGATGATAAGGCTGTCTATTATACAGATTTGAAAGGAACACACGATTCTAGACCGCTCTACATGTATTCTTTTGCAACAGGAAAAACCATAAATCTGTTAAAACAACTGAAATCAACGATTGGATACCAAACACATGCTTGGAATTACAAAAGGCTAGCAGTCGATCCTAACCGTCCGATATTGTACGTGAATGAAGGAAATGGTGATAAGATTTATAGCATAGATACGATTAACCTAGAAGTGGTTGATCAATCTGTTGAAGATTCTTATCAGTACCCCGATGGATCTCCTATGTTTGTAGATCAAAACCATTTGTATAATGTGTTCTATGCAGCGAAAAAGGATGATTTGAAGTCTGCTCAAGTGAAGTTTGAGCAACCCGTAATCTATGTAGGAACTAAATATATATTTACAAGAGGAATGGTTTATAAAAAAGATGACTTTGAGAAAATCGCTTTCTTTAATGAAGAAATAGACTCTGGTTTTGTAAACAAAAGCAATGAAGTTTTCCTTCTTTCTAAAGATAAAAAAGTCTTCACCAAGTATCCTTCTCTAGAAAGTGTGCCACAAACTTCCAATTAGTAAATGAAATGACGAAAAAGCTTGTACAGAGCTACAAGCTTTTTCGTTTGCTAGAAGAAAGAAATACAAGGAGCATGCAACCATGAAAGTTTACACAATATTATTTATCATCATTACAGGGATTAGCTTTTTAGATAAAGAGTTTTATCATAGTTTGACCTTTGTCGATATGATCGTTTCGATAATAGGAATCATTGGATTATGGGGTTATGTTTTTAAAAGGGAATGGTTTTCACCATCATTTTGGAAAGTCTATTTTGGCTTTAACATCGTATGGTCGATCGGCTCGCTTTATTATATGGGTGAAAGTTTCTTGCCGGAAAATGAACCGACTTTAATGTACCTTACTTTAGGAATAGGGCTCATCATCCTTCTGTTCATGATTCCTTACTATTATGCTCTTTTTCGGTATGCTTATCGTAGAACGTGATGCCAACTTGTTTTATTTATTATAGAGAGTGGTGTGAAGTAAATGAAGAGGAGTAGTGTTGTCGCTCTTTTGTTCATCATCCTTTTAAGTGCATGCAATGAGAAAAAAGAAGTGCCTGCAGAAGCTAGTAAAAAGGTAGAAGATAAAAAGGAAGAAGGTACAAAGGTAATCAATGATATCGAATATAAGTTGTTATTCTTCAAAGGTTACGAGAGGGATAATGATTTAGAAGAATATTACTTAGACGAAATTGAAATGTACAGTAATTACATGGATTCGGAAATAGGAAATCTGTTAAAAAAGAATTCAGAAGTACTTGTTTCATTTAAACCGGGTAAAGGTCATACACAATCAGGGCCTGGATTTATCGATATCTATGTAGATGAGGAAGAATATTATGATGTTAACGCAGGTGCATTATATCGTTCTAACTATAAAGAGGTTACCGATTCTAAGGATAGCTTTGCGCCGAATTATATGATATCTGAGTATTATGCAGTTAAGTACGAAAGTGAGCTAGATTCAGAATTTCAATATTATGCAACCTTTAAAGATGTGGCATCTGCACCTAAGAATTTAGACATTCAACGATTATGGAACGATCAAGCATTTCTCCAGTCCTACAATTCCGCCTGGGAAGACTATATTGATAGTATTTCGTTTGTCGACTATCTGATGAAAACGTACGGAAAAGAAAAAACGTTAACATTAGTTACGAAAAATGATAAAGAGTCCATTCATACTGCATTTGGTAAAAATCTTAATGCTTTAATTAAAGATTGGAAACAAGCTAAATAAATATTCACCAAAGACAGGCTTGATACTAATTTCGGTTTTTTACAAATATATTAAGCCGAAACACTAAACAATAGCGAAATTATGACCGATATAAAAAAAGGGAATTAAAGCGGTTCTCTTGAGTGTTTTACGATGTACAACATACAAGAACAAAAAAACCATTAATTTACATAAGGTCGTTACCCAAGAATGTGAATAATGGTGCGAATATATATTTTGTGCTGAAGCCTAACTGTGGGCTTCTTTTCTTTGGGGAAATTTTTATAGACGCTTTCACAGTAATCGGCTATAACAAGAAATAGAGCTATTTTTATTTATTAGTTTGAACTTCAGGAGGAACACCATGTTATTTAGTTCAACCGTCTTTTTATTTTTATTCTTACCCATAGTTTTATTCACGTATTTTCTAGTACCACGCAGCTTTAGAAATGTTTTGCTGTTGGCTTATAGTCTGTTCTTCTATGCTTGGGGAGAACCTGTTTTTGTTTTGATCATGTTAGGTTCTATAGGTCTTAACTATTTGTTTGGCCTTGTCGTTGACCGAGTGCGAAATCGAAAACGTGCTGTAACTTGGGTTATGACAGCGATGGTGCTTTCTAACATCGCGATTTTGTTTATTTTTAAATACACAAATTTCTTTGTGGAGAACATTAACGCGGCATTTGATCTGTCTATCCATGTAGATCCAATACCGCTCCCGTTAGGAATTTCGTTCTACACGTTCCAAGCGATGAGTTATGTGATTGATGTATACCGCAGAGATGGGGAAGTGCAAAAAAATCCACTTAATGTGGCCCTATATATCGCTTTATTCCCTCAGCTTGTTGCGGGACCCATCGTGCGTTATCAAACGGTAGCGGATCAAATTAAACACCGGATAGAGACATTCGGTAAGTTTGCTGAAGGTGTTAAACGATTTATTATTGGTTTGGCTAAAAAGATGCTAATCGCGAACAACGTAGGTTTCATTGCAGATGAAATCTTTAAAACGCCAGCGAACGAGCTTTCAGTGGGTATGGCATGGATTGGTATCATCGCTTATTCCCTTCAAATTTATTTTGATTTCTCTGGATACTCAGATATGGCGATCGGTTTAGGAAAGATGTTTGGTTTTGATTTTCTAGAGAATTTTAAATACCCATATATCTCAAGAACCATTTCAGAATTCTGGCGTCGCTGGCATATATCATTAGGATCATGGTTCAGGGATTACGTATATATCCCGTTAGGTGGCAGTAAAAACGGTAAGTTGATGACGTATCGCAATCTTTTCATTGTTTGGTTTGTAACAGGCTTTTGGCATGGAGCCAACTGGACGTTTATCGCTTGGGGATTGTACTTCGGAATTATCATTGCACTGGAAAAAGCGTTCTTAGAAAAACTCATTTTCCGTATGTGGAGACCACTTCAGCATCTCTATGCATTGATATTGATCATTAGTGGTTGGGTCCTGTTTAGAGCAGATACGTTTACCTATGCGTATAGCTATCTCAAAGTAATGTTTGGTTTTGGAAATGCTCCTTTATTTGATGAACGAGCAGCATTTTACCTAACGAATTATTCCGTATTATTATGTCTTGCGATTATTAGTGCTACTCCTTTATTCAAGTGGTTAATCGACAAATTACAAGCTACTGCTTCAAATAAGGTTTATGTATTAGGAAATGAAATTGGTGCACCGATCTATTACGCGACCGTACTTTTACTTTCCATTGCGTACATGGTGAACTCAACCTTCAATCCTTTCATTTATTTTAGATTCTAAGGTGGGCTATATATGAGAAAAATCATTGGAGAAAAAGTGTTAGCCGTTGCTTTTGTAGGATTGATCAGTACGGTGGGAGTAGGTATGGTACTAGCGGAAGATACCAAAATTTCTGAGCTTGAAAATAGAGAGATGGCATCATTTCCATTAGTGGAAAAGGACGATGATCTGTTGTCTGGCGAGTATTTTGGAAAATTCGAAACCTACTATAACGATCAGGTCTATAAGAGAGAAGAGTGGCTGCAGCTTTATTCAAGCTTCAAGAAAGAGTTCATGAAAGAAAAAGAAGTGAATGGTGTCTTTCTAGGAGAGGATGGATACCTTCTACAAGCGGTAGATAAAATCGAGAACCTTAAGGATGAACACCAACAGATCAATAAATTCATTGAATATGGTGATTCAAAAGGTCTTGATGTATATTACACGATGGCACCTACAAAAGTGATGTCCAACAAAGACAAATTACCTGCTTTTGCAGAAGACTTCTCGCAAAAGAACATGAATAACTTTTTAGAAGGTTTAAGTCCGAAAGCGGAGCAAATCAATCTTCGTAAAACAATTGAGAAAAAGAACCAAGAGGAACAGCTCTACTTTTATACAGATCATCATTGGAAACAAAAAGCAGCTTTCTATGGATATCAACAAGTAATTAAAGAGTTAAGCGAAAAACACCCAGAGGTTGGGGAACCTAAGAAATTCTCTGATTTTAAGGTAAAAACATATAAAGAACCTGAGTTTTATGGATCTGCCGCACGCCTATCAAACAAAGCCTATGCAGAAAAAGCAGATCAGATCGAGATTATGGAACCAAAAGAGGGTTACGATGGATACGATGTTTGTATCAAAGGAGAATGCGGTAAGCCTTTTTACGATCTAAGCAAACAAGAGGATAAAGAGATGTATGCCGATCGTTACAATGTTTATATGGGTGGAAACGCATCGCAGATTGTTGTGAAGAACGAAAAAGCAGACAATGACCTTAAAGTGCTGGTATTAAAGGATTCATACGCTAATCCGATGATCCCTCTTCTAAGTGCACATTTTAAAGAAGTACATGTTATCGACTTGCGTCTAAATGGCGGAAACATGTATGACTATCTTGATAAACAAGATCTGGACATGGTGTTATTTGTCCACAACGTATCTTCAGCTATACAAACACCTAATCTTTACACGTTCGATGGGCGAAGTAAATAAGATATGAAAAAGCTTGCAGAGAAATCTGTAAGCTTTTTGTTTGATTGAAATAACTAAAAAGATACAAGGATTTATATTTTTGGTATTTAAATATAGTCATTTACGGAGAAGGAAACAAGCGCATTGGTACATATATATATATATATATATATATATAAATGTAATTAAATAGAATTTATTTCAATAATATATTTTTGTAGTAAATCTTTAGTGTATGTTGTAAAATTAGCTAATCATTATTTTGGTATAAGAAGAGCTAATGAATATCACTAAAGTTCCTCTTCTTACACACGAGGAGGATACATAATAGATGAATCAAATATTGGATATTGTTAGTGCAGTTATTTTTGCACTTACGTTTATTTGGCTTCTTGGTCGGCCAGTAGCAGTGTTGCTCAATGCTCTTTATTCTAGAAAAGGACAAAAGCAAATCGAATATACCTCTGAACCCGTGGTAATTGACGGTGTCTCCGTTATCGTTCCTTGCCATAATGAAGCAGAATCCATTGAGGAAACGGTGTTGTCGTTGCTTTCTCAAAAATTAGATTGGCCGATGGAACTTATATTAATTGAGAATAACAGTTCTGATCATACACTTCCTGTTATCGAAGCATTGGCGGAAAAATATCCTCAAGTGGTTGCAGCTTCAAAAAGAACACCCCTAGGTCTAAATCCCATCAGCTATTCGTTAAATTATGGGTTAACACTTTGTAAATATCCAATAGTAGTTAGAATAGATGCCGATACTAAATTGGCCAATGAATATTCTATATTGAAGGCAATTGAACCTGTAATATCAGGTAGAGCCGTAACAACTGCAACAAATGTTAGAGTCTTAAATTTAAAAGAAAATGTGCTTACCCGATTACAAGCCATTGATTATTATCTATCTATGGAAATGGATCGTAGAAGCCAAAGGATTTACAACGGTGTATTATGCTGCAGTGGAGCACTTCAAGTCTTTAAATTGAAAGATGTATTAAGCATCGGGGGATATAATACAAATCCTAATATTGGAGAAGATTTGGAAATAACGTTTAGACTCCATCGATTGGGTAAGGTTGAAATGACACCAGAAGCGGTCAGTTATACGGATGTTCCACCTACCGTTAAAGAGTTAGCAAAGCAAAGACTTTGGTGGATGAGGATCGGAATTGTTACATTGTTTGTTCACAAAAAAGCAATTGGTAATAAGAACTATGGGAGAAAAGGAATGCTCGGTCTTGTAGCGCTACCCATCAAGTTGGTCACTACGTTCCAAGCGTTTATAGGTGTTTTTCTAAAAAGTGCTTCGTCTGTACTGTTGCCTCAAACGAAGACTCTGGCTGATGTACTTACAAGTTATGCCATTTTCTCTGGAATACAAATTCTCATAGTGATTGCGACGATAGCAATAGTAGCACCTGTTGCTTATAACAAGCAAGGAGTCGAACAATGGTATCTTGTTCCGCTTTTTACACTTGTCTATCAGCCATTTTTAGCTGTAGTCCGTGTATGGGGAGTGATTCAAGCGTTGGCGTTAATCGTTTCTTCTATAAGATTGGTACCAAATGCAGATGAAAAGGAAGTAAGAGTTCATTAAAAATTAAACCCTCTCCTCCTTTTTGTCGGGGGAGAGGGTTCTACACTTTTATAAATCGGTTAAACTCTTCCAAGATACATAATGGTGAATGGCAAAACCATCAAAACTTTTCTCTCGTTGATAAGACTGTTCGACCATATCAAGTGTGCTTTTCATATTGTCGTGACTTAGATGATGAAAGGAAAGGTAAGATAGTTCATCTACGTTATCTGTCTCTATAGAAATAACGACCTTTTTATTTACTTTTGTTGCAAATTTCACTTCAGATGATGTAAGAGCTAGAATTCCATTTTGACCCTGAGTAAAATTACGATACGCCATTATAGAAATACCATCTGTATTCCGAATTACCCATTCGCTTAACTTGCCTTTTCCAAATTCGGAATTTGAGTAGTTATGTTCATCAAACCAAAATGGTAGATCCACATACAAAGGAAGCCTCATTTTTTTTGCGAACATCTTTGAACTCTCTAAAAGATCCTGATATCGCTTGACTGTAATTTGGTAGTTCGTATTCCATTCTTTTAACAAATACGGCTCTACATCTAGGTGAATACCTGTGAATTTTTCTGATTTAGAAGCCTCTTTTTGATAGCTGGAAAGCCAATTTGTAAATTGCTTCGGTCCGATATGACCGGGTTCAATCCAATCTGGTCCCCCATCAAGCGCTTGTACACTAACGCCTATTTCATTGGCTTTAGAAAGAAATTCTTGGTAGGTAGAAACCGGGATATCTTGATTAATCTGTAAGTATAACGTATTAACTTTTTGGGCTTTTAGAAAACTTAATACTTCTTCTGGTTCTGTAACAATCTTATTGGTATGCCATAACCATGTCGCATAAGTCTTTTTATTAGACGTGCTAGTCTTTTTGGCAGCGTTAACGTTGCTAGACATTGAAATCACCAATACTAGTATAGCAAATAAAGCAAAAAAACTTCTGTAATTCTTCATACTCGTATCCCCTTTATTGATTTTCCAAAGGTCTTACGAGCCTCTGGCAACATGGCGACCATACACATAGTGGTTAGGTCCATTGTTTTGCGTCCTTGCTTTTCAACAAGTTTGCCTTTTTCAGATTTAAGAAGTTTTCGTTTAACTTCCTTATTGATATCGGGATATATTAGAAAATGTTTACTATATAACTTTATATTTTTATATCTTCCTCCTATTTAATCTGGGATAATTAAGGAAATGAAATATATATAAGAAAGGTGTAGGTATGAAAAAATTCATATATCAAATGTCTTCTTTACTTTTCATTCATGGTATACTTTCGCTCATTGGTGCGATCCTCATAATTACGGTATTTAATGGATTCCGTATAGATACTGCAATAGACTGGGGGCAGCTACACACAAAGAAGTTTGCATTCGTGACGATCGGAGTATTCCTGCTTTTATGTAGTTTAAGTGGGTTTTCAAAGATGCAGGTTATAAGAGAGCAAGCTGCATCTAAAATGACCAACAGCAAGTATGTAAGAGCCCTTTATATAATTATTTTTATTTGGTTAACTTCATTTATGCTCTTTGGGGTCCTTCAATTCTTTCAAAGCGGTATGGATATTGATTTATTCATTGACTGGATACAAGGTAAAACAAAAATATTTCTTTTAAGTTCTTTGTTTCTACTCTTCCTTTATTTTTTCTTTCTATCTATGACGGGAAGACTGTATTTAAGTGTATTTACCAGTCTTGTCTTAACTGCTATTTTCGGACTCACTCATGCAAACAAGATGACGTTTCTTGGTGAGCCACTCTATCCATCAGATTTTAAGCAAGTTACTCATATTCTCGAAGTTATTCCGATGGTACTTGGTGCGTTTTCTGTTTGGAAACTGCTCGTTCTAGGATTTGTTTTCATTCTTATAGTTAGTTATCTAGTAATCATCTATTCGCAAATGAATGAAATCAAAACACCATGGTGGGCAAGAGGACTGATGCTTTGTTTATCCATTTTCATTTTTTATTCTTTTTTCAATTATCCGAAGACGTATATCAACGCACTTGCAGAAAAGTCAGACGTGAAGATTGTTCGTTGGAACCAGCCTTCGAACTATCGAGACAACGGGATGGTATTTGGCTTTTTGTCCAACTTGCACGTGGATGCTTTTGATAAGCCAGCAGGCTATAGCAAGAAAGCTGTTCAAGAAATAGCGAATCGAATTCAGGATCAGGCTTCTGAAAAACAGCCAGCGAAAAAAGGAGATGTGAAGAATCCAAATATTGTATTCATCATGAGTGAGGCTTTTTGGGATCCGACTAAACTAGAAAATGTCACGTATAGCAAAGATCCTTTACCTGTTACGCGAGAGTTGATGAAGAAGTACTCTTCCGGAAGTGTTCTCTCACCTACGTTTGGAGGAGGAACATCCAATGTTGAGTTTGAGGCACTCACTGGGTTTTCGATGAGGTTTCTTAAAGCGGGTTCTCTTCCGTATCAACAGCTGATCGATCAAAAAGATTTCATTCCTTCTATTGTTAGTGATTTAGAAGCGAGGAAGTACGAATCTTTGGCTATGCACCCCTACAACAAAGTTTTTTATAAAAGAAATAGGGTGTATGACACGTTTGGATTCGATCAATTTCTTCATATGGAATCGATGAAAAATAAAGAAATGACAGGTCCCTATATTTCAGACGAATCGGTAGCTCAAGAGATTTTAGATAATCTAAAGAATAATGATAAGCCAATGTTTGTTCATGCTGTAACGATGCAGAATCATTTTCCATATGCTGCAGATCGATATAAAAAGAATTCCATCAAAGTCTCTGGACTGAGTCCTGCTTCCAATGCAGAGTTAGAAACGTATGCAGAAGGTATCTCTCAATCTGATCGGGCACTAGAGTTGTTGGTGAAGAAGCTTGAAGCGATCGAAGAACCTACACTAGTTGTTTTATGGGGAGATCATCTGCCTATTCTCGGTCAAAATAAAGCAATCTATGAAGAAGCTAAGTTTATGGAGCCATACAACCCGAAGGTCGAACTGCAAAAATTCTCTGAAACACCATTGTTGATGTATGCAAACTATGATGTGCCACGTGAAGATTTGAAAGTGATGAGTCCTTCCTTTATTGGGCCAACTTTGTTTAATTTGGCAGGACTTGAACAGCCGCCTTTCTATACGTTCTTAGATGAGGTAAAGAGTGAGCTTCCCGGAATTAAGCCAGGTTTGTTAATTAATAATGAACAACGGTCAGAGTTTGCGCTCTCTAAAAAACAGCAGCAATTATTGAAAGATTATCAGATGCTCCAATATGATCTTCTCGTTGGAAAGCAATATAGCAGGGAGATTTTGTTTAAATAGTACTATACTGAGACTGATTTAGGGTTGCATTGGACTTCTTAGGTGAAGAAGTGAGCTTTACAGGTGGTTAGTACACTGGTTGAGGTGCTAATGACTTTGCTACCGGTGGTGATCTGCTCTTTACCGGTGAAAACAAGTCATTTACCGGTGAACGTGTAATAAATATAAAAACACGTACCGTAAAAACAACTGTATAAAATGAAAGAAGGAACCCTAGAGGCTCCTTCTTTTTATTGTGCCGTATATTCTTTTACCCAGCCGTTACCTTGAGGCGTTTCAATGTAATACCAAATATCTTTCCATTGTTTAGTCGCTTTAGCTGTACCTGGCTGAAGAACGGTTGGCGTCTTTCTTACTTCTAACGGGTACGTATACAAATTCTTCACGGTTGTAAGTTTAATCTGCTTATTGATCGCTACTGGTTTATAGTTTAATACTACATTTTTAGCTTGAACCCATTTGACACCACTAGCTGTTTGAATAGCATACCAGTTCTTATAAGACTTAACCGCATTATATTCTCCTGCAGGAGCGGAGCTGCTAGTCACTTTACTCGTTAACGGAAGTGTATATAATGTTAGAGGTTCAGTTAATAAAATAGGCATCGGAGTTGAATAGCTAGTAACAGATCCCAATACATAATTTCCTTTAGACACCCACTTCTTACCATGAACAGTATTTAATCTAAAAAAGTTTCCTTTTTCAGCGATAACGGTTGCTGGCTGAGCATTAAATCGTAGTGTTGATTTATATTGAGTACCAGGACGGTCATACAAATACGTATTATCAAATTTAGTGATTAAATAATTCGTTTTTGTAAGCTTACCTTCCCAAAGTTTTTTTCCTTCATTCGCAATATAGAGTCCTGCTTTTTTGTTTCTTCTCCATTCTTCAGGAATCACTGATAATGGAGGGTTTGTTTCATTTACCGCATAACTTAACTCAGGTGTAAATGCAGGACGTTTGAATTCACTGATGAACCAGTCTTTATAGCCACCGCCACCACCTGGAGCAGGTGCTACTAAAGAATAACCAGTCATGGATGAGAAGGCTTTTGCCATATTATAATCACGTGTGTAGTTTTCTGCCGTATTATTATAATGCCAATATAATATTCGTCCTGCTGAGTGATAAGAGATGGTTACCTCAGGATCTACGAAGTAAGTGAAGTTATAGAGCAGTCGGTTTTCGTTCGTTTGAAGCGGCTTTGTTCCTTTGTAATTCTTATAAGATGGAGATGTAGGCCCTTCAATACTGCTCCATCCTGGGGGATACTGTCTGTTGGGATCGATCCCTTGAGCGTTAGCTTTCCAACGCTTAAAGTTCGTGCTTCCGTTGTTCATCTTAATTAAACTCGATCTCACAGTAGAAGGGAAGGCGTTCGGCCCGTATTGTTGTAGGGTAACGCCATCCGGATTCACCATTGGAACGAACCAGATAGATACATCATTTAATAGATTAAAAACATTGTAGCCATCGAAAGTTGTCTTGTTTTTGTAAGCATTCGCGTATTGGTCTAGCATTTCCATCGTAATGTTCGTTGTTATCCATTCACGACCATGATGAGATCCGTTGTAAAAGACGGTAGCATCACCTTTACCAAGTTTCACAGCCCAGATATGGCGGCCGTAAACCGTTTTTCCTAATGATTTGTATGTAATAAGTCCAGGGTATTTCGTTGATAATTCTTTTATGTCTGCCGTCATGCCTGTGTATGTAGCCGTTGCATTCAAATTTACATAATCTGCAGCTTCAGCCTTTTGGCTCATCATGGGAAGAATGAGAGAGAAAGCTAACATAAAGGCGATTATTTTTTTCATATGACCCTCCTAAAATATGTGCTGATTCGCAATTATTAGTATACTATTAAACTAATTGGTAAAGGAGATAATTTCATGCAAAAGAAAAAAATAGTTCTATTTATCCTGTCGTTCTTTGCTTCCACTCTATTACACCCGTTCCAAACAAAAGCGGTAACAACGATTCCTTATGAAAAACAATTATTGTCACATGCACTTTCGAAAAAAGGTTCAAAGCAAGTTATCCTTGTGAAGGCAGACAGCTCTACTTCTTTTAAGGCCGTTCTAGCTGCATATGAATACAATGGTTCTTCATGGAAAAGGGTGTATACCTATCCTGCAGTTTTAGGAAAGAACGGTATATCTGCTCAAAAGAAAGAAGGAGATGGCAAGTCACCGGCAGGTATGTACTTTATGGGTCAGGGATTTGGTTCTGTAACGAAACCAAGTGGAATGAAGTTATCCTATAAAAAAACAACAGCTTATGATTATTGGATTGATGATATGACGTCAGCAGATTATAATCGCTGGAAAGTCTATGAAGGAAATCCGTACTCGAAATGGAAATCTTTCGAACGACTCAATCATCCTCTATACAAATACGCAACAGTCATACGTTACAATGAGAAACCTGTTGTTGGAAAAGGAAGTGCTATCTTTCTTCATGTTTGGAGAGATCGTACGAGTCCAACAGCAGGTTGCACAGCACTTCATGAAGGAAATGTATTAAGACTCATGCAATGGATGGACCCAACAAAAAAACCTCTGCTTATTCAAGGCACGGAAACCGATTTAATGCGAATGTCACAGCTATAATAAATAATGGACCAAAGTGAATTCACTATTCATTTTGGTCTTTTTTTTTGTCGAAAAATAGAGTGTAGGTTATAGGCAATTAGTAACTACTTTTCACCTATTAATCTGCTATAATCTAATTAACTTATTTTTCCAAAATGAGTAAATTGTTGGTAGGGGGAAAGAGATGCTAGACTGGAAAAAACAACTATCTATATTAGGTTTATGTGCAAGTTTAGTAGGAACAGGATTTTCAACGGTTAATGTACAAGCGAAAGGAAAAGAAGTTAGTCTTTCAAACTCGTACATATCAAAATTTCTTGAAGAAAAACGCAAAGAAAAGGTAAGTAAGAAACCGGCTATTAGTGAAGATACATTAATCGTTAAATATAATAGACCGATTTCTGCAAGTGAACACAACCGTGCTGGAGCAACACCGATTAAAACAATCAGTAAGTTGAACTATACAGTGGTTAAGATTAAGAAAAAAGGAACAATTGATACAGTCCTAAAAGCTTATCAAAAAATGGGGAAGGTAGAGTTAGCGAGTCCGAGTGCTATGTACACAACACAAAGCACGAACGACCCTAAGGTGAAAGAGCAATATCATCTTTCTCTCTTACAATTAGAAAAAGCGCAAAGTTTAGTCGGAAATAAATCGATTAAAGTAGCTGTTATTGACCAGGGAGCTGACAGAAATCATCCTGATCTTGCTGGACAGCTATTACCAGGTTATAACACGGTGAGTCCAATTAATCAGCCGGCTCCAGATTTCCATGGTACACACGTATCTGGAATCATTGCAGCGAAGAAAAATAACGGAATCGGCGGTTATGGTGTTAACCCTAACGCTGATATTCTAAATATTGATGTTTTTGACCGTGGGGGCGGTGCTTATGACTTTGCAATCGCAGATGCGATACTTTATGCCACAGATAACGGTGCAAAAGTTATCAATATGAGTATTGGCGGCGGAATGCCTTCACCTTTGATTGAAGACGCTGTAAAAAAAGCAATCGCAAAGAACATTACGATTGTAGCTTCTGCAGGAAACAGCGGAGATGATGGACTAAACTATCCAGCCGCTTTTGAAGGAGTTATCTCCGTTGGTTCTACCAATAAAGATAATAAGTTATCTAGCTATTCAACTTTCGGACCGTCTGTTGATATTGTAGCGCCTGGTGAAAATGTTTATGCTCCAATCTATGAAGCTGAACGTAAATCAAGCTTTGATTATTTAAGTGGAACATCCATGGCTTCACCAGTTGTTGCAGGAGTAGCGTCACTATTGTTAACAAAATATCCAAACCTTACGCCAGCTCAGGTTGAATATGTACTAGAGCACACGGCAAAAGATCTTGGTGCAAAAGGATTTGATACGAAGTTTGGAAATGGACTCGTTAATCCTGTTGACGCGTTAAAGTTTGATGTGAAGAAGATTCCTGCATCAGTTAAGAATCCAAAAACTGAAAGTGAGATTCTTAAAGCGGCTAAACTGGTAGATGGGAAGTCTCCATATTCAAACAAAATTACAAAAGCTAACGAAGAGCAGTGGATTAAGTTTCCTGTAAAAGAAGGAGAATTCATTCAAACCTCTTTACAAGGTGCAGCTCCATACGACTACAAGTATAAGCTTCATTTATATAGTGAAGATGGAACACTGATCGAAGAAGTCAACCAAGTTCGCGAAGGTAAGCCTGAAGGAAAATTGCTGGAGATTCCATACTCTGGTACATTAGCGATCGGAATTAAAGACGCAAACGGAAGTTTTGATGATTCAGGTAAAGGTTTGTCTCACTTCAAGCTAAACATCGAGAGAAGCAATGAACTAGCAGAAGACGGTGTGGATCTTGAGAACCCTCTAGTTGTAGATTCTTTCCCTTATTCTTCTAAGGAAAAAGCCTTAACGTTTACAGGTGAAGAAGGAGACGAAGACTACTTCAAGATTTCTGTTGATGAAAAACAGATGGTGCGCGTAAAAACAACAGCGGTTCCCGGAATCGATACAAGTTTGAACGTATATCTTAACGAGCAATTCTTCCCACCAGCTGAAGGGGAAGATGGTGAAGGAGAAGAAGGCGAGGAAAAAACATCAGGTACTATGGCAGCTAAACCATCTCATGAGGATGAAGAAGAGTTCCAAGAGCCTATGTATTACTCAAACTCTCGAGGTTATGGTGAAGGGGAGACCCTTGTGTTCGAAGCAGAGCCTGGCATAGAGTATCTTGTAGCTACATCTAACATGATGAAGTATAACGATTTTATGTTTGACTTCTTCATGAACGAACAAATGATGTATCAGGGTGCTGAAGGAGAATTTGATTCGTCTAATCTTCCATATGAGGTAACAATGGAAAGCAAAGTTCTTCCTGAAGATGAGGATAACTATCCACTTCTTGAAGAAGAAATGCCTGAGGAAGAGTTTGAAGAAGGCGAAATCGATGCAGAAGAGTATGTTGCAAAGAAACAGGCAGTTCGAGATGTATTGCATGATGTAGAAGATGAAGAAGATGAATATGAGAGAATGATGCGTGAGATTCAAGAATCAGCACTAGAATACAATATTGGTGAAAAAGCTGCTGGTTATCTTCAAATGATAGAAGATGAGGATTACTTTAAAGTTACACCAAGTGAAACAGGAATCTACGATTTTTCTTTTGCGAAGAACGGCAACATTCCAGCATTAGAAATGTATGAATTAATCGAACTAACGGATGAAGATGGTAATACGTTTACTGACCTTAGTCAAATCGGAGCTAACTACACATGGGATTGGTCTGGAATCAAGATGAATTCAACGATGTTAGTAGGTCTGCGCAAAAATAAAACATACTATGTAAAAGTGATGAATGATCCGTTTAACGAAAACAGTATCTCTTTTGATCAATATTCGTTCAGTTCTAAACTGAAGATTAAGAATCCAGAAGATAAGTATGAGAACAATGATAAGCTTGAAAGAGTAAAGAATCTTCCAGCTAAACGTTTCTCTGGAAACTTCGCGATGCAGAACGACATGGATGTATTCTATTTAAAACCAGGAAGCAAAGATACGCTCTTTGGTGTTAATATTGATCGCTATCCTGTAACGAATGACTTGAAAAAGAAGTATCCTGCTGAATTACTAGGAACGATTTACAGCGCGGCTATCGTTTTTGAAGACAAGAATAATAACCGTAAAGTAGATGATAGTGAATTTGACACAATTCGTTACATGGAAAAAGGTTGGGATATGGGTCATTCTAGCGGCTCTTTCTTAGCGAAAAAAGGGAAGGGGTACGTTATTGCATTTGTAAGCATGACTGAATCTCCTAACCCTAGTTTAATTCCTTACTCAGCACAAGTTGCACCGGTTAACATGAAGGATGAGGATGCAGGCTCGGTGGTTCGTAACTACAAACCATCTAAGCCCCTTTCACTGAAAAAAGTGAACAGCAAGAAATGGACAGCAACAGGTTACTTAAATGCAGGTGTAACAAATGGCGATACAGATTGGTACGCATTAAAGCTTACGAAGGACAGTAAAGCAAAGCTTACATTAGATATTAAAAATGATGTAGATGCTGTCATGTCCATCTACAAAGATGGAAAGTTAGTGAAGCGTGCTGATTATTATCGTCTAGGAGACGATGAAGTATTGCTCACGAACCTCAAGAAAGGCACGTATTACATTGAGGTAAAAGATACGAACCGAAATGCTAGTCTTAGCCCTTACACATTAAATGTAGAGTTTTAATAGGAAAAACCCAGCCGAAGACTCATTCGGCTGGGTTTTACTTTTCACATGATTAGTTTACCAAAGATTTACCATATAACTCTTCTGTCATGGGTACAACTTCTTCTCTTACGATAATCTCTCCATCACTCTGAACAACTTCTAAAACAATTCTAATCTTTTTGCCTACAGGTATTATTTTTTCGTTTGACTCATTAATCGGGTCAAGATAAGAATCCCAATACCCATGAACGATATTCATTTGATAGGCACCGCTCCAATCACGGTATGTCCAGGTAAATGCTGATAATGTATTTCCCCAATCATTACTAGAATAGTGACCATACACTTCTGTCCCGACTGCAGATTTAAGTGACTCATAAGTAGGGTACTTTTCTGCGTCAGCAATCCAAAGTCTGATCTCGCCTTCATGATTAAAAGTAACTTTCATTTTGTTATTACTATTTTTAGTAACATAGAATGTGTCATTAATGCCGCTTACTTTATCATCCAGCAACTCTTGTAACAGATGAGTTCGTTCTTCAAGGAGTGCTTTTCTTTTTGGTGCCTCAATTTTATTTATACAAGCTGTTGCTAAATCTAAACGTCGTTGTGCTTCCTCTGTGTTTTTAGAAATAGATGCTTCGGCACGGTCAAGATGTGTATCAGCACTTATGATGTAATACACTTCATCGCGGGATTTTTTAATTGGAATTAAATAGCGCTCCTTAAATGCTTGCTGAATATCCTTTCCATACACCTTGTCATAATTAGGCTGGAGCAGGCTAAGTTTGTAATTGAAATAATTGTAGGATCTCCATTTATAAAAAGGCTCATCAGATAGGTAATGATCAAGGTGCTTCGTCTTATAGTCTAGTAAAATCGGATAGGTTCGCACGGCATTGTTGTAAGCATTGCCATTCTGTACGACTTTCTGATACCCAGCCACTTGAGTAAGCAATTGTTTTTTCCTGTCCGTATTTGGAAGCGAATCTACCATTCTCTTCGCTTTTGCCACTTCATACCTTGCTTTATTGTAAGGAGTTGTAATTAATGTACTGAAATCGAGATTCTTCGTATATTTTTGATGAAGAACACTACTGACTTCTGCTGCGACTTTCACTTGTTTCTCTGTAGCAGAGAGAGATGCAGCTTTGGCTGTAAAAGGGAATACGAATAGCAGGCATGCAATAAAGATCGAAAACATTAGTTTTTTCAAGAGAATCATCCTCATTTAGTAAGATAATATCCTATCAATATAATAACAAAATATAGAAAAAATATATTTAATTATATAGTGGCGGTCGTACCTTTTTGAATAGTCCACTTGCTATGTGTAATTTGTGCCCCTTCAATATATAGGAAACTTTATTTTAACCGATATTATAGTATCCATCTATTGAAAGCTAAGTATTAATTTGGTAATATTATCAAGTTGTATTTTGGATATATTTGGTTCATTTGGTGATTTTAAATTGGAGTCAGGAGTAGCGTCTATGTATAACAATAAAAATAGCTGGATTAAGTGGTCAGAACTTTTAGTGGTTTCAGCCATCCTATATATCATAGATTTGTTCGTTTTTTCTTTTTCAGAGTTATCAGCAAGTCCATATGCTATTCTCGTTCTCTTAATCGGTATACGGTATGGAATTCTGTACGGCTTATTTATTTCAGGTATTATTCTAAGTCTTCACATAGTAAATGCTTGGAGCAGTAAGGAGGATATTTACTCCTTTATCTTTTTTGGCAACTTTTCTATCTTTGCCATTATATACTTGCTAACAGCCTATATAAGTGGAATCTATGCTACACGTTACAGAGAAAGGTATGAAGATAAAGAGGCGGAGCGAGAAGAGCTCCAAGTACAACTTGAACAAGCTGTTACGACCTTATACACAGTTAATGAAACAAATGATGTTCTAGAGAAAAAAGTTCTAGCATCAGAAATGACAATGATTAATGTTTATAAGATGCTGCAAGCACTTGATCAAGATCATGTAGAGATGTTTATTAATGAAGTGGCAAAAACGCTCGAGACTTATTATGGTGCTAAATCCCTTGGTGTATATCATGTTGATCAAAGTTTAAGAGCTTTACGCGTAAAAGTACGTAAAGGGGAAGAAAAGCTTCTTCCTCAGACGATATTCATAGATTCAGCACCTATGTTTTACGAAAGATTGATTAAGGATGAAAGTATTACAATTCGCCGTATAACGGATGAAGAAAACGCTCCATTATTGGCAGCTCCGATAAAGATCAACAATCAAATCAGACAGATTATTGTCATACAAGAGCTAGATCTTTCTCGGTTGAGCAATGAAGGGCTTTCTATGTTACATATGCTGATTGAAATTATTTCGGAACAATTAACGAAGACTTGGCACAAGTCTGAGCAGCAGGAACAACAACAGTATTATCAACATACTAAAGTATTTAAGCCATCTTCTTTTAAAGAACGGATTGAGATTGAAAAAGCGAGATTGATAGAATTTCAAGTACCCTATTGTTATGTTCATTTTAAAACAAAGCCTTTAGCCAATTCAGACCTGCAGATTTTAGAAACATCACTTAGGAAGTATTTAAGGGAAATCGACTTAGTTGCTTATTATCCTAGATCTAACAACTTAATTATTTTATTGCCAGGAACCTCTAAAGATCATGTAAAAGTCATCGAGGATCGATTACAACAGGTTGTGATGGGAGTTCTGAATTAACATGGTGAAGTATTTCATTTTTCTCTATGCAGTAAACATCCTGATTATTTTGGTAATAAAGAGCTTTTTTCAGAAAGAGAGTGGTGAACAAGACAGGAAAACAGAGTATTTTTGGTTATTGGCTATTAGTTCAGTTGTCCCTGTCATAGGCGCTTTAGGTGTTTGGATGGTTATTAAACTTTCTGATAGCAGGGGGAAGGAAAGACGCTATATTCATCATGAGCGTTTTTATGTAAATAACTTTAATGAGATTGGACTACTTTCACTAAAAAGAAGAGAAGCTATTCCTTTTTATGCAGCTATGCAAACAGTCGATGATCTCGGGAAAGATTTAGTCGTTCGCTTGATGGAAAATAAAATACCTGAACAAGGAAGGTATTTAAAAGCAGCTGTTGGGCAGCAAAATAGAGAAACAGCGCACTATGCAGCCACAGCATTAAACTTAATGAATAAGCGCTATGAAGCAACCATTCATAACATGAAGTTATCACTGAGCCAAAAGAGCAGTTTACAAGGATACAAGAATATTCTTTATACATATAAAGAGTATCTTGCGAGCGATGTTGTTTCTGATACGATTCTGAAGGAAAAGAAAGATGCGTATGAAACACTTTTGAGAAATGCCATTAAGAAGTTTCCAAAAGAAGTCTTGTTTTATGAACAATTAGCATTATTTTATTGGGAAAATAATAAGCAAAAGCTGGCTGTTCAATTGTCGGAAAAGGTAATATCGTATTTTCCGCATTCAGAAGAATGCTACTTCATTCTACTTAACTATTACTATGTAATTCATGATAAGGCTCAGTTAAACAAACTTTTAGTAAAAATAAATAATTACTATTCACCTACAATTCCGAAGAGACTACAGTCTATCTTGGAACTAATAAAGGGATGAAGAACAATGAAAGATGTTAATAAAGTTGTTTGGACACTTATGCTAATTACCATCCTATGTATAATTATTGTACAAATTTCAAGGATAGGAGAGGTTCATTGGCTTTTTCCTCAACAAGAAGTAAGAGATAAAGAACAAGCCTTAATTCCTACTATATCAGGTGCTGTTAAAGGTGATCAACTTGAGATTCTTGTATTGGGTAATAAAGAATCGCTTAAGGATAACCCCTCTATGCTCCACCTCAATAAGTCTCTTGAACTAGCAAAATTGTCGTTTACATATATAGATTCTTTAGACCGAGTCTCTGCATCCCCATTAACAATTGTTGTGGTTTTGGACGAAAAGAAAGCGATCGCAGAAGAAGACAATATTAGGGATTTTGTAAATGAAGGCGGGAGGCTATTTGTAGGATTACGTTTTTTTCATCCTAACCTCAATGATGTAATGGGTATTGAGCGGGTAGAAGGTTTTAACCCCAATAATTTAACAGGGGTTATATTTAAGAAGCCATTTGTACCTATCTATCCAGATATTGAAGATTCTCACGGTAAAATTCCGAATAATTCTCTCGAGGTTACTTTACAAGATGACAGTGAGGTCTATTTGGAAAGTCAAGAAACTCCTATACTCTGGTACCATTCATATGGAAAGGGAAAAGTAGCGTACTGGAATGGAACCATGCTGCAAGGAAAAGGGGCGAGAGGGTTATTGTTACAATCGCTCTCTTTACTGCCTCCAAGATTTGTTTCAAGTCGATTAGAAATGAGTGTTTTCTTTATTGATGATTTTCCCGCACCGTTTCCTGACGGAGATCATGAAAATATAACTCCGGCTTTTGATACAAGTGTTAGTTCTTTTTATAAGAACATTTGGTGGCCGGATATGAAAGAATTGCAGGATCAATATTCTTTAAAGTTTACTCATGCTTTCATTGGGACTTATCGAGCCGACCAAAAGATGAAAACCGAACATTTAATTAAACAAAATCAATCCAAATTCTTATTTTTCGGTCGAGATGCCCTTCGAAATGGTGATGAGTTAAGTCTACATGGTTATAATCATCAATCACTTGTTACAAAGAAAGAACCTATTGATGATGAATTTGAGTATATTCCTTGGAATAGTCAGGAACAAATGGAGGAAGGAATTTCTCGAGTAATGAAGATGAATGAGCATTTTTTTCCTAATTATACTATTAAAACCTATGTACCTCCCTCAAACGTAATCAATAAAACCGGCATTAAAGCATTAAGTCAAGCTGCACCTTCCATTGATACTATTTCGTCTCTGTATTTAGGCGATAATAAGCAAGGATCCTTTATCCAAGAGTTTGGCTACGACGAAAACAACTCAGGCTATTTCCATTTACCTCGAGTATCTAGTGGGTATGCACCTGATTTGTACGAGCAATTTTCATACGCCGATGCACTAGCGAATGCGGGTATACTGTCTCATTTTATTCATCCAGACGATCTATTAGATCCCTATAGAAATAAAGGGTTTAAATGGCCAGATTTAAATGTTGAACTTGATCGTCATTTGAAAAATATTTATGAAACATATCCTTTTCTTAAAGGGGTTACAGCTCAAGAAGCAAAAAAGCTCTATTTAAGTTACAGCGAATCAGAAATGAGCGTAGACTATCAAGAGAATCAATTAATTATTTATGGTAAGAATCTAGTTTCACCAAGTGTTTTTCTAATACGTCTAAATGATAATGAAAAATTGGAAACAGGTGCTTTTGATAGTTATAGTGTAGCAAAAGTAAAAGGTGTTGAAGGACTTTATACAGTTCAAACAACTATGGGAAAAACGGTAGTTCCTATTAAAAGAGGTGAGGCAGAGTGAGAGTAGCCATCATAGCAGAGGGGAGTTACCCTTTTGTCAGTGGAGGGGTTTCTTCATGGATACATACGCTAATTACTCAGATGCCTGAGTTTGATTTCACCATTATTTCTATTATGCCTGGTATTTCCCGAACAACCACAGATGATTGGAAATATGAGCTTCCTGTTAATGGGAAATCAGTTAAGGTCTATCCATTAGAAGTAAAAGAAGAAAAACCGATATACCCTAATTTGAGTGCTGAAAACAAAGAGGATTTACTTTCATTCTTTTTGTCGAAGGATCGAACAGGTAAAGCCATGCGTTTTTTAGGGAACTCAGATATTATTGGCAATCCCTCTGGTTTTTTTAGAAGCAATGAATTTTGGGAAATTGTTCAGATTTGCTATAAAGAAGAAAAACTACAAAGCTCTTTCATTGACTATTTCTGGATGATTCGTAACAAGTATGAGCCTATACTCCATCTTCTTCAAAGTGAATTTGATGATTATGAACTATTGCATGCAGCCTCTACTGGTTATGCAGGGGTCATAGGAGCATATCTTTCAGTCAATCAAGATATTCCTCTAATCGTTACAGAACATGGAATTTACTCTCGCGAACGAGAAGAGGAAATTTTGAAGTCTGATTGGATACCTATGATCTATAAAAGCAGGTGGATTCAATTTTTCTATTTTTTAAGTCAACTAGCCTATAGTCAGGCTGAACAATTAATTACGCTTTTTCAAAAAAATGCTGTGATTCAAGAGCGGCTTGGAGCAGCTAAATCCAAACAGCTCGTCATTGCAAACGGAGTAACACTTTCAAACCCATCGTTTAATAGTATGCGTTTCTCTGTTGAAAATCCTATTCAGTTAGGGGCAATTGTTAGAGTAGTCCCAATAAAAGATATAATAACCATGATTTATGCAGCCAGTATGTTGCGAAAAAGGCATATTCCTTTTCAATTACAAATATTTGGACCATTAGATGAAGATGAAGAGTATGTAAGAGAATGCCGAAACTTAGTTGAAGAACTTGATCTAAAAGAGTTTGTAACATTCACTGGTAAAATCAATGTACAAGAAAAATTAGTTGAAATTGATGTATTACTGTTAACGAGTATATCAGAGGGTCAGCCTTTGGCCATTTTAGAAGGTCTAGCCGCCGGTGTTCCATTTGTAAGTACAAATGTTGGGGATTGTGACGAACTGATAACAGGCGGTGCAATCGATTTGTTCGGACCTGCAGGTTTCATCGTTCCTCCTGTAAACCCTAGAAAAATTGCGGAAAGCATAGAAAAATATGTGGAAGAACCATCATTAATCGAACTTCATGGCAGACATGGATTCAAGCGGGTGCAGCATAGATATCAGCTTAGTGAAGTAATTGAGAGATATCGTTCTCTTTATAAGGAAGTAGGTAGAATAAAACAATGGCAGGAATAGGCTTCCAACTTCAAAAGATGTTCCAAGAAGATTACTTTTCTAGCAGAGCAAAGGCTTATGGTTTTACTATTCTTTTAACTTCGGGACCTTGGTTAATCACCATTGCTGTTCTCACTCTTTTGCAATGGGGGATGAAGAATTACGATGTTGATCTTCGTACAAGAGAGTTATTTGTAGTCTCCATCTCGTATACGTTTATTTTTTCACAAGTGATTTATTTTTCACTTCAACTCGTTGTAACAAGGTATATAGCAGATCTGTTCTATGCAGGAAAAATTGAAGATGTTGCTGCAACGAGTGTTGGTCTGGCAAAGCTAACGACGAGTATTGCGCTTCTATTGTGGATTCCGTTTGCTCTACTTACTCCCATACCATTTTGGTACGATTGGCTTGTTTTGATATTGTTTCTGATTATGAACCTTATCTGGGTACTGTTTTTATATAGCACGGCAACAAAAGAGTACATGAATATTGTGTATGCCTTTTTTTTCGGAGGACTGTTAACGGTTGTCGGGTTTTGGGTGCTTCCAATTGGTGAACTTGTCCATTCTCTTCCCTATATAAAAGGAGCAGCCGTTATGCTAGGTGTCTTTACATTGGGGATGCTAGTTACGCTGCTCTGGCTTCTTTATCATCTTTTTATTAGTTTTCCAGACCGTCCCTTGTCAAACCAATGGGGATTTTTAAAGTATACTTATAAGTACCCTGATTTACTTTTCACAGGACTTTTTTATAGTTTTGGACTTTGGATCAGTAATTGGATCATTTGGTTTGGTGAGGGATCGGTGTATGTTGAGAACACGTTCCGTTATCATCCAGATTATGATACTGCTCTGTTTTGGTCCTTCTTAACGATTATTCCTACAATGATGACTTTTGTAATCTCCATTGAAACAAGATTCTATAAGAAGTATTGGACTTTCTATGGCTTTATTAATGAAGGTGGAAGTTTAGAGCAGATAAAAGAAAGTAAGAAGGTGATGATCAGGGTGCTGAAGGAGGAAGTTGTACGCCTTATAAGAACTCAAGGGTTATTTACATTGCTTGTTCTTTTATTGCTTCCTAGATTTGTTACTTGGTTTGAGTGGAAAGCTGATTTCTTTGAGTTAATGCCGATTACATTAATAGCGGTCTTTTCGATTAGTCTTGTTTTAACACTTTCGCTTCTGCATTTATATTTTGATGATCGAAAGGGAGCTTGTACTACAACCTTTTTATTTTTTTTCATAACCTTTTTCGTAACCTATACGTTACTACCACTAGGATTTGATTGGTACGGAGTTGGAGTAGCAGTGGGAGCTGCATTTTCATTTACATACGGAGGGCTTCGATTAATTTCATATGTAGGAAATGCTGACTTTCATATATTTACAAAGAAGGATCCGAAACACCATCAAAATTCATTTGAGAAAATCATTTCTAAATTTTCAAATTAATAAAGTTCGTTGTATTGTCTTTTGAATTCAAAACCTATAAAATGGAAATAACTAATTAAATACTGTGGTGATGGGCAAACTTGGTGAAAACCAAGGACGCAAAGATATGGGTCTTCGATTCTCTTTTTTGAATAAAGATTGCCAGTCCGCGAAACCAACCCATCCCTCGTATGAATCGGGGGAATTTTTTATGAAAAAGTGGTTATTAATTATGGCAATTTTTACTTTTGGATTTATGTCGTTAAATCCTAATCGTGGCTCTGCTGAGGATGTAAACAGTGGTTTGCAAAAGGTAAAGAACTACAAGATTTATTACTCTGCACCAACAGAACATATTCTAAACAAGTTAAGAACTTATGATTTAATCGTGATTGAACCACAGCTATACACAAAAGAGCAAGTTCAATATCTGAAACAAAACGGGACGATTGTTCTGGGCTATATTAGTGTTATGGAAACACCAACATGGAATCAGAAAAGGCTTGATCTTCTTTCTGAAATTGACTATTTTTACAGAAATGGCGATAAAGTTCATTACGAACAATGGGATTCTTTTTTAATGGATATAACAAGTGAACACTATCATAGTGTCCTTATAGATGAAATGGAAAGACAAGTTTCTTCAAAAGGAATGGATGGTGTTTTCTTCGATACAGTCGGTAACATCGACAATGAACATTTAGAGCAAAAAACGATATATAAAAAGCAGTTGGAGGGACTAAAAAACTTCCTGAAAAAAAGCAATAGCAAATATCCGAATCTCCTAATGGTGCAAAATTGGGGGATGGAAACGATTCAGCATACTCACATGTATATGGATGGTTTCATGTGGGAAGGTTTTGATTATAATGAAGTTTCAACAGATGAGTGGGCTCAGATTCAGATTAGTAAGTTGAAAAAGATACAACAAATAGGGAAAACTCAAATAATGACGGTGTCTACGAAGTCGGAGCGTAAAAGTAAAAGTTACGCGAAAAAATTAAACTTTCTGCACTATCATGATAAGAAATCGTATGATGTATTTTAAACCATGAGCTATAATCTGACCGGTATATAAATGCTCCCTATTAAACATGAAAAAAGAAGCCAGCGTTTGCAATATACGCTGGCTTCTTTCTTTCATTGTTTAGTTATAACTAATCGCTTGTTTACCCATCTGTTCCCAAGCGGCAATAAAATTGTTTAAACGGAGTTTTCTATTCTTTTGATTGGATAGTGGATCGTTAAAATAAACATACCCACCGCTATAACCTGTTACTAATACAGAATGCTCACGGTACGTCACTTTAATCTTCCCTTGAGGTGTGTAGAAATATGTAAATTGTGATTCAGGAAGTTTTGTAAACCATGAGTTTGCTATCACCCAAACGGGTTTTTTCTTATCGAGTTGTTTTTTGACCTCTGTAAAGGATTGACCAGATAGATTTACAACACGGTTTCCAAGGTATTGTCTAGCTAAGCTTTCAACGGGTTTGTTATAAACGCCGTAACCAGGCTTATTATACGTATACATGTTTCCTACAAATCCTACGTTTGGATTTCCGAAATATACTTTTCCATCTACTTTTCGATAAGGAGTTGGATCTTCTTTCACCTCATAAGCAAGAGTCATCTTACTCACTTTCTTACCTGCATGATGAAGCATCATCGCAAGGCTTGTCACCTCACATCCTCTTGGAAGCTCAGGCATTTGAGAAATAAGTGGAGCGTTTATAGGAGAGTAAGCAGGAGCGGTTGAAGTGATCAGCCAGCTTGCGATCCATCCCTTCTGTCCATTAGGCAAAGTAACGTGGTACCAGACTTCTTTTTTGCTGTTATATGCATATTGAAAAGCTTGGAGCTTTGTTCCGTATTTGACTTGTGTAACGGTTGGATAATTAGTTCCCGTTCCAGAACGAATGTTAACAATGTCACCTTTTACATAGTACGTTTTGTTAATAGAGGCTGCTGCTGATGCGTCATCTGCATGAGTGAAGGCAACCGCAGTGAAAACCATACAAAAAAGGACAAGACTTTTTAAAACAAATTTCATTTTTTTCCTCCCTAAAGAAAATTCGATCTGTTTCACTTTTATATCGTAATATTTGACAAAATTTTCATCAATAGGGAATGATGATTATATTCTCTCATAATATCCAAAACATAGGAAAAGGACAGGAGTATTCTCCTGTCCTTAGCTATTACATTTGTATAGTTTTTGTTTCTTTAGCGGGTTTTGTTGCTCCACCTTCTGCTTTCGTTTTATCAAGTACTACGTTTATCGTACGAAGCAGGATAACAAGATCCATCCAAAACGAATAGTTTCTGATGTAATACAGATCGAAGCGAAGTTTGTTCTCTACGTCTGTCGTATATTTACCCATAATTTGAGCGTAACCTGTAATTCCTGGTTTAACTGTATTACGGTATTGGTATGATTTGTTGCTTTTTGTGAACTGCTGAATGAAAAATTCACGTTCAGGACGTGGTCCAATGATAGACATGTGTCCTGCTAGTACGTTTATTAATTGTGGCAGTTCATCAATTCGTGTTGCACGTAAGAATCGACCAGCTTTTGTGATACGGTTATCATTCTGTTCAGCGAGAGTAGGGCCAGTTAATGCCTCTGCATTCATAACCATTGAACGAAACTTGTAAATCATGAACGGACGATTATGTCTACCAGCTCTTTCTTGTTTGTAGAAGATCGTGCCTTTTGGTTCCTCGATCTTAATAGCAATTGCTGCAAGTAAGAAAAGAGGAGAAAGAACAATCAGCATGATGAGTGACAAGGTAATATCGAACACTCGCTTTACGAGTAACTGATCAAATGTAAGCCCGAAAGGCTTAACACCAACAATCATTGTATCATCAAGTGATGTAATCACTGATTTAGAAACAAGTAAGTCATATAAAGATGGTACAACATAAACCAATTTGTCATTTTTCATAGAATAAAAAATGAGTTTGGATTTTGTTTCTTCTGGGCAATCTGGCCCGATCATTAAGCAATCGGCTGATGAGAGAGCTTCAGCTACATCATCAAATGGAGAATCCGGACTGATTGTTTTTACAGACATGTTGTTTAATGAAGGGTAAAGGTACTTTAATTCATCCGTTGCTTCTCTTGTAACGAATAGTACTGTTCCTTCATTACTCTTGCGTGATGTATTCACTAGGATCAATTTAAACGAGATTAGTAGAACGATTGATAACAAGTATGCGAGTAAGATGACTGAACGCGGTAAGGCGAACGCTCGGAACATGAACGATGCTGCCATCGTAAAGAACATGATAAATGTGGTTACGATAAAAATATTGCTGTAGATGTCCCAAATGGTCTTACGGTGAAACGAGTACATTTCATAAGCCGCTAAGAAAAATAGACTTACAACAAGTATCCAAGGCAGGACAGCTAAGGAAGCGTCCCAGTTTCGAACCTCAAGATCTGGCCTTCTTAGTAACAAGGCGATGAAATACGAAAGCGTAATGAGAACAAGATCTGTTAAAAGAACTGTTATCTTTTGTGTTGGTGATTCAATTTTATTCATTCATTAATTTCTCCTTATCTTGAAAACTATGTTCTGGAAGAAATGCGTTGACATGTTGAAAAATTTACTATATACAATGTAACGCTTAACCCTTTAAAAAACAAGTGAACATATGTTTATTCTCGACAATTTTTACAATACCCATTGTGGAATATTAGAAACCTGTAAAAGCATGTTGTAAAAAGCTTAGAGGATTTCTTCGAAAAAGTGCGAAATATGAATAAAATTACAAATTTATAGGGAAAGCAGTGAAAATTTCTATGAAAGCATTTATTTTTGATTTTGATGGAACAGTGGCAGATACATTACCTGTTTGTTTTTATGCATTTCAGTCAGTTTTTAAAGAATATGACCAGAAAGAGGTTACGGAAAAGGACATAATTAGTATGTTTGGGCCGTCTGAAACTGGAATTATTCGCGAAAATCTAACACATCCGAATACAGATGAAGCCATAGAAAGATATTATTTACACTATGAAGAAAAGCACGAAGAGTTAGTGGATAATAATCAACAGATGCTTGATTTTCTATCCCTCTTAAAAGAAGACGGATATTTATTAGGAATCGTTACAGGTAAAGCAAAAAGAAGTTTAGATCTTTCATTAGAAAAACTGGGTATGAAGAAATATTTTGATGTATTTATTTCAGGTGATGATGTAGATCAGCCTAAACCACATCCAGAAGGTATTTTAAAAGCTATAGAAATGTTAGGTGTATCTAAAGATGATGTTGCTTTTATTGGAGATAGTGATGCGGACATTTCTGCAGGGAAAGCCGCTGAAGTTGTGACGGTTGGTGTTCAATGGCTGCCCACTGTTCAATCATCTACTTTTAAGGATGAACCAGACCATTATATGAAAGACATTCATACTTTTAAACAATTGTTTAAAATAAATAAAGAAACTACGTATAAAAGTCCTAATTAAACCCATTAAAACCCTTTAAAATAAAGGTATGTCGAAATTTGTCTACAATATTATATATATTATTTTGTGCCTACGAATTATACTATATTAGTAAAATATAAACATATTTTGGCAGGAGGCTATTGCGTGAAAAAGTTAGTAGGGTTAGTTTTAGCATTTGCAATGATTTTAGGGTTTTTCGCTTCACCATCACCAGCATCGGCAGCGATTGAAGAAACAGATCTAGATGCTTATTTAAAAGAAGTCAGTGCAGAACGTGGATGGGATACACTCACAGCAGATGATTTCAACGAATACTTAAATACATACAGCTTTCTTGAAGATGGTGTAGATGAGTTCGAATCAATTGAAGAGATGAAAGAATATTTAGGTGAAGTTATTTTAGCTGACTTAAGTAATGTAGATCAACTTAGTACAGAGTACGATACAGATGTTGTAAAAGTATTAGAAGAAAACGGGGACTCTGTAGAAAACTACCTTTATGTAGACGACCTTGACTTCGCTGTTATGGACTATATCGGTTATGAGTGGGAAGACGAAGAAATGTTCGATGAAGAATTCCTAAGCTTCCTAGCCGACACTTTTGGGTTAACTGGCGATGAGATCGACCGTTTAGTGGCTCACTTAGAAATGCTTGATGAAGAGTTAAGCATGCCTGAGAATGAAGAAAGACTAGACGAAATTGCTAATCGTATGATGGCTTTCCAAGATTTTGAGAGTGTAAGTGAATTGACGGATGATCAAGTTTCAGAACTTCTATATTTAACAAGTGAGTTAATGAAGATTTTGAAATTAGACGGAGAAATCTATCTTTTAGATAAAGACGGAAATAAAACTTCTATTAGTTATAAAGACTTGATCTTTATGGATGATTTAAAAGGCTATAGTGTTTTAGTAGAGCTGTATAGTGCAGTAGATGGAGAGTTTTTAGCTGATTTTATTCTTACGGCAGATATGTTTGACTCTGAAATCATCACAGATACAGGGAAAGAGATCAAAGAAACACCTGTAGCTGCAAAACCTCAAAAACCTGCGAAAACAGTTAACGGTGCGAAGCTTCCTAAAACAGCTGGATACCATGCTGATTACATGATTCTTGGAGCAGGAATGCTAGCTCTTGGATTATGGGTTAGACGTCGTGCGATTTCAGTAAAATAGGAATAGATATGAGAAAAAAATGGATTCTGCTTATCTTTTCAGTAGCATTAATCTCTGGTGGTGTATGGTTTTCTTCCACTAGCATCTATCAGCTAACAAAGGGATATCTGATGTTCAAGTTTGGTCCGGAAAAAACATTTACTGAGAGCAACGAAAAGGTGCAGGCAACGGAGAGCACTAAAAAAGGTGAAAAGACAGAAAAACTATCATTATATGAAGTACGACCAAAAATAGGAGAGCAGATGGGAGAGTTAAGAATTCCGAAGCTTGATGCTGTTCTACCTATTTATCATGGTACGAATGAAGATGAACTAGAAAAAGGAGTTGGTCACTTTGCAGACAGTGTACTGCCAGGTGAAAAAGACAATTCCGTACTTTCAGGTCATCGTGATACAGTCTTTCGCAAATTAGGTGAAGTAGGAAAAGGTGACTTATTAGTTGTAGAGACAACAGCTGGAACCTTCACGTATAAAGTTAGAAAAGTACGTATCGTTGATAAGGATGATCGTTCAGTGATCGTTTCAATGCCTCGCGCAACTCTAACGGTAAGTACATGTTATCCCTTTACCTTTGTAGGTGCTGCTCCTGATCGTTATGTATTAGTGGCCTATTTAGTAAAGAGCGAACTTAAGTAAGTAATTTCAACATATTTAAGCAACCGAAATTTTATATTTCGGTTGTTTTTTTATATCATGCAATACTATAAAACGGATTACTAGGTATAAAAAAAGAGGAACCATAAAACGTGGTGACCTCTTTCTATATACTAACTATTTAATTGTATAGTTCAGTGCCTTATAACTATCATATGAACGAGTTGAATAACGATCTTTTACATGTACTGAAATTTTATAGTTTCCTTTTGAAATAGGTTTCCAATCAAATGTGGTTGAAGTAGAGAAGTCTTTTAACACATGCCACTTCACGCCATCATGTACCCAATATTTATATAATTTCTCTGTTCCGCCAGTAGCTGAAGATTTAATCTGTATGGTTTTTCCTACTAATTGTGGACTTGCTAGACTTGTAGTAAGTGATTGCATCACAGGCGCATCAATCACTTTAAACATCATCTGTTTATATGAATCGTATGATTTCATACTATTTTGGTCTTTAGCGTGCACCACCAATTTATAATCCCCTGTAAACTTAGGAATCCATCTAATGGTTGATGTTGGAGAATAATCCTGAAGCGTTGTCCAAACACCATTATGGTATGCAAAGAATTTATAAAGTTTTTCAGAGCCGCCTGTTGCAGAGGCAGCTAATGGAATGCTTGAGTAAACAGACCGTGGTGCAGACAGCTGGCTTGAAAAGTCATTGAGTAGAACCGAAGCCGATTCAATTTTATATTCAAATGCTTTGTAGTCATCATAGGTTTTGCTCGAATTGCTGTCTTTTACATGAACACTGATCTTATAATTTCCTTCGGTAGCAGGATTCCATTTTACTGAGCTCGCAGTAGAATAATCCTGCAATACCTTCCATTGGCCATTTTCGAGAATCCAGAATTTATACAACCGTTCAGTTCCACCTTCAGCAGCTGCATGGATGGATATAGACGAACCTGCTGGCTGGGGTGCTAGTTTATCTGTTATTACGCTGATTATCTTAACAGGTTGGATATTCTTAAGCTCTACTTGCACACCATCTGTATTGTTGCCTAATCCATCAACTGCTTTTAGCGTGTATACAGCATCAGCTGTATAATCATCTATATAGATAGTAGATGGAGAAGTTCCAATCCAATCTCCGTTTTTATATATATCAACAAATTTAATCTCATTATTCGGGTAGTTCCATTTTAAATGGACCTGATTATTTTTAATAGAGATCATGGGATTTACGACTTCTTCGCGTTCTATGTTTCCATTAATAGTAGTTGTGTATGGCTCATTTTCATTTTTTAAAACTTGAATAGCTAAGGAATTACCTGAGAAATCACCCCAGCGCCATAGCTTGCCATCTTTTTGTATAGCTACGACGTGTTGAAAACCAGGAGAGAAGGCGTAAACGTCATCAAGAATTTCATTATTTATTGACTTCACATAAGCAGGAACTTTTTCGTTGGTTGTCACATTACCTTGCCCCAGTTGTCCGAACTGATTTCTGCCCCAGGAAAGAATTTTGGAATCAAAAGTTAAAGCATATGAGCTATATCCTGATGCATTTAATGCCTTTATTTGAGTTAGTCGCTCGTTGTTGCTGTCAAGAACAAACCCTGGATACATTTGAGGGGTTGAAGAAGTACTACCGTTTCCTAACTGCCCGTACGTATTGTTTCCCCAAGTCATTACTTCGTTCTTATTTGTTAGTGCTAGAGAATGATCGCCCCCACCCTGTATACCGATTATTCCGGAGAGGACTTTTTTGTCTTCCGTTAAAATGGGTAATGCTTTTGTATTATACATCTGTGGTGTAACAGAAAGCTGGCTTCCTCTATTCCATCCCCATCCGTAAACGGATCCGTCCTTCTTCAAAGCAAGAGTATGCCAAGCACCTGATGAGATTGAAACCACATCCTTTAAAGGAGTTCCGTCCTCCATGATGACCTGCTGTGGATAGGGAGTATTCTCTGTCTTCCCATTACCTAGTTGACCATATGAATTATATCCCCATGTCCAAACTGTCCCATCATCTTTTAACGCGGTCATGTGTGAATCGCCAGATGAAATCATAGTAGCACCGGTGAAAGGCGTTCCATCTAAGTTTTGAACGGTATTGTATTTGGAGTAATTCCAGTCGTTCCAATACCCACCCAAATTACCATCATAGGTAAAAACCTGTCCCCAAAAACGTAACGTTCCATCTTCCATCATGGCGAGTGTAAAGTAATTTGATTTCGATGAAGAAAACATCTTAACATTTTGAGCTAGTGTATGGTCTATAAAGCCGATCTGTTCAGGATAGCGGATACTAGCATAAGAATCTTTATAGCCTAATTGATGGTATCCGTTCTCCCCCCATCCATAAACATTACCATTTTGTTCGACCAAATAAGAATGTCTAGCTCCTCCATAAACTTCTGGATCCGCTGACACTTCCAAAACCTGCATACTCAAACCTAAAAATATACAAACCCCTGCCGATAATAATAATGGCCTTATTTTCATTTGAATTCCTCATCCCTGTGTATATTAAGATAATTTTACCTCCAATTGTATTGGATTAAAATACCTATTTTTAAAATAAAAACCTTTTAGTATCAAGCTTTTATCACCTAAAAGTGGAAAATATTTCATTAATTTTACTATTTTATCTTGTTTATACAAAAATAGATTACTATACTATTAATATGCAAAATTAGTATATTTATGTAGAAAGAGGGGCGGAAATGAAGAAATTTGTAGTATTTTTCTTTGTACTTATGGGGCTGTTGATATCACCGAATTTTGCACCAAATGTATCAGCAGAAGTACATAATGAGGTTGTTAATGTTAAGCTTCAAAATCAAGACTATGTGGGGAACAAAACTAGTATTTCACTTGGAGTAACTGGTAAATACATAGTGGATAGTGATCGTAGAATTATTTCTGGTACAGGCTATGCTATTAAAGCAGAGTCTGGTGTGTTGAATCTGTATAAAGGAACAACGCTCGTTAAATCTTACGGTTCCACTTTTTCCATGCATCCTGAAAAGTATGGAACGGAACATTACGCAACAATTGAAAACACGAAATATACGGGTGTCTTTACGTTTGTAGTAGAAAACGGTAAATATGTACGGCCTATTAATACGCTTTTAATGGAGGATTACGTTAAAGGTGTAACACCTAGAGAGATGCATGGCACGTGGAATGTAAATACGTTAAAAGCTGGAACTTTAGCAGCAAGAACATATGCCATGCGCAACGCAGGAAAGGTATTAGTTGATACACAAGCTAACCAGGTGTACGGTGGTTATACATGGTACGACAATTCAAACCGTGCTGTTAATGAAACAACTGGTGAAGTGCTTAAATATAATGGTAGATTTGCAGAAACACTCTACTATTCGAGCAATGGCGGTATGATGCTGTCAAACACTAATACATATGGAACACCACTTTATGCATACTTTACAAAAAAGCAAGATCCATATGACGTACAGAGCGGTAAAAATACAAACTGGTCGTACAGTATTAAGAAGCAGCAAATCAGCATGCTTGGCAGAGATCTATCCAAACCAGAATTTTGGTGGAATTCAGCTGCTGAAGCTGATGCTACATTCATAAAGAATTTAAAAGCAGCACTTATTGGGACACAGATTGCATCAAACTCCGACATTCGCATCATAAATGTAACAGGAATTAACTTTAAAACTTCTTTTACAGCTGAGGATTTATTAACTGGCTATATTGACATTGAGTATTACAGAAAGAAAACAGATACCAATCAGTTTATTAAGGATTCAACGGGTAAGCTCTTAAAGCATAGTATTCGTTATGAAGATCGAAGTAATGATATCCGAAGTCTCGTTGGCACTTATACAATGAAAAGTCCTTACGTTAAATCTGTAACGGCTGATGCTGATAAATTTACTGTGAACGGTGGAGGATTTGGCCATGGTATCGGTATGAGTCAATGGGGCGCATACGTAATGGGTAACGAAGGTATATCTTACCAGGATATTCTATCTTACTATTATCCGAACACGACAATTGTAAAAGAAAGCTACAACTATCCAGCTGTGAGCATGGGCGCAGTATCAGCTAATATCTCAAGCCCTCAAGCAGCTAATACAGCAATTACGCTTTCTGCTGATGCAACAGGTGGATATGATAAGGTTTACCGTTTTTATGTTCAAGAAGGAACTGTGTGGAAGATGCTACAAGATTATTCCACAAAGAACACGTACACTTGGGTTCCAAAAGAAGGTGGAAACTACAAATTCAGCGTTCATGTAAAAGATAAGTACTCTGCAAAAAATTACGATACTTATGGTGCTTTAAGTTATAGCATTCTTTCTAATGTAGATATGAAGAGTGTTACACCAGATAAACCATCACCTCAATTAGCAGGAACACCTATTAAAGTGACTGCAAATGCCGATGGCGGAAAAGAAAAACTATATAAGTTCAATCTTTTAAAAGACGGTGTATGGACAGTTGCTCAGGAATATTCACCTTCGAACACTTTCAACTGGACACCTTCTGTTTCGGGGGATTATAAGTTTAGTGTTCATGTTAAGGATGCTGGGTCATCAAAAAGCTATGATGATTATGGAACTCTCGATTATAAGATTTCAGCTAAAGCAGCCCAACCTGTTGTGATGCAAAGTGTTTCAACAGATAAAGTAAGTCCGCAACTAGCAAACACTTTGATCAATATTTCAGCAAATGCTACAGGCGGTGATACAAAACTGTATAAGTTCAACATATATGACGGTAAAACGTGGAAAGTGAGTCAAGATTACAGCACAAAGAACACTCACGCATGGAAGCCAACTGCAGCAGGAACTTATAAAGTCAGCGTACATGTAAAAGATCAGTCATCTTCAAAAAGCTATGATTCATACAAAGCATTCGATTATAAGATTACAGCATCAACGTCAGGTCAGTTTGGTACTCCAATTACGATTGACAGTGTAGTAACAGATAAAGTGTCCCCTCAAGCAGCTAATACTTCGATTAAGGTAACAGCAAATGCAAAAGGTGGTACCACTAAATTGTACAAGTTTTGGGTATCAAAAGATGGTGGTGCATTTGTAAGAATGCAAGATTACACTTCAAACAACACGTACAATTGGAAACCTGCTGTGGCAGGAAATTACAAAATTAACGTACATGTAAAAGACCAAACTTCTAGCAAGTCTTACGATGTGTACAAAGTAATCGATTACAAGGTTACGCAAGGTCAAGTGGTCGTTCAGAGTGTTAAAGCAGATATTGCTTCACCACAGCGCATTCATACAGCCATTCATGTAACAGCAAATGCAACTGGCGGAGAGTCACTTTTATACAAGTTTAATGTATATGATGGTAAAGAGTGGTCCGTTCTAAAAGAATATTCAACAGAGAAAACATTAAGATGGCTACCCGCTAAATCAGGATCATACAAATTTAGTGTACATGTAAAAGATGCAAAGTCATCCAAAGCATACGACCATTATGGTGTGATGGTATATAACATTACAAATTAATAAGGTAACTAGCTGCTCCAAAAGACACTTTTAGCTGTTCTTTTGGGGCACTTGTTTTTTTGTCGCTCATTCATTCATATTCTGATTTTAAATAGAAGCAAATATTGTTTCTTATTTAAATGTAAACAACATGTATAGAAAGCGCGGTCCTTGTTGAATATTGTGAATAGCGAGTGGTAATATGATAGATGAACGTTCTGAGATGAAAGGGAATGAATATGAAAACAAAATGGAAATGGATTGTATTTAGTATCATTGCAATTGCAGCGACATTTTTAATAAAGAACCCTTATTATGATGCATCGCATGATGACAAAGTAGTAACAGAGAATACAGTTGAAAAAGCACGAGAGGCTTCTGTTAAATTAAGAGCAGCATATAAAGACAAGAACATTTATCTGAATGGAATTGATGCTCCATATGATAAAGCGAGAACCGAGTACGCGCATGCGATTGGCATGGTAAACGAACTGGAAAAAGGAGAGCGTAAAACGAGATTAAAAAGACAACTAAAATCAGTTGAACAAGAGATCGAGACAGCTAATACGTTTAATAAAGCAGTTCGCGCTGGTAAGATTTTGTTGACTGCTCAACAAGAAGCAGAAGCGGTTCATGTAAAAGAGCCTTTTGATATTAAAGCGGCTGTAAAATCACAAAAAGAACTTGAAGAAACGATCGACAAACAATCTGGTATTTTTACTGAAATCCCATTTAGTTATGTACAGAAAGATATGAAAGTTACGTATGTATATCCTGCTATGCAATTTAATAGAGATGCCATTTTCTATGTGGAAGGATTAGCTTTGTTAGATGAAGCAAAACAAAACCAGGTAGAAAGTGAAAAAATGAAATACGTGGATCAAGCGGTTGTTAAAGCAAACGGAATAAAACATAAAGAGCTTAAAGCGAAATTAGAAAAGAAAATTAAGGATATTTAAGAATGAAGAGCGGTGTGCACAATTGCACACCGTTTTTTGTAACGCATTTTTTATCAGTAACAGCAATAACCACTTGTAAGAACAACAAAGTATACAAAAAAAACAAAAGACCAAAGCATCAACTTTGGCCTTTTGTTTTTTAATTTGATGAAGGAACAAGTACTTTCCATCCACTAAAGTCTTCCGGCATATGCTGAACCAGGCTTTCAGGAAAAATAAAAGTCCATGGTTTACTGCAGAATGGGTTTACTGAGAAAGCTTCTAATTGAAAAACGCCTGAAGCTAAGCAAATGCCATCAGCACTAGTCAACTGCAAAGGCAGTTGAGATAACTCGATTTTTTTACTTGTTCCATTACGAACCAAAAGAGTAACAGCAATGCTGTTTTCCATGGCTTTCTCTGCTTTTAATCCAAAAAGATTTACTTCTTCGTTCTTTAAAGGTGTCAGTGACGAAATTAACTTTTTTAAATTTTCTTTTTCGTCTGCACTCAAGCGTTCTTCCCAAGCAGCTTCAAGTTCAAGTGTTTCGGAAGTTGGACGCTGTTTTTGCAGCTCAAATGCAAGTTTCCAGTCTGATAAATTCCATTCTGATAATGGGACCTGGAAATCTTCGGGTTCAAATAAAAATTTCCATGGTATGGAAGAAGAGGGAGGCAATTCTCCCAACATATTAAAATCAAATACTTTACGAGCAAGAATTTGATCAGATGAATCCATTACTAACAGAATCACTTCTTCAAAGCGAATCTTTGAAGGCAGTGTATTTCGAATAAAACCTTCAATTATTGCAGATTCATTAAAAACGATGAGGTCATACCCATTAATTGAGATCTGATTGGGCTGTAAATCAGGCAACAGTTGGTGGTAATATTGAAAAACATATTTTTCTTGTGGGCTAACCACAACGGCAGGATGAACAAATAATTCGGTTTTGCCTGCTCTTTCTTCTATAACTGCTTCGTGTAGAGGATTGTTGATTTCTTTAGAAGAAGAATCGGCTTCTTTTTTTCTTTTTAATAATGACCACATACTAAACCTCCATGGTGCTTAATGCTTGATCGGTTATATTCTGATTAAATTCCATCTGCAGCAATAGTTTTATTCGATTCAAAATTTCTTTGTTTAAATCAAAAGTCATTTCCTGAAAGAGAGCAAAGCCATTTTTCTCAAATGCACGAGTCGGATCTTCTTGACCATAACTGTGAAGGTTAATACCTTCTTTTAAGTTTTGCATATTTTCAAGGTGTCGGATCCAATTCTGGTCCAGCGTCTGCAAATAAACGCCACGAACCTGTTCACTCTGACAGAGTTGAAGCAGTTCTTCCTGTTGAAATGCATGTTTTACTTTCAGAAGGAATTCAGCTTCGATCTCATAGCGTTCTTTTCCTTTTATATCTTCCATACTAAAAGATTCGAAGGGAAGAATTTCTGATAATTGCTTAACAAGTTGAGCAAGATCCCATTCTTCAGCAACCAATTCTTCCTGACATTCTTGCTCGATAATCATCAACCCTGTTGAGCGCATGGTTTCTTCTGCTCGATCGCGAATGTTATCTGTTTCTAGAAGTTCATTTCTGAGCTTATAGATCGTGTCTCTCTGATTTTCAATAACGCTTTCTAGCTTCAACATATGTGAACGAGACGAATAATGGATACTCTCAATCGCTTCCTGTACATTTGAAATGTATTTAATGGCTTTTGTTGATAAGACACGGCCGCTTTCATCTGTTTTCACTTTTTTCTTCCAATTCTCGATAAGCTCTTGATCGTATAGGTTGAACAATTCGTCTTCAAGCGAGATGACAAATTGAGTTGTTCCAGGATCACCTTGACGGCCTGCACGCCCTCTTAATTGGTTATCAATCCTGCGGCTTTCATGACGCTCTGTTCCAAGAATAAAAAGGCCGCCAGCTTGTTTTACTTTTTCATCTAGCATGATATCTGTCCCGCGTCCTGCCATATTAGTAGCAATGGTAATCATGCCTTGTTTTCCAGCTTTTGAGATCATTTCTGCTTCTAATTCTTCACTCTTAGCATTAAGTAGCTGATGAGGAATTTTAGCCTTCTTAAGACCTTCAGCAAGCTTTTCTGACTGTTCGATGGAAGTGGTACCGATTAATACTGGTCGTTTCTCTTTGTATAGTTCTTTCACGGTATCAATGATTTTTTTATATTTCTGTTCTGATGTTTCATAGACAACGTCTTCTAAGTCAATTCGCTGTCTATCACGATTAGTAGGGATGACAGATACAGCAAGACCGTATGTTTGAAGAAATTCATCTTTATCCGTAAGCGCTGTTCCAGTTAAACCAGACAGCGACCTATATAGTTGGAAGTAATTTTGAATAGTGATCGTCGCAAATGTTTGATTCTCTTCTGTGATTTCAACGCCTTCTTTTGCTTCGATCGCTTGGTGAAGTCCATTGCTATAGCTACGACCGTCCATCACTCTACCCGTAAATTGGTCTACAAGCATAATTTTGCCTTCTCGAATGATATAATCGATATCTTTACGCATGATTACTAGTGCTTTAAGCGACTGATTGACAAAGTGGTTAAGAAGCTGATGTTCTGCATCATACAAATTATTGATTCCGAAAGCACGCTCGATCTTGTTTACTCCCTCATCTGTAAGGAAGACTTGCTTTGTATTTACTTCTAAGTTGTAATCAACATCATTTTGAAAACTTTCTACAACAAGAGCTGTTACTTTAAACAAATTAGCCGATTCACTTGATTTACTTGCGATAACAAGCGGTGTTTTCGCTTCATCGATCAAAATGCTATCTACTTCATCAATAAGAGCAAAATGCAGAGGACGTTGGACGCGTTGAGAGATATCCTGCACCATATTATCTCGCAGATAATCAAAACCAAATTCACTTCCGGTTCCATATGTAAGATCACACAAATATGCCTGCTGTTTTTCAACAGGCTCCATTTGCGAAATATTTAAACCTACCGTTAATCCTAAAAACTCATGAATTTTTCCTATTGTTTCATAGTCTCGATTGGCTAAGTATTCATTCACGGTAATAACATGTGAACCTTTTCCTTCTAAAGCTTTTACGTAACTTGGAAAAGCTGCTACTAGTGTTTTACCTTCTCCCGTTTGCATTTCTGCAATTTCATTATTTAATAAAGCTAGACCACCTATGAGCTGAACATCATATGCACGAAGACCAAGCACACGAAAAGCCGCTTCTCGAACCGTTGCGAAAGCTTCTTCAGAAATGTCATCGATAGACTTGCCATTAGATAGAGCTTCCTTAAACAGGAGTGTTTTTTCTTTTAACTCTAAATCACTCAGTTTTTGATAAGATGATTCTAATTTATTAATTGTTTCTATAGATTTTTTAAATCTTTTAAATGTCTTATTAGACTCACTTGATGCCTTTAACCCCAATAACATAATTCATCTCCCAATTCATTACAATATTAGTGAAATTATAACATAAAATACTAAATTTTAGAGATGTATTGGAATAATTTTATATTTATATAACATTTTTCATTTAGGACCTATAATCAAACTTTCTACGAAGAAGTATTGATGGGATATAGTTAGTTTAAAATGAAGATATACAGTGGTATGATTATGATGATTTTGAAAAAAACATGTCGAAAGAAAAGACGAAACAAAATTGCGAGGAAAGCGATACATGAAATACTCACCGAAGATAAAAAAACTTCTTACGAATAAATTTTTCGTGAACTCATTCTGGTATACGTTTGCAACGATGTTACCTCCACTAACAGGTATCATCCTTTTACCTGTTTTCACGAAATATTTTACTCCAGGGGAATATGGAATTTTCACAACCGTCCAATCATATGTTTGGATCCTGCAGCTTCTAATGATTCTTTCACTACACGGAGCCATTACTAGACTGTATTACGATTACAAAGAAAACAGTAAAGAACAAAAAGAATATCTGGGATCTGTAGTAATGTTTACAGTGGTATTCGCAGGTTTAATTTCTGCTTTACTTCTATTATTAAAGCCAATCGTTGGACCATTACTATTCAAAAATATTCCGATAGATCCTTACTATGATATTTTAATATATTTTGCATTATCGTCTTCTTTATCTCTAGTTCCAATGGCGATCTTACGTGCGCAAGAGAGAGCAAAGTCGTTCGTTGTGATTAATATTATTAAAAGCGTCATTGTTATGGCTGTTACTAGTATTGCGGTGATCTTTATGAATAAAGGGCCGGAAGCAGCTTTATTTTCGTTCATCATAGCAGGAATCGGAACTGGATTAGGATACGTTGGTGTTCTTTACAAGAGTGTCCGTCTGTCCTTCAAAAAGCAATATATTAAACAGAGCTTGGCCTTCAGCATTCCATTATTGCCACATGTTATAAGTGGATGGGCGATTACAGCTTCGAGTCGGTTTATTTTAGAGAAGTTTGTCTCTCTTGACGAACTTGGAAGGTTTTCATTAGCGGCTCAGATGGCCATGGTTTTGGGAATGCTATATACAGGTGTTAATAACGCTTTCGTTCCTCGTTATACGAGATTGATGAAAGACAGAAAAGAGAATGAAGCAAATAAGATTATGAAATATTTCCAAGTAGGAGTCATTGTACTTGGGGTCCTAGCCATCATCTTTTCGTTATTAGTTATTGAGTGGCTGCTTCCACCGAAATATAATGGTGTAAGTGGAATACTTATCTTTTTATTAACGGCTGAAATTGTAAGAGGATTTTATTTTGTTGTCGTAGCCCGATTATTTTATATCAAGAATACTAAGATCGTAGGCATTAGCAGTGTTTCAGCTGCAACGGTCAACGTTGGAGTCAATTTGATCTTAATCCCCATCATTGGTGTATGGGGCGCTGTAGTCGCAGCGATAGCGGCAGAGTTAACTCGATTTATTTTTAACCTTTATCAAGAGAGAAGATATCTGAACAAAAAGTTGCAAGCTGAAAGCCAGGAGTGAAAGAAGCTATGAACATATTTATGATTGAATCGCCCTTACAGTTAATTAATGCAATAGAAGCAAAGCATCATTTTTCTATTAAAAAGGAAGAAGCCGTTCTTTTAATCCTGCAGGCTGAGAATGAGAATACCATGAAACAGATCGCGAACATGGTATCAAAGGAAGAGTGGGCAGATGTACAAGTTATCGGAAGCGGAACGGGAAAAGTAACGTGGGTTACTCGTCTGTTCAGCTCGCGTAATGTTGTAAAACGATATCAGCAAGTAAATTATATTTTTATTGGAGACTATCGATCAGACATCATGCGAGATTTTGTTGTGTCTGTTAATCATAAGAAAGTCTATCTCCTCGACGATGGCAACGTGACCATCCGGATGTTTGAGATGATCTCAAATGGAAGATTGCCACAAGATTCAGGGGCCAAATTCATCATTAAATCGGCATTTAAAAAAGTTTTAACCCCAAAAGCACCAAAAAATAACGAAATAACCAATATAGCGTTCTTTACGACATTCGATCTAAAGTCAGATCACATCGAGATCGTCAAAAACAATTATGAATACTTTAGTTCGATCAGTAAGAATCAAGAAAAGAAGCCTGTGTTTTTCTTTTTGGGTGCACCGCTTAGCGAGAAAAATGTAATGGCTAGTGAAGAGAGATACATTGAATATCTGCGACAAGTAAAACGTTATTTACAAGATACAGAAATGGTTTATATCCCTCATCGAAGTGAGAGTCCTGAAAAGTTGGACAAGATAAAAAATGAACTGAATATTAAAGTCACGACCATTCAAACGTGTATTGAATTTGAACTTTCTAAAAATCCTTATCTACCAGAAGGATTAGGTTCTTTTTATTCATCTGCTTTAGGTACGTGTCATCAGATCTTTAAAGATTTGATCGAGATTAAAGCTTTTTATCTGCAACCTCAAGATCTTGCAGAAAAGAACCAGCCAGAAATAGAAAAGATCTACCGTTACTATGGGGAGTTTATGGATGTTGTTAAGGATTACTAAAACAGAATGCTGCAGTTGGAGGAAATGAAATGTTTTTTTATAGCTTTGCCCCGTGGGTGTTGTTTTTAATATTTGTTTATATTGCATATAAAAAAGACCTGCTTAAAAGTTTCTCAGGTGCCTTTTATGTTACGGTAACCTTCATGATTCTTCCAGCAGGGCTTTTCTATGCTTTTGGTGGTGAGCGATATTATGTCCCTAATGAGGACAGTATAAAATGGTTCAGCATCTATATGAGTATTTTATATGTAGCGATGATCGCCGGTCTATTTGTTCAGTACAAAGTGAAACAAATATTTCTAGAACGAGATTTCAAGCTTTCAGAAGGATTTCAAAATTACACCTACATCAAATGGATCAGTGTAATCGTATTCTCAGTTTGTTTTATCTATGTGATCTCTTTTGCAGACAAGATTCCACTCATACAGCTTGTATTAGGGAAGACGCTGCAAAATTCATTTAGCCGTCCTGATGTTGCTGGTGGCATTCCTTTCTTTTATACGTTTACGATTGTAGCGAATACGGTTATTCCGTTTTTCTTAATCTTAATGCTAAGTAAGAAGAATTTCTTTAAAGTAAACAATCGCACTTTGCTGATTGTTTTTACACTTATGGCTGTTATCTTTACTTCTGTAGCTCTTAACAAGAACACATTGTTCCTGATCATTATTTTCTTCATTCTATATGTCATTAAAAGTCGTAAGCGATTTGTTTATCTTTTTTCAGCTGGATTTGTATTCGTCGTTTACTATTTTGCTACAAAGGTATTTTTTAACGCAGGTGAGAACCCTTATAGTGCTTTCACGTTCGTCGAAAGTATCTTAAAACGAATCTTTGTAACACAAGGTGCTGGTCTTACAACCCGAATCGAATTTGAAGACAGACCCTTACCTGACGATACTTCTATTAAACGATATATTTTTGAACGTATGTATGGAAAAGAAGGCGGAAGTGCTCCAACCATCTTCTTCGGAGATAACATCATGACCGAATCTCTTCTTGTAACAGCCGTACTAATCGTAGCCGTTACATTGTTCTTCTTTGCACTTGCGGGAATGACGGATGGATTGTATCAGAAATCAAGAAAAGTTGAGTTTTTAGCATTTGGCTATGTTGTTTTTTATGGAGGACATTTATTAGGAATTTCAGAAGTTCAAAGCTTTGGTCTGCGAACACTACTTCCTATTGCATTGATAGCGGCTTTATATCTAACGGATAAGCTGGTGGACAAGACACAGCTCTTTAACAAAAATTAAGTAAAACATGAGGATTGGTGATTGTATGTTAGAAGGAAAGAAAGTTCTTATTACTGGTGGAACAGGTTCAATAGGGAGCGAGATCGTTCGACAAGTACTTGCTCAAAATCCCGCCGTTGTGCGTATTTTTAGCAGAGATGAATCTAAGCAGTTTGCACTTCAGCATGAGCTCTCAGATTTCACGAACGTGCGTTACCTCGTTGGTGATATCAGAGACAAGAATCGTTTGAATTATGCAACGAAAGATATTGATGTTATCTTTCATGCTGCTGCTCTTAAGCATGTTCCTTCTTGTGAATACAATCCTTTTGAAGCAGTAAAAACAAACGTGATCGGTGTACAAAATATTATCGAAGCAGCAATCGAGAATAACGTAGAGCGTGTTGTTTCTATAAGTACAGATAAAGTGGTAAACCCTATGAATACGATGGGTGCTACTAAACTTCTTTCAGAGCGTCTGATCTTAGCAGCTGAATACTATAAAGGTTCTGCAAGAACGATCTTCTCGTGTGTGAGATTTGGAAATGTTATGGGCTCAAGAGGCTCAGTTATTCCATTGTTTAAGATGCAGATTGAAGAGGGGAAACCAGTCACGCTAACAGACCGAGAAATGACACGTTTCATGATGTCTATTCCACAAGCAGCAAGACTTGTATTACGAGCGGCTGAACTTGCAAAGGGCGGAGAAGTATTCGTACTGAAAATGCCTGTTCTGAAGATTGAAGATCTAGCACAGACACTGATCGACGACTATAAAGAGAAACGTAAGGTTTCCGACGTTTCTGACATAGTAGAAGTTGGCGTGCGTCCAGGTGAAAAAGTTTACGAAGAATTGATGACGTTAGAAGAGTCTGAAAGAGCTTATGAGAATGAGATCATGTATGCGATCTATTCGCATTTGGATGCTGATTGGCAAGCACCCGCAGGTTTCAAAAAGGCAGATCGCAAAGCATATTCTTCTCATAACAGTCCGTTGATCTCAAAGCAAGAAATCTTTGAACTCATTGATGAGCAAGGACTTACCTTTTAGGAGGATCTTATGAATATTGTAGCTATCATCCCTGCTAGAGGTGGATCCAAAGGACTTAAAAGAAAAAACGTTCTGCCCTTGAATGGAAAGCCGCTGATCGCGTATTCCATAGAAGCTGCATTAAATCTTGGTGATGTCTCAAGAGTGATTGTCTCTACAGATGATGAGGAAATCGCAGAAATCGCAAAGCAATGGGGTGCAGAAGTCCCTTTCCTTCGACCGGAATATTTAGCATCTGATACCGCAACAACAATAGATGTATTAAAGCATACAATACATTTCTTAAAAGAAAATGAAGACTTTGAAACGGACCATGTCCTTCTCTTACAACCCACCTCTCCTCTTAGGACAGAACAACATGCGAGAGAGGCACTCGATCTTTATTTGAATGCTGGATGTCCTGTAGTCAGTGTTTCATTAGCAGACACGCATCCATTTCTAATGAGGGTAAAAAAGGAGGATTACTTGATACCTTTTATGGAACTTCCTGATCACAAGGCCACTCGTAGACAGGACCTTCCAGAAGTGTATGAGCTGAATGGAGCAATCTATCTTACAGATTATCATCACCTCATGATTGAGAATGCGATTTATACAGACAAGGTCATTCCATATGTGATGGACAAAAGGTCATCCGTGGATATTGATGATGAAATAGATTTTAAGTTAGCAGAAGTACTTTTAATAGATGGAGCTGTTTAATATGTTTCAAATAGGTGATAAAAAAATTGGTCACGGCGAACCTGCTTATATCATTGCTGAGATTGGTGTGAACCATAACGGTGATATGCAGCTTGCTAAACAATCGATTAAAAAAGCAGCAGAAATTGGTGCAGATGCTGTTAAATTTCAAACGTTCAACAGCAAGAAGCTCGTATCTAAGTATGCTGTAAAAGCAAAGTATCAAACTCAGAATACGAGTTCTGAGGAATCTCAGTTAGATATGCTTAAAAAACTTGAACTGTCTTATGAAGATCATATTGAGTTAAAGGACTATTGCGAACAGCTTGGAATTGAGTTTCTTTCCACTCCGTTCGATCCGGATAGCGCAAAATTTCTTAACGAGATCGGTGTGCATGCTTTTAAAATCGGTTCAGGAGACCTGACAAACCTGCCACTTTTACAAGAAATCAGCACATACAATCGACCTGTACTCTTGTCTACAGGAATGGGTAACCTTACAGAAGTAGAAGAAGCAATTGATGCTTTAAAAGGAACAGAGACTGCGATCCTGCACTGTACGTCTAACTATCCGACACCATGTGAAGATGTTAACCTTCGCGTGATGAATACGATGGAACAAGCTTTTGGAAAAATAGTAGGCTATTCCGATCACACATTAGGCTATGAAGTAACTGTTGCAGCTGTAACACTAGGTGCCAAAGTGATTGAGAAGCATTTTACTTTAGATCGTGACCTTCCAGGACCTGATCATAAAGCATCCATGAACCCTGAAGAGTTTGCTGAGCTAGTGCAAGCTATTCGTAATGTCGAGAAAAGCTTAGGTGATGGAATCAAGCGGTGCATGCCTTCGGAAGAAGATACTAAATCAGTAGCACGAAAAAGCCTTGTTGTGCAGGAAGATTTAAAACCAGGGGATGTTCTAACAGAAGAGAACTTAACTGTAAAACGACCAGGAACAGGGATTCCGCCTAAATACTTTTCACTATTGATCGGTAAAACAGTGAAAACAGAAATCAAAGAAGATAATGTTCTAACGTGGAATGATGTTCTATGAGTATTGAAAAAATCACAATCGTAACAGGCACTCGTGCAGATTATGGCATCTATCACCCGGTACTTCAGCGGTTGCAACAGGATCCTAACTTTCAAGTGAACTTACTTGTTACAGGGATGCATCTGTCTCCGCAGTACGGTATGACAGTAAACGAGATCGAAAAAGACGGTTTTGCTATTTTAGGAAAAGTAGATATGCTTCTTCAAGGTGACTCGGATGCCAACATGTCTAAAGGAATAGGCATTGGGATTCTCGGAATGACGCAGTTATTAGAGCAGGCAAGACCTGATCTTTTAATTGTTTTGGGGGACAGAGGAGAGATGCTAGCAGCGAGCATTGCTGCAGCTCACCTTAACATACCGATTGCTCATTTTCATGGTGGAGAAGTGTCCGGTTCAATTGATGAGTCAGTGCGTCATTCTATCTCAAAGTTTTCACACATCCACTTTCCTGCTACAGAAAAAAGTGCGGAAAGACTTCGGAAAATGGGTGAGGATGAGTGGAGAGTGTATCCAGTAGGAGCACCTCGCATTGAAACAATACAAAATGCTGAGCTTAAGAGCTGGAATGAAGTGAAAGCAGAGTATGCTCTTAAAGCAGAAGAAGACTTTATTCTTTTAGTCTTTCATCCCGTAACGACAGAGATTCAGGGAATAGAAGAACAGGTGAGGGCTGTATTAGGTGCGGTTGAGAAAACAGGAAAATCAGTTGTTTGCATCATGCCAAATTCAGATGCGGGTACTGAACATATCTTACGTATCTACAAAGAGTATCAAAATCACCCGCGTTTTGATTTTGTTACAAACTTTCAGCATCTCGACTACTTGACAGTGTTGAAGCAATGTATGGCTCTAGTAGGAAACTCATCATCTGGAATTATAGAAGCTGCTTCTTTTTCAAAACCAGTTCTGAATATAGGCTCAAGACAAAATGGCCGTGAAAGAAGTGGAAATGTGATTGATGTTCACCCGAATGATGAGACGATCACTCAAGGCTTGGAGAAGGTTCTTTCTCATTACTTTGTTGAACAAGTGAGAACCATGCATAATGTTTATGGAGATGGAACTACAAGCTCGAAGGTAGCAGAGATTATAAAGAATGTAGAAGTTAACGAACAACTTCTTCAAAAGAAAATCTCTTATTAGGAGGTCCACATGGTTGTAATTATTGGTGCTGGTGGACATGCAAAAGTCGTTCTGGATATCCTTAGGGCAAGCGGTCAAGAGATTGCAGGATTTTATGATGATCATCCAGAAGCAAAGTTAGAGGATCTCCCTCTTTTAGGAAAGATTAAAGAAATTTCATATTCTGAACATCAACATATTATTGCGATTGGTAACAATAACGTAAGAGAGACAATTGCAACGCAACTTAGTCAATTGAGCTGTAAAATCGGATGTGCGATTCATCCATCTACAGTAATCGGTAGTCAAGTAAAAATTGGTGATGGAACAGTAGTGATGGCTAACAGTGTTATCAACCACTCGGCTGAAATCGGAGACCATTGCATCATTAATACCGCTGCATCGGTAGATCATGATTGTAAGATTAGCCATTTTGTCCACCTTTCTCCAGGTGTTCACCTTGCTGGTAATGTTTTCGTTGGATCGAATGCTCACATAGGCATCGGTTCTTCTGTCATTCAATCGATTAAGGTTGGTGAGGGAGCAGTGGTTGGTGCAGGGGCAGTTGTTATTCATGATATTCCTGATCATACCGTAGCGGTAGGATGTCCAGCAAAGGTCATTAAATCAAATAAGTAAACTTATTAGAAAGCAGGTTGTAAAAATGTCTGCAAACGATAGAATCTTATTATCTACTCCCCATATGAGCGGGAACGAACAAAAGTATATCAACGAAGCATTTGAAACCAACTGGATTGCTCCACTTGGACCAAACGTTGATTTATTTGAAAAAGAAATCTCTGAATATGTGGGATCCAAAGGTGCTGCTGCGATCAGTTCAGGTACAGCGGGTATTCATCTAGCGTTAGACCTATTAGGCGTTAAAAGTGGTGATACTGTATTTTGCTCTTCTTTGACGTTTATCGCAAGTGCGAATCCTATTCTTTATTGTGGAGCAATTCCGGTATTTATCGACTCAGAGCGTGAGAGTTGGAACATGTCTCCTGTTGCTCTTGAAAAAGCGTTTAAAGAAGCGGAAGAAACGAACACCCTGCCAAAAGCAGTAATCGTTGTTAACTTATACGGCCAGAGTGCTGATATGGACCCGATACAAGAAATCTGTAATCGTTACAACGTACCTATTGTAGAAGACGCTGCTGAATCACTTGGAGCAACTTACAAAGATAAAATGAGTGGTACAATAGGAAAGTATGGCATCTTTTCTTTTAACGGAAATAAGATTATTACGACATCTGGCGGTGGGATGCTTGTATCAGATGATACAGAAGCATTAAGCAGAGCTAGATTCCTTGCGACACAAGCAAGAGATCAGGCACCACATTATCAACACAGCAAAATGGGCTATAACTATCGTATGAGTAATATTCTTGCAGGTGTAGGAAGAGCTCAATTAGAGGTATTAGATGAAAGAGTGAACGCGAGAAGAGAAGTCTTTGATCGTTATAAAATTGCTTTTTCAGAAATTGATGCGATTGAAATGATGCCAGAAGCTGAATTCGGCCGATCTACAAGATGGCTGACAGCTCTGACAATCAACCCTGAGAAAACAACAATTAAGCCGATGGACCTTATAAACTATTTAAATGAACATAATATTGAGGCACGTCCAGTGTGGAAGCCGTTGCATCTTCAACCGTTATTTGATGGAATAAATTACTTTACACACGGCGAAGAAAGTATTTCTGATTATCTATTCTATAATGGTGTGTGCTTGCCTTCTGGATCGAATATGACAGTAGAGCAACAACAGCGAGTGATTGAACAAGTGAAGAAATGCTTCGTATCAGAGAGCGCTAAAATATAATCTTATTAACATCGAAAGCAGATTCCAAAGTATCTTTGGGGTCTGTTTTTTTTGTCTTTCTTTACGTTTATTTTTATGTAAAAGCTATTTTATCTCGATCGTTTAACACAGTAGCATTAACATTTTATGCTGGAGTGATTCAGTTATATATGCTTGTAATTACAAAAAGATTGGATAATTCAACAACTTAATAACTACTAAAATCCTATAAAATTAGAAAATTTTAGAATTTTTTGCCCTAACTCTCTTCCATAAAAATGGAAAACATTATAAAATTATAGAAGATTTTGTAGGAAAATGTCTAAATAACAAAATCTATCTGACGATAATATTGTTGGAATAGAAATTTCCAAAAAAGGGGGAGAGAGGGATTTACTTCGACCAATTTTGATCATGGTAAAGGAAAATCATAAAGGGTAAGGGGAACGTAATGCGTAATAAAATATCTATATTATCCATTCTTTTTGTATTTATGTTTATGTCTGTTTTTCATCCTAAAGTGGACGCAAGTCTTGCAAAAGGACAAGTTACCTCTTTAACAGTTGGTACTCCATTAACGGCAGGGAAAGCAATTTCTATTTCATCTGCTGCTAAAAGTCCGAATCAAGCGCTGTATAAATTTCATGCTCAAGATAAGAAGTCAGGAACTTGGGCAGTAATTAAAGATTATTCTTCTATTTCTTCAACGACTTGGACGCCAAAGACAGAAGGCTCTTATCGCGTAGTTGTTCATGTGAGAGATAGTAAGAGCAATGCTTCATATGACTCTTATACGTATAAGGACGTTGTTGTAAACTCAGGTATTTCAAAAGCAAAGGTATCTGCAATGACAGTAGGAAATCCGCTTGTGATTGGAAATTCTACAATGGTAAAAGCAACAGCTTCAAGTCATAACCAACCGCTTTATAAGTATCTTCTCGGAAACAGAACGACAAATGAGTGGACGGTATTAAAGGATTATTCAACATCATCATCCTATTCATGGGTTCCACAAAAAGAAGGTACATTTAGAGTAGTTGTACATGTGAAAGACAGTAAAAGTACTGCTTCATACGACAGTTATGACTATAGAGATGTTAAAGTATCTTCTGCATATACGGCATTTGCAAAGAGTTTGAACGTAAAAAAAATGGCTTATGTCGGTTACAAAGAAACGATTTCAGGTAGTGCAGAGAGCACATCACATGCGCTATATAAATTCTTCTTAAATAACCGTGATACAGGTGAATGGATTACTTTACAGGAGTATGCAAGCAATTCTAAGCTCTCCTACACACCTCCAAAGCCTGGTAATTATCGCATTGTTATGCATGTGAAAGATGAAATGAGCAAAAAGGATTATGATCATTACCGTTTTGAAGACATTACAATAAAAAATCTTTCCAAAGCAGAAGTCGATCCGTTACAGACTACAGAAAATCTATTTTTGAATCCAGCTAACGTGATTACTGCAAAGGCAAAGTCAGATAACACTGCTCTTTATAAGTTTATCGTGAAACACCCAGACCAAACTTGGGAGACATTGCAAGAATTCTCTCCAAACGGAAAAATCACTTGGAAGCCTTCTAAGCTGGGTGATTACCGAGTAGTTGTACATGTGAAAGACAGTTATAGCAAGAATACGTATGATAATTACACGTTTAAAGATGTTGAAGTAAAAGAACATCCTACATCGGATTATCAAGAATTCAAAACAGATAGAGCGTTTTATTATACAAATCAAACCACTAAAATTACTCATGTGGCAAAGAGTTCCATCACAGGGCAATTTAAAACGGTTGTGAAGGACCAAGCGACAGGAGTAGAAACAGTTCTACAAAATTATGATTCGAAAACACAAATCAATTGGACACCGAGTAAAAAAGGGACTTATCTGATCAAGGTGTATGCGAAGGACCAGTATAGTCCAAAAGCATATGACGATTATTATGAAAAAGTCTTAACCGTTTCAGAAGCTCCCAAAGCTAAGTTAACAACCTTTGCAATGAATGCTACAGCGTTTTATTCGGATAAAACATATCCAGTAACAGCTGCAGCTTCCTCTTCTAACGGTGCTCTTTACAAGTTCACAGTTAGAGACGAAACAACAGGGAAATGGACCATTTTAAGTGATTATAGCATGATAAGCACTTATAACTGGGTTCCTAAATACAAAGGAAAATATCGAATGGTAGTGCATGTGAAGGATCGTTATTCAAATGCTGCTTATGACGATTATAAATTCAAAGATGTAACTGTAACAAAGATCACAAAAGTTGTGATCGATGCAGGACATGGCGGAAGTGATCCTGGAGCGATAGGAAGCAACAAAACACATGAAGCGGATTTGACATTAGACATTTCACAGCGTGTTGTAAAGATGCTTAACGAACAAACAGACTTTGTTGGATTAACTACAAGAGAGACTGATAAATACGTCACATTAAGTGACAGAGTAGCTTTTGCAAACAGTCAGAATGCAGACATGTTTATGTCCATTCATTACAATTCGAGCACAAGCAAAGATGCTCATGGCACTGAAACGTATATCTATTACAACTCAGATCCTACATTTGGAAAAATCATTCATAAACATCTGATTGCAGCTACAGGACTAAGAGACAGAGGGCTAAAAGAAAGTAATTTCTATGTTATTAAAAACACAAAAATGCCAGCTGCACTTGTTGAAATTGCATTTGTCAGCAATCCAGCAGAAGAAAAGTTAGCTAATACCACTGCTTTCAAAGATAAAGTATCTCGCGCATTAGCGGATGCACTTATCGAATATGCGTACTTGCGTTAAAATAAGAGTTGCTCTTCGGAGCGCTCTTTTTTTGATTGTTTGTAACCTTTGGAGTAGAGGGGTATAATAAGTATGCTTTATATCCATAAAAGTATTAAAATTGAGGTGTAAGGAAATTGGATGAAATATTAGTGAGTGTAATCACTCCATCATATAATGCAGAAAAATTTATTCAACATACAATAGCTTCCGTACAATCTCAGACCCATCAAAACTGGGAGATGCTTATTGTTGATGATTGTTCGAAAGACAGTACAGTAGAGATCATCAAACAAATTTCTTCAGAGGATCCTAGGGTGAAGCTCATTCAGCTGGAGACCAATTCAGGAGCGGCAGTAGCAAGAAATACGGCCATTGAAAATGCTAATGGAAAATACATAGCTTTTTTAGACAGTGATGATTATTGGAAGCCTGAAAAGCTAGAAAAACAATTAAGTTTTATGGAAAAGAACGATTACGTGTTTTCTTATACGAATTACGATATCGTCAGTGAGGATGGCACCCCAACGGGTACCGAGGTAAAAGTTCCTCACTCTTTAACGTATCATGACCTATTAAAAAATACGATCATCGGCTGCCTAACGGTAATGGTGAATATTGAAAAAATAGGAAAATATAAGATGCCAAACATTCGTACTCGGCAAGATTTTGCTTTGTGGCTATCCATTCTTAAAGATGGCTATACGGCATACGGCTTACAAGTTCCTTTGTCTTGCTATCGAAAAGTAGAAGGATCGATTTCGAGCAACAAAGTTAAGGCTGCTAAAAAAACATGGGCTGTTTATAGAAATATCGAAAAATTAAGTTTACCTTACTCAGCTTGGTGTTTTGTAAATTACGCTTATAATGCTGTCAAAAAATCAAGATAATCGGCGACTACTATGAAATCAGAGATAGAATCCTTTAAAAACAGGAGTGGAAAATTATGAAAGTAAAAAAAGCGATAATACCCGCTGCAGGATTAGGTACAAGATTCTTACCAGCAACAAAAGCACAACCAAAAGAAATGCTGCCAATCGTGGATACACCAACGATACAATACATTATTGAAGAAGCTGTGGATGCAGGTATTGAAGACATCCTGATCGTAACTGGAAGAGGAAAGCGTGCGATTGAAGATCACTTCGATAAATCTCTTGAACTGGAAGAAACATTGAAGGAAAAAGGAAAGGATGAAGAGTTAGCTCGTATTCAGAAGATCTCGAATATGGCTGATATTCACTATATTCGTCAAAAAGAACCAAAAGGGCTTGGACATGCTATTTGGTGTGCACGTAAATTTATCGGTAATGATCCATTTGCAGTTATGCTTGGTGATGATATTGTTCGCGCGCAAAAGCCTTGTCTAAAACAACTTATTCAAGAATTTGAAGCACGCAACTCTTCAGTAATCGGTGTTCAAGAAGTACCGACGAAAGATGTTTCTAAATATGGAGTTGTAGAATACGACAATTCGTTCAACTCTGGTAATGGACTATATAAAGTGAAAAGCCTTGTGGAGAAGCCTTCGATTGAAGAAGCGCCGTCTAACTTGGCTATTATGGGAAGATATGTGTTAACGCCTGAGATCTTAGACATTCTGGAGCATTTAAAGCCTGGAAAAGGGAATGAGATTCAGCTTACAGATGCGTTGCAGGAATTAAATGGAATTCAAGAAGTGTTTGCATATCTGTTTGAAGGTAAACGCTATGATATAGGGGATAAATACGGCTTTGTTCAAGCGACCGTAGAATTCGCCTTAGAGAGAGAAGATATTGGAGAGCCTTTGCTTAATTGGCTGAGACAAGTAGTAAAAGAACGTTCATAATTGTATATTTTGGGGAGTGGAAGAATGAATATTTGTGTTATTGGAACAGGGTATGTCGGACTAGTGTCAGGAACTTGTTTTAGTGAAATCGGAAACAAGGTTACCTGTATCGATTTAGATGAAGAAAAGATCGAACGCCTTAAACAAGGAATCATACCGATCTATGAGCCTGGTTTAAAGGAATTGGTGTTAAAAAATATTGAAGAAGAACGTCTTCACTTTTCAACCAACTTGGCTGAAGGTATGAAGGATGCAGAAGTAGTCATTATCGCTGTTGGAACTCCGCAGGCACCATCTGGAGAAGCAAACTTAGAATATGTAGAAAATGTTGCGGTTTCGATCGGAGAAAACTTAAACGGTTATAAAGTTATTGTTACAAAAAGTACGGTTCCAGTAGGTACGGGACAACGTGTGAAGAGCATCATTAGTGAGTATTCACATGGTAAGTATGAATTTGATGTTGCTTCTAACCCAGAGTTCCTCAGAGAAGGTTCAGCGGTATACGATACAATGAATATGGATCGAGCTGTTATTGGAGTAGAGTCTAAGCGAGCAGAAGAAGTTCTTACTAAGCTTCATGAGCCATTTAACACAGAAGTTGTTGTAACAAACGTTGAGACGTCAGAAATGATTAAATATGCTTCCAATGCATTCCTAGCTACAAAAATCAGTTTCATCAACGAAATCGCTAACCTAAGCGAACATTTTGGAGCAGACGTTATCAAAGTTGCTGAAGGTATGGGCCTTGATAAGAGAATTGGAAAGCATTTCTTACAAGCTGGTATTGGATACGGTGGTTCATGTTTCCCGAAAGACACAAGTGCTCTTATCCACATCGGAAGAGAAGTTGGGGAAGACCTCAGCATCCTTAAAGCTGTAGAAGAAGTTAACGGAAAGCAAAGAATGAGAATTGCTGATAAAGTGAACGAAATCTACCCTGATCTTGAAGGTAAGAAACTTGCCGTTCTAGGGCTGGCGTTCAAGCCAAATACAGACGATATGCGTTATGCGCCTTCCATTGATCTTATTCCGTACTTCAAGAACAAAGGTGCTGAAGTAATCGCTTATGATCCGATCGCTTATGAAAACGCAGCGAAAGAGATCGAAGGACTGCAATATTCTACAGATCTTTATGAGACCATTAAAGATAGCGATGCCGTTATCATCTTAACGGAGTGGGATGAAGTGAAAAAGATGGATCTTTCGAAAGTAAAAGAATTAGTTAACGAACCGATTATTATTGATGGCCGAAACATCTACAAGTTAGATGATATGAAAAATTCCGGCTTCTATTATGCTTCAATCGGTCGTCCAACAATCAAATAAATGAAACGAGATGCTAGTAAAGCTCAGCTTTATTAGCATCTTTTTTTATGCTTTTTTCTTAGGGCTGTTTTCGTATTCATAGTTGTTTGACGAAAGTAGTTGATTTCCATTCCGGGTTGCTCGCTTTCCGCGGGGCAGGCGGTGAGCCACATTCATACGATTCCGTATAAGTGTCTCACCTGCCCGCCTGTCCCGCAGGAGTCTCGCACCCTCCACTCCAATCAACAGTCAAAGAAGGAATTTAAAAAAATTAAAGCAACTAACAACAGACTTTCTAGTGGCTTAAGGTTGCCGTACCTATGTGCAAGAGGTATGCGCCCTCAACCGTTAGCCTCATGGAAAGCGAGCATTCTGTAGTGCGTATCAATCACCTCTGGAAAGCAAGGCAACAATGTAATTGAAGACATCATGTTTTATTAAGAATTTGTAAATCCAATAAACCTTTGCGTTTGAATCCCTTATAAACAGGGGATTTATACTTCAGTCGTAAAGAATCGTATGTAAAGGAATAAATTCACAACGAAGGTATACCCAGAAAGACTCGAAAAAAGTCGAAAAAGTGAGTATCGCCTTGAAAAGGATCAAGGAAAGATTTACAAAAAATTGACAAAAAAAACATATGTACACACGAAAGTTGTGTGATATGATATGAAATGGTTTATATAGTCATCATTGAAAGAAACTATGAGGTGAATGTTAGTGGCAATGAATCGCGCTGAAACAAACAATTATTATAATTCCTATACACAACAAGCTGACACAAATAAAATAGCAGAGTACTCTAAAATCAATGACTCAACGTTTCTTTTTACTAAACGTTTAATTGATTTAATGGCCGTCTTACTATTAAGCATACCAGCTGCAATCATTGTACTAATTACAATGATCGCCATTCGAATAGAATCCAAAGGATCTGCACTGTATTTCCAAGAACGCTGTGGACTTAATGGTAAAGTATTTAACGTGATCAAATTACGTTCTATGTACACAGATGCAGAGTGTAACGGTCCACAATGGGCACAAAAGAACGACTCACGTGTTACTAAAGTAGGTAAGTTCATCCGAGCAACTCGTATTGATGAATTACCACAGTTAATTAATGTGCTGCGTGGAGACATGAGTTTCGTTGGTCCTCGTCCTGAACGTCCTATGTTTGTTGAAGAGTTCTCTAAAGATATTCCGGATTTTAAAGATCGCTTACTAGTTAAACCAGGATTGACAGGATGGGCGCAAGTGAATGGTGGATATGATATTTCTGCTAAAGAAAAGCTACATCTTGATAAGTATTACATCCGTAATATCAGCATTGCGATGGATATAAAAATCTTGTTAAGTACCATTCGAGTCGTATTTACGGGTGACGGTGCAAGATAATGAACAAAAAGAAGCGCTTCTATCATCAAGATAGGAGCGTTTTCTCGATGAAAAAATGTATGTATTACCATTTTTTTCGTTACAATAGAGATAGATTTATTATGAGAGGATCATTCATTATGAAAACTTCTAGCTTTGACAAATGGATTGACTGGATTTTTTACCTGTATATTTTCTTAATTCCGTTTTCTGTATCAGAAGATTTTAGAGCACTTACTGGACCTATACCAACTTCAGTATTATTGACGCTTATTATTTCTATTGCGTTTATGGCTTATTACATAAGAACAACTTCAAAATTACCGCTCGTGTTTAATCAGCAATTAGATAAAAACTTGCTAATTGTTCTTGTCTGCTTTTTTCTACCGGTCATGTTAGCTACTTTAAGTGCTGTTTATAATTATTTTGCTATTGATAGCTATTTTTATAGTCAATACTTTAAAGGTGATTTTCCTGCTCGTATTATTAACTTTGGATTATTCTTTGTTTTGATTATCAGTCTTGTACCATTAATCCAAAAAATGAATGCAGAACGATTACATAAATATATACTAACGTATTGGATAGGTGTTTCTTTTTTATTGTTAATCGGTTTTTGGCAGCTCCTTCACTTAACAATTGGAGTACCTATGTTTGATATGCAGACTCGCTCTTATGTACACAGTGTGGGTGGGGGAGCGAAGTTATTCTTTGATTTTCGATTAACATCCTTTGCATCAGAACCAAGTTATATGGTGCCTTTCGTTATTGATGGGTTATTAATCGGTGCCCTTGTGTTCAGCTCTCTTAAAAAGTATGTTCTTTGGAGTTTCTTGCCTGCTCTCTTTATACTATTGTTCTCATTTTCATTGGGAGGCTATTTAAACTTCTTTTTAGTTTTTTGTGGATTTCTACTTTTGATCTTCACGACACATAATCCGTTTAAGAAAAAGGTTTTGTATGCGTTAGCTGGATTGGTCGGACTTATCGTGTTAGTAGGTCTAGTGAATATGAATCTTCTGTTAGAATTCGTAGGTCCAGTTATTGGAAGACTTGATACTGTCTTTGATATGCAAGAACACGAAAGACTCTTCTTGCTACTCATGCCTTTCGTCTGGATTATTCATCATGCTCAAACCTTATTTCAGATGATGTTTGGTATGGGTCCAGGTTCGTTCAAATATTTAAATATCACGCAATACTTCCCAGACGATATTCATAAGGTATATGTAACATCTAACAATGTTTACATCGACGTACTTTATGAGCATGGAATGGTTGGATTTATTTTGTCACTTGTCTTGATTGGGTACTTTTTGTGGTATTTCTTTAAACGAAGAAACGAAGGGAAATACGCACAAATGGGATTCTTAATCACCTTGCACTTGAGTATCACATCTCTATACAGAGCAGATTTTACGTCTCCTCGCTTTTGGATGCTGTTTATTATCTTGTTCATTCTGATCCATCTTCTATCACTCAAAAAGCAAGAAAAAGCTTAAATATTGAAAGAGGGGCTGCACCATAATGGTCAGCCCCTCTTTTTTATGAATTTATAATATGCTTTAGGAAGAAGCGATCTGCAGTTTGCTACGTTTAACAGATAAACAAGTAATCCGTAAACGAGTCCCCCGATAATTACCTTTAATAACATCCATACTACTCCATTCACGTTATACAGTGGATAGAGACACAAGGCCATACCGAAAGTAGCAATAAAAAGTTTTGCAACGTTACGCCGAGGGAAAGTTAAAGGAAAAGCTTTTTTCCCAATTGACCAACTCATTATAATGGCAACAATATAAGCGATAATGGACGCATATGCTGAACCCTTAATCCCAAAAGGAGGAATCAGTAAAAAGTTAAGAATGATATTGATAACTCCAGCAATCAAGACTGGCCAAATCTGAAACAATGTCTTTTTACCAAGTTCAAACGCTAAATCAAAGTAATATGTCTTAATGCTTTGAATAAACACGGCTACACAGATCAGTGAAAAGATGACTCCGCCCGCTTCTCTAAAACTTGCCCCTAAAAATACAGATGTTATGTCAGGACTTAGCAGAATCAGCCCTGCTGTAGCAGGTAATCCAATAAAGAATAGAAGGATGGTATTTTGATCGAGCTGCTTCTGAGCTGCTTTTACACCCTCTGTTTCAAGTGCTTTAATCAATAAAGGATAAGCTGCTAAATTTACAATCATCATCAGCAATACGAGAATCTGTTTTGCAAGATCGTAGCCTACAGAATATAGCCCCGTACTTTTAGTTCCTAAAAGGTATCCAATGATAAAACGATCCGAACTGAAAATGATATAGTTCATTGATAAAGTAGCGACTAGAGGCATTCCATAACGAAATACTTCCTTAACCAAATCCCAATCGATATGATGCAATCTGATTTTTTTAAGATACCTTGGAAGGAGATATACTAAAGGCACAATCATTCCAATAATCAGACCCCAAAGGATGGAGCTAGCTTCAAGCCCCCACTTAATCAATAAGAAAGAAATTCCTAAAGAGAGCACCGTTTTAACAAGTGTAATGATTCCATAAAGAAGAGACGACAATTTAGATCGTAAGTATTCTGTGGCCATGTCGAACAAGTTTTGAACAAGCAACAAGCCTAATCCGATCAACCAAAGTGCTTGCCATTCGTCTGTTCTTGCAAAATAAAAGAACGGACCCGTAAATAAAAGAAGAGAAAATCCTACTAAAGATAGAAAGGCTGCCGATATTGAACTTAGAAATAAATTTTCTTGTTCCGTATATTTCGGAGCAAAACGCAACAATCCTAGTCGCAGCCAGTGAAAAATACCAGTACTAGCAAAGCCCACGGCTGAAAGGACGAGAGCGTATTTTCCGTATTCAGAAGGTGATAATAACCTCGTGTACAGTGCGATTGCAGCAAAGTTCACTAGACCTGGAAGGCCTCTTGATAAGAAGTAGATAAAGGTGTGTTTAAGTAACATTTTATGCTCCTAACATATTTTTACATGTTTTTAACCACTATAAAAATAAAAGATGGGTCGAAACGTGTCAAAGATAGTCTTTTTATATTAAAATTTGTAAAATATTATCAAGGTCTTTTGTGCTATAATGTATCCTGATACAAATATATAGATAGAAATTAAATCAAGCAATAGTAAACTCATTATAGTATGTAATGCTACCTTTTAAAATATAGGCCACACAGTAGAGTATGAAGCATCGTAATCATATCTGTTACAAAAGAAATGGAGAGTTTAAGATGGATGAGCGCAATAGAATTATTCGCAGGAATAGAAAGAAACGTAAGAAGAAGCGTTTATTGTTAGGTTGTTCTGTGTTTTTCCTTATCCTTTTAGGTGTAGGTGGTTTTCTGTTCTACAACGTTTATCAAGCAGCAAACAACTCGTTTTCAGCTTTAGACCGAGGTGAGCATTCTAAACTTCGTGAAGAGTCAGTTGCGATCGGTAAAGATCCGATTAACATTTTGATAATGGGTATTGAAGATTATTCGAGTGGTGGCGCTCACGGGCGAACTGACTCATTAATGGTCGCTTCTGTTAATCCGGATAAGAATTCAATTAAAATGCTAAGTATTCCACGTGATACTTACGTTGATATTAAAGGACATGGTCAAACAAAAATCAACCATGCACATGCATATGGTGGTAAAGAGCTAACCATTGAAACAGTAGAAGAATTACTCGATGTTCCGATTGATTATTATGCTACAGTGAACTTTAAAGGATTTAAGGATGTTATCGATGAACTTGGTGGGGTAACCGTTGATGTTCCATTTGATTTCTCTGAAGTAAGTGATGGAGAAGCTGGATCTAACAAACACAAGATTTATTTTAAAGAAGGCGAAATGACTCTTGATGGTCAAGAAGCACTGGCATATGTTCGTATGAGAAAACAAGATCCTAGAGGTGACTTTGGACGAAGCGAAAGACAAAAACAGGTCATCCAAGCTGCTATCAAAGAAAGTGCTTCTGTAAGTACTCTGTTGAACTTTAGTGATATCGCAAAACACATCGGTGATAATGTTGAGACGAATCTTTCTGTTCGTGAAATGTACACGTTAAAGAATAAGTACGGAAATAAGAAAATTGACAGCTTAACACTTGAAGGTGTTGACGATACAATCAATGGTGTTTATTACTTCGTACCGACCGAAGAGGGATTAGCTAATATTCAAAATGAGTTGAAAATGCAATTAGGACAAGAAGTTTCTGCATCGGAAACAACCAACACAGAAACAGATTCAAGTGAGTCAGATGCTTCTGATTATAGTGAAGAAACGCAAAATTAAATGCAAAAGCTGCTTTGAGAATGTCTCATAGCAGCTTTTTTGTTACGGTTTCTTTTTATGAGGAGCTAAAAATCCGGTTAAAAAATGAGTAAGAGGTTTCTTCTGCCCCATTAACCCCAAAAATTCTGCTGCAAGTTCAATCGTAACAAGCAGTAGTAGAAACAAGAAGAACGACTCTTCTAAAGTGGACAGTGAAAATGCGAATGCTAGGACGCTAAAGAAAATACTGATTCCATAGATCATTAAAACTGTTTTGGGATGGCTGAATCCTCTCGCTAACAGCCTGTGGTGCAAATGAGATTTATCAGGCTGGGACCACTTTTGCTTGTTCACCAAGCGCCTCAATATCGCAAAGGTAGTGTCCATAAAGGGAACACCCAGTATCATAATCGGGACGAATAGGGATAAGAACGTAACGCTTTTAAAGAAACCAGAGATTGAGATAAGTGCTATTAATAAACCCAATAGCTGTGAACCCGTATCACCCATAAAGATCTTAGCTGGATAAAAATTAAAGAATAAAAAGCCTAGTGTGCTTCCCGTCACAATGACACAGAGCATAATGACAAGAATTTGTTCTTTACCTATGGCCATGATTAATATAGTAGAGAGTGCAATCGTAGAAACTCCTCCTGCAAGCCCATCTAAACCATCAATAAGGTTAATGGCATTGATTAATCCAATAAACCAAAGTAACGTCAGAGGGATACTCATAAGTTGAAGTTCCACTAAGCCGAAATATGGAATCGTAATATAATCAATCACAAATTCACCATAAATTAAAACAAAAGCAGATAAGAACTGACCAAGAAGTTTTTGTTTAGCTGAAAGTTCATACATATCATCTAAAACACCAGTTATCACGATGATCAATGTACTGAGAAAAATAAAAGTGGTTGTATGGTTATCGATTGGTAGAAGGAATAGGCCAGCTAAAAAGGCAACATAAATGGCTAGGCCGCCTAACCGAGGCTTTACTTCACTATGTACTTTTCTTTTATTCGGCTTATCCACAGCGCCGATTTTTTTGGCTAAATATGAAACAAGTGGTGTTATGAAAAGAGCGATAAAAAAACATGAGATAAAAGCAATGAAAAGTTGAAGGTTCATGGAATTGCACCTTTCCAGGAAAGTAAACTCTGCATTAGTTTTATCTCATATGACAAAAATTATTAAATTGTCTTCTCTAAATACTCTTCTTTACCAAATACAATCTCACTTTGTGCATTAGAAAGGTCGATGATCCATTCCCTAAACGTTTCTTTTTCTTTTATCGGTACATACATCTGAATCTCCACTTTTTCCATGTAATTCATCTCTTTGATGGGGTAAACAGAGTTGCGCAGTTCATTCTCCATTTTTCCTAAAAGCGTGTAATCCACGGTGATGTGGACGATCTGTTGAAGTTGACGTTCTACAACGCCAATATGATTGAGGCCTTCTGAGACAGATTTGCCGTATGCACGGATAAGTCCTCCAGCACCTAATTTGATTCCGCCGAAGTAACGTGTGACAACAGCAACGGTATCTTTTAATTCACGCTTCTTAAGTACTTCTAACATCGGAACACCCGCTGTACCACTTGGTTCACCGTCATCATTCGCTTTTTGAATGTTATCTGTTTCTCCGATCAAGTAGGCAGAACAGTTATGTGTAGCACTGTTATGTTCTTTTTTAATCTTCTGAATGAATTCTTGAGCTTCTTCCTCTGTTGTAGCTCGTGCAATATGAGCGATAAAACGCGATTTTTCTATTACGATTTCGTGCTGTCCTTCATTTTTTACGGTTAGATAATTAGCAAGCATATATAAGAAAGCTCCTTTGAGTAGTGAATATTATGAATTCCATGTCAAATTTGTCGAATAATCTTCATGTTTCAAGAGTATCGTGTTATCCTTCATTATAAGGCGATTATAAATTGCATTCAAATTCTTAAATTTTTTTAGCAAGAAAAGTCATAAAATTCCACATCTTGGCGAATGTAGTATATTAGAAGGATTAATGTCTTCGTTGTATCGTTCGTCTCATTGGGTAATAAGTCCTGTATATAAATTAGGCAAGATGGTTCTAGAACTTCCGGTTCCACTTCTTTATCGTTTAAATTGGGGGAAATTTACATGACTGCAGCTAAGTTAACGATAGATCCACATTTGTTGGACGGAATACTGAATCAGACCATCGATACAGTTACGGCAAGCCAATCACAAATCTTTGAGATCAGTGAACATTCTCGCCAAGAGTTTCAACAGCTCCGCCGTGAGCTAGAGTTAGTAAAGCAACAGGTCATTGAGGTCATTTATAAATCTGACCGGACCGAGGAATATGCAAAGCTAGCACGGACTCGACTGGCAGAGGTGAGCAAGCATTTTCAAAAGTATAGCGAATCTGATATTCGTGATGCGTATGAGAATGCAAATAAGTATCAGATTGAATTGTCTATCATCCGTCAAACAGAGAAACAGCTTCGAGAGAAAAGAGATGAGCTGGAGCGGAGAATTGGTGCTCTGAACGAAACCGTTCAAAAAGCGGAGTCTCTTGCAGGTCAAATTTCAGTTGTTCTAAATTACCTCAACGGTGATTTAAGAAAAATTAACGAACTTGTTCAAAATGCTCAGCAGAAACAAGAGTTTGGACTTCAGATCATCGAAGCTCAAGAAGAAGAGCGTAAACGAGTGTCACGTGAAATTCATGACGGGCCAGCACAATTGATGGCAAATGTGCTTATTCGCTCGGAACTGTTAGAGAAAATCTTTGTAGAAAAAGGAACTGAGGCTGCTCGTGTTGAAATAAAAGATTTACGGGTTATGGTCCGCGACTCTTTAAAAGAGGTACGTAGAATCATCTACGACCTGCGTCCGATGGCTCTAGATGATCTAGGTATCGTTCCGACATTAGACAAATATTTGCGAAATGTGAAAGAAAGTACTGGAAAAGAGGTTGAGCTTCATGCGCTTGGTCAGACTCGACGGTTTCCGAATAAGATGGAAATTGCCATTTTTCGTTTGATCCAAGAGTCGGTGAGCAATGCGGTTAAGCACTCTGAAGCGAATCTGATTGAAGTAAAACTTGAGTTTACTCAAAAATTTATTTCATTATATATCCGAGATGATGGCAAAGGATTCGATATGGCGCAGCCGACCAAATCAAATTCCTTTGGCATGATGGGGATGAGAGAGCGGGTCGAACTGCTCGAAGGAACTTTAAAAGTGAAATCCCGCATAAACTTCGGTACAAGTGTTTATATTCAAATTCCCATTCAAGACTAGGAGGGTTCACACATGAATCATGTCAATGTGTACGAAAATAACGCCTCAGCACCAGAGAAAACAAGAATAGCGATTATCGATGACCACCGTTTGTTCCGCGAAGGAGTAAAACGCATTCTAGATATGGAAGATCAATTCTCTGTTGTTGCTGAAGGTGATGATGGCTCTGAAGCGGAAAATATCGTCCGTGATCATAATCCAGATGTGGTATTGATGGACATCAATATGCCAAACATCAACGGAGTTGAAGCAACTCGCCGTTTAGTTGAGAAGTCTCCTGATACGAAGGTGATTATTCTTTCGATCCACGATGATGAGACGTATGTATCACATGCGGTTCAAACAGGTGCATCTGGTTACCTCCTAAAAGAGATGGATGCTGATTCATTGATTGAAGCGGTTCGTGTTGTTGCCGAAGGTGGTGCTTATCTTCATCCGAAGATTACGTATAATCTTTTGAACGAATTCCGTCGTTTATCGACATCGAATAAAACACAGCAAAACAAAGCTGGTTTTGTTGAAGTGGAGTACCGTAAGCCACTTCATATCTTAACGCGTCGTGAGTGTGAGGTTCTTCAGTTGTTGGCGGATGGACGCAGCAACCGTACGATTGGGGAAGAGCTTTATATTAGTGAGAAGACGGTTAAGAACCATGTGAGTAATATTCTTCAGAAGATGAACGTGAATGACCGTACGCAGGCTGTTGTTGAGGCGATCAAGAATGGTTGGGTTAAGGTACGTTGATTTATTTAGGAGAAAAGACCTTCGATTGTGAAGGTCTTTTTGTTTTGTCTTTTTGTTGCGTGTGGGTTGATGCGGGGATATATATTTGAATCATTGTGGGTGGTTTTCAAGTTTGTTTGAAAGTAGTTGATTTCCGCTCCAGGTTGCTTCGCTTTCCGCGGGGCAGGCGGTGAGCCACATTCGTACGTTTCACTTTTAAGTGTCTCACCTGCCCACCTGTCCCGCAGGAGTCTCGCACCTTACACTCCAATCAACTTTCAGAGAGGAATTAAAATAAAATCCTTCTCGTTTATTTACTTCGAGTTAAAGAAAAACCAAATCAACTCAAGCTCATTTCGAGGACCTTTTCTTCTGATGGAACAGTTATTGGGAATTCTAGTGAGACTTTTGTTCCGTAGCCTTCTTTTGATTCGATCCTCATCTTTCCTCCATGGTTCTGGACGATTTGGTAGCAGATTAAGAGGCCGAGTCCAGGGTTGCCTTCTTTTGTTGTATAGAACGGCTGTCCGAGCTTTGATAGAAGGTGCTCGGGGATGCCGGGTCCATCATCTTGAATGGCGATTGTGATGTTTTCTTGCGTTTGTTTAAGCTGAAGGGAGATGTTTCCCCATGAAGGTGTCGCTTCTAACGCATTTTTTACGATATTTAAAATGAGTTGTGCTATTAGATTTTCTTCGCATTTTAAAAGAACGGGTTGTTCTGGCAAGTCTAGGTGTAGCGAGATGGTCTCAAAGTCTGTTTCTTCTTCTATAAATTTAAGTGAGCGTTTGATGACTTCGTTTAAGTCGTGGTCACTTTTTAAAATCATATGTGGTCGAGCCAGTATCATAAGCTGGCTGATGATAAAGTTGATCCGATCTGTTTCTCGTAGCATGATGCCTAAGAAATGATGCGTTTCTTCTGTCGTGTTTTGAGATTGAAACAATTGCGCGAATCCTTTTATAGAAGTAAGGGGGTTTCGTATCTCATGCGCAAGACCTGCCGCAAGTTCTCCGACATAAGCGAGTGTGTTTGCTCTCTGTTTAAAGTTTTGTGCCTCATTGATTGCTGTCATGTCTTTTGCGATTCCGATCACAGCGGTCATATCACTTCTTATTGAATAAGGGATGCTCGTAATATCAAGCTCTATTTCGTGTCCTTCTTTGTGGATAATCGTAAGTGGATGTTTGATCGTCTCGCCTTCAATCACTCTATTTAAGTAATCCAGTGAATTTGAGATTTCATTCTCTTTTAAAAGGTGGGTATATGGCATAGCGTGCAATTCTTCTAAAGAATATCCAGTGATCTGTACAAGTGAAGAATTTACTTTTATAAAATTTAAATCTGGTCCGATTACAAAAACGCCTTCAGGATTCAATTCAAAAAGCGAGTTATATCGATGCTCGGATTCAAGCAGTTGAAATTGATGCTCTACGAGTCTCTTTTGGTTTCGCTGTTCTAAAATGTATAGAATCAATACGACGGTTGTCGCACCAAATACAAGTAAAGTAGCTGTCATATTGATGTTGTTGATCGGAAAACTGCTATGCCAATCGAAAGTAGGCGTTCCAGCCATTAATCCCATCTCACCGATATAGTGCATAAGACTAACGCCTAGTGTGAATGAAAGACTAGACAAAACAACTCTTGCTGAAAAATTTCTTAAAGTGAGAAGATAAAAACCAAGTAAGGAAAAACCATAAGCGGAAGAAATGGAAAGAATGATAAATATGAGATTAGGTTCCATCGGCATATGAATGTGCATGGACAACAATCCAATCACATGAACAGACACTAAGCCGATGCTAAATAAACTAACAGGTACAAAGAATTTATTCTGCGGTCTTTGAGAGGTGAAATGTAAGAACGATACATATGAGAAGAAAATACCTGCAGCAAGTGCTGCGGTAACGATTAAAAAATTATAGTTTACACGAACAGGACTTTGGATTGATAACATTCCCATGTAGTGAGTTGCCCAAACTGCGATACCCATTGTAACAGAACCTATTAATAAGAATTGTTGCTGCGATTTTTGCTCTTCTGTACGGCGATTAACCCAATCGAGTGAGATTAAGGCAAACAGAAAGCAAACGAATAGAGAGAGTATTACGATATATAGATTATGATCCAATGGTCCTAGCCCTCCTTTAAAACATGTCTCACATTCTAATTTCTTCCATATCCGACAAATTCCTTCTTCATTCGAAAAAAACTTTTAAAAAGATTAATAATTCGTGTGCTTAATAATGAACACAGGTGTGGAAAACGGTTTGGAGGTGATTTCACTTGGTAAGAAAGTATGTAATAAATTTGATTTTGAAGGGGTGTTAACTGATGTTAATACCCAAAAAATAACTGAAAATCTCTAGAAACTTGTGCCTCACAAGCCTAAATTAAGCAAATGACCTATGCAGAATCACTCCATACTGTACGGTGCTTTCTCGTTATGCCGAAAACAGGTTAAAGGCACATAAAGGATAGTTGAAGAAAAAAGAGAATACTAAGTGTAAGTAAATTTGAATTTAGTGAATTACTTTTTCTGATGGTGTACACTGTTAGAGGAGAAAAAAAACAAGATTTTTGGCATAAGAGAGGACTAAAATTATGAGCAAGGTAGCCGTCATTACAGACAGTACTTCCTACATACCTGAACATATCCGCAACGAAAAAAATATTGTAATGATTTCGCTCAACGTGGTTTTTGATAAAGAAACATACAAAGAAGAAGCTGAAATAAAAGCAGACGATTTTTACGACATGGTTGGTAAAGAAGGAGCCCTTCCGAAAACTTCGCAGCCTGCAATCGGTGAGCTTGTAGAACTATTAGAAGAGCTTTCTCAAAACTATGACGAAGCGGTAATGATCACATTATCGAGCGGAATCAGTGGAACATATCAAAGTGCAATAGCTGCTGGCGAAATGGTTGAAGGAATCAAGCTTCATGTATTTGATTCGGAGATCAGTTGTTCACCTCAAGCGTTTTATGTGTTAAAAGCTGCAGAATTAGCAAGTGAAGGCTCGAATGGTTATGACATTATGAATCATCTGTTGCAGATGAAGAACAACGGCATTCCAGCCTACTTTATGGTTGATGATTTAAACCATCTTCACCGTGGTGGTCGTTTGAACACAGCTCAGCTTTTTGTAGGGAATCTGCTTCAGATTAAACCGATTCTTCACTTTGAAGATAAGAAGATCGTTCCTTTTGAAAAAGTACGTACTAAGAAAAAAGCATTAAAACGTATTTTTGACATCATGGATGAGAATGTAAAGCCTAATGATAAAGTGAAGATCAGTGTAATTCATGCCAAACGTGAAGATGAAGCGGTTGAAATCGCTGATGAGCTACGTGAAAAATTTACAAACGCAGATGTCTGGGTTAGCTACTTCGGACCAGTAATCGGCACGCACTTAGGTGAAGGTTCACTCGGCATTACGTGGATAAAAGAATAATCATTGGAGAGATGAAAATGAAATCTCTAACACAGGGGGAGACAACACGATGAGGTTTGTCTCCCTTTTTTTAAACAACCGTTTAACCATTGCCCCTGAAACCCTTGTAAACGATTCCTCTTTGGAAGCTGTCTCTTTTAGTGAATTTTCAGTAGTAGAGCAACCTCCTTTAAACCCAACTTTTCAGTATGATGAGAAACTTCAACAAATCCTCTATGGTAAGAAACTTCTATTTGATGAGATATCCTTTACAGTAGATCAAATCCAAAAGCATTATGAGAATGGTTATGTGAAATATTCTACTGGTATTAGTAAAACTTCTAACGGTTATTTATGTAGCCGGTGCGGAAATGAGAAGATTCGATTGTTTGCGGTGTTTTCTTGTTTTCGCTGTAAGAATGATAACTGTGTGTACTGTCGGAACTGCATCATGATGGGGAGAGTTAGTGAGTGTACTCCGTTGATTTCTTGGAGTGGACCTGAAGTGAGGTGGCCAGATGAAAACAACCTGTTTTGGAATGGTGAATTATCGATTGGTCAACAACTAGCATCTCAAAAGTTTGCAGATAATATCGGAAGTGATGGTGAACTTTTAATTTGGGCTGTGTGTGGAGCGGGTAAGACAGAAGTACTCTTTAAAGGGATTGAAAAAGCATTGAATCTCGGACTTCGCGTTTGTATAGCGACTCCTCGTACGGATGTGGTACTTGAATTAGCTCCTCGTTTAAAAGCGGTTTTTCCAAACACGAAGGTAGCGAGTTATTATGGTGGATCAGAAGAACGTGAGACTCCAGCACAGCTCGTCATCTCAACCACACACCAGCTGTACCGATTTAAACAAGCGTTTAACGTCATGATTGTCGATGAAGTTGACGCCTTTCCTTATTCCTACGATAAAACCCTTCAGCATGCGGTATCTCTTGCCGTTACACCAAAACACTTTCTTCTTTATTTATCTGCGACTCCTTCTAGAACGATGAAAAAAGCAACACAAAAAGGGACATTACAATGCGGAAAAATTCTAAAGCGGTTTCATGGATTTCCATTACCTGTTCCAAAAATGGTTTGGGGTGGGGAGTGGAAGAAGAGGTTGGAAAGAGGGAAACTACCTGCTCCATTTCTAAAGTGGTTGAAAGCCCAAGTTGAGAGTGGACGACGAGCGATGATATTTGTCTCTTCCGTATCCGTTTTAGAAAAGCTGACAGAACTTATAAAAAAGGAAATTGATTTACCAGTTGATAGTGTTCATGCAGAAGATCCACTTCGAAAAGAAAAAGTGTCTCAATTTAGGAATGAAGACATTCAGTTATTAGTCACAACAACCATACTAGAACGCGGAGTTACCGTTCCTTATCTAGATGTAGCAGTGTTTGGTGCGGATCACGATGTTTTCACAGAAAGTGCGCTCGTTCAAATAGCAGGACGAGCAGGTAGAAGTAAGGATGATCATGACGGTGAGGTACTTCTTTTTCATTACGGTAAATCGCTCAGTATGATTCAAGCGATCAATCATATAAAGAGCATGAATAAGGAGGCGGGGATTTGAGTTATTGCCTATATTGCCATGAATCTTATTCTGAAGCTTGGTCATGGGAAGCACTTATTGGCTTAGAGGCATCACCATTATTGTGCCAGGACTGTGAAGGTAGGTTAGTATGGATAAAAGGTGAGATTTGTAGAATATGCGGTCGTGATTTTTGTGTATTTCCCGAGCAATATCGACAAGGTGATTGTTGCTTTGACTGCATTCGTTGGGAAGAAAACGAGAGTTGGACCGGCATTCTACAGCAAAATCGGTCACTTTATGTCTATAACGACTATATGAAAGAAATCATAGCTAAGCTGAAATATCGTGGAGATGCTGAAGTTGTTAAAGCTTTTTATCCAGTCTTGAGTACGGAGTTTAAAAAGATTTCCCGTGATGCAATCCTTGTTCCCATTCCATTAAGTGAGGAGCGACATTATGAAAGAGGATTTAATCAAGCCAAACTGTTAGCAGTAGGATTGAAGAAGCATACAGAAATCGTGTTGAAAAGAAAAACACACGAAAAGAAACAAAGTAAGAAAACTCGAGAAGAACGTTTATCTCAAAAAGAGAATCCGTTTGAAGTAATAGACTCTCTAAAAGTAAAAGGTCAGAAAGTTATTTTAGTCGATGATGTCTACACAACAGGTAGCACATTACGTTATGCGGCAAAAGTCCTGATTGAAGCAGGTGCCCGAAAAGTTTCTTCTATCACCCTAGCACGATAAATAAAACGAAGGACCTGTTAAAACTCGCTCACTCAAATCCGATATATACAGAAGATAGAAGTTTTAAGGAGCGGGAAGCGATATGGACAATTTAATGAACTGTCCGCAGTGCGGCAAACTTTTTGTGAAGTATTTACGTGAACAGTGTGATATGTGCTTTCGAGAAGAAGAACAGGATTATGATAAAGTATACCGATTTCTTAGAAAGAGCGAGAATCGAAAGGCAACAATAGTAGAAGTAAGTGAATCAACCGAGGTTGCTGAAAGTAAAATCATCTATTTCATACACCAAGGAAGAATTCGTGTAAAAGGATATCCGAATTTCACATATCCGTGTGATGGCTGCCAGGCGCCAATCAACGATGGTCGTTTATGCGAAGAGTGTAAAGCTCGTATCAAATCAGAGCTCTCACTTGAGGACTTAATTAGAAGAAAACAAGAAGAAGCATTACCTTCTTACCATACTGATGACAATTAACCTAATTTCTTTTGATCACTTAAAGATTTTTATCAAATAGCCGATAAATTAAATAAGATTAAAGTGTCTAGATGAGGTGACTAAAAATGCGAATCAATCATTTTAACTCTATTCAAAATAACCCATACACAAAACAGGTGCCCCATATGAAGGATAATCATGTTAAGGCTGCATACAAAAAAGATGAGATTCAAATTTCAGAAGAAGCAAAGAAACTCTTGTCTTCCTCAAAATTTGAACAAGACCGGACGAATAAAGTGAATGAGATTAAACAACAAGTGGATAGCGGAACATATCAAGTCAATGTTTCTAAAACAGCAGCTTCCATTATTCAATATTACAAGCAGGGTTAAGGAGGATCTCATGGAAACGGTACAAATGACATCACTTCTTGAACGTTTGCTTCAATCCCACACAGATCTTCTATCTCTCGGAGAACGCAAAACAGAAGTGCTTAAATCAGGAGATATGAAATCATTAGACGTTTTGTTAAAAGAAGAAGATCTACAAGTGAAAAGACTTCAACAGATCGAGAAAGAAAGACTTGTAAAGTTTGTAAATGTCACGTTAGGTGATGTTTTAGAACAAGTAGAAGAACCCCAAAAAGAACGATTGTTGAATCTGCAAAACCGATTAATCAATATCTATGATGATTTAAAAGATAGAAATCAGCTTAATCAAGTGTTGCTTGAGCAATCGCTTCAGTATGTGAATATGTCACTAAGTATGATGCAGCCTCAAAGTGAACATGTGACTTATAACCAAACGAAAAAAAATCCTTATCACAATAACGCGGCATCACTTTTTGATTCAAAAGCTTAAACCTACGGAGGAATTACAATGCGCTCAACCTTTCATGGATTAGAAACAGCCCGTCGAGGAATGTTTACACAGCAAACCGCTCTTCAAACGACAGGTCACAATATAGCAAATGCGAATACTCCTGGGTATAGCCGTCAAAGAGTAAACTTTGTTCAGACTGAAGCATATCCGGCAGCGAGCATGAACCGCCCTCAGATTCCAGGACAGATGGGAACGGGTGTAGCTGCGGGATCGGTACAGCGTGTTCGCGAAGGATTTCTAGATACTCAATTTCGAGGAGAAAACAACAAGCTCGGTTATTGGGATGCGAGAAGTGAAGCTCTAGAGAAGATGGAAGATATCATGAATGAACCTTCTGACAATGGTTTAGCAAAGACTCTAGACCGCTTTTGGCAATCACTACAGGATCTATCGGTTAACCCTGAAGATTCAGGAGCACGTTCGGTTGTGCGTCAGCGTGGTTTAGCAGTAGCAGAAACGTTTAATTATCTTTCAAACTCGTTAACTGCCATTCAAGGTGATTTAAAGTCGCAAGCTAATATCACGACAAAAGAGATCAATGCTTTACTCGATGATATCCAAAGCATCAATAAACAAATCAGTGAAGTAGAGCCACACGGCTATCTTCCTAATACACTTTACGATGAGAGAGATAGTCTAGTAGATCGGTTATCCACTCTACTAAATGTAGAAGTTACTACAAAGCCAAGCGGTGGCAAACCAGATCCACTAGCTGCTGGACTTTATGATATTAAAATGAAAGACAAAGATGGTACGGAGTTCACATTAGTAGATTCTACAAATGGAACGGTTAACCACCTTGTGATTAATTATAATGATGGAACAGGTGGAAACGGATTAGCGGACAGTGTGGTAGTAGGCGGAGGTATTCCAATTACTATCAGTAAATTTGCGGGAGGTAAGCTACAAGGTCTGATAGAGTCCTATGGTTACAACGACAATGGTTCTGTAAAAGGCATCTATCCAGACATGCTTACAAACCTAGATCAAATGGCTTATCAGTTTGCGACAGAGTTTAATAAAGTTCATTCTGCAGGATGGAGTCTATCGGAGATTGAGGCAGGTGCTCCTGCCGGTTATAATTTCTTCGACCTTGGAGGGGTGTCTGATCCGGTAAATCCTAAAGGTGCAGCAAAATTACTCAAACTTCATGATGACATGAAGGAGTTGGATAACATTGCAGCTGCAACTAACCAATTTGCTGGTGACGGTAGCAATGCTTTACGATTAGGTGATGTGAAGAATGCGCCACTAGATTTTCCAGGCAGTAAGTCATCTTTACAAAGCTTTTATGAAGGAGCAATTGGTAAGATGGCAGTTGATGCACAGCAAGCGGTTCGACTCACGAACAATTCAGCTGTATTGACGGATTCCGTTCAACAACGCCGACTTTCTGTAAGTGGTGTCTCCCTTGATGAAGAAATGACAAACATGATTCAGTTTCAACATGCTTATAACGCATCTGCTCGAAACATCACAGTAATTGACGAGATGCTAGATAAAATCATTAACGGCTTGGGTGTCGGCGGAAGGTAGGTGCAACTAAATGCGCGTAACGCAATCGATGTTATCTAATAACATGCTGCGACATATCAGTAATAGCTATGAAAGTATGGCCAAGACACAAGAACAATTAACAACAGGTAAAAAAATAAGCCGTCCATCAGATGATCCAGTCGTTGCGATGAAAGGCATGACTTACCGAACAAATCTAACAGAGGTTGAGCAGTACAAGCGAAACCTATCTGAAGCTTATAACTGGATGGATAATTCAGATGCTGCTCTTGATAAAGCAACAAGTGTGATGCAGCGTATTCGTGAGCTAACCGTTCAGGCAAGCAACGGAACGTATGAAGAATCTCAAAAAGGCATGATTGGAAAAGAAATTGAACAGTTAAAAGAACATCTCGTTTCTATCGCCAATACACAGGTTGCTGGGAAGTACATTTTTAATGGAAATGATACAACGAAAAAACCGGTTGATTTGAGCAAAACACCTTCCGTTTCAGATAATGGTAATACGGTTAACCTTGAACTATCTCAAGGTATAGAAGTTGCAGTTAACATCAACCCTAAAAATGTATTTACTCATACAGCGGGTTCTCCTGAAAGCGGTTTGTTTGGGGATATTAATGAGTTGAAAAAAGCCCTTGAGAGTACTTCAGGACAAGATATTAGTGGATTTCTAGAAAAGTTAGATTCTCACATCAATAATTTAGTTTCTGAACGCGCTGAGTTAGGGGCAAGATATAATCGTGTAGAACTAATTGATGCACGTGTTGGTGAGCAAGAAGTTATCGCGAATCGCATACTTTCTGATAATGAAGATGCGGATATCGAGCGTGTGATTACAGACTTAAAGATGCAAGAAAGCTTACACCGTGCGGCATTAGGAGTAGGATCTCGCATCATGCAACCGACACTTATGGACTTTTTACGTTAAATCTAAGAGAGCTATCCTTGTGATAGCTCTTTTCTTGCAATAAAATCTTTTGGAGGGATCAATAATGAATGTTCCTCAACTTAGACTAGAATCCACGAATGCTAGAATAGGACTACAAACACAGCAGCCTGTTCAAGAAATCCAACAAGCCCCCGCTGATTTGAAAATTAGACAGCCAAAAGCAGAACTAGAAGTGAATGTAACACCAAGTCAGTTAACCATTGATCAAACAGAGGCATGGGCTGACATGGATTTAAAACACATCTCACGCAGGATTGAAGAGTTTTCACAAAGAGGTTATGAAGATTGGCTATCTGGTCTGGCCCGGATGTCTCAAGAAGGCGATGACTTGATGAGGGTAGAAAACGGCGGCAACCCAATAGCGGAACATGCCAAAATGAATAGTGAAAGTCCGATGTATGAGTTTAACATTGGCTTTATTCCAAGAGCAAACAGTGTGAAAATCAGTTATCAACCTAGTAAAGTTCAACTAAATTGGCAGACTCACAAACCAGAGATTGATGTTACGATTAATAGACCTCAGCATCAATACACTCCTGGTAAGGTAAATATAAGCATGGAACAAATGCCTTCTTTAACAATCAACTGGACGACATAATAACAAAAAACAAAGGATGATTGCGATGATACTTCATACAAAATTTGAAGAAATAATAGAGATATCTGAGGAAGATATTTTGCATTTTGAACAAGGTCTACCGGGTTTTGAAGACGAAAAACAATTTGTTCTTTTGCCGATGGAAGGGACCCCATTTTCAACTTTGCAATCGGTGTCCACAAAAGAACTGGCTTTTTTTACAACAAACCCATTTTTATTCTTTACGGATTATGATTTTGAATTAGTAGAATCGGTACAAAAACAATTAAAAATAAAAGAAGAATCTGATGTGTTGGTTCAGGTCATCTTAACGATTCAAGAACCATTAGAAAAATCAACAGGTAATCTTCAGGCACCTGTAGTGCTTAATGTAAAAGAAAATCTAGCAAAGCAAGTGATTCTTACAGATAACAAATACCGAACACGACATGAATTATTAGAAACTAGCATTGTCGGACAGGAGGGTTAAGGAATGCTTGTATTAACCCGGAAGTTACAAGAGGCGATTAAAATTGGTGAAGATATTGAATTAACGGTCCTTTCTATTGACGGAGATCAAGTGAAATTAGGAATTTCAGCACCTAAATATATAGAAATCCATCGAAAGGAAGTCTTTCTTTCCATCCAACAAGAGAACAACCAAGCAGCAAGTATTTCACTTAACACATTTCAAGCATTAAAAAAGATAAAAAATACGTAAAACGCATTAAAGATGTTTCTGTTTACTCCGATATAATGTATGTAGGAACAAGCAGTACTTTTAACGGCCGTAAAAGTATGCATGTTTCAATAAAGAATCCAACCACAGGGACGTGGGCGGAACACATTCAAGGAGGAAAAAGAAATGAGAATTAATCACAATATCGCGGCGCTTAATACGTACCGTCAGTTGAATAGTGCAAATGGTGCACAGTCTAAGTCTATGGAGAAGTTGTCTTCTGGTCTTCGCATTAATCGTGCTGGAGATGACGCTGCTGGTTTAGCAATCTCTGAAAAAATGCGTGGACAAATTCGTGGTTTAGATATGGCATCTAAAAATGCACAAGATGGGATATCTTTGATCCAAACTGCTGAGGGTGCATTAAATGAAGTACACTCAATTCTGCAACGACAAAGAGAACTTGCCGTCCAATCATCTTCTGATACAAACGTCGGAGCGGATAGAACGGCATTAAAAGCTGAATTTGATCAGCTAACAACAGAAGTGAAACGAATTACTGATACAACTCAATTCAACACAATGAATTTGTTGAATAAAACTGCAGGAGGCGCTGGGGTCATTAAGCTTCATATCGGTGCAAACAAAGATCAAGTATTTGATTTGAAATTAGATACTGCGGGTGTTGACTTGACTGCAATTAATACAGCTTTAGCTGCTGAAGACATTTCCGATCAAGCAAAATCTGAAACAGCCATAGCTACACTCGATACACAAATTGCTTCTGTATCATCAGGCCGAAGCTACCTCGGTGCAGCACAGAACCGTTTAGAGCATACTATCAATAACTTAAACACGTCCTCTGAAAATTTAACTGCTGCAGAATCTCGTGTACGGGATGTGGATATGGCTAAAGAAATGATGGAACAAACTAAGAACTCTATCCTTTCTCAAGCAGCCCAAGCAATGTTGGCTCAAGCCAACCAAGCACCACAAGGCGTTTTGCAACTTTTACGTTAATAAGTTGAAACAAAAAGGAATGGGATTTCCATTCCTTTTTGTTTATATAGCCAAGCTAAGTTGAATTTTGTAGAGAGGAAGCTAAAATAGTTGGTTCTTCTCTAGAAAAATTCAGCTTTTAAAAGGAGAAGATATTATGGCATCAAAACTAGTGGACACTTTAACCCCTTCCTATTTAAATGAATTTACTTGCATTGGATCAGCGTGCGAAGATACATGTTGTTCGGGCTGGAGAGTAAATATTGATCAAGAAACATATAAAAAGTATAAAAAAGTAAAAAGTTATGATATGAGGTCAAGATTTGAAAAAAACATTACTCGAAATCGAACAAACCCTACTAAAGATAACGTGGCTAAAATGAAAATGGAAAAAGGGAGCTGCTCCTTTTTGAGCAAAGAAGGTTGGTGTGATATCCAATCTAGTTTAGGAGAAGACTATCTATGTAATACATGCGCTGTTTATCCAAGGCGAACAAATATAGTTAATAATTCAATCGAACAATCCCTAACTGTATCTTGTCCCGAGGCTGCTCGCTTAGTACTGCTCAATCAAGGCGGTATTGATTTTGAGGAAGGTCCCAAAAAGATATCTATTAAAGAATTTTCTAGTATCATAAATACAAGTAAGGGAACTATTACACACTGGAAAGACTTTATTAATGAATATCGATACATGACTATCCTGATTTTACAAAGCAGTAATTATACTTTGGAAGAGCGATTACTTGTCTTAGGATTGTTATATAATGAACTTGAAGAATGCGTAAAAAACAATAGACTTAATGAAATTCCTGAAATACTTGGGCAATATTTAAAAAGTGTGGAAGATCAAACGTTTAAAGGGGCATTTAAAAATGTTTCAAATCGATTAGATATACAGCTTCAGTTATGTAGAGAACTTGTAATATTGCGCTTGAACCAAGGGATAACTTCTTCAAGGTATTTGGAATGTTCTAAAGAGATGATGTTAGGTCTGAAAATTGAAGCGAGTACTACAAATGAGGAGTTACAGGATATTTATAAGGATGCATACAGTCAATACTATGTACCATTTATGGAACAGCATGAATATATGCTAGAGAATTATCTTGTGAATTACGTGTTTAAAAATTGTATGCCAATCGATTGCGACTTACCATTTACCAGTTATACGCGTATGGTTTTACATTATTCTTTAATTAAACTTCATCTAGTGGGAATGGCCAAACATTATGAAGGGTTAACTTCGGATTTAGTTATCAAATTAGTTCAATCCCTTTCAAAGACGTTTGAACATAATCCTAGCTATTTTGAAAAAATCATGGGTCTTATCAAAGAAAACAATATTATGAATTTGACATATATGTCTATATTAATAAAGAATTAAATTATACGTGTGTGATAGGGTGTATTTAGTTAAACCTCTTTACCATATATCCGCCGCGATTTTTATAGGATAACGTGCCTGTCACTCCCCGGATAAAGCTCCTGTGAGGAAACTCGGAGAAGGTTCAACGACTAGGGAAAACAGTTTAAAGCAGATGCTAGGATTATGAATCCCTTAAGGCAGAAAATACTGTTCGAAGTGCCCGGCTCCGTGAAAAACATGGATTAAGATATAGTCTATTCTGTAATCGAAAGATACAGTCGCAAAGCAAGCGATCCAGAGTTCTTCAACTTCTTCGTTAATTTTAGATTTAATTTTAGATTATTTGGAAGGGGCTCTGGTAATGCTGGGATCTCTTTTCACATTTAAGGGAGTGAATTAGATGAATATCGTTGAAGAATATGAAACAGTTATTGCGGGTGGACTTGTGAGTATAGTAGTTAGCTATGAACAAGACAAGCCTTTCCCTTATTATGCTGTAAGTACACATAATGTTGATGGTGCTGGAAAAACATTAGAAGAAGCAAAGATGAAATGTGAACAAGCAACTAAGATGCAAATAATAACGAATCTATAAGTATTGATACCAGAACATTAAAAACACGAGTATGTTTCTCTTGGTTTAAAAGTTGATGGGCTAACTAATAGCTATCAACACTTGCCACATTAAAAGTATAAATTTAAACATCGTGCATTTTATGAAATGCTAGAAGGGGAATCAACTAGAATAATAAGCATATATCATAAATTTGAGTATTCATATACATGATGTTCATCAAAAACGGGGCTTCTCTCTTCGGAGGGAAGTCCTTTTTCTATTTGTTGGGTGAGCTAGAGTGTGTAGCCTTTCAAGAAAAAATCAATACGAGTGTCAAGACATTTCCAAAAGTAGCACACATTCTAAGCAGAAGGTTGAAGGAAGTGAAATCCAATTTAGAGGATGTTGGGATTACATTTGACATTCGAAGAATTTGACCAAGATGCTGGAACAGTCTGTTCAGCCACACATAGGTAGCAAAATCAATTTAAAGTTATAAAGAGATCTCGTTTATAGAGGTCTTTTCTTTTTGTCGATATTCCTGTCGATTTTTGCAACACATTTCTAGTAAACTTTCTTTCTCAATATGGGTATACTTCATTAGTAGAGGAGAGTGAGCGGAGATGGAACGGCTTGTACGAATACAGCGACATTTGTGGGTTTGTTTGTGTTTAGGTCTCTTAAATGCGGCAGATGCTCTGTTTACTCATCAGTTGCTGCAAAAAGGTGGTAGAGAACTAAACCCGTTGATGCGTGGTATCTATGAATATGATCCTGTTATCTTTCTGCTAGTTAAATTCTTTTTTACGTATTTGATCATCGCAGTTGGATTTGTTCCTTTAAAGAAAAGAGTTCAAGTGTTACTCAACATAGCATTGCTTATTTATTCTGTAGTAATTATATGGCATATAACCATTAATGTTCTACTCGTAAGATAAGTAAAATTCTCTCTATAAATAGCATATAAAAAAGCCCACCAGAATCTCTGGTGGGCTTTAATAGTTATTTCAAATACCTATCTATTTTTTTCACAGATAACTCTGTTACTTTTGGTAGTCCTTCGGGTGGGTTTTGAATAAGATCTGGGTTATAAATGACTCTTAGCCGTGATTCATCAGGTGAGATTCTGTCTTGGTTATCATCGTATTTGTCTCTAGAACTACCTTCAGTTACATTACCTCTAGTAGCATTCAACACAACTTTTCTGCCAAATACTCCACCTTGTAATTCAACGTTAGATCCAACTCCGTAGATTTCCATTAAGTCCTCTGAATAAAAGAATCCTCTTATAATATTAGGATCATTTTTATAAACGTTGTTATTGGCAATCAGTATTTTTTTCTTACCAAAGAGTACTAATGATTTCTCATCTTCGTTCCCATTCTGAGTTCCTTCTAACCTAGCAAAACGGATCGTTGTTGTTCCTGTTACGTAAATCACAGAATCAAATTTTACATGTGAATTCCAGATCGTTAGGTTACCATTTACAAAGATAGGACCTTTTATCTCGAATTTCTCGTAGTTGTTAACATTATAATGGCCGTTAGCTTCAGGTTTTCCAATTGTTAAATTACCACCAATGTATGCACCATTTTCGAATGACAGTTGGTTCCAATTTGCGATTTTGTTCGGATGACTATTAAACGATACACTATTAGTTGTGCTCAAACGTTTAAACGAAAAGCTTTCCATAAAAGGAACAGGATTCACTGAATTAACGTATACATTTCCATTGTTAGTTCTGGAATTGGTACATCTGTTTTGAAGATCTAATATAAATACACAATTTGCAGGTGGTTTAGTAACTGTAAAATTCCTAGTTGAATCTGTAAAAAAGTAATCATCTTTTTGGTCGTCAATTTTAATCGGAGTGAACTTTGGTGTTCTTGTCTCAATTTTGGGAACGTACTTACTTTGAAAGCTTGTAAAAGCTGGACTTATAAAGTTTTTATCTAGTTTTTCATATTTTCCCTGTCCTAAAAATTCCTCGTACCAGTTAAGTGATGAAGGAAAATCTTTTTCTTTAATATGAACACTGTAGTTTGGAGAATTTTTTAGTTTATATAAATTCTTCAGCAAGATCAGCCGGGCTTTTTGAGAGCCTTCACCTTCCATACTCGGATAATCTGATGGAATCCAGTTTCTTGCCTCTCCTTCAATACCGTTATTGTGAGTCACTAAGTTACCTTCAACATAAACATCGCCTTTAATGGCTACTCCGCCATGTAGAAACATGTTTCCGTCATCGGTAGAAGAATTACAATTACTGCCCGTACAAGGGAATGGATTATACGAACCAAGCGCATAATTAAGTGCTTCAGGTGTTTGTTTACCGCCAAGCTGAATCGTTGAAATTAAGGTTTTTGTTTTTCCTTTTACTGTTGCCTGGCTATGTATAGTCATCGTTTGCGTTAAGTCTTCGGGATTCGTTGAGATTCTCTTACGATCATAAATCTTAACTTTAACGACACCGTCTTCTGCAGGAATAGTGGAGTTAGGCAAAAAAGCATCACTTGGTATGTCTACTTCATAATTATCTAGAAGGTTAGTTAGGGCTGTGTCGAATGCAGAAACATCCAGGTTTATATAATCTTTTGACCGAGTCTCTAGAAGGGTGGATACATAATCAATTCCTTTTTCAGCCAGTTCAATAGATTGAATTTGCGTTTCACGCGCATCTGTTTTTTTGACACCATTAAATGTTGTAGTGACTAAGGAGAGTCCTGCGACCGTGAAAATAACGATCATCAAAAGGACGATTATCAACGTATTACCTTTTTCAGAACAAAAGTATTTCATGCGTTATTCCTCCATTAGTCTAAATTGACTTTCTAGTTTTAGCTTTTTTGCATTGGCATTCTTGTTACTTCCAACTAACAGATCAATTTTAATACTTTTATCCACTATAGTTATTGTGGATCCTGAGAAATTAAAATCGTTAGAGCTAATCTGCCTGCCATCGATAACAGGCTTATCTTGTACGAATCCAATGGTTTTGCTCGTATTGTTATTTAATTTATAAACGAGATTATTAGGATCATTCACTGTTTCTTTCACTTTTGAAGGTGTTGCAGTGTAAAGTACTTTAATAAATTCTGACATGACTAAATCTGCTTCATCACGAATTAATGTTTCATTATAAATTTTGTTCTCTGTTTTTAATCCGTTGAGTAAAACGAAATAAACAGCAGTAGCGATAATGGAGAAGAGAACAAGGGAAAGTAAAGATTCGACTAAGGTGAAACCTCTTTGGTCTAAGTATCTAATTCGTTCTCGCAGCATCTTTTAAATACCCCTCTACAGATGTAGGATTTGGTTTCCCATAATTGACAAGAACTTTTGCAGAATATAGTCCTATCTCTTTATCGGCAGGTAATTGTTTAACTCTTATGGTTATCTTATATGGCTTATTATTAATATCCATCTCATATAAACTTTGGCAAGCAGAGGTTGAACAGGTGGATTTGGTTAATGACTTTTCAGACATTCCAGAAATCAAATTAATTCCATATGGCTCATGATTAATCTGTATACGCTCCAATGTCATCCGAGCTAGATTGGTAGCAACTAGCTTTGTGTTATTTCCTGCTGATATTTGGTTTGCTTGGTGAAAAAACTGCGAAATCCCTATAACGGAAACAGATAGGATCGTTAATGAAATAAGAACCTCTATTAGAGAAAAACCTTTTTCTGAAAGCATTATAATCATCCTTAACTGTTTTTTGGTCATAAAGACCTAGTAATAAAGATTTTACTGCTTAATTATACAATATTTTTTAGAAAAGTTTGATATTATTGGGTGATTTTTAGTAAAAATGTAGTATTATAGGTTTAATTAGCGAATATTGGAATTGAGGAGAGTTCATTGACACAAATTATTGTTTTGTTAGTAATCACATTAATTGTAGGTTCGCTGCTATATTTTTATCCTCCAAACGTTAAACGGCCATTAAAAATGACAATTCTAGGGCTAGCTTTTTTGTTGGCTTTAGGAGGGTTGTTTATTTTAAATAATTTATCTTTTGGATTAGCTCTTACTGCAATGATGTTAATTGCTTTCATTGCATCATATATAGCAGCAAAAAAATTCAACTTGGTTTCAGCGAGTACAGGGCAATCAGATATTGTTTTTTCTTTTTCCCAGAATGAAATAGCACCTGAGGAGTATGTTCAAGAGAATCTTATAGAACAAGATGAACACGCTGCTGCAATAGAAGAATTAGTAATGAGCAGTGAATTTGATAACGAGATAAAAGTATTTGAAGAAGGTTCATTGATAACTGAAGATTTACAAGCGTTAGACCCTAATGAACTATTAGATTTAGATATCGACGAAATTATAGCAGAAGAAGAAAAAATGAGTATAGATATCGTTTTGCCTGTAGAAGAACTGGAAACGGAAGACATACTCTCTGAATCTATTGAAGATGAATTCGAATTCTTAAAAGAAACGAGAGAAATATCTGATGAAGAGCTTACGAATATGCCTATAGCTACCGATATAGAAAATGAGGAGATTCTTTTACAACGCGCCTCATTATTAGAAGATTTAGGTGAAACGGACACAATAGTAGAGACACCGGATATTGAAATCTCATCACTCGAGGAGATCATTGAACCAACCGAAGAACTATCTCATGATAAGAACTTTATTTTGGAGGATAATGAATCATCAACAGAATCCATGCTTGAGGAACTACTAGAAGTAGAGGATACAGAAGAGTTGTTAACTGCGATTGAAGAGATAAACACCGAAGAAGCCCACATCATGGAAGAACCTATCATCGAAGTTGAAATCACATTAGAAGAGCCTATACAAGTTGAAGTTGAATCTGAAATTGAAGCAACACCTATGGAAGAAGTAGTTGAAACAGTAGAATCGGTTGAAGAGATAGAATCATACGAAGAGCAAGATGAGTTTTCTGTGTCGGATACAGAAGAAGTAGTGGCTGAAATAGAAGAAGTTGAAGCCTCTATTAACGAATCCGTTGAGATCAGTACACCTGATATGAATGTAGAGCTACAGGATATGTTTCTAAGTACCTTGCGCTCGTACGAAGAGACAGGCGATCATAGCTCTTATCAAGAAATGCTCGTCACATTATTGAACCAAAAATTATCAGACAAAGACTTCTATCTGTTTTCAAAACTATTGTTAGATTCTTATGTGAAATCTAGTGAATTAAACAGCTTCAATCCTTTAATTGAGAAAATGGAAGAAAAGCTAAGCATTTATCCTGTTATTGTAGAAGAGCTTCAAAGATACAAAGAAATGAACAAATAACATAATTATTTAAAACATAAAGGACTGGGTGAGTAATATGAAAAAAAGTAATCAATTTGTTGGACTGCCTATTATTAGTATTGCAGATGGAGCAGAAGTAGGACATGTAAAGTCATTAGTCGTTAATCCAAAAGAAGGTATGGTTGATTTCCTAACGGTTGAACATGCGGACTGGCAGATCAGCGTACGTGCGGTTCCATTTAAGAAAATTGTAGGTGTTGGAGAGTTTGCAGTAATGATTGAAGACAGCACATCGATCTTTGATTTAACAGAGATTCCGATCGCAAACGAACTTGTGCAAAAGAAAATTACTGTAGTTGGAGCTAAGTTGATTGATCGTAAAGGTCAACTGATTGGAGAAGCGACAGAGTTCTTTATCAACGAAGACACGGGAGCCATTCTTGGTCTGGAATTGTCACTACGCTCAAAGAAAGTCATCCTTTCATCCGAACAGCTTATCACTTATGGACGTGATTTGATCGTTATTAAAGAAGAAGCACAGTTGAACTTTTTAGATAAAGCTGAGTCTTTATTAGGTGGCGCTGTTGAAGTAGAAGAAGAGGTTGCTGTGTCTGTTGAAACAAACGAATTATCTGAGTTTCAAGAAAAGCAACTGAAATTATTGACTGGACGAACGACAACCAAAGATATCTTCGAAAGAAACGGTGAGCTTTTATTTCCGAACGGAACCACTCTAAATAAAGAGGATGTGCGGAAAGCTCAAGAGAAAGGACCTGCCGTTCTAGCGGAACTTTCCATGAACGTTGTGGGCTAAAGAGAACGCGATGGCTAAAAGAGAATTCAATCCCAAAAATTTTCTTGTGATCTTTGCATCCCTTAGCCTTGCAGCTCTTTTTCTTTTCTTTTTTAGTCACTTAGGGACAAAGGTATACTCTAATATTTTCGAAGAAGAAAAGTATGGTACGGGGGTTGCTATCGCTTCTATCCCTTTAGAAAATCTATCAAAATCAGAAGCGCTTCCACTGGTTAACGAAAAAGTATCACAGTGGCAAAACGAGCATCCCGTGTACTTGGTTTACAACGAGCAAAAAGTTAAATTGCCTAGTGATGTATGGCAGTTTCAGGTTGAAGATAGTCTGAAGAATCTTTCGGATAGTGTTTCACCGTTATTAGTAAACGTAAATAAGGAAACGGTTGAAAAATCGATACAACAACTTCAAGTTAGTGGACTTACAGAGTTATTGGATGAAGAGATGCTACATGCGCACCTGAAAAAGATAGGCTCTACTTTACAAACAAATGAACTTGAAATCCCAATAAACGAATTTCTCACTACGTTCGGACAAGCAGAAGAAGTGGTGAGTGAAAGCACGATTAAACTCCCAGGAGAGCATGTTCTTTTGGAAGATTGGGTAGAGGGTTTAGAAAATTATGAGATGAAACCAGGAGAAGTTTTCTCATTAATAGGAGCTCTAGAAGAAGTAGACATGACGGCACAAGATTCGATTGATCTTAACGTGCTGGCTAGTGGCATTTATGGAGCGATACAAAAAACAAACTTCAGCATCATCGAACGTCATACATCAAGAGAGCTGCCTGATTATGCGTCACTAGGATATGAAGCACTCGTTAAACCTCAAGACATGGATCTAGCTTTTAAGAATACAAATGCTTCGTCTTATAAGTTCAACTTTATGATGGATGGAAACAATTTAAGCGTTTCTATTGTTGGGGTACCACTTCCTTATACATATACCGTCAAAGTGGACAAGCAAGTATTTGAACCAAAGACTATTATTCATTTTAATGACCAGCTGGCATCGATTCTGAGTGCAGTTACCGTAAGTGGTGGAAGGGAAGGCTATCTGGCAACGGTCTATCGTAAATCGTTTGGTTCTGGTGGTGAGGAAGTGGCTTCGGAAAAGCTGGCAGAAGATTTTTATCCGCCGCGACATCGTATAGAGGAGAGAGGCTATCCGGTTGAGGAAGAGGAAACGCCTGAAACAACACCAGAAGAGGGTACACCTGGAACGCCTTATCCGTATCCTTTCCCGTATTATCCAGATCCGAATAATCCGATGAACCCTTATGTACCTGTAATGCCAGGTATTCCGGGAACTGACCCTTCGGATAAACCAACTACATCAAAGCCTGTTCCAGAAAAAGAAACAAATTCTAGTAATCCTGGTAAAGAGAGCGACGGTGAGATAAAGTGATCGTTCAAAAAAAGCGCCTTGGTGATCTTTTAGTAGAGTCTGGATTAATCACTGAAGAAGTTCTTCAGCAAACGTTAAAAGAAAAACGTAGCAACCAAAAACTTGGTGATGCTTTTATCGAAAAGGGTCTGCTGACCGAACAGCAGCTTATCGAGGTACTTGAATTTCAACTCGGTATTCCGCACTTAAGCTTGTATCGCTATCCCATTGATGAACAAGCAGTGGCAATTGTCCCAAGAGAGTTTGCTAGAAGACATTTTCTTATGCCGGTGAAAAAGGAAGCAGATAAGCTCTTTGTTGCGATGGCAGATCCTATGGATTTTACCGTTATCGATGATTTGCGATTAACAACTGGTTTTCAAATTGAACGTGCGATATCAGCAAAAGACGATATTATACGTGCTCATAACAAGTATTACGATATCGATGATTCTATGGACGAGTTTCTTGATCTTCTGCCACAAGGTGCGTCGTTGAGTGATGACAGCCGAATGACAGAAGAAGATTCACCAATCGTTAAGCTCGTGAATCAGATCATCCAGCAAGGTGTTCAGCAAAAAGCGAGTGATATCCATTTTGATCCTCACGAAACCAAGATTGTGATTCGTTACCGGATCGACGGGATGTTAAAAACGGAACGAAGTCTACCAAAGCATATGCAGAACATGCTGACGGCTCGTATTAAGATTATGGCGAACTTGAACATAACCGAAAGCCGATTGCCTCAAGATGGACGAATAAAGATGACACTGGATATGCATCCTGTAGACCTTCGTGTATCTACATTGCCAGCGATCTATGGTGAGAAGATTGTCCTGCGTATTCTTGATCTCGGTAGTTCGTTAAATCATCTAGAGAATCTAGGTTTTAACAAGCTGAACATGCAGCGGTTTACAAATCTAATCAAACAGCCGAACGGCATTATCTTAATCACGGGTCCGACGGGATCAGGTAAATCATCAACTCTGTATGCAGCATTAAACAAGTTGAACACAGAGGAAGTGAACCTAGTAACGATTGAGGATCCAGTTGAATACCAACTGGCGGGGATTAACCAGATTCAAGTGAACTCTTCAGTTGGTCTTACGTTTGCAAGTGGTTTGCGTTCTATTCTCCGACAGGATCCTGACATCGTCATGATCGGGGAAATTCGAGATACTGAAACGGCTGAAATTGCAGTTCGTGCGTCTCTAACGGGTCACTTAGTATTAAGCACGCTTCATACGAATGACTCAATCGGTACGATCGCTCGTCTTACTGATATGGGTGTTGAACCGTTCTTAGTTGCTGCATCGCTATCTGGAGTTATCGCTCAGCGGTTGGTCCGAAGAGTATGCCGTGATTGTAAACAAACGTTTAAAGCGACAGAACGAGAAAAAGAAATCTTCGCTAAACGCGGTATCAAGATTGAATCCGTTTCTCGTGGAAAAGGCTGCGGCATGTGCAACAGTACGGGATATAAAGGCAGGATTGCTCTTCATGAAGTTTTAGTTGTGGACGAGCATATTCGCCAGCTCATTATGAACAACAGACCAATTGTAGAATTGCGTGATTATGCGATGAAAAATGGAACTATCTTTTTGATTGATGATGGGTTCCTAAAAGTGAAACAAGGCTTAACGACGACTGAAGAAGTCTTGCGTGTAGCCATCAACGAGTAGGTGCTGACATGAAAGAAAAGCTGGAACAATGGCTGAGAGCAGCCTTTCAATTAAAAGCATCAGATGTTCACCTGTCTGTTGGGATGCCTCCTGTTTTTCGAATCAATGGGGGATTAAAACGATACGGTAGTGAAGCGTTGAGACCCGAGGATACGGAACAGATTTCACAACTAGTCATTGATGAAAAGTATTATTCCGATTTTGAAGAAGCGGGAGAAATTGATATCTCGTATGGGATTCAAGGATTATCGCGGTTCAGGGTAAACGCATACCGTCAGCGGTCCTGTGTGAGTCTTGCTTTTCGAATCATTCCAACTTCTATTCCCAGCATGGAAGATCTGAAGCTTCCTGAAAGTGTACGGAAGATGGCGGGGAAACATCAAGGACTCGTGCTTGTTACCGGCCCAACGGGGAGCGGTAAGTCTACGACTCTTGCCTCGATGATCGATTTTATGAACCGGACGATGAGTCGGCACATAATTACGTTAGAGGACCCGATCGAGTACTTGCACAAACATCGAACGTGCGTGATTGACCAGCGTGAAATTGGGTTTGATACGAACAATTTTGCAAACGGCCTTCGCGCAGCACTCCGTCAAGACCCTGATGTGATTCTGCTCGGGGAAATGCGGGATCTGGAAACCATTGCAACAGCTATTACGGCAGCGGAAACGGGTCACCTTGTTCTAGGTACGCTACATACGACAAACGCATCATCAACGATTGATCGAATCGTCGATGTGTTTCCACCGGAACAACAAGGACAGATCCGAATTCAATTAGCCTCCGTCTTAGTCGGTGTCATGTCGCAGAGGCTTCTTCCAACCAATGATGGTAAAGGAAGAAGAGCGATTACTGAGGTGTTAGTCAATACACCTGCTGTAGCGAACTTGATCCGCAATGAAAAGATTCACCAGATTCATAGTGTGATGCAGACGAGCAAGAACGCTGGTATGCATACGTTTGAGATGTCTGCCAAGGAAGCTCTTGAGCGCAACGAAGTTTCAAGAGAGTTCGTGGAGCCATATCTCCTGGAGAAGGGAGGCTAAGATGGCACAGTTTAGTTATGTAGGTCGTGACAAGAGCGGAAAAAAACGTACAGGCTCCGTTCTTGGGCTATCCAAGCGTGAGGCGGTTCTAAAGCTAAAAGAAAAAGGAATCGCAGTCACAGAAGTACAAGAGATGAAACAAACGCTGTTTAACAAAGAAATTTCGTTAGGCAGTCCAGTAAAATCTCAGCAGTTTGTCATTTTCTTAAGGCAGTTTGCAACATTGTTGCGAGCGGGTGTATCCGTTGTTGACTCGACAAGTATCATGGCTGCTCAGACAGAAAGTAAGGCGCTGCAAAAGGTGTTAGCAGATGTGGAAGAAGAGCTTCGGCAAGGTAACCCATTGTCTAATGCGATGAGTCGACACCGAAATGTGTTTCCACCGATGGTCATTAACATGGTGTCCGCAGGTGAAGCAGGTGGTAGTTTGGACGATACACTCGATCAACTAGCGACCTACTTTGAAAAGCAGCATTATACGAAGCAAAAGATCATATCAGCGATGATGTATCCAATGATAGTCGGAGTGGTGGCAGTATTTGTAGTAATCTTCTTGCTAGCTAAAGTTGTGCCAACGTTTGCGGCTATGCTTCAAGAAGCTGGAGGAGAGCTCCCAGCTATTACACGATTTGTTTTAGGAGCCAGTGATTTTGTGCAAGGTTTTTGGTGGCTTTTACTCATATTCTTGGTGTTATTCTATTTGGCACTCTTGATTATTCGTAAAAATAAATCAAGCCGATATTACTTTGATTATGTAATTTTGAAAGTTCCTATATTCGGTAAACTACTTCAGAAATCTGCACTTGCGAGGATGACACGAACGCTTAGTTCACTGTTTTCAAGTTCAGTTCCAATTCTGCAATCCTTATCGATTGTGGAAAAAGTGGTAGAGAATGAGGTAGTGGCAAAGGTGATTCGTGAATCGAGAAGTTCTCTGGAAACCGGTCAGCGATTGACAGAACCGATGAAAAATCATTGGATATTCCCGCCACTCGTAACCCAAATGATATCAATTGGTGAAGAAACTGGATCGCTGGATGAAATGCTTGCAAAAGTAGCAGATTTTTATGAAAAAGAAGTTGAAACGGGGACAGATCGCTTAAAAGCGTTGATTGAGCCATTGATGATTGTTTTCTTGGCATCTGTAGTTGGTACGATTGTTGTATCCGTAATGGTACCGATGTTTGAAATTTATAAAACAATTGGTTAATACATCAAAAAATATTGGGAGTGAACAAAGTTGTTTAATAAACTATTAAAAAAACACGCAAAAAATGAAAAAGGACTAACGCTCATTGAGTTGTTGGTAGTTATCGTTATTCTAGGTATTATAGCAGCTATTGCTGTTGTAAGTATAGGTGGAATTATTGGAAAAACTAAAGATAAAGCTGCAGTTAGTGAGGCAGTTCAAATTATTAAAGCAGCAAAGATGGCACATTCAACAGAAAATAATGCAACGACTTGGACAAGTACAGCGGAAGCTAATAACCCATTAAAAGAGTATGTTAGTAATTTAAAGGATAACGCATGGACTGTTACATTTGATGCGACTACAAAAACATATAAAATATCAGATCATGCAGCACTTGATGCTATGAAAAAAACAAATACTTCTCAAGCTGATCCTATTACAGAAGCACAATTAACGACTTATCTTGGTGGAAATTAATTCTACGAATTTAAAGGAGATGCAAGATAGATGTTAAAGAATTTTGAAAGATTTTTAAAAAATGAAAAAGGTTTAACACTGATTGAATTGTTAGTGGTAATTGTAATTCTAGGTATTATCGCAGCAATTGCGGTGGTAAGTATAGGTGGAATTATTGGTAAAACAAAAGAGAAAGCACAAGTTACAGAAGCGGTTCAAATTATTAATGGCGCAAAATTAGCATATGCTGCTGACAATAAAGCTTCCTCTTGGGAGAATTCTAGCTCTCTATCAGATTATGTTAATAATTTAAAAGATAGCGAGTGGAAGGTAACATTAGCAAGTGGAGCATATAGCATTGATGGACACGCAGCAGAAGCTGTTAGTGGGGTTGATACAAATACAGACGGTGTATTATCTGAAACTGAATTAACTAAATATTTAGGTGGACAGTAAAAAATAAAATGCTAATTCTCCTTTTCTTGAGAAGGAGAATTAGTATTATTCTTACGCACTAACATCAAGGGGAAACTGAAATTGCGCATCATTTTACGATTTCATCTATATAAGGTGCAATGGTCAAATGAATCGCTAATAAGTTAATAGTTTTGCATTCTAGACAGAGGTGAAAACATATGTTATTCAATCTAGGGCTTTTCAACAAAAAGAGAATCAACTTAATACTCCAAGATCATGTTATCCGTTATTTGGATTACCGTCACCCAGAAGATCTTGATGTAAGAGGTACTGGTGAACGTTATCTTCCTGAAGGATTGATTCATGATGGCCTAATTGCAGATCGTGAAACTCTTTTAACCATTCTAGAAGAGTGTGTAGCGGAGTGGGGAATCAAAGGTCGGGAAGTTCAGTTTTTAATCCCTGATAGCAAGCTCGTTATTCGGAAACATCAGGTTCCCACTAATCAAAAGGATGAAGAGATTAAAGGCTACTTATATATGGAGCTAGGTAATACCATCCATCTTCCGTTTGAGGATCCTGTATTTGATTATGTGTTACTTGATACAAATGAGGAGAAACGAGAGATTTTACTTTTTGCCGCTTCCGAAAGAATGGTACACGATTATTCATCACTGCTTACAGATGCTAAGTTAAAACCAGTTGTTGCCGATGCTTCATGCGTCGCCTTGTATCGACTTATTTTTATGAAGGATCTCGTTTCTGAAAAAGATCATACCCTTTGTCTACAGTTTGATATTCCTGCCGTTCAACTAAGTATCTTTCACCATCATAAGCCTTATTTCTTCAACCATCTAAAAATGGAGACTGATTATAAGAGCTGGAATTTTAAACAGCATTCTACTGGCGTACAGAGAATTGAATGGCAAGGTGATTCTGGTTATATACATGGATTAATAGAGGATAAATTGGTAGAGATAGAGCGCATCGTAAACTATTACAAGTTTACCATTAATCAAGGTGAACAGGGTGTAACGAAAGTTGTGTTGTCTGGTGAGTTGCCAGAGTTGTCATACATTCAAGAAAGATTGTCTTCCAAACTGGATGTACCCGTACTGACGATCAAACCCTCTGACACATTACTGCCTCCACAATTTGATGTAGTACTAGGTCTTGGGCTAAAAGAGGTGCAGCTATGTTAGTCGATATTAATCTTTTACCCGTTAAAGAAAGTAAATCATTAAAGACTACCATTCTATTAATAGCTGCAGTGACGTTGTTTCTAGGGTCAGCCACTTGGTTAGGACTCGACTATTATGTAAGTGCAGGCACACTGCAAGAAAAAGAACGACTATTAGAACAAGAAAGACTTCTCGTGCAAACGCAGTTGGAGAAACAGCAACAAGCAGTTCCACAAGTTGAATCAGAACCTTTAGCAGAAAAGATTGATTATATTCGTAATAAGAAGATCGCTGCTACAGATTTACTTCAGCACTTAGTTGCCCTGCTTCCAGAACGTGGTTTTTTTATGAAATATGAATACAAAGATAAGAAGACAATCTATGTTGAAGCTCAGTTTGATACACTAGCGGAAACTTCTCACTATTTATTTGAATTAACCAATTCTCCTTATCTAGCAGATGCTACAATTGAAAAGATGGAAACGACTAACTTTGAGGAAATCAATAATGGAGAAGATATGACAGCTATGGAAGAGTATCTGCCCCGTTATAAAAGTCTCTATAAGATTGAATTTGATAAAGAGAAAATTCTTGAGTTAAAAGGTGAAGAGAATGGCGGAGAATAAAAAGCTTCTTACATATGTGGGACTAGGTGTCATTCTTTTAATGGTTATAGGTGGAGTATATGGATACTTTGGATTACTGTCACCTTTGCATCAGAGAATTGAATCGGTAGATACAGAAATGAAACAGCAAGAGGTACTGTTAAAGAATGCTAATGAATCTGTTGCTGTAACTACACAAACGAGTGAAAATACATTTGCTCTACAAGAGGAAGTGCCGGTTAAGCCTCTTGTTGATCAACTGATGCTGCAGTTCGAGAAAGCAGAGGTCTTATCTGATAGCCTTATCCTAACGATGGACTTTTCAGATGGCGAAGCATCAGAAGAGGAAGAGGTTGTTGCTGAAGAAGAGGCTTCTGATAGTCCTACCCCTGAAGGTCCTGCAAATGAAGAAACCACTGAAACCGAAAATGCTGATGAAAGTGCTGAAAATGTTACCGAAGAAGTAGAAGATGAAGATGCAAACGAAAGCGATACGGTGGAAACAACTGAACCACAAACACCTGCTGTACCTGAAGTTTTACCTCAAGGCGTAAAAAAAATTACTGCTGAGATGTCAGTTGTATCAAAAGGTTATGAAGGTATTCAAAAGTTTATACGAACCATTGAAGAATTAAAGCGTGTCATTGTCGTAGAAGGCATTACGTTTACTGGTATGGAAGAACTTGAAATCGCTTCTGCTGATGCTGTTACCTACCAGCTCAAATACGAGATCACCATTTCAGCCTATTATTTACCGGAACTCACGGATTATTTAAAAGATCTTCCTAAGGGAGAGTTTCCAGCTCCGAACGGAAAAGACAATCCTTTAATCAACAATGACGATGAGTAGATATAGAAAAGCCAATCCCCGTATGTTTTTTTCGGATGATTGGCTTTCTTTTTTAATCAATATGTTTAATTAGAAATTCCGCATACTCTTTTGCACCAGTGAGCGTTAAATGCACACCATCGCTACCAATGTATTCAGGGTGAGATTCACTCATCTCAAACCAGTCTACGACTTTAACGTGTTTGTACTCATGTGCAACATTTGTGATCGTTTCATTCACTTCCCGCTGCCAAGGCTTTGGTACACGTGTCGTGATCATATAAATATCTCGATCACCAATTAGCTCAATCAAGTTATGCATTCTCTTTTCAGATAGTGGCCCGTTCGCTCCAAGCTCGATAACAACAATCTCTCCTAAACTGCCTGAGCTTTTCTTTTGTTGAACAAGATCTTCTGCTTCTCTAAACTGGCGTCCGATCTTCGCGTCCACTTTTGCATTTGGAAATACTTCCTCTATGTGAGGCGTCACATCAATCATGACGGAGTCGCCGATGACAGAGAGTGAGCGAGTATCTTGAACAGATTGCTTCTCTTCATCTGTTTCTTCATCGTTTGATGGTGCTTCTTCTGAAGGCTTTTCTTCAGGTTTTTCGTCTTTTTTTGGCGCATCAGGCTTCGGTTGGGGTCTCACCGTATTCTCTGTCGGTGGGTCTGCGTTACCAACTTTGTCTTGTATAGCAGAGATTACTTTACCTTTACTTAATGCTACTGAAGTTGTCGTGAAGCCGATCGCAGATACGCACATGAAAAGACCTAAGATGCAAGCTGTTAACACAAACTTTCCGATAAACGAACGCTCACGTTTCCATTCTCCACGTTTTACCACTCGACAGAATCTTGATAACGCACCTTTACGAATTGGATTCTCGATGTATTTCCAAGATAGGTTAGCTAGAATTAAGATGAGTACAACCTGTAATGTCGTTCTCACTAAGCTTGGTGCATCCGCTCCCCACTGAGGGCTCGTCAGAACAATCACTGGGAAGTGCCATAGATAAATGCCGTACGAACGGGTGCCAACCCATCGTAACGGTTTAAAGCTCAACCACGTGTTAAGTCTGCTGGATGGGTGGACCATAACGGCTACTACTAATAGAGCGGCAACGGATATCGCGACCATTCCACCTTGGTAGAGAAAGTCTTGATATTGATCCGTGCTTCCGAACATGTAAAAGATAAAAGCGAGTGCGGATAGTCCGACAAAGTCTAGTTTCCAACGAATCTCAGGTGGTAATGTGCTAGACAGTTTTCGGCTTGGCCAGATAACAGCAAGGCTAGCTCCTAGTAGAAGTGAGAACACGCGCGTATCTGTTCCGTAATAGACGCGGCTAGGATCTGCACCTGGTTCGTACAGAAGTGTCATCAGTGCTGCTGAAAGGAGAGCACCTGCTAGCATCATAGAAAACAGGGATCCTTCACGAACTTTCATTTTTAATAGAACGATAATGATTAATGGCCATAAAATATAAAATTGTTCTTCCACCGCTAAACTCCAAAAGTGAGTGAGTAGGGAAGGGGGGCCGAAGCTTTCAAAATACGAAAGATCTTGGAATATATACCACCAGTTGCTCACATAAAGGATGGCTGCAACGGTATCTTCTTCAAGTTTTTCAAGCATAGATGGCTCGAACAAGGTTACATATGTGACGACGACGAGAAGCATCGTAAACATGGCTGGCAATAACCTTCGGGCTCGGCGGATCCAAAAATTTTTAAAGTTAATAGAATTGGTTGTTACATATTCAGTGATTAGTAGATCGGTTATTAGATATCCTGATAAAACAAAAAAGACAGTAACCCCTAGCAGACCGCCTGCCGCCCATTCAAAGTTTAAGTGATAGGCGATAACTGCAAGTACGGCGATGGCTCTGAGTCCATCGAGCCCGGTTATGTATCTGTTCTTATGTAGAGGTTGTTCCATGGCTTTCGATTGCTTAACGTTTGAGTTAGGCTGTTGGCTGCGTTTTCGTTGTTGCTTCGATTGTCGGTGTTTCATTACTGCCAGAATCCTCTCGTTTTCAATTTTTCATTTTTTAGAGTATGTATTGCTTTATGTAAATGCCGCAGACATTATTGGTCATTTTTCTACATTTTTTATGTTCCTAAGCAACTATTTTACAATAAATAATTAGAAGATTGAGTAGTTTCATAGAATTGTAATAAATTTTTTTTCGCGACTTCTTTCTTTACTCTTCCTCAACAATTTTTTGATTAATCCGATATAAATTTTAGAGAAAATAAAAGGGGCGATGAAGGTGGAACTGCAATCAATTAGTTCTCCTGTATTTCAAAAGTCTGAGCCTGTGCTTAAAAGCCAAAACCAACCAGAACAAACGACTCAAGCCGAAGCTTCAGTACAGAGTAAACCAGCAAAAGAATCACTCGAAAAAGTGATTCATGCGATGAACGATATGTTAAAACCAACACACACTTCTTCTAAATTTGTACTTCACGAAAAGCTGAATGATTATTACGTTCAGGTCGTGGACGAAGTGACACAAGAGGTGCTCAAGGAAATTCCAAACAAAAAGTTCCTTGATATGTATGCGGATATGATTGATTTTATGGGTATTTTTGTTGATAAAAAAATTTAGGGACGGTGATGAACCGTGAGTATGAGAATTGGCGGATTAGCCAGCGGAATGGACATCGATACCATCGTTGGCGATTTAATGAAAGCAGAGCGCATCCCACTCGATAAACTGGCACAGAAAAAGACAACGCTAGAGTGGCAGCGTGATGACTATCGTTCGATGAATAAGCTAATGACCGATCTCGATCGATTTGTTTTAGACGGAATCGCTCTTCAAGGAACGTTCAATAAGAAGACGGTAACAAGCACGAATCCAAATGCAGTAACTGCGACTGCGGCGGGAAGTGCTTCTAATATTACTTCTAAGATTAAAATTTCTCAGCTTGCAACTGCAAGAACTTGGGTGTCTGATCAAGTTAAAGATAAAGACGATAAAAAACCAAGTGGGAAAACAACTTTAGAAACGATGAATCTGGCCAAATTTGGGACAGCCGAAATTCCGCTTGAAATTAAAGTTACAAAACCAGATGGAACTGAAGTAACAAAGACAATTAAGATAGACCCAACAAAAGATACATTAGAATCAACTGCGAAAAAGTTTTCAGAAGCTGGACTAGACATGTCAGCCTTTTATGATGACTTTACAGGGAAGTTCGTTATCTCAAACAACTTAACAGGAAAAGGTTCTAAGATTACACTTGGTAACGATAAAACGGTTTCTTTCTTTAAAAATATAGGTTTTGCTAGTGTGCTGCCGGGTGCAACAGGACCTCAAGAGCTCGGAGGAACTGATACTAGCCAAAATGCCATTTTTGATTTGAACGGACTTACTGGGTTAGAGCGCACATCCAACAACTTCACAATCAGCGGAGTTTCCTATTCATTAAAAGCAACCGGAGAATCTACCATCAGTTCAACCACTGATACTGAGGGAGTAATCACTTCAATCAAAGACTTTGTAAAAAAATACAACGAAACGATTGAAGCGATTAATAAAAAGACTGCTGAAACAAAGTACCGTGATTTTCCTCCGCTAACGGATGCACAGCGAAAAGACTTATCTGAAAAAGAAGCGGAACTCTGGGATGAGAAGGCGAAGAGCGGGATGCTACGTGGAGATTCAGTTCTTTCGAGTGGGTTGAACACGATGCGTTCGGTTCTATACGCTTCCGTAAATACGGGAGATACAAAATATGACCAGCTTTCTGAAATCGGAATCACAACTTCCCGTAACTATCTCGATAAAGGGAAGCTGGAGATTGATGATAAGAAACTAAGAGAAGCGTTAGCTGCGAATCCCGAAGCAGTAATGAAGATGTTTACTGGTGATAGTACGAATAACGTAGAAGGTATCGCAAAAAAACTACGTGCCTCTATTGATCAAACTGTCGACAAAATCGAACTAAAAGCAGGGAACGCGCTTCGTACAAATGCTCAGTTTACGCTAGGTAAAGAGTTAACTGATGTGGATAAGCGTATCTCGGCTTTCGAAGATCGTTTGAAGCAGGTAGAAGACCGCTATTGGCGTCAGTTCTCAGCAATGGAAACAGCCATTCAACGCTCTAATCAGCAATCAGCTTACTTAATGCAGCAGTTTGGCGGCGGACAGTAATTTTAAACCAAAAAGGAGTGTTACCTTTACATGTCCATACTTAACGCAAACAAGGCGTATCAAAATAACTCAGTCCAAACGGCGTCACCCGGCGAGTTGACGCTCATGCTCTATAACGGATGCTTAAAGTTTATCGGTCTCGCAAGAACGGGGATTGAGCTTAAAAATACAGAACAAAAGAATACGAACCTATTAAAAGCACAAAAGATTATTCAAGAGTTGATGGTCACGCTGAACATGGACCTTGAAGTATCAAAGTCATTGATGACGATGTACGATTACATCAACCGTCGCCTAATTGAAGCAAACATTCAAAATGACGTGAAGATCTTGGATGAAGTGGAAGACTATGTGCTAGATTTCCGCAATACGTGGAAAGAAGTGATTCAGATCAACCGCCGCATGCAGCATGGCGAGACAGGGCGCGTGTAATGCCTGTCGTAAAAATTCTGCTCGAGATCACGAAGAATCTGTATGATCATGTGAGTGCAGGATTGCCGAAAGAAGAGCGTGAATCGTATATCGAGCGGTTAAATGAATTGCTTGATCAGCGTCAAGTGACAATTAACAGCTTACCTGCCACTTATTCAGAAGACGAACAGCGGATGGGGCGTTTGATCGTTAAGATGAACGAGACGATTGATCCTCTTTTAACGCGGCAGTTTGAAGAGATTAAGCACAATCTTTCAACGATGAAGAAGAAAAAAGAAAAAAACACCCAATACGCGAATCCGTATCAGTCGGTATCAGTGGATGGGATGTATTTTGATAAAAAGAATTAATGGATAGGCACTTGCTGTGGAATCAGCGGAGTGCCTTTTTTATGTGGATTTTAGTATATCAAGAAAAGTGCCGCTTATATCAAGAATAGTACACCTCATATCAAGAGTTGGAGGTAAGATATCAAGAAAACCAATAAGGATATCAAGAAAGACTTAAATACCCAAAGTGGCTATCTCAATCACAAATGTCTCAAAAACCTCTCCGGACTCTCCAAAAAGTTTTTCGTAATCTGCACATGCTCTAATTCTTCGTATGAAGTTGGAGCGGGTGGCAGGGAATCGAGACTGATGATTTCTGCACCAGGATAGGCCATTAAGATGGGAGAATGAGTGGCGATAAGGAACTGTGCGTTCTGTTTCTCCATCTCTTTTAACATCGATATAAAACTTAACTGTTTCATAGGTGATAGCGGGACTTCAGGCTCGTCAAGTATATATAAGCCGTTCGGACGAAAGCGAGATTGAAAGAAATCTAGAAAACGTTCTCCGTGAGAACGAAACTCAAGCCCGTCATTATAAAGGTCTTTGAGTTCAGCGAGCGTTCGGTTGTGAGGGAGGGAAGCAAGACTCTTCGCATATGCAGACTTGTCTTTGTACTCCACTTTGATGTTTGCTAGTTCTTGTAACGCCGTTTCCTTCATTTCCGCAGCACGCCTCACAAAGCTAACAAAGTCTTCTGCGTTTAGAAAGAATCCCTTTTTCGTTTTCACACTCCACGTCAATTTTAACTGTTTGGCTAATTTTTTGATGGAGTCATTCTCTTTTTCTGAACGATTGATCTGAACAGAACCTGCTTGATCTGCGATTGCTTCGAGTAACGTTGATTTTCCTGTACCATTTTCACCTACTAAGATAGTGACTGATTTTTGAAAGTGAAGAGACTTCAGGGATTGAAGAAGTGGAAGCTGAAAGGGATATCCTTCTTGTTTCTTCTCTTTTCTGTACACCATTGATTTTAGAATCACGAAAAAGCACCTCTTTCTTCAACGGTTCTTACTTTCAATTCTACCATTGAGATTAGAGATGCTTCTATATGGAATGGCTATTCGTTAATTGTAACTTTATCGTGAAACTTCCCGGTATATTCGGACTGTGGACGGTAAATCGTGTTGTCTTCTGATTGCTCCAAAATGTGAGCAGTCCACCCGACCATTCGGCTTGCTGTAAAGGTAGGGGTGAACAAAGCAGGGTCTAGTTCAATCGCCTTCATAATCGCTGCTGCATAGAATTCAACGTTCGTATACAACGCTCTACCTGGTTTGTATTCTTCAAGCAACGCGATTGCGGATGTTTCTACTTCCAGCGCGAGATCCAACCACTCATCTTCACCGACCAATTCTAAAAGTTTTGCTTTTAGCGCAACGGCTCGTGGATCGTGTGTTTTATAAACACGGTGTCCGAATCCCATGAGCTTCTCACCATTCTCCAATTTACCTCGTATCACTTGTTCAGCACTTCCAACTTTTCTAATTTCGTCTAGCAAGTCAATGACTGCTGAAGGTGCTCCGCCATGAAGAGGTCCTTTCATCGTTCCGATTGCAGCAGTTGCAGCTGAAACCATATCCGATTCGGTCGATGCTGTTACACGAGCAGAAAAAGTGGAGGCGTTCATTCCGTGCTCGAGCGTTAGGATCATGTAGGTTTCGAGCGCCAGTGTATGGGCTTTACTCGGTATGTCACCTGTAAGCATATATAGATAGTTTTCAACATGGTTTAACTCGTTAGATGGCTCAACAAAAGGTTTACCATCCAAAAGACGTGACCGATAGCAAATGATGGTCGGAACAAGACTCGTTAATCGAATAGCTTGTGAAGTAGTTGGCTTCCATCCATAACTCGAGACACCTTCAGACGAAATGGCCGTTCGGATTACACTCATCAAATCCATGTCTTTAGGCAGTTGATCTAAGATACTTTTTATATGAAGAGGAAGCTCACGATTCTTTATTAGCTCGCTTTTGAGATTTTGTAATTGTTCTTTGTCAGGAAGTTTACCGAACCAAAGAAGGTGTGCTACTTCTTCAAAAGAAAAGCGTGAAGTAAGTTCACCAATCTCATAACCTCTATAAATCAGTTTGCCCTCTGAACCATCGATGTGGCTGATCGCGGTTTCCGCTGCAACGATTCCTTTTAAACCTTTTTGCAACATGGTTTTCACTCCTTCCATTATTTAGTATCATTGTATAAGATGGAATTGATATATGATATTAATTGTTTTTTATTGAATTGATTAAAAATTATAATCATAGGGAGGAGGCAAGTATGGAATTTAGCTGGCTACAAACTTTTATCACTGCGGCAGAATGCGAAAATTTTAGAAGAACGTCTGAAATTCTTCATGTGTCACAACCTTCCGTTTCTGTACATATAAAAATGCTCGAATCGGAACTAGGGATGTCACTATTTCTAAGAGATGGCAGAAGAGTGAAGCTGACAGCGGAAGGGAGAAGGTACCTGCAGCATGCAAGAAAGCTGATGGAAGTGTATGAAAGTGGACTCGAGGATTTAAACGCGTTTCAGCAAGGCTATGATACGAAGCTTTGTATCGGAATCTCACCGCTCATTGCGGATACGATCCTGCCTTCTGTTTTGAAACGATATGTAAAAGCCAATCCCGATGTGGAGATTTCGATAAAAATTATTGATTCACAAAATATTGAAGAAGCGGTTCTAAACGAGGATGTGGACCTTGGGCTTTCATGTTTAGGCAGTACACACTCTGAGATTACGAGTCAGATGCTTTACCAGGATAAAGTTGTATTAGTCGCGCCGCACGATGGGTTGGACTTTGAAGCAGCGCCGCCCCTGGATGAAAAAGAAGTGCTGCTTTCAAACTATCTATTAACTCATAACCATCCAGGATATTGGGATGATCTTTGCAAACGTGTGAAATCCCGTTATCCGGGCGTTCGGATGATGAGGGTGTCTCAGATTCACATAACAAAACGCTTTATTGCGGAAGGGTTAGGAATCTCGTTCTTACCATTATCAACAGTAAGAAGAGAGCTATTAGAAGGACGATTGCTAGAGGTGGACTGTTATTCAGTAGAAATTCCGGATGCTCATACTTATGCTTTAACGAAGTACAACCATGGGAAACAACAAGAGTTTCTGACGTATTTGTCTGGGTATCGGTTTTAGTCACCTTTTTCTATTTAATACGACTATCTCTTAATCCCATAAACAATACAAACAACGCCTAACATGATCCAGATTAAGCTGCCGAATGACAATTTTGTTGATAATCCATAGATTCCAAGCGTCATCGTTGAGAAAAAGATGATCGGGCCGATGATGGATAACATGGAATTGATGACAAGAGCACGTTCTACCGTATTGAAATGCAGCATGAATAGCGCTGCGGTTATCTCAAGGGTACCTGATAAAATACGAATGGCTGCCATAGCTAGTACGACTTTTTCAATCATTTGCAGCAACGTCCATTGCCTCCTTTTAAACAACTGTTTAATGTTCCTACGCTGTATAGTGAATTATATGTGGTCAAGCATGGATTAGAAGTGTAAAAAAGTTGCTACTATTCCCACTCTTTGCAATTGAAGGACTATACAGGTAATGAAGATTTTTTAGTGTATACTTGTCACTCAAGTCATTCTAAGGGGGAATAGGGATATGTTTGCAACATCGAATGGACCGCTCATTCAAGAACCAATGGCGATTTTTGCTTATCTAGTAGCGCTAGTTGGCTTCGTATTCATCTTGGGCGAATCCAAAAACCACATTCTACGAAAGTTTTTCCACTATGCACCGCCACTGATCTGGACATATTTTTTGCCGATGATCTCAACGACTCTTGGCATCATACCTTCAAGTTCTGATTTATACAGTTTTGTTTCCGCTTACATCCTGCCGGTTGGATTGCTGTTATTGCTTTTATCTATCAATGTAAAAGCAACACTCAAACTTGGACCGAAAGCAATCCTCATGTTCTTAGCAGGAACGGTAGGGGTAATCGTTGGTGGACCAATCGCACTCGCGATCTTTCAGCCGTACTTGCCAGAGGACGCTTGGACAGGTGTAGCTGCACTAGCGGGTAGCTGGATCGGAGGCTCTGCCAATATGGCAGCGCTCGTTGAAGCGGTGGACACACCAGAACATATTCTGTCACCGATCATCGTAGTCGATACGGTTGTTGGATACAGTTGGATGGGAATCATGATCGCACTTGCTGGGTACCAAGCACGTTTTGACAAGTGGAACAAAGCCGATAACCGCATCATTGGAGAAGTGAATAAGCAGGTTGGTGAGCTTGAGAAAAAGAATGCTCGTCCGATTGCCGTTCCGCAATTGCTTGCGATCCTTGGTCTCGGTTTTGGTCTAGCGTTTATAGTAGGGAAGTTTTCCGAGAAGCTGCCACAAGGAGCTATTCTAAACACTGCTACTTGGACAATCATGATCATCTCTGCGATTGGTATCGTGCTATCTTTTACAAAGGTTCGTGAATTAGAAAATTACGGAGCGAGTAAAGTAGGGTACGCAGGGATCTATCTATTGCTTGCAACTATCGGGGCAAAAGCGAACCTGATCTATGTCGTAGAAGCACCTCAATATATCTTAATGGGAATCGTGTGGCTTGCCATCCATATTCTTTTCTTGTTTGGAGCAGCAAGGTTATTACGTTCTCCTATGTTCTTCGTTGCTGTAGGATCACAAGGAAACATCGGTGGGACAAGCTCCGCACCTGTTGTAGCTTCTGTTTTCCAGCCTGCGCTTGCACCAGTCGGCTTATTAATGGGGTTACTCGGTAACATCGTTGGAACATATGGCGCAATTGTTTGTGCAAAGCTCGCACAGATGGTTTCACAGATGTAAATTTTTTTGAGAACCGTTCGATTTTTGATCGGTTCTTTTTTAATAAAGATAATTGAATAATAGATGTCAAAAGTGTATTTTTATGCAAAATAAACCATGGAGATTTTTCGACAAAACTTCTTATTTTTCGCTAATCTTAAGCCTTTGACAACTTTTTTGGGTATATGTCATACTATAAAGTGTATAGAAAATCTATACAAAGATTCGCATGATGAAGGGATTGTGAAAGGCATGTTAGGAAAAGTAAAATGGTTTAACGCAGAAAAAGGTTTTGGATTTATTGAGCGCGAAGACGGGGACGATGTGTTCGTACACTTCTCTGCAATCAACACTGACGGATTCAAAAGCCTTGACGAAGGTCAGCAAGTCGAGTTTGATATTGTAGATGGAGCTCGTGGGCCTCAAGCGGCTAACGTAACTAAACTATAATTCAAGGCACTATGACCATACTTTTAATCCCGTCTGTTACCGCAGGCGGGTTTTTATTTCTAGAAAATATTTCATATTATGAATGATTAGTTTGCATCATTTCGCAATCACTGTTATGATGGTGATAGATTATTTTTGTTCGGCGTAAAAGATTGTATGAGTTTCGACTTTTCTTCTTTAGCAATACTTTGGGCAAGAGTAGCAATATATCGTGTGGTAACGCACTAGGAGGCAACAAACATGGAACAAGGTACAGTAAAATGGTTTAACGCAGAAAAAGGTTTCGGATTCATCGAGCGCGAAAACGGAGACGATGTATTCGTACATTTCTCAGCTATCCAATCTGATGGTTTCAAATCTTTAGACGAAGGTCAAAAAGTAACTTTCGAAGTTGAGCAAGGTGCTCGTGGCGCTCAAGCTGCTAACGTTCAAAAAGCATAAGCTTCGTTATACAAAAACAGGTTCTCTTTAGAGCCTGTTTTTTTATTTTATTTGTCTAAAAACATACATAAAAAACCCCTACTCAAGGATCGAGTAGGGTGATGGAACAGGTTTTGTAAAATGCTTTAAAGCTTCAAAGGTTAATTCCTAGTATAACACATAGTTTGAAACTAAAAGAATGTAAGTGAAATTTATTTTACTTCTTAATTAAATTGGTAAATATAAGTAAAAATTTGATTCACTCGGTGAAATAATTTTGATTGAATGCGTTTTTTCCCGGTAGTATAAGGTTTTTACCATTGTAAAGAATTTGTCGACAGTGTAAAAATATTGTCAAAATATTTTAAATGTTACGGAGGAATTCTTTTGGGGTATATCGAAATATATATACATCACCGAAAGGAGGAGTTAAGTTATGCATTTTAACATTCGTGGAGAAAACATCGAGGTGACTGAAGCCATTAGGGCTTACGTTGAGAAAAAGGTGACGAAACTCACAAAGTACTTTAACGAAACTCCGAACTCTGACGTACACGTAAATCTAAAAGTGTACAACAATGAACAATCCATTGAGGTAACGATACCGATGAAGGGCCTACTGCTTCGTGCAGAGGAACGTCATTTGGATTTATACGCTGCGATTGATTTGGTGGTAGAAAAATTAGAGCGTCAAATTCGTAAACACAAAACTAAAGTAAACCGTAAATTTAGAAATGCTGAAGGCACAAAGCACATGTTTGCTAATGGTACAGAAGGCGTATCAACAGCACTGTTGGAGGAAGAGGACGATTTCGAGATCGTACGTGAAAAGCGATTCGATCTGAAGCCAATGGACACAGAGGAAGCCATTCTCCAAATGGGATTACTCGGCCATAATTTCTTCGTTTATAACAATGCCGAATCTGGTGAGATGAACGTCGTGTACAGACGTAAAGACGGCAAATATGGCCTGATCGCAGGAACAAACTAATATACAAAACGAGACTACACACCCCATGACACTTTTGGGGTGTGTTTTATGTTTGTGAAGTAAAGTTACCGATAAAATCATAATTTCGCCGATATAATTGAAAACTCGCCGATGAAACTGAATTCTTGCCGATATATCCTGAATCTTGCCGATAAAAACTAATTCTCGCCGATATATTCAAATTGAAGGAGCCACTAAAAATGAAAAACGATATCCTGTTAAAACAACTCGCTGCGTTTCGTCACAACACGTTAAGCGCTGTTGAAGGACTCACTGAGGAAGAAGCAGATTTTGTGCCAGAGGGATTTAACAACAACATTCGCTGGAACTTGGGGCATATTTTTTTGGATCAGTACGATTGGCTGTATCATAAAATCCGTGAAGATCATCCAGCGCCGATTCATTATCGAGAGTTATTCGGGTATGGAACAAAACCAGAGAATTGGCAGCGAACGCCTCCAACGCTTCAAGAGCTTCGTCACCGTTTGATGGAGCAGGTTCAAGTTATTGGGGAGCAGTTTGGTCATCGTTTAGATCAGGAGTTAGATGAACCAACTGAGCTCGGGATGAATACCTTTGCGGAAGTGCTGCCACGAACGTTTTATCATGAAGGTCTTCATTTAGGAACGATCCTCTCTATAAAAAAAGCGATCCATCTTCAAAAACAAACACAAACAAAATGAAAAAGTGCAGACTCTATGTCTACACTTTTTCTTCTTTCGATACAGACACATTTCTCAACTGAGCTTCACCACTGCGATGTAAATAACCATAAGAATAAACCAATCCTACGAAATAGAAAACAAACAATAAATAAGCGGGTGAAAGGTGAAAATGGTTATCGTACCCGATCATAAAATGTGTACCAACACCCGTTGAAAATCCTGGCAAGCCGCCAAGTAGCAATGTCCACCATACCCATTTTGCTCCTTCACGATATCCCCATAACGCAATGGTTAACAACAAAAATCCTTCTGAGATTAAAGCACCGCCGAATCCAGCACGATCGTGTGCGATCAACGGAATTAAATTTTGGTTGAAAGCTGAAATTTGTTCAGGCGTAAGGGCAAAGAACATCAAGTCCTCTTTAACAAAAACACCGTTCATTCCGATGATGGAAATCACGATTCCTGCAGAGAGCAAGCATATACCTGATATGACAAATAAGCTTTGCCCAATCTGACTTCTTTTCCATGATATCGTGTTATGCAAATTCTGACCTTTAGATCCCGAAGTGAGGTTTCGAGATTGATAAAGTCCATAAAGGAAAAAGGGAAGGATGATTAAATAATAGACAAAGTGCAGCATGTCAAAATAACCGAACCCCATAAAGTAAAAGATGTTTAAGAAACCGAGAGCTGCAGCAATCACATACGCTTTTTTCGCCCAATGTTCACCTTTTCGAATCCCGTGATACGAAAGCTGCATGAACATAAAACCTGCCGAAATCATAACGCCTGCTAAACATATCCGATCATGAGACATGAAATGAAACAGGTGATGACTAAAAGTTTGAATCTCTTCTTTTTGTATGCCTAAATACTGTTCGTCATACGCTAGAAGAACTTCGGTTAATCCGATGATTAAAGCGATGATGCCTGCGATGACAACTCCTAGCCCCATCAGGAAAAATGAGGTCCATCCCGTTTGTCCAGCTGGCCGAGAGATAGGCTGTTGTTCATATAAAATCCGTTCGTTGATGCGCTTCGGAAGACCTGGTCCGGAATAAACAAATCCACTATGAAGCTGAATGAGAGAAGCGCCTACCTCAAGAAGTTCCATCGCATCACGCGGTTCATGAACGCCGCCAGACGCAATAATCGGCTTGTTAAAAGGTAGAAGCTGTTGAATGCTTTCTTTGAGTTGATGCATCTCCATCTGTCCGAGTTCGACGCCTTCAGCTCTTTCAATCCCTTCTCGAATGATAAATCCATTTACAGCGATATTATCTGTATAGTACTTGATCGTCTTATGAGTAAGCTCCAACATGAGAGGTTTAGAAGTAAGTTCACGAATCTGCTCCAAATAAGAAATACCTTCAACATTGATAACAAAGAAAGCAGCATGTTCATCGAGCTTCTGAACTAATTTCTCGTAATCATGTAATGTCTCTCCCTTAATCAATATCCCCAGTGGTATTTTCACTCTTTTCATAGACTGAAGTTTTATAAGAGCAGCTTCTAAACCCAGATTTTCTTGAAGGTGTTCATACACAAGCGTTTCTTTCCCAGTATCCCGTATAATCGGTTTTCCTGATTTCTGAGGCAGAACACTAATCGGTCCTACTTCAATAAAACCAAAACCTAGGTTAGTGAATGCTTGGGTCCCATTTAGTTGGGGATCTAATGCACCACTTATGCCAACAGGTGAGGGAAAAGTGATCCCCGCTACCTTCCGCTCCAATTCTTTACTTGGCTGCATATGACCGAAAAACTGTATAATTTTATCACCAAATGGCAGTTTGGCGAGGGTGTTCATCGTATGTAAGGTGAGATCGCGGCTGGCTTCTGAGTTTATGCGAAACAGCAGCGGTTTAAAAAAAGTATGATACGACCAATCAGGCATAAGAAAAACACTCCTTTTTATGCCGTTTTATTTAAGTTTAACGCAAAAACTGGATAATCTTTCAAACTTTTTTTAACTTAAAAATTTTTTTCGTATTTTTGGGCGGTTTGTTCCTTCTAATCTGTTTTAACAGCAGGATTTTGAAGTAGGTAAGGGGAACTAGTGAGTAACAAGAAAACGCTTACACTAATGACTATGTTTACTATTTAAGGAGGAGAAGTAGTTATGATGATGAATGTGCCTTTTCGAGTTACGAGTATGCTAGAGCATGCGGAGCGGTATTTTGCGAAAAAGGAAGTAACGAGCCGTACGATGTCCGGAATACGGAAGTTCAGTTACCGGGAGATCGGTGAGCGGACACGCAGGCTTTCGAGCGCGCTAAAACGCCTTGGTGTTCAAAAAGGTGAGCGGGTTGGAACACTTGCATGGAATCACCATCGTCATCTGGAAGCTTATTTCGCCATTCCAGGTGTTGAAGCTGTTCTTCACACGATCAATATCCGACTTTCCCCTCAGCATATCGCATACATTATCAATCACGCCGATGACCAGATTTTATTCGTAGATCAGGACATCCTACCTCTTGTTGAAGCTCTTAAAGACCATATTCCTAATGTAAAAGCGTATATATTGATGACCGATGAAGACGAGCTGCCGCAATCGCCGCTTCAACCTCTCTATCATTATGAAAAACTTTTAGAAACAGGTGACCCGGCTTACGAATTTCCGCAAGATATTGATGAGAACGATCCAGTCGGGATGTGCTATACATCGGCCACGACAGGAAATCCAAAAGGCGTAACGTACACGCATCGCTCGACCGTATTACATTCGATGTCACTAGGACTTGCTGATGGCGGTTCTGTATCAGAAAGTGATGTTCTTATGCCAGTTGTGCCGATGTTCCACGTAAATGCGTGGGGACTTCCGTATGCAGCGACCTGGTTCGGATCAAGCCAAGTCATGCCTGGACCGCGATTCACGCCACAGCTTTTAGCGGAACTGATTGAGATGGAAAAAGTGACCTTTGCTGCAGGTGTACCAACGATCTGGATGGGGCTTCTTCAAGAACTCGAACAGAACAGTTATGATACTTCTAGTCTTCGAGCGGTTATTTGCGGAGGATCTGCTGCACCAAAAGGGATGATAAAAACGTTCGAGGAAAAACATAATATTCCGTTCATGCATGCTTATGGTATGACGGAAACGAGTCCACTTGTAATCGCAACGCGACTGAAAACGTATCAAGCAGATTTGGACGATGAAGCGAAATTTGATTATAAAGCAAAACAAGGTTATGTCGTGCAAGGCGTTGAGATGAAAGTAATCGGTGCGAACGGGGAAGTGAAGTGGGACGGCCACGAGATGGGCGAGCTCTTGCTGCGTTCGAACTGGATAGCGGATGAATATTACAACGACGATCGGACAGAAGGTACGTTCAACGATGGATGGCTTCATACCGGAGATGTTGTTACGGTAGATGAAGAAGGATTCGTGAAAATCGTTGACCGGACGAAGGATCTCATCAAGAGCGGGGGTGAGTGGATATCGTCCGTTGATCTAGAGAATGCGATCATGGCGTTTCCGGATGTTTTTGAAGCATCTGTTATCGCCGTTCCTCATCCGGAATGGCAGGAGCGGCCACTCGCATGCGTCGTGTTGAAACCTGAAGCAAAAGGAAAAGTGCCAAAAGAAGACATTGTAGAGTTCTTGAGGCCGCAGTTTGCGAAGTGGTGGATTCCAGACGATATTATGTTCATGGATGAGATTCCAAAAACATCCGTTGGTAAGTTTTTAAAGCGGACATTGCGTGATCAGTTGAAAGACCATTATATGACGACTGCGAAATCGTAAAAATGTATGCAGAGAACTTCTCAAAAGTTGAGAAGTTCTTTTTTTGTGCGAAGGGGAAGAGAATGATCGCCTATAAATTTGTGAGCTGTGGGAAAAGTACGTATGTGATGGACACAAGATAGTTATGTCTGCCTCAAAAACACATCATAAAATATATTCACGGATAGCTGCATTTTATTCACGGTAATTTGCAATATATTCACGTATAACAGCAATAATTTCACGTATAAAATGATTTATCGAAAAGTTCGACAAATTTACACTTTCTCATGAATCATCCAGTCAAAATCAGCACTCAAAACTTCATTCGCAAACAAAAAAACACCACTCTCCGCAAAACCACGAGAACAGTGCTCAATCTTCCTTATTCTTTTACCTCTTCCTTAATCCACTTACCTGTTTCCGTCACATCCCAATAATCACTAGCTTTGTAGCCGTTCAACGATATATCAAGATCGTGAAAAATGCGGTGAACGCCTTTTAGTGGCTCTACACTCTCAGAACTCATGCTTTTCGCAATCTTGCTAAGCGCATTCTCAATGTCTACCTTTAGTGGACCCGCAACATAAGGCAGAATCTTATTCCGGATATCAATCTCAATATCTTTTAATACTGGTGTATGTGTGTCTATGTTATATTTCGACCATTTATCATAACCAAGCTCACTGTTCCAAAATTCATGAATCACATTGATCCGTCTTTGGATCTCGGTCTTTGGAACTTCTATGGTTGGCTTGAAGAGAGCGGTACCGCTTGATTTTTCGGCCTCCGTCAATTCCTCGTCAGACGGTGCATCTATACTCGCTGCAGAATTCGGACCAAACAGTGAATAATATCCCCACGTACCAAGCCCTCCGATAATGAAGAAGCTGAGAACGAGGGTGAGAATGATCGTTTTGCTTTTTTCACTTCTTCGCTTTTTCTCTTGAAGCTGCATCTCTTGACCTTGCCCAGCGTTATTTGTCCTGTCTAGATCTGCGTTTTCCATTCAGAACCTCCCGTGTCCATCTTTATATTATTTTACCAAAATTTAGTGATTCAGTCTCTATGAAAGTATCAAATTTTTCACATATATAGGAAGTTTCTTTACGATGAATGCTACAATTCCGATGAAAAGATTTGGGATTTCTTGTGGCTCGTTTCACAAACTGTTAGAATAGAAGTGGTATATAATTTTCGAGAACAGGGAGCGTTATTCGGATGATTAGCATTTTGAAAAAGATTTTTCCAAGTTCCAATGACCGAACGTTGAATAGATACGAGAGAATTGCGGAAAAAGTGGAAACGTTAGCTGAAGAGTTTAAAGCTTTAAATGATGAGGCTTTGGCGAACAAAACGGCTGAGTTCAAGAGCCGTATCGAAAAAGGGGAATCTCTGGATGACCTTCTCCCTGAAGCGTTTGCGACGGTGCGTGAAGCATCAGCTCGTGTATTAAACATGCGTCATTATCCTGTACAGATTATGGGTGCGGTTGCGCTTCATGAAGGTAACATTGCAGAGATGAAAACCGGTGAAGGTAAAACGTTAGTAGCGACAATGCCGGTTTATTTAAACGCACTAGATGGAAAAGGAACTCATGTTGTTACAGTCAACGAATACTTGGCTCGTCGTGACTCTGAGATCATGGCGCCGCTATACAATTTCCTAGGTTTAAGTGTTGGATTGAACGTTTCTGACCTCTCAAAAGAAGAGAAGCGTGAGGCGTACGCAGCAGATATCACATATGGTACGAACAACGAGTTCGGCTTCGACTATTTGCGTGACAACATGGTGGTTTATAAAGAACAGATGGTTCAGCGTCGTAACTATGCGATCGTCGATGAGGTTGACTCCATTTTAATTGACGAAGCGCGTACACCGTTGATCATTTCAGGTTCTGCTCAAAAATCAACGCAGCTTTATCAGATGGCGAACATGTTTGTGCGTCAACTGAAAAAAGAAACAGATTATACAGTAGATGAAAAGACTAAGAACGTTCAGCTTTCTGAAGAAGGTATCAACCGAGCGGAGCAGATGTTCTCGATCGATAACTTATATGATTATCAGCACGTAACACTGAATCACCATATTAACCAGGCGTTAAAAGCGAACATCATCATGCAGCGAGATGTGGATTATGTCGTTCAAGACGGCGAGATCGTAATCGTCGACCCGTTCACAGGACGTTTGATGGCTGGTCGTCGTTACAGCGATGGTCTTCACCAAGCGATTGAAGCGAAGGAAGGTTTGGAGATTCAGCGTGAGAGTATGACCCTTGCGACGATAACGTTCCAAAACTACTTCCGTATGTACAACAAGCTTGCTGGTATGACGGGTACAGCGAAAACGGAAGAAGAAGAATTCCGTAACATCTACAACATGGATGTTATCTGTATTCCGACGAACCGTCCGATCGCGCGTGATGATAGATCGGATCTTATTTATAAAACGATGCAAGGCAAGTTCAAAGCGATCGCTGCTGAAATCGAAGAGCGTCATAAAACAGGACAGCCGATCCTTGTGGGTACGGTTGCCGTTGAAACCTCTGAACTACTTTCACAGCTTTTAACGAAGCGTAAGATCAAGCATAACGTGTTGAACGCGAAAAACCATGAGCGTGAAGCAGAGATCATCGAAAATGCGGGTCAGCTTGGCATGGTTACGATCGCAACGAATATGGCTGGTCGTGGTACGGATATCAAGCTTGGTGAAGGCGTTCGTGAGGTTGGCGGACTGCACATCCTTGGTACAGAGCGTCACGAATCACGTCGTATCGATAACCAGTTGCGTGGTCGTGCGGGTCGTCAAGGAGATCCAGGTTCGTCACGTTTCTACATCTCGATGGAAGACGAATTGATGCGTCGATTTGGTTCTGACAACTTGATGACGATGATGGAGCGTCTTGGCATGGATGAAGAGACGCCGATTGAGTCAAAAATGGTTACAAAAGCCGTTGAATCTGCACAAAAACGTGTAGAGGGATCAAACTTTGATGCTCGTAAACAGCTTCTACAATATGACGATGTTATGCGTCAACAGCGTGAGATCATCTATGCACAGCGTCAAGAAGTTCTAGATGCTGAGAACTTAAGTGATATCGTACTGCGCATGATCGATTCTACACTCGAGCGTATCGTTACAGTTCATACACCTGAGGCGGAAGTTCAAGAAGAGTGGAACACGAAAGAAATCGCGGATTACGTGAATGCAGTTATGTTCACTGAGCCGACATTTACAGAAAAAGATCTATTCGGTCTTGATCGTGAAGAGATCATCGAGAAGATTCAAGCGAAAGTACACGCGGCGTTTGCTGAAAAAGAAACACAGCTACCTGCTGAACAGATCGCTGAGTTTGAAAAAGCCGTAATCTTACGTTCGGTTGACAGCAAATGGATGGATCACATTGACCAGATGGAACAGCTTCGTCAAGGTATCCACCTTCGTGCTTATGGTCAGAACGATCCGTTGCGTGAATACCAGTTTGAAGGCTTCGAGATGTTCGAAGCGATGGTTGCAGCGATCGAAGAGGAAGTTACAACTTACATCTTAAAATCTCAGATCGAGCAAAACATGCAGCGTGAACAAGTGGCTGAAGGAAAAGCCGTTGTTCCGAGCGATAAACAAGATACAGCAAAAAAGAAAAAGCCGGTTCGCAAAGCACAAGACATCAAGCGTAATGATCCTTGTCCATGCGGAAGCGGAAAGAAATACAAGCAATGTCACGGAGCTGAACAAGAATAGAAAGTTGCGTGAGAGAAGAGAGTCTTTTAATAGGCTCTCTTTGCGCTTGTAATCAGGTTTGAAAAAAGGGTTAATTTTAACAGCGTTCGCATATTTTAAAGATGGAACAATTATAAGATGAGGTGCAAAGACTATGGATTTAGTAGAAGTAAAACAGGAATTAAACGTTATTGAAAAACGTATCAACGACTTTAGGGGGTCTCTTTGACCTCGATACAAAGAAAGCGCGTATCGCGGAACTAGATGAAGAGATGAGTGCACCAACGTTTTGGGATGATCAAAACGCAGCACAAGTCGTGATCAATGAAGCGAACGGATTAAAAGAGCAAGTGAACGAGTTTGAAGAACTTGCTTCCGCTTATGAAGATCTAGAGATCGCACACGAGCTTGTAAAAGAAGAAGCGGATGAGGATCTTCAAAAAGAACTTGTAAAAGATCTTAAATCTCTAATCACAAAGCTGAATGATTTTGAGCTTCAGCTTTTATTGAATGAACCGTATGATAAAAATAACGCAATCCTCGAACTTCACCCAGGTGCGGGTGGTACAGAGTCTCAAGACTGGGCGTCTATGCTGCTTCGTATGTACACGCGTTATGCGGAGCGTCAAGGATATAAAGTAGAAACGCTCGATTACTTACCAGGTGATGAGGCAGGGGTTAAATCTGTAACACTTAGCATTAAAGGGCATAACGCTTATGGCTATTTGAAGGCTGAAAAAGGGGTTCACCGCCTCGTACGTATCTCACCGTTCGATTCATCTGGCCGTCGTCATACGTCATTCGTTTCGTGTGAAGTGATGCCGGAGATTACAGATGATACCGAGATCGAGATTCGTACAGAGGATCTTAAGATCGATACGTATCGTGCGTCTGGAGCAGGTGGTCAGCACGTTAACACGACTGACTCTGCGGTCCGTATGACACATATTCCAACGAACACAGTGGTGTCGTGTCAAACAGAGCGCTCGCAGATTAAGAACCGTGAGCGTGCGATGAAGATGATGATGGCGAAATTGGTGCAGCGTCGTTTGGAAGAGCAGCAGGCACAATTGAATGAAATTCGTGGAGAGCAAAAAGAGATCGGGTGGGGAAGTCAGATTCGCTCTTATGTTTTCCATCCTTATAGTCTTGTGAAGGATCACCGGACGAATACTGAGGTTGGTAATGTGCAGTCTGTGATGGATGGTGAGATTACGCCGTTTATTGATTCTTATTTGCGTTCTAAGTTGTAAAAAACATTTTGATTAAGCTTCGATGTTTGAAAGAGTTGATCTGCGCTCCAGGTGCTTCGCTTTCCGCGGGGCAGGCGGTGAGCCACATTCGTACGTTTCACGTATAAGTGTCTCACCTGCCGGCCTGTCCCGCAGGAGTCTAGCACCTTCCGCTACAATCAACTTGTCGAGGGTGTTAAACAAAAAACATCAAGTTACAATCAAGCCTAATAACAAGCTGTAAAATAATAAAACAAAAACAAAACTTCCGGGCTATTTGCTTCCGGAAGTTTTTTTATCGTTTGTGTGTGAGATCTCCCTCTTGTACGAGCTCGATCTTTCTATGTTGTCCGTCTGTTACAATCTCCACGTTTCCGTTTTCATAAATCCAAACGACTTGATATTCTTTGCCGTTATACATGACGAAACTCCCCACTTCTATCTGCATCGCTTCACTCCTAATAAAGCTCTCTAGTTAATTATACCTATTTAAGTTGGAATGTATATTGGGAAAAAACATGGACATCTGTCTTCTTTAGTATAAAGGATATTACCCTATTTTCCCAACTTATATTTTCTATAGCAGAAATCTTCATCTCATAAAAGGTTTGATGGGGTAACTATCAAACCCTTTTTGTATTAAAACCTACCGTCAGAGTTATTCGTTTTATGTCGGCGAACGTTGAAAATTTATAAAAAAACTAAAAATTCTTAAACATTTGTTTAAATCTTCTATATAGTGGCTTAATATTTCGACCGTATTCTTATAGTTGCAACATTAATTATTTGGGTCTAGGGGGAAATGACATGGAAAAAAAGCCATTGGATAGAAGAACCTTTTTAACGTATTTAGGTACAGGCGCAACAGCACTTGCTGCAGCTACCACTGGGTTAGGTGCATTATCAGAAACAGCTAACGCACAATCAGACAGCTTGATGCGTATGAAGCCTCGCAAAAAAGGATTTAAGTTCCACCCGATTGCACCAACGGACAAAGACGATCTTGTTCTTCCAAAAGGATATCAATATGAAGTGATTGCCTCTTATGGTGATGTGATTAATAAAAAAGGTGACACGTTTGGATTCAACAATGATTTTACGATGTACTTTCCGATCGACAAATCTAGTGAACATGGCTTGCTTTGGGTAAACCATGAATATACAAATCCTTTATATGTTGAAGGAGAAAAAGTGAACGGTAAATACACACCGGCACAAATTGAAAAGATGCTCTACAATCAAGGCGGTTCTATTATCGAAGTGAAAGTGAAGAACGGCAAGTGGATGTTGGATACGAATTCAGCATACGCAAGACGTGTAACAGGACTAACGCCGTTTGCACTAACAGGACCAGCGAAAGGTACGGCAGCTGTAAATGGTGCAACTTCTGCACAAGGAACATTTGCAAACTGTTCAGGTGGACGTACGCCATGGAATACGGTTTTATCTTGTGAAGAAAACTATGAGGATACGTCAAAAGCGGCAAATCTCGATCAAACGCATTATGGCTGGGTGATTGAAGTTGATCCTTTTGATCCGAACTTTAAAGTGAGAAAGCACACGGCTCTTGGACGCTTTAACCATGAAAATGCTAGCGTTGGCATCTCGAACGACGGGCGTGTCGTTGTCTATATGGGTGATGACAAAAAGGATGCTTGTGTGTACAAGTTTGTGAGTAAAGGCAAGTACGCTGCAGCTAAAGGGAAAGACAACAGCAAGCTTTTAGAAGAAGGGACGCTTTATGCAGCAGATCTTGCAAACGGCAAATGGCTTCCGTTAACGATCGAAGCTGTTCGTGAAAAAGCAGCAGGCAAAGCTGACTTGTTAGAAAAGTTCAAAACACAAGGTGATGTTGTGGTTAACGCACATGATGCGGCAATCCTTCTAGGTGCGACACCGACAGATCGCCCGGAAGATGTGGAGATTTCACCGCTAGACGGTACTGTATTTATCGCACACACGAACAACGACAAACACGGCAACATTCATGGCCACATCACACGCTTTTTTGAAAAAGACGAAGATCACGGTGCTGAGAGCTTTGAATTTGAAATCTTTGCAGCAGGTGGTCGTCAAAGCGGATTTAGTGCACCTGATAACCTAACGTTCGATTCAAATGCAAACCTATGGACAGTAACGGATATTTCATCAAGCAAGCTGAATTCTGGTGCGTGGACAAGCTTTGGTAACAACGGCATGTTCATGATTCCTACGATCGGACGTGATAAAGGAGAGGCGTTCCAGTTTGCATCGGCTCCTAAAGAAGCGGAGCTAACAGGTCCATCTTTTACACCGAATGAAAAAACGTTGTTCCTAAGTGTTCAGCATCCTGGTGAAGAAACGGAAGACAAAGCAAATCCAACAAGTACGTGGCCACAAGTTCGCGGAGGCAACACACCGCGTCCATCTGTAGTAGCGATCACTGGATTCAAGTTCTAACTTTTTTAAGACAGAAGGTAACAAATGATCACCAAAATTTGAGGAGGCGATCTACATGGGTTTCACAAACATCGGAGTACCAGGATTGATCTTAATCTTAATCATTGCGCTTATCATTTTCGGGCCATCTAAACTGCCGGAGATCGGACGAGCATTCGGAAGCACACTTCGCGAGTTCAAGAACTCAGCGAAAGACCTCATGTCTTCGGATGAAAAAGAAGAAAAGCCGCAGTCTAAATAACGAAAAACGGAAGATGCGGGCACGGTTACAGTCCGCATCTTTTTCTTCATGATGGGCTAGATTTAAAACTCGTGGATTGAGAGCCGGAACTTGTGGATTGAGGGTCAAAACTCGTGGATTGAGGGTCAAAACTCGTGGATTGAGGGTCAAAACTCGTGGATTGGGAGTCAAAACTTCTGGATTGGCGGTCCCTACCCATGAATCCAATGTCCTAACACGGCACTACAAACTTTAAAATGAACCACTAAGGATAGAAAGGAGGCTATTTTATGATGAAAGCTGAAGAGATGTACTTCGTTGAACACCTTGGTGAGCTAAGAAAACGAATCATTATTACGCTTGCCGTATTCATTACGGTACTTTCCGTTTCTTTCTTCTACGTTCAGCCGATTTATGACTGGCTGATTCGAGATCTTGATCAGCAGCTTGCTGTTCTTGGGCCAAGCGAGATTTTATGGGTGTATTTTATGATATCCGGTGTCATTGCGATCGCGTTCACCATTCCGGTTGCGGCTCATCAAACGTGGATGTTCATCAAACCGGCATTGAGTAAGAGAGAGCAGAAGGTGACGCTATCCTATATTCCAGCACTATTTTTCTTATTTGTACTAGGTTTATCATTCGGTTATTTTATCGTGTACCCAATGGTTCTAAATTTCCTATTGAGCTTATCGGAAGGGCATTTCCAAACGTTCTTCACCTCAGAAAAATACTTTAAGTTCATGATGAACCTGACACTTCCGTTCGGCTTTTTGTTTGAGATTCCGTTAGTGGTGATGTTCTTAACATCGCTTGGCATCTTAAATCCAAACGTCTTAACGAAAGCAAGAAAAGTCTCGTATTTCGGACTTGTTGTCGTTGCCGTCTTGATCACACCGCCAGATTTAGTATCAGATTTCCTAGTCGTCATCCCACTACTTGTTCTCTATGAGATCAGCATCATGCTGTCGCGCGTGGTCTATAAAAAGAAGCTCGCGAAAGAACAGCTCGCCATGGAAGAAGAAAATAAGGTCGTACAGATGAAACGTCCTTCATAATAGAAGAAAAAGGAAGCCCGCTACGGCTTCCTTTCTTTATGTACTTTTTAAACAAACTGATTCGTACGCCGGTTCTTGTCCGCTATGTATTTGGCATATTCATTTGCCCGTCCAGCATCGCCATTTTCATTATAAAAATCAAACAGAATAATCTCATAGTGTTCAGCAGGTAAGACATAACCTAGCTTTTTAAGATGTGGATACAATTCTGTTTCGAGGTAGTGATAATATTCGTCGTCTTGCTTTTTTAATCGATAGATATGCATCTGAAAAAAGTGAGCGAAGGTTGTGCTTCCGTTTGCTTGCGCTGTTTTTAATCCATTTTCCGCTAATTGAAGAAGATTTGTGTTCAGTTCTTTTCCTAAAAGAGTTGCGGCGTTCACATATCCTTCAAGTGAGCCTAAGTAGTTGGAAGTGTTAGGATCTTTTAGCTGCATCGATTCTTTGTAGTACTGACATGCATTTTCAAAATGGCCATGAAGAAGGGAGTGATAGCCAAAGTTGTGAAGAAGAAGCGCTTTTTGTTTTTTCAAGCCAAAGTTCTCACACATCTCGATCAGTTCTATATATTTTTCGTTCTGAGGTCCGCTGGTTGGCTCTTGTTCAATTTGAATCAACATGAGCATTTCTGTTTCGATCACTCGGGCATAGCAGTGCGATTTTTCGAAAAAACGAAGCGCTTTGCTAGCGTAATAGTATGACAGGACACGGGAATTGGTAGAGTGATACGCGACAGCCATATGATAATAGTATTCTGGGTTGTTGTAATAGGTAGGGTCTACCTGTTTTAAGAGATCGATAGCCTCGTAATAATCATGCTTCATCTGAAGTCCATAGATTCCTTTAATATGCAGAAGCATACTCTTTTCACGAAGTGAGAGTTCGGTCCATCTTGCCATCTCTTGAAGAAGTTTTTCTGCCTTGTTTCTCTGTTCAGTGAGGATATAATAGCGTGTTAACAAAAGGGTGTGGGTGCGATAAAAATCTGGAATCTGCAACAAAGCAATCTGTTCGAGTTGCTTTTTAATGTTCTCTGTTTTGACTTCCAGTTTCATGATGATTGCTTCTTCCCATTTTTTTAAGAGAAGTTCCACACTTCTGTACAAATTCATCTCATTTTGTATATCGATCTTTAGTCGGTCCGCTAAAAACTGGATCGTTTCATTGGAAACCTCAGTCAATCCTCGTTCGATCTTACTCACATGTGTACCTGAACATATACCGTCTCCGAGCTCTTTTTGTGTCATATTTCTGAGCTCACGATAGAATTTTATGATTTTTCCTTCAAGCATGAGATGCCCCCCTATCTCTATTAAGAAATTCTCTCCTTTTTCTATTCTACTAAAGAAAACCCCAATTCAGTTGAACGTTTTTTAAGGCTATTTCCCTATTTCACACCTCATTTTTAAAAAAAATCCTATTAAGTTTTGTGTTGATATAGGTAGCGAGTCATGTGTGAAACCCCGATAGCGGCAAGGCAATCCTGCATTTACAATTACATATGAATCTACTAAAAATTCAAAAAATAGAAAAGAGGTGCTGATCGCAGTTTGTTTTTCTAGAAAAATTTAACATCCAAGATATTCATTAATTAAACCGCTTCAATAGGTGATTAAAAATAATTTGAGAAACCACAAAGAAAGCAGGGAAATGATGAAAACGATATCTTTTATAAAAAAATCTACGGCCCTTACCCTAGCTGTGGGATTATTGCTATCTCCAAACACATCCATGTTTACGCCAAAAACAAGTGCTGCACCTTTTAAAGCTGAGGATATACTGACTTCGCTTACCGCTAAACAAAGAGAAGCTTTAAAACAGCTTGAACTTACAGATGTCTTCGGTCTTCAAGGCTTTAAGAAAGAAGATCTTCAGAGTGAAAAAGAAATCTCCGTAATCGTTCAATTTCAGTCAAAGCCCGGACAAGCTGCAGTATTAGATGCACAGTTGAAAGGCAAAAAGATCACACGACAGCAAGCAGACATCAAAGTAGATCAAGAACATGCTCAATTTAAGAAAGATGTGGAGAAGCTCATTCCTTCGGTCGGTCCTATGACCAAAAAATCAACACACAGAATTACTTCCACATACAAAACCGTATATAACGGTGTAGCGATGAAACTGCCTGCCAATCAGGTAGAAGCACTTTTACAATCAGAAGCGGTTAAGGCCGTCTATAAAGATGTAACGTTTAAAGTCGACCCGATCGCGATGGGAGAAGAGAAAGCCTTAAACAGCAACAGTGCTGGAACATCTGTAGAGAGCATTCCTTACTTGAAGATCGATCAGCTACATAATGAAGGAATCACTGGTGAAGGTGTTAAAGTTGGGATTCTAGACACAGGGATCGACTATAATCATCCAGACTTAAAAGAAGCGTATAAAGGTGGATATGATTTTGTAGATAACGATAACGATCCGATGGAAACGACGTATAAAAACTGGCAAGACTCTAAAAAGCCAGAGTTTAACGGCAACGCCTATTACACGTCGCATGGTACACATGTTGCTGGCACGATTGCTGGTCAAGGCAAAAACCCGAATGTATCTGTTCAAGGTGTGGCGCCAGATGCTGATATCTATGCGTATCGTGTGTTAGGTCCTTACGGGACGGGCTCTTCTGAAGGCATCATTTCGGGGATCGAGAAAGCTGTAAAAGACGGAATGGACGTAATCAACCTTTCGTTAGGTGCCGGTATCAACGATCCATATTATCCGACGAGTACAGCCATTAACTATGCGGTTCTTAATGACGTGACCGCTGTTGTCTCAGCTGGAAATTCAGGTCCGAACGCATACACACTTGGTTCACCTGGTGCTGCTGCATTAGCACTTACGATTGGAGCGAGCGACGTACCGATGACAGTCGCTTCTTTTACAGGGTCAGTGGGCAGTGAGAGTGGAATTCAACTAATAGGACTCGCACGGCATTACGCTGATCGATTGAACGAACTACAAGGTAAATCCTATGATCTTGTGGATTTGGGGTTAGGAAAGGCGGCCGATTACACAGGTAAAGATGTAAAAGGGAAGATCGCTCTTATCTCTCGTGGAGAGACTACACTGAACGAAAAAGTGACACTCGCTAAACAAAACGGTGCGGTTGCAGTACTTCTATATAACAACGTAGATGGAGTTATCGAAGCGAACCTAGGGGAGTCTACAACATTTATTCCATCATTCTCCTTAACAAAAGCAGCAGGTGAAAAGATTAAGACTCAGATCTCTGCAGGTAAATCCAGTTTTACGTTCGGAAAGTATGCTGAGGTTCAAACAGAAGGTGATCGCTTAGCGGCTTTCAGCTCAAGAGGCCCTGCAAGACAAACGTACGATATGAAACCAGAAGTTACAGCTCCTGGGGTTGCCGTTCTTTCTACGGTCCCATCCTATATGGTGAATCCAGCCCATCAAGAAAACTATGATTACGCGTACTCTCGATATTCAGGTACATCGATGGCCGCTCCGCATACAGCTGGTATCGCAGCTCTGATGCTCGATGCTGATCCTAACTTAGAGCCTGAGGATGTAAAAACGATTTTAATGAACACAGCTGATCCACTTAACGGAGATTATTCGGTGTTTGAAGTAGGGGCTGGACGTGTAGATCCTTATCAAGCGGTATACAGTGGGACAAGTTTTCAAGTAAACGATGAAACATTAATTCCTAGTTCTACGAATCTCGTAAAGATTAAAGAGCGTACAGGCGGCATTGCATATGGTAGTCATTATGCCGGTAAAAATTTCTCACTGAAAAAGTCCATTACAATTGAAAACCATGACAACGTAAAGAAAACGTTCAAAGTTGAAGTGAAAGAAACAAAAGGTTCACCAAGTCTGAAGGAAAATGGCATACAAATCAACATTCCAGAAGAAATTAAGATCGCTGGTGAAGATTTTAAAAAGGTGTCAGCGGGTATCGACATTCCGAAAAACGCAAAAGAAGGAATTTACGAAGGGTATATCACACTGACAAACAACGATAAGTTAGCTGAGCAATACCGCATTCCGTTCAGTGTTCGAATTACAGAAGAGGGTTATAACAAGTTAGAGCTTGCATCACCTGCTATTGCTCCAAACTATTTGAACCAAGGAGGATTCTTTGGGTATCGCGCTATCTATACAGGAATGGAATTTAACTTTAAAGCGCCGATGGAAAAGATGGAAGTGGTTCTCCAAGACGGAAAGACAGGCAAAGATCTAGGATATATCGGAACACTGAATTTAAGTGGACGTAATGAGAACCAATCGTATTACGTGTTAAACGCATTTAACGGCATGTACTACAAATTTACTGGTGATGAAACAGAGCCGATTGATTCTGTGGTCTCTTACGCACCAGCAGGTCACTATAAACTTAAATTCATTTCTACCACAGCTACTGGGAAACAAATTATTGAAAATCGCCATGTTTTCATTGATATTGAAGCACCAACATTTGAAAGCTCGCTGGACGGAGAATCACCGTTTTTAGAATACAAACCAGGTCAAGCAACCTATCCATTCGATATTAAAATTAACGATCCACTTGTAGACAAGATGAAAGAAGTTGGCCTAAATGTAGATCAATCTTCAAACAAGATGGTCTACTATTGGAACTCCGCTTTTCCGTCAACTGCAATATCAATGGACAAAGAAGGACAGTTCGTTGAAGAGATTGCGATGAATGAAAAAGTTCAGGCACTCAATTTCCGTATGGACGGGTTCGATATGGCTGGCAATCAAGCGATGCAGAAAAATTACTATTTTGTTAAAGAAGGTACAGCCGTTTCCTACACGAAGAGTACGAAAGCTGTTTTGAAAACGGGAGATACGGTAAAAGCAACCCTCTCGTTAGACAACTTAACGAATCTTACAAAAGCAGAATGGAATTTAAACAATAGCAGTTATGGAGCAGTCTCATTAGTAGATGCCAAATTAAGTGATTCCTTTAAAGACAAAGGCACTATTGATGTAAAAGATGGTATGATCACGGTTCAATTCAATGAAGGAAGCGGGGTTTTAGATCATGCTGACCTTGTTGACGTAACGCTAAAAGTAAGTGATGCGTATTACGCGACTCGAGCAGGCGTGCTACCGGTTGTAAAAGTAACGGATAACAATGCAACGACAACTACAGTCCTTCAAGCTCCTTTCGCTTGGTTAGTGAAGCCACAATTCTCTACAGCCAATGGTTACATCACACCACAAGGATTCAAGAACGATGAAGGAACCGTAACAGAAAAACGTGATTGGACAAAAGTAGGTGGTTCTGTTCAAATTATTGATGCAGACGGGAACGCACATAATCCATCTACACGCATAGCGGACAATGGCCAGTATAAATACGATAAGCTACCTTTACAAAAAGAAGCATTCACGGTCGAGATGAAAGTACCAGGACACTTTTTGACCAAAGGTAAAGTCTATATCGGATTTGAACACAAAGGAGAGTTATATGGTCAAAGCCGTTTTATTACCGCGCTCGATGTGAAAGCGGGAGACGTGAACCAAGATAACGTGATCGACATTTATGATGCGATTGAGATTCAAAACGCGTGGGGAACAGCGAAGCGCGATGCAGATATTAACTTCGACGGAAAGGTGGATGCAAAAGATATGAAACATGTAAAAACCAATTATCTCCTCCAAAATCAGCATGTGGATGATACACCGTCACCTAGAAAGAAATACAAAGGAAAAACACTAGAAACCATCTTAGTAGAACTAGGCATCCAGCAATAACTTAAATTGGAACAACCTTTAAGGAGAAGCGTCTTCCTTAGAGGTTGTTTTTTTAACGAGATTATCAAGATGGTAGATGCGGGACTTTCGGTTGCCTGTGAAGAGAAGGTTTAGGGACTTGAGCAGCTGATAAGATTGATTAGTTGATGTAAGATTCAAAAATTGTTTGCATGACTTATTAGAAATGGTAGATGAAATTAGCAAAGCGTAGTCTACTAATGCAGCTTCATGAGCCTTGTTATAGTTGTTTTTACAAGATGGGCAATACCATGTTCTCCTACGACGTTGTAACAGTTCTGTCTCACAACTAGGGCAAAACACACCAGTTAGTAAATGATTTGGATGGATTTGAAACTTGCTACAAACGTCTGGATTATCTGGAGTGTGTATTTTCATCAGGTTTTTACTAATCTTTTTACTATCTTTAGGTAAGATTATTTCTTTTCGGTGCTTATTGCTCAACTCTTCAAATTTGGCTACTAAACCAGAACTCTTGATTACTTTTAAGCGAGCTTCTTTGTAAGCAGGAGAAAATTCTGTTATGGCCTTTGGATTAGTCATTATTACAAGAGATTCGATTGGTACATGAAGGACTTTGAAATTATTTAAAATGGCCATCAAGTGATAGGATTGTCTTTTTACTTGTTCAACCGGATTATCGAAAGCTTCTTGATGATCGTTCAATGTGCGAATCAATGGGTCGTACGCACTTTTAAAATAGAGATGGCCTGCAATGTTCTTACTTTCAATGATGAGTAAGAAGTGCGGTGTAATAATAAGAGTGTCAATTTGAAAGTAGTAGTCTTCATGTGAAATTCTGAGGCCGTGAAGAAAAATAAGGTTATTTTGAGGAAGATACCGATAAAAATAGTCCAGTGACTGTTCACCGCGGTAACCAGATATATGTTTTCTTAAAACACGTTGTATTTCACCTTGTTTGGCATCATTTAAGAGTGCTCTTTTCAAAAGTGATTGTAACTTATGAATGATAATTGGTTGTGCGCGATGTTTTTTAATCAAAATTGATCACCTCATACACATTTTCTACATATTGAGGGCTTTTGAAGAGTAATGCAAAGCACTAAATGATGAAAATTGAAAGCACGGAACATTGATTTCACGGTAATCCTCTATATATTCACGGTAAATGCAATTATATTCACGTATATAAACAATAATTTCACGGATAAAATTTTTTATCCGAAGTTCGACAAACTACAACATATTACGACATACACACAAACCAAAATACTTACCAATTCAGATGTACATACTATCCACATCTAGCTACCACACAAGAATTTCGCCCAGGCAACACAATCAACCTCCACTTCACCCCATCACCGCGGCACTAAGGTCTCATTTACAAGGGCATACTGAGATTGGTATACTTTTTCTCGGTTTAAAGAAATTCCTTATGAAAGTTTGAGGGTTAAAGACAGCAATGATGATGGCTATGCGAAAACGACGGGGGATCTTGCACCCGACCGTTGAACTCATTTTAGAATATGTATATGTTGTGATTGGATCAGGACTAGTGGCACTCGCATTCTCGGTATTCCTATTGCCGAATCAGATCGCTTCTGGCGGTGTGAGCGGGATATCTACGATTTTATATGGACTCTTTCAATGGAAACCTTCTATTGTACAGTGGAGTTTAAACATTCCGCTCTTCTTTGCGGGATTATTTTTCCTCGGCCGACGATTCGGCGCAAAAACGCTCGTAGGAACAGTCGTGCTTCCTTTCTTCGTTTTTATTTTTGAAGGATGGGGATCAGCGACAGAAGATCCATTGCTTGGCGCGATTTTCGGTGGACTTGGCATCGGGGCTGGTCTTGGGATCGTGTTTCGTGGAAAAGCTTCTACAGGTGGCGTTGATCTACTTGCACAGATCGTCCACAAATATACGGGTGCGTCACTGGGATCCATCATCCTTCTTATAGACGGAACGATCGTAACGTCGTCTGCACTATTTTTTGGGATCGAACAAGCTCTATATGCACTGATTGCGATGTTCATTACGGCAAAAACAATTGATGTGGTCCAGATCGGACTAGGAACGACGAAGATGGCGTTGATCATTTCTGACAAAGAGGATGAGCTTCGTCAAGGAATTCTGACTCACATTTATCGAGGCGTTACGAAGATCAATGCGTTCGGTGGTTACACGCAAGATGAACGACCGATGTTGATGGTCGTAGTTGCTCAATATGAAGTTACAAAACTGAAACAATACGTAAAAGGTGTAGATCCAGACGCTTTCGTAATCGTTGTAAATGCGAACGAAGTATTGGGAGAAGGCTTTAAACGTGGATAATCTTTAAAAATCGCAACCAGTTGGGACTCGTCTCGACTGGTTTTCTTTTATTCACTAGTTCTTTTCACACATCGGTGCCCATTTTACTAGAAATTCACCGACAATCGTTTAAAAAACATCTGCAATACCAGGTCAAAAGACCCGAAATTCCGTAGCGATGGTCGGTTTTATAGGGCTCGTGTCGAAAAGTCTCCCTGCAGGTTTTTAATGATATATGAAGGATTACAGCGAATTGTGTCGTATTTTATGTTTTATGGAAATTAGAAAACATGACCATGGTCCCTTGTTTGAGGGAAGATGAAACACAACTGTAATAAAATTGTCAGTACGAGATGTTATAATAGTTATTGCGGAAAAAAACTGACATATATCGCGTTTTTGTCGAAAGACCTTTATATAGAACTTGTTGATTGATCAGGGAAATATTTTTTGGGGTAGTAAGGAAGTGATTTTGTTTGATAGAAATGGTTGATGTATGGAAAACGTATCCGAATGGTGTTATGGCACTTAACGGAATTGACGTCTACATAGAAAAAGGTGAATTTGTTTATGTAGTCGGACCAAGTGGAGCAGGTAAATCCACATTTATAAAATGTATGTATCGTGAAGAGAAACCGACACAAGGTTCAATTATCATTAATGGAACAAACCTTGCAAAAGTAAAAGAAAGACAGATTCCTAAAGTACGAAGAAAGATTGGGGTTATCTTTCAAGACTTTAAACTGTTGCCACGTTTAACGGTATATGAAAACGTTGCTTTTGCACTTGAAGTTATTGAAGAATCGCCAAAAGTAATCAGAGAGCGTGTTATGGAAGTTCTTGATCTTGTAAAACTAAAAAACAAAGCGCGCATGTTCCCAGACGAGCTATCAGGTGGAGAGCAGCAGCGTGTATCAATCGCACGTTCAATCGTAAACCACCCACCAGTTGTGATCGCAGATGAGCCGACAGGTAACCTTGACCCAGAAACAGCGTGGGAGATCATGGACATCTTTAAAGAGATCAACGCACGTGGGACAACCGTTGTTATGGCAACTCACAACAAAGAAATCGTAAATACGATCACAAAGCGCGTAATCGCTATCGAAGGCGGCCGAATTGTACGTGATGAGGCGAAGGGGGATTACGGCTATGAAGATTAGAACATTAAAGCGTCATTTTGTAGAAGCATTCAAGAGCATGGGAAGAAACGGCTGGATGTCCTTTGCGTCCATCTCTGCTGTAACGGTAACATTGCTATTAGTAAGTGTGTTCTTAGCAATCCTCTTGAACATTAACTATATTGCAAGTCAGATCGAAGACGATGTACAGATCAGAGCTTATATCGAACGAACGGAAAAGCCTGATAGATACGATGCTTATAAAGAAGAGCTTGAAAAGATTGGTAAGGTAAAAACGGTTGAGTATCAATCAAAAGAAGAAGGACTTGATGAACTGATTGAAAGTTTAGGAGATGAAGGAGAAGCCTTCTCGTCCCTTAAGAATGAAAATCCATTGCGAGATGCGTTCATCATCTATACAGACAAGCCTCAAGACACGGCTGCTGTAGCAAAAGAAGTTGAGAAATTTAAATTTGTAAACAAAGTTGAGTACGGAAAAGGGACCGTCGAGAAACTCTTTAAAGTGACAGATGTTGCCCGTAACGTTGGGATCGTCCTCGTATTAGGACTTGTATTCACAGCGATGTTCCTTATCTCAAATACTATAAAATTAACAATCGTAACACGAAGACGCGAGATTGAAATTATGAAACTCGTTGGTGCAACGAATGGATTTATCCGCTGGCCGTTCTTTATTGAAGGATTTGCATTAGGTGTCGCGGGTGCTGTACTTCCGATCGTTGTTATCACGGTAGGCTATCAAGCCATTTTTGATATCGTAAATCAAAAATTAGGAACAGTATTCATTGAGCTATTGCCAGTAACACCACTTATCCCGCAGCTAGCGCTGTTGATGATTCTGATCGGTGGAGTAATTGGCGTTTGGGGAAGCTTAACGTCTGTTCGTAAGTTCTTGAAAATTTAAGTAAAGATAGCAGAAATAAAGAGATCCAAGAAAAACGAAACAATTAATTGGGGTTAGGGAGGAAAACGAATGAAAAGGAAAGTGGTTGGTACAGTGCTTTCACTAAGTTTAGCACTGGGCGCCTTTACTATGTATCACTCTGAATCCGTCGTTCACGCGGAATCTTTATCAAGCATCAAGAAAAAACAACAAGAAAATGCAAAGAAAGCGAAAGAATCTCAAGCTAAGCTGGATAAGAACAAAAGCAGTCAGGAAGCGATTGAGGCTGAAGTAGCAAGAATCGATAAGCTTTCTTCTGAAACAGATCTTAAAGTACAAGCCAAACAAACAGATATTAAAGAAACAAAAGAAGAGATCGACGTGTTAAAAGGCGAGATTGCTGTTGTTCAAAAGCGAATCGATAAGCGCGATGCTCTACTAAAAGAACGAGTTAACTCTATGTATGAATCTGGCGGAGCTGTTTCTTACTTAGAAGTTGTTCTTGGTTCAAAAGATTTTGGTGATTTTCTTGACCGCGTTCTAGCATTGAACATGATTGCAGAACAAGATCGTCAGCTTTTAGAAGAACAAAAGAAAGATAAAGAGCTTCTAGAGAAAAAGATGGCAGATGTTGAGAAAAAATTAGTTAACTTACAAAACGCAATGAAAGAATTACAAGTGTTACAAAAGCAATTAAAAGCACAAATGGATGAGAAAACTCGTCTGATGGCTTCTCTTAAAAAAGAAGAAGACTCGTTGCATGCTGAAGCACACAAGATTGAAAACGAAGGTGCACTTCTAAAATCCCAAGAAGATGCGTTCCGTGCTGAACAAGCTCGTGCAGCTGCACGTGAAAAAGCAGCTCGTGAATCATCGTCTTCAGGTGGATCAGCTCCTTCAATGGGACCTGTTTCAGGTAACGGTATGATCATCAAACCAGCTGCTGGAAGAATTTCTTCTGGATTTGGTAACAGAAGCAGCGGTATGCATGAAGGAATCGACATCGCTCAAGGTGGAACGGTTCCGATCTATGCAGCTGCAGATGGAACAGTTATTCGTTCTGAGTACTCATCATCATACGGAAACGTTGTATACATCTCTCACTCAATCGGTGGGCAGCAATGGACAACGGTTTACGCTCACATGAGCAGCCGCGCTGTATCAGGCGGTTCTGTTTCTAAAGGGCAGTTCCTAGGCAACATGGGGAACACTGGACATTCATTTGGTCAGCATTTACACTTTGAACTTCACAAAGGACCTTGGAATGCAGGAAAAACAAATGCTGTAAATCCTGCGGCTTACTGGTAAAATAAACACATAAAGTAAACAAGCTATTCATATAGTGAAGTAGGAGACAGGCTGTTGCCTAAAGACTCTTACAATGGAAGGCATCGCACTTTGCAGGGTGTGATGCCTTTTCCTGCAAAAACGAGGTGAGCAGAATGAACGTAAATAAAAAAATGTTGGCCCTGCTGATTGTTCTTTCCTTGCTTGTTGGTGCCGGTGGCATGTATGGTTCGATGGCACTGTTTGGAAACGATTCGAAGTATGTTCAGAACGGTGAAGTAAACGATCTGCCGAAGACCGCAACGAAAGTCGACAACGACGAAGAGTTTGCGAAGCTTCAAAAGACATATGAGATCATCTCTTCTCGTTATGTAGAAGATGTTGATCGTGACAAACTCCTTGAAGGTGCCATTCAAGGAATGGTAAAAACGTTAAAAGATCCATATTCGGTTTATATGGATGAAGAGACGGCAAGTCAGTTTTCACAATCACTCGATTCTTCTTTTGAAGGAATTGGGGCAGAAGTAAGTATGGTTGATGGTAAAGTAACGATTGTCGCACCGTTTAAAGATTCACCTGCCGAAAAAGCAGGACTAAAGCCAAACGATCAAATCATTACGATCGACGGTAAAAGTGTTGAAGGACTTGATCTCTATAAAGCCGTATTAAAAATCCGCGGTGAAAAAGGATCTGTCGTAACACTTGGTGTAAAGCGTACCGGCGTAAATGATGTAATGCCAGTCAAAGTAACACGTGATGAGATTCCGATCGAGACTGTTTACTCGGATATTGAAGAAGTAAAAGGTAAGAAGATCGGTGTACTTGAAATCACATCTTTCTCAGAAAAAACTGGAGCTGATTTTAAGAAACAGTTGACTGAGTTAGAAAAAGAAAAGATTGATGGTCTTGTTATTGACGTTCGTGGTAATCCAGGAGGCTATCTAGAAGCAGTTGACAGCATTCTACGTCAGATTATTCCTGAGAAAAAGCCATTCGTTCAAATTGAAGACCGTAAAGGCAACAAAGAACGTTATGTTTCAACATTAAAAGAAAAGAAAGACTATCCGATCATCGGTTTGATCGACAAAGGTAGTGCGTCAGCGTCCGAAATTTTAGCTGCTGCTCTAAAAGAAGCAGGAAACTATGATTTAGTTGGTGAGAAGTCGTTCGGTAAAGGAACTGTTCAGCAATCGATTGATCTTGGTGATGGATCGAACATCAAGCTTACATTGTTTAAGTGGCTGACACCTGATGGAAACTGGATTCACAAAAAAGGGGTAAAGCCTACTTTTGAAGTGAAGCAGCCAGACTACTTCTACACAAACCCTATTACGGTTGAGAAGAAAGCATTAGAGTTTGATATGAACAATGAGCAAGTGAAGAACGCTCAAGTGATGTTGAACGGTTTAGGGTTCCAAACGGGTAGAGAAGATGGCTATTTTGATGAAAAGACGCAAGCTGCGGTAACCGCGTTCCAGCGTGCGAACAACTTGCCAGCAACAGGGAAAGTCGATACGAAGACAGCTGGTAAGATGGAGTCAAAAGTGATCGATTCAATCCGTGATGACAAGAACGATGTTCAGCGTAAAACGGCGATTGAATTGCTTGCAAAATAAGGGATTATGGCAGGAAAAAACAACTGAAACACGAATACTATCCGTAGAGGAAATTATTCTCTACGGGTATTTTTTTTGGTGAAGCTTCGGTGTATTAAAAGCCTCTTGTGAGAGGTTGATTTACGCTCCAGGTTGCTCGCTTTCCGCGGGGCAGGCGGTGAGCCCCTTGCCACTTCGTGCCCTTAAGGGTCTCACCTGACCGCTTGTCCTAGCCGAGAGTCTCGCACCTTGCGCTCCAACCAACTATTCAGGGAAGTCTTAACAAAAACAAATAAAATCTTTGAAGAATTTCCATGGTGGTTTTAAAAAATTGAAAATCAAACGATTAGAAAGATAAAATCCTTTGTCAGGTTTAAAGGGGTAGTCAAAATGCAGTCATTGAATGTTGGAGATCTAATGTATCAACTTGCTATGTTTATTGTGCTAATTGCCATCATCGTTGGAGTGGGGTTATTAGTGAGGCGAGCTGTGAGTACTGATAGAAGATTGAAACGTATCGAAGAAAAAGTGGATGAATTGAAAGATGAGAAAGGAAGAGACCGCACATGACAGACACCTTCGTGAAAGAATTACTTCAGGGCATGCTGCTGCTTTTTTTACACCCGCTTTTTTATGGTTTTATTCTCGTTGCTTTTTTAATTGGACTAAAACGTGTTAAACGAGAGAGAAAAGAATTTAAAGTGCGCGTGCATCCTGTTATTGATAATTTAATATTTTCATTGCTACCAGGCATTCTGATCGGACTTATTGGTTCGGTTATCTTTGTTACAGCAGGAATCACATTGCCGCTTGGGATGATTGCCTTAATTGGGGTCGTTTATCTTGCTTTAGGCTTAACATTTAAAACAAGGTTTATGAATCCTGCTTATGCTGTAAGTTTATCGGCAGTAGTCGGGCTTTTGCTTCCAAAATTTCAACTTGGCATTTCTTTTGTAGACCGATGGATTGTGGATGTCCAGAAAACGCCGCTAGATTCATTAGCGGTCATTATTGGTGTTCTTTTGATACAAGAAGGAATTTTGGTTATCTGGAAAGGGGCAGATCGCACTTCACCTCGACTGTTTAAAGGAAAACGAGGTCATTATATCGGGGCACATGAAGCGACAAGATTTTGGATCGTTCCTCAGTTTTTAGTATTACCAGTAGGGTCAATTCCTGTCGTAGACTGGTGGCCTCTTTTCCCGATGGGTGCGGTAGGTTTCTCATTCTTCCTCGTACCTTTTGCCATTGGATATCGCCAGCTGGTTACACATACATTGCCAGAAGAAGCGATTAAACACCTGGGAAGACAAGTCTTGCTTTTAGGATTTATCGTAACAGGCATTGCAGCAGTCGGCCATTTTTATAATTTACCGCTATTAATTGCAATAGCCATCGCAGCTGGTCTTGCAGGGCGCGAACTCATCACACTCGTAACAAGTCAACGCGATGATACGAGACCATCTCATTTTGTACCAAGAGATCAGGGAGTTATGATTCTTTCAGTCGTTCCAGGAACACCTGCTGCAAAGATGGGATTAAAGATTGGCGAAGTTATTGTAAAAGTAAACGGAGTTACACTTTCACAAGAAACAAGTTTGTACCGAGCCCTTCAAATCAACGCTGCATACTGCAAACTTGAAGTTCTTAACCTGAATGGTGAGATTCGATTCGTTCAAGGATCACTCTATCAAAATGAGCACCATCAACTAGGTGTACTTCTCGTCCATGATGTAGTGGATCGTAATGCTGCTGTGGGTAATTGATTGTCATTTTTCATAATTAACCGGAATCTGTTCAAAATTCCCCGGAATCATTTTTCATAATTTATCGGAATCGCATAATTGTTGTAAAAAGGCTCAATTAACGTGAGTCTTTTTTTATTTCTGTTATTCAACAAACGGGCCAGATTGTGGAATAAGGAGTACTTTTAATATAAGCTTTATAGTGTAATTTTAAATTTAAATACGGTTAGCGGCTTTTCTTTTCGGAGGGAAAGGATAATGATAAAAACAGTAACAAAATAGCACACTAAATCGCATAAAAAAGAGCATTGAATTGACCATCAATGCTCTTTGACTATTCTTTAATTCTGATTATAGGGTCTTGGTCGTGAAAGGCGATACATAAAGCCATTGAACTTTCATTGGAGAGTGATTTATAAGCTCTTACGAATGCTATAACCGTCCTCGTCACTAAGTACATTGTTGAGCCAATTGCTGCGTCATTTCCATCAAATCCATCTAATTCATAAATGTTGCTAAACTGTTCTAAACTTGGACCTTCAAAATCCTCGGTCCAATCACTAGCCCAGTCATCATCTTCGTCTTCTAATTTGCTATATTCCTCACAGATAAAAAATGCACTGTCCCAGTTATTATCTATATCATATTCAAAGTAAATTGCTCTTGCTGTTTGTTCTTGTGCGATTTTTAAAGACTGTTTTAGTCCAGTTTTCAGTTCATTTACATATTCATTTAAATCTACTTGCTTAATCGTTTTTGCTCTCTCTTTTCCAGCTAGTTCGGAACAAATATTAAAATATTTCTCTTCAATTTCTTCCATAATTTTTTCTTTTAAATCTACTTGCAGTTCTTCTAAATGCTCAAAAATGTCCATAGCTTCGCCTCCATGTTTTATCTTAGATAGATTATATCTCTATCTTAAAACCTTGTCAGCAATCCCTAGCCTACTAGCTGGAGTTACTTAATGAACTGGAACAGAAACTTGAATAGCTTAGTCAATTTATTAGTTCAAGGAGCTCTTTTTGAAGAGGATTTTAAATTGGAAAGAAAAAACTGACCTAGATGTGAGACCAACCAAAATTAATTTGGGAAGTAGTTATATCGTGATATATTATTTAAGATGTTGGGGAAAAATTTGATTTTATTATTGTCGAACCTAAATTAGAATGTGGTATTTGTATTGAAATACTGGAATACCATGATACCCTTACTATTTGGGGCTTATGTAACAACGGGTGCGTTGGTTGAGGTTCCAGCTACCAGGTAGCTTTTCTTTTTAATGAGTACCTTGATACATTACTTACATATTATTAGGAACTATACAACAGGAGAGAAACATGTGAAAAATTATAAAACCGAATTTATTTTAGGACTAACAGGTGGGATATTAGGGATATTAATTAGTGGATTTCTAGTCTTAGTGTTTTTTACTGATCCAATTTTTAGTGAGTATGTTACGTTAATCCTTCCTGGATCAATATTTATTTTACTTATTCAAATTTTTGCAGTTATATTCTCTTTTCAAATCTACAAGCTAAGTAGATATAAATACGGGGTTACTATGATTGTTATTGGTATCATTTCCATATTCCTTACATCTTTCATTTTAATTATTCCTGCTATCCTATACATTGCTTCTGGAATTCGTATCCTTAAATTAAAGAACAAAGATAATTAATGTACTAAACTAAGAAAAGACCCACTTGATGTTGTGGGTCTTTTCCGGGTGCATTTCTACAAGAAGGAGAATGCTCTATTTTATTGAATAAAGGGAGAACTGGTGTATTTGATAGTATCTAAATAAATTAAGGTTTGGGTGAGTTATGGAATTTAAGTATCAGTTGTCGGGAAGAGGTTGGGCAAGCGGTATTATTAAAGTCAATAATAAAGAATTCAATTTTATAGCAAGTTATCTTACAGATTCACTAAGGGATCTCCTAAAGTCATTAATAACAATTACTCCTGGCTGTGTACCTTACCATATAAATGAAAGTACTTTTAATATGGAGGAAGAACCTGAAAGATTAGTTTGGAAATTTGAGAAGCAAAATGACCGAGATGTATTAATAACAATAATAAAAGTAAGTGGGATTGAAAGAAGTATTGTATTTAAAGAACAATGTTTATTAAGTGATTTTATAAAGGCTGTTGTAAATTCAATTAGCAAATTATTAAAGAAGCATGGTATAGAGGGATACCGTGAAAATTGGGTGAACCATGATTTCCCCATGAATGAATATCAAAGACTTTATGATTACATGAGTAAGAAAGCTAAATGAATTATTTAGCATTCGGGTGCGTTGATCCAAGAAGGATTAACGCCTAACGCCTTTATTATGGAAGCAGATTGTTGAGTAAGTTTAAACTATTGGGAACATGTATTGATTTTTTTAATTTAATGGGAGATGAAGTATTTGAAAGAAGATAATATAAGGATTTATCTTAATATGATTTTAGGGACAATTGGAACCATACTCATTTCTTTAGGATTAATAAGATATCTAGGAACAGAAAGTGATATAAAGGATTATATTGGGGCTTTTCTAGGATTTACGTTAATGTTAGGGTACATTGATTACTTAGAAAAAAAGGCTGGAATAAGCAGGAAACTGACGTGGATCAGAGCTTTGGTTTCAATTGTTTTTATATTTATTTCATACTTCATTTATTACTAAAAACTTCTTCCAATCGGGTGCATTTCTCCAAGAAGGAGATCTGCACTTTTAAATTGAATTTAAGGACAGTTTAATAGAAAAGATTAATGGGGGAGAGAAAAAATGTTAATTAATAAAGCGTTTGAAATTATCGAGGATCATCCAGATGATGCAGATTTTATTGGTGAAATTAAAGAACAAATAATTGATTCTGCTGAATCAGAATTAAATGTAAAATTCCCGATGAGTTATAGACTTTTTTTGAAAAAGTATGGTCTTGGAGATATCTTTGGAGAAGAAATTTATGGTTTGGGTGTTGAAGAAAATGGAGTTCCAAGTATGACCTGGATTACAAAACAATTTAGACAAGAGGAAGGATTACCAAATCATTTAATATGCTTTTACTCCACAGGTTATGATGGCGTGTATTTTTGTTTAGATTGTTCGAATGTACAGAATCAATATGATGATAATGCTAAGGTTGTTTCTTTTGTCAGTGGATTACCGATAGAAGAACAAAAATTTGAAGTTGAAGCAGGAAGCTTTGGCGAATTTTTACTAAATACATTGCAAGAGTCAATGGAGGATTGATTGACTAATATAAAAGAATTGTTTTTCAGCAATCGGGTGCATTTCTTCAAGAAGTGCACCTTCTTAATGTTTAAATTATTCAGACTTCTGTAGTGAGTCAACTTAGCAAAGAGATAAAAGTCATAGCTAAAGGAGTAAAAATTCCCATATAGATTTGTATATAATGGGTCATAAGAATGAAATTATGCATCCAACTACTTTTTCCCTAAAAAATGTAATTTAAGGGTCGATATACTGAATGAATAAAAATTGGATTTAGGAGGATATCTTACATGAAGACACTACTTAGTTTTGCAATTGTAACAGCACTCTCTTTGCCACTTTTAATAGGAGGAGGACAAGCGTTTGCTGCCTCAAATGACTTGAATTTAAAAATGGAGTCATTTAAAGAGGAAACCTTAAAGTCATTAAAAACAAAACATTCTAAGGCACAGTTTGTTGATCTTACTCCCGAAGAATATGAACATCAAAAAATAGTAGAAAATCTTTTCAGTGTGCAAGCATCTGCTCCAGCATTAACATCCTTAGAAGTCTATGCTGCAATATCAGCTAATTATCCAAACTATGAATATTTTACGCCAAATCAGCTAATGTCTAATGAAGATCACGGTGGATCTGAGATGTACATTGTCACAGAAGAATTAGGTTATGGGAACTCACAATTTGCAAAACTCAATGGGAACTTATTAACAGAACTACAAAGACAATATATTGATTATGATGCAGATACAATTATTGATGGATGGTATATTTGGTGGGATGCTAGTAGTTATGAGAATGGGACATTTACCTATCAAAATACTTCGATGAACTCACCCTGGAATAAAATGAATGATTCTATAAATATTAAGTAATTTGGGGGACAATATGATGGGCTTAAGCGTTACCTCTACACAGCCAAATTTATGGTATTCAAAGGAAGCATCACGAACTATCTCTAATCAGGTTACTGTAATAGATAACCTTTCTAACAAAAGTGAAGAAATACAAGCCACTTCTTCTTTAAAAAGTAAATCTACAAATATATGGGAAGATCTTTCATCAAAGTATGATATTCGTAACGCGACATTTGAAGAGATAAAAGAAATTTCGAGTGCTTTATATCAAGCAGGAGAAGTGTCGATAAAGGACATTTCACTACTTACTTTTGATTTTGACAAAGCAACCAATAATATTAAACGACTAGATAGACAAGGTGTTATGAATGGAGTATCACCTGATTTTAATCTTTATGAAACGAAAGCAAACGAAAAAGGTCAAAGAGACTGGATAAAAGAGATTTCTGCAAAAGCTTCTAAAGACTTTGGTTATGGAAACTTAATTGGTTATCATAACAATTTGAAGACTTTAGATATTTTAAAAAAGCTAGAAAGATAGTGTGATAATTAGGAGCTAAAAGTGACGCATGAACAGTTTGTATTCATGCGTCACTTTTTATGTTAAAAACACCACAAGTTTTAGCAAGAAGACAATAACTATTGTCCCGCTTGCGAATTGGGTTGCGAATTTACTTGTCCATTGAGGGGTTATTTTTAGCGAAAATGGATTAAAAGGCGATTAAATCAAATATATAAATAAATAAATAAATAAGGTTAAAAACGTACTGGAATTATTACACAAACGAGGATTGTTGAATAAAGGGTGGAAAAAAACACGCAATTAGTGTTGAGGTGATATTTTTGTGGGAAGCAGTTATTGTAGGATTATTTGGTGTTTTATTCTTTGTTTTAGGAATTAGGCATAACAAAAGATTTCATCAAGAAGAAGGTATAGGTACTGGGATAAATGATTCATTGATACTATCATTATTAATGGAAGTCTTATTTTGGATATTTGATAAGCTGCCATATTGGGTTGCTAAAACCTTATATTTTTCAATAGCTACTGTTTTGTTTGTTTGGAGTTATAAATTATTTATTTCTTAAAATCTTATTAAACAATAGGGTGCATTTCTTCAAGAAGGAGATATGCACTTTTTTATTGAACTTATTAAAAAAAACGTGCAGTGCAGGATTGTGGAATAAAGACGTTGATGTACAGCTTAATACTAAGTCAAAGGGAGTGAAAGCCATGGTGAAATATATAGCAGAAAATTGTTTTGACAGTATCATATGGGAATCTAGATATATAGAAAAATTCCATGTTGCAGCTAACAACCTTTACTTAACATTGGAAGGCTTGGTAATAACGAAGGAACATCCATTGAATCCGTATGATACAGAGTGGGAAACAAATGAAGTTAAGTTGGTTTTTTATAATTTTGAAATCTTAGAATCTGGATATTATGATTGTTCACACGTACAAAAACAGATAAGAGACTTTGATGCAGACTGTACTTATTCCAAACTTCCACTCGAACAGTTAATCAGCGATTTTACAATTGTTACAGAAGATATAAAAGAAAAAAATGATATATCTATTGAACAGACATTTGAGGGATTCCCCCTAAATCTTGGAGACGATACTTGGGGCTATTTTAAACTTCGGTATAATCGTATGGAAATGTTATGGGATTCTTTTCAAGAAGCGTAAAAATACATCTTTATTCAACAATCGGGTGCTTTAAGAGAAAAGATATTTTATTGTTCTTATTGAAGAAACGTCTAGGATAAGGAATAAGAATAGCAAATTTATATTAGGCCAGAGGTGTTTTCTTTGTTGGATTACATAATGTTAGATACTCAGTCCACTATTCTTGATCAAATACCAGATAATTTTAGTTCAGCAGCCATTTTACTTCATCCCTTTGTAGAGATGCCGTCAGGTTGGACACAAAGTAAAAAAAATCAAAACCCATACAAACACATTTATCCGACTGATGAAGAAATCTTGAACAACGCTAAACCCGTTTTGTGGAAAACGGTTATGGATGAATGCGGTCTAGCTTCATTTGCAGAATTAGAGCTAGCATTATTGACATCCATCGGTGCTTTAAATGAAGACTATGCCAGATTAGATTTAGCTGATTCATTAAATTTGAATCTAAAGGAAGACCTTTATTTTCCAGATGAAGATAAAACATCTGTTTTTTTGTTAAATGGATTATTAGAAGTAATGAATTTTAATGAAGCAACCTTATTACATTACTCTGAGCCTATTTTTGATACTAGTGGCAGTTTGAAGTTAAACGATGTAAAACCAATAAAAATATGCGAATTGTCATCAGCAGAGTTGATGGTGACTACTAATAATATGGAATACGCATTTATGAGTATGTATGATGCCTTCAACACTTTGTTTCTGTCTAAACAAAAGAACATTGATGAAATAGTGGGGAAAATGAATTGGGAAGCTATCATCTGTGATCACCAAACATATATAGATTGGTTTCTTCAAAAAAGTAATGGCATTTCTTATTCCAAAATCAGGTGCATTTCTTTAAATAGAAATGTGCCTTTAATTTTGTTAAACATGTAAGACATAATTGATAAGGAAAATACAGTTGTTTGCGAGCATGCATTTCTTTATATTTAACTGGAATGGGAAACGGAGGCGGAAATGAGGGTAGCTGATGATGTATTTATAATATTGTTTCCGATTACAATAGTTCTAATATTTATTATAGGAGTTTGTTTATTAGGAAATGGAATTTACCTTATTTACAAAAAGGTTAATGAAGAGGAAGGACTACATAGGAAATTAGAGGGTTTAGTTTCAATTATTAACGGAATACTTGCAGATCCGTTTAGTAGAATATCAATAGTAATTCTACTAGGTGGCTTACTAACTCTATCTTCTTTATTTTTTATTTTAGATATGTTGGGATATATTGAAATAGAGTAGGGGAACCAATTTCAAAAGTTATTCAACAATCGGGTGGGTTGATCTAAGGAGGATTATCCCTTCTTTTGGTTGAACACTATTGTAGTAACGGTTCAGTTTATGACAGATAAACATACCTAATATAATGTGCTTATCAAGTTAGATGGAGGTCTGATCATGGGCATTAAGAATTATCTGATTGGAGGCGTTTCCGGTGCAGGCAAAACTACGGTCTGCAGTGAATTACAGCGGCGCGGCTACCATGCCATTCATGGTGACCGTGAATTGGCTTATCAAGGTGATCCGGAAACTGGTACCCCGACGAATGGCTCTAAACCCGAACACCACATTTGGCATGTAGATAAAGTAAAAGCTTTGGTCGCCAATCAGGATGAGGAATTAACATATCGGTTGGTGCGATGGCGTCAATTATAATCCCGTTTTTGGGAACACCTTCTTTCGTTTGATACAAGCGCGCACTTATTTCCCGTTCCTCTGGTCTGCCACCCACGTTGTTGACGAGATTATCCGTCAAATCGAAGAAAATATACACAAAAGACAGTAAACATACGTTTGCAAGAGCCAATATATCGGAGCACCTGGATACTATTCATTTTTGAAGAGGATGTTAAATTACGTAGGAAATACACTAGATATGCTATTGAATTGGAACTAATTTTAGGGGAAGTGTATCTGATTTGGGGAGAAGATTTTACCTATTAAAATACCAATCAAAAAAAGGAGAACTTCGTGCTTCACCTAACGCGTGCGTTGATCCAAGAAGGATTAACGCCTTTTTTATGGAACTTATTGAACAAACGAGCAGGATTATATGCGAAATTTATTGTACTTTTGAAAAAACGTAGCAAGTTTATTGAACAAGTTAATAAAATTATAAAAAGGCTGATTGTTTATCTAATAAAAGCCATCAAAGGGAAGATTATATGAAGAGAGATCTTATCAAGTGGCTCATCATATTTTTGTTTGTTATTAGTATTTTTTGGACTTATTTTTACGTTAGTAAAAATGGTGAATTTGAGAAGATAACTCACGTAACAGTTGGAAAAGAACTTCTTAACGAAAGAAAAGTTGTTTATTTAAGTTATCGTTTTAAGTGGGAAGGCATTGGTAATCCTACACTTAAAAAAGTAGAATTTATAAAAAAAGATGGAACAATTATTGCGAAAGTGGATGATCAAATTTTAATTAACTCATATATTAGTAAATTTGATTTCGGGACATATCATGAGGAAGATGCAATTAAAGAAGGGATAGTTAAAACATTAACTCCTGTAAAAGGTTTCAAACCAGACGATGAATTTTCATTAGCATTAAGAGTAGAATTAAACGATTATGAATGGAATAGTGATATCAGTTCAATAAGGATTACCTATAATAAATTTGGTCAATCTGTGTTTCAGAATATTTCTTTCGATGAGGGGTTAATAACGGAAGAATAATTGAATCAATGCTTTTGGTACATTCTTTTTTTGATTGTTTATCATACCTCTTTAACTAATTTAAAATCCAGGGCTATTCCACAATCGGGTGCGTTTCTTTAGAGTAAATGGATTTAGAAGAATTAAAAAAGTATCTTGAAATTGGACATGATATAGAATTTAAATTTAATAACGAAAAATACTCCATTACTCCTACAGGGACAGGGTTTTGTTTAACAAAGTTTTATAATCTAGATCATCAAGAATACGAACATTTTGATGAATTCATTAACAAAGTCACATTAAATAAATACAAATTAAAAGATATCCTTGATCAAATTAACGAGATATTTATTTATTAACAGTGTTAAAAATAGTTTTCAGTAAAGAGTTTTAACAATCGGGTGCATATCTCTACTAGATATGCACTTATTTTTGTTGGACCAAATAGTCGACTTAATACATATTTTGAATAACTTATTCTATATTTCCTACAAACCACATGGAGTCACCTATACATTCATCTTTTCCATTAAACCCCTTAACTTTTAATCCATTAGGGATAGTTACCCCCCATTCTGTTTGAAGAAACTGATCATCTTCTGATAACGAAAATTTCTTTAAGAATTCACCGTCATAATTTAAACCGTTATAAAAACTTTCTAATCCAGCTTTTGTGTAACCAATCATCACAAAAGGTTGATGCAAATCTGGTAAAGGAAGTAAACATATAATACGATATTCTTTCTCATTTTCCGATTTCAAATCATGTAATATCTTTACAAAGTTAATGATAAGTTGCATAATCTCTCTTTTATGTTTTTTATGAAATTTACTGTAGTCACCAAAGTCTTTACCTGTAGCAAAACTATATGCTCTATATCCTAAATAGTTTGGACTTTTGTCTGGGGGAACTGGTAGAGATTGTGACCATTCCGCAATATTATTCTTAATATTACGGAACTTTCTTCTCTTACCACGATTCTTCTTTTCCCTATCCATAAAATGTAACACCTCATTATTTTCAAATTTACATTTAAAATTTTAATAGTTTATTATAAAACTGTATACATCCTATAAAAGGAGCTTAATAATGGATCGATATGAACAGTACACAATGAGTGATATTTTCTATGGGAAAATCATTAGCATTCTAAAAAATGGTAAAAACTTTGAATTAATAATAGATCAATCAGAATACCTTGATTATCCATACTCTATTATGAAAGGTGAGTTTTTTTATTTTGAAGGGCTTATTTTGTCGCAAAATAAGGGTAAAACACTAATTGAAGATATTTTTGATATAGAAAATTTTATATTTCAGATTGAGTATGGGGAGCTTTTAAAAGATCAATTGATTCTTGAAGGAAAGTTAAATAAAAAATGGTCAAAGCTTTCACTTAATTTCGATGGAATTAAAGTTTATAACGAAAACAATAATGAGATTTCTCTATTTGATTTTTGGGTTTCAAGTGGATTAAATCAAACTGGTGTAGGTATTGATTTTTATTTGAAGGACTCATCTAGTAAGGAAGAAGATGAATATCACGTAAAGTTCAATGAAGAGCTGCATAGTTATTTGTTACATCAAGAAAGATACTGGATTGGTGTTATGAAGAGAGGACCTGAAGGTATATTCGATCTCCTTATTGGATTAGATCAATATGGATATAAGGAATTTACCAAAGAGGAAATTGTACAATTGGTAGATATCTGTGAAGCTATAAAAATTAAGTATAATGGCGATGTTTTGATACATCAACAAATCAGACACTTTGCTCAGGAACTTATAAAGCTTTGTGAGCAGGCTATTAAGCTTAATCGATTGCTAATGGCCTGTGGTGATTAAACTTTTTAAGGGCTAAAAATACTAGTTTAAACAGCTGTTATTTACAATTATTTACATAATTTATTCCGCAATCGGGTGCATTTCTGTAAGAAAAAATTTTAAAAAATAAACGAGGTTAATATTATGAAGAAATTAATTTTCTTTGCTCTAATTTCAATGCTATTAATTGGTTATTACATCTATTATTCTTCCTATCCTATTTCAAAGGGCTTAAATAATAAACAAATAACTAATTCAATCGAAGATTTTTATAATAATAATGAGGAATCAAAGATAAAAATTAATAAATTGGTAGAAGACACTTCATTCGGTAAACATGAGGAAAGGATCATCTTATTTACTACTAAGAATGATTTGCAAGGGTACACACAATTAGAAAAGAATATATTAGGTAGATATAAGATTAAATTTGTTGCCTTAAATAACTCAGAATTCGAGTACAATCATATCGAAACTTCTGATGGACCTTACTTTCTAATCTATGGAAGAAACAACAAAGATATTAATAGTATAAAAATTCCTATAAAATATTCACTTGATAATGAAAAGAAAATATACAATTTAGAAAATGAAATTAAAGTAAAACCAGAGAATGCTTATTATTTCTCAGTTAGATCCTTACCCAAGAAGGTTGAAAATTCCTACATGGACTCTAATGAATTTGCAAAACTAAATCCAACTTTATTTAAGTGAAACTTGTAATTTTTAGATGAATATTTATTTATTCAACAATCTAATGCAATTATTAAAATTACCTAATGGAGAAGTAGCATATGACTTTTGAGGATCAACCAACAAGTGAAGTAGTTATTACTAAATTACAATATGTATTAGAAAACAAATTTACAAGAGAAGAGTTTTATTTTTGGGCATATAAATGGGTTCAAAACTTTGATAAAAGAGATCAATTGACTAAAGAGGAAGATAAATTGCACGATTATCTTATTGAATTATTGGCAATAGATTTAGAAATTAAGAAAGATGTGTATTTTCACCCTAATGATGATATTAAGGATTGGATACAAAAAATAAATGATGGTGAATCATTTTGATTATGAATATTACTCCACAAATGGGTGTATTTCTCTAAGAAGGAGATCTGCACTTTTTTATTGAACTTATTAAAAAACGTACCAGGATTGTGAAAAAAAGAGTTTATTGCAATATTTTTAATTAGGATGTGTATATATTGGCTGTTGTAGGTATTTTAGGAATGACTCACGATGAAGAAATGCAGAAGAAGTATAACTATCCGCTGTCATTAGTAGAAGAATTGATAAAAGAATTCAAACCTGAAGTAATTTGCGGAGAAGTTCACCCATTGAGCTGGGAACTTTACTTAAATAATAGAGATCCTCGGGGCATTTTAGGAGAGACACAAATAGAATATCCAAATCTAATATTCCCTTTATGTAATGAAAAAAATATTGAGTTTGTTCCAGTAAATTGGTTCGAAGAGGATGTATTTGAAGAAGGTCCTTTTGATATGTACGATGCAGAATTAAAGAATCAGTTAGAGAACGAATTAAAACGGTGGAATGATAAGAAGCTATCAGTATGGAATGAAGGAAATATTCCTTTTAACTCATTCGAATATGATGCTATTACAAATGAAATATATGATTGGTTACATACAGTTAATCCTAATGTTCAAAATGTCATTTGGGATGCAAGGCACTATATTATGACGGCAAGGGTGAAGAATGCTGCTAAGAAGTATCCAGATAAAAGAATTCTTTGCATCCATGGAGCTGATCATAATTATTGGTATTATAAATCGCTGAAGGATGAAAGAGATATAGAATTAGTTTATCCATTAAGATAAATAAGATCTTCCGCGATCGGGTGCATTTCTTCAAAAAGAGATGGGCTCTTTTTTATTGAATTTAAAAGGTAAGATTAACGGATAGGTGAATTCTGAGGTGTGAATAGAATTACAAGGATTCATGGCGTACTTCTTCAAGAAGGAAAAGTGATCTTCATACTTGAACTTAGTAGAAAAGCTAAAGATATAATGATGATGTGGGGGGATTGTATTGGGATTAGGTATTACATGGTTTGACGTATTTCTAGCGTTCCTTTTTTTCCCTATCCTTGTTCCTAGTTTAGTGCTACTTTCTATTATTAAAATAGTCAAATGGGAGAAGGAACAAAAGCTTATCCATAAAAAAAGGTATGAACATTATGAAGAGAAAGCCAGGAAGAAAAAAACTTAAGGCGCTGCAAAGTAAAATCAGAAAGGAGCAAGTTATTTTGGCACTGGAATTAGTAACTTACGACACGAAAAAAAATATTATTTGTTATCTACCTATCAGCTATGGCTTTCATAATGCAATTTTCTTTAGAAATAACACAGGGAGAATCAATAAAGAAAATTACCCTTTTTTATTTAAACTCTATCACTACTATGGTAATTCAGTAGAATATTATGCAAGTCATATTGATCGCCTTATTGTTGAACTAAAAGATTATTGCAAGTTTGTAGAAGGTCATCAACAAAAGATGACATTGATTATAAAAAGAATATCGGATTCTCGTGTATGGAAAGTAGAAGTTGCAGGAGATTGAAATTATTTCATAATTGAGTGCATATAAGAAGTGCATTTTTATATTTTAACAATGTATAATGTAATAATATGGAAAAAACTTAGTTGAAATTGGAGGTGGAACAACTAGTTTTAACTTAACATTTATTACATAAAACAAATAAGGAGTTAAATAGATGAAGTCATTATTGCATTCACTAAGTGCAATTATTTTAGGTATTTCTCTTATAATAGCATCTTTAATATTAAGAGATGGCTTATCAGGTAATACAACTAAATCAAACGATTATTACTTTCAAAATGAAGAGACAGTTTCTACTCTTAATGTAATGACAGTTAAACAACTATCTGTATATCTTCAAATAAGTGAAGGTTCAATCGAAAGTATTATTTATAATGACGATAAAGATAAAGCTAATATGAGTAGTTATGAGACATATGCGTATATTCCTTACATAAAGCTAGATAATGAATACAGGTTCTTAAAAAAAGAGATAGATAAATGGTTAGAATACATAAATCATAATAATTAGTTATTCAACTATCGGGTGCATTTCTTCAAGAAAGAGAAGCGCTCTTTTCTTTAACTAATAAACAAAGAATCGCGCAGTTAAGTTGAACAAGGAGCTAGCCACTAAAAAAGGAAACAACCATTTTAACTGGAGCGGGAATTTATATGAATGACAAACAAAAGCTACTTTTTGATAATCTAAAGAATTTAAAGGATTATTGGGTAAAAACCTCGGTTGACAGCTTAAATCCCAATACGGATTTAATTTGGTCTGATAATGAAAATGAATATAAAATCCTTCAATCCAAGATAAAAACACAAGAAGAATTGGTTGCATTTGCGAAGATTCAGGATGAATTAATAAAAGGAGTAATTCATTCAATATTAGTTATGATTGATGGTGGAGATGAACTTGCAGATAATTATTTACTTGATTTAGTGGACAGGAAAACAAAAGAGTCACTATTACACGATATTGCTTTACACGAAGAATTTTATAATTATTTAGTTGATTGTGAAGAGGAATGACATATTTCCTTTCTATATAAAGATCGTTTAGTTAAAGAATGAAACAGAAAAAACACTCTCTTTACAAAGGATGGCTGCATTTAATTATTTTGTTTGCTTTAACTTCTTCTTTTGCAATAGCACGCCCTCTATGGTTTTTTCAATTCTAAAAATAAACGTAAATCGAGTCAACACATAACTCTTAGAATGAACAATTAAAGCTAATAAGATAACACGCATACTACTCCTAATGAAGAAGGAGCGGAGTATATATTATGAAAGAAAAGGATTTGCTTGAATTCTTAACATTTATTGCTGAGGAAGATGCCCAAATAAGCACAATTGTTGGTTTTTTCACTAATCAATTGGGTTATGATTTAAATCTTATAAAAGAAATAGTTAACTATGGGGTGAAGATGAATATATTGCATATAATCGACAATGAACAGGTCCATGAAAATTGTATCAGTGTACAGAGTGTGGATTTGAGCGAAATTGATTGGTCTATTTCAAATGTTAAAAACGAAATATATTATATTGATTTTGATTATTATAGAGAAAAATTATTTGTTTTTGACCCTAAGGTGCCTCAGGAGTTTATACGCTTTATTAAAGGATAATATAAGTAACCATACTATTAAAACGGTATTGATGCCGAAGAGTATTGACATAATCGTTAAAAGATATCTTCCACAAACGGGTGCAATTCTTCAAGAAGGGGAAGTGCTCTTTTTATTGAATTTAAAAGGTAGACTGATTTTCATGGATAGGTGAATTCTGAGATTTATAGTCAACAACAACTTCGGGGTGAAACAATTGGTTACAAAACAAGAAGAACTTAAAGTAGTTATTGGAGCAGGGGAGTACAATAATAATCTAGGTTGGATACATACTCAGCAAGATGAACTTAATTTAATTGATATGGATACCTGGAATAAAAAATTTGATGAAAATTCTTTAACAGCTATTCTCGCCGAACACGTTTGGGAGCACCTTTCCTATGAAGAAGGGATTGGTGCAGCACAACTATGTTATAAGTTTTTAAAACCAAAAGGTTATATTCGTTGTGCAGTTCCTGATGGATATTTTCGAGACAAGGATTATCAAAACATAATAAAAGTAGGTGGACCTGGACCAATAGACCATCCTGCTTCAAGTCATAAAATAGTTTATAATTATAAAACTTTAACGAAAATATTTGAAGTTGCTGGGTATAAAGTAACTTTACTTGAATACTGTGATGAGGACGGTCAATTTCACTTTAATGAATGGGATGGTGAGGATGGTGTTATTTTTCGCTCCAAGAAGTTTGATCCTAGGAACCAAGGAGATAAACTAGCCTTTCCATCATTAATATTAGATGCAATAAAGTATTGAGTCGTACACTCAGAGCGTTTTATTTTTAAAATAACTATACCTATTGGAAAGTCTTCCTGTACTAGGTATTCCACAATCGGGTGCAATTCTTCAAGAAAGAGATGGGCTCTTTTTATTGATTAAAGAGCATGTTCATTGAAAAAAGAGTGATAAAATAAATCGTAAATTAGAAATATTTGAGGTGGCCATTATAAGTAAACAACAAATTTATGAGGAAATTAAAAGATATCCTCGATGAAATTAACGAGATATTTATATATTAATAGTTTTAAAAATAGTTTCCAGTAAAGAGTTTTTCAACAATCCGGTGCTATTAAACAATATCTAATTTCCAATAAAGCAGAGCGGCTTTAGGGAATGTTTTGGGAGAAAAGAAGAAATCATTTAAAGAAAAATTCTAAAGTTAGAACGGTGAGGGGAGGATTGTTTATGAAAATTAGTTATCATATATCAAGTTGTGAATGTGATTATAGAGATTATTTAAGAGTAAAAGATTACTCCTCGTTTTTTGGATGTGAATTTGATTTAAAAATCTCTGAAAGTTTAACTATAAATTCAGAACTACATAAGTCTTTTTTGATAGTATTTTTCAGAGAGTTAGAATACATATTTAAACGAAAAAAGAAAAAGAAAGATGATTGTGAGCTTCAAGCATTTGGTTGGTCCATAATTTATATAATCAAAATAGAAGGTAAGAAAATTTATATTAAAGAATATGATGAATACGATCGCAAAACTAAAAGTGTAAGTTATTTGGATAAACATGATTTTATGGAAGCCTTAAAAACATTTTTAGGTAAATACAAACGAGAAATAATATCTATCCAACCAGATGTAATACATTCTTCAGAATTTAAGGAGTTAGAAGAGCAATTTCAAAAAACATTAAAAACTGCATCTTTATAAATAATCTACATTTACACATATAATACTATTTTTATTCAACTATCGCGTGCTTTAATCCAAGAAGGATTAAAGCACTTTTGAATGAATTCTATTCAGTAAACTCCTTACCTGAAGAAGCTGAAGATTCCTACATGGACTCTAATGCATTTGAAATGTTAAATCCAAGAATCTTTGAGTATAAATATTTCTGGAGCTAAAAAAGTCATTATTAAGGATGATACATATGAAAATTTCAAGTACATACAATGTAATTGTAAACGGTGGTGGATTAGGAGGACTTTCAGTAGCAAATGCCTTGCAGCAGTTAGGAATCCAAGTTTCTGTTTATGAGAGAGCTACGGAACTTAAGGAAATGGGTGCAGGTATTGTTTTGGCTGCAAATGCTATTAAAGCATTAGATAAGTTAGGGTTAGGCGAAAAGGTTCGGAGTTTGGGTTCATCCGTTAAAAAAGCTGAAATACGGACCTGGGATGGAAAACTGTTGGTGGATTTACCCGTTCATAAACAAGCAGAGCAGTATGGGACATACAGTTATTTGATTCATCGAGCAGATCTACAAAACATTTTATATGAAAATCTTAATTCAGGTACTGTTTTTTTGGGAAGAAAACTTGTTAATAAAGAACAAGATACTTCAAAAGTTAGAGCAATATATGAGAAGAAGGAAGTCGTTGAAGGAGATCTACTCATTGGTGCTGATGGCGTCCACTCCAAAATAAGAAGTTTACTGATTGATTCGACACCTCTTCGGTATTCTGGATTTACTGCTTTTCGTGGTATAGCTAATTTTGAAGATGACCGTTTTCCACTTGAACAGGGTGGTGGTTTTGAAGCTTGGGGACATGGCAGAAGATTTGGATATTCTCATTTAGGCAAAGGTAGAATTTTTTGGTTTGCAGCAATAAATACGCCACTGGCAACACTTAAGAATTCAGAAAACAAAAAAATGACTGCTTTAGAGTATTTTAAAGGATGGTGGGGACCGATTGAAGCAGTAATTGAATCCACAGAGGAAACTAATATCATCACTCATGAAATTTTTGATAGGAAACCAATTAACTCCTGGAGCCAAGGTAGGACTGTACTACTTGGAGATGCAGCTCATCCAATGCTGCCTAATTTGGGACAAGGAGGAGCTCAGGCATTGGAAGATGCTCTGGTATTATCTCGTAGCTTGATAAAATATCCGGAAGACATTGAGCAAGCTTTAAGGGAATATGAAAGAATAAGAATTCCTCGAACTACGAAGGTTATAAGGGGTTCTAGAGCTATGGCGAGAATCATGCAACTTGAAAATCCGATCTCCATTCAAGTTAGGAATCTTTTATTGCGTACAATGCCAACCTCACTTCAAATGAAACGGTTAGAGTGGTTGGTTGGGTATGAAGTATAATAATTATCACCCAAAGGTTGTTAATACTATCGGCCCATATCCATTTAAAAATTTTTATGTAGGTGAACTAAATGAGCAATATTGATATTCTATCTAATGTTCTAATAATAGGTGCGGCTATATTTCTTGTTGTATTAATTAAAGTAATATCTTGTTTTTTCGATCGTAAGAAAATACCAAAATGGACAATCTATTACCTTTTTGCATATACTTTTCTATTATTTTTTATAAGTATAGTGTAGGTAAGATGGAGGAATCTCATGAGCACAATCGTATATATGGTAAGGCATGGTGACTCACCAAAAGAAGGCAATGAACGGACGAGAGGATTAACGGAAAAAGGGTATGAAGATGCTCGTCGTGTGGCTGAACTCTTAAGAGATAAGAAGATTGATGTTGTTGTATCAAGCCCTTACCTCCGTTCTATTTTAACGGTAGACAAGGTAGCTCTACATATAGGGAAAGAAGTATTGATTAGAGAGGATTTGAGAGAAAGAGTATTCTCTTCTAGTGAAAATAGATTAGAAGATCGTGATCTTGGTCCTCTATTAGAAAAATCCTTTGAAGACTTTAATTTCTCTCTTGTAGGTGGCGAATCAAATGCAGCTTGTCAAAAGAGGGCAGTACAAGTTTTAAAGGAACTCTTACATACGTATAAAGATAAAAATATGGTGATTGGAACTCATGGTGCCGTTATGACTTTGATGATGAATTACTTTGATTCCTCCTTTGACTTAGATTTTCTATACAGCACAACAAAACCCGATATCTATCGACTAGCGTTCAATGACGAGGAGTTAGTAACCGTTGAAAGAGTATGGGGCAAGGCTTTTGTAAAATGAATTGAAAACGGGGGATTAATGACGTGACATATCATATACGAGTAAGAGTGGGAGCGCTCATTATTGAAAATGATGAAATCTTATTAACGGAGTTTGATGATCCTTATCGGGGAGTTTTTTATGATTTCCCAGCTGGTGGAGCGGAGCCTCATGAATCTTTGATTGAAGCTGTAAAAAGGGAAGCTAGGGAAGAAGCCGATATTGATGTCGAGGTCGGTCCGTTAGCTTTTGTTTATGAGTATGCTCCCCATCTTAACGAAAATAAGTATGGCCATATTCACACGCTAGTCATGATGTTTGATTGTACATTAAAAAGTGGATCAACGCCCAGATTACCGGAAAAACCTGATCCGAATCAGACGGCTGTTAAGTGGGTTCCAATAACAGAGCTTGAAGATCTAGAGCTTTATGCGAACATTGGAAAACAAATTAATGATTATGCGAGTAAGAAGCGAAATATTGATTTACTTGAAGAATACAAGCTTCCAGATCAGAAATTTACACGTAATTACACGGAGACTTTCTAATTAGGGAGGTCTTTTTTATATGAGCTTTGATAATATTGATTTTTAAATTGAATATCAAACGAAAATAATCAATAAAATTAATTTATATATTAATAAATATTAATATTATAATAAAAAACATTCACATATTTAATTCAGAAGTGTATAATCTAATTAAATAATAAGAAAGGAGAATGAGATGGCTCACCCATTACTTACAAATTGTCCGGTTTGTTCAGAAACTTTAAAAATTACTAAACTTCACTGTTCGCATTGTCACACGACAATTGAGAACGAATTTGAACTATCTAAATTTGCTTCACTATCAAAAGAACAGCTTCATTTTGTGGAAGTCTTTCTTGTATGCAGAGGCAATATTAAAGAGGTAGAAAAAGAGCTAGGGATCTCGTATCCAACGGTTCGAGGCAAGCTGAACGACATTGCATCTTCATTAGGGTACGAATCTAAAAAGAAAAATGAGGTAGACGAGAAAAAGATCGTTACGATGCTTGAACGTGGAGAGATTTCTCCAGATGAAGCAATTAAAATGCTAAAGGAAGAATAGGGGGATTAGAAAATGAAAAGTGAGATCGAGAAAGTTTTAACGATGGTTCAAGAAGGTAAAATTGATACGGATAAAGGTTCAGAATTAATTCAGGTCTTACAAGAAAAAGAACTTGGTGCTGCTGTTAAGCCATTAAGCTATACATCTCATACATCTTCTAACTACAGCGACAAAACCTTGAAAATACGCGTTGTATCTGAAAGTGACAACGTGAATGTGAACCTTCCGATCAAGTTAGTAAAGGTTGTATTAGCAGCAGGTCACAACATTGCTCTAAAGATTCCCCAATCTGAACAATATGTAAAAGATATTGATATTAATCTGATACTTGAAGCCATTGAAAACGAACTGGATGGACAGATTGTTGATGTGAAATCAGCAAACGGGGATACCGTTTCAATTACGATTGAGTAGAGGTTGCTAAAATGTTACATGTAAATGTGAAAACCCAAGAGGCAAAATTCTCAATCCCTGTCCCTTATGTCCTCTTAAATATAGGGATATCCATTATCACTTCTAAGTTATTAATTCGACATGCAAACAAATGGTCAAAACCTCATCTAGATAAGAAAAACATAGCCTTCACCATTCCTTCCATAGATAAATCAGAACTGAAGAGTATTATTAAAGAGTTAAAAAAGCACAAAGGATTAGAGCTCGTTAATGTGAAATCACAAGATGGAACTGAAGTGATTGTGAGATTATAAAATGGTTAAAAACAGTTGAAAGTCTCCTCGTTTTGTAAAAGCATTCATATTCAGATAATTAGGTACAAAAATGAGTGCATTTCCGTCATGGAAAGAGCGCTCATTTTTTATGGTGCAAGTTGGTTGCTGGTAAAAGAGGAATATCTAAATCAGTCGAGAAGTGAAAGAAAAGGGTAGTGAATGATGAATTCATCTCACTAGTTGAACCTGAATTCCAACACAAAAAGGAAGTGTCATAGATGAATGTTGAAGAAGTGATGCAGGAACTTGAATCTCTAGGAAAAGAACGGACGAAGAAAATCTATCTCTCCAATGGCGCAAAAGAACCGGTGTTTGGTGTAGCTACTGGAGCTATGAAGCCGATAGCTAAAAAGATTAAAAGAAATCAACCATTGGCTGAAGAGCTTTACGCTACAGGGAATTACGATGCGATGTACTTTGCAGGAATCATCGCAGATCCGACAAGCATGACCGAAGATGATTTTGAGCGTTGGATTGCTGGTGCTTATTTTTATATGTTATCGGATTATGTGGTAGCGGTCACTCTAGCTGAAACTGACATTGCACAAAAGGTTGCTGACAAATGGATTGCAAGTGGTGAAGAGCTCAGGATGTCAGCGGGTTGGAGTTGTTACTGCTGGCTATTAGGAAATCGGCCAGACAGCGAATTTTCTACAACGAAGTTAGAAAAAATGCTGGAGGTTGTAAAAGACACCATTCATGATGCCCCTGCACGAACAAAGGCTTCGATGAATAATTTTGTTTATACAGTGGGTGTCTCATACATCCCATTACATGAACAAGCAGTTGAGACAGCAAAGGCTATAGGACCAGTAGAAATGAATCAGGACGAGAAAAAAACGAAGTATCTACTCGCTGCTGAAAATATTCAAAAAGCGATAGATCGAGGACAAGTTGGTTTCAAGCGGAAATATGTGAGGTGTTAGATTTTTATTACTAAAAAGGGACAGCGATGAATGAATCGTGAGAAGCTTGGGGAGCGTTGCTATTGTGAAGATTAGTCGAAAGAATATTTTCATTTTATCACTGTTGTTTTTTATTAGTTTTGTGATTTATGAGTTTTTATATGACCCGTTTCCTGTAAAGCAGGTGAATCATGTTCAAGTAATGAAGATGGTGGATCAAGCGGATGGGAATATGGTAAGAATTCCTTCTCATTATCAAGGGTACCAATGGTATATGTCTAAGAAGAAAAACGCTGACGAGAATATTGAACGGCATTTGAAAGAAAAAGGCTGGACACTAACGAAAAAGGAAGATCAATCATATTTTTTCGAAGGTGTGCAAGGAAATATTATTGTTAACAGCGATATCTGGAAAAAGAATTATACGATCTTTCGTTTTCCAGAAGGAATCTAGAAGAAAGTCTTATTTGTGTGCGAGTGATATTTTCCTCCTTCTCAAAAATACCCTCTAAACGTTTTAAGAGCTATGAACAAACAAATCCATAGCTCTCTAACTTCTTCTACACAATCAAACCATCGCTCATTTTAACTACATGGTCCACATAAGAAAGCATCTCTTCGTCATGAGTGACCATTAGAGTCGTAATGCTTAGCGTTTTCGTTAAGTCACGTAGAAGTGACATGATTTCTTTTGATTTCTTTGAATCCAGACTTGCCGTGGGTTCATCGGCAAATAGAACTTGGGGCTTATGAATAATCGCGCGTGCGATGGCGACGCGTTGTTTTTCTCCACCAGATAATGAAGCTGGATAAGCCTTTTTCCGATGAGATAATCCAACGCGTTCTATTATAAAATCGATTTCTTGTTGTCGATTTTCTTTCGTCATTTTCACTTCAGATACGTCCAGCATGAGGTCCAATTGCTCCTCAACGGTTAGAAAAGGGACAAGGTGTGCAAATTGAAAAACAAAACCGAATTTCTTGGCTCTGATGCTGCGCATTTCCTCTGCCGACATAGAAGTTAAATTATGTTCATCGAATAAAAGTTTTCCGTCAGATGCGGGCTGTAACCCTGCAGCGATGGTTAGCAGGGTACTCTTACCTGAACCTGATGGGCCGACTAACGCTGTAATTTCTCCCTTCTTAAGCGTCAGGTTCACTCCTTTTAAAACCTCTTCTTTCACGTCACCATTTCTAAATGTCTTCCTTAATTCTTCAATCGTAAAGATATCCATATTAAACCTCTCCTTGTTGTATGGCTTGTAAAGGTTCAACTTTTTTCATTTGTAATCCAGATAGAGTAGCTCCAATAAATCCAATCACGAGGAAGACGATCGACAATTGTAATGTGGTTTCGTTTGTTAACTGATAAGGCATATCTTCAGGTGCAATTTCTTTGAATAGCTGGCTACAAATAATAGAAAGAGTCAGAGATAGGATGGTGATGTATAGCATTTGTGTCCACATCATTTTAAACAGATCGCTCGTTTTAACTCCGATTGCTTTTAAGATTCCGTATAGTCCGATTTTCTGGACGTTCAACATATAGAAGAATATGGCGAACAGCATTCCACTGATTACGATCAGAAACCATACGATCATATTCAAAGACATTTGTTCGGCACTGTAACTTGGAATGGTGTTAAGAAAATCATTATTTGAAAATGATTGCAGCTCTTTGAAATTTTGTGTTTCATCCGCACCTGGTATGAAAAGAAGCTGCATCTCTTCAGAACGATACATGTTCTTGTAATCTTCAATATTCAGGTAAGCCACAGGAGCATGACTGAACTTTTTTTGGTCAACAAAATCCTTAACAACAAGCGTTTTATTAAATGGTTTATATGTTAAGGTGTCGCCAACGTCAATGCCTTCTTTCTCTAATGAGCGGTCCAAAACGATTTCTCCGGGAGCCACGGATTCAAATAATTTTGAATCGGTAGAGGCAACAAATGCAACACTCCGTTGTTTATCACTCTCATCGTTTAAAAAGCCCATCTGTATAGAGAATGCAACCGCATCTTTTTGTTTGCTAATCACTTGTTCTTGAATGCTCTTATCAATCCGTGAAAGGTTGTAATTTTCTTCAGCGTCACGATTTATATAAAACTGTCCGTTCGGCAAATCTTTAATTAAAGCAGCGTTATCTTGTGATAATCCATTGGCTAAACCAGAAATGATAAACGTCAATAAACTAACGAGAAAGATGATGGAACCTAATATGAAAAACTTCATTTTATTTTTTTTGATTTCTTTCCATGCGATGCTCATAACATCTCTCCTCCAATCATTTTACATTCTTAGTTTAGAATCCTTTTATGAACGGAGAATGAATAACACGTTACAAAATAGCGGGGAGGAGGGAAGAGGCGCATAAAAAACAGGCATCATCAATGAGTTCTTCATTGAGAATGCCTGGCAAATTTAAAATTAAGTAATTAATCGATAGGAAGCTCAACAGAAACCGTAGTTCCTTCGTTTTTCTTACTTTTTACAACCGTTTTTCCACCATGCAGTTTTACAATAGTAGCTACGATCGATAGACCAAGTCCGGTACCCTCAACTGTTTTCGACCGAGCCACATCTGCTCGATAAAAGCGGTCGAAGATTCTCTCTACTTCTTCTTCATTCATACCTATACCCGTATCTTTAAAGGTAATATAGATTGATTTCTCTCTTTTTTCAACAGATATTTCAATGCTTCCTTCATGGTTATTATACTTGATGGCATTTGTTAGAAGGTTGTCCCATACGTTGTTTAATAGAGAAGAATCTCCAAAAAATATGGTATCGGGTAAGGAGTAGCTGAGCATAATTTCTTTCTCATTGATCAACCATTGATAATTTCGAATCAGTTCTTTAATCTGTTGTGAAACATTGTACGGTTTTTTCTTTAAAATATCTTCGTTTCGATCCAGTGAGGCAAGAAGTAATAATTGCTTCGTTAAGTTCGAGAGTCTACTGATCTCACCATTTATAACAGAGATGTATTGGAGACGATCATTTGAACTCAATCCTTCTTTTTCTAACAGGTTGGTGTATCCTTTTATATTAGACAGTGGAGACTGGATATCATGAGAAATATTAGAGATGAATTCTTTTCGCATCTCATCTGACTGTTCTAGTTTTCGAGCCATCTGCTGAAAACTATGAGAGAGTACGCCAAGTTCATCACGACGTTTCGTATCGAGTTCAACAAAAAAGTTTCCATGTGAGAGTGACTTTGTTGCAGTGGTCAATTTAGAGATCGGTCTTACTAAATATTTTGTACTTACGATTACCATCAGTATGCTGAGCACGATCATTAGACCAAACAGCCAGCCGAAAAGCACATGCATCTCATTGAAGAGGAGTTTAATATCAGGTCGAATAAATAGAGCATACTTTTTCCCCTGATGTGTTAGAGGAACACCAATCGAATTACTTAGTTCGTTTGCAAAAAATCCCGTTACAAACGTTTGTTTTGGAAAATGAAGCATTCCATGATAGATCTCACCCTTTAGAACACGCTCTTTCGTTGCAGAGGGAAGTTCGGTATTACGAAATTTTGCACCGAAGAACGTTTCGTTTCCGGATCTCTCAACAAGGTAGATTTGATATCCGATCGTAGATAGGTTCTTCAAGTAATCATTTAGGTTGATAGTAGGGTGTTTTTCCACAAAGTAAGCCATCTCAAGGGCAATATCTGTATTTTTTTGATCGTTAGCTGGTTTTAATTTTTGCTGATAGTATGTATTGGAAGCAATAAAGGCTAAAACACCGCTTAAAAGCATGATCCCTATTGTTATCACGACAAATTTGGTATACAGCGACTTCATTTTTTAACCTCCAATAAATAACCCACTCCACGGACCGTTTTGATTTGAAAGTCATCAGTCAGTTTCGAAAACCGTTCTCTTAACCTCTTTACATGTACATCTACCGTGCGTTCGTCACCTTCATAATCCATACCCCAAATATGTTGGATGAGTTGATCCCGTGTGAAAGCCTGCATAGGATTAGAGATAAAAAAATAAAGCAGTTCAAATTCTTTCAGTGGTAATAGAATCGTTCGGTCGTTAATATGAACCTCATAGCTTTTTTTGTTTACGGTTGTATGTCCTATGCTAATCACGGATTCAACACCCTGGTTTTTATCGTAACGTCTTAATAGAGCTTTCATTCGAAAGAGTAATTCTTTCGCTTCGAATGGTTTTACTAGGTAATCATCTGTTCCTGATAGATAGCCTTGTTCTTTGTCTTCAATTTGGTTTTTGGAAGTTAGTAAGATAACAGGGATGTCGTATTTTTCTCGTATTTCTTTTGTTAAGGCAAACCCGTCCATATAGGGCATCATCACATCAACTACAGCGAGATGAAACCGTTTAAGGCGCAAGATGTCTAAAGCTTCTATTCCATCTTTAGCTTGAGAGACTTGATATCCAGCATCTTTAAGTTGATAGTGCAGAAGCTCCAGTATATTTTTATCGTCATCAACAATTAAAATATGTGTCACGAATGAATCCTCCTAAAGAAGAATGAAGTTCTGCCTCATTTTTCACTTTCAAATATGCTCTGGTATTAGCAACATTAGTCTATCCGAACTGGGTGAGATTCACAAATTTTTGCTTAAGTTCAACTACCGACTTTCAACAAAAAAAGCTAACCATAAGGCTAGCTTTTTTGTGGCTGTAATTGATTGGGTTAGCCGATTCTCTTCTTGTTTTTCTTGCTTTTAGCACGTTTTTTAGAAGATAAAACCCCGTTTAAGATACTAATGAAACTCACGATGAATTCCCCCCATATAGAACTTCCGAAAAGAGAATATTCGGTGTATCCTCTCTTCTCCATTATCTTATGCAGACTTGTCTAAAGTGTTTGGACAAACCGTATCAAATCACTTTTGAAACAGAAAATACACATGCACCTAATGAAACATTGAAAAAAATTTTATAAGGTTATGAATAAGATTGTAAGTTAGTGGGATTCTAAGATTAGAAAAGAAAGGGAGGTGAATAGAATGGCTAAAAACAACAGCAACCAATTATCAGTACCTGGAGCTCAAGGAGCTCTTGATCAAATGAAGTATGAGATCGCTTCTGAGTTCGGTGTAAACCTTGGACCAGACACTACGTCACGTGCAAACGGATCTGTAGGTGGAGAAATCACTAAGCGTCTTGTAGCACAAGCTTTAGGCGGACAACGCTACTAATATTCATATCTTTTGCTATGGCTATCTGTTTTGTGCAGATAGCTTTTTTTATTTTTATCGAATGAGTAATGAATCAAATATTAAACAACCGTTTAAACTATCTCTGTTGGAGGTGAATGTTTAGATGAATGAAGATAAACCGATTCATTTTGATGGAAGTCTTTTAAACCATGAAGTTGTCAATGATGATACTTTGCAAGAGCCGTTTCTTTTAACGGATGAAGCGAGGGCAAACATTGCTGGTAATCCTTATGATCATTCGTGATCGCAGTTCATTGAAAGTCGTTGATTTCCGCTCCAGGTTGCTCGCTTTCCATGGGGCGACCGGTGAGCCCCTTGCCGCCATGCGCCATTAAGGGTCTCACCTGTCTAGTTGCAATGGCTAGCCCCTCGAGGTCAAAAGTTTAACGGTCAAGAAGGTAAAAGGCACCTTCCTCGCCCATTCACCTTTTGCTGGTCGGGGCTGAACGAGCCACTTCCACATTTCAGAGTGCTCGCTCGTCCCATAGGAGTCGGCAACCTTCCGCTCCAATCCACTTGCATAGAAGTGAAAAGAACATTCAAAAGCAACGGTAATTTAGAAAAAAAAAAACTGAAAGGCAGTGTAGAATTACATGACAAAGGTATTATATATTACAGCACATCCTCATGATGATAAAGGTTCTTACAGCATGGCTGTAGGTAAAGCATTCATGGATGAATACAAGAAAGTTAACCCGGATGATGAATGGATTCACGTGGATCTGTATAAAGAGAAAATTCCTCACATCGACCTTGATGTATTTAGTGGATGGGGGAAACTGCAATCTGGTAAAGGATTTGAGGAGCTGTCTTCTGAAGAAAAATCGAAAGTAGGAAGACTATCAGAGCTTTGTGAGCAGTTTATTTCTGCAGATAAATATATATTCGTAACGCCTATGTGGAATTTTTCGTTCCCACCTGTTATGAAAGCGTACATCGATTCAGTTGCTGTGGCAGGAAAAACGTTTAAGTATACGGAGCAGGGACCCGTTGGCCTTTTAACGAACAAGAAAGCCTTACATATCCAGGCTAGCGGTGGTATTTATTCAGAAGGACCTGCAGCAGCAATGGAGATGGGTCACCGTTATTTAAGCGTGATCATGCAATTTTTTGGTGTGCCATTATTTGAGGGATTGTTTGTAGAAGGACATGCAGCGATGCCGGATAAAGCGGATGAGATCAAAGAAAAGGCGATTGCTCGTGCTAAAGATTCCGCACATACGTTTTAGATTGCTCTTCGTATAAAGAAAGAATGCTTATCCTTGTGCTATGATAATAAGAAAAAAGTGCTGATCTTTATGGTCAGCTTTTTTCCGTGTTGTTAACAGAAAGAAGGGTAAGACATGTTCGAGCTACTAAGCATCATTCTTCCGGTATTTGCAATCTTTGCTACCGGATTTATCGGTCAAAAAACGATAGGCTTCGAAACACAAACACTTTCCACTATGGCATTGTATCTGATGTCTCCTTTTCTTGTTTTTCGAACGTTTTATGAAACTACTTTTACAAAGACGTATGGATACATGCTGATCTATACGCTCATTCTATGTTTTACATTAATCGGCCTTGTTTATGTGATCAGTTATTTTAAGAGATACAATGTAAGAGAAACCTGCGGTGTTATTCTAGCTTCTGCTTTCATGAATAATGGGAATTATGGGACACCAGTCGCGCTGTTCGCGTTTGGTGCAGCTGGGTTAGATTATGCAGTTGTCCTTATGGTCATTCAGCAGTTAGTCATGTGTACGGTAGGGGTCTATTATGCGGCAAAAGGCAGTCCCGAAAATGACGGAATCTCTTCAGCGTTAAGAGCAGTGCGTCGTATGCCCATCGTATACGGAGCGCTAGCAGGTGTAATCTTTCAACAGTTACATATTCCGATAAAAGGTTCTGTTTCTGAAGCTCTTGATCTTGTGGCAAATTCTGCGATTCCGACGATTATGATCATACTTGGTATGCAGCTTGCGAAAATATCATTACGCCAAGTACAAATCGAAAAGTTAACGTATTCTCTTGTACTTAAATTAGCAGTGTCACCTCTGATCGCATTTTGTATCACGTTAGTTCTACCTGTTGATGATAGGCTCGCAACAATTATGATTCTTATGGCTGCCATGCCATCAGCGGCAAATACGACGATGTATGCGTTACAGTTTGGAACAGAGCCCGATTTTGTTTCAAGTGCAACGTTAGTGAGTACGCTTTTTTCGCTGATCACGCTACCCATCTTGCTCGCAATTTTAGTTTAAGGATGAAAATTTAAAAAAGAAGTTAGCCTTTTTTATTTTCCTTCTTAAACTTTTGACCTCGAGGGGCTAGCCACTGCAACTAGACAGATGAGACACTTATACGGAACCGTACGATTGTGACTCACCGCCTGCCCCGCGGAAAGCGAGCATCTGCAACAGAAATCAACTACTTTCAAAAGCAACAATGAATACGACTAAGTACATAATAAATAAAAAACTCACAAAAATAGTGAGTTTTTTTGTTTATATGTTATTGCTTATCTAACCACTTGATCATCTCATCAGCAATCAAATCTTGCTGTTCTTTAGCAGAAATGTCTGCTTGATTATCTCCTTTTTGCTCTCCATACATGCCGAACTGAGCATGGTTTCCACCTTTGATCTCAAATAGAACAGTATCACTTGACAACAAGTTTTTCGTTTCTTCAATCTTATCTCTAGTCGTTAGCCCATCTTTTTCTGCGTATATAGATAAGATCGGTGTGCCTTTGTTTGAAAAGTTATCTCCACTTGCAGGATAAGAGGCGAGCAGGATAACACCTTTAATCAATTTGGGATTTTTATGTGCAAATGTAGCAGCGCTTACTCCTCCTAAAGAGTGCCCGCCAATAAACCATTTCTTAATCGATGGATTACGGTTAATCCATTCTTCTGCTTTATTTACTTCAAGCATCGCAAGATTTAGATTAAATTTTGGAATTCCGACGGTGTACCCAGCGTCTGATAATCGTTTCCCAAGATAACCATATGCTTTTGGTTCAACTTTTGCACCCGGATAAAGGATAACCCCAACTTCTTTATTCGTACCACTAGGTTTGAACGTCACCCAATCGTCTTCATGCTCGATGTTACCAACACTTTTCAATAATTCTTTAGTAGGTTCATATGTCTGTTGAGTCCACACAAAAAATCCGATCAAGCAGCATACCAATAGTACTGCGATTACAAGAATAGCTCTTTTGATTATCCTTTTCATATTAAGTTAAGCACCTTTCAATTGGCGGTCTTGATGAATCTTTGTTGCAACAAGCGTGGTCATCAAAAACAACTCAAAGCCGTTCGTGACAGCGGCACTTTCCACAGATATAGGAACCGCGCTTCCAACTGTCACCACAACTGAACCTATCAACATCCACTTCCAGCCTGTTTTTTTCCAAAGGATCGCTCCTGCCGTAATCAAAGCAATAGACACGAACAGGACCATGAGAGGAGGACCTGATGAAGGTTCTGCAGAAACATAGCGAAGTAAACCGTGTTCTCTTTCAGGAACGATTTTTACCCCATATGTTTCAGTGATGATTTCCATTATGACAAGGGCGATCGTGTAAAAAAGAGCTATTATGTATACAATTTTACGTTTGGCGAACTCAATTCCAGCTCTGTTTAAAACACTCCATGAAAATAGAACGAGGGTAGGTGTGAAGAACGCATGAAACCAAAATCGTAAATAGCTCAAATTCTCTAAAAGTGGTCCTTCACCTAAGAATTTCCCTATAGCGATCAATCCGTTATCATAAACAAGTCCGAACACTACCAAAAAGAGTAGGGAAGAAGCATCCCATCTGTTACCGAAGTGTATGCACATGATAAGCAGAACGAGGTAAGCCGCTGTATAGATAAAATATAATACTGTGTCCATGAAATTCCCCCTAAGGTTTATACTCATAAGAATTACCTTATCCGTACAAGGCAAAACGTTATGAGTCCATCATAGTCTAAAAATGAGGAACATCATCAACGAACTTCACATATTGTTCATTTTTTCGAAGTGGTACGGGCTTCCTTTTTCCATAGTGGCATACCTCTTTTCTGCAGCAACTTATATAGTGTGATATAGGTGAATGGAAATATGAAGGATAGCAGGGTGAAAAAGATAAACCGCCAAGTAAGAATGCGGGTTAAGAATTCATTCATTTCAAACATCGCTTATCTTAGACCTCCTGCTGAGCTAATCGTCGTATGGATCTGTGTGTTTATCTTCACTTGGCTAAAGTGGTTTTCACCTGTTTCCCAGTCATTTTTTAGTTTTAGCCACTCGTTATGATGATGCTTTTCCATGTAGACACCGAGACCTAGAATATCGGTTTTATATTGGTTCTGAAGTTTCTTAATAAATGACTCGATTTTTTTAGCGACTTGCTTCTCTACTTCTTTTTTCACATGATCTGCTGAAACGGTACGTGAATCCATCTGTTTATTGACTTCTTGAATCTCTCCTTCTAAGCTGATTTTGATCGTGAACGTAAGCTGACCGTTTTTAGTTGGAACGAGTTTAATCTTACTTTTCGATTTATCTGTTTTATAGATGTAGAGATCCTCATCTAATTCGAAAAAAAGCATACCTTTTTGAAATTCACCGTTCAAAATGTTCATAGCTTCTGTATCTTTTTCATTAAGTGTATGCGTTAATCTGCTTGATTCCCCTTTTATGATAGCGGCACCACCAAGCTTGATCTCTTCTGTATTCTTATAATGCAGCATTGGCAGGACGAATGAACGGTGAGCTAACAGGTCTTCCTGTAGATCTCCTAACCTCTTAATGCTCGCAGTACGCGAGTGATTTTGTACATTAGCGGACAGTGTGTCGATATAGAGTGATGGCAGTTTTTCGTTATTCTCAACGTCAAGATACTGCTTCGTGTCTCCTTTTGTAATAAAGACACGTACACTGCGCCTAATATCTTCATGTCTGACAAAAAAATCTAGCAGACGCTCCATTCTTTCCGGATGTTTCGCAACTTTATCTGAAACCAATATGATCTGGTTGTGGGCAAAATATAACTCTTTGTTTGAGTATTGAGCAATTTTTGATATTTGTTCGGATATATCATGTCCTTTTTCCTGAAAGTTTTGATACGCTTTTTCGTTCGTTACTTCAGGTTTTAGTGACCTTGGAACAGCCACTTGAAAAGTTCCGTTCATCACTGGCTGACTTGAATCATCACTTGATTTTTTCTGATCGATTCCGACACCAATCACAAAAGCCTTTTTCTCGATCTCTCGTGCTCCGCAACCTTGCAACAAGTTAATAAGGAGGAGGATGGATAGCATATAACAAGTTTTCTTCATTACTTCACACCTCTAATCTTAGCGATAACATAAAGAGGAATGGGTACGACTGCAATCAATGCTAAACTAAGTCTTCCGATAAACGTTCCCATTGCTTCCATACCTTCCATGCCTATCGGAACCATCGAGACGAAGAAAATGATAGGAGACAGGATGACGATCAGCGTCTCTTTTTTTACTTTTTTAAATAGAGATTCTAAGACGATGAGTGAAGAATCAATAGACATGGATGTTGTATTAAAGATCGTCATGATCCAAATCGTAAAATAGACAGATTCGAATCTTTCAAAAAAACCACCAGGAAGTTCAATCTCCTTCCCTAGCTCGATTGTTGGATTCTCTAAAAAATCAGTTCCGAGATTAGAAAAGACAGCCACACACGAAACAAAGACCAACGTGTAGATGATAATGGAGATGAAAACTCCTTTTACGGCTGCGGATGAAGCTTTTTCCGGTTCATTAACGAGGTAAGAATAGCTCAAGATAATGGAGATGCCCGTGAACGAAAAGAATATATTGATCATCCCTGATCCATAGCCTTGCAAATCTGTTGTAAGCAACGGATAAAAATTATCTAGATGCATGATTCGAATGTTTAAAACAACTAATAACAATGACACGATTAATACGACAGGTAAGAACATTGAGTTTATTCGAATAAGTGCTGTACGAGAACCAAAAATCGCATACAAGGTGACAAGAAGAAAAAGCAGGCTTAAACTATCAGAGCTCGTGTTTGGCAGCAGATATTTCTTTGTTATCTCTGCAATTGCTCGTATTTCATAGGCTGCTAATAATGCAAAAAAAGCACCATAGATGATAATCAAAGGCAGGGCGAGTGGCTTTGGGATGATTCCTAGCAAAATTTCATAGATGCCTTTACCCGGAAACATACGAACGAACTGACCCATGATCCATACGATACCTAGCACCATTCCACCCATTACTAGAATGCTGATGATTCCGTCGATGCCGTTTGTTACAGTTGTGATATAGCGAGGCAGATTAAAGATACCAACACCAATGACCATGGAAGCTACGGCGTACATTAATTCTTTAGCACTAATGGAACGATCGGTGTATTTGACTTTGCTCACAGTTATTCCTCTTTCTCTGAACGGACTTCATCTACAGGATCTAAGAAAACAGGTCTTTTCTTAATAAATGATATGGGCAAGCGTAAGAATAGCTCTTTCCAGTCGTTGATAAAGATAGGTGCAAGTGGTGCCGCGTATGGAATACCTAGACTGGTCAGGTTAACAATGTGTATGACAAGTACGATAAAAGCGAGTGATATCCCATATAGACCCATCATACCTGCAGCAAAAATAAAGCTGAACAAGAGGATTCTATAGGTTACACCCATGCTATAGACCGGTAATGTAAAAGATGCGATTGCTGTGATTGCGATTACGATGACCATAACGGTACTTACGATTCCGGCTTGAACAGCAGCTTCCCCAATAACGATTCCACCTACGATTCCAATCGTTTGTCCGATGGGTTTCGGCAGACGCAGTCCTGCTTCACGTAGAAGCTCCATCGTGATGGCCATCATTAGAGCTTCAACAAATGCTGGAAAAGGAACCCCTTCACGCGAAGCGGCTATTGAAAATGCAAGACGTGACGGTATCAAACCTTGGTGAAAGGAAACAAGGGCTATATAAAAGGATGGAAGAAATAGTGAGATAAAAACAGCAAGTGCACGCAGCATGCGCAGCAATGACCCGATGTGCCACCTTTCATAATAGTCTTCAGGTGATTGAACCGTATCCAGGATCGAAATAGGTGCGATCAGTGCGTTTGCTGTCTGATTAGGAATAATCGCTAATCTTCCTTGCAATAGTGAGAGTGCAACCTTGTCAGGACGCTCCGTGCTAATAAATTGTGGAAAGGGAGAGAGAAAGTTGTCTTCTATCGATTGCTCAATAATGCCAGAGTCGATAGGTGCATCAATGCTTATATGTTCTAAACGATGTCTTGCCTCATCTACAATTGCAGGATTGATTACATCACCTATATACAATAAAGCTACTTTTTTCTTTCCTCGCTCTCCAATCACAAATGTCTCAATCTTTAAGTTCTTATCTGTGATCTGTCTGCGAATCATCGAGATATTAACACCGATTTCCTCTGTGAAACTTACTTTAGGTCCACGAATGAGAGATTCTGTTTGTGGCTCCTCAATAGCCCGGACTTTTCCTCCATACGTATCTACACTTAAGCCTTCGTTTATAGAATTCAATAAAATAATGGTTTTTCCGTTCAATAGGTGGTTGATCACATCATCAAACCTTGATACTTTAAATGTTTGAGCAGTTAGATAGATATCAGAATAGATCTGCTCAAAAAGCGATGAATCCACGGGCGGTGCGTATTTAATATATTTGATTGATTTTAGTATGTTCTGCAGCTTATCTGAATCCACTAGATCTGCCATATACAAAATAGAAAGGGACTCACCTCTGATCTCATATCGTAACAACTTTAAATCAGGGGTAGGACCGAGTGTGGTTTCAATTCGTTCGAGATTGCTAGAGAGATCATTACTCAATGTGGGTGAGTGGTCTATTTGTGGATTTTCTTCTTTTTTCATAAAATAGACCTCCCTCGTTTTTTACTAGGTATGTCCATTGAATGAAGGGTTTATTCCATAAACAGGGGAGATGTGGAAATATAAAGGGACGCGTAAAAGAAAAGAGAAGCCCATATGCTAAAAACTGAGCTTCTCATTTTATACAAGAACAACAATTCTAAACAAAAACAGTTTAAATAAAAAAACAACAACATGCATTAAGAACAGGTTAGCAGTCTTTAACTATTTCTAAATTTACATAAAAACCAAGAACAACTATGATAAATGCATATCCAATTATTTGGAAGTCGTTTGTAGATAGAAAGGAAAATCATTCATGGATGTTGATCTGAGTATATTATTGCAAGAAATAAAAGTTTGTCGTCAAGAAATGTATGATCTTAAACCAAGCTCAAATGATTTTTCAGATACCGATCTCGTCAAACAGAGTCAGAAGCTGGACAAACTAATCTATCTTTATCAAAAAATAATAATGGAGAATCCTTCTGTTAAATAAATAAGAGATTACAATTATTGATCTAAAAGATACTTCACTTTATCTTTGAATTCTTTTGCTTCTACAGACAAGCCTTTTGTTATCGGATACAATGTCCAGAAGTCTTGATAGATCAAATCAGGCTGCTTAAACGGGATGATGGCTAGATTACCGTTCTTAACATCTGCATTGTTTTTGAAGGTGAAATTGAATACAAAAGAAAAGGCATGTCCATCCAAAATAGCAGAACGCATGACTTCTATATTATTGGATGAGAATAAGATCTGTTCGTTCTTTACGTATTTATCATTGAACGACATACCACCTTTTGAATTGTAAATTACCAGTTTCTCATCGCTTAACTCATCTGGCGTAAGAAAGTCCTTGTAATACAACGAGGATTTCTTGCCTGCACAAACGCATACATGTCCGGTATACAACAGTTCATAATCTACTCCTTTTTCATGCTGAAGGTTTGATACTTCATAGTCTGTAAAAGGACTTAAACCAATATCGATATGTCCATTCTTCATTTCCTCTAATATATGATCTTGATCGATCTCCCGAATCATCACGTTCGTTTCAGGAAATTGCTCATGAAATAACAAGAAGGCATCGTACACGATATACATTAGTGCTGGTGCACATCCCACCTTTAGAACATGTTTTTTGGCATTTTGTTTATCAGCTAACTCTTCATGAAGCTCTTGCATTTTTTTAAGAATCTCATAGGCTTTTGAGACAATAAATTTTCCATCAGTGGTGGGAATAGTACCTTGTCTTGATCGAGTAAAAATAGTTACGCCAAACTCTTTTTCCAGTTGTGTAATCGATTGCGATATCGCTGAAGGAGATAGGTGTAGTTTGTCTGCCGCCTTCGTAATCGAACTTTCTTTGGCTACTTCTACAATATATTTCATTTGTTCTAAGTTCATCGTTATCTCCTTTATTTAAGCTATGTTTAACTAAATTGATTTTATTTAATCTTAACTTAAACTTACATGAAAGAAAACCATATCTAACGGGAACAGTCTCCTTTAGCAAAGGCTTTTTACAATAAAAAGAGGGCTAGATAACCTAAGAATTAAATTATTTATTTTTATAAGTAAAATAATGTTTTAAACCATCTCATTCGGGTATCCAAAGAGTGTTGTCCATATCTTGCCAAAATAAGTGAAACAGCATGTAATTCAATAGAAAGGGAGATGCAGTATGAACCTTTCAAAGGGTGAATTGAATGGACACACTTTTTTAGCAAAACTTATTACTCAATATGCCCACATCCATAAAAAATCAATTGGTCCCGCTGCGGAACGATATATCGAGCAGCTCGGTCTACGTACAGGTGAATGGATAGAGAGATTCTATAGTGACGATTCATTGGATTGGACGATTGATCAATATGTTCATGTGATCGTGGATCTGAAAAATTCCATCGGCGGGCATTTTGAGATTGTCAGTGTAAAGCCTGACCATGTAATAGTTCGTGCAAAAGAGTGTCCTTTCGGGGAATTTGTTAAGGATGCACCGCACTTATGCAAAATGACATCCAGTATACTTGGAGGAATAGCAGCACGAAAATTTGGTTATGGAAAAGTTTCGCTGCGTCAAAGAATCGCTCTAGGAAGCCCAACTTGCGAAGTAGCTATATACTTTCAGCCTGATGAGCGAGAACCAGGAGATATTTATCAAGACATTCCGGTTACACCTGAAAACGGTGATCCTTTTTCTTGGGAAGAAGAGACCATCAGTATGCTCAATAATGAGTTGAAAAAATGTGATGACATGGTAGAATCACTTTTACAAGAGCTAGAAGAATTAAAGCGTGGCAACTCCTAAAAACGATTAAAACAGACCCTGGATCAGAGTCTGTTCTTTTTGTTGGTTTTATCTGTTTTTTCCACTTTTCCATATCCAAAGTCAGCCAATGCTTGAAGCAGGTTTCCTTTTAACGTAATTTCATCAAAATCCAGATTTAAGCTCACAGATGTTTGTGCGATCTCAGGGCTTAAGCCTGTAAGAGTGGTTTTAACCCCTAAAAGTTTCAATGTAGAGACAAGTTGGAATAGACGGTGAGCTACCATGGTATCAATATAACTCACACCTGATAAGTCGATCACTAAGGAAGTGATTTCATGATCTAAGCACTGTTGCAGTGTAGCTTCAAGTAGAAGTTTTGCACGGTTCGTATCAATTTCACCGACGACGGGGAGAACGGCTACTCCAGGAAAAAGTGGTACTACAGGGACGGATAGTTCTTGAAGAGACAGATGGAACTGTTCACTCATCTCTCGGTAACTTTTCACGTATGACTTACTGAATGCTTGTACTGCGTAATCGATTATAGGATTGATGGTCGACGAAATATGCAATACGGAATCCAAAGACATCGACTGTAGCGAACCTTCTTCTTTTATAAAATCCCATATCACTTCTCGATAGAAAGATGTACTCTCAAGTGTTGTATCTAGCGGCTGGCCTGAATGAACAGCGAGCATGCCGATATGTTCTCCCCATTCGAAAATCGTTTTCTTTGAATCCGTTACCTTTCCAGACACAGCATCACCGATTAAACGAATGAAGGAAATGGATTGTTGAAGTTCCTCGTACTCATTCAGGGGAGCATTTTGTTGAAGTGAAACATAAACGTTGCTATTTTGTATGTTAGTCATGATCTTCTCTGCAATTTGAGGTGCATTTTCAGCAATTCGTGTACCGATTTCAATCTGATCTTGTTTCTGCTTCAAGTGAAGATCCATTTTGAACTCCTAATTATTTAAGACGTTAAATGTATTTTAACAAAAATAATTAATACATGTTTGAATTTACTGAAAAATTTTTCAAACTATAAAATGTTAAGGATGAAGTAAGGTTCGAGAGCATAAAAAAAAACAGGCCTCTTTTGCAAGAGTCCTGTTTATCTATTGGGTTATTATGCTTTACGTACGTTAGTAGCTTGAGGTCCGCGTTGTCCTTGTTCAACTTCGAACGTTACGTCTTGACCTTCGTCTAAAGATTTGAAACCGTCAGCTTGGATAGCTGAGAAGTGTACGAATACATCGTCTCCACCTTCGCGCTCGATGAATCCGAAACCTTTTTCTGCGTTAAACCATTTAACCTTACCTTGTTCCATTTTTGTTGCCTCCTGTCGTGCCAATCCGCACAATAATACTATCTCTGCTCAAAAATATCAAGATAATAGGTTACCTGTACAATCGAACAAAAATAATTCTTATTTATCGTAACATTTTACTAACCAATAAACAAGTGCAACAAGAAAAAGGAATTAATTAAATATTCGGTATCATCATAAAAAGCCGTGGGATCAAGGATTGTCGAAGTACACTGGAAATAAATTTGGTAATAATGGTCTATTTAAACGTTCAAGTAGTGATTAGGAACTAATCTCTTTCTTTTTAAACGAAGTACCATTTAGTAAGTGGTTCTGGTTTTAACTTCCTTTTATTCGTGGTACATTGATTAAAATACTAAAACAAATGATGTGATGATATGAATGAAAGTAATGGAATCACTGATCGCTTGCATCGTCCGCTGCAAGACTTGCGGATTTCGGTAACCGATCAATGTAATTTTAGGTGTACGTATTGTATGCCAAAAGAAATTTTCGGACCAGATTACCCATTCTTAACACCAACCGAGCTATTATCGTTCGATGAAATCGTACGTATTGCCTCACAGTTTGCAAAAGCAGGCGTAGAAAAAATTCGAATAACAGGTGGTGAACCTTTACTTCGAAAAAATCTTCCTGACTTGTTGAAGCGCCTTCGAGCGATCGAAGGAATTAAAGATATTGCACTAACTACAAATGGCGTGCTTCTTCCAAGGATGGCTGTTTCTCTTAAGCAAGCAGGAATGGATAGAGTAACCGTGAGTTTGGATACGCTTGATAACGATTTATTCGGCTACATTAATGGACGAGGTGTAGGAGTATCCCCTGTTCTAAGAGGGATAGAAGCTGCATATGAAGCGGGTCTTGCTGTCAAAATCAATATGATGGTCAAAAAGGGGATCAATGACAAAGAGATTCTTCCGATGGCCCGTTATTTTAAGAATACGCCATATGTTTTGCGATTCATTGAATATATGGATGTTGGCACCTCAAACGGTTGGAACTGGGATGAAGTCGTATCAAAGAATGAGATTTTAGAGATGATTGATGCAGAGATACCGTTAAAACCCGTTGACCGAAAATATTATGGAGAAGTAGCAAAACGCTACCAATATGCAGACGGTCAAGGAGAGATCGGAATTATTTCGTCTATCAGTGATACATTTTGTTCGACTTGTACAAGAGCGAGATTGTCTGCCGATGGAAAAATATATACGTGTCTTTTTACGGGGCGAGGTACTGATCTAAAAGAATTTGTACGATCTGGGGCATCTGACGAGGACGTTTTTAATCGTATTGTTCAAATATGGCGAAACCGATCAGATCGTTATTCAGACGAAAGAAAAGAACAAGGAACAATTGAAAGAAAAAAAATAGAAATGTCCTATATCGGAGGCTGAGACAATCAGCCTCTTTTTCTTTTGTTCATTTGACAGTTGAAGTTTGTTAATAACTAATTTATAATTACTTACATAAAGTAATTAAATTATCTGTAACGTTTATCATATTCACTATTAAATAGGAAAGAAGGAAGAATGATGACCCCTATTCATAAAGAAACTCATATCGGAAGCGTGACTTTAAAAGTTAGGAATTTGGAGAACCTTGTTTCTTTTTATACCGAAACGATTGGTCTGCAAATTTTATCGGAACAAGAAACGAGGGTGATGTTAACTGCAGACGGGAAAACGCCACTGATCGTATTAGATGGTAATCAGGACTTTCAGCAGAGACCGATGAAAAGCGCAGGTCTTTATCACTTGGCATTACTTGTGCCAACTAGGAAAGATCTTGCAAATGTCCTCTATCATTTTATTGAAACAAAAACGCAGCTATTAGGAGCATCCAATCATAAGTTTAGTGAAGCGATCTATCTACAAGATCCAGAGAACAATGGAATTGAAATTTACAGAGATGTTGACCGCCAAGATTGGGTACGAGATGAAAGAGGAAAATTACCAGCTGTCAGCGAACCTTTAGATGTACAAAGTCTTCTAGCAGAAAGAGATTCAAAGACTTGGACTCGTCTGCCAGAAAACACGGTCATGGGGCATGTGCATCTGAATGTAGTAAATATAGCTGAAGCTGAAAATTTCTATATGAACGTATTAGGATTTGAAGAACAAACAAGGATAGGGAATCACGCCTTATTCATCTCCGCAGGAGGATATCATCACCATATTGCCGTTAATATTTGGAACGGACCTGATGCTGAGCAAAGCCGAGAAGATGTTACAGGACTTCTTCATTATGAGATCGTCGTTCCATCTATGTTGGAAATTAAAAAAGTTTTAAGTGCTCTAGAACTTGAGCAAGTTCCATATCATATAGAATCGGAAAATATAAGGTTAAAAGACCCTGCAGGTAACGGAGTTGTGATTAAAGCCCGAACAGCCTAACGTTTACAAACTCTCAAATTCAGGAATATTAAAAGTAAGAAAAAGGGCAAAGAGGGGGGTTATATGAAAAGAAGAACATTGGTGAAGATCACAGTAATCTTGTCGATTGTCATGTTTATGTTTGCTCTGAATCATTTTGTCTTTAAAATAACCCCCATATCTCTACGTGATTGGGTATTATCCTTTGGAATGGTCGCTCCCATTGTATATATCATCGTAAATGTAATTCGTCCCTTTACATTATTTCCAATCTCTGTTCTTTCACTAGCAGGTGGCTTGGCATTCGGCGTAATATGGGGTACGGTTTATACTGTATTCTCAGCCACGATTGGTGCCATTTTATCCTTCTACATCGCTAAACATCTAGGTGCGAGGTGGATCAAACAAAAAACGGATTCTCCCTCCCGAATTGAGAAATGGCAGAACCAGCTGAAGGAAAAAGGGTTTGTGTATATTTTCTTATTGAGAATCATCCCGGTATTGAATTTTGATGTTGTAAGTTATGTAGCTGGAATTTCTAAGTTGAAACTTCGGTCATACATTTTAGCTACAATGCTTGGGGTCTTACCAGGAACACTCGCATATAACTTGTTAGGTGACAGTTTTATTAAAGGAAATGGAACAATCATCGCCGTTGCGATCGGCTTAGCATTATTTGCCGCATGTATACCGATTCTATTGAAAAACAAACAGATGATTACCAGTCAAATCCACCAACATAAAGAAGATAATGCATAGCCTTACTCCAAAATGGGAGTAAGGCTTTTTTGTTTGGTGTTTGCAATAATAGGCGTGTTTTTTTGATATTTGAGCACAATACTTGTTCCTTGTTAATAATTATTATAAATTAGTATTGACTTCAAAATAGAAGTGAGTATAATAAGATTATGAACAATACATGATAATGATTTTCATTATCATTTAAATAAAAGGAGTGGAATTTGAAATGGCAGAACGTATGGTAGGCAAACAAGCACCTCGCTTTGAGATGGAAGCGATCATGCCTAATAAAGAAACGAAAAAAGTAAGTTTAGAAAAGAACATGGAAGATGGAAAATGGACCGTTCTTTTCTTCTATCCAATGGATTTCACTTTCGTATGTCCGACTGAAATCACTGCGTTATCAGATAGATATAGCGAATTTGAAGATTTGGATGCGGAAGTAATCGGGGTTTCAACGGATACCGTTCATACGCACTTGGCTTGGATCAATACGAGTCGTGAAGATAACGGACTTGGTGAATTAAACTATCCTCTAGCGGCTGACACGAATCACCGTGTATCACGTGATTATGGAGTACTGATCGAAGAAGAAGGCGTTGCACTTCGTGGCATGTTCATCATCAATCCGGAAGGTGAGATGATGTATCAAGTTGTCTTCCATAACAATATCGGCCGTGATGCTGACGAAACACTGCGTGTGCTTCAAGCTCTACAAACAGGCGGACTTTGCCCAGCAAACTGGAAGCCAGGACAAAAGACACTTTAATTAAAAGGATTCTCTAAGAAGATAGTTGCTTGGAAGATCTTAAAAGAAATTACCTCATTGAATAGTTGATTGTAGTGTAAGGAGCGAGACTCCTGGGGGATCAGCGGGACAGGTGAGACTCTTAACAGCGCAGAGCGCTAAGAGGCTCACCGCACGCCCCCGGAAAGCGAGCTCCTGTAACGGAAATCAACCACTTTCAAAACTACTATTGTGAAATCAAAAATCTTTTAAATTCTGGAGGGAATAATAGATGAAATTACGTGAACAAATGCCTGAACTTGATGGTGCTACAACTTGGTTGAATGAAGAAGTTACAAAAGAAGAATTGGTTGGAGAAAAAGCAACCTTGATCCACTTCTGGTCTGTAAGCTGCGGATTGTGTAAAGAGGCAATGCCAGATGTTAACGAGCTTCGTGATGAATATGAAGATGATCTAAACGTAGTGGCTGTTCATATGCCTCGCTCAGAAAACGATTTAGACATGAGTGTTATCGAACAGATGGCGATCGGGCATGATATTACACAGCCGATCTATGTAGACAGCGAGCATAAATTAACGGATGCTTTTGAAAACAAATATGTTCCTGCGTACTATGTGTTTGATAAAGAAGGAAAGCTTCGTCACTTCCAAGCTGGAGGAAGCGGAATGGACATGCTTCGCAAGCGCTTGAACCGTGTATTGAACGAAGAAACAAAATAAGGAGATGATGGGATGAATACCATTCAAGAAGTACTAAATCGCCAAGTAGCGAACTGGAATGTATTGTTTGTAAAACTTCATAACTATCACTGGTATGTAAAAGGACCTCACTTTTTCACCCTTCATGAAAAGTTTGAAGAGCTATACACCGAAGCTGCAACGAACATTGATGAACTCGCTGAGCGTCTGCTTGTTCTAAAAGGAACACCCGTTGCAACGATGAAAGAATATTTAGAGTTGGCTACAGTAGAAGAAGCTAAGAGTAATGAAACAGCAGAAGATATGGTTCAAAGCATCATTAACGATTTTGAACATCTGATCGCTGAGATTAAAGAAGGAATGGAAGTAACTGAGCGTGAAGGTGATGAAGTAACGCACGATATGTTATTGTCTGTTCGTGAAAGTCTTGCTAAACATAACTGGATGCTACGTGCGTTCGTAAGCTAAATGATTTTAAAGAGTGACTTCGGTCGCTCTTTTTTTATGTCTAAATAATATATCTAAAAATTATAATTATTCTGCAATTTTAACAAACCTTATGCTAAAATTTAAGAATGCACTAAATTATTCCAAAAGGAGGACGAACATGAAAAAGGGGATTGCGTTATTTTTCGTACTGATTCTTGCATTTTCACTAGCAGCATGTGGTCAGAAGATTGAGACTCCGTCAGAAAAGAAAGAAACAGGTGACAAGAGTGCTTCTTTAAATCTTGATCAGATCAGTATTGTAACAGGTGGGACAGGTGGTACATATTATCCACTAGGTGGAGAGATGGCGAAGATCGTGAAAGATGAGCTAGATGTTGAAGCAAACTCTCAAGCTTCAGGTGCATCTGTTGAGAACATGCAGCTGCTTCAAGATGGTGATGCTGATGTAGCTTTCACACAAACAGATATCGCTAGCTATGCAGTTGAAGGTAAAGAAATGTTCAAAGAAAAAGTTGATCAAGTAACGGGGATCGGGACATTATATCCTGAAACGATTCAGATTGTAACGTTAAAAGAAAGCGGGATTAAGAGTGTTGAAGATCTGAAAGGCAAGAAAGTTTCAGTTGGAGCACCAGGTAGTGGAACGTTCGCGAATGCTGAACAAATTCTAAAGATTCATGGCATGACAATGGAAGACATTGATGCGCAACATCTATCTTTCGATGAGTCTACGGAAGGAATTCAAGATAAGAATATTCAAGCAGCTTTTATCACAGCTGGAACGCCTACAGGTGCTGTTGATGCATTATCCGCTACGAATCCTGTAACGATCGTACCGATTGCAGATGACAAGATTAAAGAGCTGATTGAAGCTCATCCTTATTACATTGAAGATACCGTTAAGAGTGGTACTTACAAGATTGAAGCAGATGTAAAAACGGTAGCGGTTCTTTCGATGCTAACTGTTCGTAAAGACATGGAAGACGATGCGGTTTATGCAATCACAAAAGCGATCTTTGAGAACACGGATAAGATCAGTCATGCAAAAGGAGAGTTAATCTCTGCAGAGAATGCAGTAGAAGGAATGGGGATTGACTTCCATCCTGGCGCTAAAAAGTATTTTGAAGAAAAAGGAATCTTAAAATAAGAGGTGTCGAGCATGGACTAAAAGATTATTTTTTAGTCCATGTATTCTCATGAAGAAAATTATTGTGAGCATCGTGGGTTTAGTGGTCTTAATCATGTTTTCAATGGTGCCATTTTTCAATGCTGTTGTGATTGAAGACGGAAAGACAGGGAAACCTTTAGCTTTCTTTGATGCACAAGAGGATAGTGAATTCAGTATTGAATACATACACTCGATCCATAAAACACCGGTCCGTGAAATCTACCACGTTCATCATGAAGAAATCCTTCAAACTGAAATGAGGTTTCAGGAATTTGGAGTGGGCATGCCATCTGGTGCATCTGAAGGTGAAATGTTTGCGCAAAAGGATGGAAACTATATTTTATCGAACATGAAAAGAACATTTCCTTCATTAGATATTCGGATCGGACAAATTATAGCCAATCATACACTTCTTCTAAATGGGAATAAATATCCCTTCTCATCATTCAGTGAAAAAGGGTCCTGGGTTTCAATAAAAGTAGAAAAACTGAACGTATGGCAAAGGTTGATAGGAGGGATAAAACTTGGATAAGAACAAGCATAACGAGCGTGAACAAATATCGGATCAAGCTGTACAGGAACTGATGGAAAAGTACGATCCAGAAGCAGGCTTTCGAAAATTAAAAGGTGCTCTTTATTGGATCACACTCATCGGTTTGATCTCGTTTTCGTTATTTCAGCTCTATACAGCTATTTTTGGAGTATTGCCAGCACAATTACAAAGAACGATTCATCTAGGTTTTGCGCTAACGTTAATCTTTTTGCTCTTCCCAGCTTCTAAAAAGAAAAAAGAAGGGAAGCCGCTGTTTCAAGTTGCTTGGTATGACATGATTTTGGCTGTTCTATCGATAGCCGTGGGATCTTATTGGTATCTATTCATGGATGACCTAGTTATGAGGGTAGGAAGATTAACGACTCAAGATTTCTTAATAGGTGTGCTCGCGATCATACTTGTTCTAGAAGCAACAAGAAGGGTCGTTGGGCTGCCGATCACGATTATTGCAGGTCTATTCTTGCTTTACGCGTATATGGGACCTTATATGCCGGGCTTTTTAGAGCACAAAGGGTTGACGATCGAACGAATCGTAAGGACGATGTTCTTTACAACAGAAGGTATTTTAGGAACACCGCTCGCAGTTTCATCCACATATATCTTCTTGTTTCTTTTATTTGGAGCCTTTCTCGTTAAAACGGGAGTGGGCGAATATTTTAATGATCTATCCATCGTTATCGCTGGAAGACGAGTCGGGGGACCTGCTAAGGTAGCCATTTTCTCTAGCGCTCTTCAAGGAACGATCAGTGGAAGCTCGGTGGCTAACGTTGTAACTTCTGGGGCTTTTACCATTCCGATGATGAAACGATTAGGTTATGACAAAAACTTTGCAGGAGCCGTCGAGGCTGCTTCTTCAACAGGTGGTCAGATCATGCCTCCTGTCATGGGTGCTGCAGCGTTTTTGATGGTTGAATTTATCGGCGGTGGTATCACCTATTGGGATATCGCCAAAGCTGCTGCCATTCCTGCGGTTCTATACTTTGCAGGAATATGGATCATGACCCATTTAGAAGCAAAACGTATCGGTCTTAGAGGGTTATCACGTGAAGAGATGCCTGAAACGAAAAGAGTTATGAAACAAGTGTATTTGTTGATTCCGATCGTTGTGGTTATTGTTCTACTAATGAATGGGGTCAGTGTTACAAAATCAGCTTTATGGTCAATTGTGAGTGCGATTGCTGTAGGGATGTTAAACAAGAAAACTCGTATGGGACCTAAGCTCTTTTTTGAAGCATTAGCTGATGGCGCGAGAACAGCTCTTGGTGTTGCAGCGGCTACAGCAGCAGCGGGTATGATCGTCGGGGTTGTAACCGTAACAGGTGTTGGTCTTAAGATGGCGAACGGTTTGCTCGAGTTATCAGGTGGCTATCTTATTCCGACATTGATCTTAACAATGATCGCATCGCTTGTACTTGGAATGGGATCGCCTACCACCGCGAACTATGTCATAACATCAACGATTGCAGCACCAGCTATTTTATTGTTTGGTGTTCCTGATCTTTCCGCTCACATGTTTGTCTTTTATTTTGGAATCATCGCGGATATTACACCTCCTGTAGCGCTTGCAGCCTTTGCAGCAGCTGGGGTTTCGGGCGGTGAACCGATACGAACCGGTATATTATCATCAAAACTAGCCATTGCAGCATTTATTATTCCGTACATTTTCGTCATATCACCACAGCTCATGTTGATTGATACCACTTGGGTAGAAGCCATTTGGGTGATCTCGACGGCATTTGTCGGAATGATTGCCATTGGTGCAGGTATGATCGGCTATTGGATGAGACCTATTTCTTGGTTAGAAAGAATCGCAGCCGTTGCGATCGGCTTCTTGCTGATCTATCCAGAAGGCATGTTCAGTGCGATCGGTCTTGCAGCGTTCGCTCTTATGCTTGGAAGTCAGTATTGGTTATTAAAAAAAGACAACACACAAGCTCCTTCATCTCCAGCTGTTTAAAAGGGAAAAGCTCAAAGGCTATCTGTCTTTTGAGCTTTTTTATGTGTGCAAAGTTTAAAATTTTCAATGTGGGTAAAAGATTGTAAGGTTATACATCTACTATTTATGATACAATCAGTAAGTATGCATTTTTGTAGGATACGGATTTGAATATATGTATGTAGGCTGATAGAGATAGGTTGGTCAGTTATATATAAAAAGGAGAGATATCCAATATGATTACGGTAACTAACGTTGGTCTTCGCTACGGCGACCGCAAGCTGTTTGAAGACGTTAATATAAAGTTTACACCAGGAAACTGCTACGGCTTGATCGGTGCGAACGGTGCGGGTAAATCTACATTCTTAAAAATTCTGTCTGGTGAGATCGAAGCACAAACAGGTGACGTTCACATGACTCCAGGCGAACGTCTAGCTGTATTGAAGCAGAACCATTTTGAGTATGAAGATCAAGAGGTTATGCAAACGGTAATTATGGGTCACGCACGTCTTTATGAAGTGATGCAAGAGAAAGACGCGATCTATATGAAAGCTGATTTCTCAGATGAAGACGGAATCCGTGCAGCTGAACTTGAAGGTGAGTTTGCTGAACTAAACGGTTGGGAAGCAGAATCTGAGGCAGCGATCCTGCTTAAAGGTCTTGGCATTAAAGAAGATCTTCACACGAAGAAACTAGCTGAACTAACAGGTTCTGAAAAAGTAAAAGTATTGCTTGCTCAAGCTCTTTTCGGTAAGCCGGACGTTCTTCTTCTGGATGAGCCGACGAACAACTTAGACTTACAAGCGATTCAATGGTTAGAAGATTTCTTGATCAATTTTGAGAACACCGTTATCGTTGTATCCCATGACCGTCACTTCTTAAACAAAGTTTGTACGCACATGGCTGACCTTGATTTTGGAAAGATCCAGATCTATGTAGGTAACTACGATTTCTGGTATGAGTCTTCTCAATTAGCGCTTCGTATGGCACAAGATCAAAACAAGAAAAAAGAAGAAAAGATCAAAGAACTTCAAGCTTTCGTAGCTCGATTTAGTGCGAACGCATCTAAATCCAAACAAGCTACTTCACGTAAGAAGTTATTGGATAAAATCTCTTTAGATGATATCCGACCTTCTTCTCGTAAATATCCGTATGTGAACTTTGGCATCAATCGTGAGATCGGAAATGATCTTCTTCGTGTTGAAGGGCTAACGAAAACGATCGACGGTGTAAAAGTACTTGATAACGTGAGCTTTATCATGAACAAAGACGACAAGATTGCTTTTGTAGGTAAAGAAGAGATCGCCATCACAACTCTATTTAAAATTTTAATGGGTGAGATGGAAGCGGACAGCGGAACATACAAATGGGGTGTAACAACGTCTCAAGCGTACTTCCCGCGTGATAACTCGAAGTACTTTGCTGGCAGCGAGCAGACTCTTGTAGATTGGCTTCGTCAATATTCTCCTGAAGATCAAACGGAAAGCTTCCTTCGTGGATTCTTAGGACGTATGCTCTTCTCAGGTGAAGAAGTAATGAAAAAGCCGTCTGTATTATCTGGAGGAGAGAAAGTACGTTGTATGCTTTCTAAGATGATGCTAAGCGGATCAAATGTATTGATCATGGATGATCCTACGAACCACTTGGATCTAGAGTCTATCACAGCGTTGAACAACGGATTAATCGGCTACAAAGGTGCATTGATGTTCACATCACATGACCATCAGTTCGTTGAAACGATCGCGAACCGTATCATTGAAATCACGCCTAAAGGAATTCTTGATAAGCAAATGTCTTATGATGAGTACTTGGCGAATGATGAATTGAAGAAGCAGCGCCAATTGATGTATCAATAAAAACCAACAAAAGAGTGTTAAATCTGATTATAGATTTAACACTCTTTTTTTTTAGAAAGCTTCTTTATTCTTTTAAAAGGAGGCGAAAAGATGGAACTCTTTACTAAGAACGTAATCAAAGTCATTAAAAATATACCGAGCGGTCACGTCATGTCTTACGGACAGATTGCCAGGATAGCAGGAAATCCAAGAAGTGCTCGGCAGGTCGTTCGTATCCTTCACTCTATGAGTAAAAAGCATGACCTACCTTGGCATCGTGTAATCAATGCAAAGGGAGAGATCGGTATTCAAGATGAGGAATTGTTCTTCACACAAAAATCGCGATTAGAAAATGAAGGTGTCCAATTTAAAGGGAAAAATAGAGTGGACATCGAAGCTTACAGATATTCGCCAGATTGCGAGGATAGTATGTAATCACCAATTACAGGGAGAAATGTTAGATGTTGATGAAACAGATTCCAGTAATAAAGGTAGCAGAGTCAAGGGATAAAGAAACAATCCAAAATCTTATGCAGTTTTATTTTTATGATTTCTCAGAGTTTATAGACCTTCAAGTGAGCGATAATGGAGTTTATGGTCAGTATGCTTATTTAGATAACTATTGGCAAGAAAGTCGCCGTTTTCCTTATCTGATCGAAAAAGAAGGCAAACTAGCAGGGTTTGTCTTAGTAAGTGAAATACAGGAGGAAAACGATCAATATTGGTCGATCTCTGAATTTTTTATCATGAAAAAGTTCAGGCTTGGAGGTTTAGGGAAACTTGCTGCTCATCAAATATTTGAAAAACATAAAGGAAATTGGCAAGTATCTCAAATAAAAGCGAATAAACCTGCACAGACTTTTTGGAGAAAAGTGATAGGTGAATACAGTGGGGAGCAATACAAGGAGCGGAACGAAGAGGAACGAGTCATCCAATCGTTTTGCAATAAAATAATGAAGAAATGACGTGCGATTCTATCATAAAGAATCGCTTTTTTTATTGCGATAAAGCTGATAGAAAGTTTGACTTTTTTTTAATAGGGCAAAATAGGAGAGGAACTACTAACATCTTAAGTGGTCCCAAATAACCGTTTTTTTTACTTCTGAGGGGATGTACACATGTTTAGATTGAACCTGTTAGATAATTATTTAAAGAAATATACAAAAATGTCGGAGAGAGAACTATCACATACCGTGCAATCCAATATGTGGTTCACTCCTGTACTTTACGTTTTGTTTTCTGTACTACTAGTTACGGCGACATTAACGACAGATCTAAAGTACGATTTAGGAAATCAGATGCGTCCTTTTTTTGCAGTTGATTATGATCTTACGCGAAATTTAGTAGGGACGCTTACGGCAGCCACTCTAACGCTTACCACTTTTACTTTTAACTTGATTCTTGTTGTGTTTACAACCTTTTCTGGACAATTTTCTCCACGTATGCTGAAAAACTTTATTGCTAGTAAATCAACACAACGTGTTTTAGGAATATTTACTTCAAGCTTTATTTATATGTTGCTGAGCTTTCTATTCTTGAACAAGAGGATGGCTGAATATTATTTTGCAGTTCCTTTGGTGGCAGCAATCATTGCAGCGTTTGCCATGGGAACGTTTATCTTTTTTATCAATCATGCGGTCGCTTGGCTTCAAGTGAACCAGATGACGTATGACATGAAGAACGAAGCGTTATCGATCGTGAAGAATACGCTTGAGGATGAAGTAGATCCTTATAAAGTGAACGACTTGACGACTGTGAACAGTGATATCTGTGAAGAGAGCGGTTATACGATCGCGGCTAAAAAATCTGGGTTTATTCAACTCGTTGATTTTATCTCGATCATGAAAGAAGCCGAGCGTGATGATATTGTTATCCGATTGGAGTATACGATTGGTAGTTATGTGTATGCCTCAACACCTTTTCTTTCTTATTGGAAAAGAGGAGAAAACAAAATCGATGAACAGAAGTATCTATCTATGATCAAAATTGGGAGAAGGCAGACAGAGGTACAAGATATCGAATTTAGTATCAATAAACTCGTGGAAGTTGCCATTCGGTCACTCGGAAATAATGATCCGAAGACAGCAACGAACTCGATCTATCAACTTGGAGAGGTTCTCACATCTATTTCACGATGCTCGGTATTCTCAAAGTATTTAGTAGACAAAGAAAACAATCTGCGTGTTGTTTTACAAGAAAGAGATTTCAGTCACTACTTATATAATGCATTTGGGTACATCCGACATTATGCGAAAGACAATGTATTGGTTTGTACAGAAATATTGAAAGTCTTAGACTTGATGGCAAAATCTTTGAATAAGCGTGACTATAATGCCGTCTGGGAGTTCGGGGTACTAACGGCTAGTGGGTTAGAGAATCATTTCTTATTCGCTCTAGATTATCAACAGTTTCACCGTGCGCTGCAAAATCTGTCTGTAACAACCAAACATGAAAAAGAATATGAAGAGTTCTTGTTTAAAAGTAAACAAGCTTAAACAAAGAAAAAGCCCGGTGATGGTACCGAGCTTTTTTATATGGTACGTAATGCTTTTTGGACATCACTCGCGGAATGGAATGGTTCGTCAAGTTGAAGCATTTTCCGAAGAACGTTTTTAAAAGAAAGGGAGATGTCTAGTTCCTCTTCCCAGCTTAACTCTTTTTTTGCTTGAGGCACGTAAGATGAGTAGAGTAGAAAGAGTGCAAAATGACCGAGAGCAAACAGATCGCTTTCAACTTGAACAGCACGCATCCGAATTTTCTCAGGATGATCATGAGGATCTTCAATCTCTAGGTTAGTGTCTGTTAAATAACAAGCAAGTCCAAAATCAATCACGATTAGTTTCTTATCTCGATAAATGATATTGGGGATGCGAAGATCTCGATGAATGATTCCATTCTTATGAAAGCGATCAGTAATGCTTAACAATTCCAGCAAGATCGCGATGGATTCTTTTTCGTTATACGTTTGATTGTCGCGAAAGATGAGATCTTCGAACGTGTCTCCCTTAATCCACTCCATCGCAATAAAATGACCTTGTTCGTTTTGAAAGGTATTCAATAGCTTCGGAACAGGATGTTTTTGAAGAGCTCCTAAAATCTGAGACTCTCTTTGGAAAGAAAGAAGACCTGCTGTGGTCTTTGCTTTCGTGTTCCGAAGCTGTTTTAGTACGATGATCTCATCTGTATGCCGATCAAGTGCTAAGTACGTAATACCATAACTACCCATACCAAGAACCTCTTGAACAAGATAACGCTCATGCACAAGGTTCCCAGCTTTAAGAGGTCTGTCCCATAACGTTCTTTGCATACCTTTCCATAGTTCAGCTATCATATTATTTTTTTCTTAACGCAGATTAAGAGCTAAAGAAGCTGCTTCTCTTTTTCTTCTTATAATGCTTGTGCCCATATCCACCATAATGCTTTTTGCCAAAATCACTGCTGCTGTATTTCTTATAGCTTTTCTTATATTTGTAACCAGAGCTGCTGTACTTTTTATGGCTGCTGTGTCCTAATAGTGATTTTAATAGTTTTTTTAACATAAAAAATCATCTCCTTTGAAGATACTTGTAAATCATATTCGTCCCCTTCAAGCAATATCCTACTGTACGTACTTTTAAACAGAAAGTTTCAAAGAAGAGGGGGTCTGACCCCAAACAATTTATTTCCCTCAACAATTTCCTTGTTTTTGTCTAGGGAGTTTTGTTAAATTTAGAGAGGTATATTAGAACGTTTACAAAAGTGATGTTTTTTTGAGGTGTTCAAGGAGAGGGGTTCTTCGTTTCATGTTGGAGTATAGTGTCGCAGCTTTATTGCCTTTATGTTTACAGCTGCTTTTTAATAGAGTGTTGTTTACGAAATACTTACCTTTAGGGATTACGATTGTTATTATGATTTTTGCTTTTGATGGTTGGAATCAACCGTTGCCTCTCCAAATCGTGGCCGTAATTTCTACAATTGTTGGGTTTTTTCTTGGCCTTAAAATCTATAACAAACAAAAAAGAAAAGTAAAATAAAGAAAAAAGACGTCACCTTTATGAGGTAGACGTCTTTCTTCTTGTATGCGAGATCGTTTCTTTTAAGAAAAGTACGAGCATTGTTAGCACATATAGTGTAATAATTCCTAGACCTGCTTTATCTAAGTGAACAAGCTTAAGAATGACTGAACTTAAAATCGTGATGTACAAGGCACCTAAATATTTTTGAATCTGTTCACTGGAATAGATGGTGGTAAGTTTGGCTCCTAGTTGAGTGCCCACAAGTGCACCTAATATAAGTAGAAGACCCAGTTTATAATCGATCTGAACACTGGATGCGTATGTTAGGAATCCAGCACTTACAATGAAAAACACACTGACCAAGCTCGTGCCAACAGCTTTTCTAGAAGGAAACTTCATTAAAGAAATGAGCATTGGAACCATTACGAATCCTCCGCCTACTCCTAAAGTTGTAGAAATAAAACCTCCTGTAAATCCAATAAAGACTGCTTTTGGGTATGAAAATTGAATCTCAGCCATGCTTTGCGGTGTTTTCTTGCGTTTTGATTGCTTATAAAGCAGGGAAAGAGCAAAGTAGGCAAGAAGAACAATATAAAATATAGGAATGATCGTTTCGTCATAACCCATCTTTTCTAGCCAAACGACAAGTGGATGAGCGACCTGTGTTGCTCCGATTCCGACAATACCTAGAACAGCAGCGGGTTTCCATAGAATGTTCTTAAATCTCAGATGTGCAGCAACTCCTGAAACACTTGTCCCGATCGAGTACATGAGGCTCGTTCCAATCGCAGACAGAGGCGGAATACCGAAAAGAATCAGAACGGGTGTCAGAATAAAGCCGCCACCAATTCCAAAAATGCCTGAAAAGATACCGATGCATAAACCAAGCAGTATATAAAAAAACTCCATATTAAAACTCCTTTAAGGGGACACACCTTTTACAATTTTTCTGTATATCGTGGTAATGCTGGTGGGAAATGGGGTCAGACCCCAAACAATTTATTTCCCAACTTGCGCCTACCTATGAGTATACCACTTTACTTTCTTTCCAGAAACTTCTGCGAATATTTGTTCGTAATTATTAGGTTTTTGGATAAGGCCTGTGCTATAATTTGAGTAACCAGAATTTAGGAACGGAGGTTCGGTTTTGTGAGTCAAAGTCAATTGTTCGAAATCAAATCAAACTATCAGCCACAAGGAGATCAGCCCGCAGCGATCAAACATCTTGTGAACAATATAAACGCAGGAAAGAAGAGTATGACCCTGCTTGGTGCGACCGGAACAGGGAAGACGTTTACGGTTTCCAATGTTATTCAGGAAGTAAACAAACCGACTCTTGTTATTGCACATAACAAAACATTAGCCGGCCAGCTTTACAGTGAGTTAAAAGAATTTTTCCCAAACAATGCAGTTGAATATTTTGTTTCTTATTACGATTATTATCAACCAGAAGCATACATCGCACATTCTGATACGTATATCGAAAAAGATGCGAGTATTAATGATGAAATCGATAAACTTCGCCACTCGGCTACTTCATCACTTTTTGAGCGAAAAGACGTTATTATTGTAGCCAGTGTATCGTGTATTTATGGTCTAGGTTCACCTGAAGAGTATAAAGACATGGTGATCTCCTTAAGAGAAGGAATGGAGAAAGACCGTGACCAGCTCTTACGTGATCTTGTAGATGTTCAATACAACCGAAATGATATTAACTTTACTCGTGGTACGTTCCGAGTTAGAGGAGATGTCGTGGAAATCTTCCCAGCCTCACGAGACGAACATTGTCTTCGTGTGGAGTTTTTTGGTGATGAGATCGACCGCATTACGGAAGTTGACGCACTGACTGGGGAGATTCTTGGTGAACGTAAACACGTTGCCATCTTCCCGGCTTCTCACTTCGTAACACGTGAAGAGAAGATGAAAGTAGCGATCAAGCGCATTGAAGCTGAACTTGAAGATCGTCTAAAAGAATTGAATGAAGCAGGAAAGCTGTTAGAAGCACAGCGTCTTGAACAGAGAACAAGATATGACTTAGAGATGATGGCGGAAATGGGATTCTGTTCAGGAATTGAGAACTATTCTGTTCACCTGACTCTAAGACCATTAGGATCGACGCCTTACACACTTTTAGACTATTTTCCGGATGATTCTTTAATTGTCATTGATGAGTCCCATGTTACGCTTCCGCAGATCCGTGGAATGTTTAATGGAGACCAAGCCAGAAAAGGAGTCCTTGTCGATCATGGATTCCGACTGCCTTCCGCAAAAGATAATCGTCCGCTAACGTTTGATGAATTTGAGCGTTACACGAAGTTTCAGCACATTTACGTATCAGCAACACCTGGTCCTTATGAGCTCGAGCATGCACCTGATCCGGTTGAGCAGATTATTCGTCCAACAGGGCTTTTGGATCCTACACTAGAAGTCCGTCCGATTAAAGGTCAGATCGATGATTTACTAGGGGAGATCAACGAAAGAATTGAGAAAAACGAACGAGTTCTTGTTACAACGTTAACGAAAAAGATGTCTGAAGATCTTACCGATTATTTTGTAGAACTCGGCATAAAAGTTCGTTACCTGCATTCAGAAATTAAGACGTTAGAACGGATTCAGATCATACGCGATCTAAGACTTGGTGTATTTGATGTACTCGTAGGTATTAACTTGCTGCGGGAAGGGTTAGATATTCCTGAAGTTTCTCTTGTTGCGATTTTAGATGCAGATAAAGAAGGCTTCTTACGTTCAGAACGTTCGCTTATCCAAACGATCGGTCGTGCTGCTCGTAACTCAAATGGTCACGTTATTATGTATGGAGATAAGATTACAAAGTCCATGCAGATCGCAATCGATGAGACACAGCGCAGGCGTCAGAAACAGATGGAGCACAATGAAAGGCATGGAATCAAACCTACTACGATTAAAAAAGAAGTGCGTGATGTGATTCGTGCAACACAAGCTGCCGAAGATACAGAAACGTATACAAGTTCAAAAGCTCCTAAGCAAAAGATGAGCAAGAAAGATCGCGAAGCGTTTATCGAGCGTATGGAAAAAGAGATGAAGGATGCGGCAAAGAACCTTCAGTTCGAGCGTGCAGCAGAGCTTCGTGACCTCATACTTGAGTTAAAAGCGGAAGGATGATTGCAGTTGGCTACCAACCAAAACATAATTGTAAAGGGTGCTAGAGCCCATAATTTAAAGAATATAGATATTACGATCCCGCGTGATAAGCTGGTTGTTTTAACCGGCTTATCTGGTTCGGGTAAATCTTCACTTGCGTTTGATACGATCTATGCAGAAGGACAGCGTCGTTATGTTGAATCTCTTTCTGCTTATGCCCGTCAGTTCCTCGGACAGATGGATAAGCCCGATGTAGATTCAATTGAAGGTCTGTCACCTGCTATTTCGATCGATCAAAAAACAACAAGCCGTAACCCTCGTTCAACAGTAGGTACGGTTACGGAAATCTATGACTATCTTCGACTTCTATTCGCACGTATCGGTCGGCCGGTATGTCCTGTTCATAACGTGGAGATCACTTCTCAAACGATCGAACAAATGGTAGATCGTATTTTAGAATACCCTGAGCGTACGAAGCTCCAAATTTTAGCTCCTGTTGTTTCCGGTCGAAAGGGAGAGCACGTTAAAGCATTAGAAGATATTAAGAAGCAAGGGTATGTTCGTGTTCGAATTGACGGAGAGATGCGTGAGATCTCTGAGGAAATTAAGCTTGAGAAAAATAAAAAACATACCATTGAAATTGTAATCGACCGTATCGTCGTAAAAGAAGGAGTTGCTACTCGTCTAGCTGACTCTCTTGAGGCGGCACTCAACCTTGGTGGAGGAAGTGTTGTCGTTGATGTGATGGAAGAAGAGGAACTTCTATTCTCGCAAAATCATGCTTGTCCTCATTGCGGATTTTCTATTGGTGAACTAGAGCCACGTTTGTTTTCATTTAACAGTCCATTCGGGGCGTGCTCTTCTTGTGATGGTTTAGGAGTAAAACTTGAAGTAGATCCAGAGCTTGTTATTCCAGACTGGAGTCGAACTCTACGAGACAATGCGATCGCACCTTGGGAACCAATCAGTTCGCAATATTATCCACAGCTTCTTGAAAGTATCTGTAATCACTTTGGTATCGATATGGATGTACCTGTTGAATCTCTGCCAAAAGATCAGATGGATAAAATTCTGAACGGAAGTAAAGAGTACCTTACTTTCACTTACAAAAATGATTTCGGTCAGGTACGTAAGAACGAGATTCAGTTTGAAGGGGTATTAGGCAACATTCAGCGCAGATATCGTGAGACGAGTTCCGATTATATTCGTGAGCAGATGGAAGGGTATATGGCGCAAAAGCCATGTCCCACTTGTAAAGGACATCGTCTGAAAAAAGAAGCTCTTTCTGTTTTAATTAACGGAAGACATATCGGTGAAACGACTGCTCTTTCCATAACAGAAGCAAAGAATTTCTTCGATAACCTCGATCTGACGAATAAAGAACGTGCAATCGCGAAGCTAATTCTCCGCGAGATCGTGGATCGTTCAGGTTTCTTGATCAATGTTGGACTAGACTATTTAACGCTTAGCCGAGCTGCTGGTACGCTATCTGGTGGTGAAGCACAGCGTATTCGCCTTGCGACTCAGGTGGGTTCACGTTTGATGGGTGTTCTTTATATTCTTGATGAGCCATCAATCGGCCTTCATCAGAGAGATAATGATCGACTGATTCGAACACTAGAAGAAATGCGGTCTCTTGGCAATACGTTAATCGTTGTTGAGCATGATGAAGATACGATGCTTGCTGCGGACTATGTTATTGATATCGGTCCTGGTGCAGGTGCTCACGGTGGTGTGATCACATCACAAGGTACACCTCAAGAGATTATGGAAGACCCAGCATCACTAACAGGGCAATACCTGTCTGGTAAAAAGTTTATTCCTCTTCCGAAAGAAAGACGTAAGCCAGACGGAAGGTATATTGAAGTAAAAGGTGCAACAGAAAACAACTTAAAGAACGTTTCTGCTAAGATTCCATTAGGGTTGTTTACTGGAGTGACAGGTGTGTCTGGTTCTGGTAAGAGTACCCTTGTCAATGAGATCCTGCACAAAGCACTTGCACAAAAGTTACACCGTGCAAAGGATAAGCCTGGTGCACATAAGTCTATTAAGGGGCTAGAACATATCGATAAAGTCATTGATATCGACCAGTCTCCAATCGGTCGAACACCTCGATCAAATCCTGCGACATATACCGGAGTATTTGATGATATTCGTGATGTGTTTGCATCAACGAACGAAGCGAAAGTTCGTGGATATAAAAAAGGACGTTTCTCCTTCAACGTAAAAGGTGGCCGTTGTGAAGCATGCCGCGGTGATGGAATTATAAAAATTGAAATGCATTTTTTGCCAGATGTATATGTACCATGTGAAGTTTGTCATGGTAAACGTTATAACCGAGAAACGCTAGAAGTGAAATATAAAGGGAAAAACATCGCAGACATCTTAGACATGACAGTTGAAGATTCTGTTGAGTTCTTTGCCAACATCCCTAAGATCAATCGTAAGCTTCAGACCATTCTTGATGTAGGTCTTGGCTATATTAAGCTCGGTCAGTCGGCTACAACTCTTTCTGGAGGAGAAGCACAGCGTGTGAAGCTTGCGTCGCAGCTTCATAAGCGTTCAACGGGGAAAACCATTTACATTCTTGATGAGCCAACAACAGGCCTTCATGTAGACGATATTTCTCGCTTGCTCGTTGTTCTTCAAAGACTCGTAGATAACGGAGACTCTGTGCTAGTCATCGAGCATAATCTTGACGTGATCAAGCAATGCGATCATCTAGTCGACCTTGGACCTGAAGGTGGGGACAAGGGCGGTATGATCGTTGGTGCGGGTACACCAGAAGAACTGGCTGAAATTGAAGCATCTCACACTGGCCGTTATCTTGCTCCGATCCTTAAACGTGATAAGAAACGTATGACAGGTAAGATCAAAGAAAAAGAAGCTGTTAAATAAAACGATGAAAAAAGGACGGTGAAATGACCGTCCTTTTTTTATTGATCTTGATTGGAGAGTAAGGTGTTCATTCCTTTTATCCAACCATGTTGATAGGCTCTGATTACAGCTGTCGTTCGATCTTTTACACCTAACTTTCTTAAGAGAGAGGCGACATGATTTTTGATCGTATTCTCACTAAGAAAAATGGACTGAGAAATTTCCCTGTTACTCATTCCAATGGAAAGTAGTTCAAGTACCTCCCATTCACGTTCGGTTAGAAGATCATTCGGCCTTGAAAAAGAGAGTGGTCTCTTAAGGAGTATATATTCTTCCCATATCAAGAATGAGATCGCTTGTGGCATATATTTTTGGCCACAAAATAATAGAGTGATCGCATGCATCATGAGACTTATATCCATGTTTTTTAGAAGAACACCGTGAATGTTGAATGTTAAGCACTCAAGAAGCAAAGGAGCTTGTTGATCGATGCTTGGAACAAAAAGAACTACTCTAACATCTTGTTTAATAAAATGCTGAATTATCTCAACTACATTGAAATGCTTTATGCCTAAGTCGACAAAGACAATATCAGTGTTTTTAGCCAATTTATAGAGTGGATTATATTTATGACTTTCTATAGATGTGATGAAGATTTCATCCATTTCGTTTAAAAGCATATGTTGCAAAGAATCTTTAAAAATAATATCATCATCAATTAATAAAATGTGAATCATGTAGCACCTCACTAAGTATATATATTGCGAAATAAAAAGTAGATTGATTATAGATACTTTGATAGGCTCGGCAAATCTTGTTTACTACCTTATTCAACTCCTTTTGCTAAAGGTGAGTAATATCGAATGAGTGTTTCTACTTCTTTAGGCGGAAGAGGTTTGCTAAAATAATAGCCTTGAATTTCATCACAGCCTTCAGATTCTAAAAAACCGAGTTGTTCTTTGTTTTCGACTCCCTCTGCTAAAACAGAAAGATTCATGCTATGTCCCATGGTAATGATCGCTCGTATAATAGATTCGTTAATAATCGATTTCTCGTGTAAAAAGGTTTGATCAATCTTCAAGCGCTTAATGGGAAATTGACTCAAGTACTTCAGAGAAGAATATCCTGTTCCAAAATCGTCTAAAGCAATGCTTATACCCATTTCTTTAAATCGATTTAAAACTTTAAGGATATAACCTTCTTTCACAATGGCAATGCTCTCAGTAATTTCAAGTTCTAAAAATTTAGGATTAAGTTGGGTTCGTTTTAAGATGTTACTCACTATCTTCGGAAAATCACTATGAAGTAGTTGAGCAATTGAAATATTTACCGAACATCGAAGAGGGGGAAAACCCGCATCTTGCCAAAGTTTATTTTGTTTGCAGGCCTCCTCGAGCACCCATTCTCCAACTGAAAAGATGATTCCTAATTTTTCAGCTAATGGAATAAAGTCTGAAGGTGAAATGAGTCCTAAGTGTGGATGGTTCCACCGGATCAAAGCTTCTATTCCGATTAGCTGTTTTGTTTTTATAGACCATTGAGGTTGATACACTAGTGAAAACTCTTTACGTTTTAAGGCATGCCTTAATTCGTTTTCAAAAGTGAGCTGATGCCCCGTAAACTTGTTCAACATGCCATTGTAGATCTTAAAATTATTTTTGCCTTCTTCTTTCACCCGGCACATTGCAATATCTGCAGTCTTTATTAGTCCGAGTACATTATGACCAGCGAAAGGGTACACGCTCACGCCTATACTTACACTGACAAAGAGTTCGTTATTATCGATGTAAAAGGGAAGTTTAAAAAGCCCCATTATCTCTTTGCAAAAGTTTGTTATGTCTTGTTCATTTCGAGCATCTTCTATAAAGATCAAGAATTCATCACCGTTCATTCTTGATAAAGCTTTGGAGTTACTTCCTAACGACTGTAGTCTAACAGCTACCTCTTTTAAAAGAGCATCTCCATTTAAAATACCTAGAGTATCGTTGACTATTTTAAAACGATCTAGTCCTATCTTAACAACAGCCAGTTTCTTACGACTTCTTTCGGCATTTATTAAGGCAAAAGTAAGCTCCTTTTTGAATGATTTTAGATTTGGTAATAGAGTTAGTTCATCATAAAAAGTCATCTTATTCAGTTTTGTTTCTAACTTTTTTATTTGAAGATACAGTTCTTGCATTTGAGTATGGATTGTTGATTCTTCAACTGGTTTTGGTTCAGCAAGTTGAACAGTGTTTTTCTTGCTCTTCATATAGCACCTCAATTCACTGTTTTTTCTAGAGCGTTATCCAAATTCAATGTTTGGTAGATCGTGAGCCTGTTTCTTCCTTCTTTTTTTGAAGTATAAAGGGCGTGATCGGCTTCAAAGATAAGCTGTTCAAGCGATTTTTCATCTTGGATGGATGCTAGACTTGCACCAACGGAAATCGTAAGTTTCCCTTGTGGTTGGCTTTCTTCACCTAAAAATATAAAATCTTCAACTTTGTTGATTAAGGCTGTGAGATGAGAAATCACTTCATTAGGATCAGGATTAGGGATGCAGATAATAAATTCTTCTCCACCATACCTAGCAATAAAATCTGAACTTCTTTTATGTTCTAGAAACAGCGTAGATATTTCTCTTAATGTTCGGTCACCCATCAGATGACCGTTCGTATCGTTATATGTCTTAAAGTAATCGATGTCCATCATCACGATACATACAGAAATCTTATTTTGAAAATAAGAGTCTACATGCTTCCGGAAGTAAGAAATGTTTGGTAAACCTGTTAAGAAGTCATGAGTTGATTGGTATTCCAGAGTTTTTCTAAAGTTTAATGTAAAGTGTGCATTATTTATGATATATACCATGGCTAAGATGGCAAAATAACAAAAGAGAGTCTGATGGAAATTCACGAATGATAAAGTTTTAGGTGTAAACGGTGATGCGATGTACATAATGATTTCGCCAGTCAGCTGAAAAACTAGAAAGACTATAGAAACTCTTTTAAAAGATAATCGTGAATCATAAGGAGTCATACCATGCAGGTAATGAAAAAGAGCGCCAATAAAACTCACATAAAGAATAGAGCTGATTCCAAGCCAAACATTTGGTTCACCCATAAAATATCTTGCTATTGAAACGATTAAACTAGAGAACAAAGCACCATACCAGCCACTAATATAGGCGAAAATAAGTAAAGGAGCAGCACGGAGATCGATGAGAACTCCATCCAACTGATAAGATTCGGTCATGATAATAATCGCCATCATGCTATAAAGAATAGAAAAATAGAAGTTCTTTCTGTGTCTTAAATTATGATTCATATATTCTCCAAGCTTTGTAACAAGAAAAAGGAAGGTAACAATAAGGGTTAAGTTATGGATATAGGTTGTAATTAAGTAGTTGATCAGCATCTTAAACTTCCTTTTAGAGAAAATGATTCAATACATATAAATGTTTTTATTCAGCTACAGTAAGGTATTAGTAGAAAATCCACCCATGTTTTTTAGTTTGAGCGATACAAACTAGCTGCTCTTGAAAAACAAATAGTAGATTTCCTACCTACTAGAAACCTGAGAAAGAATCTATACCTTGAACTGACTAGTCGCTTCTTGTAGTTCTTCCGCCATCATAGATAAAGAGTTAGCAGATGAAGCGATTTCTTCCATGGATGCGAGTTGTTCCTCTGTTGCAGCAGAAACATTTTGAGCGCCAGATGCTGAAGATATAGCAAGCTGAGAAACAAAATCGATTGATTTTACAACTTGCTCAGTTCCAACGGCCACTTGTTCGGATGCAGCTGAGATCTCATTCACTTGTTGCGAGACTTCCTCAATGGAAGATAAGATTCTTCTGAAGGATTCTCCTGAAGATTGCGCAAGTGAGATTCCAAGTACCAGCTCTTTATTTCCAAGTTCCATCGATTGGACAGCTTCCTTTGTATCCACTTGAATGGAGTGGATCAACTGGCTGATTTGATTAGCAGAGGCGGCAGATTGTTCTGCTAATTTTCTAACCTCATCGGCAACTACTGCAAATCCTCTACCATGTTCTCCGGCTCTTGCAGCTTCAATTGCAGCGTTTAAGGCAAGAAGGTTTGTTTGAGACGAAATGTTTGTGATCACATCCACGATCTGATCAATTTCTAAAGACCTAACTCCTAAACTCTGTATGGCCATTCCGGTTTGTTGAAGGGATTGATCGATGGTTTCCATTTGTTTTACCATGTTATCCATCGATTGATTGCCTTCGTAAGCCAATTGAAGCGAGTCTTGTGAAGTGGTCGATACGTTCGTTGCACTAGCAGCGATTTGTTGAATGCCAGCACTCACCTCACTGATGACGAGTGAGCTTTCTCCCACATTCTTAACTTGGTTATCAGATCCACTAGCCATCTCTTGAATGCTTCCAGCAATTTGTTGTGTGGCTTCACTATTCTGTTCAGCACTTGCTAGCAGTTGTTCTGAACTTGCTGCGACCATCTGCGAACTGCCTTTGATCTGGGAGATGAGAAGAACTAAATTATTCTTCATCTGCTCGAATGAACGAGCTAGTTCACCAATTTCATCTCTATTTTTAATAGAAGGGTTTTTACCCGTTAAATCTCCGTTTGAGATCAACCCAGCTTGTTGAGAAAGGAGGAGAAGTGGTTTTGAAATTAAATGAGATATATAGAGTGCAACTGCAAAACCAAGAAGTACTGCGATGACAGAAAACAAAGTAACGAACCTAGAACCGTCTTTAAACAGATCAACAGAAGAATCAGCGGCTAACGTCGCCCCTTTTTCGTTGATTTCAATCAATGATCTAAGGTGGTCATCAGCTGAAGTCCATCCTGTATGCATTTCTAACTGAAGTTTGTTTGCAAGTTCGATGTTACTTTCACTTTTGGCTTTTAGTACTGCGGGAATACCTTCTATGTAAGCGTCTATGTCTGCTACAAAGGCGTCATATACCTTCTGCTCTTTGTTGCTATCTATAAGGGGTGCATACTTTCCGCTTCTTTCATTCATTTCAAGGACAGTTTCATCTATTCTACCTGTTAGACGTTCAATTTCAGATTTTTCATCAGTGAGGATAAGTTTAAGAAGTATCCGTTGAATATCTGAAATATTTCCATTCATTCCTCCAAGATATACAAGACTCGGTGTCCAAACATTGTTTATTTCTTCTGCCTTTTTTCCCATTCCATCCATTTTAATGAAAGCTACAACACTGATTGCTACCAAGAGACTCAGAATAATTAAAAAGCTGCTGATCAGTTTAGCGCGAATGTTGAATTTCATGTTCTACACTCCCTAATGAATGATTTAGTGTTTCATGTTTTAAAGCAGATGCTTCTGAAATCAACAGCTGATCTACATCGAGTATTGTAAGTAATCTGTTTTCAAGTTTGGATATGCCAGTAAGGTAGGAAGGGATGTTTTGGTCAGTGATGGTGTTTGTTTGAATAGAATCATGAGGAATATCGAGTACGTCTGTTGCTTCATCGACTACTAATGCAAATGGCTTATCTTCGTATTTGACAACAATGTACCTTTGCGATGAATAATCATGAGGATTTGATTCTGCTTCTGAAAATAAGAGGGTGCTTAGATTAATAACCGGAGTGATTGTGCCACGTAGGTTAATAACACCTTGAACGTGCTTAGGCATAGCTGGAACGACGGTAACTCGCTGTGTTTTCTCAATCGATAATACTTGTTCTACATGAAATGCGAATTCCTCACTGCCGATTTTAAACGCAACAGCTTTAAACTCATCGAAAGCATCTTTCAAATCCATCACCCTTTTTCTTTTATTTGCAGTTAAATGTCAGCATGCCATTATCAGACTTTTATACTACAATTTAAATATCGTCTATTTAAAACATTTATTAATTAAATATATAGGAAAGGTAGGATTTAACTAATTGAAATAGGACTTTTATGCTATAAAAAGGTAAAGGGAGAAAGCAAAAAAAATACACCTTTTCTTTTTAGGAAAAAGTGTATTTAAGATATTATTTTTTATTTATACTTTTCCTCCGAAGAAGAAGAATTCTTTGTAGCTTTCTTATCCTTTTCTTCACGCTTTTCTTGTTTTAGATCTTCCATCGGAATAGAATCTACATTTTGTTCGCTTTCAAATTTATCAAGCAGACTTTGTTGATCGGTTTTGTATTGTTCAGGATTGTCCATTTTGCCTTGTAGTTTCTTTTTCTCTTCAGCCATAATAAATCACTCCTGTCTTAGTTATGTAACCATTCCTTTTTTACGTGTTTATTAAACAAATTCTCCTCAAAACGACATTTTTCGTATAAAATAGATAGGTGTTTTTATTTCCATATCTTAGAAAGAAATTTATAGATTACATAGTTTATCAAAATGACGATGAATGTGCCGAAAAGGCCAGCAAGAATTCGGTCACTTACAGTTAGTTCTATAGCATCTTCAGTCATAACGCCGAATATAATGCTAGTGATCATCAGTATGGCTAATACTATAAAAAGAATTTTTAACGTTTGTATCTGTTTCAATGGTGGTTGCTCCCTTGGGTGTTATTGTCATTATGATACGGAATTTTAGAAGTTATGTCGAATGGCTATAGAGAAAAAGGAAGTTTGTTCAAAGGGGTCGAAGTAAAAAGGCACATGCCTTTTGCTTGTCCCGTTTCGTTATTGTTCTATTAAAGCAGGAGGTCTTGTTTGATGAAGGAAGGCTCGAAAAAATCTATTTCTGCATTATGTTATTTTAGTCTATTTTTTGCACCGTTTTTATTCCCAATCGCTGTGTATCTTATCGCAGATGAGCCTGAAGTGATGGAGCACGCAAAAAGATCGTTCTTATCCCATCTATTGCCTATTATCGCTGTTCCATTAGGTATTATTATCATTTTTGAAACGCAATATCATCTAATCGCTATTATTATAAGTGGACTCATTTTTGGATCGCTGACATTAATTGTGATGATCTGGAATATTGTTAAAGGAATAAAGGTAATTGTCTCATAATCTTTTTTGTACAAGTAATACCGGAAAGTCTCAGACATCTTAGAATCAGCCGACGCCGGTGACGGAACCCCAATAAGGAGGCGTCAATGTATGGAAGAACGCAAAATGATTTTAAACATGCTGAACGAAGGTAAGATCTCTGTTGAGGAAGCGGAGAAACTTTTGTACGCTCTAAACGACAAGAAAAAGCTACAGTTGAGCTCGATCGGTTCTCTCAATCTCAAAAAGAAAGCAGTTAACGGTGCGACAGCTGTCAAATTGCCAACATCCGGTTATAAAGTAGCAAAGTTTTTTGACCGTGTAGTGAAACGCATTAAAACGGTCGATTTTGACTTGAACTTTGGACCTTCTGAACCTGTTCACTATGTCTTTCAAGATAGCCATGTGATGTTTCAGGCGATGGACGTTGAAGTATACAACGGTTCGGTAACGGTCATTCCGTGGGATCGAAAAGATGTGCAAGTGGAGTGCGATGCACATGTTTATAAAGTACCTGAAGGATCTTCGGCAAAAACTAAGTTTAGAAATGAAACGTTCTATGATTGTGACGCGACTAAGATGCGATTTTATTCAAGAAACAAGCATCAAAAGGTGAACGCTGTTATTTCAATTCCAAGAGAAGCTTATGACGAGATCAAGATTACAACGTTTAATGGTCCTGTGAAAATAAGTGATTCGCATGCAAAAACACTGACAGTTAAAACCACTGTCGGAGCGATTGCAATGAATCACTGTACGGGCGAAAGCGTAAAAGCTTCAGCTGCTAACGGTTCGTTAACGCTGAACGATTGTCAGTTTAAAGATGTGGAAGCAGAAACGATGAACGGACCTGTACGTCTTTCTGTAGATGCTTCACAAGTCCGCTCAGAAACGATAAACGGCTCGATCTACTGCCGTTTTGCTTCAGCGGTAGAAGGGTATGCATCTTTTAAGACGGTGACGGGAAAAATAGAAACAGAATTCCCAGAAACACTAGAGCTTGATGCCGTTCTTAAAACGATTGTTGGCGGATTCGTTTGTGACTTTGAGTCTGTCGATGTGCGAGAGGAAAAGAAAGAAGTGACTCGGAAGTTTCTTTCTTTTATCGCGAATGGAGGTAGGAGCTGGCCGTCTTTTAAATTGGAGGCGGAAGCAAAAACAGGCTCTGTTGTAGTGTTAAAAGCGAAATAGAGGTGACTTACATCATGAAAAAACTTAAGAGATCGAACGATGCGAAAATTTCCGGCGTTTGCGGTGGAATTGCTGAGTATATGAATGTGGATCCAACAGTGGTAAGACTAGGAACGGTAGCGCTTGCTCTGTTTACAGCGGTTTTCCCAGTTGGTTTAGCTTATATCATCGCGCTAGCTGTCATGCCAGAGGATGGCGTATAAAATGATGAGCTGGTTTGCTTCTTTACTAATCAATACCGTTGCGCTAATGGTAGTGGCCGGCTATTTTGATGGGTTTCATATCGAAAACATCAGTGCTGCTCTATTAGCCAGCGTTTTGTTATCACTGTTTAATGTTTTCTTGAAGCCGATTCTAATCTTACTGACTCTGCCCGTAACCATTTTTTCATTAGGACTATTTCTTATCGTCATCAATGCCGCACTATTATCGTTAACAGCGGAATTGATGGGCAACTCCTTTAATATTGATGGATTCGGTATGGCTCTACTCGCTGCAGTTATTATTTCACTTTTGAATATGTTCCTAACAAACTTTGTTTTGGAACCTATAAAGAAAAGGCGGAAAAGAAAATAAAAACTTTCAAGAACATCTCTGAAAAATCAGAGGTGTTTTTTGTTTTGTACATAACAAAAACATCTGAACAAACGTTTGGAGTAGAAAGAATTGTTTTTAAATTAAAAATAAGTAGAAATACCTATCATTATGTAACCTTGTGTAGTAAATTGGTCTAATTTCAAATATTAGGGGATATGGTACATTTTAGTAGCGTTAAATATCTGAATATTCATATTAGTTAATCAGGAGGGGACGTAATGGGGAAAGGGAAAAAAGTTTGGGGTAAAACGCTACTTGCTACAAGTCTATCAATTGGACTAGCATCATCTTCTTTATTTGCGGGTTCAGTGGATGCAAAGGCACAAACTGCTTTAGATGAGGTTTTAAAAGGTAAACACAGTCATTCGCATTCTAGTTTAGATCTAGCGATTGTGAATGAAGATAAATTGCTAGAATCACTAATAAAACGTGGAGTAATCTCAAAGGATGCTTCTTCAAAACAAAAACAAGCAGCACTTCATAATTACTTAGAGGTGAAAGGTAAGAATGAAGAAGCGAAAGGAAACGATCCGCTGGCTGCTAAGGCAAAAGCCTCAGAAGCGGAAAAAGAGCAGAAGTTTAAAGATTTTAACAATGGCCTATTAAAAGGCAAAGGAAATAAATATGGTCACCTTAAAGGAAATCCCGCACCTGTAGAAGAGACAGCTTACAATGGTGATGTAAGAAAAGACAAGGTACTCGTACTTGCAGTAGAGTATTCTGACTTTGCACATAACAATATTAAGCCTGGGGAATCAGACAACTATTATCCTGATTATCCTCTATCACACTATGAAGATATGATTTTTGGCGACAATGGCGTTAAAGGGCCAAACGGCGAAAAGCTCGTTTCTATGAAGCAATTCTACGAACAGCAATCAGGCGGTTCTTATTCTGTTCAAGGTAATGCGTATGGATGGTTAAAGGTTCCCGGTACAGCAGCTTATTATGGCGCTGATCGTGCGACGGGTGGCCATGATAACGTTGCACCAGGAGGATCTAAAAAGCTTGTAGCTGATACTTATGCAGCGGCTCTTGCAGCTGGAGTTCCACTGCAAGACTACGATTTAGAAGATCCGCATGATTTAGATGGAGATGGTAATTTACGTGAGCCTGATGGCTTAGTCGACCACCTAATGATCATCCACGCTGGTATGGGACAAGAAGCTGGTGGCGGTTCTTTAGGAGATAACGCTATTTGGTCTCACCGCTCTGCATCTTTTGTTGATCCAGATGGTTTAGGTAAAGGTAAACCTGGCTTCTATGACTACACGATGATGCCAGAAGATGGAGCTACAGGGGTTTTCGCTCACGAATATGGCCATGATCTTGGGTACCCAGATGAGTATGACACGGTTTACTCAGGAACTGGTGAAGCGGTTGCTTATTGGTCTATCATGGCGAGTGGTTCTTGGGCAGGGAAAATTCCAGGTACAGAACCGACTGGATTCTCTCCACTAGCTAAATCTTATTTACAATCTACACTAGGTGGAAATTGGACAACACCAACTGCAGTTAAATGGGAAGATGTATCATCAAAAGGTACACAGTTTTTACTTGATCAAGCTAACTCACCAAACGGAAAAAATGAACAAGCGATCAAAGTAAACCTTCCACAAAAGAAATCACCTGTAAACACTCCTGCTTCAGGATCTTATGAATATTGGGGTGGGCAAGCAGACGAATTGGATACAAATATGGTAGCTGATGTGGATTTAACAGGGAAGAACTCTGCTACACTAACATTTGATGCATGGTACGATATTGAAGAGCAATGGGATTTTGCTTTTGTACAAGTTTCAACGGATAATGGTGCGACATGGAAGTCCATTGGCAATAAAAATACTCGTTCAGATGTAGTGCCTGAGGGATATCCAACCATTCTTAACTCAATGCCAGGATTTACAGGGAACTCAAATGGATGGCAAGCACAATCATTTGATCTTTCTCCATATAAAGGACAAAAGATTAAGTTAAAATTACGTTCTGCTACTGACTGGGGAACTAGCCAAGCAGGATTCTACGCTGATAACATCAAAGTTGTTGCAGATGGAACAACTATTCTTGAAGATGATGCAGAAACAGCAAGTAAGTTTGATTTAAAAGGTGGATTTACTAAATCGGACGGTAACAAATATAGCGACCATTACTATCTATTAGAGTGGAGAAACCATAAAGGTGTAGATATGGGTCTTAAAAACATCAAACGTGGTGCTTCACTAATGAGCTACGACGGCGGATTAGTTGTATGGTATGTTGATCCATCTTACACAGACAACTGGACAGGAACTCATCCAGGTGAAGGTTTTGTGGGTGTTGTAGATGCGCATGTGGATACGAATTTAACATGGAGCACTGGTGTTCAAGCAAGTACTCGTTTCCATGTAGCTGATGCAGCATTTGGATTAGATAAAACATCTGGTTTGAATATTAATTATCCAGGTGTACAAACTTTAACTTTACCAAGTCAAGCGGGCGTATCATTATTTGACGACAGCAGATCTTATGTAAACAAATACATGCCTGACGCTGGACGAAACATCACGAACTACGGGTTAAAAGTTCGCGTTAACGCACAAGCAAAAGACAAATCGGTAGGTTCAGTAGTAATCTACAAATAATCATTAATACCTCCTGCAAAAGCGGGAGGTATTTTTTATATCCATATTTTAAATAAAATGTTAAAATAAAGATAATCTGTTTGAAAGAAAGGACTACAAGTGACCTGTATGCCAACATTTAACCTGTAATGGAAAACAATTTAGATCGCTTCTCAATCGTTAAGAAACATCGTGTTTCTGACCTCGGGAGAAGTCTGTCTACAACCCATTACAGAGGAAATACAGCGAACTGCAGTCCGTTATTTCAGGTAACATTGCGTTCAAAGCTCTCCTTGTATGAGGGGGGCTTTTTTTACGTTCTGCAAGAAATCAAATAGAAGTTGTATTTCTTCACTATTTATTTTAGAGGTGAAGAAAAATGCAGATTCAACAATATGCTTTAGCACTCAATCAACAAATGAGAGCAGAAACGGTAAAAAAACAGTGCAAAATGTGCGGAAAAGTTACCATATTTACAGATACGACCATACGCAGACACAACGCAAACGGAAAAAACATCTATCAGTTTGCAATCTACAAATGTCCGAAAAATCATTCATGGAACAAAAAGCTCAACATCTATAAATCGTTCACAGAGCATGTGGATCCCCAATCAATCGTACCTACATCTTTTGTAGAGATAGAGCCAGGTAAGAAGATTACTTCCTTGAAGAGAGGGGATTCTTCATGCGAAATTAAGATAACATCGGTCAACGGAAGTTTTCGGATTGATCGCACACTTGCCGATCACCTTGAAGGATGGAGTAGATCAGAAATCGCTCAAAACATAAAGACTGGCAAGATTCTGTTAAACGATTGTTTAACAAAACCAAGTCAAAAGCTCTCTGTTCATGATAAAATTTTTATAGATGTAAAATAAGAACAATACACAGTTCAGCCGTTTGCTTCGAATTCGATCAAACGGCATTTTTTTTAGAAAGGAGCTGAAGATCTTGCAAACGAAAAGATTGAAATTCCGACCGTATACGACTGAGGATTTTTCGTTTTTTGCCTCACTATGGAGAGATCCTGATGTTGTTCAATTTATTGGAAAAGGTGTAACGCGTTCAGAAGAAGAAGCTCGAAAAAGCTTTGATGAATGGCTTCTCCCTGGATATCGTGAGGGCAGAGGATTGTTTCTTATTGAACATAGGGAAAGTATGCTTCCAATCGGTCACGCAGGTATTGTGCAGCAAACAATCGATGGAAAGAATGAATTCGAGATCGGCTATTGGCTGGCTAAGGAATATTGGGGAAGCGGCTACGCAACAGAGGCTGCAGTTCACTTTAAAAATTACGCTGTTCAGGAACTAGGAATCACGCGTCTGATCTGTTTGATTCAGCGAAATAATAGAAAGTCTATTTCTGTTGCCTCTCGATTAGGGATGACCCTCCAAAAAGAAGCAACGTTCAATACGATACCTGTAGACGTTTACAGTTGGGAGAAACGGCAGAAATAAGCTCATAGTACTCTTTGGTTAAACGGTGGTTGAAGTGATACAATAGAATCATTGAAAAATGTCGAGGAGGACCCAATGGCTAAGGTACATATTCATGAACTCATAAAGAAATTTCATCTAGAGCTTGTTAGTGGTGAAGAAGGGATTCACCGCACGATTCGAACGAGCGACATCTCCAGGCCAGGTCTAGAGATGGCTGGTTATTTTACCTTTTATCCAGGTGAGCGACTACAACTTCTTGGGAAAACGGAACTTTCGTTTATTTCAGAGCTCGATCCTGAAACACGTATGGAGCGTTTAACAGCGCTTTGTACGGATGAGACGCCGGGAATCATCGTTTCTAGAGATATCGAAGTGCCTAAAGAACTTCTTAAAGCTTCTCATAAAAGCGGTGTGCCGATCATGCGTTCACCTGTTACGACAACGCGTTTATCCAGTCGTATCACCAACTTTTTAGAGAGTCGTTTAGCGCCGACAACAGCGAAACACGGTGTATTAGTAGATATATATGGAATCGGTGTTTTGATCACAGGTAACTCTGGTGTTGGAAAAAGTGAAACGGCACTCGAACTCGTAAAACGAGGGCATCGGTTAGTAGCGGATGATTCGGTTGAAATAAGACAGGAAGATGAAGATACACTTATCGGCAGCGCACCTGAACTCATACAGCATCTTCTTGAGATTCGAGGTCTTGGCATCATCAACGTGATGACGTTGTTCGGCGCTGGAGCGATTCGTAACTATAAAAAAATCTCAATCGTTATGAATCTGGAAGCTTGGGATTCTAAAAAAGTCTATGACCGCTTAGGCTTAGAAGAAGAGACAACAAAGATCATTGATACGGAAATACCAATCTTAACGATTCCTGTTCGTCCTGGACGAAACTTAGCGGTCATTATTGAAGTTGCAGCGATGAACTTCCGTTTGAAGAGAATGGGCATGAATGCCGCACAACAATTCTCAGACCGTTTGACTGATGTGATTGAAGCTGGAGATGAAGAAGACCTATAAGAATGTGAAGGAAGTGTAGACTGTGGAAGAAACGATTCAACCTCTAAATCGTGTAGCACTCGAGTTAGGGCCGCTTACGATCTATTGGTACGGACTTATTATCGGGTTTGGTGCGATGCTTGGTCTTTGGCTCGCTGTAAGAGAATCAGAGAGACGTGGGCTTGCTAAGGATACGTTCGTTGATGTAGTTATGATAGCAGTGCCAGTGGCCATTTTATGTGCAAGGCTTTATTATGTAGCGTTTGAATGGGATTTTTATAAAGACCATCCAGGAAAGATTCTTGCCGTATGGGAAGGCGGGATCGCGATTCATGGTGCATTGATCGGTTCCTTCTTAACGGCACTCGTTTTTTCAAGAGTAAAAAAGATCTCGTTCTGGAAACTTGTTGATATTGCAGCACCTAGCATCTTGCTCGGTCAGGCGATCGGACGCTGGGGTAACTTCATGAACCAAGAAGCTCATGGCGGGGAAGTGACGCGAAACTTTTTGGAATCACTCATGCTGCCAGACTTTATCATCAATCAGATGTATATTGACGGCACGTATTACCATCCAACCTTTCTCTATGAATCACTTTGGAGCTTCATAGGTGTTATCGTCTTGCTTTATTTACGCCGTGTAAACCTTCATAGAGGTGAACTGTTCTTAACCTATATCATCTGGTATTCGATCGGACGTTTCTTCGTAGAAGGACTTCGGACGGATAGCTTGATCGTTTGGGGAACCTCACTTCGAATCGCACAAGTAGTGAGCTTAGTCTGGATCGCAGCGGCTGTGATCATCTGGATTTATAGAAGAAAAACAGGATTGGCGAAACAACGATATCTAGAAAATTAAGGGAGGCGAATGAAGAGTGGAAACGTTAAGAAAAGGCACACTTGCAGGCTTAAAAACCACTTGGACGCTAGGAAAGATTATTTTTCCTGTCACTTTACTCATCACGTTATTGAGTCATACCCCTGTGTTAGATTGGCTGACCTCTGTTTTAGCACCAGCTATGAAATGGATCGGACTTCCGGGTGAAGCGGCTATTCCGCTCGTTCTCGGTAATTTTCTAAATCTTTATGCAGGAATCGGGGGCATTCTGACCCTCGATTCTTTAACGGTGCAGGATGTGTTTATCCTAGCTGTTATGCTTTCGTTCTCGCACAACCTATTTATTGAGTCTGGTGTTGCAGCGAGTGTGGGCATTAAATTGTGGGTCATTCTAATTGTGCGGATCGGCTTAGCACTCTTTTCTGCTTTTATGATCAATCTTTTATGGGATGGTGGAGCAGAAAAAGCGCAATACGGTTTTATCCCAAAACCTGAAGCTGCACCGAACGGCTGGGGAGAAATCACGCTAACCGCTCTTGAAAAAGCTTCACTAGGCATTCTGCAACTCGCACTTATCGTGATACCACTCATGATTATCATGCAATTTATGAAGGATAAAGGCTGGCTGAACAAGTTTTCGAACTGGATGGCACCAGCTATGAAACTGCTAGGCATGAAAGAGAATACGTCCATGACTATGGCAGCGGGTCTTACGATCGGTCTTGCATATGGAGCAGGTGTGATGATGCAGGCTGCAAAAGAGGATGGCGTTTCAAAGAAAGATCTGTATCTAGCTTTTACCTTCCTTGTAAGCTGCCATGCTGTAGTAGAGGATACACTTGTTTTTGTACCATTAGGAATTCCCGTTCTGCCGCTGTTGATCATTCGAGTAGTAACAGCGATCGTACTTACAGTATTAGTAGCTTACGTATGGAACAAGATGGAACGGAAAAATCGTTTAACAAGAAAGGAACGACAACATGAAACGCAACACCATACTATTTGATCTTGATGGAACATTAATCAATACGAACGAATTGATCATCGCTTCTTTCCTTTACACACTAGATAAGCATTTCCCTGAGCAATACAATCGTGAGAGTGTTCTACCGTTTATGGGAATGCCACTCGTTGAAACGATGGAGCAGTTCGATAAAGAAAAAGTATCAGAATTGGTTCAAACCTACCGTGAACATAACATCTCACATCATGATGAATTGGTTACAGAGTTTGAAGGAGTTTTTGAAACGGTAGAAGAATTGTATAAAAAGGGCTACAAACTGGGCATCGTAACTACAAAAATGAGAAATACAGTCGAGATGGGCTTACGCCTTGTTGGTCTTGATCGCTTTTTCCAAACAGTAGTTACGCTGGATGACGTGAAAAACGCGAAGCCAGACCCAGAGCCTGTTCAAAAAGCGCTAGCTTTGCTAGGTTCGACACCTGAAGAAGCAATCATGGTGGGCGACAGCAAGTACGATATTCTTGCAGGGCAGAACGCTGGCACACAAACGGCTGGTGTAGCATGGACCATCCGCGGAAATGATTATTTGCAGCAGTTTAATCCAGACTTCATGCTGAATGAAATGACGGATTTGCTGGATGTTTTAGGAGAGAGATAATTGCGAAATACTGAGCGTTATCCGGTAAAAGGAAAAAACTCGTTGTACCAGGTGTATGACACCGTTCCGTTCTGGAAAGTAGTAAAGAATTTTATCGCGATACAAGTGGCAAGATACACACCATTTCTACCGATGAAAAATTGGATCTACCGTACCTTTTTGAAGATGAAGGTCGGTGAGGGAACAGCATTCGCGTTGATGGTCATGCCAGACATCATGTATCCGGAACGCATATCAGTAGGGAAGAACTGTGTGATCGGCTATAATACAACGATATTAGCTCATGAATATTTAATAAAAGAATACCGTTTGGGTGACGTAATCGTGGGCGATGAAGTGATGATCGGTGCGAATTCTACGATCCTCCCAGGCGTTACGATCGGTGACGGTGCGATCGTATCAGCTGGAACGCTCGTCCACAAAAATGTCCCAGAAGGATCTTTCGTTGGTGGTAATCCGATGCAGGTCATCTACACGAAAGAAGAACGATCTAAGAGGGAAATGGAAAGCTAGAAATTTGTCGTAAGTTCCCCTCTTGGGTTTTCTTGTTTTTCGTCGTATACTTAAAACAGGCAAAAAAGCGAAAGCTGGAGGCGCATACTATGAGAAGGAAATCATTCTCGATCGTATTTATGAAAAACACGTTTAAAATTGGACACCTCGTTGAAGACAACTGTCAGTCTCAGCATGCACCGAAAGCATCTCATCCTCAAAATAAGGCCGAACAATTGGCTGCTCGAGACACCTACCGTTTCCGAACTGCTGTGTCAAAAATGAAAGGTCATGGCCTTGTTAAGCATTACGAACTTCAAAGCAAACGTGCAAAGTTGGTTTTCTATGGTGACTATTCTACCTACAAACGTAACGTACCTCATATTGCGTTTACACGCGAACATTTTCAACACTACTTTGGAACAGAAGATTTAATCTGTGAATTTCTCCTTGATACTTCTATTTATTTATTTAAAGAACTCCATTTTTTAGAAGAGATCCAATTGGATATTCCGAGTCATGGCAAGATGTATACCGTTGAATTAACAAGACAGGAACTCGATGACTATATGAAGTGTGATCTGGCCGAAATGAAAGATGGTCATCACCATCGTTTCTTCTACATCTACCGAGACGAAGAGCTGGATCTATTTACGAATCAATTTGTAAAGGTCAAACGTTTAAGACGAAAAAAATTATAAAGTAGTTAAAACTGGCGCCCAATCGTCTTAAGAATGGGTACCAGTTTTTTTGTTGTGTGAAGGGAGTGGGAGATAGTGTGAATGAAGGCTAGCAGCTAATGAAACATAGCGAAATTTGTCGAGGATTGCAGACTCGTGGATAAACAGACAATACTCGTGGATAAACAGCCAAAACTCGTGGATAAACAGCTAAAACTTCTGGATTGAATGCAGAAACTTATGGATTCAGCACTAGAACTTCTGGATTGATAAGCGATTATGTGCCATGCCACTTTGTTTTGGCAGCTACAAACTCCAATACTAGAAGTCTTTCCAAAAAAAATCTATTCCTTTTGTCGAAAAATGTCTTTATAATAAAAATGTTCCTTTTTTTAATTTTGAAAATATTGAAAGCGTTTTTACAACAAGAAAAGCCAGGAGGAAAACTGAATATGGAATATGGAGTTATTTTTTCAATTAGTGTTTACATGATCGGGATGGTGCTGATCGGGCTTTATGCGTACCGAAAGACCGATAACCTTACCGATTACATGCTTGGCGGAAGAAATCTTGGACCAGCTGTTACTGCACTAAGTGCGGGTGCATCAGATATGAGCGGATGGCTGTTGATGGGTCTTCCAGGTGCCATGTATGTGTCTGGTTTAAGTGCCGGATGGATCGTGATTGGATTGTGTGCAGGAGCGTATCTAAACTGGCTTTTTGTAGCACCACGTTTACGAACGTATACGGAAGTAGCGAACAACTCGATTACGATTCCAGATTATTTTGAGAACCGATTCAAAGATACTTCTCGCATACTTCGTATAACGTCTGCGTTAGTTATTGTGATTTTCTTTACGTTCTACTCATCATCCGGTATGGTTGCGGGCGGACAATTGTTCGAGACAGCCTTTGGTCTGAATTATATGTGGGGGATCTTGCTTACAGCTGGAGTAGTTATTATTTATACATTATTCGGCGGTTTTTTAGCGGTAAGCTATACAGATTTCGTACAAGGTGCGATCATGTTTGTAGCGTTGATCCTTGTACCATTCGTTGCCATTCTAAAAGTTGGTGGATGGGATGCTTCGTTTAACGAGATCGAAAGCATCAGTCCTACACTGCTTGATGCCTTTACGGGGACAAGCTTGATCGGTATCATCTCCTTATTAGCATGGGGATTAGGATACTTCGGCCAGCCGCATATTATCGTCCGTTTTATGGCGATCTCGTCTGTAAAAGAGATGAAGAGCGCAAGACGAATTGGAATGGGCTGGATGGTCTTCTCAATTGTTGGAGCAATGTTCACAGGTCTTGTTGGGATTGCTTACTTCAACCAAGCAGGTACTCCGCTAGGGGAAGCAAAAGCTGAAACGGTATTTATCTTATTATCTGAAGTATTGTTTCATCCAATTATTACGGGCTTCTTGCTTGCTGCTATCTTAGCGGCAGTTATGAGTACGATCTCATCTCAGTTGCTCGTAACATCTAGTGCTTTAACAGAAGACTTTTACAAAGCATTCGTAAAACGTTCTGCATCTGACAAGGAACTCGTGTTAGTAGGGCGTTTAGCTGTTTTAGCTGTAGCTGTTATTGCATTTGTGATGGCTCTTAATCCGAGTGAAACGATCCTGAATCTTGTAGGTTATGCTTGGGCAGGATTTGGTGCAGCGTTCGGGCCGGTAGTACTGCTGAGTCTTTATTGGAAACGCATGACAAAATGGTCTGCTTTTGCGGGTATTGTTGTAGGAGCTGTTACTGTTATCATTTGGGAACTCATTCCGGCTATGGCTGATGTATATGAGATCATTCCTGGATTCATCGCATGTACACTAACCATCGTAGTCGTTAGCTTGATGACAAAAGAACCAAGTGCAAGTATCCAGGAAGAGTTTGAAGAAACGAAAAGATTAGTAAGTTAATAGTGAGGATATGGACTGACCAAATAGCGGATTTAATTGCTGATTTGGTCAGTTTTTTCTTAGAATAAAGTTACTGATAGGGGAGGACTGTAGTATGGAATTCATGATTCTTGAAGGAATGCCAGAGGAGGATCTATTGAAGGAAATCCTTCAGCTACATGAAATAATCTTTGGTGCATCAAATGACGATCTCCTTTTTAATATGAAATTGAAGAATAAACTAACGATCGTTACAGCTATTCATCATTCAAAGGTAGTTGGCTATAAAATAGGCTATGAAATCGATCATAATACTTATTATAGTTGGCTAGGTGGAGTCGACCCCGTTTATAGGGGGCAAGGAGTAGCTTCGAAGTTAATGAAACAACAGCATGAGTATCTGAAAATGAAAGGGTATTCTGTTGTTCGAACCAAAACGATGAATAAGTGGCGCCACATGTTGCTGTTAAATATTAAAAATGGGTTTGATGTGAAGGAAACGTATATGAATAAAAGTGGGTTGCATAAAATTGTACTCGAAAAAAAGTTATGTGATTAAACAATTGTTTAAAAAGAATTCACTCTTGATAGCTGCGCCTGCATATGATGGTCTAAGCGGGGTGAAGGATATGAGGATAAAAGATAGAGTGAAGCTTTGGTTCTTAGGATCGCTTTATCCGGAAAATTCATTACAACCGATTGACAGCACAGAGCAGTTTGTTCGTGAACTAAATAATGGATGCCCGGTAATCTTTACGTTAAGAGATGTTTACGGATTGATTCTATTTGATAAAGAAGAACAGCTCGGAACACTGTATATAAAAGATGTGTTCGGAATCACGGAAGACTATAGAAACTATTACTCAATACTTGAGTTGATCTCGTTCTACAGTGAGAATATTAAGGAAGGAATATTATTCTATACAGAGAATAATTAAAGAATCATATTCTGTTGAACACCTCATTACTTGAGGTGTTGTTTTATTACCTCTTTAGAAAGTGAGTCATCATTATATGCCTACAATTATACATCGAGAATTTGTACATGCTTCTGCAGAAGTCTGCTTTGATCTTTCGCGAAACGTAGATATACATACTGAAACGACCTCTCATACAAGAGAAAGAGCGGTAGGTGGAGTAACGTCAGGTTATATGGAAAAAGGCGATCATGTAACGTGGGAGGTCGTTCATCTTGGCGTAAAACAAAGGCTGACTGCAAAGATTATTGAGATGGAGAGGCCGCATATGTTTGTAGATGTGATGGTGAAAGGTGCTTTCCATTCATTCGTACATACCCATACTTTCGAACCGAAGAAGAACGGTACCATTATGGTGGATCATTTTCATTATAAATCTCCGTTTGGCGTGATTGGAAGGTTAGCAGATTGGTTGTTCCTAGAAAAGTACATGACGAATTTTTTAGTAGGACGGGCGAGAGCGCTAAAAGAGATCGCAGAAAATAGACATCACACATTAAGATAGAAAGCGGTGATCAGTGATGAAGATAGGAATGGTACGTCATTTCAAAGTCAAACGAGGCTATCCAACTGAAAAATGGATCACGCCTTCTGAATTTGATCAGTGGCTGAAAGAATACGAAGCTTCTGATGTAGAAGAAACAGACGTTGACCTAGGTGGAATCAATTGGAACACCTGCTATTCGAGCACCGTTCGTCGTGCAGAATATACAGCAGGGAAGATTTATAGAGGGGATTTGATCAGAACGGATGATCTTCGTGAGATTCCTGTTTATCCGTTTTTTAAAAGAGACATTAAGATCCCCATGATTTTATATCCTCTTTGCATCCGAACAGCATGGTTCTTTAACCACAAGTCTCAGCTAGAGCGCAGGACTGATGTTGAGATGCGTGTTTCAAAGATCGTTGACCGCATACTTGAAGAAAATAAAGAAAATGCACTAATTGTAAGTCATGGTGGACTCATGATGTTTATGAGAAAAGAACTGATTAAGAGAGGATTCAAAGGACCAAGGTTAGGGCGTCCCGAAAACGCAAAGCTCTATTTGTTTGAGAAGAGGTAGTGGCTGTCGAGGAGTGTCGAAAATCGGATAAATTATTTTATCCGTGAAATTATGGATGCTATACGTGAATATAATGGTCATTACCGTGAATAAAAAAGAGATTACCATGAAATTGTGCAATTTTACATCTATGTATCGAAAGAAAACTGGCTGATACCCCACACGAAAAGGGAATGTAGCCAGTTTTCTTTTGTAAAACCTTCATTTATTGAGCATTTTTATAAAATTCTTCCATCATATCGTAGCTCATCGGACCGATATGTTTTTGTTCGATGATTCCTTTTTTATTAATAATAAAAGTAGTCGGAATCGTGACCGTTTTGTACGTATTTCCGACTTTACCGTCTGGATCTAATAAGACCGGAAAGTTCAACTTGTATGATTGCGCAAACTTTTTTACTTCTTTTTCAGAGTCGCTGTCTGTTAAGTTTACAGCTAAGATTTCTACTTTCTTAGACGAGTGGTCTCTATAGAAACGAACCATTTCGGGCATTTCTGCACGACAAGGTGGACACCATGTAGCCCAAAGGTTAACAAAAACGACCTTTCCATTGAGATCTGATAGCTTTACGGTTTCGCCTTCAATCGTTTTTAATTCAAAATTCGGTGCGCGGTCACCTTTTTTGATTCCGTAGGATGCTGCCTCTACGGCTTCTTTACTTGTTTTTTGTCCACTGAGCGGAGAATTTGTTAGAACGGAAAAGAAGAGTGCAGTGACTAACATAGACAGAACCGTTTTTCTTATCTCAAACGAACCTTTTGTATATAAGTAAAGGGACAGAATTGAGAAGAACAAGGAGACCAACCCGTCAGCTAAAAGTGTAGTTGACGCAAAATGAGCACCATAATAAGCAGCGAAGTATAACGTTAACCCTAATATACCGATATAAAATACCCTGCTTTTATCAAGCTCACGTTTACTCGCAGCCACAAGAATGTAGAGAATGGAGCCGATGATTCCTAGAACAATTCCTGTTTCTCCTCCATTAAAATACAAGATACTTGTCGGGTGCTTGATGATCAGCAAGGGATGCAAAATAGCATAACTGAACTTCCAAACCAATAGAAAAATTCCTATTGCATTACTTAATACGTCTAATAGCTGCTTTTTGTCAGGTTCTTTTCTTATTTTCACAAACAATATGCCATACGCAATCAATGCTGATCCCAAAATGGCTAGCCAAACCATCTTTACAGGAAAAGATCCGATCGTTAAATAATCCGTCATCATAACCCCCACCTTAAACTTGTCCTCTATTCTAAACTTTATCAGAGTTGAGCCTTTTTTATTCCAAATTTGCTTGTTTCATATAAAAAACCAGTGAAGGATTACTCCCTGCACTGGTCCTATACTATATTTCTTTTTTACATACTTCTTTGACTGGTGATTGTAATGAAAGGTGCGTGCCTACCACTTGAAATACATCTTGTAAGGCATGCGACGAGGAAGCTTACTCCGGTAGTCTTAACTTTTAGACGCAGGAGCAAGGATCGTCTAGTGTCGAGCAGTCCAAGAAGTTAATGTGGCTCACCGCCTGCCCCGTGGAAAGCGAGCAACCTGGAATGGAAATCAACTGCTTTCAAAAGCAACAATGAATACGAAACAGCCTTTATAAAAGATAAAACCCAACTCCCATGATCAGGTAGGCAGCAAGAAGGGTGAGTCCTTCAAACCAGTTCGTATCGCCATCACTTGTTAACGAGATCGTTAAAAATACAGCGAGGACCATCGCGACAAGTTCAGGAAGAGTAAAGACAAGTGCCATCGATTTTTCAAAAAATAACGAAACCAATACGAGTAATGGAGCGACAAACATCGCGATCTGAAGTGTTGAGCCGATGGCGATCTCTACAGCAACATTCATTTTGTTCTTATATGCCATGATGATTGCTGAAGCATGTTCAGCCGCGTTACCGACGATCGCAACGATGATGATTCCGATGAACACTTCACTCCAGCCGAGTGTTCTTCCTACTTCTTCAAACGTATGAACGAGCTTTTCAGAAACATAAGCAACAGCAAGAGTAGCAAGAGCAAGGACAATTAGAGCTTTCCACTTACTCCATTCTGCTGTTTCATCTCCATGAGCCACATCATGTTCGGATTGATACACACCGCGGTGAGTAACGAGCTTGAATAAAAGTGCAGCCACGTAAAGAACAATCATAATGACAGATACCCATACACTTAACGTGAGTGAATCGGCGTCGTTCAGTTTATAAGAAAAGACCTCAGGGAAAACAAAAGCGACTACAACAGCGAATATCAATAGACCTGCGTTATGCCGTGCATCATAAACGTTGAATTTTTGCTGTTTATACTTTAAACCGCCGATAAAAAACGACAAGCCTCCGACTAGTAAAAGATTACCGAGTACAGAACCAGTCAAAGACGCTAATACTACACTTATCAAACCTGCTTTTAATGCAAAGATTGAAATGATGAGTTCGACTGCATTACCGAAAGTAGCGTTGAGTAGTCCGCCGATTCTTGGACCAGCAATGATCGCTAAGCTTTCCGTGGCGCGTCCCATATAACCGGCTAGTGCGATAATCGTTGCACAATAGATTACAAAAAGTAAGACAGCTGGCCAATGCATGAGGCTGCCGATAACAGATAGTGGTACGCCAATAATGATGGCAATAAAAAAGATGCGATTAAACAAGACGCATTCCATCCCTTCCTATGTATTTATTTTTACATACTATTCCCTGAAATCTGTTTTCTTAACTCTTAAAAGGAAACATGATTTTTGTGTGAATTGGTTGACAGTTTCGACAAGGACGTGTAGACTTACAACTAAATCTTTATCATGGTAGTATATTAGCGAACTAAAGTGTTGAGCTTAAATTTTGGTTTCTTCACTTAGATTTTATTCATACATCTTTTCAAAAAGATTGTTGCTTTTAATCTTTGTCATCTTTGACAATTGATTGGAGTGTAAGGTGCGTGCCTACCACATGAGAAACTACTTGCAAGGCATGCGACGAGGAAGCTTACTACGTAGCCTCACTTGTAGACGCAGGAGCAAGGAACTTCTTAAGGTGGGCAGGTGAGACACTTAAAGTGAAACGTACGAATGTGGCTCACCGCCTGCCCCGCGGAAAGCGAAGCACCTGAAACGGAAATCAACACTTTCAAAAGCAACAAAGTTTACGGAAACAGCCTTTTCACAAAAAACAATACTTAATCTATTCATTTCATAAATAAAGGATGAAGGATCATGTCAAAACCGTTTGTGTTTGAAAAACCAGCAGGTATGAGGGATACACTTCCTGCTTTTTATCAAAAAAATGAAGATATCAAAAATAGAATCAAACAAGAGATGGAGTCTTGGGGTTATCAATTCATTCAAACTCCTACTTTGGAATATCACGATACGGTCGGGGAAGCTTCCGCAATTTTAGATCAACAATTGTTCAAGCTGCTTGATATGGAAGGAAAAACGTTGGTGCTCCGACCAGATATGACAGCTCCGATCGCGAGGGTCGTGTCATCAAGCATGAAGCATGTAGCTTACCCGCTTCGTCTCGCATACAGTTCTCCTGTTTTTAGAGCGCAACAGCGAGAAGGGGGAAGACCAGCAGAATTTGAACAAGTAGGTATCGAATTGATCGGTGAAGGTACAGCAAGCGCTGAAGCGGAAGCACTAGCACTCATGTCTGAAGTGTTTAAAAAGAGTGGAATTGCTGCATTTACTGTAGCAGTTGGACATATCGGATTTGTACAAGAACTTCTTTCTGACATTTTAGGAAATGATGATCGAGCAGGAGATCTGTTACGTTATTTAAACGAAAAAAATTATGTGGGTTACACTTCACATGTAAAAAAGTTACCTCTTTCTTCTATTGATACACAGCGATTATTAAAATTGTTGGACTTAAGAGGGGGGATCGAAGTACTTGATGAGGCTTCTTCATTAAATCCGAACAGAAGAGGCCAGCAAACATTACAAGAATTAAAAGATCTGTACCATCTGTTAGAAGATTACGATGCGGCACAAAATATTGTCTTTGATTTTACGCTGTTCAGTCATATGAGCTATTACACTGGCATCGTGTTTGAAGGTTACGGTGCAGGAATCGGAGCACCGATCGCAAGCGGAGGACGCTATGATGATTTGCTTAGTCGTTTTGATCGGAAAGCGCCAGCTATAGGTTTTGCGATTCGGATGGACTATTTTGTAGAAGCGTTAGGAAAGAAAAGTGATGATACAAAGAGACAATGTATTCTGTACACGAATGAGCGAAGAAAAGAAGCGCTAAAGCTGGCAAGAAACAAACGCAGTGAAGGCAAGCGTGTTGTGATGCAGAATCTAACCGGTGTAAAAAATATAGATGAATTCAGCAAACGATTTGATGATGTGCATTATTTAATTGGAACACAGCAAGGAGAGGACTTTTCATGAGTACGGTCTTAACGATGGCGATGCCTAAAGGGCGAATATTTGAAGAAGCAGTCGATCTCCTTAGACAAGCTGGATATCCGCTGCCTCCGGAGTTTGATGAATCGAGAAAGTTAATTATTGATGCACCAGAAGCAGGTCTTCGTTTTATTCTTGCAAAACCGATGGATGTCCCGACTTATGTAGAGCACGGTGTAGCGGATATCGGAATCGCGGGAAAAGATGTGATGCTTGAGGAAGAGCGTGATGTTTATGAAGTGCTCGACCTAAAGATCTCAGAATGCTATCTCGCAGTTGCAGGACTTCCGAACGGACATGACCAGAGAGTGGCACCGAAAATCGCATCAAAGTATCCGAATGTGGCTTCTCATTATTTTAGAGAACAGGGTCAGCAAGTAGAAGTGATCAAATTAAACGGATCGATCGAGCTTGCCCCACTCATCGGGTTAGCAGATCGCATTGTAGATATCGTTTCAACAGGTCGGACGTTGAAAGAAAACGGTCTTGTAGAACTTGAGAAAATAGCTGATATTACGTCGAGGTTGATCGTGAACCCTGCTAGCTATAGACTGCATGCGACTCGTATTAACGATCTTGTAGAACGGCTTCGAACACTTGTTGAGAGCAAGGAGGATGTTCAATGAAAATAGTACCCGTCACTGAACTGAAAAACTTAGAGAGAAGTGTTGAACAAAACACAGAGAAACAGAGAAAAGCAGTTCTTGAGATCTTACAAAACGTGAAATCAAAGGGTGATGAAGCCCTTTTTGAATATACAAAAACTTTTGATGGTGTTTCACTATCATCTCTTGAAGTAACAAAGAGTGAAATAGATGAAGCCATCTCTTCTCTTGATCCTAAAATGGTAGAAATTATTTCTGAAGCAGCAGAAAACATTCGTGAATATCACGAAAAGCAACGACGACAGTCATGGTTCTTCACCCGTGAAGATGGAACACTTTTAGGTCAAAAAGTAACACCACTTGATTCAGTTGGTGTTTATGTACCTGGTGGAACAGCCGCTTACCCATCTTCAGTATTGATGGGCGTCATTCCAGCGGTTGTCGCTGGTGTAGAGGAGATCGTCCTTGTTTCACCGCCAGGAAAAGACGGAAAACTTCCAGCTGCTGTGTTAGCAGCCGCTTCTATCGCCGGAGTTAAACGGGTGTTTAAAATCGGTGGTGCACAAGCGATTGGTGCACTGGCATATGGCACGGAGTCAGTTCCGAAGACAGATAAGATCGTTGGGCCGGGTAACATATTCGTAGCGCTCGCCAAACGCGAAGTTTTTGGCGTGTGTGACATTGATATGATCGCAGGTCCGAGTGAAATCGCTGTTCTTGCCGATGAATCCGCTAATGCTCGTTATATTTCGGCAGATCTTTTATCACAAGCCGAGCATGACCCAAGATCTGCAGCCGTATTGGTGACAACTTCAAAAGTGTTAGCAGAGGCAGTTTCTATGGAAGTGAAGTCACAACTAGCTGAGCTTCCAAGAAAAGAGATCGCGATAGAAGCGATCCGAGATCATGGAGTCATCTATATCGTAAATTCACTTGAAGAGGGTGCAGATGTGATCAACCAAATCGCACCTGAACACCTCGAGATCATGACGAAGGATCCGATGAGTCTTCTCGGAAAAATAAAACACGCGGGGGCTATATTTTTAGGTGAATATAGTTCAGAACCTGTAGGAGATTATTTTGCAGGAAGTAATCACGTTCTTCCGACAAGTGGAACTGCGCGTTTTTCAAGTCCGCTTAACGTAGACGATTTTACCAAAAAATCAAGTGTGATTCGATACAGTGAACAAGCACTAAAAGAAAACGGAGAGAAGATATCAGCTTTTGCTCGCTTAGAAGGACTTGAAGCACATGCGCGAGCGATTGATGTTCGACTGGAGGACAAGTAGATGGAGAATCAAGTGCGACAACATACAATCGAAAGAAATACGAAAGAGACACAGATCAGCTTAGCTCTAAACATTGATGGAGAAGGACAAGCAGATATTCAAACGCCTGTCCCATTTCTAAACCACATGTTGGACGCGATTGCACGTCACGGACATTTTGATCTTTCTGTAAACGCTGCTGGAGATGTGGAGATCGATGACCATCATACAACAGAAGACGTTGGCATCTGCCTTGGCCAAGCGATTCAAGGAGCTCTTGGTGACAAGCGAGGAATTAAGCGATACGGCAATGCGTTTGTCCCGATGGATGAAACGCTCGCTCAAGTGGTAATCGATCTATCCAATCGTCCTCACCTTGAATTTCGTGCAGAGTTTCCAAGTCAAAAAGTAGGAACGTTTGATACAGAGCTCGTACATGAATTCTTCTGGAAGCTCGCGTTAGAGGCGAGAATGAACCTTCATGTGATCGTTCACTATGGCTCGAACACGCACCATATCATCGAAGCGATCTTTAAAGCTTTTACAAAAGCGTTAGACGAAGCCACACAGATCGACCCTCGGGTAAAAGGAGTGCCTTCTACGAAAGGAATGTTATAGATGATCGGAATCATTGACTATGGAATGGGCAATCTTCATTCTGTCTGTTCTGCACTAAAAAGAATCAATCAGCCTTACATTCTTTCTGGAGATCCAGAAGAATTGAAGAAAACCGATGGACTATTACTTCCGGGAGTAGGTTCATTCAAAGATGCCATGTCGGAGCTGGAGAAGACCGGACTCGCTGATTTTATAAAAAATGAAGTTACGAATGGTAAGCCATTAATGGGGATCTGTTTAGGCATGCAGCTGCTATTTGATGAAAGTAGCGAAAACGGCTTAACAAAAGGGCTTGGACTACTTCCAGGGAGAGTAGAACGTTTTTTAGGCAAAACCAGTGACGGACGATCTTATAAAGTGCCACACATGGGGTGGAACGATCTAAACTTTTTGCAGAGTGATCAGCCATTAGTAAAAGGGATCGACGAAGGATATGTTTATTTCGTCCATTCCTTTGTTGTACAAACTGAAAATAGAGAGGTACTGGCCGCGATCGCTCAATACGAAGACGTTGAAGTTCCAGCTGTAGTTGGAAGCGGCAGAATCATGGGTACTCAGTTTCACCCTGAAAAAAGTTCGGAGACGGGTATGAGCATGCTGCAAAACTTTTGTCGTTTCGTTGAGGAGGGAAAACAAAGATGAATGAATTTGTATTATACCCAGCCATCGATATGCGCAATGGAAAATGCGTTAGGTTGATGCAAGGTGATTATGAACAAGAAACAATTTATGGAGATTCTCCTTTTGATATGGCAAAACAGTTTGCAGATCAAGGTGCAGAATGGATTCACATGGTAGATCTTGATGGCGCGAAAGACGGGAAGAAAATTAATCACGAGCACGTATTACGTGTTGCAAAAGAACTATCTGCAAAGGTCCAGATCGGTGGAGGTATCCGTTCGATGGAAGACGTTTCGTATTACCTAGACGCTGGAGTTGATCGAGTGATCTTAGGTAGCGCGGCGGTTTCGAACCCCGAATTTGTTCGAGAAGCGTTGCAGCGATACGGTGGATCGAGGATAGCGATCGGATTAGATGCACGTGAAGGATTCGTAGCAACAGAAGGATGGTTAGAAACGTCTCACATTAAAGCAGTTGATCTAGCGAAAAGATTAGTAGAAGAAGGTGCAGAGACGTTTATTTTTACTGACATCTCAAAAGACGGTATGCTGCAAGGGCCAAATGTTGAAGCGATCGGAGAATTAGCAAGCATCACTGGAAAAGAAGTGATCGCGTCAGGTGGTGTCAGTTCAATCGATGATCTGGTTCGTTTGAAAGCAGATGAACGAAACATCGCAGGTGCGATTATAGGAAAAGCTCTATATACGAATCGATTCACTTTGCCTGAAGCGTTAGGAAGTGTGAAATCATGTTAACGAAAAGAATCATTCCTTGTCTAGACGTTAAGGAAGGCAGAGTAGTCAAAGGCATTCAGTTTCTTAACTTAGTCGATGCCGGTGACCCTGTTGAACTTGCTAGATTTTATGATGAACAAGGAGCGGACGAGCTCGTTTTTCTTGATATCTCTGCAAGTCATGAAGGACGAGACACGATGGTTGAAGTTGTTGAAAGAGTTGCAGCAGAACTCGCTATCCCATTTACTGTTGGTGGCGGTATCAATAAACTTGAAGATATGAAACGTGTGCTGCGCGCAGGTGCTGACAAAGTTTCTGTGAATACCGCAGCGGTTTTAAGACCAGAACTGATCACAGAAGGATCGGATTATTTTGGTGCCCAATGTATCGTAGTCGCCATCGACGCAAAATATGACGAAGAGTTAAAATCATGGCGCGTATATACGCATGGAGGTCGCAAACCCACTCAATGGGAAGTTACGGAGTGGGCGCGAGAGGCAGTAAATCGTGGTGCTGGAGAAATTCTGTTGACCAGCATGGATAAAGATGGAGAGAAGTCTGGATTCAATTTAGACTTAACGAAAGCAGTGAGTGAGGCAGTAACCGTTCCTGTTATCGCGTCAGGCGGAGCTGGGTCTTCCGAGCATTTTAACGAAGCGTTCACTGTCGGTAAAGCAGATGCTGCACTTGCTGCAAGTATCTTTCATTATAAAGAAACATCGATTGCAGAGGTAAAAGCAGATTTGCGAAAGTTGGGGGTGTCTGTTCGATGAATGTAGAAAAACTGAAATTTGATGAAAAAGGACTAATTCCTGCCGTAGTACAGGATGTTCAATCAAAAGAGGTACTAACGGTCGCATACATGAACCGAGAATCGCTCCAAAAAACGATCGAAATTGGGGAAACGGTATTTTTTTCAAGATCGCGACAAGAATTATGGCACAAAGGTGAAACTTCCGGAAATACACAAAAAGTGAGAAGTATCCGCTATGATTGTGATCAAGACGCTTTGGTCGTCGTTGTAGAGCCCCAAGGGCCTGCTTGTCACACGGGCACATATAGTTGCTTTTCAGAAACACTTTATGAAGTGGATGAGAGAGTAGATGCGCCAAACCCTGATCGATATAGAATTCTAACAGAGCTGCAAGAGATTATCGCAAAACGAGAGCATGAGATGCCAGAAGGTGCTTACACAACCTATCTTTTTGAACACGGAGTCGATAAGATTCTGAAGAAAGTTGGAGAAGAAGCAGGAGAAGTGATCATCGCTGCAAAAAATCGTGATGTTGAAGAGTTGAAGTGGGAAGTTTCGGACCTTTTCTATCATGTATTAGTTCTGTTGCAAGAGCAAAAGGTGCCTTTAGACGAGATTTTGGCTACATTAAAAGAAAGACATACGAAAAAGGACAACTGAGATGGTCATCTCGGTTGTTTTTTTGTATTTTTCTTTCGTTAGAGGGGTTTTATGAGCGATTCCAGAGATTTAAGAGCGATTCCAGAGATTTATGAGCGATTGCAGAGTTTTATGAGCGATTCCAGAGATTTATGAGCGATTGCAGAGTTTTATGAGCGATTCCAGAGTTTTATGAGCGATTCTAGAGATTTATGAGCGATTCCAGAGATTTATGAGCGATTCCCAGAAATCTCAGATCAATTACCGAGTTACGAGCGAATAGAAATCTTTGGTAATCCCTACTCCAAGAGTTTCGGGAAAATTTTCGCATGACACTCAAACTTCGGACCCCTTGACTCATACATCTTGTCACGCTTTAATCATTTTTTGTCGAAAGTTTCCTGCACATTATTTACAGTCTAAGGGGTGTTAGTCACTATCGCCTGTGTTATAATTTTTTGGTTGAAAACTTTGTAAACGGAACGATATAGAAGTATATAAGTTTACATAAGTAGATGGAGGAACCAAATATGCATAAACAAAAACGGGCCAGTGCAGCTAGCGGCCGTGTTCTTCCCTTTATCCAGGATGGGGATTACTTTTTTGAAAAAGGAATAAAAGCCTATAACAGGCGTGATCTATATACAGCAAAAAAAATGTTTGAACGGGCCGTTACTTTCCAGCCGGAAGAGCCCTCTTTTTTATGTCAGCTTGCTTCAACGCTCGCTGAGATCGGTGAATATGAAGAATCCAATAAGTACTTGCTGAATGCTCTCGAACAGTCTGGTTCAGACCTTTCAGAATGTCATTTCTTTCTTGCGAATAATTTTGCGCACTTAGGCATGTATAGTGATGCCGAAGAACATGCTCGTTTATATATGGCGATTGATCCTAACGGTGAATTTGTGGAAGATACACAAGAACTGTTAGATCTTATCTCACTTGAAACAGGAAGCAAGACTTCTAGCTTGCCCCTGTCAACGGAAGAAGAGCTGATCAAGCTTCATGATGAAGCGAGGCAGTCGATCGAACGAGGTGATCTACCACTTGCGCAACAACAGTTAAGAGAGATCATTTCAAATCATCCTAAGTTTTGGGCGGCGTATAATAACTTAGCACTCACTCATTTTTATAAGAGCGAGTTTGATGAAGCGATGGATGTTCTTCAAGATGTTTTGGATAAGAATCCTGGTAACTTGAACGCACTCTGCAACCTTGCTATTTTTCTGTTCCATTTAGGGATGGACGAACCTGGTGGTAAGCTTGTTGAGCGATTAAAAACGGTGCATCCGATGCATCCTGAACATCGTTATAAATTAGGAAATACGTTCGGCTTATTAGAAGAGCATTTGTATGCAAATAAATGGCTACAGTCTCTTAGAAAATCGTCATTTGTATACGATCCTGTAACCACACATATGCTGGCGGTTTCGTACTATGCACTTGGACAAAAGGACCTTTCTCTTAAAACTTGGAAAAAGGTAATCGATCTTGATCCTGAAGGTCATGTTGCTCCTTTTTATTTGGAAAAGGCGCAAAAAGATGAGCTGACGATAACAGGCGGGGACTATCAATACCGCATTCCGACTAACAATCAGAACAAACCGAAAAAAGATCGTCAAGTGAAAGCGATGGAACATATTCAGCAAGTTCGTAAAGGACTGGAAAAAAACAAAATTACGCATTTATTTCTACTTAGAGGGAATAAAAATGAAGAGGCTTATGAGACGCTTCGTGAATTTTGTCTTAGAAAAGAAGAGTCGTTACTTGTAAAAGAAATCGCCGCAACGATCATGCTCGAACATCAGCCAGAACGAGCTGTGAAACTTGTTCATGATGATACTTCTGTTGAAGTGGGCATGGCATCTGAGATTATCAGTATGGCAATGGATGTTCTTCTTTTAGTAAAAGAGATGGGTTCTGCGCTAGATGAACATGTTTTATTTTATTGGGCAGAAGCTATTAAGTTTGCAGAAACGACTGGCGAGCGAATCTTTGATAACCAAAAAGCCATTGCTGCGGCAATCGATCACTTAGCTCGTAAGCAAAAAGGGCGTTCTACCCAAAAAAGTGTTGCTGAGCAATACGAAATCACCGTTTCTGTATTGTCTTTACGCATAAAAAAACTAATTAGTTGGGTGAATCGCAACGTTTGAGCAGAATGATGGACTTTACTCCTATGTGAGAATAGGATAGAGATATAGCAAATAAGAATTTCCTTATATAAGGAGTGGGCATGAATGACTGAAGAAAGAATTTATGATGTAGCTATTCTTGGTGCAGGACCAGCTGGTATGACTGCAGCGGTTTATACATCACGCGCGAACTTGGATACGATCATGATCGAAAGAGGTATCCCGGGCGGACAGATGGCTAATACGGAAGATGTAGAAAACTATCCTGGTTTTGATCACATTCTAGGACCAGAACTTTCAAACAAAATGTTTGAGCACGCAAAAAAATTCGGTGCTGAATATGCTTACGGAGATGTAAAAGAGATCGTTGATGGCGAAGAGTACAAGACGATCCATGCTGGTAGCAAAACGTACAAAGCGCGTTCAATCATCATCTCAACAGGTGCTGAGTATAAGAAATTAGGCATTCCAGGTGAAAAAGAATTCTCTGGACGCGGCGTTTCTTATTGTGCCGTATGTGATGGTGCATTCTTTAAGAACCGTGAACTAGTCGTTGTCGGCGGTGGTGACTCTGCTGTTGAGGAGGGTGTTTACCTGACTCGTTTCGCTTCGAAAGTAACAATCGTTCATAGACGTGACAAACTTCGTGCACAAAAGATCCTTCAACAACGTGCGTTTGATAACGAAAAGATCGATTTTATCTGGAATCATTCAGTTAAAGAGATACACGGTGAAAACAACAAAGTGAACAAAGTGACGTTAGTTCATTCTGAAACGGGAGAAGAGCAAGACTTCTCAGCAGATGGTGTGTTCATCTATATCGGAATGCTGCCACTTAACGCAGCGTTTAAAAATCTTGGCATCACGAATGAAAACGGCTATGTAGAAACGAACGAACAGATGGAAACTAGAATTCCTGGTATCTTTGCAGCAGGCGATATTCGTGAAAAAACACTCCGTCAAATCGTTACAGCTACAGGTGATGGAAGTATCGCTGCACAAGCGGCTCAGCACTACGTGGAAACATTAACGGAGAAGTTAAAAAACGTAACTTCCAATTAATGTGATTGTAACAGTGATGAAATAATTGTGGGGTATATTAAAAATAAGAAATTGACCCCCTTTTTATAAAGGCAAGACTTTGACACGGAGCTATGCTTCGTGTCCTTTTTTTATGAGTTAATTTATGCGAAGAAGTGGTTGATTTCCGCTCCAGGTGTTTCGCTTTCCGCGGGGCAAGCGGTGAGCCACATTTGTTCGTTTCACTCTTAAGTGTCTCACCTGCCCGCCTGTCCCGCAGGAGTCTCACACCTTGCGCTCCAATCAACTTTGCCAAAGAAGAGGTAATGACTGAAAGCTTGCTTTTAGTTTAAGGATCTCGTTTTAAACAAGCGATCATAGTGAACGGAGTATTTTGCTCAGAAGCTTCTCAGTTAAATGTCGCAAAGGTATTACCCGTATTGAAATAATTCCTTTAATTTAATAGGTTCTTTTTTCACATAATAAGAAAAGCAAAATACCATAAATTAGAATGCTAAAATACGTCAAACCCTTGAGGCATCTGTATTGTGAGGGGTTACATAATTTAGTATACTAACAAGTAGGACATAGCCCTGAGGTGAAAACAAGTGCAAAGAGTAACAAACTGTGTGTTAATAAGAGATAATCAAGTGCTTTTACTTCAAAAGCCTAGACGGGGCTGGTGGGTAGCACCAGGCGGAAAGATGGAGTCCACCGAATCGATCCGTGACTCTGTTATACGAGAGTACCGTGAAGAAACGGGAATCTATCTTAAGAATCCGCAGCTAAAAGGTGTGTTTAATTTTATTATTAAAGAAGGCGACAAGATCGTTTCAGAGTGGATGATGTTTACCTTTTTTGCAACAGATTCAGAAGGTGTTGCACTAGATGAATGTGAAGAGGGGATTCTTTCGTGGAAGCCGGTTGAAGAAGTGCGTGAACTTCCGATGGCGCCAGGAGATCATCACATTCTTGACTATATGACGAGTGGCAGCAACATGATATTTGGCACATTCACATATACACCTGATTTCGAACTGCTTTCTTATCGTTTAGACCCGGCATAAGTTAAGACGGGGCGCATAAAAATGGAACATAGCTAACTGGGGGGAAATGGCATGGAAAGACATGATGTACAAATGGTGATTATTACAGGAATGTCAGGGGCCGGGAAGACGGTAGCCATGCAGAGCTTTGAAGATCTAGGCTTTTTCTGTGTTGATAATCTACCACCTGCACTACTCCCTAAATTTGTAGAATTAATGCAAGAATCTGCTGGCAAACTGAACAAGGTGGCACTGGTGATGGACCTTCGTGGGAGAGAGTTTTTTGATCAGTTGTTCTCAACGCTTGATCAACTTGCCATCGCATCCGACGTTCAGCCGCAGATTTTATATTTAGATTGTAAAGATGCAACTCTTGTACGCAGATACAAAGAAACGCGACGTTCTCATCCTTTAGCGAAGAGCGGTAACCCCCTTCAAGGCATCACACAAGAGCGGGAGATGCTCGAAGAATTAAAAGGTAGAGCGCAGCAAGTATTAGATACATCTGACTTAAAGCCTCTTCAGTTACGTGAACGTATCATTCAGCGCTTTTCAGCAAATGCTGCTCATCCGTTCACGATCAACGTGATGTCGTTTGGATTTAAGTATGGAATGCCGATTGATGCTGATTTAGTGTTCGACGTGCGCTTCCTACCGAATCCGCATTACATCGAACATATGAGACCACGAACAGGGCTTGAAACAGATATTTCTGAGTATGTATTAAAATGGCCAGAAACGAACATGTTTTTAGAAAAATTGCTCGATCTGCTTCAGTTCATGATTCCTCAATATAAAAGAGAAGGCAAGAGTCAGCTGATCATCGGGATCGGATGTACAGGCGGAAAACATCGTTCTGTAGCTCTAGCTGAATACATCGGAAATGCACTTTCCAAAGAATATGTGACATTCAGCTCTCACAGAGATATGGGAAAGGATAAAGTTTAAATGAATAAGCAGCCGAAAGTGGTAGTGCTTGGCGGAGGAACAGGACTCTCTGTTCTTCTTCGCGGTTTAAAGCGCTATCCAGTTGATATCACTGCTATCGTTACGGTTGCAGATGACGGCGGCAGCTCTGGAAGGTTGAGGAGGGATTATGATATGCCTCCTCCTGGTGATGTGCGAAACGTGATCGCCGCACTTTCTGAAGTGGAACCGCTTGTGGAAAAAATGTTTCAACATAGGTTTAAAGTGGGCGACGGAATTACGGGTCATTCTCTTGGGAACCTGCTTCTTGCGGCCATGCATGATATTACTGGAGATTTTTTAACAGGTATTCGGGAACTTAGCCGCGTTTTAAACGTAAGAGGACAGGTACTACCTGCAGCGAAAAACAGTATAATTTTATGTGCCGAATTAGAAGATGGGACGATTGTTCAGGGGGAATCTAAGATCCCGCTGTCGAATAAGAAAATCAAACGCGTCTTTTTATCTGATGAAAAGATCGAGCCTCTTCGTGAGAGCGTGAAAGCGATTCAAGAAGCGGATCTCATCGTGATCGGACCAGGTAGTTTGTATACGAGCATCCTGCCGAACCTTCTAGTGAACGGAATTTCTAATAGTATACGCGAGGCAACGGCTCCTAGAGTTTATGTATGTAATGTGATGACACAGCCTGGTGAGACAACAGGCTACACGGCTGGTGATCATATTCAGGCATTGATCGATCATGTGGGGCACAATTTTATTGATGTGGTTATCGCGAATAATGAAAAGATTCCACCAGAATACTTGGATCTATATTTGGAAGAAGGCGCATCACAAGTTCAGTATGATGAGGAACGGTTAAAGTCGTTCGGCATCGGTTTGTTGTGCGACAACATTATTCAATACGGAACGCTTGTCAGACATGATGCACAGCGTGTTTCTGATTTATTGTTAGGACTTATAGAAAAATAGAATAGAGATTGAAATGGATGGAAGAGAGGTGGTGATGCAGGTGTCTTTTGCTGCAGATACAAAAAAAGAATTAACGCAGCTCGAACTGAAAGATTGCTGTAAAAAAGCAGAGTTAGCTGCCTTGATTCGAATGAATGGTTCCATCTCTTTCAGCAACAGAAAATTGATTCTCGATATCCCGACTGAAAATGCTGCTATTGCAAGAAGAATCTATACGTTGATCAAACGTGTATATCCTTATCACGTAGAGCTATTAGTACGAAAAAAGATGCGCTTGAAAAAGAATAATGTCTACATTGTACGTGTTTCAGAAGAATCAAGAGCATTGTTGGAAGATTTGAAGATTATTGACGGAGCTTTTACGTTTACCCGCAACATTGCAGAGGAATTTAATAAGAAAAGTTGCTGTCGCCGTGCATACATGAGAGGGGCGTTCTTAGCAGGTGGATCCGTTAACCACCCAGAGACAAGCTATCACTTAGAAATATTCTCAATGTATGAAGAGCATACGGTTGCATTAGCTGAACTGATGAACACATTTGAACTTAAAGCAAAAGTGTTAGAACGAAAAAAAGGGTACATCATCTACTTAAAAGATGGCGAAAAGATTTCAGAGTTTCTTACCCTGATCGGTGCTCATCATGCTGTGTTGTTCTTTGAGGACATCAGAATTTTAAAAGATATGCGTAACTCAGTAAACCGACTCGTGAATTGTGAGACAGCGAACCTTAACAAAACCGTAGGTGCTGCCATGAGACAAGTCGAGAACATCAAATTTATCGACGAACAGGTAGGACTTGAAACACTTCCAGATAAGCTGCGCGAGATCGCGCAACTAAGAGTCACCCATCAAGAAATTACCCTTAAAGAGCTAGGTGAGATGGTATCTTCTGGCCCTGTAAGTAAATCAGGTGTTAACCACCGATTACGCAAGATTGACGAGATCGCAACGAAAATTAGAAACGGTCAACCCATCCATTGATGTTTCATAGAGAGATAAGGTTAGAGGAGGTAAGGTAGAATGGTTGAAAAGAAAGTAACCGTGCAGTTGAAGAGCGGACTGCAAGCACGCCCTGCAGCACTGTTCGTCCAAGAAGCAAACCGTTACACATCTGATGTATTTGTCGAGAAAGAAGGCAAGAAAGTGAACGCGAAGAGCATCATGGGAATCATGAGCTTAGCTGTAGGATCTGGCAGTGAGCTTGTACTCGCTGTAGATGGCCCTGATGAGAATGAAGCTGTCGAAGCCCTAGCAGCTTTTGTTTCCAAAGCAGAATAATGGGGGTCTGACCCCACACAATTACAAACCGCTATTTTGTCCATATGGAATGGACAAAATAGCGGTTTTTTCAATTAAAAGGGTTGGCCACCATCGTTCTCTCTATATACTGTATTAGAGGAATAAGGGAGGCGATTATTTTGCATCACACAAGTTTCATGCATGACTGGTCGTTTGCCGCAGGATTAACAATTGTAAATATCCTTTTGACACTATACTTGATTAAACCTCGAAGAAGTACGGCACGTTTGATCTTTTGGGTTCTGATGTTGATCTTTATTTTTTTATATCCTTTGGCATTGGCAGGATTTTCGCTGTTAGGTCCAGCAAGTTCGGGTCTGTTTTTAGGTCTTGCTTTTATGATTACGATTATATTCAGCCTCATCCTCTTTTTTAGCGTTTGCTGGGTATGGGTGATTCGACATTCTTTCTATCGTTAACTGGTACTAAAGAAGCTACATCAAATCGACTGTTTCAAACAGAGATCTCTTCGGGATTGAGAGTTGACAACATGTGGGTAACCCTATATATTAATCACTAATCAGGAGAATAGTTAGAGTTGAGATGAGTGGAGAAAAGAGAGCATAGTTGAGCTGAGTTGAGAGTATTTTAATCCTGGGATTAAACCTCTTTCTTAGTTTATTTATGATGCAAACATCAGCCTCCGCTGTAAAAAGCGAGAGGTTTTTTATTTTTCGAAAGAGGTGGAATGAACATGTTTATGCCAAATGTAGAGGAAGTCCTTTCTCTATCAAAAGAAAATTTCAATGTGATACCAATCGGGTTTACCTACCTATCTGACCATGAAACGTGCATCTCTCAGTTTGAGAGAGTTCGTCATGAAGAACATGCTTTTCTGCTTGAAAGTGTCGAAGGTGGAGAGCGCTGGGCGAGATATTCATATATTGGCAGAAGGCCATTCTTGGTGGTTTCATCATCAGGAAAGACAGTAGATATCACGTTTATAAATGAAAAGAAAAGTATTCAAAAGCAAGGTTCTCCGTTAGATATCGTGAAAGATTATGTATCACGATATAAATCTCCTAAACACTCTTCACTTCCTCCGTTCACTGGAGGAGCTGTTGGCTTTTTCGGCTATGACCTGATTCACACGTTTGAAAATGTGCCAAGACCAAAAACTCCATCTGAACAAGAAAACGAAATGGAATTTTTATTTACAGACGAGATCATCGTATTTGATCATCTCAAACAAAAAACAACGATTGTGTGCAATCTGCACGTTTCTTTTGATGACACTGAAATAACCCTACATGAAAAATATGAACAGGTTTGCGATAGAATTCGTAGAACGTATGAAGAGCTTCAACAGCCTGTAAGAAAGAAAGCTGTTAACACTCAAGTTCCTCTAACGGAAATGAGAAAAAATGAAGTTCGTTCTTCACATACAAAAGAAGAGTTTTGTTACATGGTGAAAAAAGCGAAGGAATATATCAAAACGGGAGATGTTTTTCAGGTCGTATTATCCCAACGATTCGAGCAAGAAACAGAAGCAGATCCGTTTGATGTGTATCGAATTCTACGTTCGATGAACCCTTCGCCTTATATGTATTATTACAAATCGAAGGATGCCTATATCGTTGGAGCTTCTCCAGAGCTTCTTGTAAAAGTGGATGATGGTTGTGTGGAGAACCGACCGATTGCGGGAACACGTCCTAGAGGGAAAACACTTCAAGAGGATTTATCTTTTGAAGAGGAATTGCTTGCTGATGAAAAAGAACGAGCAGAGCATGTCATGCTTGTGGATCTCGGAAGAAATGATGTAGGAAGAGTCAGTGAATACGGAACGGTAGTGTTAGATTCTTACATGGAGATTGAGCGCTATTCACATGTGATGCATATGGTTTCACACGTAAAAGGCAAGCTGCAAAAAGATAAAGACTTCTTCGATGCGCTAAGGTCTTGTATGCCGGCGGGAACCGTTTCAGGTGCGCCAAAAGTCAGAGCCATGCAGATTATTTCTGAACTCGAACAACAATCAAGAGGCGTATACGGAGGGGCAATCGGGTACTTAGGATTTAACGGACAGATGGATTCTTGCATCGCGATCCGTACGATCGTCTTTCAGGATGGAAAAGCCTTTGTACAAGCAGGTGCAGGCGTCGTTGCGGATTCAGTTCCAGAGCGAGAATTCGAAGAAACGGTCAACAAAGCGAAAGCGATGCTGAAAGCAATCGAGGGGGGGACAGACCCCAGACAAATACAAACCCCCGTTTTGTCTATTCGGTGAAGACACTCGCGTCCGTGTAAGCAATCTACCAGACCTTGAAGCCAACATCATCTGAGCAGATTGCTATTATCAAAAGCTGAAAATGGATATACTGTCCCTTATATTCTTTTAAATGACCAACTTAAAGGGGCGAGTATAGATGAAAGCTTTAATGCTTGAAGATAAAAACATGTGGCGAGAGATGAAGGTTCAAGAAACTGAAAAACCATCTCCAGGACCAGGAGAAGTTTTGATTCGTATCAAGGCTGCTGGCCTCAATCCTGTAGACTACAAGACTGCTACAAATGGAAACCCAGCCTGGCATTATCCTCACATCCTGGGTGTTGATGCAGCGGGGATTGTTGAAGAAGCAGGTGAAGGCGTTCATGAGTTCCGGCAGGGGGATCGTGTTTTCTTTCATGGGAACTTCATAAAAAATGGCGGTTTTGCAGAGTATGCTGTGACTACGGCTCATTCTTTGGCTAGAATTCCAGATGAGCTATCATTTGAAGAAGCAGCGGCTCTTCCTTGTGCAGGGATGACAGCATACCAAGCGTTGATTCGTAAAATGAATCTTCAAAAAGGTGAGACGATCTTGATTCATGGTGGAGCTGGTGGTGTTGGGGGATTTGCTATCCAGTTAGCGAAACAAATCGGAGCTACCATCCTCACAACATGTTCTCCTGAAAATGAGGAGTATGTAAAAAGCCTTGGGGCAGATCACGTGATTTTTTACAAAACAGAAGACGTCCATGCACGTATCATGGAACTTACAGACGAAGTTGGAGTCGATGCTGTGCTTGACACGGTTAGTCGCGTGAATGCTACGGAGTCTTTAAAAAGTATCGCATTTAACGGGCGAATAGCTTTTATAGCAGGAAACCCAGATTATTCAGCTGTAACACCATTCAGTCAGGCTCTTTCTTTTCATGAGATCGCGCTAGGTGCTGCACATTTCTCAAATTCAATTAAAGCTCTAAAAGATTTAGCAACAATGAATGAAGAATTAGCTCAGCTTGTCGTTGAAGGAAAGATTTCAGCTATGATTTCTGAAAAGATCTCACTTGAGGAAATACCAGCTGGACTCATCAAACTCTCTGAAAGACATGTTAAAGGAAAAATCGTTGCTGTCATATAGACGCAAAAAAACTGGACTGCTTAATCCGCAGTCCAGTTTTTAAATTACACTCTTATTTTTTAAGATCTGTACTATCTACAGATGTGATCAGTTTATCAACCAATCCGTATTTAACCGCATCTTCTGCAAGCAAGAAGTTATCACGGTCTGTGTCGCGCTCAATTACTTCAAGCGGTTGACCTGTTTTTTCGGAAAGAATCTTGTTAAGCTGTTCACGCATCTGGATGATACGACGAGCGTGAATTTCGATGTCACTCGCTTGACCACGTGTTCCTCCGAGAGGTTGGTGAATCATAACTTCAGAGTTAGGAAGCACATAACGCTTTCCTTTTTCCCCTGCAGCTAGCAAGAATGCACCCATAGATGCTGCCATACCGATACAGATCGTGGAAACGTGTGGCTTGATGAAGTTCATCGTGTCATAGATCGCCATACCAGCTGTGATCGAACCACCTGGGCTGTTTATGTATAACGAGATGTCTTTATCAGGATCTTCAGCAGCTAAGAATAGAAGTTGTGCTACGATTGAGTTTGAAACGTTATCGTCGATCGCACTACCAAGCATGATAATACGGTCCTTTAATAGACGGGAGTAAATATCGTAAGCGCGCTCCCCACGGTTCGTTTGTTCAATTACTGTTGGAATTAAGTTCATGGAAATCCTCCTTCTCCTTTTTCAAGTTAAACTGTACTGTCATCATACAAAAAAGGTCAAACAAGGTCAAACAATATGCTGTATGTAACTCATTTCGCCAGCAATACTCAATATCCTTCTTACACCTTATGTATGGGCTATCATCATAATGCCCGCTAGAAGCAGGATTTTAAACCTCTCCATTAGAAAACATTACCCTTATTACATAAATTTAAGCACTAGTTATCGTTTTTAATTTCAATATAAGCAGTTTCTAGGTTGCGTATACGACGGACGATCTCACTGTTTTTGTTAAGATTATCGTTGATCAGCGTGCCTACGATCGAACGGTAGTAGGCATTCATCGCATGTGTTTTCGTAAAAACATCTTTGTTTCGTTCTATGTATTGCTGAAAGTTCTCTTTAAAATAAGGTACTGAAAATGCTTCGCTCACTTGGTGTTCCTCCTTCATTCGTAAAAACCATTCATGAAAGGTTCATGTTCTGTATCTATCATAGCCTATCAAATGTGTATACAAAAGTATTATAAAATTTCTATCCCTTGTTTTGACAATTGGATTTCAGCATGTTATAGTTAATTCAACCATTTACGGTGTGAATATCTTTTGGATTTAAAGCGGTCGTACTTTTTGAATAAGAAGTGGAACACTTAAATCCACTTCAGAATTATTCAGAGGAGTGCGCATTTTTTTATGCCTTTTTATTTACATAGTAAGTTGGTTAAAAGAGTTAAAACGCTTACATGGCGTTTGTAAGGAGGAAACACCCATGCAAAATGGTAAAGTAAAATGGTTCAACGCTGAGAAAGGTTTCGGCTTCATCGAAGTTGAAGGCGGAAACGACGTATTCGTTCACTTTTCTGCGATTCAATCAGAAGGCTTCAAGTCTCTTGAAGAAGGACAAGAAGTATCTTTCGAAATCGTTGATGGCGAGCGTGGACCGCAAGCTGCTAACGTAACAAAACTTTAATAGTAAAGTTTAAATGCCAGACTGCCTCCGGGCGGTGCTGGCATTTTTTTATTGGTTGAGAAGTCTTGTTTACTAGTGTTAGTTTAAAGAGCTACCTGTCTTCCTCACAAATACAAATATGAGGGATTTGTATTTGTGTGGGGTCAGACCCCAAATTTTGTAGGATGTATAGCGCTTACATATATAGTATGATGAAGGAATAGGGGGGATTAGAATGGAAATGGGTTTGTTTCAACAACAGAGCATGAGCCTTGTCATGACAACTGAATTGCGTCAGGCCATCGCCATTTTACAAGTTCCCAGTTTTGAACTGACGTCATATCTTCAAGAGCAAGCGTTAGAAAACCCGCTCATTGAAATCGCAGAACCTAAGGGCATGTTCACAACCTTAAAGAAGAACGTACGCAAAAATGGTGTCAATGGCCGATCAAGTGATCAACAGCCATTCGAACATCTAATCATAGAAAAAGAAACTCTTTTTGACTATCTATATAAGCAATCCATTCTTCTACCGATTCAAGAGCAGGATCAAAAACTTTTTCAATACTTGCTTTTAAGTGTTGACGAGAGCGGGTACTTAACCGTCTCTGCTGAAGAAACGGCAAAACGGTATCATACAACAGTTGAAAAGTGTGAGGAACTGATAGGGCTTCTTCAAACGTTGGAACCTGTTGGAATAGGAGCGCGAGATCTGAGGGAATGTCTGTTGCTTCAGCTTCAAGACCAGAATCTCGATCACACGTTAAGCTACATAATCGTAGATCAGTATCTAGAACAGCTTGCAGAGCGTAAGATAAAATGGCTTGCCACTCAACTGAATGTAACACCTCAAGAAGTAGAAGAGGCAGCTGATCTGCTTCAAACACTTGATCCTCGACCTGGGGCAGCGTATGCTCCAGCTAGCGATCAGGCGTATTTATATCCAGATGTTTCTGTGACCGAAGAGAACGGAGAATTTAACATCGCGGTTAATGAGAAGTATTCACCGATACTAAAGTTGAACGAAAGCTATGGCACCCTTTTAAACGGAAGAAGCGCAACATCAAAGTTTTTAGATGATTCGTTCCAAAAGTTCAATTGGTTAAAAAAGGCGCTTGATCAAAGAAAAGAAACGTTGCTTAACATAACGAAAGAGATCGTGAGAGTACAAGAGAAGTATTTTCTTACTTTCAACCGATCCGATTTGATACCTCTCACCTTAAAAGAAGTGGCAGATGAAATAGGTGTACACGAATCAACGGTCAGTCGTGCTGTAAAAAACAAAGTGCTTCAAACAACAAAAGGCGCGGTTGAACTTAAATCGTTCTTTACCGCTAAGATCTTTACACAAGATGGAGGAAGTGTTTCGGCAACTTCAGCTAAATCGGAGATAAAAAAACTTGTAGAGAACGAAGATAAATCCAAACCTTTATCCGACCAGATTCTCGCCTCACTTTTGGAAAAGAACAGCGGTCTTACGATATCCAGAAGGACGGTTGCAAAATACCGGGAAGAATTAAACATCCCATCTTCTTCAAAACGGAAACGGTATACCTCTTAAAATAAGGTCTTTTCTTCACGGAAAAGTCCTTTTTGTTTGCCACTATGGTCAAGATGATCTGACAGATTGTTGCTTTTGAAGAGGAGTATAGACGTAGAAGCAATGAAACAACCATGAGACGGACGGTGGGGACTCCTAAAGGCGCAAAGCTGATGGAGGCTCATTGTTACCCTCGTTGAAAGCGAGCGATTTGCAGCAGAGATCAGAGACTTTTCATGTACAATAATGGATACATACAAAACAAACTAATAAAACCGAAGGAGCACTAAAAATGGGTGTAAAAAAAGTCATTCTATATACGAAAATGCATTGTCCACTTTGTGATGAAGCACATAAACTATTACAGAAGCTGCAACAGGAGGTTCCGTTTACCATAGAGTCGATCGACATCTACCAAGACGATCTCCTTCTTGAAAAATACGGTTTGATGATTCCAGTAATTGAAGTCGAAGGGAAAGAAGTCGACTATGGAATATTATCCGAAAATAAAGTAAAGAAAGCGCTTACTAATTTTTAATAAGTAAAAGTTGTTGAAATGTAGTGATACTATTTGATAATATAAACTTGCCAGAGAGAAATCTGACACTTTTATGACAAAAAGTGAAGACTGGCACGTTTTAAAAGATCACTTTCAGGGTAATCTACAATAGGTAATATTGGGACTTGGGTTAAACCAAGTTATTTTCTTAAGCTAATGGGACAAAAAATGACTAACCGGGACATAAATGGTCCAACCAGTTTATCATTAAACTTACTCAAAAGCTTAATCGTTCATCTCATTGAATCAGGAGAAGTGCAATGAAAAAACTAATAGAGATACAGAAGAAGTTGCTGCCAGATCTTCTAGAAACGATGCGAAAGCGATACAACGTATTAAATGTTGTGAGAATCCATGAACCTATTGGAAGAAGAAGTTTAGCATCAACCTTGAACCTGACAGAACGCGTACTGCGCTCAGAAGTTTCGTTTTTAAAAGATCAAGGACTTCTAAACATCCAGACTGCTGGCATGTCACTAACAACAGAGGGGCATGATATTTTAGTAGAGCTATCTGAGATGATGAAAGAATTGTCTGGTTTGCATGTTTTAGAATCGAAACTTAAGGATATGTTAAATCTGTCAGAAGTCATCGTAGTACCGGGTGACAGTGATCAAGATGTTTGGGTAAAAAATGATATGGGTAAAGCAGCAGCAGACCGATTGAAGCGTCAGCTGTCAGCAAAGAACATCATAGCTGTAACGGGAGGAACAACACTGGCTTCAGTAGCAGAGATGATGACACCTATACAAAAGGGACAACAGTTATTGTTCGTTCCTGCCCGAGGCGGACTTGGTGAGAAAGTTGAGAACCAAGCGAATACCATTTGTTCCACGATGGCTCAAAAAGCGAACGGGGAATACAGGTTGCTTCATCTTCCAGATCAGTTGAGTAAAGAAACGTATCTTTCTTTGATGGCTGAGCCTGGAGTTAAAGAAGTCATGGAGCTCATACACTCCGCTGGTATAGTGCTTCACGGGATTGGCGATGCTAAAACAATGGCAGTACGTCGAAACTCTAACCCATCGGTTCTACTAAAGCTAGAAGAAGAAAAAGCTGTTGCAGAAGCATTCGGCTATTACTTCGATCAGCAGGGTGAAGTGGTTCATCGCGTACGCACGATTGGCTTGCAGCTAGATGAGCTGCAGAATAGTGATTTCATCATGGCGGTAGCAGGCGGGTCTTCTAAATCCGATGCGATCGCAGCATTCATGAAACACGGTCCGAAAAAGGTTTTAATCACGGACGAAGGAGCTGCCCGGCAACTATTGGGTAACTCATAGTTCATTTCCATTTCGTTATTAAGGGGATTTCCCTTTATATAAAAAATAAATTCTCTCTTAAATCAAGGAGGTCATTTTACATGGCAACAAAAATTGGTATTAATGGTTTCGGTCGTATTGGCCGTAATGTATTCCGCGCAGCATTCAATAACCCTGAGGTAGAAGTTGTAGCTGTAAACGACTTAACAGATGCTGACACTCTTGCTTTCCTATTAAAGCATGACACAGTACACGGCAAATTCGCTGGTTCTGTTGAAGTTAAGGAAAATGCACTTATTGTAGATGGCAAAGAAATCAAAGTTTTAGCTGAACGCGATCCAGCACAACTTGGCTGGGGAGACCTAGGTGTAGAAGTAGTTGTTGAATCAACTGGACGTTTCACTAAGCGTGCAGACGCTGCTAAACACTTAGAAGCTGGCGCTAAAAAAGTAATCATTTCTGCTCCTGCTTCTGATGAGGATATCACTGTAGTTCTTGGTGTAAACGAAGACAAGTACGATGCAGCTAGCCACGATGTTATCTCTAACGCATCTTGTACAACTAACTGTCTTGCACCATTCGCAAAAGTTCTTCACGAAAAATTCGGCGTGAAGCGCGGTATGATGACAACTGTTCACTCATACACAAACGATCAACAAATTCTAGATCTTCCACATAAAGATCTTCGTCGTGCTCGTGCGGCAGCTGAGAACATCATTCCAACATCAACGGGTGCTGCTAAAGCAGTTTCTCTAGTGCTTCCTGAACTTAAAGGTAAGCTTAACGGTATGGCAATGCGTGTTCCAACTCCAAACGTATCTCTAGTTGACTTAGTTGTTGAACTTGACAAAGAAGTTACTGTTGACGAAGTAAACGCAGCGCTTAAAGCTGAAGCTGAAGGTAACCTTAAAGGAATCCTTGGCTACTCTGAAGAGCCGCTTGTATCTACTGACTACAATGGCGACACTCACTCTTCTACAATCGATGCTCTTTCTACGATGGTTATGGAAGGAAACATGGTTAAAGTTGTATCTTGGTACGATAACGAAACTGGATACTCTAGCCGCGTTGTAGATTTAATTGACTATATCGCTAAAAAAGGACTTTAATAGATAGAGAAGAACAATAAGGAGGGGGAGAAGTCGTTTCAAACAGGCTTCTACTCCTCTTTCCCATGTAAAACCTGGGGATTGCTATTCTTTTAATCTTTTTACTAGTCAGGAGGCTGCATGTACTTATGAACAAAAAAAGTGTTCGTGACATCGATTTAAAAGGCAAAGTGGTATTTTGCCGTGTTGATTTTAACGTACCTATGAAAGATGGAAACATTACGGATGAAACGCGTATCAACGCTGCTCTTCCTACCATCAAATACTTAACAGAGCAAGGCGCTAAAGTTCTTTTAGCAAGTCACTTAGGACGTCCAAAAGGACAAGTTGTTGAAGAACTTCGTCTAACTCCAGTAGCAGAACGTTTAAGCGAGCTTCTTGGGAAAGAAGTTGTAAAAACGGATGAAGCTTACGGAGAAGAAGTTGAAAAAGCAGTCGCTAACCTAGAAGAAGGCGGCGTAATCTTACTTGAGAACGTTCGTTTTTACCCAGGTGAAGAGAAAAACGATCCTGAATTAGCGCAAAAGTTTGCTGCACTCGCAGATGTGTACGTAAACGATGCTTTCGGAGCAGCTCACAGAGCGCATGCTTCAACTGAAGGAATCGCAAAGCATCTTCCTGCTGTATCCGGTTTGTTGATGGAAAAAGAACTTGAAGTACTAGGAAAAGCTCTTTCGAATCCAGATCGTCCATTCACTGCTATCATCGGTGGTGCAAAAGTTAAAGATAAGATTGACGTTATCGACAATCTTTTAGACAAGGTGGATAACCTGATTATTGGTGGAGGCCTTGGTTATACGTTTATTAAGGCACTTGGCCATGATGTAGGGAAATCTCTATTAGAAGAAGATAAGATTGAAACAGCTCGTGGTTTCATGGAAAAAGCAAAGGAAAAAGGCGTGAACTTCCTGATTGCTGAGGATGTTTTAGTAGCCGATGACTTCTCGAACGATGCTAACACGAAAGTAGTAGCGATCGATTCCATCCCATCTGATTGGGAAGGTCTTGATATCGGAACAAAAACGATCGAAAAGTACGTAAAGGTTATTAAAGAATCGAAGCTTGTAATATGGAACGGACCGATGGGTGTATTTGAGATCGACGCATTCGCAAACGGTACTCGTTCAGTAGCAAATGCACTTGCAGAAGCAACTGACACGTATAGCGTTATCGGTGGTGGAGATTCTGCTGCAGCGGTTGAGAAGTTTGGTCTTGCTGATAAAATGAGCCACATCTCAACAGGCGGCGGTGCTTCCCTTGAGTTCATGGAAGGTAAAGAACTTCCTGGAGTTGTAGCACTAAACGATAAGTAAGCTTATGTGGGCGGTTGATTTCCGCTCCAGGTGCTTCGCTTTCCGCGGGGCAGGCGGTGAGCCACATTCGTACGTTTCACGTATAAGTGTCTCACCTGCCGGCCTGTCCCGCAGGAGTCTCACACCTTCCACTCCAATCAACTTGTCAAAGAAGCAAATTGATGACATTTAGCACTACCCTAAAAGAAACACTTTTAAGAGGTGAAAAGAATGCGTAAACCTATTATTGCAGGTAACTGGAAAATGAATAAGACATTAACAGAAGCACGCAGTTTTGTAGAAGAAGTGAAAGGTCTTGTCCCTTCAGCTGAAACTGTTGACGCTGTAATCTGTGCTCCTGCTCTGTTCCTTGACAGCTTAGCAGACGAGTCAGAAGGTACACCGCTTGCGATCGGTGCACAAAACATGCACTTTGAAGAGAGCGGTGCGTTCACTGGTGAAATCAGCCCTGTTATGCTAAAAGATCTTAACGTTCAATATGTTATTCTTGGACATTCTGAGCGTCGTGAGCTTTTTGGTGAGACAGATGAGCTTGTTAACCAGAAGACACATGCTGCATTCAAGCATGGTCTGACTCCGATCGTTTGTGTGGGTGAAACGCTTGAACAGCGTGAAGCAGACAAGACGAAGGATGTTGTTAAAGAGCAGACTGAAAAAGGTTTATCTGGTTTAACAGATGAGCAGATGAAACAAACTGTGATCGCATACGAGCCAGTTTGGGCGATCGGAACAGGCAAAACAGCTTCTTCTGAAGATGCGAACGAAGTATGTGCATACATCCGCAGTGTTGTAGCCGATCAATTCTCTCAAGATGTTGCAGATGCTGTTCGTATTCAATACGGCGGCAGTGTTAAGCCTGATAACATTAAAGAATTAATGGGTATGTCTGATATTGATGGCGCTTTGGTTGGCGGAGCTAGCCTTGAGCCAAAATCTTACCTTCAGCTTCTGGAGGGCGTTAGCCGATGAGTAAAAAACCAGTAGCTTTAATCATCTTAGACGGTTTTGCTTGCCGTAATGAAGACAAAGGTAATGCTGTTGCACAAGCGAAAAAGCCCAACTTTGACCGCTACTGGGAAACGTATCCGCACGCTCAACTAACAGCTAGTGGGGAAGCCGTTGGACTTCCTGAAGGTCAAATGGGTAACTCTGAAGTAGGTCACTTAAACATTGGTGCTGGACGTATCGTCTATCAAAGTTTGACGCGCGTGAATCTATCGATCAAAGAAGGAGATTTTTTCGAAAATCAAACGTTCATTGATGCGATGGACCATGTGAAAAAGACTGGCAAAGCACTTCATATCTTTGGATTGCTTTCTGATGGTGGTATTCATAGCCACATCGATCACATTCTTTCACTTTTAGAATTAGCGAAAAAGCAGAACGTGGAAAAGGTATACCTGCACGGATTCTTGGACGGGCGTGATGTACCTCCGCAATCAGCAAAAGTCTATATTCAAAAAACAGTGGACAAGATAAACGAACTCGGTGTTGGTGAGATCGCAACACTTTCAGGTCGCTACTATTCAATGGACCGTGATAAGCGTTGGGATCGAGTTGAAAAATCGTACCGTGCTATGGTTTATGGTGAAGGACCAGATTACAAAAATCCGTTTGAAGTCGTTGAAGATTCATACAGCAATGGTGTTCATGATGAATTCGTTCTTCCTTCTGTCTTGAAAAAAGAAAACGGAGAACCTGTTGCAACTGTTCAAGATGGAGATGCAGTTATCTTCTGTAACTTCCGTCCTGACCGTGCGATTCAAATTTCACAAGTCTTTACGAACGAAGATTTCCGTGGATTCGATCGCGGAGAAGCGTTCCCGAAAAACCTTCACTTCGTTTGTTTAACACACTTTAGTGAGACAGTTGATGGGGATGTAGCGTTTAAACCTACAAACCTAGACAACACGTTGGGTGAAGTTTTATCACAACAAAACTTTAAACAGCTTCGTATTGCTGAAACTGAAAAGTACCCACACGTAACGTTCTTCTTTAGTGGAGGACGAGAAGCAGAGTTTCCTGGTGAAACGCGTATCTTGATCGACTCGCCTAAAGTAGCAACGTATGACTTAAAGCCTGAGATGAGTGCTTATGAAGTTACGGATGCGCTTGTTGGTGAGATTGAAGCAGATAAGCACGATGCGATCATCTTAAACTTTGCCAACCCTGATATGGTAGGGCACTCAGGCATGCTTGAGCCTACGATTAAAGCGGTTGAAACAGTGGATGAGTGTTTAGGAAGAGTGGTTGATGCGATCCTTGCAAAAGGTGGGGCAGCGATCATTACAGCTGACCATGGTAATGCTGATGAAGTAATTACGATGGAAGGCAATCCGATGACAGCTCATACAACAAATCCTGTTCCTGTAATTGTTACACAAGAAGGATTAGAACTGCGTCAAGACGGAATCTTGGCCGATCTTGCACCAACAGTTTTAAACCTTTTAGGTGGAGAACAACCAAAAGAAATGACAGGTAAATCGTTAATTAAATAAGTTTCTTTTACGGAATATGTACAGAGACTCTTGTACATCATGCCAGAAATGACTTATTCTCAAATTACATTTTCTTTTAAAAAGGAGAGACAATTATGTCAGCTATTATTGAAATTTATGCTCGCGAAGTTCTAGACTCTCGCGGTAACCCAACAGTTGAAGTAGAAGTTTACACAGAATCAGGTGCATTCGGACGCGCAATCGTTCCATCTGGTGCTTCTACTGGTGAATACGAAGCAGTTGAGCTTCGTGATGGTGACAAAGAGCGTTACCTTGGAAAAGGTGTTATGAACGCTGTTAACAACGTAAACGAAAACATCGCTCCAGAACTTATCGGCTTTGACGTACTAGATCAAGTTGGAATCGACCAAACGTTGATCGAGCTTGATGGTACTGAAAACAAAGGTAAATTAGGTGCTAACGCAATCCTTGGTGTTTCTATGGCTGTTGCACACGCTGCTGCAGATTTCTTAAACGTACCTCTTTACATGTACCTTGGAGGATTCAACTCTAAGACTCTTCCAGTTCCAATGATGAACATCTTAAACGGTGGAGAGCATGCGGATAACAACGTAGACATTCAAGAATTCATGGTTATGCCTGTTGGTGCTGAAAGCTTCCCTGAAGCACTTCGCATGGGTACTGAAATCTTCCACAGCCTAAAAGCAGTTCTTAAAGAAAAAGGATTGAACACAGCTGTAGGTGACGAAGGTGGATTCGCTCCAAACCTTGGTTCTAACGAAGAAGCTCTTCAAACAATCATGGAAGCGATCGAAAAAGCAGGTTACAAGCCAGGTGAAGAAGTTCGCCTTGCAATGGACGTTGCTGCTTCTGAATTGTTCAACAAAGAAGACGGAAAATACCACCTTTCTGGTGAAGGTGTTGTTAAAACTTCTGAAGAGATGGTTGCATTCTACGAAGATCTTGCTAGCAAATATCCGATCGTTTCAATCGAAGACGGTCTTGACGAAAACGACTGGGATGGCTTCAAGCTATTAACAGAGCGTATCGGTGACCGCGTACAGCTTGTTGGTGACGACTTGTTCGTAACAAACACAACTAAGCTTTCTGAAGGTATCGAAAAAGGAATTGGTAACTCAATCCTTATCAAAGTTAACCAAATCGGTACGTTGACTGAAACGTTCGACGCAATCGAAATGGCTAAACGTGCTGGTTACACAGCAGTTATCTCTCACCGTTCAGGTGAATCTGAAGACAGCACGATCGCTGACATCGCTGTTGCAACAAACGCTGGACAAATCAAAACAGGTGCTCCTTCTCGTACAGACCGTGTTGCGAAGTACAATCAACTTCTTCGTATCGAAGACGAGCTAGGCAACCTTGCTGTATACCCAGGAATGAACGCATTCTACAACCTTAAAAAATAATTGGGGTCTGACCCCAAACAAAGACAAACTCGCCATTTTGTCTTTGTGAAAAAGACAAGCCCCCGGATTAAGCACTAAAAGCGCTGATCCGGGGGCTGTCTTCATTTAAAAGGGGTTTAAGCCAACTCTGCTGCTTATCGAGAGCGATTGTTAGAGTGAAGGATAGTAACAATGAGCATTGAGAAACTGATCATGAGCGACATCGTTTCAAAAACAGTCATCTTTGATCCCTCCAATCGTGTTACCTTTAAGATTCGTAAAAGCAGGGTTGTCCTATACCTAAAAAGAGAAAGATAGGTAATATGGCTTGTCTTTTTTGCTTAAAGGATTTCAGAATTAAATACATATAGTGTTTTCATGGGGGTTGTGAGCGATTCTAGAATTTTGTGAGCGATTCGAAAGTTTTATGAGCGATTCCAGGAATTTGAGAGCGATTCGAGAGTTTTATGAGCGATTCCAAGACTTTGTGAGCGATTCGAGAGTTTTATGAGCGATTCCAGGAATATGTGAGCGATTCGAGAATTTTATGAGCGATTCCAAGACTTTGTGAGCGATTCCAGAACTTCACGAATCTTCTCAGAATTTCATTGTCACTGCAATCATTCACGAACCTAAAAAGTTTATTAATCACCAAATATCCAGCACAGCTCTAAACGAATTTCTCACAATGCCTCATAATCCTTCTATTTTTAAAGAAAATCATTTAAAATGCTTATAACAAGTACTGCTTGATGTACGGGGGAATTTTTGATGAATGATAGTTTATACATACGCATTGAAGCGGGGGATCCTTATGACACAGGGAGCCTCATGCCATTGAAACCTGAAGGAGAAGCACTCGTCTTCGGCCGTTCTTCTCAAACGAACGAAACAGATGTGTCATTTATAAGTCCATACGTTTCCCGAAAGCATGCTGAGATTTACATGCAAGACGGGGTTACTTTTATTCGAGATTTAGATTCAAAGCACGGAACGGCGCTCAATAATCAGCTTCTCGAGCCACATATGCCGAAACAGCTTCAATCTGGAGATGTAATCAGCTTGGCAAAGGGAGTTATTCTTTTAACCTATCTGAACACTCAAGAAGATCAATCGGACCTTACGATGGAGTTCACTTCACCCATTCAACCTGCAGAGTCACAAATTACGAGTGGGTTGCATATCATTCCTGAACGCCGCCAGATCTCGATTGATGGTGAGCCATTATTTCTGTCAGGAAAACACACCGATCTTCTAGTATTTTTGTATCGCAAAAAGAATCAGGCTGTCAGCAGTGACGAAATAAAGATTCAAATATGGCCAGAGAGAATGGTCGCTGGTTCGAACGACATCCCTGACGTTGGAAACGATGAGATCAATGCACTTGTCTACCGTCTCAGAAAGAAGCTTGGTCCATACGGCGATTCGATCGTTACCGTTCCCCGATATGGATACATGCTGCAAATTAATTAAATAGGAATACTCCCTAGAGTCTGTTAGAACACAATCGTTCTGATAGACTTTTTTTATTATAAAAAAACCCGCGGAATTATCTGAACCTTATCATTTTCGTATGAGGAAAGAGTCATGATAAATCCATTTTAGACTAGACAAAAAGAGAGTAAATTAAATAAAAGGAAAAAACTCCTTTTAATTTAGTTGTTTCTTTTAAATAGGTGTGGTGAAGAAAAAATGAGGGTAGAGGAAACTAGACGGGATCGTAGGGGAAGATCTTTTCGATTTCGATTAATCCGTGCATTTATCATTCTATTATTTACGATTTTGTATATACGGACCTATGACCTGCAGATAACAAATGGTGAGAAAGCTCGTTTGAGATCTGAGACCTATGAAGATGTTGTAATCAAAAAATCCATTTTCAATGATAACTACTACTCGTCAAAAAAAGACACACCACTAGAAACAGACATAAAACTCAACAAGTAACAGTAAAATGAAAATGGGGGATGTCCCCATAATTACGAAGAGGGGATGTTTATGATGCAACCACTTAAACAAGAATCTTCGGATGGTGCAGAAAGCAAACTAGAAAAATTGAATCCGATCAGCTTTATTGGAAAAGTAAAAGAAACCAATGGCCAAGTATTTACCATCTCTCATAAAAAAACATTGATGAAAGTAAAACTGGATGCTCAAACAGAGCTGCTCGATGGAGACAAGACGCTTGATATCGCGCCAGACGAAGCCGTCCAGCCAGGAGCTACCGTTCAAGTAGTAGGGATGTTAAACAAAAGACTGAATGTCATTAGAGCGGTTCGTCTCTATATTTTTCATAAAGAATTTGATATCAACTATTCAGGAACAAATTAATGAAGGTTCTGAAAAAAACTTTGCCTCGTCCCTTCAAGTTATGGTACATTTAGGGTAATGTAACGTGGAACGGTGGAGGTGTAACATACATGCTAACAGCAGCAAAAATCCTTCTTATTTTAGTATCAGTCGCATTAATCGTTGTCGTTGTTCTTCAATCAGGTCGTTCGGCAGGATTATCAGGTGCGATTACTGGTGGAGCTGAACAGCTTTTTGGTAAACAAAAAGCACGTGGAATCGACGCATTGCTAAGTAAGTTAACGATCATTCTTGCAGTGTTGTTCTTCATTCTAACGATTTCAGTAGCATACTTTATTCCGATGAACTAAAGAGCAGTCAAAAACAACAAGTGGTGAATGCCGCTTGTTGTTTTTTTAGTCTATAGAAACGCGGCATAACCTTTATGAGAGTGGTTGTGATATGATTTGTTACGAGGATAAAAGGGTAACCTATAGACAAAAAAGGTGGTAGCATGATCGGGTGTCTTTGTTTGCATGGGTTCACTGGTGGACCTTATGAGATCGAGCCAATTACAGAATATCTAGAGAAGCATACAGACTGGTTGTTATCTGTGCCCACTTATCCTGGCCACGGAACTGAGCTCTCATTAAGAGGTAGAACACATATAGAATGGCTTCAAGAAGCTGAAAATGCTTATTTGGAGCTCCGCGAAAAGGTTGAACTGATCTATATTGTCGGCTTCTCAATGGGCGGCATGATCGCGGGTTATCTTGCTTCCAAATACGGGTGCGACAAACTAATTCTATTGAACGCGAGTGCGTACTATCTTAACCCTGCACAAATGATTAAAGATATTGCCAATATGATGGTCTCTGGTCTGAACGGTCAACTAAGAGATCATGAATTATATAAAAGGTATCGAAAAAAGTTTCTTGATACACCTTTCAGTGCAACGAGAGAGTTTCAGAAGCTTGTAAGGATGATCAAACCTGAATTCTCACAAGTCTCAGCACCCACTCTAATCGTTCAAGGCGAATGTGACGGACTTGTTCCGAGAAGAAGTGCTGAATATCTATATAAAGCGATCTCAGCATCTAATAAGCGTCTTTGTTATTTTAAAGAATCAAAGCACATGATCTGTCATGATGTAGAGAAAGAAGAACTAATTCAAGAAGTTTATGAATTTTTAACGAATGAATAGGAGAGGTACAACATGAAAATCGCAGCACCAAAACCGTTTTTCTTTGAAGGAGGAAAGCGGGCAGTCTTAATGTTACATGGGTTCACAGGCAGTTCAGCCGATGTACGAATGATGGGGAGATTTCTGCAGAAGAAAGGCTATACATGTCACGCGCCTCAGTATAAAGGGCATGCCGTTCCTCCTGAAGAATTAGTACACACAGGACCCGAAGACTGGTGGGAAGATGTGATTGGCGGCTACAATCATCTAAAAGAAAAAGGCTACGACGAGATTGCCGTGTGTGGTCTTTCATTAGGTGGGGTCTTCTCATTGAAACTGGCCACAGAACATCCTGTAAAAGCTGTTATTCCGATGTGCGCACCCATGTCCATCAAGAGTGAAGAAGTGATGTATAAAGGGGTTTGTGCGTACGCTGAAGAATATAAAAAGCGAGAACAGAAAACAGCAGAACAGATTCAAGAAGAGATGGAAGAATTCAAAAAAACACCGATGAACACGTTAAAAGCTCTTCAAGATCTTATTCAAAGTGTAAGAAATTCGGTAGATCTCGTATACGCACCTACGTTTGTTGTGCAGGCTAGAAATGATGAAATGATTAACACAGACTCTGCAAATATTATCTATGAAGAAGTAGAAAGTGATAAGAAAGACCTGAAATGGTATGAAAACTCATCACACGTTATTACATTAGACAAGGAAAAAGAACAGCTGCATGAAGATGTTTATGCTTTCTTAGAAGACCTTGATTGGTCAGAATAGAACCTTTTTTCCTTAAAAAGGAGGTCAGTTTTTGGATAAACTGCAAATACTCCAGCTCATGAAAGAATCGGAAAAACCGATGACAGTAACAGAGATTGAAGAAGCTCTTCAACTTCCTGACGCTGAAGCTTTCAAGAAACTGGTTTTAACACTTAACGAATTAGAAGATGAAGGATCAGTCGTTCGAACACGTACGAACCGTTATGGATTACCTGAAAAGATGAGCCTGATTAAAGGCCGCGTTCAAGGGCATGCGAAAGGCTTTGCATTCCTTATCCCGGAAGAGTCTGAACAAAAAGATGTGTACATCTCACAATCTGATATGAATGGTGCGATGAGCGGAGACACGGTTCTTGTGCGCCTCAACCAAACATCGTCAGGATCACGTCCAGAAGGTACGATCATTCGTATTTTAGAACGAGGCGTTACAGAGGTCGTCGGAACGTTCCAGGAAAGCCGTAAATTCGGTTTTGTTGTGGCTGATGATAAACGGATCCCGAATGATATCTTTATTCCTGCAGACGGCGTTAACGGCGCTGTAGAAGGACATAAGGTACTAGTGAAGATCACAAAATATCCTGAGGGTAGAAACAGTGCTGAAGGAGAGATCATTCACATCATCGGGCATAAGTACGATCCAGGTGTAGATATTATCTCTGTTATCTTCAAACATGGACTGCCAAGAGAGTTTCCTGTTGAAGCACTTGAGCAAGCTCATAATACGCCAGATGAGATCGACCCGAAAGATATTGAAGGACGTCGTGATCTTCGTAACGAAACCATTGTAACGATTGATGGAGCGGACGCGAAAGACTTGGATGATGCGGTTCATGTTATCAAGCTGCCAAACGGCCATTATAAGCTTGGCGTACATATCGCAGATGTTACGCACTATGTAACTGAAGATTCTCCAATCGATAAAGAAGCGCAAGAGCGTGGTACGAGTGTGTACTTAGTCGATCGTGTAATCCCGATGATTCCACATCGTCTATCAAACGGAATCTGTTCATTGAACCCGAAAGTTGATCGCTTAACGATTTCATGTGAGATGGAGATCAACCACGATGGAGAAGTCATTAAACACGAAATCTTCCCGAGTGTGATCAAAACAACAGAGCGAATGACTTATACAGATGTTCGTAAAATCTTACAGGATGAAGACGAAGCGGTTAACAAGAAATACGAGTCACTCATCCCTTTCTTTAAGTTAATGGGAGAGCTTGCAGAAATTCTTCGCAAAAAACGTTTTGCACGCGGGGCGATTGACTTCGATTTCTCTGAAGCAAAAGTACTCGTAGACGAAAACAGCGACCCACAAGATGTTGTTCTTCGCGAGAGATCGGTTGCAGAAAAACTGATTGAAGAATTTATGCTATGTGCCAACGAAACCGTTGCACAGCATTTCCATGAACTCGAACTTCCTTTCATGTACCGAATTCATGAAGACCCTGATGAGGGCAAATTAGAACGTTTCTTAGAGTTCATCGGTATGTTTGGTTATGCGTTAAAAGGGACTGCAAGCGATATTCACCCGCGCAGCCTGCAACAGCTTTTGGAGACGGTAAAAGGCGAGCCTGAGGAAATGGTAATTAGCAAAATCATGCTTCGTTCCATGAAGCAAGCGAAGTACGATCATATGTCACTTGGTCACTATGGCTTGGCGACTGAATTCTACACGCATTTCACGTCACCGATCCGCCGTTATCCAGACTTGATCGTACATCGCCTCATCCGTATGTATCTGTTTAAAAAAGACACAGGACCAAAAACAGTCAGTCATTGGAAAGCAGAACTTCCTGGGATCGCTAAGCATTCATCAGCAATGGAACGCCGTGCTGTTGATGCGGAACGTGAAACAGATGAGCTTAAAAAATCACAGTTCATGCTTGATAAGATAGGCGAAGAGTTTGACGGCGTGATCAGCTCTGTAACGAACTTTGGATTGTTCGTTGAACTTCCAAACACGATTGAAGGACTCGTACACGTTAGCTACCTAACAGACGACTACTATCGATTCGATGAGAAGTTTATGGCGATGATCGGTGAGCGAACAGGTAACGTTTTCCGAATCGGTGATGAGATTTCCATTCGAGTTGCGAACGTAAATGTAGATGAGCGCGCGATCGATTTTGAAATCGTCGGAATGAAAGGAACACCTCGTAAACGCTTTAAAGATCGCCAAAAAGTCATCGATATTGGAGATACACCAAAACGCGGACGAGGAAGAAGAAGCAAGAACCGCACAAGTGAATCAGAGCGTTCCAGCGGACCTCAAGATTCAAAGAAAGGGAAGAAGAAGCCTTTCTATAAACCAGTAGCTAAGAAAAAAGGCAAGAAAAAGAAGAAATAATGAGCAAGTTAGTCAAGGTTCATCCTCGGTGGTGAACCTTGACGTTATTTGACCATATTGCTATAATTAAACTTCACTTGCTGTGGGGAGGATTGAGTTTTACATGCCAAAAGGAGAAGGGAAAGTAGTCGCACAGAATAAGAAAGCGCGGCACGATTACCACGTCGAAGAAACATTTGAAGCAGGAATTGTCCTTCAGGGCACGGAGATCAAATCCATTCGCGCAGGCAGGGCAAATTTAAAAGATTCCTTTGCACGTGTGCAAAATGGCGAGTTGTTTCTACACAACATGCACATCAGCACATACGAGCAAGGAAACCGGTACAACCATGATCCACTTCGTACGCGCAAGCTGCTTTTACACCGCAAAGAGATCAACAAGCTATTAGGTGCAACCAAAGAACAAGGTTACTCTATCGTTCCTTTGAAAATGTATTTAAAGAATGGTTTTGCGAAGCTTTTGATTGGACTTGCAAAAGGGAAAAAGCATTACGACAAGCGTGACGATCTGAAGAAAAAGGATGCAAAGCGAGAGATCGAGCGTGCATTCCGAGATCGCCAAAAAGCTTAATTGGTTCCTTTTACAGGATGTTACAATTGAGAAGATGAAGCAAAAATGTTATACTGAGTACACAAGTGTATAGAAGCGATTGAGCTTTTATCTCTTTCCGAGGTTCCGCAGAATTAAGTTTTTGCTTACCATTTTATATGGGGACGTTACGGATTCGACAGGGGTAGTTTGAGCTTAAGTTGCGAGTCGAGGGGGTCGGCCTCGTTAAAACGCCACAGCCAATAACTGGCAAACAAAACAACAACTTAGCTTTAGCTGCGTAATAGCACTTTAGCTGTTCCTCCCTCCATCGCCCATGTGGTAGGGTAAGGGACTCACTCTTAGTGGGCTACGCCGGTTGTCCTCCGCCTGAGGACGAAGGAAGAGAATAATCAGGCTAGCGGTCCAGGCGCCTGTCGGCTGGCAGACGGATCCGCGAAACGCGAATGAACCGACTACACTCGTAGAAGCTTAAGTGCCAATATCTTTGGACGTGGGTTCGATTAATATTTAGTCGCCTTATGTGGTAACACATAAGTGATAATTCGGCTTTATCGGTGAAACCTAACCAACATTTATCGTTGCAAGGCAATGCCGAGCGGTATGTGGAGTAATCCAACAGCCGTGTATCGACTTATAGGCTGCCATTTTTGGTAGTACTAGGATACGAAATGTCTGCTTGGAATCAAGTAAATTTATATTTCGTATAATACGCCGAAGAACCTGATTCTTCAGGTTCAAGATATAGTCAGTGCCATGACGAAAGCATGGAATAACATGTCCCACCGTCTCCACCATACATAGGTGGATAACAGGACTCGCCCCAAGGTGAGTCCTTTTTTGTATGCTGAATTTGTGCAAATGTCGATATATTTTGATTTTCGCCGATATATTTAAATTCTTGCCGATATAATTCGAAAGTTGCCGATAAAATACTCATTTTCGCCGATATAACAAAAAAGTTGCTGATATCTGTTTTCCTAACAGGATTTGCACCCATACAAAAGAATTATTAACAATATAATCATGAAAGGAGTTAGACTTTGATCATCAAAAAACGAACAAAGCCAATTAAATTATACAAGTTTGAGGCACTATTTAGACGACTTGATCTTGAACATCCAAAAAGACAAATTGCTTCTGAAACATATGCAAAAAGTATAGCTGGATATCGTGGTGAGCGTTCATTAGATTTTCCACTAAGTTTTTTACCCGAACAGAAGTACCATATCCTTCATGACCTCCGTCTTAATGATGGTACACATTTCTTCCAAATTGATTGCCTTCTTCTATCCTCGAATTTCATGATTATCATCGAAGTGAAAAACATAACTGGAACACTTATTTTTGACTCTATTTTCAATCAGTTAATAAGGATTAATGACAATAAGGATGAAACAGCATTCAGCAGCCCAGTTGTCCAAGTAAATAGACAAGTGGAGCAACTTCAAAAGTGGCTTAAGCTTCAAAAGTTCCCCTCGATTCCTATTGAGCCGCTTGTAATCATCGGAAATGATAAAACTGTAATCAAGTCCACTGAAAAAGAAAAATCTCAAAACCTCTCGCAGTTCGTATTACCCTACTATGTTTTGCCTGAAAAAATAAAAGAACTTGAGGATAGACACACAACTCATCTCCTTACTGATGAATGTCATTGTACCCTCTCTAACCAACTTCTGTTAAAGGACACTCCACTCGAATTCAATATCCTTCAACGTTTTTACATCTCGGAAAGTGATTTAATAAAAGGAATACAGTGTACAAACTGTAAATTGTTTAGTATGCACAGAACATATGGTACATGGGTATGTAATAGATGTATGGCAACTTCTAAAAATGCTCATCTACAAGGCTTACGTGATTATTATCTTTTGATTAATAACACGATCAGTAATCGGCAAATGAATGATTTCCTCCATATCAACTCACCACATATCACGAAACACCTTTTAAACTCACTACGTTTTAAAACGATTGGAACCAATAAAGGTAGAAAATACGTCTTGAACTTCGATTTTGAATAATTTTATTCTCCTTCTGAAAAAGAACGTATTCAAACCGTATATTTTCCCCATCCTATAAAATAGGAAGGTGAAAAATGATGGACTTATTAAAAGAGTTAACAGAAACAAATGGTGCTCCTGGTTTTGAAAAAGCGATTCGAGAGATTATGAAACGCGAGATCAGTAAAACGGGTGCTACATTGATGAATGATCATATCGGTAGTGTATTTGGTGAAAAGCATGGATCTACGAATGATGGTCCTAAAATACTTCTTGCAGGTCACATGGACGAAGTCGGATTTATGGTCAGTGAGATCACAGAACAAGGCTATCTGCGCTTCGTTCCTTTAGGAGGCTGGTGGTCACAAGTACTTCTCGCACAACGCGTACATGTACAGACGAAAAGTAAAACGTTCACCGGTGTCGTGGGCTCTAAGGCACCTCATATCTTAACGGCAGATGAACGAAACCGTGTGTATCCGATGAAAGAGATGTTTATAGATATTGGTGCAAAAGATAAAGACCAAGTGAAGGAGTGGGGGATTAGAGTAGGAGATCCGATTCTACCGATATGCCCATTTGAACTGATGCCTGACGGTGATACGATTCTTGCCAAGGCACTCGACAATCGAGCAGGCTGTTACACGGCATTACAAGTACTGCAACAGCTACAAAATATCAATCATCCAAACACCGTCTATTGTGGTGCGACCGTTCAAGAAGAAGTAGGGCTTAGGGGAGCGATTACGGCACCTGCGATTATGGAGCCAGACGTGGCGATTGCACTCGATGTAGGAGTTGCAGAAGATGGTCCTGGTGGGAATGTAAACAAAGCGAAGCTCGGAAAAGGGCCGCTCATCACGTTCCTAGATTCGTCCATGATTCCACACACTGGATTTCGCGACTTAATCATCGAGGTTGCAGAGAAACATAACATACCGTACCAAGTAGACGTTATGCTTGGCGGAGGAACGGATGCTGGTAAGTTCCATCTCTTCAAAAAAGGAATCCCAAGTTTGGTAGTGGGAGTTGCAGCCCGATACATCCATAGTCATACTTCCATGGTCAGTAAAAGCGACTTAGAAAATAGCGCAAAGCTTCTAGTAGAGCTGGTGAAGGTTCTAGATAAAGAAAAACTTCATTCGCTTTTAAAGTATTAAACTTTAAAAAACCTCGTTGGATTTCATTCCGACGGGGTTTCTCACTTTTTCGCAATATGTTACAGTGTTATAAAAAGTTTTACATCATTCTTTGCTAATCATCGAAAAACGTCTATTATATAGAGATGAGAGTATAAGTTGTTAAAGGAGATCAGTTATTTTTATGGACATCCTATTGTTATTAAAAGCCCTAATTTTAGGGTTAGTAGAAGGTTTGACGGAGTTTGCTCCTGTATCATCAACGGGACATATGATTCTTGTAGATGACATGTGGTTAAGATCACAAGACTTTTTAGGTAAGTATCCAGCCAATACATTTAAAGTTGTCATACAGCTTGGTTCGATTTTAGCTGTAGTCGTTGTTTTCAGACAGCGATTTATCGACATGCTTGGATTTAGCAGAAACAAAGCAACAAATGAAATCACGGGGAGCCGTTTAAAATTAACACAAGTCATCGTAGGGCTCTTGCCGGCAGGTGTACTTGGATTGTTGTTCGAAGATTATATCGACGAATACCTTTTCACGACGAATACAGTGCTTATTGGACTCGCGATTGGTGCGTTTCTCATGATTTTTGCCGATCGATTTGCTGCTAAAAATCAAAACCCTGTCATTGATACAGTAGATAAGATTACGTACAAGCAAGCATTCTCGATCGGATTGATTCAGTGTTTATCACTCTGGCCAGGATTTTCGCGCTCTGGTGCTACGATTTCAGGTGGTGTCCTTCTAGGGCTTAGTCACCGTGCTGCAGCTGACTTTACATTCATTATGGCTGTTCCGATCATGGCAGGTGCGAGTGGAATCTCCCTGTTAAAGAACTTAGAATATTTTAGTATGGACGCTATGCCATTCTTTGTGGTTGGATTCATCAGTGCATTTGTATTCGCCATGTTATCCATCCGTTTCTTCTTAAACGTTATTGAAAAAGTTAAGCTAACGCCATTTGCGATTTATCGTTTAGTGCTAGTAGCTGTTATCTTTTTTGTTATCATGTAAATTTGACCCTGAACCTTGGACGATATAAGTTCCAATGAGTTCAGGGTTTTCTTTATGTTTAACAGGATGATAGTCCCGTTGTTAAACGACAAAAGTACGCAAATTCTCACACGTTATATGTGGAATATTTAGTCTATTTTCCACTTCTTTCTTGTGATTAACTCCTTTATTGTAGGAACTATTAAGATGGAGGTGGCTAAGGGGATATGAACAAATTTGCATCAAAAATTTTATTAAGTACACTTGCACTTTCTTTAGCAGGTGGAGGAATTGCTTTAGCTTGCGAAAACGGACAAAAAAGCTACATTGAAGCTGGAGAATCTACGTTTGGTGGAATTCCAAAAGTAGAAGGATCTAAAAACTTTGAGCATCTTAAAGAAGTGGCTGCTGTACCCCTAAAAGACATAAAAGGAAAACCTGCTACAACCGCAGATGTATATGCGTACAAAGGGTATGCATATCTTGGTACACACCGTGGTCAGATGACAAATGAGGGAGTAAGGATTTTTGATATGAAAGATCCTGCCAATCCTAAAGAAGTTGCTGTTCTTGCGAATGATATACCTGGAACATGGCAGGAAAAGGTAATCGTTCAATCAGTAAGTACTCCGTCATTTAAAGGAGACTTAGCGGCTGTGAGTGTTCAGCGCGTAGATAAAGAGCGATATGGCTATGAAGGAGAAACATCTGAAAATGGTGGTGTGGTGTTATACGATGTTACCAACCCTAAAGAGCCAAAAAAGCTAGGGTTTTGGAAAACACCTTCTAATCTTCCTACCGGGACGCATGAACATTGGCTGACAGAACAGAACAACAAAGTCTTACTTTTAGCTACTAATTATCAAGCTCATCGCTATAAGGACAAAGGGGTCGATGTTCATGACTTTTCAATCGTTGATGTAACAAACCCTAGAAAATCGGAGGAACTCTCAAACTGGGATCCAACTGAAGTTGGCGGTAGCTTTAATGGTGATTATCAATATGAAGACGAGACAGGCGCACAGCGCACGGCATTTTTACATAGTGTCATCACGGATGAAACAGGTAAATATGCATACCTCTCCTATTGGGATCTTGGAACAATCATTTTAAATATTGAAGATCCTGCGAATCCAAAGTTTGTTGGAAGGACAAAATTTGAACGTGATGTTCAAGGAGCAGCGCATTCGGCGGCGTTAGCTCATGGTGGAAACATTTTGATTGAAACGCGAGAAATTTTTAATCCTGATCCTCATGACCCAGGATTTGAAAGAGGCTGGGGATATGTTCGTGTATACGACATAAAAGATAAAAGTAATCCTGTTCTATTAAGTACGTTTAGAACGTTAAACTCGATGGTGCAGATTAAGGCAGGAGAGCGCAAGCCAGGAACATATACGGTGCATGATCCAAAAGTAAGAGGAAATACGCTCTACCTTTCTCATTATTCTGATGGCATCCGTATGGTTGACCTTACGGATCCAGCAAATCCGGTGGAAGTAGGATCATATGTATCTGACAAAGCAAACGTATGGGGTGTTTTCGTAGATCGAAACTATATATTAGCTTCTGATATGGGGCAAGGATTAAAAGTTTTACAGAAAAAAGCGGATTTAAATGTGAACAAGATGAACTTACAATCCTTTCTTATTAAATAACGCTACAAAACAAACCCCACTAAGTCGTGACTTAGTGGGGTTTCTACTATTTTTAATATTGCTCCATTCTGCTATACCAATCGTCGTATTCACGCTCAGCTTCTTCACGTTTTCTTCCGTGTCTTTCCTGAATCTTTCCGATCATTTTCTCACGGTCACCCTGTGCTTGATCGTAATCATCATCTGTGAGGTTGCCCCATTGTTTCTTCGCTTCACCTTTTAACTGTTTCCATTTGCCTTCCATTGTATCGTTTTTCATATTGAATCCTCCTCCTTTTACTATTTGTTGGAATATGAATCTTCATAACGATGTGCGTTTGTGGAACGGTACGTACGGAATGTATCATTAGCTTGTCTATGTCGGCTTACTTCGTTCGCATCAACAAGAACGAGAATGTCCCCAGCTTCAACAGATTGTTCGTATTCTTTCGCTTCATTTTCAGGTATTCCTAATCCTACAAGAGCACCAACAATTCCGCCGGCGCCAGCTCCTACCGCGGCTCCACCGAGTGCTGCTGCAATAGGACCTGCTGCTACGATCGGGCCGATTCCTGGAATAGCGAGTGCGCCCGCACCTAGTAATAGACCACCAAGTCCACCAAGAATGCCACCTGTGGCCATTCCCGTGGCAGCCCCTTCAGGAGCTTTTGAGCCAGTTTCTTCATGAATGTGTTTTACTTCTTTTTTGTCTTTTGCGATCACTGAAATTTCGTTGTCACTATAACCTTGATCTCTCAGCTCTTTAATTGCATCAATCGCATCATCTTCTGTACGGAAAACGCCAACCACTTTACCATGAGTATCCATCGATTTCCTCCCTTTGTAGAAGATTAGTACGTAGTTTGTGTTCCCACTGACTATTGAGTTGAAACATGAACTTACAGGTTCGACAAAAGTATACACAAAAAGTATTTGGAAGCATTTAACATCAAAACACGTATTGTACTTGTTTACAATTTATGGTTTGATGTCTATATAAAGGAAAAAGATGAATGAGTGTGAATGGGGATAGAGATGGATATTTTTATTGGCAGACAACCGATCTTAGACAAAGATGAGAACGTTGTCGCTTATGAACTTTTATATAGAAACAGTGAGAACAATAGATATGATGGATTGGACCATGATAGTGCTACAATCGATGTTATGGTGAACAGCTTTGCTGGAATCGGGATCAAAGAAGTTGGAGAACGCAAGAAATGTTTTATAAACTTTACGGAAAATCTGTTATTAAATCGGATTCCTACGTATATTTCTCCTCAATATATCGTCGTTGAAATCTTAGAGGATGTTCGTTTAACGGACGAAGTGCTTGAGGTCTGTAAAGAGTTAAAGAATAAAGGTTATATTATTGCGCTTGATGATGTTTCGGTAAACCGCAACTTAGATAGAGTACTGCCTTATATCGATATCATTAAAGTGGACTACTTATTAATGGACGTCCAAGAGATGAAGATCATGATTGAAACGTACCGCGAGCAGATTACATTTCTAGCAGAAAAGATAGAAACACGTGAGCAGTTTGAACAAGCAAAAGAGCTAGGATTTGAATACTTTCAAGGCTACTTCTTCAGCAGACCAGTCGTATTGCAGGGAAAAGATATCGCTCCTATTCCGACAAACTATCTTCTGCTATTAGAAAAACTGAATGGTTCAGAGCCAGACATTCATGAGATCAGCAGCTTAATTCAACGAGATCTCTCGCTTTCTTATAAGCTTTTGAAAGTGATGAATTCTGGTACCTACTTCTTTAAAAGTAAGATTACAACGATAAAACAAGCTGTCGTCCTAGTAGGACTGTATGAAATCAAAAAGCTCGTCATGATTTTGATGATGTCGAGTTTGAACAGAGTTGATACTCAACTGGAAATTGTAAAGATGAGTCTTACTCGTGCCTTTTTCTTTGAACGCATCGCGAAATCAGTAGGTGTGTCAAAAAATCATCTCTACATGTTTGGCATGTTCTCTCTTATCGACACGCTGCTGAGTAAAAACATGAGAGACGTGATTGCTGACCTTCCGATAACGAATGAGCTGGCTGAAGCTCTTTTAGGAAACATAGATTCCTATAATCTCGCATTAAAAATCATACAAGGTTTGGAGAGAGGTTCATGGCTGGAAATCCAGTCGATATGCCGCTCGCTCAATTTGTCAGAAGCGGAACTCTATACGCATTACCGAGCAAGTACTTTATCTGCTGATCAGTTTGTAAAGGCGGATACAGAAATAAAAGTCTAGCTCATTCAGATGAAAGGAACCTCAAGCGGGGTTCTTTTTTTATATGATAATCCTCAAAAAAGTAAAGAGAGTAAGACTTGGAGTAAAATACAAGAATATAAGGGAGGAGGCACGAGATGAAATTAAGCATACTCGATCAATCCCCAATCTCATCCGGTAAACGTGCGCAAGATGCTCTTCAAGCTTCTATGCAACTGGCAAGGGAAGGAGAAAAGCTCGGATATACCCGTTATTGGATCGCAGAACATCATAACTTCAGCGGCTTATCTTGTTCAGCACCAGAAGTGATGCTGAGCTATATTGGGGCAAACACAAAAAAGATTCGGCTCGGCGCAGGTGCTGTGCTTTTACCGCATTATAAACCTTACAGAGTTGCGGAAACCTATAACATGCTTGCTACACTTTTTCCAGATAGAATTGATCTTGGTATCGGTCGTGCTCCTGGGGGATCGGCAGAAGCGTCGATCGCTCTTTCGGACAATTATCTGGAGAATGTTCGAAAAGTTCCTGAATTGACGAAACAACTGCTGAATTTTCTCCGTAACGATTTTCCAAAAGACGATATGTTTTCTAAAATAAAGCCGTCTCCAGTCCCTGACATAAAACCAGTTCCTTGGATTCTTGGAACAAGCCAAAAGAGTGCAGACCTAGCTTCTGGATATGGAACAGCTTATGCGTTCGGTCATTTTATGAGTGAAAAATTAGGACCTGAGATTGTAGCTTCTTATCAAAAAACGTTTGTACCAAGTGTCTCATTAAAAGAAGCAAAAACGATTGTTGCTGTGTCTGTGATCTGTGCAGAGACAACAGAACAGGCTGAGGAACTTGCATTACCTGGAATTCTTTGGAGAAAACAGAATGCTTCTGGTGAAGGAAATGGCGTTCCAACCATAGAAGAAGCTCACCGTTCTTTTTCCATAGAAGAACGGAAACAGTTCATATCTGAAGCGAAACGAAAAATGATTATCGGCAACCCACAAGAGGTAAAGAAAGAACTATATCGACTTCAAGAAACGTATAAAGCAGATGAATTGATGATTGTGACGATTACTCACTCTTATGAGGACCGAATAAAGTCATACGAATTAATAGCTAAACATCTTCTTCTATCCACATAAGGGAATAAGCAGTATTTTTTATTAAAGAATGCAAACTTGTTATACTAGTAACGAATTATTAAAATATAGTAGCTAATTTTTTGTTGCTTTAAATAAGGAGGACGTTACGATGTCCAATAAAAAAAGTTTAAGTGATGTAAAATGGTCAGTCCTTGACCTTGCTCCGGTCGTTGAAGGGGGTACGGTAACTGAATCGTTCCAGAATACGTTAGATCTCGCTCAGCATGCGGAAAAATGGGGATACAACCGTTATTGGCTGGCTGAACATCATAACATGCCTGGTATCGCGAGCTCTGCCACTTCGGTCGTGATCGGACACGTTGCAGGTGGTACATCTAAAATTCGAGTCGGCTCTGGTGGAATCATGCTTCCTAACCACGCACCGCTCGTGATTGCTGAACAATTTGGTACACTTGATGCCCTGTATCCAGGTAGAATCGACCTTGGTCTAGGACGTGCGCCAGGAACAGACCAGGTAACAGCACAAGCACTTCGCCGTGATCTAGGTAACATGGGTGACGATTTCCCGTATCAGCTAGATGAGCTGCGAACGTATCTTGACCCAGAACGAGCAGAATCGCCCATGAAAGTTAGAGCGGTTCCTGGAGAAGGACAAGATATTCCGATCTGGCTTTTAGGTTCAAGCGGATTTAGTGCACGATTGGCAGGTAGAGAAGGACTGCCGTTTGCATTCGCAAGTCATTTTTCGCCAGACAACACGATTCCTGCTCTAGAGCTATACCGTAATACGTTCACACCATCAGAAGTACTCGAGCAACCGTATGCGATGGTTGGAGCGAACGTGGTAATCGCAGATACTGACGAGGAAGCAGCGAGAATCGCTACATCCCTGCAGCAGCAGTTCGTCAACTTAGTACGCGGAAATCCAACGAAGTTGAAGCCACCTGTTGAGAGCATGGACGGCATCTGGAGTCCGTATGAAAAAGCGGCACTCGACCAGCAGTTGCGCACATCCTTTATCGGCAGCCCAGATACTGTGAAAGCCAAGCTGCAAGCGTTCTTGGACGAAACACAAGCAGATGAGATCATCGTAAATGGCCAGATCTACGATCATGCTGCAAGATTGCGTTCATTTGAATTGTTATCTGAAATCGTAAAATAAAATGTGTGATGATCAGCGTACTCCTGAGGGGGAGTGCGCTTTTTTGTTGGGGTATGTGAGCTAATGAACTTGTCGAATTTTGTAGACTCGCGGATAACTTTATGATTAAGAAGCAAAACTCGTGGATAAAACCGCAAAACTTTTGGATTAAGAGCGAAAACTGATGGATTGAGACCTTCTAATACCTAGCTGGGTATACTTGCAAATTTGAAACGTAGAGAATGTGGCTCACCCTAACCGGCGGAAAGATAGCAGCCTGGAGCGGATATCAACTACTATCAAAACAGCTTTCAAATAAAGAACGTTTGTTTGTATTTTTAAAGGAGTTTCCATCCCAATATCGAAATTAGTACCTTGAATAACAAACTTGGAGGTATGAAGGATGGATAAATCGCTACAGCTTCACCAATTCAACACATGGGCAAATGAAAAAGTATTTGAGAAACTAAAAGAACTTCCTCCCGAAATGTACAAAAAAGAGGTAGAAAGTGTTTTTCCTACAATCGCCGATGTACTCGTACACATGTATCAAGTCGATTATGTATGGCTGCAGGTATTAAAAGGGAAAACATTCGAAGATATTTTAAACTCCGTTAAACAGTTACACGAAGAATTGAATACTGCAGATCTACAAAACATGCAGAAGAAGTTCGAAGCTATGTCTGATGACTACGAGAACTTCATCAAAGGAAGAGGAGATTTATCTGCTGATATCACTGTTCATCATCCACACTTCGGAACACTGAATTCAACCTATGCAGATCTCGTTCAACACATCGTAAATCATGGCACGTATCATCGAGGCCATCTATCTGCAATCGTCAATCAGCTCGGCTATAAAGGGGCATCGATCGATTATATTTTTTATCTATATTCACTCCAAGAAAAAAAGCAAACCTCATAAGAATGATGATGAAGGCATATCTAAAGAGATATGTCTTTTTTGTTACGTTTAAACCGATCTCGCCAAAAGTTTTAGAAGAGTGATTGACAAGCTACTTGTCCACCATGTAATCTAAGTTTGGAAATAGATAGTTCAATAATTGAACAGTTAAAAAAATGAACAAACAGGAGGTTAAGCATGTCACAACTATCCATTAAAGAACTTGTTGATCGTTATATCGATCTCACATTTGCTGTTCATAAAAAAGGAGAGTCCCTAGTAAAAGAACAGCTACAGAGTGAACTTTCAAATGATCAATTTTATACTTTGAAGTACATTTACAAGACAGAGAACTGCACATCAACCGAACTAGCGAAAGTATTTGATGTGAAGAAAAGTGCCATTACAGCTGTGATCACAAAATTGTGGGATCAAGATTTGATCGAGAGAACGAGAGATCAAAATGATCGCCGCGTCGTTTATCTTACATTAACGGAAACGGGACTTGAACTATACAAAAAAACCGAAGAGAGAATCTATAACTTAGTAGAGTCCATCATTACTCAGTTTGAAGAGCAGGAGATCAAACAATTCATTGACACGTATGAAAAAATCAATAACATCTTAACGACACTTCAAGAAAAACAATAAGCGGGGGGAGAAATCGTGCGGTTTATTTTAAAACAAAAATGGCTGGTGCTTATAGTGTGGATAGCCGTTGTGGCCGTTCTTATGTTCTCGGCACCTAACATGGCTGAGCTAGTACGAGAAAAAGGACAAGTCGATGTACCAGACGGCTTTTCATCATCATTAGCATCAGACATTATGAGTGAAGTTCAGGAACAAGAAGGCGGTGGGGATGAGTCTTCGATTGCACTAGTATTTACGGATGAAAAAGGACTAAGTGCTGCAGATAAAAAAGAAGTTGAGCGAGCGATCCGTCAACTTGAAAAGAATAAAAAAGAACTAGGAATCACAGAGATTCTGACTCACTTTAATGAAAAGAGTCTTGAGAAGCAGTTAGTCTCAGAAGATGGGAAATCTATCTTAACGTCTATAAAAGTAGCTTGGAATGATCGAGAACCAAGTGAAGTGAATGAAGCTCTATATAAAACGATCGAAGACAACAAAGTTGATCACTATTATACAAGCAACTGGATGATCAACGAAGATCTTGTAAAGAGTTCTGAAGAAGGCCTCAAGAAAACAGAAGGCATTACGGTAGTATTCATTCTAGGCGTCTTGCTCTTAGTATTCAGATCTGTTGTTGCGCCACTCATTCCGTTATTAACCGTTGGTGTGACGTATCTCGCTTCACAATCTATCGTGGCGATGTTAGTCGATTCGTTCGACTTTCCGATATCCAATTATACGCAGATTTTTTTAGTTGCTGTATTGTTTGGAATTGGAACCGATTATTGTATTCTCTTGCTAAGTCGATATAAAGAAGAACTAACGCTCACAGAGAGTAAAACAGAAGCGATCATCGCGACATATCGTCAGGCAGGGCGTACCGTTTTCTTTAGCGGTTTGGCAGTCATGATCGGATTTGCAGCGATCGGTTTTTCACAATTTATTCTCTATCAATCAGCAGCGGCTGTTGCGGTTGGTGTAGGTATTCTTTTAGTTGCTCTGTTCACGATTGTTCCATTCTTCATGATGGTCTTAGGTCAGAAGATCTTTTGGCCATCTAAGAAAAAAGCAGAGCATGGTGAGAGCAAACTCTGGGCGATAGCTGGGAACTTTTCATTAAAACGTCCGCTGCTGTCACTCATACTCGTTGCGATCATTTGCGTACCTTTTCTTGTAACGTATGATGGCAAACTATCCTTTAACTCATTAGAAGAAATCTCAGGAGATGTTTCTTCGATCCAAGCGTTTAATGTGATTGAAAAGAGCTTTGGAGCGGGAGAATCGATGCCAACAAACATCGTTATAAAAAATGATGAAAAGATGGACTCGACTTCATACATGGAGCTTGCTGAAAAGATTAGCCAAGAACTTGAAAAAGTTAACCATGTTGATGCGGTAAGATCTGTTTCCAGACCTACGGGCGAACCGGTTGAAGATTTCTTTGTCTACAAGCAGGCTGAAAGCTTAGGTGATGGCCTCGGTGATGGAAAAGACGGGATCAATAAAATCAGCAGTGGGCTTATGGAAGCGAGCGGTGAGTTATCAAAATCTGAACCGCAGCTGACTGGTGCGACTGACGGCATTCAACAGCTTATTGACGGTACGAGTGCTACTCAATCTGGTTTAACTGAGATTCAAAAGAATCTGGTGAAAATAGAAGATGGCATCCGAAAAGGAACGATGGGAGCAGCTGATGCACAAAAAGGATTGCAACAGATAAAGTCCAAACAACAAGAGCTGCTTTCTGGTTATCAAAAGATTCAGCAGGGTTATGAACAAGCAGGATCAAATCTATCAACGATTCAATCAAACTACGTAAAACTAGGGCAAGGATTAGGAAGCTTGAATACTGCCTTGGCGTCTATTAAAGATCAAGACTTTCAAGCGTTGGAAAATCGTTATGGGATTGCAGGTGACGATGCGGAGTATCAGAAGATCAAGAACACTGTGAAAGCTACTCAAAATCAGCTGCCTGTTATCAAAGGTCAACTTGACCAATTAAACAGTGGATTGAATCAAGTTTCATCAGGTGTTCAACAAGCCAATGGTAAATTCAAAGAGATAAACGGCTACCAACAAGGTATAATCGGCGGGCTTCAGCAAGTGATCGATGGTACGAATCAACTTCAGTCAGGTCTAGGCCAACTTGCTGACGGCCAAGGTCAGATCGTTGATAATGTGCCTAAGCTAACAAACGGCTTAAACGGTATCAATAATGGCCAACAGAAACTGTTAAAAGGATTTGAAGATCTTGGTGGTCAGTTCAGTCAGTTAACGACTGGTCTGGATCAGAGTGCTGATGGTTTGAATCAAGTGTCAGATGGTCTCGGTTCTGCTCAAAATTATTTGAACAACCTAGCCGAAACAAAGGATAAAAGTGCTTTTTATATGCCAGAAGAAGTCCTTCAAAGTAAGGATTTCGAACAGGCACTGGATGCGTATCTATCAAAAGATCGTAAAACGATGACGATGGATGTTGTGTTTGGAATCAACCCTTATTCGAACGAATCTATTGATGAAGTAGACGAGATAAAAGATGCGATCAATCGAGTGACGAAAGGAACGGAGCTAGAGAACGCGAAAGTGGCTGTTGGGGGAATCACGAGTTCAAACGCTGACTTGCAGACGGTTTCTAGCAATGATTTTTCAAGAACGGTTCTGCTCATGTTAGTAGGGATCTCAATTATTCTTGTATTTTTGTTCCGTTCATTAATAATGCCAGTTTACTTGATCGGTTCGCTCATTTTAACGTACTACACGTCAATGGGGATCAATGAATTCATCTATGTAAATCTATTAGGCTACACAGGAATCAGCTGGGCTGTTCCGTTCTTTGGATTCGTAATCCTTGTGGCGCTCGGCGTTGATTACAGCATCTTCTTGATGGACCGATTTAACGAGTACAAAGATCTTACGGTTGCAGATGCGATGCTTCTTGCTATGAAAAAAATGGGGACGGTTATCATTTCGGCCGTTATCATATTAGGTGGAACGTTTGCTGCGATGATGCCTTCAGGAATGCTTTCACTATTGCAGATCGCGTCCATCATCTTAGTAGGGTTGCTTCTATACGCATTTGTCGTACTACCATTACTCATCCCGGTTCTTGTTAAGAACTTTGGAGAAGCAAACTGGTGGCCGTATAAACGAAGCTAAGTCATAAAAAAGATGGTTTTAAAGTGCTGTAAGTATAGACACTTTAAACCATCTTTTTTTTCTATAGAATGTGGGTGCTTTGAAAGTATTTGATTTCCGTTACAGATGCTCGCTTTCCGCGGGGCAGGCGGAGAGCCACATTCGTACGTTCCACGTATAAGTGTCGAGTAAATTAATAAATAAACAGTCTCTTATATGCTTTGGATGACTACAATTATTCAGCTGTCTTACTTTCTTTTTGAATCTTTTGCTTCAATTCCTCGATGTATTTCTTTTTAGCTTTTTCACTCTCTAGGTTGTTAGGGTTCTTTTGTTGCAGATATTTTTGAAGGGCATTGTTGATTTCTTCTGTTGTGGCATCCTCTGATATTTCGCCTTTCTCTTTAAGCATCTGTATAATTTTTTCATCATTCGCAATCATGGTCGTCACCTCGTTCTGCTCAGCTTTATTCGAACTAGAGGAATCTTGAGTATCGGATTCTGTCTTTTTCCCAGAATGATTATCGTGTTCTTGTGTGCTGCAGCTCACAAGGAAAATCAATGTAAAAACCGTTAAGAATACGCGTACAAACTTTTTCATCTCATACCCTCCTTATTAACAGTTTACCCTAGGAAAATAAAACCCAACTGCACGTATACAGTTGGGTTTTATAACAAATGTTTATTTCTTGCGAGAGATTTTGATCTTCGCTACAGAATTATCTTTACTCTTGCCTTCAACAGAGAACTTTAGGCCGTATTGTGGAACGTTACGTCCAGCGTCTAGAAGTCCAGGGTTAGAGTAGTCATCTTTATCATTGAATACGGAGTTTGGATGGATCGCGTTATCTGTAAGAGAAGTTCCGTTGATTGATTTGTAATCTAAGAACATCGGCTTCCCTTTATCCGTGTTGAATGCAGCATCATGGATCAAGTAGCGAGTTGAAGCCACTTTTCCATCACTCCATTTTAGCGTTTCTTGGTTCGCGTCGACTACACCTAGGAAACCATCTCCAGGGTGGATGCCTGTCCAGTTATCAGAATAGCTGTTATCCACGTACCATACAAGAAGTCCGCCATCATAAGACATTAAGCTTTTACCACGTGCGATGTGAGCAAGACCTTTATCCACACCTTGGTGATTTCTCCATTCTAATAAGTAGTAATGATCAGATAGGAATTTACCTTGGTTTTTTGTAAAGCCTTCTAGCTTAAATTTAGGCGTTCCTTCAGCATTATCAGACACTACTTCAGTTCCATCAACATTGATGGAGATATCATCTACAAAGAATCCAGGCATAGTTGCCGCTACATCTGTCCAATAGTTGAACTTTAAGTCGATCTTCTTACCAGCGTAAGCAGATAGGTTGAACGCTCCGTTCACCCATTCACCATTCGTGCTTCCTGTAATACCATGGCCAGGGTTTTGTTCGTTTGGATTCGTATCCGTAGTCAGGTTTCCTTTAACGGTTACCCAATCTGCTGATCCTTCTTCTTTCACTTGAATAGAAGCATAATCCCAATCTGTTTCAATGTCATACCACGTTTTGAAGTTTAGTGTAGCGGTTGAAGCTTTTGAGAGATCAAGAGATGTAACCAATGAGTTATCTAAGTCATCTCCACTACCACTGAAATATTGATATTCACCGCTATACGGCTTGTTAACGATAGTTTCTTTTTGTGGAAGATCAACGCGAACGGCATCGTTGTTCGTGCCTTTCGTGTTTGCCTGATCTAGAAGAACGTCGATTCCTTTACGGTCGATCTCTTCGTAAACGAACGTTTCTCCACTTAACCAGTTACCACCGATGTACGATTGTAAGAATTCTTTTGACCAAGCACTGAATCCAGTCGGCTCAGTACCAGGAACTTTACCTGCCCAGCTTCCACTAGACATGATCGACCAGTAGGCAACAGGCTCACCTTCACCAGAGTATTGTGTATCGTACTCATCTGGAAGCTCAAGATCATGGCCATATTCATGTGCGAATACGCCAGCTGCTCCATCTGCAGGTTGAACCGTATAATCATAAGCTCCCATCATACCGTTCCAATAATCAACTTCAGACTCTGAGCCTGCGATTGGGAAAGGTGAGCCAAGGTTCCAACGGTGGCTCCAAATTGCGTCACCAGCAAGTGCACCTCCACCAGCTTCTTCACCAACGCTTGAGTGAACGATCATAAGGTGGTCTACTAAACCATCAGCCTCACGTGTATTGCCATCTCCATCTAAGTCGTAGCGATCCTCTTGGTCATAGTCTCCTAGATTAATGTTAGGATCTTTTGCCGCCGCTTCTAACGCTTCTTTTACGAGAGAACGAGCGTCTTTATCGTTTCCATCTGGAGTAGGGACGTTACCTCCATAATAAGCAGCTGGATGTTTCGCTTTATACCAACCTCCAACACTTCCTTTTACAGAATAACTTCCACCGGATTGCTGTTCATAATATTGCTTCATGGAGATCAATTTTTCTCCATTCGGCCCTTCGTATCCTTTATTTCCAAAGACTAAGTCTTCATAGTGTTTCTTTGTATATTCATCATAGAACATGTCTGTTTCTTCTTTTGTTATGTTCGAAGCAGGGTAGTCTGGAAATTCTACCAAAAGAACAAGAACGTTATCTACGCGCTTTTGTCCTTTCCATTTTTCTTCTTTTACGTTCTTAATCTTATCTTCTTTTCTACCGTCTTTTTTAAGTCCTTCTTTTTTGTGCTTCTTTCTAATTTCTTTACGCTTTTCACTATGCTCGTCTTCTAATGCACCTTCAGAGAATTTTGAAGCGTTCTCTTGTTTCTTGTGCAAATATTGCTGTAATTTTTTCTGTGCATCTGCTTCAGATGCGTTTTTACTGATTTCGCCTTTTTTCTTCAACATTTCGATCAACTTCTCATCATTAGCGATTCCTAAATCAAAAGGACCGCCACCATGTTTATGACCTTTATGATCGTTCTGGTGTTGTGTTGCTACATCAGATGATACATTTGCAGGTGCAGCGCTAACACTTGAAAAAGCAGAACAACTTAACATCGTAGCGAGTGCAGCAGATACCCATTTCCCTTTTTTCACCAAGATTCCCCCTAAATCGTAGTAGTTTCCGAATACCGACATATATTGTCGGATAATTCCGCGTATTCAAAATGTTACCATGATACATCAACTACTAGAATAGGAGATAACTCCCGTGTTTTAGATTTAGAATAGGGAGTATTTACTATTTGAAGAACTATTTTTAAACACTTTTTATTTAAAAATAATAGAGAAAAATGGTATAGGTCAGGTGTTTTTATATAGTTCCAAAGACACAGGAAAAAACAACCCTAATAGAAGAGCTGTTTTTTATCTTTTTATCCGAGTTTAGAGATTTTTTTAGTCAACGTTAACAATTGTTTTACTTTAAATGTTTATTTCCTTATCCGTAGGGTAAATAAAGGGGTGGACCATCAAAGAATTATGGCAGAAAGATTTTTAGAAATGAAAGGTTGGTCATTTACTTTGTCTATTCATCTAAATTCAGTAATTAAGAATAAATCAGTTAAAAATTTTGAAGAAGCCACCGCAAACATTCTTCATTTTATGAGCAAACTTATCAACATTAATACGTTGTTTATCGCTAAGAATGACAAACAAGTAAATGAAATCAAAAAAGCAGTCAATAAAAATACGGTATTGATTCAAGAAGGTACAACAATGCCTTTTCAAGAAACGTTCTGTAAAGTGAGCGTAGATAAAGGCAATGACATTCTTCTTATAGAAGATATTACGCAAAATGAACGGACGAAAGATCTAAATGTAACTGCAAATCTAGGTGGGGGTAGCTTTATTGCGATTCCGATCTATTATGAAGATGGTGAAAATTACGGAACTATCTGTGGTCTAGATACAGATCGGTTCGAGTTTACTGATCAGCATGTTGAGCTTTTTCAGACGATGTCTTCGTTGTTGACATACGTATTAGAGCTTGATAAGGCGAATAAGGAGATTAAAGAAATCTCAGTACCGATCGTTCCTTTAACAAAAGGTGTTGCAATCCTTCCTATCATTGGCCATATTAATGAATATCGAGCAGAGCTCATCATTCAAAGCACACTGGAAAGCAGCATGAGTTTAGAGCTTGAACATATGATCATCGATCTTTCTGGTGTGAGCAGAATCAATAATTCTGTTAGCGAATATCTGTTAAATATCGTGAAGTTGCTAAGGTTAATAGGAGTCACTCCCATTCTTACTGGATTCAGACCTGACCTTGCATTAACAACTCTTCATGTCGATGTTGACTTTAAAGGTATCTTGATCACGAATAATTTAGAGAGCGCACTTACTCAGATCGGATTTAGTCTCAATAAGAACGAAAATAGTCATTCAAGATCACATATCGTAATGTGATCTTTTCTTTTTATTCTTTTTTTACGTACAATTCAATATGGTGATCAAATAAAAGCGAGAAAGAAAACAGTAGTCATAATATTCTTTTTTTTATATAATTGTAAATAATATAAACTTATCAGTCGTTTTTATGTATTTACCAATCGGAGGGGAAAGTATGAAGTCGTTTGAAGAGAAGTTGGATCAATACGCTGAATTAGTGATAAAGGTTGGGTTAGGTTTAAAAGAAGGACAAAGGTTGCTTATCAGTTCGCCGATAGAAACAGCAGAATTTACTCGCAAGGTAACGAAGCATGCCTATGAGAACGGTTGTAAACGAGTGATGGTGGATTGGAGTGATACACAAACAAGCCGTATTCACCTAACGCTTGCAGCAGAAGAGGTTCTTCAAAATGATCTGCCTTCTTGGGAGATTGATAAATACAACAGCCTAGTGGAAAATCATGATTGCTTCTTGATGATTACAGGAAATGACCCGAATGCTTATAAAGGTGTTCCTTCTGAGCGGATGATGTTCGTTCAAAAAAATCGTGGTGAGAAACTTCAAGCTTTTTCAGCAGGGCAATTAAGAGGAGATATGCACTGGGCGATCGCAGGTGCACCCACGGTTGGTTGGGCTAAGAGCGTATTTCCAGACAAAAATGATGAAGAAGCAGTAGATGCATTATGGGAAGCGATCTTCAAAACCGTTCGCGTTGATCAGAACGATCCTGTAGCAGCATGGGACGAACATGTGAAGACATTGACAGAGAAAGTAAACTACTTAAACGAACAAAAGTTTAAAACGCTTCATTACAAGTCTGAGGGTACTGATCTAAGCATCGACCTACATCCGGATCACACGTGGATTGGTGGAGGTCATCATTCAACGTTCGGTACGTATTATATCCCGAACTTGCCAACAGAAGAAGTGTTCACAACACCAAGAAAATACGGTGTGAACGGTAAAGTTTCAAGTTCAAAGCCACTTTCAGCGATGGGGAACATCATTGATAACTTCAGTTTAACGTTCAAAGATGGAAAAGTGGTTGATTTCACGGCCGAAGAAGGGTACGACACGTTAAAACAACTGCTTAGTATCGATGATGGAATGGGGTATTTAGGGGAAGTTGCATTAGTTCCTCATGATTCGCCGATCTCCAACTCAGGCATCACTTTTAATAACACGTTGTATGATGAAAATGCTTCGTGCCATCTAGCGATCGGAACATCAATTACGATGTCAGTGAAGGATGCAGGAAACCTTTCACCCGAACAGATGGAAGAGAAAGAGATCAACTTTAGCCGCGGTCATACGGACTTTATGATTGGGTCTGCAGACCTTGAAATTGAAGCTGAATATGAAGATGGCAAACGTATTCCATTATTTACAAATGGAAACTGGGCGATATAAAGGTTTAAAGACTCCACGATGTTGGGGTCTTTTTTTTGTTTTCCAATATATGAATGAACTGAAGGAAGTTGATTTCCGTTCCAGGTTGCATGCTTTCCACGGGGCGAACGGTGAGCCTCCTGCCGCTTTGCGCCGTTAGGAGTCTCCACCTGACCGCTCATCCCGTAGGAGTCTGCAACCTTGCACTCCAATCAACTTGCATAGAAGTAAAAAGAACATTAAAAAGTACCAGTCTTGAAGAAATAAGCTCTTTTTTATAAGCTCTTTTTTATTCACGAGTTAGTTCCATTTTTGTACCTTATGGAAGTTAAGATACCAACACGAGTTGGGCGTAACGAGCTATCTATTTCTAAAAAAGAGAATAGGACAAACCTCTTCATGGAAAAATAACGAAAATGAAGGAGGTTTGTTTATGAAAAAGATAGTCGCTTTTTTAGCGGCGTTTACGATTGTACTTAGCGGATGCGGCAATTCTAACAACATGAAAGAAAGCGAAGCTGCGCCAAAGAACATGAGTAACGAAACGCGGAATAGCCCAAGGTTAGAACAGATTAACTCGCCACAAAAAAAACAGGTGGACATCTCTAAAGCTGAAACGAATCATGGCAAGACCAAGATTGAAACGTTAGGGTTTTTAGAGCCGATCGAAGCGAAGCAGTCCATAAGAGATGTACAAGAATCAGTAAACGACTTAACATACGTAGCGTTTTTTAGTTATCAAGTTAATAAAGACGGATCGCTGAAGCCGATCAAAGATTACGCAGCGCTTCAAGAAGTGAAGAAATCTAAAGCCATGCCGATGATGGTTTTAACAAACTTTATTGATGGAAACTTCTCACCAGAGATCGCACATAACATCTTCACAGATAAGACAGCTTCAAAAACACTGATCGGAAGCGTTATTAGTACGATGAAGCAAAAAGGATATAAAGCACTTAATATCGATTTCGAACATATCAAAGAGAAAGATCGAGAGCTTTATAATGGATTCTTAGAAACGATCATTCCACAAGTTCAAAAAGAAGGATTTAAAGTATCAACTGCTTTAGCACCAAAAACAAGCGATGAACAAAAAGGACCATGGCATGGAGCACATGACTATAAACGTCATGGAGAACTAGCAGACTTTGTTGTCCTCATGACTTATGAGTGGGGATGGTCTGGTGGACCTCCAATGGCTGTTGCACCAGTTCCTCAAGTAGAAAAAGTGGTTAAGTATGCAACATCAGTCATTCCTCCAGAAAAAATTGTGATGGGTGCACCGTTATACGGATATGACTGGACACTGCCTTATAAAAAAGGAAATAAATTCGCAAAACGCGTTGCTCCAGCGGAAGCACATGACTTAGCATTAAAAGAGGATGCAACTGTAAAATACGATAACGAGTCTCAAGCACCGTTTTTTAATTACAAAGATGATAACGGCAAAGAGCATGTTGTCTGGTTTGAGAACGAACAAAGTGCAGAAGCGAAAAACCAACTCGTAAAGAAGTATAAACTAAGAGGTCTTGCTTATTGGGTACTGGGAGAACCATTCCCTGAGAACTGGACGCTACTTAGAGATCAGTTCAATATTACTCATAAATAAGAAAAGAGGATTAAGCAGCTGTTGCTTAATCCTTTTGTACGTTTACCATTCTTTTCGTTTTCAAGTTTAGAGAAATAAGGATCATAAAGCGGCAGACAAGCATTTTTCAACAACAACACCCCTGCGATCAGGAAAAATCGTTTCAAAGTGGTACTGTGGAAACAACGTAGAAAGTTGTTCTGTAATACCAGCCGCTTTTTGGTGAGGAGTGAAGCAGACGATGGAGGGGCCAGAACCGCTTATTGCGGCACCATAAGCACCGAGTTCGATCGCTTTTTCCTTAAGTTCAGCATATAAAGGGACCCATTTTGAACGAAACGGTTCATGAAACAGATCGCGGTTCATCATATCAGCTGCTTTTTTCCAGTCATTCTTCATTAATGCGGCAACAAGCACATTGCTGATCGCACTGCCTTCAACCGCTTTGTTGAAGGGAAGAAGGTTTGGCAGTGAGCCTCGTGATTGTTTCGTATGAAGAACTCCGTCTGGAATAGCTATAATCATCTCAACGGCAACATCTGGAACATGAACTGTTTCGACCACTTGTCCATTATAGAAACTGATCGTAAGTCCTCCAAAGATAGCAGGAATCACATTATCAGGATGTTCTTCAAGAGAACTGGCAAGAAGTGATTTTGATTCCTTAGATAACTCAAGGTCTAAAAGGATGTTTGCTAGTTCGATGCCTGCCACGATCGCTGATGCAGAGCTTCCCATTCCTTTTGATGTAGGAAATGTACTCACCACATCTAACTGACAAGGAGGCAGTTTCTTTCGAAAAGAATCTGCGGTGAAATGTGCGGCTTGCATGATTAAGTTGTTTTCATCTTTATTGAATGCTTGAAGTTCCTCTCCGTGAAATGTTGTTTTGCGCGGAGCGAAAGGCTGAACGTGAACGGTTAAGTATCTGTTTAGAGCAAGACCAACAGAATCAAAGCCAGGACCAAGATTGGCTGTACTTGCCGGAACATGGATCGAAAAAGGTTCTGCTTTCATTTATACAACACATCCTTTTAGCTGTTGACGTAATAAATCAAAATCATTCGGAATCACGATCGGTTCTTGTTTCACTGTTTTTAGTGCGATATCAGGATCTTTAAGGCCATTACCGGTTAGGATGGCAACAACGGAAGCACCGTTTGGTAGTACTCCTTGTTTATGTTGTTTATATAGTCCAGCTATCGTGCTGCAAGAAGCAGGTTCAGCGAAAACACCTTCTTTGGAAGCGAGCATCTGATATGCTTCTAAAATCTCTTCATCTGTGACAGAATCAATGACGCCACCGGATTCTTCTAACGCGGATGAAGCTAACTTCCAGCTGGCAGGATTTCCGATTCGAATGGCCGTTGCGATCGTTTCAGGATTTTTTACAACAGATCCGTTTACGATTGGAGCGGCACCGGCTGCTTGAAATCCATGGATGCGAGGGAGGCCGGAAGATTTAACGGCATCATACTCTTTGAATCCTTTCCAATACGCACTAATATTACCAGCGTTTCCAACAGGTATAGCCAAGATGTCAGGAGCTCCGGCAAGCGCATCAACCAATTCGAAAGCTGCTGTTTTCTGTCCTTCAAGTCGATATGGATTTACTGAGTTAACGAGAGTGAAATCTTCTTCTTCACTCATTTTTTGTACCATCTGAAGTGCTTCATCAAAATTTCCTTCTATGGCAAAGATCTCTGCTCCATACATTTTTGCTTGAGCCAGTTTTCCTTGTGCAATCTTACCATCAGGGATAACAACGATACATCGGAGGCCAGCTCTTGCACCGTAGGCGGCCGCTGCAGCAGAAGTATTTCCTGTAGAAGCACAGATGATGGCTCTGCTTCCTTCTTCTTTCGCTTTTGCTACAGCCATGACCATCCCTCTGTCTTTAAAAGAGCCTGTAGGATTCGCTCCTTCGTACTTCGCATAAAGGTTGATGCCCCATTCTTTTGAAAGATGTGGGAGCGGGATAAGTGGTGTATGCCCTTCGTTTAACGATAGAAGGGGAGTAGACGCATTGACTGGCAAATATTCTTTATATTGATGTAGTAATCCTTTCCAATGCATATTAAGCTCCCTCCACACGATAGTGACTTTTAATTTCTTGAACGACTTCAGAGTCCCGAAGCAGGTTGTAGACGTGACTATCTTGCTGTTTGTTTGTTCCGTGGGTTACGATCACAATTTCTGCAACTCCTTTATGATCTACAGGGCTTTGAATTAATTTTTCAAGTGAGATATCATGCAATGCAAACAGAGAAGTGATGGAAGAGAAAGCACCTGCCTCATCTTTCACGTACAACCGGTAAAAGAATTTTCCGTCGATCTCGTTCGGTTGTTTTAATTGTTTATCAAACTGAGGAGCAACCACGCTTTTCCCATTCACTCCAAGTCGCATGTTCTTAACAACAGCAACTAAATCTGAAACAACGGACGTAGCAGTCGGTAACTGTCCTGCTCCTGGCCCAAAGAACATCGTTTCTCCCACTGACTCACCGTACACATAGACAGCATTGTATTCATTGTGAACACTTGCTAACGGATGAGAGTCGGGAAGGAGAGTAGGCTCAACACTGATTTCCACTTTGCCATTATCCTTTTTTGCGTTTCCGATCAATTTCAGCGTATAACCGAACTGACGCGCGTATTCAAGATCCTCTTGTGTAACCTTGGATATACCTGACACGGTTACGTCATCTAGGTGGATGTGCATAGAAAATCCGAGGGTTGAGAGAATGGCCATCTTCCTCGCTGCATCGATTCCCTCTACGTCTGATGTGGGGTCAGCTTCTGCGTATCCAAGATCTTGAGCTTCTTTTAATACTTCCTCATAGTTGCGCTGTTGTTTATCCATTTTTGTAAGAATATAGTTCGTTGTTCCATTTACGATTCCCATCATCTTCGTAATTTTGTCTGAAGCTAACCCATCGACTAGTGATCGAATAATAGGGATGCCTCCTGCAACACTTGCTTCATAAAAGAGATCACATTCATTTTCATGTGCCACCTGTAAGAGTTCTGCACCATATAGGGCCATCAGATCTTTGTTTGCTGTGATCACATGCTTTTTATTTTGAAGTGCAAGTGTGATATATTCTCGTGCTAATTCAATACCGCCCATCACTTCAATAACAACCTGTATATTTGGATTTTGAATAACATCTTCGGGATGCTGAGTTAACCATTCATTGTTAATGGAGACAAGACGTTCTTTCTCGACATTCTGTACGAGTATTTTCTCGATAAAAACAGGGCATCCCACTCGGTGTTGCAATTCTTCTCGATTTCCTTCGATCATTCTGACAACACCACTGCCTACAGTTCCTAATCCTAAAAGTCCTACTGAAACGTGAGTAACCAAATTTATCCGCCCCTTTGTTTTTGTGGAAAGTACACTTGTTTGTTTGATATGGACATTTTACATGTAGTTGGAACATCACACAACAGGAATCTTTGTAAAGATTTAGATAGCGCTTACATAGATTGGGGACTCTAGTCTTTTTAATAGTGTAATAGTAAAAATTCCGATATGATGGGAACAGGACTTTACAAAGAGGAGCACTTCTCATGAATTATGTGTTAGAGGGTACGATTAAGGACACACTGAATTGTTTAGAAGAGAATATCTTTTTCATAGATCAAGACCTTCACATCTCTTGGATGAATAATAGCAGTAAGAATTTACTTCAAGTGATGAAGAAATATTTAAATATTGGTACTCCAGAAGATATGATTGGTCAGCCTATAAAAAGCCTTCATAAAAACTTTCTTCAAGAAGAGCTAATGAATTACAATGAGTTTCCAATTGATGCGCAGATCGTTCTTTTTGATAGATTTGTTGCCAGGTTGATTGTAACGGAGCTGCTTGTCGAAAATCAGAAAAGGGGCTATCTGTTAACGTGGAAAGACTTAACAGAGCGCGAACAGGAAAGAGAAAGAACAAAAGAAATACTGAATGAGCTAGCAACGCCAATCCTTCAAACCGTTGCAGAACATACACTGTTAGTGCCGCTGATTGGTGAACTTACATTGGAAAGACTTGAAACGTTGACTACAAAACTATTGAAAGAATGTCTAAACAATGGAGCCGATTACGTAATCTTAGATTTTTCAGGTGTAACGACCATTACAGATTCTGAGCTTGGGATCGAGATTCAAAACCTGACAGATGCGATTAAACTGATGGGAGCCGATGTATTGTATTGCGGATTTCCTAAGGAAATGGTCAAAGATATGGTTTCTCTAGGTGTGCATACTAATCAACTCTCCTTTGTCTCTTTTCGAAATGCGATTCGTTATGTTGTCAAAGAACAAGAGAAATAAAAAAAGCAGCCGTTTTTAATGCGGCTGCTTTGTCTTTTTAATATTCTTAATCGCCTCTTTATAGGAGAGCGGACTTAACTCTTCTTTATGTACAAACTCCCATACCCAATCAGCATCTGTGTATGCGTACTCCCTTAATGCCCATCCAATTCCTTTTCGAATAAAAAAATCTTGATCGTACTTTGTATCTTTAATGATTTGTGCTAGAAGTTCTTTATCGGTTTTGTCTTTATATCCGAGTTGAAACAGAATTGCCGATCGCATGAGCCAAATGTTCTTGGACTGAACCCAACGTTTTGTAACGGGTTCGATCTCATCTGGAAACTTCATTAAATAAATGCCTGCGATATGTTTAGCGATGTGATCGACCGTATCCCACCAACTCTTATTAATGATGGTATACTCGATCCATTCAATATCCTCTTTGGTCATCTGCTTCTTTAACTTTTCAACAATTGTAAAAGTCGCATACTGCATTTCTCGTTCCGGTCTAGACCAAGCTTCTTCAATAATGGAAGGTAGTTGTTCTTTTGCAGGCAATCCATACTCCTTCAAAAAGTCCTTCATACTTTGTTTCAAAATGGGAGAACGAATCCCGAAGAATTCGAACTGATCGCGCATATACTTTTTCATTGGCTCCGCATCTTCTTTATTAGCTTTGTTGTTTAAATACTGCCACAATTTTTCTGTGTACATTGGATTTCACTCCTTTTAACAAAATTATACAAAATATTGTTAACTAACTGAAACTTTTTTCTGGCACCTTCGTAAATATCTATATAAAACCAATATTGGAAATTAATCATTGTCGACAAAATTTTACAATCTTTTTTGTTTCACTTTGTTAAGGTTATATCAAATTATCAAATTCGACAAAAGGGCGTGGTTAATTCTTATTTGAAGTAAAAAGTATATGAAGACAGGAGAGAAGACCGTGGAATTATTCGGATATCCGTTGTCTACGATCTATTTAGGAAGTTTTATTGTTTTTGGGTGCATCACTTTTGTATACATCTTATTTGGTGACATGCTTGATGCAGCTGTAGACTTTTTGCATCCATCGCTCATCTTATCCTTTTTTACAATCGGGACGGCTTCGGGCTATTTATTAGAGATCATGACGAATATAAACAGCTGGTTCATTATGGTGTTCAGTGGTCTACTATCGTTGTTGCTCGTGACTTTATTGAACGTTTTCGTTTTGATGCCAATCCGTTCATCAGAAGAATCATTAGCTTATAGAGACGAAGATCTTAAAGGCAGAGTGGGTACCGTACTAACTTCGGTTCCGACAGATGGATTTGGGGAGATCTTAATCGAAGGAATCAGCGGAAGGATTTCAAAATCAGCGATTAGCATGGATAACAAACCGATCTCACAAGGAGAAAAAGTGTTGATCATTGATATTCAAAAAGGTGTCGTATCTGTCATGCGTTATGAGCAAGTGGAACAAACATATATTCATTAATCTGGAGGGGTTATTATGAGTTTTTCACCATTATTTATTGTGATAGGGGTTGCCGTTTTCTTAGTCGTTGCTCTTATTAGTGTTTTTATCACAAAGTATAGAACGGCGAGCCCAGATGAAGCATTAATCGTTACAGGAAGCTTCTTAGGAAGCAAGAACGTAAATATTGATGAAGCGGGAAATCGTATCAAGATCGTTCGTGGAGGCGGTACGTTTGTACTTCCTGTTTTCCAACAAGCAAAGCCACTTAGTTTGTTAACGAGTAAGTTAGACGTGCAAACACCAGAGGTATATACAGAGCAAGGTGTTCCAGTTATGGCTGACGGAACAGCAATCATCAAAGTAGGAAGCTCAATCGGTGAGATCGCGACTGCAGCTGAACAATTCCTAGGTAAGTTGAAAGAAGATCGTGAGAATGAAGCACGTGAAGTTCTTGAAGGACATTTACGTTCCATTTTAGGATCTATGACGGTAGAAGAGATCTATAAGAATCGTGAAAAATTTTCACAGGAAGTGCAACGTGTAGCTTCTCAAGATCTAGCTAAAATGGGATTGATCATCGTATCGTTTACGATCAAAGATCTACGTGATAAGAACGGATACCTAGATTCTCTTGGTAAGCCTCGAATCGCACAGATTAAGCGTGATGCTGATATGGCGATGGCAGAAGCTGAAAAAGAAACGCGTATTAAACGTGCTGAAGCAGATAAAGAAGCGAAGCAGTCTGAGTTAGGCCGCGCGACAGAAGTAGCGGAAGCTGAAAAGATGAATCAGTTGAAAGTAGCTGAGTTCCGTCGTGAACAAGATGTTGCCAAAGCCCGTGCAGACCAGGCTTACCACTTGGAAGAAGCGATCGCAAAACAGCAAGTAACCGAACAACAGATGCAGATTAAAATCATCGAGCGTCAAAAGCAGATCGAACTTGAAGAAAAAGAGATCCTGCGTCGTGAAAAGCAGTACGACTCAGAAGTTAAGAAAAAAGCTGACGCAGATCGTTATGCGGTTGAACAGTCAGCCGAAGCAGATAAGCGTAAGCAAGTGGCTGAAGCGGATGCTCATAAATACCGTGTTGAAGCTATGGCAAAAGCCGAAGCTGAGAAAGTGCGCTTAGACGGACTTTCAAGAGCAGAAGCGGAACGTGCAAAAGGGGAATCCGAAGCAGATGTTATCCGTCTGAAAGGTCTTGCTGAAGCCGAAGCGAAACAAAAGATCGCTGAAGCGTTTGAGTTATACGGTCAGGCTGCGATGATGGATATGATGATTAAGATGCTTCCTGAATACGCGAAGCAAGTGGCAGCACCACTTTCTAACATCGATAAAATTACAGTCGTGGATACAGGCGGCAGTGAAAATGGTGGAGCAAACCGTATCACAGGTTATGCGACAAACTTAATGTCATCCCTTCAAGAATCTTTAAAAGCATCTTCAGGCATTGATGTTAAAGAACTGCTAGAAAATTTCTCTGGCAAAGGGAATGTTCGCAACAGCATCGACGATCTTCGCATCGAATTTGCTAAAAAAGAACCTAATGCAGTAGCAACAAAGGAAAAAGCAGAAGTAAAGACTTCAAAGGGCGAATAAATAAAGAAAAGCTTACTCTGAGTGGGGCGGATAGCCCTATGAGAGTAAGCTTTTTTGTAAATGTGGTTGATTGAAAGCTCGTTCATCGGCATGAAATGCATGCTGAACGAGCGCCATACGAAAAATAAAACTAGGTAAGTAATTACTCCTTAGTCATCCTTGCTTCTACAGCTTCCAGCTTACCTGTCATCGTGGATTTTTTATCACGGCGGTCATCGATGCGAATGTTTGTGGCTACGCGCTGAATGCCATTTGAAAAAGGAACCTCGTGAAGTTGCTGAATAACATCAAAGAGATCTGGAAGCTCTCCTTCGATCAATGTACTCATCGGAGTAAGCTGGTAATTTACCTTATCTTTGTTTTGCTGAAGAACTTTTTGTATTTCTGCTACATATTCGCTAACGCTTGGAGTTTCAGTACCGATTGGAATGATCGTAATATCTACAATTGCCATAAATAGAACACCTCAACTTTTTTCTTTATTGTAGCAAAACCAAACATAATGACAAACAAAAGGACGGTACATATGGAAATTCAGAATGCGAAGAAACACCATCTTCATAAAATTATAGAACTAGATAAAAAAATGATAGGAAGTGATCATAGAAAAGACGAGATCCATCAGGCGATAAAAGAGGAAAGATGTTTGATTCTGTATGAAGAAGAAGAAGTCGCTGCATTTCTTATCTACCACACTCATTTCTTTGATTGCTGTTTTATATCCCTCATCATGGTTGACCCGGCTCATCAAAGAAAGGGATTGGCGAGTAGTTTGTTAACGCACATGAGTAAGATCTCACCCACAAACAAACTATTCTCTTCGACAAATGAATCTAATGAATCTATGAAAAAGGTATTCATTAAGAACCATTTTAAGAAGAGTGGTTTCGTTGATAACTTAGACGAAGGAGATCCAGAGATAATTTATTTTAAAAAATTGTTGAATGCTTAATAAATGCTTTACGAAAATGGGCTATCGAAAAAACCTCGCGCAAGAAAGGACGAAAACAAGATGGTGGAACTGAAGAGGATAGATCACGCGATCGATGAACTTTTTACATATAGAAAAATTGGAACAGACCCAGCGTTCAGTAGATTTATTCCGATGGTGTACGATCCCATACATTTTAATTGGCGGCATGAGTTTGAACCTGAATTTACGAAGTTGTTTAACGGACTCATGCTTAGAGGTGATGAAGAGGTCAAACGTATATTTCTAGCTGTTTTTCCTACAGACGAAGTACTTGAAAGATTTATTTCTGAAAGTAATCCTGGAGATCTACTATTTATGCATCACCCCATTGTCATGGAATGCGGAGATCCAAAAGGCAAATGGGGAAGAGGTTTTATACCGATCCCTCCTCATTTTATCCAGCAGATGAAGAAAAAGCGTTTATCAGTGTTTACACTTCATGTACCACTCGATTATTCACGCAAGATCAGCACGAGTGATGCTTGGGGAAAAGCATTGGGCGCAAAAGTGGTTGGAGAACTATTGAAGGATGATAACGGAGCTTGCGGGATTCTTTGTCAGATAGCTCCTACTTCTACAGAAGAATTAATTGTTGGATCAACTGAATTATTTGATATTCCCTATGCAGATGTGCAAGGTGTAATCCATAAAAACATAACGAAGATTGCGATTGTAGCAGGATGTGGTGATAAAGTAGAGACGATGATAGAAGCGGAGAAGATGGGGGCAGAAGCCTATTTGACTGGTGAGGTGCACTGTCACATCGATAATGAATACGGCAAAAAGAAGTATGAACACATGAAATGCTATATTGCACAGACTTCAATGAGTTTAATCGGTGTATCACATGCTGCTTCCGAATATTTAGTACATGCCACACAGTTGAAAAATTGGTTCGAGGTAAATTTTCAATTGCCGGTAACGCTATTACCTCAAAGTAAATGGTGGGTATGATAACAAATTAAAGAGAGGAGGAAGAAGATATGAACATCCGATGGGCCAACCTAACAGATGCAGCAGAAATTGCGAAAGTTCACGTGGAAAGCTGGCAGCAATCTTATAAAGGCATAGTAGAGGATGACTATCTATCACAGATGTCGGTTAAGGAAAGAGAACAGAGATGGAAAGAATGGTTGATGCAAAAATCACATATTGTGCTCGTTTTGGAAGATCAACAAAAGCAACTTTGTGGATTTATATCTGGAGGTTCAATCAGATCACACCATCCATTTGATAGTGAGATCTATGCTTTTTACTTGTTAAAAGCTGTGCAACAAAAAGGGCATGGAACAAGAATGCTAAAAAGATTCGCTGAAGAACTCCTATCTATAGGTAAGAAAAGTATGATCGTGTGGGTGTTAAAAGAAAATCCATCTAAACAAGCATATATTTCGTTAGGTGGGAAAAAGATAGAGGAAGAAAAGATCACGGTAGGAAAGCAGCAATTGATTGAAGAATGCTTAGCATGGAATGATATAACGTTTATACTTACTACGAGTAAGAATCACACGACCTAAATACATAGTAAAAATCACCATGCTATATACTTAAATGTATTTTTCTCTTTCCAAATCACCCCATTTATCGTTACAATTGTAGAAGGTGTAAAAAAAGAAGTTGGTGACGTCATGGAATTTGACCTATTTAATATCATTCATCAATATAGCTACTTTGGTATTTTTTTATTATTGGCATTAGGGATTATCGGGTTGCCTATTCCGGATGAGATCCTTTTAGCGACGGTAGGATACTTCATTTTTGCTGGAGATCTTCCCGCTTTACCAGCTGTATTGAGTGCATTTTTAGGAGCAATTACAGGTATAACCGGTAGCTATTATTTCGGTAACATCTGTGGTAAACCTCTATTAAAAAAGTTAGGTCCGAAATTTGGAATTTCTGAAGAGAAAATAGATAAAACACAGAATTTCTTTTTAAAGTATGGAAAATCAGCGTTGTTCTTTGGATACTTTATGCCAGGAATCAGACATCTGACTGCTTACTTTGCTGGAATGTACTCTTTGAATTGGAGACAATTTGCGCTTTACGCTTATAGTGGCGCTCTATTCTGGTGTTCGTTTTTTATCGTGATCGGTTATCAGCTGGCAGGTCGATGGGCTTTAGTCATGGAAGTGATTCATAAAGTTGGTCTTTTTGCCTTTACAATCGTTATCCTTTGTATTGTTGCGTGGCTCATCTTTAAGCCAAAAAACAAAGGGTCCTATTCAAACGGATGGTTTAAATAATAATGTCTTCCAATACTGGAAGGCTTTTTTTTATGTCTTTTGAGAAGGCTGTTTTCGTAAACTTTGTTGCTTTTGGAAGTGTTGATTTCCGTTCCAGGCTGCTCGCTTTCCACGGGGCAGGCGCTGAGCCACATTCGTACGTTTAACTCTTAAGTGTCTCAGCTTTCTAGTTGCAGTGGCTAGCCCCTCGAGGTCAAAAGCTAAATGATCCAGAAGGCAAAGAGCGCCTTCCTTGCTCATTCACCTTTTGCTTGTCGGGGCTGAACGAGCCACTTCCACTTTTCGCACTGCCCGCCTGTCCCGTAGGAGTCTCGCACCTTTCACTCCAATCAATTGTCAAAGGTGGCAAGGAGTTAAAAGCAACAATCTTTTAGAAAAGAGCGTTTGAGAAAATCATTGCTATGTATATTTTCTTCTCAACAAACAAATTTTATTAGATGACAGTCAAAAATTTTAAAGGAGTGTCATTTAATGAAAAAGACTATTCTCGTTACTTCAATGGCCGTAATGTTATCATCTTTCCTAGGTGCTTGTGGAATGAACAACAACGACAAGGATATGGGAAAAGAAGCGCGTAACAACATGACGGAAGTGAACTACGACAATCGTGCTGATCGAAATATGAATAACATGAACAACAACATGGATATGGGTATGGATAATCAATACGATGAAAACACACGTATGGACGTAGCAGATAAAGCGGCTAATAAAGTAACAGACCTTAAAGAGGTTGAAGATGCGACTGTTATCGTTACAGAGAACAACGCATATGTAGCGGCAAAGCTCAAGGGCGGAGAAAGCATGAAGCTTTCAAAAGAAACAGAAAAGAAGATCGGGGATACGGTTCGAAAAACAGATCCTGATATCAATGATGTATTCGTATCAACAAATCCTGACTTCAACGATCGTATGAACGGATATGCAGACGAGATCAACAAAGGAAATCCTGTATCAGGTTTCGTAAGAGAGTTTAATGATACGATCAAGCGTGTGTTTCCAACAAACCGTTAAATAATGGTGTATAAGGACTGAGTTGTCTCAGTCCTTTCTTTTCGAAAACATTTGTTAGAAAATTCACTATATCTGAATATTGACTCCAATCTCATATCATGTTACAAATACATATGGATATAAAAATATTTCGACAAAATTCGATAAAAATATAAAATCAATTTGTATAAATGACCACGGAGGAGGAAATTAAATATGCAGAAGCGAACGCTCTCGGTGGGCTTGATGTTATTTGCTTTGTTTTTTGGAGCTGGAAATTTAATCTTTCCGCCAGCATTGGGTCAGTCAGCAGGTGAGATGGTCTGGCAGTCCATGGTTGGCTTTTTTATAACAGGTGTTGGATTACCTTTATTAGGGGTAATCGCGCTAGCACGAACAGGTGGTGGACTACAGACGTTAACAGAGCGAGTGAATCCATTGTTCGGTTCTGTTTTCGCGACCATCCTTTATTTAGCTATCGGGCCATTCTTCGGAATTCCGAGAACAGGAACCGTTTCTTATGAGATGGCTGTTGTTCCTTTCTTACCAGAAAGCATGAACAATGGTTTAACTCTTTTCTTGTTTACGGTTGTATTCTTTACCGTAACCTACTGGCTGTCGTTAAATCCATCAAAACTGGTAGACCGAATCGGAAATATCTTAACGCCATTATTATTGCTTATTATTGTATCTCTTTTAGTTAAAGCGGTCATAACACCGGTTGGAAAATTAGGAACAGCATCTCCTGATTATGCTAGTAATCCACTAATTAAAGGATTTATGGATGGTTATTTGACGATGGATACACTTGGCGCACTTGCGTTCGGTATCGTAGTCATCACAGCAGTGAAACGGCCAGAAATGAAAAAAGAACAAGTGACTAAGATGGTTATTAAAGCGGGGTTGATCTCAGCTACTTGTTTAGCCGCTGTTTATGGGATCTTAGCCTATTTAGGAGCAACAAGTCAGGCACTTGGTCAGACGGATAACGGCGGTCAGATTCTTACAAATGTTGTAGCAGAACTATTTGGTCCGTTTGGAAACGTACTACTTGGACTAGCTGTCGCGCTAGCTTGTTTAACAACTTCTGTAGGTCTTGTCACCGCATGTGGTGAGTTTGCAAAAAAAATGTTTCCAAATGTTTCGTATAAAACGGTTGTACTTATTATGAGTGTGTTCAGTGCAGGTGTTGCAAACTTAGGATTAACACAACTCATCTCTGTTTCTGTACCTGTTTTAACAGCGATCTATCCGATTGCGATCGTTTTGATTCTGCTTTCCTTCTTACATGATTTGTTCTCTGGAAGAAAAGAAGTATATATCGGTGGAATCGTTGCAACTGCTCTGGTCTCAATAGCAGATGGATTGAAAGCTTTTGGAATTAAACTTGGTGCAATCGAACAGATTTATTCATATATTCCTCTATATGCAGATGGAATCGGGTGGCTGATCCCAGCGATCATTGGATCAGTTGTAGGTTTTATAATTGCTGTAATAAGAGGTAGAATCGTTATCTTCTCTACAAATTAAGCAAAAACGAATGCCTTAGGATCAGAATCCTAAGGCATTTTTTATTTGAATTATACCAACGCTGGTGTTTTTTCTTTTATTTTCGCTGCAACGTTTTGAGCGATCCAAACGCCACATGCACTTGCTTGGGCTAGACCACGCGTAATCCCAGCACCATCTCCACCAACATAGAGGCGGTTGATTTCTGACTCAAACTTCTCATCGAGCTTTGGACGTGCAGAATAGAATTTAGCTTCTACACCATAAAACAATGTGTGTTCAGATGCGATCCCTGGTGTTACTTTATCCAAAGCCTCAGTCATCTCAATCAAACTTTTCATCGTGTTATATGGAAGCACAAGCCCAAGGTCACCTGGAACCGCTTCTTTTAACGTTGGACGAAGGAAGCCTTCTTTTATACGCTTATCTGTAGAGCGACGCCCTTTTAAGATATCTCCATATTTCTGAACGACGAGCCCACCCATAGACAGCTGGTTGGCAAGTTTAGAGACTTCATGAGCGTACTCAGTTGGCTGATCGAATGGTTCAGCAAACTGATGTGATACGAGCAATGCAAAGTTTGTGTTCTCACTGCCTAGCTTTGGATCTTTATAAGCGTGTCCGTTCGCAAGCATGATGCCAGAGTGGTTCTCCACGACAACATGTCCAGAAGGGTTAGAACAGAACGTTCTTACTTTTGTGCCCACAGATGTATTAAAGACAAATTTCCCTTCATAAAGGTGCTTATTGATCTCTTCCATGACCAAGTTGGACGTTTCCACGCGAACGCCAATATCGACTTGGTTAGCTGTCATTTTAATACGGCGTTTCTTAAGGATCTTAGTTAGCCATGTTGACCCATCCCGCCCAGGAACAATAACAACTTTCTCGGATGTAAGAGAGGTTCCGTCTTTTAAAAGGATCCCTTTTGCTACATATCCTTCAGTCGTTCGTTCTGTAATGAGATCTTCAACCTCCGCTTTATATTTCATCTCGATGCGCGTTTTTAAATATTCGTATATGCTTTTTAGTATTTCAAGGTTTTGTTCTGTACCAAGATGGCGAACTTGAGCTCGTAACAGCTTTAAACCAGCTGCATAACCGCGCTTTTCAATATCTTTAACTTCAGGGGTAAGAGGATCCGTGATCGAATCTGTAGCACCATGCTCTAAGTTGATATCATCTACATATTTAATAAGTTCGACCACTTGTTCTTCAGAAAGATAATCAGTCATCCATCCTCCGAATTCGCTCGTAATATTGAACTTTCCATCCGAATAAGCTCCTGCTCCACCAAAGCCGTTTGTGATCGAGCAAGCAGGTAAACAACCCGCAAATTCTTTTCTACCTGCTGCAGGTGGACATTTTTGAACTTTCTTCTCTAAAATTGGACACGAACGTGCATAGATGTCATGTCCTTTATCTATTAACAATATTTTTGCATCTGGAAGCTGTCTCGTTAGTTCATAGCTCGTAAAGATCCCTGCAGGACCTGCGCCAACAACAATTACATCATAATGGGTATTCATAATAATCCCCCTTGAAATACTTGGTAGTTTTTCTTGAATTGTTTTTTCCCTTGGTAAATATAACAATTATTAAAGTGGATTTCAACTGAAATACGAACAATTTATTAAAAAAATATATTTTTATTCGTGTTTTATCAACGTGAAGGGGATAAGTGAATGCTATTTTTACGGTGTGGGGTATTAAAGATTCTTTTCCCACCTATAATCCCTGAAATTTTAGTGTTATTACCGTTAGTCTTTACGTTAATTCCGCGAGATTGATCATATAACCGCGAGTCGACATGTATCGACAATGTCTAATCGCGCTATACCCCTTTGATCCTCACAACTCTCTAAACAAAAAAACCTAAAGAAAAAGCTTCTTTAGGTTCTAGAATCTGATTTTTATGATTTTCCAGCCGTCTGTCATGGATTTGCGTTCCATTAAAAAGGTAAGTGTATCTGTTTGTAATCCGCTATCATCGTATTTTTTTACCCTAGCTCTTATTTCAGTTCGTACAACAGGTGGATACCTGGTGCTTGGAGATCTAATATCATACTGCATACTTGTGATCCCTTTGAACAGCTTTGTAATGGTCGGATCTTTTAACAGAGCTTTGTTAACGACAGGCATGGCTATTTTGATGTCTTGCTGTTTCATGCCGACTAAAAACATGGAAACCGCTTGTTTTGCGCTTGCTCCAGCTGCGTATTTCGTTAGTTGTCCTCCGGCTTTTAAGATCATAAATTGATGAGAAGGATCTATATTGCGAGAACGGTGTGTTGAACTGCCTAAAAAGTGTATGCAAAAATGACCAGGAAATCCGTTTTCAAGAGCACCTGCTCCATGAGGCATTCCATGCATGCTGCCAGCAAGCATCCTGCCATTTACGGGAATTAGTATAGCACGGCGGTTCCAGCTCCATTTGTCGTTATAGAGGTGCTTTAGAACAGCAGTATCGTCTCTAGTCAACGGCTGTACATCGGCATGCTTATTACCCGCTCTTCTTTGTACTTGAAAATAAAAGCCTGTCTCTAAATCCACAACTTTAAAAGTAGCACCTTTAGGAAGGAGTTTGTTTACTTTCTCCCACTCCAAAACTTCCCCCTTTTTTACGATTGGGAAATAAGTTAGGGGTTCTTTTGCTTCAGTGGTGAGGGGAAAGAAGAAGCTTAAACAGGCCGTTAATAGAACTCCAATCCTGATCTTATTCCACATAGTCTGTCCTCAATTCCGTAAGTTTTTCTCTTCCTTAATATGGATTGTTTTAGCCGTTTTATCCTTCAAAAATAAAAGAGTGAGTGAAAATATCGGTTCCATCCGTCTAAAAGGTAGAAGAAGGGGGAGCGTTATGAAAATTATGAAGAAACTGTTGATGCAACTGATTTTGACGATCGTTTCCATTATTTTAATCAGTGGACTACCAGAATTAATCATGAATAAGGATGTAAGTATGTATTTCAATAAGATCAAAGCGGTTAGTATGGATATTTTACAATTGAACCAGATGACTTACTTCAATCAGGGAAGGCCAAGGTTGTTTTTAGAGGATATATGGTCGCCATATCTTTATTCACTGACTATTCTTTTTGGAGCACTGTTGATTGCTTTTTGTATAGCGCAACTTCTCACTTGGGTTACGTTAATGCTGCCAATGTTTATAAGGAGAGCTATCAAAAACCTACTTACCTTTTTAGAGTCCTTGCCAGATCTGCTTGTTTTTGCCCTCGTACAGATGGGGATTGTATTTATTTATAAAAAAACAGGGGTTCTTGTATCGAATGTGGCTTCGATGGGAGCGGAAGAAAGGATCTATATCGTACCTATTGTTTGTTTGATGATTCTTCCCTTTGTTTACTTTTATAAGATGATGATACTTCTTTCTGAAGAAGAACTTAGCAAACAGTATGTTGAGATGAGTTTAGCAAAAGGTATGAGAAGGATATACGTACTTGTTGTACATGTTACAAGAAATACAAGTGAAGGTATCTTCCACTTTTCGAAATCGGTCTTATGGTTCATGATCTCTAACTTGCTTCTTGTAGAGATCATTTTTAATATCCATGGAATTACACATTATATGTATAGCGATTTTAGGCCAGAAATGCTTGCTGCTTGTCTCATTCTTCTCGTCATCCCATTTTTTCTTTTGTACGCTTTTTTTGAATGGGTCATTCTATATTTTACGAAGAGAGGAGAATTGACATGATTCGAAGTATGAAGTTTTGGATAGGTTTTTCTATCTTGATGGTGTTCATCTTCTCTAGTTTAAGTTTCGAATGGTTTTTTGATAGCAAAGTTCGTCAAGTTCAGTTACTTTATGATGACCAAAAAAATCTGATAGGTGGCGCACCTTTTGATCCTTCGCTCATGTTTCCTCTTGGTACAGATCGGCTTGGCTATGACATCAGCCATAAAGTGCTTCAAGGTGCAAAATTCACCTTGATTGCCGTTATTGCAATTGGTGTGTTCCGTGTTCTATTCAGTTTTATCGTGGCTATTCCATTTGCCTTCTATCTACCAGATAAGTTTAGAAAAGGATTAGATCAGCTGCTCAGCTCGTTTTATTTTATTCCACTTACGATTATAGCTGTATTTATATTGAGTCCCATTCTTAGGGAGCAACTGAACGCTCAAGGAGAAGAATTTTTCCTTTATTCATTTTTTGCAAGGGTAAGTCTTGAGGTGATTATTCTGACTTTGCTCGTAGTACCACTACTAGGTTCAATGATTGGGAATATGATGGCTTCCATATTGAAAGAAGACTTTATTGACAGTGCACAACTGTTAGGTGCATCCAGATGGCGGATATTTAAGAAGCATGTAATTCCTCACCTATTGCCAAAGCTTGTAATTGTTTGGTGTCAGCAGTGCGTGCAAGTGCTTATTATTTTTACTCACCTGGGGTATTTAAAGCTGTTTTTTGGAGGGACGGATATTGATTTCAACCCGATGATGGCCGATCCTCCAAAATCAATGTCAAATGAGTGGTCAGGTCTTATCGGAGATTATTACATTCTGATTCATGCGAACCCCTCTATCGCACTCGGTCCTATCATCATGTTTGGTATCGCTATCTACGCCTTTCAGTTAATAGGTGAAGGCATTCAGCACCATCTTCAAACAAGGCATTTTAAGAAGAAGAGAGGCGTTCGTTTGTCTGAAGAGAGTGCAATGAAAATTGAACAAAAATCATCATTTGTTTTCATAGAGAAATGGGGCGCTTAAATAAATTAAAGGAGGATATACCCATCATTAAAAGTTATAAATTTTGGATAGGGTTCATTATCATTTTTGGACTTATCATATCAAGTATTGTCTTTGAGCTAAGTTTTAATAGTAAGATTCGTCAAGTACAGGCTATATATGATGAGAATGGGTACCCAATTAGTTCAGCTCCATATGAGCCTTCATTGATGTTTCCGTTTGGGACGGATGCATTAGGCTATGACACAGGTATGAAAATACTTGAAGGAGCGAAGTTCACATTGCTTAGTGTTCTTGGGATTTCCTTTCTTAGAATCTTATTTAGTTTTGTTCTCGCCATTCCGTTAACTTTTTTCGTATCAGATCGGATAAGAAGGATGCTTGACCAATTATTGAGTTCTTTCTACTTTATTCCTTTAACCATAATTGCTGTTTTTCTCTTAACACCTGTATTATGGGAACAATTAAGGATGCCGGGCTGGGAAGAATATTTTATTTACACTTTCAATCAGCGTATTTGGCTTGAGGTTTTTATCTTAACAATCCTCGTGATACCACTGTTAGGTTCAACCATTGGAAATATTCTTGCACTTATTCTGAAGGAAGATTTTATTGTAGGCGCTCATATCTTAGGAGCTAGCAAGTGGAGAATTTTCATAAAGCATGTAATCCCACACTTGCTGCCCAAGTTGGTGATCGTGTGGTGTCAACAATGTGTTCAATTATTGATTATATTCATGCATCTAGGTTATTTTAAACTCTTCTTTGGGGGAACTGATGTAGATTACAACCCTTATGTACCGGATCCGCCTGTTTCTTTGTCAAACGAATGGTCCGGGCTGATTGGAGATTATTATAATCTAATTACTGTGAACCCCTCTATCGCACTCGGTCCGATCATCATGTTTGGTATCGCTATCTATGCGTTTCAGCTAATAGGTGAAGGAATTCAGCACCATCTTCAAACAAGACATAATAAAAAAGTGAAACGTGATCGCATGTCGGGAAAACAAAATCCTGTGAGTGAACGGAGATTGTCTTTTGATTTCGTGCATAAGAGAGGCGCTTAAAAAAACACCACTTTTCTCTTCTTACCATACTATGTAATATCCTGTGCAGACAGGGGGGAGAGAAATGATTTTTGTTAATGGGTATCCGGTAAAAACGGCTCAAATCTCTGGTTTTAGTTCGCTTACATCTACACAGAAACAAGTAGGCGAAAAGCTTGAAAAATCCAGAGAATCGTTTTATTACACAAGTCCGCATCAATTTTTGTTTGAAGTGGTCATGCGTACAAATATTGTGGCAGCAGCAAACGCTATGCGTGACAGCGGAGCAGGGTTTGCGACGTTCGTGAATTCGCGCTGCAATCCGCAATATTGGAGGAGAACAGCTTATGGCGGTTTTTTACTTCGATCCGATGCCCGTCCTTCTGACGCCATCTCAGATATTTTTATCAATGGAAAACGGTACGGTTTCGAATGTACGACAGCTATTATGATCATGATGTACAAAGCAATACTTGAAACAATTGGAGCGGGTATGTTCGATCAATTGTTTAACGGATTGCTTCTCTACAGTACAGAACATGATGAAGATCTACAGATTATTGCTGTACCATCTGGGGATTCGTTACCGGGAGATGTGAGATATGTTAAAAATCCAGAACATCATCCGAATACGCCTCAATGGCAAGGTGAAAACTTAATCGATCTTGGAAACGGACAATTTTTTGGTCATGGCATCGGAACAGGAACTATTGGAGAGGTTATCGATGTGCTTAATCAAAAAAGAATGCCTGGTGCAACGGTTTCCGCTTTTTTAACAGCGGAGATCATTAGGCCGAACTATCGACTCATGTCAGAATACACACGTCATCCAATTCGAAGACTGCTTGGTGGGGTCATATAAAAATGTCCATACAAAAAGACGCAGAGAGCTAAAATCTCTGCGTCTTTTGTATTGTATTTATAAATTATTGAAGGTATGGTCTTGGATCGACTGCATTTGATTTTGAGCCGTTCCATGGGCCTTTGTGTAATTCAAAGTGCAAATGCTGTCCTCTAGAAGCCCCTGTGTTACCTTGGTAGCCTAAGAATGTCCCTTGAGAGACAGACTGACCTTGGCTAACAGCAGGTGTAGATCTCATGTGTGCATATAGCGTTGTGTACAATTGCCCGTTAATAAAATGCGTTATATAAACAACGTTACCATAAGAACTAGAATAGTACGCTCTTGTAACCGTTCCAGAAGCTGCTGCTACGATTGGAACAGTACTTCCACCTTGAGCGATATCCATTCCGTAGTGCATGCCCGCGCTTCTGTTACCAAAACCAGAAGTGATAATTCCTTGTGACGGCATGATAAAGTCACGACTCACTGGCGCTGGAGCAGGAGTTGGTGCCGGCGGTGGTGTTGGTGCAGGTGAAGAACTAGAGCCGCCTCCAGAGTTAGATTGTTTCTTCTCTCTAGCAGCTGCTTCAGCACGAGCCTTCTCTGCAGCGGCAGCCGCAGCTGCTCTTGCTTCAGCTTCTTTCTTTTTACGTTCAGCTTCTTCACGTTTTGCGCGTTCGATCTCAGCTTTTATCGCTGCTTCTTGTGCGGAAAGAAGTTCGTTCGTTTCATCCAACTGCATAATATGATCATGTAGATGGTCTTCTTCCGTTTCTAGCTGAGCAAGAAGAGCACTCTTTTGTTTTTTCTGATCTGTTAGCTTTTGGTTTAATCCTTCAAGTTCATTCAAATCTGTATTTAGAGACAATAGTTCACTTTCAACCTGTCCCTTTTTCTTTTCAACAGACTCTTTATCTTGTTTGTGCTCTTCTAAGATGGCTTTATCTTGTTCAGCAATCACGTTTAGTGCAAACACGCGATCAAGGAAATCACCGAAATCTTTAGAACCTAATACCACATCTAAATAATTTACCGCACCTCCGCTTTCGTACATGGAAGTTACGCGTTCTTTTAGAAGTGCATCACGTTCTTTGATTCTCTTTTTAAGAACATCAATCTCTTTTTTTAGTTTTTCAATAGAAGCTTTTGTTTCTTGGATCGATTCTTTTTTGTTTCCAATATCGTTAAGAGTTTTGTTGATTGAACTCTCTAATTTTTGAATCTGATCCAATGTGTGGTCTTGTTGATTTTGATTTTTCTTTAGTTCACCCTGCTTTTCCGTTTGCTCAGAGCGATTTTTTTCTTTTTTCTCTTTTATAGAAGACAGAGTTTCTGCCGATACCGTATATGTACTGAATACTAGACTGAGAGACAGTGTAGCCATAACTAGCTTACGTTTCAAGATGGGTACTCCTCCTTGTAAGTGCAAATGTTGCCAATTTCTTTTCTGAAGTGATTATACCATTGATTAATCATCAGTTATTGCGAAATAATATTACATTTATATTTCAAAATATTACACTTTGAAACATAATTCGACTTATACGCTGTAGAGATTTGTCTGTATTAGGAAATAAAAAGGTAATATCAGCGCGGTAAACGAATAAAAGAGTAGGTACATAGAATGGGATTTCATTACAAAAATGAAGGCAACGTAAGGTTAATAGACGAATAGATTTTGTAACGCAAGAGATAAAAAGTGAGTAAAACTATCACGATCATTCGTCAAAAGCATAGGAAACTGTTAAAGGAGGGGGAAGGACTTGAAGATCAATCGGGAATTTCATAATGAAGGCATAGATTCACACTCTCTGAGTCAGGAAGAATGGGTCGTACAGATCATGGATGTTTACCAAGACAAAGTGATAAGACTAGCTTATACATATGTTAAAGACCGAAAGTTAGCTGAAGACTTAGCACAAGAAGTATTTGTGAAGTGCTATATACATAAAGACAATTTTAGAAATGATTCCTCTGTTAAAACGTGGGTGTATGCCATTACTGTAAACTTGTGTAAAGATTATTTAAGAAGCGGATGGAAGAAATACATTCACGTGATAGACCGATTTGGGAAATCGAAAGCATCCTCTGTTTTAACACCAGAACTTTCGATCGTTCAAAAAAGTGAACATGAAGCGTTAGCAGAACATGTATTAAAGCTTCCTCTTAAATATCGGGAAGTGATTCTTCTTTTCTATTATAAAGAATTAACCGTATGCGAGATCAGTGAAATCTTAAACAAGAAAGAAACGACGATCAGAACACTGCTTCAACGAGGAAGAGAAATGTTGCGAAGAAAAATGGAGAAGAGTAGGTGAGACCATGGAAGATCCGTTCAAGCAGCTGCCTGAAATATTGAACAACGGCCGTATGAGAACACTAACGTTTAAAGAGGAACAAAGACAGAAAGTCCTTCAGAGAACAAGGAATCTCCATAAGCCTCCTGCACCAAAAAGCATGTGGTATCACTGGTTTCATCAAAGTTTAAGTCTAGCTCTTGGCGTAGCGTTCATCTTTATTTTTATTCAATTTGCAGAGAGCATGCCTTTTTCGCTTCAAGAGAAAAAAGAAGCTCAATCAATAGCCAAAATTCCTTATGTTAATCAAGCGATCTTAACAAAAGCTCGACATGATATGCGAAACCATCACAAGATTTCAGGTGTAGTAGCCTCACAAAAAAAAGATACCCTTACTGTTTTTATTACGTTTCCCAAAGATCTAACACAAGAGAAACAGATATTCCTTGCTGAATCCTATTTAAAAGAAGTATCACACCTCACGTTGAACGAGCCATACGAAGTGCAAAAGAATTTGGGGGAGTTATGGAACTATGTTAATGTAAAAGTCTACACAACGCTAGAATCTGAAGACGACATGTTAAGACAACTGATGCATATTGAACAGAACTTCGAGTGGTTGGGTTCTATTAATAAGCATGACGGAATATTGAAATGGGAACGTGTATCTAGATATAATTAAACAATAAGTTAAAGGTTTTCATGAGAACAGCTAGAAAATAGATAGGAAACAAGCAAAAGCGGTGAAAAGAATGAAAAAAACACACATAAATTTTTTTACAGAAGTAGGAGCTCAAAAGCCTAATAGTATAAGAAATAAAGAAACACCTTGTCCGTTTTGTCGTATCGATGAGTTAGAGGAAGTCTTGGATAAACAAGATTCAATCATTCTAGTGAAAAATAAATATACCGTTCTTGACGGGGCCTTCCAAACTGTCTTGATTGAAACAGATGAATGTGAAGGTGAACTCTCACACTATTCAAAAGAGCATCTTTATAAAGTCCTTCGTTTTGGTCTTAAACATTGGGAGAACATGTTAAACAGCGGTAAATACACGTCGGTGATGTTCTTTAAGAACCACGGTCCTTTATCAGGTGGAACGATCCGTCATCCTCATATGCAGATCATTGGATTAGATGAAGTAGATTGTCTTCATGATTTTTCCGAAAATCAGTTCAAAGGACTGACGATCCTAGATAAAGAAGGGGTCCGTTTTACCGTATCGACTGAACCAAGAGTTGGATTCTATGAACTGAATGTCATATGGGATAAAGACGCAGAACTTTCTTTATACGCGGACTGTATTCAAGCTGGAACTCATTTTTTGCTGAATCATTTCCATAGAAGTTGTACAAGTTATAATCTTTTCTTTTATAGACATAACGACAGAACATATTGCAAGATCATGCCTCGTTTTGTGACGTCACCACTTTATATGGGGTATGGTGTACAACAAGTAGCGAACAATATAGAGGGTATTGCCAAAAGCATTAAAGATATGTACTTTAAAGCATAAGAAAACCAGATCTCCTCAGATCTGGTTTTTTGCTTGATCAAATAAAGTTTCCATCGCAAATATGATTAACGGATGCGTTTCATCCATAACTTTGTTGATCTCAAGCCGTTCTGTCCATTGATGTGCATCCTTACCGAGTGGACCGATATTAATGACCGGGATATCGAGTTCTCTCATATCATCAAACGGTATATGATAGCGAGATCCTAGTAATGGGAAGTTACTTGTGAAAGATGACAGGTCACGAGAATCTCCATGAAATCCAATATAACTCAAGTCAGATAAGCCACTAAAATAGTGGACATTAACGAGTTCGCTGTTGAACGTATTTTTCGCATGATTGACTACCTCATCAGAAGTGGCTTTAATAAGCGGATGTTCGCTTGAACATACAGCTGGATAAAAAGGCGGTGTGTAGAACAAGACGATCATCGGAGAAATGTCTCTGCAAAGGCTTGCTAACTCAAATACATATTGTATCGTCAGCTCTCTCTCATCTGCGTTCGGATTGTTTGTCTGAAGCATGTTCTCTCTGCGATCAAGCTCTTCTTGTCCATATTTCGTTACGGCATGTTCATAGAGTTCATTAAAAGTCAGTACTTTGATTTTTTCTTTTTTCGGAGTGAAAGGTACGATCTTAGAGACATTTTTGCTTCTTTCAAAGAGACGGTCTTCTAATCGAAGTGCTGCGCTTTTTGCACTACTTATTAACATATCTGTAATATCGGATAGCGATCGATTAAACAACATAAGATTAAACAGCGTTACAGCTGCGTGTGGTATTTGCACAGAATAGTGATCCTTTAAATCTTTTTGGATCAAGTTGGTTGGTACAGGAGTAGCCTCCTCACGAAACTTCTCTACATAATCAACGTTCCATTCTAGTTCTCTTGTAATCTCAGCAGCCATCACATTTCCGTTCATACCTGCAAGTGGCTCACCTACGTGAGTCTCTTTGCCATAACATAGAAAACCAGGCAGTATCTTTCCTGTGGATCCTGTATACATATAGGAAGAAGTGTCTCCAGGATATTTTGTGAAGCTTGGTTCTCCGTTCAAACATGTGATGTATTTGATATCATACTCCTCTTGCAATTGTCGTAAAACACTGACACCCGCAAGCATTCCTTCAGAATGAACTTCTTCATCCGGAACAGAAATCATGAGTACGTTTCCTTTAAAATGACCGGTTGTTGCTTTTTCAATCATAGACATATGAAGGGCAACTCCAGCTTTCATATCCATGATGCCGCGACCAAAGAGCCAATCGCCGCTATTCAGATCATCCTGAACAAAGGTATGAAGTAGCTCTTTGTTCTCGATGATCTTTTCAGTTAGTTCTTCTGGCCGAAATGCGAGATGCTTCCATTCCCCGAAATCTTCGACTGAAACAACATCAAAATGACTAAGCAGAATAATTGTTTCTTTGATTGAAGGATCGTTCTGTACAAATGCTGTGATCAGTTTTCGACCATCTGGAAGTGGATGATGGCGAACGTAATCAGGATGCTTCGAAAAATAGTCTAGTGATGAGAGCGTATGGTGGAGGTGCTCCGCCATAAACAGTTCTCCATCGTGATGGGTAATGCTAGGGATCGAGACCAAATCTTTTAATAATTTCTTGTATCCCTCTTTTGTTTGCCACTTTAACATATGTGTACCTCCTAGATGTATGCCTTTGTTACCTATACTCTTCTTTCCCTTTAAATCCTTCTTTAAAAAGTTACTTGGAATGTATTGACAGCTGATGAAATATAATGGTATATGTGTATTATAACGAATAGTACACTTAATACATAAAGGGGTGTCAACATGATATCTGTAAGGGATTTATCATACGCGTTCAAAATTGGTAAGAAAGAAAAAGAGAATGTCGTACCGGTTCTGCATCATGTCGATCTGCAAGTAGCAGAAGGTGAAATTGTAGCGATCATAGGAAGAAGCGGATCAGGAAAGTCGACTCTATTAAACTTAATCTCTGGCTTTATTAGGTCGCAAACAGGAGAGATCGTGATTGATGGAAAGCAGGTCAGCAAACTATCTGAATCAAAATGGGCTGAATTTCGTTTAGAGCATCTAGGCTTTATTTTTCAAAGCTTTCAGCTGATTCCTAGCATGACTGCCTATGAAAATGTAGAACTTCCATTGGTACTTAAAGGCGTTAGCGAAAAAGATAGAAAAGACCAAACGATGAAAATGTTAAAGAGGGTCGGACTTGAGCAGTATCAAAGCCACTATCCGGGAGAACTTTCAGGAGGTCAGCAGCAACGCGTAAGTATAGCCCGTGCACTAATCTTGAATCCGCCTCTTATCTTGGCAGATGAACCAACAGGTAGTCTTGATTCTGAGAACGAAAAAGAACTATTAAACTTTATAAAAGAATTGAATGAAAAAGATGGAATTACATTTTTAATCATCACACACGACCATGAAGTAGCTTCAATTGCTCATCGAAAAGTGGAAATTAGAGACGGTTATTTAAGAGAAGGGAGCATGCTTCATGAAGTTCAAAGATAAACATCGATTTGTAAAAAGTAATATGAAAAGAAACAAGACCCGTGTATGGATGACAATACTTGCATCTACGATGGGGTGTGCTTTTTTAATCATGCTGGCCTCTGTAGGTTTTGCGATACATAAGACAGCCATAGATGATGTGATGAGCTATCGGTTGATGAACGAGATCGAAATACAGAAAGAAAACGGTCCTTTAGTTGAGAAAGACGTGAAAAATCTTGAAAAGGTTAAAAATGTTAAAGCGGTTAGTGGAAAGAAATATGTACCTGCGAGCGAAATGTCACTAGGAGAATACACAGTATATGCTGAAGTAAACAGTGCAAATATACCTTCTGAGAGAAAAGCGGGATTGCAGCTTGAAAAAGGAAGAATGCCCAAGAGTAAAAATGAGGTTATTATCGGACACCATTTTGCTCAAGAATTAAGAAAAGAGATGCCTGAAAACTTTACAGAAGGAATGAGTGAGGAAGAGGCACAAAAGAAGATTAAGGAATTAGCTTATGATAGAGATTTGTTAAATCAAACATTAACTTATCATATGAAGGTAGATCAGCCAGAGAGTAAAATAGATGCCGAGATAAAAACGGTACAAGTAAAAGTGGTGGGGATCAAGGAGAAACCAAAAAAAGAATGGATGATCGACAGTTCGGTGTTAATTACGGATGATCTTCGTGATGAAATTATGCCTCTATTGAGTGAGATGGATCCTGAGCTTAAGAACAGTGACGATTCATATAGTACTGTCAAAGTATACACTTCATCAGCCGAAGAGGTTAAAGAAGTATCCGAAAAGATCAAAGATGAAGGTTATCTCACGTATTCTGTAGTTAGCGAACTAAAAGAACTGAACATCTATTTCACATTGTTTAAAGCGGGCTTGATTTTCATTGGTGGTATTGCCGTCCTCATTGCTTCTATTGGAATATTTAATACGATGACGATGGCTGTTACGGAGCGCTCTCAAGACATCGGTATCATGAAAGCGATTGGCGCAACACCAAAAACGATCAAGCGCATCTTTCTTTTAGAGAGTGGATATATCGGATTATGGGGAGTGGGCTTAGGGACCATTTTAGCGTATCTCATCAGCTATGGAGTCAATTTTGCGCTTCCTATCATCGTTGAACAGGTTATGAACGAAAAGCCACCTGAAGATTTTATTTTATCTTATATTCCATGGAGTCTGACTGCAATCGCCGTAACGATTTGTATGAGTGTAACTTTACTCTCTGGTTGGCGGCCAGCAGCCAAAGCTACCACAGTTGATGTATTAAAAGCTTTAAGAAGAGATGTTTAATAGAGCACCCGCCGATATGAAAATTTGGCGGGTGTTTTCCTTTTATGTAAGACTCAACTTTAAAGGATAAATTCCGCTACAGATCGAAAAGAATATAACAGAGGAGTGAATGAGCATATGAAACAAAACATCAGAAAACAGATTATTGCTATGGGTGGCGGGGGCTTTTCCATGGAGCCAGAAAATAAGAGATTAGATCGCTACATTCTGAAGCAAAGTAAGGCTGATCGACCTCGCATTTGTTTTATTCCTACAGCAAGTGGAGATTCAGATGGTTATATCGAACGATTCTATACAGCGTTTCAATCAGAAGAGTGTGAACCTACACATCTTTCTTTATTTTCACCACCCAAGGATTTGGAGATTTTTGTAGAGCAGCAAGATGTTTTTTACGTAGGAGGAGGCAATACAAAGAATCTTTTAGCACTATGGAAAGAATGGGGACTAGATGTTCTTTTAAAGAAAGCATATGAAGATGGAAAGATCTTAGCAGGACTCAGCGCGGGATCTCTCTGCTGGTTTGAAGAAGGCGTAACCGATTCGTTCGGCCCATTAGCTAAACTTGAGTGTTTAGGCTTCATTTCAGGAAGTCATTGTCCGCATTATGATGGAGAAAAAGAGCGAAGACCCGCTTATCATAAACTCATTGAGAATGGACTAAAACCAGGGTATGCTGCAGACGACGGTGCGGGACTGCACTTTGTGAATGGCGAATTATATAAAGTTGTAAGTTCGAGAGATCACGCGAAAGGCTATTTTGTTGAATATGATGGAGAAAACGTGAACGAGGTGGAACTTGAAACACTTTTTTTAAAATGAAGGTTTAAAGTTCTGATGATTGGGCGGAAAATGTACTATTCGTTAATCATCAGGAGGTAAATCGCTTTGAAAAAATTAGGAATGGTTTTGTTCTACATGTTGCTCTTACTCCTACTCGCATCATGTGGAAACAAAAATAAAGAAGACGAACACAAAAATCATGATATGGAAGAATCCAAAGCTGAAGCGCAATCTCAAGCTGCATCTAGTAAGGTAAAAGGCGGTTCTTATATCGTTAACCTTGTTAATGCAAAAGGAGATAAAGCGGGAGAAGCAACGTTAACTCAGACAGGAGATGGCGTTAAGGTCGAAGTGAACGCGACTGGGGTAAAGCCAGGTGAACACGGCATTCATTTTCATGAAACAGCAAAGTGTACACCACCAGATTTCAAGTCAGCGGGAGCGCACTTTAATCCTACCGAAAAGAAGCATGGATTTTTGAATCCGAAAGGACCACATGTAGGTGATATTCAAAATGTGAAGGCTGATAAAAGCGGAGTCGTAAAAGACGAAGTAGTATCCAACCTCGTGACGCTTTCAGAAGGCAGTGACAACTCGCTTTTTGCTAACGGTGGAACATCACTTGTGATTCATGACAAGGCGGATGATTATAAAACAGATCCTTCAGGAAATTCAGGAGACCGTGTATTGTGTGGAGTTATTAAAAAGTAAGGCTATTAAAAACAAAGCTGGCACCTCATCGCAACTGATAAGGTGCCAGCTTTTCATTTAACTTCCTGTGCTCGTAAATGCCTTGAGCCCTCTATTCCAAAACCAGTATGCAATGATGCAAGAGAAGATGGCGACAACAGGTGTTAATAGAGCCAATCTTTCAAATCCTGAACCTTTGATAAAATATGCTGCAGGATAAAATGCAGTAAACCCATAAGGAACGATCCACGTTAGGAAGTGACGGATTCCCTTATGATAGATCGTTAAAGGATACCGAGCAAAATCACTTAGATTAAAGATCGTCCAAACGATAGGCAGACTGTCGACCATCCAAAACGACAATGTCGCAAAGAAGAGGTTGATCGCAACAAAAATGAAACCGGATGAGATGATCATAATAACAAGTATAAAAAATTCAAGGATTCCCCATGAGATGCCTAAGTGTGGCATAGCTGTACCAATGACGATAATCCCGATGAACAACTGGCCAAAACCATCTTGCTGCAAGCGGTCGGCAATAAAATGAAACAGCGGATTGATCGGTCTGATCAAAAGACGATCGAACTTGCCTGGTCGAATATACTGCCAGCCAAGTGTCCACAGATTATCAAAGAAGATATGATGAATCGAGCGGCCTGTGGCGGCAATTCCGTAAATAAATAAAATTTCATAAAAGGTCCAACCGTTCAAAGCATGGATATGATCAAATACAATTTTTACGAAGAAGATTCCTGCAAACTGCTGAAGCATGACAGAAAGGACGCCTAGTAAAAAATCCATTCGGTACTCCAACATAACTTTTAAGTTTTGTTTGCAAAATAAATAATATAATTTTGTATACCTTGATAGCATGCGTGCCACCTCCTAACCTCCGAAAATAGTAACTTTTTTTATCGCAATCGACCATAATATCCTTAATAGAATAAAGAGTGAAACTACCCAAAAAATTTGTGATCCGAGCGCAAGCCAAGCTTCTGTACCTGTCAGGATGCCGGTGTAGATGGCAACGGGTACATAGACCATCGCTTGAAACGGCAGAAAAAGGCTGATCGTTTGAAACCACTCAGGAAATAAGATAAGTGGGACGAGTGCGCCGGAAAAAAAGGAGATAACGGCTTCTTTCATAACTTGTAGACCCCAAAGATTTATGGTCCAAAAAGCTAGAATCGCAATTAATAGATCAAAAAAAGTACCGATCCAAATACCCATAAAGGCACTGAGTAAGAATAATAGACCAGCTTGCCATGTGGTTGGAAGGGTGATATCCATAAATATAAATGCAAGAATGCTTAAAGGAAGCGCCCCACGTACGAAATGAATAACTTTATCACCTAGATCCATAGCGACTAAACGAGTGATTAAGTTGTAAGGTCTCATCAGTTCAATGGCAACATTTCCATCTTTGATCGTATGCGCTAGTTCCTGACCTACACCTGAAACAAACATCTGTAAAAACATAGCGATAATAATGTACGTAATCATCCCATCGAATGGTAGTCCTTCTATTTCCGTTCGGCTGCTGTACACGGCTTTCCAAAAGAAATAGATAACAAGCATCCGTAGCAAAATGGAGAAAGTATTAGCCCAGAACCATGCGGAATAGGCAGCATGTACTTGCATCTGCACTCTAGCAAACTCAAAGTATTTCCTCATGCTGGACCTCCTTCTTCATGCCTCTTCCATAAATTTCTTCTACAATTGTTTCAATCTTTGCATCGGCGATGGTTAGATCCGCAACAGCATAATGATTCATCATCGTATGGATGACTTCTGCACCAGAGATATTTTTATTGCTGAACGAGAGGGATACAAGATGAGGATCTTCATCGCTTTTTGGCAGTACCTCTGTTACGGCACTTATTGCTTCCGGTAAAACAAAAGAATCAGCAGCATCTTCTAACTCAAAATGAATAACACGCTTATCACCAAACTGCGATTTGATATCTTGAATCGACCCATCATAGATCACACTTCCATCATCGATAATGATAATTCGCTGACAGATCTCTTCGATGTCCTGCATGTCATGAGTAGTAAGAAGCACAGTGGTGCCGTATCTAGCGTTCATCTGTTTGATGAAAGCGCGAATTCGAACCTTAACCGCTACATCCAATCCTATGGTAGGTTCATCCAAATAGACTACTTTTGGACGGTGTAAAAAAGCGGCAGCAAGTTCACAACGCATCTTTTGTCCTAACGAAAGCTGCCTTACAGGGATGCCTAGCAATGGCTCTAAATGAAGAACATCAATGAACTCTTTTAAAGTTTCATCATATTGGGCCTGTGGAATCTCGTAAATGTGTTTAAGAAGTTCATAGCTTTCTCTGACCGGAATATCCCAGAATAATTGTGTGCGCTGACCGAAAACGGCACCAATATGACTCGCATTTTGTTGTCTGTTCTCGTAAGGAATGATGCCGTTTACTTTTACCTCACCAGAAGTCGGTGTGAGAATACCGGTCAACATCTTAATCGTTGTCGATTTGCCAGCACCATTCGCACCGATGTAGCCAACCATCTCTCCCGCTTCAATGTGCATGTTGATTTTTTTAACAGCTTTTTTCGTTTCAAATTTCCTATGAAACAACGATTTTATAGCTCCTCTTAATCCAGGATCTCGCTTTGCAATCTTATAATGTTTTTCTAAATCTTTTACGACGATCATGTTCGTTCTCCTTAAAAATGGACACAAAAAAACCACAGACAAATACCTGCGGATATGTGTGCATATGTAATTTTTTGCTCACCAAAAAAAACGCGTCAGGTTATGAAGGGATATGAAGTTAGTTTGATTGAGTGATAGAAATCCACATGTTATCCTTCTCCTTTTTGAAAACGGTTGCACTAAGTATACCTAAAAGTAAGTCAAATGTAAAATATATCCTTGTTTCCGGATAGAAAGCTCTAGTTTAACGAATTCCTGCTTTGGGAAAGTAGAGCTAATGTAGACGTTTTTATGAAAGGCTCTGTTTTTAGAAAATTGTTGTATCTATCTTTTGTCTTTTCCTTCTTTGAATATTGATTGAAGTGTAAGATGCGAGACTCCTGCGGGACAGGTGGGCAGGTGAGACACTTAAAAGTGAAACGTACGAATGTGGCTCACCGCCTGCCCCGCGGAAAGCGAGTATCTGAAACGGAGATCAATTACTACAAAGAGCAACAGTCAATAGAAAAACAGCCTTATTAAATGAGAAAAAGGAGGACGAACATGTACGATTACAATGGAGTTACAGATTCTTGGATGGCTTATTTAGGTAGATTGCCAGATTTGCTTCTTGCTATTTTAGTTTTATTAATTGGTTGGCTGATCGCCTCATTGGTTGCAAAAGCAGTAAAAAAAGCATTACACAAAACGAATTTTGACAACAAAGTCTTGAGGTGGATGAAGCCTGATACCCATGAAGATCAAGTGCAACAAACGCGCACCAGCAAGTATTCTTTTGAAGAAGTAATCAGTAAGGTTGTATTTTGGATCCTTATGGCAGTAGCCATTGTCATGTTCTTAAACATGCTTAGTCTTCCGTATGTCGCACAACCAATATCAAATGCTTTAGGTGTGATTGCGGCAGCGATTCCTAATTTACTAAAAGCTGCACTAATCGCGGCAGTAGCTTGGTTGATCGCCTCTGGTTTATCGATATTAGTCAGAAAGTTAGGCCAGAATACCCGATTTGAAAGGTTATTACACCGTTGGAAGTTGACTCGTGACCCTTCTCAATCTGACAAGGCTGTTTTCTCAGCATCAAAAGCTGTATTTTACCTCACATTGTTATTGTTCCTACCAGCAGTATTATCTGCATTAGGCATTGATGCCATTTCTGAACCATTGGAAGGCATGCTAACGGGCCTCTTCGCATTCTTACCAAAACTGCTCGGAGCGGCAATCATTCTTTTTGTAGGGTGGTTGGTTGCTAAAATCGTTAAAGAAATCATTGTGAACTTCTTACAGAGCATTGGTACAGATCGTTTAGCTTCAAAACTAGGTGCCGAACGTGCACTTGAAAAGACATCTCTTTCTCAAATCATCGGGACCATCGTGTATGTATTTATCTTAATTCCAGTTGTTATTTCAGCTCTAGAAACACTTGATATCAATGGTATTTCTGGACCTGCAATCGGTATGTTAGGTCAGATCATGGACATGATTCCAAACATCATTGTTGCGATCCTTTTAGTAGCAGTCGGATTATGGTTAGGAAAATGGGTAAAACAAGCTGTTACCTCTTTATTAGAACGAGTTGGGTTCAATGGCATCTTTTATAAGATGGGTCTTGGATCACTTCATAAAACCAATCAGACATTTACGATTTCTGAAATGATTGGATATGCGGCTCAAGTCGTTGTGGTGCTGCTGTTTACGATTGAAGCCCTGCAGCTTGTTAAGCTAGAGAGCTTAGTTAACATACTATCCGTGGTACTTGCATATATCCCGATGGTGTTAACAGCTGTGTTGATACTAGGAATCGGGTTCTATGCTGGAGACCTTGTGAAACGCGTTGTTCAGAGTATGATCAAACAACAAACTGAAGGCAAGCTACTTGGCAACATCGCGAAGTATACGATTATTACACTTGCTTTCTTTATGGCTCTTGATCAGCTTGGAGTAGCGAAAACGATCGTAAATGCTGCATTTATTCTCATACTAGGTGGTTTTACGATTGCGTTTGGTCTAGCATTCGGACTGGGTGGTCGTGAAGCGGCTGGGCGAACGCTTAATAAATGGAGTCGAAAAATGGAAGAGACAACGATTCAAAGTCCAGACCCAGCAGAATGGAAAGACAAGACGAGTCTAAAAGATTTTAGAACAGACTCTTCTAAACCGGAAAGCAATCTTATCGATGTGGATATTCATAAACCTCATACGATTGCAAAAGATCGTCAGTTCGATCATTTAAACACACCTAGTGAAGAATTTGGTATAAACAATAATCCAAAACGAAATGAGTAATTGAAAATAGAATGAAATCGGCTCATAGAGGTGAAACTATCCCTTTATGAGTCGTTTTTAATCACGTTTTTGTCAACTGAACTATAAATGCTATTAAAGGATGTAATGAAGTGAGATTAAGTAGGAAAGGAGTTAAACAGGATGCTACTAGCCGCCTTTTGGGGAGGTATAGCAGGTTCTGCTGTACTTTTAGGATGTTTTACAGCCCTAGCTTTTCGAATTCCTAAAAAATGGACTGCTTGGATCATGGCTTTTGGAACAGGAATTTTAATAGGTGCTGTTTCGTTTGAACTTTTGATCGAGGCAGTAGAGCAGAGCGATTTAATCGTTACTTCTTCCGGCTTTATTTTAGGAGCAGCGATTTTTACGGGCATTAATAGTTTTCTTGCCAAAAAAGGCGGCCATGAAAGGAAGAAGTCAGGCGATAAGAAAACCAAAGGGGTAGGCATGGCTATTTTCCTTGGCACATTGTTAGATGCCATTCCAGAATCTGTTTTGATTGGTGCAAGCTTGATCGATCATAGCAAAGTAAGCTGGCTCCTTGTCGTGGCCATTTTTTTAAGCAACTTTCCTGAAGGGCTTTCAAGTTCAATAGGGTTGTTAAGAGAAGGATTTTCGCGTCGAAAAATTCTTGGTATGTGGCTTTCTGTTTTTGCCATATCTGCACTCGCGGCTTTTTTGGGATATCTCTTGTTAGAGAATGCTTCTGTAGCTTCACTATCGTTGATCGGTGCTTTTGCAGGAGGTGCCATCATGGCGATGGTAGCGTCAACCATGCTTCCTGAAGCACATGAAGATGCGGGAGTAGCCGCGGGTTTTATAACTTCTCTAGGTCTTTTATGTTCGATGCTTCTAACTCATCTATCATGAATGGATGAAATTGAAAAAAGCTGTCAAAAGTAAAAACTTTTGAACAGCTTCATTATGATTAAAGCTTGAACCAGCCTCTAGATTCTAGATCTTCAGAGTTTCTCTTCTTGTGCTTCTTTTTCTTCCAATGATCGTGTGTTGAGGAAGACTCTTTACACCAGCTAGAAGATGAGGATGAAGAAGAAGAAGAAGATGAAGATGAAGATTCTTTTTTGCACAACAGTACAGAAGAACTGGAAGAAGAAGAAGATGAAGATGAAGATTCAGGTTTGCACCATACTACAGATGAACTAGAACTAGAACTAGAACTAGAGCTCGAGCTTGAACTTGAAGAAGATTCTGGCTTGCATTTTTCTTTTTTCTTGCAGCAAGGTTTTTCTTTTTTACAGCATAAGATTCTACAGTTGCTGCTTTCGTCGTCACCAATTTCGCCTGCTTGCGTAATAAAGTTGATAGAGCCGATCGCGATGATTACGAGTTCGTCGTCTTCTACGACTTGGATGGATGTACGGTTAACACGAGTTAGAACGCCTTCAACTTCACCATCATCGTCACTACCGTCATTCACTCTTACTTTACAGTTGATCAGTTTTCGTAAGATGCTTTGGAAGGTATCATTACAAACTTTCTTACGATCTGTGTTGCAACAGTTTCTGTCTGTTGCTACTGAAACGGATCTTACATTATTTAAAGGAAAGTAAAGAACCTCTCTGTCATCTGTCTTGATTGCTATAAAGTCTCTTCCAACACAGACTAATTTGCCGGATTCTTCTACATCTTCCCCTGCTCTGACTGTTACATGCTTACATAATAAATTGGCAAGCTCTCGAGGTGAGAGTTTGTTTTTACAATTCAAAATATTGCCTCCTGGTAATGGTATTGACTATTTCTTGTCCATGCATTATATGTAACAAGTTTTAAAAGTGCATATGACACTTGTCTATATATAGAAGTTTTAAAACTAATTTTTTTCGTTTTACGAGTTTCGATGGACATAGGAAGGGATTTATAAAAAAAATCAGTAAAATTTCACCCAAATTCAAATTTTTGTATATAATGTTGGAAAGAAGAAAAGAGGAGGGATTGTAATGAAGGGAACACGATATAAAAGTACTCATTTCCTTACAATCCATCTTATTCGAAAGGACAGATGACATATTTATTGTCGTTTGTTCTTTTTTTGTATACCGTTTTCTCTGTGTGTATGAAGAAGGAGGAAAAGCAGATGCGTTATAAACGAGTACTGATTAAATTAAGTGGTGGGGCACTTGCTGGGCAACAAGGATCAGGTTTTGATCACCTTTCTTTAAATCACATTGCAAAAGAAGTATTATCTGTTCTTGAAAAAGGGATTGAAGTGGCTATCGTTGTGGGTGGAGGAAATATTTTCAGAGGTAATTTAGCAGAGTATTGGGGAATTGAAAGAGTAGAAGCTGATCAGATCGGAACGCTTGGAACGGTCATCAATAGCTTGATGCTTAGAGGGGTTTTGAAAAGTAAAATAGACCAAGAAGTAAGAGTGATGAGTTCTGTTCCCATCAGTGCCGTAGCGGAACCATATATTCGCTTAAGAGCGGTACATCATTTAAACAAAGGATACGTCGTCATTTTTGCTGGAGGGAATGGTCAACCCTACGTTACTACTGACTATCCGGCGGTTCAAAGAGCGCTAGAGATGAACTGTGATGCGATTCTATGTGCTAAGCAAGGTGTGGATGGTGTGTATGATAGTGATCCTAATCGTTTCAAACAAGCAAGAAAATACGCAACTTTGCAATATGACGAAGCTATCAGAAATAATTTAAAAGTGATGGATCAATCCGCTCTTATCTTAGCGCGTGACCATGGATTGCCGATTCACCTCTTTGATTTTAACCAAGAAGGATCATTTCTTAAGATCTGTAACGGTGAAGATGTAGGGACATTTATAAGTCACAATATAGAAACTGCTCTTGTATAAATACTTTTTAAAAGCTATTTTGGCATACTTCAATGTTGCTTCTGAATGTAGTTGATTTCCGTTACAGATGCTCGCTTTCCGCGGGGCAGGCGGTGAGCCACATTCGTACGTTTCACGTATAAGTGTCTCACTTGCCTACCTGTCCCGCAGGAGTCTCGCACTTCCACTTCAATAAACCTGTCAATGAAGTAAAAGCAAAAGAGACGATAAGCATCACCCTTTTAGGAAAAATCTTTTTCAAAAAACTGTTTTGGTTTGCGAAAAGCTTCTAGGGGCACTTTAATCAACTGTCTTTCGTAATTATCAAAAAGTATTCCGGTCATGGATTGGAATGCTTTTTTTGTATATTTCCATACACCTCATCTCATATTAAGAAGTAGAAAAGAGGTGTGAGTCGTCATGATGAAATGGTTTAAAAAGAAGTCGAAAGAGCAGAGTCATACGATCGATCTATCGGATAATACGTATAGCGATATTAGAGAGCTAGTAGATAATGCGAAGGAGTCTGCTGATTTTATCCATTATCCTCAAAAGACGGTACATCATCATATTTATATTTCTTATTATAAAGCGATGATCGATGGAGAATTGCTCCATCGAGACCTGCTTCCGTATTTAATACATAGCAAAGATTTTAGACACATTAAAGATTTAAAAGATATCTTACCAATCGAGAGCGTTACGATTACTAATGATATAAAAGAGATTCAAAACAAGTTGTTACGCGGTTTTATCGTGGTTCAACTCGGTGAATACGATGAAGAATGTGCGGTCATTCGGGCAGAGAACTTTGCTACTAACCGGCCCGTATCTGTTTCTGAAATTGAGTTTTCTGTTATTGGACCGAAAGAAGCTTTTATTGAGAACTTAGATAGCAATCTGTATCTGATTCGTAGACGATTGCCAGTTCCTGAACTCCGGTTTAAAGAAGTAGTACTCGGGAAATTTTCAAAGACACGAGTTATTATCGCGTATTTAGAAGGTGTTGCTGAAAAAGAGAACTTAAATACTGTTATGCAACGAATTAAAGATATTGAGCTGGAAGTCATTCCGGATAGTTCGTACTTAGAACAGATCATATCGGATAATACGAAATCGGTTTTTCCGCAGCTCATCACAACCGAACGACCAGACAGGGTTGTAGCCATGTTGAATTATGGTCAAATTGCGATTCTCTCAGAAGGTTCGCCTCAAGCCCTGCTAGGTCCAACGGGTATCTCGGAATACTTTGCATCACCAGAAGATTATTATCTATCATGGCTCTTGGGATCATTGTTCCGATTCATCCGCTTTATTTCGGTTATTTTTTCAACTTTTGCAACACCGCTTTATGTCGCCGTACTCACTTACCACTATCAGATGATACCTAAAGATCTATTAGCACCTTTGATCTCGTCACGCGTGAACATTCCATTTCCACCTATATTGGAAGTGTTGTTTTTAGAATTGACGATTGAGTTGTTGCGGGAAGCAGGTGCACGTCTTCCTACGAAAGTTGGTCAGACACTGGGAATCGTAGGAGGTATCGTAATCGGACAGGCGTCTGTTGAAGCGGGATTAACGAGTAATATTCTTTTGATCATCGTTTCTTTATCTGCACTAGCATCGTTTACGACACCCATCTATAAAATGGCGAATACGATTCGTATCCTCCGTTTTCCATTCATCTTTTTTGCGGCACTTTGGGGCGGGGTGGGAATTGTATTGGCAATGTCGTTTATTCTCGTCCATCTTTTGCGACTAGAATCATTAGGCAGGCCATATTTACAGCCAATCTATCCGCCTCGATTATTAGATATGACGGATACGATTTTTCGACTGCCCTATAATAGGCTATTGAAGCGTCCAATCTCATTAGGAACTACACTGCCATCTAAAGATAAAGTGAAAGAAATGAGAAAGAAAAAGGACATCGACGAATGAAAAAAAAATATACGCTTTGTATTCTTTTTCTCATCTTAATTCTCACAGGATGTGTACCAAAAGAGATCATTGATGAAGTCCAGCTCATACATGCCATCGGTTTTGATAAAAAGCCGGATGAAAGTATTCAAGGTACGATTACGTACCCTGTGTTTAATATGGATGGAAATGTTCGAGTTGAAACATTATCAGCTGTATCACACACGAGTCGATTTATAAGGTCTAAACTAAATACACAATCACCTAAAACTTTGACGACAGGGCAGCTTCGTGTAGTATTGTTCAATGATCGTTTTGCTGAAAAGGGGATTCTAGAGATCGTGAATTCCCTTTATCGAGATCCTAACGTAGGAAATCGACTTTTTTTGACTGTAGTAGATGGCAATACGAATGAACTGTTAACTAAGAAATATACCGCTTCTGCTCTCCCATCCATGTATTTGGCCGATCTACTCGATCAGAATATTAAGAGTGAGAATCTGCCGAAAACAAATCTGCACGTGTTTCTGTACAGCTATTATGGAGAAGGAATGGATCCTTTCTTACCAATCGTAAAAACACATAAAAAATCGATTCAGCTTGAAGGAGTCGCTTTATTTAAAAGAGATAAGTATGTTGGTAAACTAAATCACAGACAATCATTTGCTTTTAAAGTTCTTCTGGACGGCTCTAAATCAGGTAATTATGAGGTGGAAATCAAGAAAGATAAGAGGAAGGGACATGCTGTAATTCGGAACATTAAAGGAACGACAACCTACGATATTAAAAAGGTGAATGGCGTACCTCAGTTTAATGTGAAGATGAAGATTCTTGGTGAGATTCATGAGTATCCGCATTGGTTGAACCTAGAGCAGCCGGAAAACATTGCTCTTATTAAAAAAACGTTAAGAAGACAATTACAAGATGAAGCACAAGGGATCGTGAAGAAGTTTCAAGAATTGCAAGTAGATCCTCTTGGACTAGGTGATCAAGTGAGAAGGCGAGAAAAAGGTTGGGATTACAAAGTATTTCAAAAACAATATCCTTCAATGAAAATACATTTAACAACTGAAGTAGATGTAGTTGAAACAGGAGTTATTGAATAGTGTGAATGAACAGCTTTCCGTAGTTTGGATGGCTGTTTTTTTTTGGTTTCTGCGGACAAAAAAAGAAAAGCATGGCGAATGTTTATATGGTTATTCCTTTATAGGGATAACGATTTAAAGGGGGCAATTGATTTGAAGACAACAGATGAGAAAATTAAAATTCGTAATCATTGGTTCAAAATTATTCTAATCAGTCTAATATCGCTAGTATTTATGTACAAGTTAGTGATTACAGAATTTACGTTTCATTTTTCAGACTTGCTCGCATTTCTTGTAGCTGTTTTTGCAATCGGGATCTGCAGTATTTTTTATGTGAAAGTAAATGAAGCACTCATGGCTTTTGTTTCGGCTGGAAAGTCTGTTATGCCGATGGCTAATAAAAGTAAGTTAGAGCCAGAAACACAAGAACAGAGAGTAGAAGAAGTTTACATACAAGATGATAACGATGAAGTTACATTAACAGAATCTGAAGAAGAAGAGCTTGTACGAGAATTGTTATCTCAAGAAGAGCAGATTAAACGTATGAAACAAGTTCAGAATGAAGTGAAAAACCGTTTAGTAACGGAAGACCTTCATGAAGAAGATAAAAAAGATTACATAGATTATTTGCTGCAAAAAGAAAAAGAGATCATGTTAGCAAAACAAGAGATTATTCGAATTACAACATTATTAGAACCTTTAGAAGAACGAGAACAAGAAGATATAGAAGAGTTCGAACAAGAATATGTTGAAGAAGAATACATAGATGAAGAAACTGCTCACACTGGAAACGCGAAAGATATCGTCCAGTTATTAGGCAAAGAGTTTGTATTAAATGCGAGTTTAGAGCAATTCAATCACAAGATGAGAGAAATTCAGCACTCTATCACGATTGAAACGGCGAATCAATTAAAAGAAGAAGGACTCATTGATCCATATTTCAACGTTACTCGTAAAGGGTTGAAAGAGTTTAGACGTGCTGCAAGGAAATTCAGCTATGGTGATGGAGTAAAATTTCTATCCAAAGTCGTGCAAAGAGGAAACCGATAATTTTATGAGAAAGCTAACAGAGGCGAGAAAGACGCTGTTCTGTTAGCTTTTTTTTATATAAAAATTTCATTTTATTGTCATTCTTAAACTTTTGTTACTTCCCAAATCCCTGATACAATAAAGCTTAGATCGTTACGAAGGAGCTTATTTCATGTTTATTGTCGCTAAAGCCATGTTATATGTTTGTTTTGCCTTGTTAATGGGTGCGTTTATCTTATATTCAGTTCCACGAGAAAGCCGTCCGGAAATCTTTTTTTCCAAAAAGCTTATCTTACTTTTAATAGTTTTCACACCATTGTTTGGGATCGGGGAGCTTATTAGACTTACGATGCATCTTGGAGAAGATTTCGGATATTGGATGACGTTTCAAAATATCGTTTTTAGTTTTGAAGTAGGAAAGGGTTGGCTTTTCTTAACCGGAATTTCTGTTCTTTTGTTCTTCATGGTTTTATTTAATGATATAAAAGAAGATCGATTCTTTGCCGGATTAGTCGTCTTTTTGACAGCTGGAATGGGAATCTCTGTCGGTTATGCGAGTCATGCAGCAAGTCTAGAATCTTTAGGATTCTTAGCTCACTCGTTGCATTTTATAGCTGTGATCACTTGGTCAGGTGTACTTCTCGTAAGTGGGTATTTTAGCAAAGGGGAAGGGCCAAATCTTTCATTCTATAAATGGTTTACACCTTTGGCTGTGGGCTGCTTAGTTACTGTGATTGGTGCAGGCTTGTGGTTAATGAACTATATCGTTCCTCAATATGTGAACAGTTATTTGTTAGACTATGGACAAGCATTGTTGATCAAACACATTCTTTTGTTGATTATTGTGGTCTATAGCCTGATCAACGGAATATGGCTAAAGAAGAGATTGAAGGAAGGTACGACTGGAATAGCGCTTAACAAATGGATTAAAGCAGAAGGGATTTTCTTATTTCTTGCTTTTGTAACAACAGCAGTGATGACTCAGCAAACACCACCTCATGATGTAGCGGATACGTTAAAGATGGAAGAGCCTTCTAAACTGTTTACTCTATTCTCGGGTATTGTTCCAGGCGAAAATCCGATGTTGTTCTTTAACTTCTCAATGATGAGTCTTGTTTGGCTAGCAGGTGCGATTGTATTAGTCTTATCTGTTTTTGCATCGATCAAGCAAAACAAAAGTATGGTACTTGCCATAGTCGCTTCTATCTTAGCTGCGGGTGCTATTTATCTAGCCGTAATGTCTTCGGTATCACTGTAAAATCTAAATAATCTAGGGGGTATTTAACCGTGGATGATAAATTAAAACTACAGCTGGATGGTTTGATAGAAAAATATGCTGAACTTCTTCTAGGAAGTTCAGATCCAAAGCATGTAGAGATGGTAAAAACATATGTTCTTTATTCGTTCATCGCTAAGAGCATGCCGCCATTAGTAAAGCACTGGAACGAAGAGTATCCAGATGCTAAGGAAGCAATGAAAAACCTTGTTCATGAGATAAAAAAATTGAATGAAAAGCACCGAAACGAACAGAAATAATAAGATATAACATGAGGCAGTCATATAGACTGTCTTTTTTTATTGTAAGCTTTGCCAGTTTTTTGATAAGAAGATGATTACGAGTGGTTAGAAGACAGTTTCAGGTGAAACAAGACGTGTTAGCGGTGAAACTAGCTCTATTATAGGTGAAACTAGGTCATTTACCGGTGAACGTGTAAGAAATATAATAACACGTACCGTAAAAATCAGTTTAACTGTCTCAGTAAACATGATTTAAAAACTTTTTCACACGAAAAATATTTTTAATATTGCAAAATCGACAATATTCGCAAAAAAAATGATATATTTAAAGCGGTTACATCATAGAGAGAATTAACCAATCTTATTTTATATTTTAAGGGTATTAGGGGGTAATTGGATTGGAACAACTTATGCGCAATTTTTTCTTATTTCTTGCTAAAAATAAATCGTTAACTAACCTTGCTAAAAGATACGGTCTACGTTTCGGAGCGGGTCGTTTTGTAGCAGGTGCAACACTTGAAAGTTCCATTACGGCTATCAAACGTTTGAATGAAAAGGGAATGCCAGTAACAATCGATCATCTTGGTGAGTTTGTCGATAACGAACGCGAAGCTGCCGAAATGACTCAGCATTGTATAGATGCCATTAAAGCGATCAGTAAAGAAAAGCTGGATTCACAGCTATCTCTAAAAATGACTTCCATGGGACTAGATATCAGCGATGAACTTGTGTTGAGCAACATGAGAAAGATCATGGATGCAGCAACCAAACATAATGTTTTCATCACGATCGATATGGAAGACTATTCTCGTTGTGAGAAAACGCTTGAAATCTTCAAGATGCTTAAAAGTGAATATGATAACATCTCAACAGTTATCCAAGCTTATTTGTATCGCTCATTAGAAGATGTTCAAACGTTAGATGAATATCATCCGAACCTGCGATTAGTAAAAGGTGCATACAAAGAACCGCAAACTGTCGCATATCCGGAAAAGAGCGATGTAGATAATAACTTTAAAAAACTGATCGAAACTCATCTTTTGAACGGAAACTATACCGCGATTGCAACACACGATGATGAGATCATCCAGTATACAAAAGATCTGGTGGAAAAACACAACATTCCTTATGATCAATTCGAGTTTCAGATGTTGTACGGAATTCGTGTAGAGCGTCAAGATCAACTGATGCAAGAAGGCTACAAGATGCGAATTTATGTACCATACGGAAACGACTGGTACGGGTATTTCATGAGACGTCTTGCTGAACGACCAGCAAACGTTGTGTTCGTATTAAAAGGTGTGTTCGGAAAATAAGTAGTATGCAAGAGGAGTCTGTCTTAAACACAGACTCCTCTTTTTTATACGCAGAAAGAATCATTCTTCCTCTATAAACCATAGGCACACAACCTGCATAAGATAAGAAATAAACGTTTACAAAAGAAAAAAACCTCAACTATTGCTAAAATTCAGAATATATTTTATATTGGATATAGGGTAATTAATTTTTTTATGGATAAAAAATGAATGAGTATTCATTCAATAAAGGAGGAAGACCATCTTGTCTCGAGAAATCCGAAAAGCTGCTGTACTGGGTTCTGGTGTAATGGGATCAGGCATAGCCGCTCACCTAGCAAACGTCGGAATACCAACATTACTATTGGATATTGTACCGCCTTCTTTAAGTGAAGAGGAAAAAGCAAAAGGGATTACGGAAGATCATCCTGCATTCCGCAACAAATTCACTCTATCTGCCACACAAAAATTATTGAAACAAAAACCTGCTCCACTAGCCGTAAAAGAAAATCTCGAATTAATCTCAATTGGTAACCTTACCGATGATCTTGAAAAATTAAAAGATGTAGACTGGATCATTGAGGTAGTTGTTGAACGCCTAGATGTGAAACAAAAGCTTTTTGAACAAGTCGATCAATATAGAAAACCAGGAAGTATTGTAACGTCTAACACTTCTGGAATCTCGATTTCAGCCATGGCTGAAGGACGTTCAGAAGATTTTAGAGCCAATTTCTTAGGAACACATTTTTTCAATCCACCACGATACTTAAAGCTTCTTGAAATTATTCCAACAGAGGATACACTACCTGAAGTTGTTCAATTCATGCGCAACTTTGGTGAGAACGTACTTGGAAAAGGAGTAGTTGAAGCGAAAGATACGCCTAACTTTATCGCGAACCGCATCGGAACATATGGATTGATGATCACGATGCAAGAGATGATGAAACAAGGATATAGTGTCGGTGAAGTTGATTCGGTTACAGGTCCTTTGATCGGCCGTCCTAAATCTGCAACGTTTAGAACGCTTGATGTTGTTGGGTTAGATACCTTCCTTCATGTTGCGAAAAATGTGTATGAGCAAGTTGACGGGAAAGAAAAAGAAGTGTTTGAGATTCCTGACTTCTTGAACGAGATGGTAGACAAGGGCTGGACGGGAAGTAAGACAGGTCAAGGCTTCTATCTGAAACAAAAAAGCAAAGCAGGCAGTGAAATCTTGGAGCTCGATCCTGCTACTTTGGAATATAAACCACGTTCTAAGATGAAGACAGCCACACTTGAAGCTGCAAAACAAATGAAAACAACAAACCAAAAAGTGAAAGCGCTTTTATACAGTGATGACCGTGCAGGTAAACTGCTATGGGACATCATTAAACCGGTTCTATTATATTCTGCAGAAAAGTGTTATGAAATCGCTGATGACCTTGTTGCGATCGACCAAGCGATGAAATGGGGATTCGGATGGGAGCATGGTCCATTTGAAATTTGGGATGCGATCGGCGTACCACAATCAGTAGAACGAATGAAAACTGAAGGTGAGACAATACCTGGCTGGGTAGAAGAGCTTCTACACTCCGAAAAGAACTCGTTCTATACAAAAACGGATGGTGATCGCTCTTATTATCACCACGGAAGCTATCTTCCTGTGGAAGAGAACAAAAAAGTGGTTTATTTAAGCCGTTTAAAAGAAAAAGGCAATGTGATCACAAAGAATGGTGGAGCAACACTAATCGATCTTGGTGATGATGTTGCGGGGCTTGAGTTCAATTCTCCGAATAATGCGATCGGACCGGAAATTATTATGATGCTTCATCAGGCGATCGACGAAGTAGAAAAGAACTACAAAGGGCTTGTAATTGGTAATCAAGGTAAGAACTTCTGCGTTGGTGCAAATTTGATGCTTATCCTTATGGAAGCACAGGACGACAATTTCTTTGAACTCGATATGATGGTTCGTCAATTCCAACAAGCGATGGCAAGAGTTCGCTATAGTGCAAAACCTGTAGTAGCGGCTAACTTCGGAATGACTCTCGGCGGTGGAGTTGAAGTGTCACTTCCTGCAGCAAGACTTCAGATGTCATCTGAAACGTATATGGGACTTGTCGAAACAGGAGTTGGTTTGATTCCAGGTGGAGGCGGAAACAAAGAACTTTATCTTCGTCTATTAGAGCAACTGCCTGAAGGCGCTAAGGGAGATCTGCAAAAAGTAGCGAACCAAGCTTTTGAAACGATTGCGATGGCGAAAGTGTCAACTTCTGCTCAAGAAGCACGTAAACTAGGCTTCTTACGAAAGGAAGACAGCATCTCTGTAAATGGTGATCACCTCTTGCATGATGCGAAGACACAAGTGCTTGCGTTAGAAAGCCTTGGCTATACACCACCTGTTAGAAAGAAGATTCCTGTGGTCGGTGAGGCAGGATATGCAACACTTGCATTAGGAGCGCAGACAATGCATTTTAGCCAATACATTTCAGAGCACGATCTAAAAATAGCAAAGAAACTAGCCTTTGTTTTAGCTGGAGGAAGAGTGCCAGAAGGAACATTGGTAGACGAACAATACTTACTAGATTTGGAGAGAGAAGCATTTCTAAGTCTAGCTGGAGAACCGAAGAGTCAGGCAAGAATGCAGCACATGCTTGTTAAAGGCAAGCCACTAAGAAACTAAGGGGGGAAGAACTCAATGTTAAAAGAGGCAGTAATAGTAGCAGGTGCTAGAACAGCGGTTGGTAAAGCGAAAAAAGGTTCTTTTGCACATATGAGACCAGACGAACTAGCAGCGGTAACCATTAAAGAAACGTTGAAGCGTGCAGGTGATTATAACGGAGAAATCGATGATCTGATTATCGGATGTGCCGTTCCTGAAGCAGAACAAGGGATGAACATGGCTCGTCTGATCGGTGCTAGAGCTGGATTGCCTGAAACTGTACCAGCAATTACGATCAACCGTTTTTGTTCATCAGGGTTGCAAAGTATTGCGTATGGTGCAGAAAAAATCATGCTCGGTGCAGCAGAAGCCATTCTTGCAGGTGGAGCTGAATCTATGAGTCTTGTCCCGGTAGTAGGTCATGTTGTAAAGCCTAACCCCTACTTAGTTGAAACGGTGCCGCAATATTACATGGGTATGGGTCATACAGCAGAAGAAGTAGCGAGACGCTTCGGCATCTCAAGACAAGATCAAGATGAATTTGCCGTAAGAAGCCACCAAAAAGCAGCAGCAGCGATCAAAGAAGGCAAGTTTAACGACGAGATCGTTCCTGTACATGTGATGAAACGCTGGTTAGATGAACAGTCGAAGCTAGTGGAAAAAGAGATTGCTGTATCCATCGATGAAGGAGTTCGCCCTGGAACAACCATTGACGTACTAGGTAAACTGCGTCCAGCATTCACACCGACTGGTTCTGTAACAGCAGGGAATTCTTCACAAACGAGTGATGGCGCTGCTACGGTTCTTGTTATGAACAGAGAAAAAGCAGAAGCAGAAGGTTTAACACCATTGTTGAAATTCCGTTCTTTTGCAGTGGCTGGAGTAGCTCCAGATATCATGGGAGTTGGTCCTGTAGCGGCCATTCCAAAAGCATTGAAAATGGCAGGATTAGAAATTTCGGACATCGGCTTGTTCGAATTGAATGAGGCCTTTGCTTCCCAAAGTGTTCAAGTCATTCGTGAACTGAACCTTCCAGAAGATAAGGTAAACGTAAATGGCGGTGCGATTGCACTAGGCCACCCGCTAGGATGTTCAGGAACAAAGTTAACATTAACTCTCTTACACGAGATGAAGCGTCGTAATGAACAGTTCGGAGTTGTAACGATGTGTATCGGTGGTGGAATGGGAGCAGCAGGCGTATTTGAACTAGTAGGATAACGAGGAGGAGAAAACATGTCGAATACAGCAGAAAAACAAATCATTGGTGGAAGCTTTTTAATAGAAGACATTTCAGCAGCAGAAATTTATACACCTGAGGATTTTTCAGAAGAACACTTAATGATCGCAAAAACAACGGAAGATTTTGTTGTGAAAGAAGTTGTACCTCAACTTGAAAAGATGGAAGATCACGATTTTACCGTATCCAGAAAGCTATTAACGAAAGCAGGAGAACTGGGACTACTAGGAGCAGATGTACCTGAAGAGTATGGCGGCTTAGGTCTAGATAAGATTTCTTCTTCACTCATCACGGAAAAGTTTGCACGCGGACGTGGTTTCTCGATCAGTTACGGAGCTCACGTAGGAATCGGCTCACTTCCTATCGTTCTTTTTGGAAACGAAGAACAAAAGAAAAAATACTTACCTGAACTCGCAACAGGTGAAAAGATCGCTGCTTACGCATTAACTGAGCCAGGTTCTGGGTCTGACGCACTTGGCGCAAGAACGACAGCAAAGCTTAACGCTGAAGGCACTCATTATGTATTAAACGGTGAGAAGCAGTGGATCACAAACTCTGCATTCGCTGACGTTTTCGTAGTATATGCAAAAATCGATGGTGAGCAGTTCACTGCATTCATCGTTGAAAGAGATTATAAAGGCGTTTCCACAGGACCAGAAGAAAAGAAGATGGGAATCAAGAGTTCTTCAACGCGTACTCTTATCTTAGAAGATGTAGAAGTACCAAAGGAAAATCTGTTATGGGAAGCAGGTAAAGGACATCTGATCGCCTTTAACATTCTGAACATCGGTCGTTACAAGTTAGCATTAGGATGTGTTGGAGCAGCCAAACGCGCTTTTGAAGTATCTGTAAAATACGCGAACGAGCGTCAACAGTTCAAGCGTAAAATCAGTTCTTTTAGCCTTATTCAAGAAAAGCTGGCGAACATGGCTGTCCAAACGTATGCAGCTGAAAGTTCTGTATACCGCACAGTAGGTCTTTTTGAAAACCGTCTAGGCGCTCTATCTGAAGAAAAACAAAAAGATGGTCGTGAATTAGCAAAAGCAATCGCAGAGTATGCGATCGAATGTTCACTGAACAAAGTGTCAGCTTCAGAAGTGTTGGACTATGTAGTAGACGAAGGCGTTCAAATCCATGGTGGATATGGATTTATGTCTGAATATGAGATCGAAGGTGCATACCGCGATTCTCGTATCAACCGAATCTTTGAAGGAACGAACGAGATCAATCGTTTGTTAGTACCAGGAACGCTTGTGAAAAAAGCAATGAAAAATGAATTGCCACTTATTCAAAAAGCAACTCAGCTTCAACAAGAGCTCATGATGTTAATGCCTGTTGAAGTAGGTACGGAAAGCTTGGATCAAGAAAAATATCTTGTGTCTATGGCAAAGAAGATTTTCTTGATGACTGCTGGATTAACCGTTCAAAAGTTTGGACCTAAGTTAGAGCAAGAGCAAGAAGTATTATCAAACTTAGCCGATATCATTAGCGAAGTGTACAACATGGAATCTGTTCTTTTACGTACAGAAAAAGCAATCGAAAGATCTGGAGCTGAAAAGGCAAAACAAAAACTTTTATACACAGAAGTATATTGCCAAGAAGCTTTCAACCGCATTGAAGCTCATGCAAAAGAGTCCATCATTGCTGTTGAAGAAGGCGACATGCTCCGCATGATGTTGTCAGCGTTAAAAAAATTAACGCGCCACACACCTATTAACGTGATTAAGAAGAAGCGTGAACTAGCTGTTCAGCTTCTTGAAGAAGAACGCTATATCGTTTAATTGATCTGAATTTACGCTAACCTTCAAAATATCTTATCTTTCCCTCCTGAATTTGTAGGAGGGCTTTTTTTGTTTAGTTTGTAAGAGGTTCGAAAGTAAAAATCATGAAAAAAGAAACTAACACAGCAATTTTTGATTGCAGACATCGAAAAAATGCTCACAAAAAGTGCAGTTTCAGGTGCGAAAACAGATTTAGGGTGATACCTAAAGGGGTATGTAGCTGTGTTCCGAAAATTAATCCATAAATAAACACCTTCAATCCACAAATTTAAGCAGTTTATCCGCGAATTATAGCTCCAAATCCAAAAGTTTTTGCAGTTTATCCGCGAGTCTACAATTCTCGACAACTGCCATGTCTGATTATACCCTCGCTCCATAAAAAGGGAGCAACCTAAAACGGGATCTCATTTTCAACACCTGGTCAAACAAATTCCCCAACGTGCAGAATTTCTTGTTTTATTGGTAACACTAGTTTGTGGTACTATGAGAAGGGGTGATATAATGCTACTGAAAGTGTATGAATATCCAAAATGCTCAACTTGCCAAAAAGCAAAAAAATGGCTAAAAGAAAATGATGTAGCCTTTGAGCCTATACATATTGTGGAGAACCCGCCTTCTGCTCATGAACTTAAGAAACTGATCGATCTGAGTGGTCTAGAGATCAAAAAATTCTTTAATACGAGCGGCATGAAGTATCGTGAGTTGGGTATGAAAGAGAAGATGAAAACAGCAACAGATGAAGAGCTGCTCGAAATCTTAGCCAGTGATGGCATGCTGATTAAAAGACCGATCGCAACAAACGGCAAAGAAGTTACAGTAGGATTTAAAGAAGAGCTGTACGAAAACACTTGGAAAAAATAACTTTGTTACTGACTATGATAAACCTTTTATTGTAGTTATTATAAAACCAAGAAAAGCTGGAGGGATTACACATGGAATTTCCAAAAGAATTACGCTATTCAGAAGAGCACGAGTGGACAAAAACAGAAGAAGGCAATAAAGTTCGTATCGGTATTACAGCATTTGCTCAAGACGAACTAGGAGATATCGTGTTCGTTGAACTTCCTGAAGTAGGAGACGAACTTACTGCGGACGAGCCTTTCGGAAGCGTAGAATCTGTTAAGACTGTTTCTGAATTATATGCGCCTGTCTCTGGAAAAGTTGTAGAAGTAAATGCAGACCTTGATGATAGCCCTGAACTTGTTAACGAGTCTCCATATGAAAAAGCTTGGATGGTTGTTGTAGAACTTTCAGATGCTTCTGAGGTTGAAAAGTTAATGACTGCTGAACAATACGAAGAATTAATCAAAGAAGATTAATGAAATCAATCTCTTCAGGAAAGAATAGACATACTGCTATTCTTTTTTGGAGGGATTTTTTTATGAACCAAGATAGACGAGACGTTACATCACGAGTTTTTGGTAAAATGAAAGGCGGATCTATGTCTCTTTACTTAGATAAGGACGAGATTGGTCAGATCCGTTTTACAAATCAAGGTAATATGTACGAGATGGCTGAGGGTTTTGAATTTGATGCTGACAAGATTTATAAACGTGAAAAGCCTGTAGAATTACCGAATCCATCAAAATATGTGGATGAATGTGATAAAGGTTGGTGCTGATTTCAGCACTCAGAGGATGATGTCAACGTGTTACCTTGGCAATCATCCTCTTTTTACATTTAATTTAGTTTGTTTCGTTCAGCACTTCCGCCTTTTGATCCGATCTTCTGATAAAAACTTTTATCTTGTTTTTGGGAAGTAGCGGTACCACCCTTTTTTCCGATTTCCTGATAAAACGTCTTATTGTGTGTGTTAGAGGTAGAGCTGCCGCCTTTTCTCCCGATTTCCTGGAAGAAAGTTGTGCTATGTTTTTTTGATGTGGAGGTACCACCCTTTTTTCCAATCTGCTGATAGAATTCTTTTCCGCGTGATTTGGATGTTTTCTCTCCACCTAATCTGCCTGCATCAGCTCGGCTCATTTTTGGTTCCGTTTTTGCCATGTGATGACTCCTCCAATATTCGTTTTATGACACCTAAATTCCCTTAAGTAACAGGATGTCAAACGCGTTTGAGGAGAATTAGTACAAAACGCATACATCAATTACAAATAGGTAGGAAAATAGGAAAAAGGGGTATAGTAATAAAGAACATCTCTTGCAGGATTTTAATAAAATAAAGCAAATATATAATCTAAGCGATGCATTCATTTTATAGTCTTCAAAGTATAGGAGAGATGAGTAATGAATGAAATCAAAAACAAAGTAATCATTGTCGAAGGTAAATCAGATAAGGATAAGTTAGCCGCAATCCTGGATGAACCGGTTGAAATTATTTGTACGAATGGAACGTTAGGTTTGGATAAATTAGAAGAGCTGGCATTAGCCATTGAAGATCGAGATGTTTATATTCTGGTCGATGCTGATGATGCAGGTCATAAACTAAGAAAGCAACTGCAACGTGAATTACCGAATGCGGAGCATTTATATATTAATAAGATGTACAGAGAAGTTGCGAAAACACCTCTGATGTACCTAGCAAAGGTATTGGTAGGTGCACACTTTAATATTCAAAAGAATTGTTTAGGATAAGCCATGAGAAAAAATTGGTACAGTCTTCTAACTGCCTTTTGCTTGATCAGTGGTTGTAGTCCTTTAAATAAAGATGAAATAAGTCATTCATCTGAAGATATTGTAACCAAAAATTTAAATATTCCTTGGCAGATAAACAGCACCCCAAAACAAATGTGGATCAGTGAACGAACTGGGGGGCTTGTTTTATTAGGGCCGAAACAAAAAAAGACCTCTTATTCCCCAAAATTTTCAGAAGCATTGGCTGATGGTGGGGAAGGAGGTTTTCTTGGCTTTCTTTTAGACCAAAACTATGACAGCAATAAAATAGCATATGGCTATTATACGTACGAAAAATCGGGTCGTTTAGTAAATCGAGTCGTTGAGATGCGCTTTGAGAATGATGAATGGAAAGAAAGTAGAGTCATTCTTGACGGTATTCCCGGTGGATACACACATAATGGAGGTAGGATGGAGTGGGGACCAGATAAAAAGCTGTATATCACAACGGGGGATAGCGGAGAAGAAGATCTCTCTCAAAGTTTGAAAAGTCTGGCTGGAAAAATTTTAAGAATAAATAAGGATGGTTCTGTTCCAAAAGATAATCCATTCTATCCTTCTCCCATCTATACATATGGGCATAGAAACCCACAAGGAATGACATGGGATAATAAAGGTACCATGTTTGCTGCTGAACATGGATCATCCAATTATGATGAGATCAATAAAATTAAGCCGGGTAAAAATTACGGATGGCCGCTCGTTCGAGGGGATGAGAAAAGGGATGGCCTAGAATCACCTTGGATCCACTCTGGTAATGATACATGGGCACCTTCTGGCATCGACTATAAAGACGGGTATCTGTACGTGGCAGCTCTAAGAGGGGAAAGTGTAAAGAAGGTTAGCATTTCATCTAAAAAGATAACCTCAATTGTTTCCAATGTAGGGCGCATTCGTGATATTCTTATCGTGGATAACAAAATGTTTGTTGTAACGAACAACAAAGATGGAAGAGGGCAGCCATCAAGCGATGATGATGTGTTGCTAAATGTATCACTAGAAAAAGTAATGGAGTAATACCATGAAGGAAATCACTCGAAAAAATTGGGAAACCGTTATTGAACAATCGCTGCAACATCCATATTTTTTGTATCTTGAGACTCCCCTTTGTGGGACTTGTAAGATGGGAAAGAAGATGTTTGAAGTTGCAGTCGAAACGATACGTGTTCAAAAAGACGAAAATATAGCCGTAGGTGTTAGCAATATTAATGAGATGCCAGAGCTTGCCGCTAAATATGGGATAACTAGCGTACCCTGTTTACTCATTCTTTCTAGAGGAATTGCGATCGATCGTATTTATGCGCTACAATCTGCGGGGAATATTTATAAAGCTATGTTAAAACTAGTAGAAAAGGAATATTAAGGATGAAAAAAATGTGGGATACACCCCACATTTTTTAATTCACCGCCTAATTCTACAAAAAACTATATTTTTCGGGGGTTAAATCCTAAGAAAAATATGGGAATTTAATGTCGTCAACACGTCCATTTGTAATATTTAAGGATGTGTTTTTTTATTTTAAAATAACGCTAATAACGTTAATAGTGGGGTTTTAAAGGGTTATGGAGTAATTATCAGTTTGTTTTGCCAATTCAGTACTTTAACGATAACGTCACAAATGTTACGGACGTTGTAATATTGTTATAGAACTGTATCCTACAAATGTCAAAAGTCATGGTATAAATGAATAGGAGAGCTTGTTTGCATGTTTGCTCCCTAGCTTATTGTGGTAAATAAGAATGATTTTATTTTTAAAATAAAAATATACGATTCACTAATAAACGAAACAAAAGGCAAAGCAATTTTTTAACTGAGGTGATTGATAATCATGGCATCTTTAAATTTAAATGCAGTATTCCCGATGGGGAAAAATAAATTATCGAGCAATAAATTAACGAGCATAGAAGATAAAGTTCTAACGATCCAAGCGAGAGACGATGAGAAACTTAGAAATGAACTTATTGGTGATTACCAACCATTCATTAAAAAAGTAACATCGAAAGTTTGCAGTCAATATATAGATCGTACGATGGACGAGTTTAGTGTAGGTCTTTTTGCCTTCAACGAAGCGATAGACCAATACCAAGAAGGTCAAGGAAGCCGTTTCTTGTCTTTCGCTGATATGGTTATTCGACGCAGAGTTATTGATTATATCCGTAAAGAAGTCCGTCAGAACCGACTGATCTTTTTACAACCTGATGAAGAAGATGAAGAAGGCCGTTTAGAAGAAAGTTATGCCGAACAAAAAGCTGCGATGGATCATTTCGAAGACCAGATTCAAGTAGAGAATCGCGTTTATGAGATCGAAGAGTACCAAAAGCTTTTAAAAACGTTCGGGCTGAACTTTAAAGTACTCAGCAAACATTGTCCGAAACATGTGGATGCACGTGAAAATGCAAAAGAAATCGCACGTCTTTTAGCTGAGAACGAAGAACTTGCCGCGTTCTTAAAAGAAAAAAAGCAATTACCAATAAAAGATTTATTAAATATGGTATCCTGTAGTCGTAAAACCATAGAGAGAAATCGAAAGTATATAATAGCAGTTTCACTTATATATTTAGGCGATTTTCAAGCGCTGAAATCATACATTCAGCCATAAGGTGAGGTAAATAAGATTATCGGCAAGGGAATGATGTTCTCTTGCCGGTAAATTATACTGATCCTGCTACATGCGGGAGGGATATCATTGAAGAACGGCAGCGGCATCGTTATTGAAGTTCAGAATAAAAAAGCAACTCTTCTTATGAAGGACGGAACCTTCGTGACAGTAAGAGTACCAGCAGGTAAAAGACCTCTTGTAGGTAATGAGTATCAGGCTTCTTATTTTTCAAACAAAAAGAGAAGTCTTTTTGTGCTGCCTTCTATTTCGTTTACAGTCGCAGCTTTAATCGCTTTTCTTTTTCTTTCAGGTATTATGCCGAATGGCAGTCATTCAGCTGCGGCTGCATATGTTAGCTTCGATATCAACCCAAGCCTTGAGGTTGGTGTTGACGACGAAATGAGAGTGGTTGAAATGGATGCTTTTAACGATGAAGCTAGACAGATCGTTAAGAAATATAATTTTTCTACGGACGATCGTTTACCGTTTGAAGTTTTTGCGGATCAACTCATTAAAGCTTATCAAACAGAAGGTTATATGGAAGAAAATCAATCCATGTTGATCACTACAGTTTCTGATAAATCGAGTGATAAGAAAACTAAGAAAGAATTAGATCAGGCGCTGAACGCTATTGTAAAAAAGGCCGTCGTTCAGTATCCTGTAGCCATTACTGTTTCTGAAACGAATCATGTAGTTCGAAAAAAAGCAAAACAACTAGGCGTTTCTTCTGGTAAATATACAGCTTTTCAAGAAGCAACGAAGAACGACAAACAACTTAAAGAAGAAAAGATTAAAGAAGTGAAGTTTCAAGAACTTAAGGTAAATGCCACTTCTTCTAAAGATATTAAATCTGTTCCACATCCACGCAAAATTAAGGCTGCACCACATGAAGTCAAAGAAAAGTCTTCTGAAGAGCGTATGAAAAAAGAAACTAAACAACGTTCGGTTAAAGAGTCCCAACAAAATCTTGTTAAACCTCAAAAAAATCAAGAACGCAACAATAACATCAAGCCTAATAACAAAAATGAACATAAGCAACAAAAAGAGAAAAAAGTAGAACCTAAAATGATGAAGGATCCGGGGAAGTCACAAAAAAACGATAAGAACTTTAAACAACCAAAAGATCATAGAAAAGAAAATAAACAGCAAGATAAGAATCACAACAAGCAAAATAACAGAAATGAAATTAAAAAAGATGATCAAAGACATCAATGGGACAACCATAGACATGTTAAAGATGATCAAAGACATCCTAAGAATGAACATGAAAAGCAAGAAAAGAAACATAAACACTAATTATGAGATAACGTGTCGTAAAACCAATTACGATTCCTTCTGGCTGTCGAAGGGTTTATAAAGGTATATGAATATTCCTCTAGAATCGGTGAAGTAACAACCAATTCGGGGGGATTTTTAATGTTGGATATTCGCTACTTTGAAAGTCAAATCGCAAAAAGTCCATATCTTTCTCTTTATAATATTCCGGTAAAGCCAAGTTTTAAATGTAAGGATGACACCATACTGAAAATTGAATACAAAGAAGGAGAGCGCAACAGAACCGTCACCTTTACAGGAAATCCGAAGTATCTATCGATGTTGCTTGAAGGGAAAATGAAGCTTAGCACATTATTGAGGCAAGAGATGATTGAGTTCCAAGGTACACTGAGACAACGCTTAAAATGGGAAGCGATTTTTTACTTAAGTTCCCATTGGGAAGAGATCTCTGCTGGTGTATTAGTTAGAACTGCTAAAAATATTTGACACGAATCGACAAGGATGATAATATTCTTCACAGTGATTCAAAAATGCATCGCTTTAACTTAATAAAGTAACACTTTTTTACTTATCACGAGAGGTGGAGGGACTGGCCCTATGAAACCCGGCAACCGCTAGATCATTGCATTCTTATGAATGATGAACTAGAAAGGTGCCAATTCCTGCAAGACTTTAAGTAGTCTTGGGAGATGAGGAGAACGTGCATAGAATATAATATGCCTTTCTGCTCATATTGAAGCAGAGAGGCATTTTTTATTGTTTATCCTAAATTGATTATAAGTTGATGTTTAGTTAAGACATCATTGAGTAGTTGATTGGAGTGGAAGGTGCGAGACTCCTGCGGGACGAGCGGTCAGGTGAGACCCTTAAAGGCGCAGAGCGGCAAGGGGCTCACCGCCTGCCCCGCGGAAAGCGAGCATCCTGAAATGGAGATCAACCACCTTCAAAAGCAAGATTGTATGCTAAAGATAGCAATATTTTAGATAAGAAATGAGGTAAGAATCTTGATTAATTTACAGTCAGTCCGTAAAGTCTTTCAGACCAAAGATGGTGAAGTAAAGGCAGTTGATACGGTAGATTTAAACATAAAGCAAGGAGAAATATACGGGATCATCGGTTACAGTGGTGCTGGTAAGAGTACACTTATCCGAATCCTTAACATGCTAGAGCGTCCGACTAGCGGTACAGTTACAATCGGTGGCAAAAACATGTCTGAGTTGTCACCAAAAAAGCTAAGAGAAGCTAGACAAGAAATCTCTATGATCTTTCAGCACTTTAACTTGTTATGGTCACGCACAGTAAGAGAAAACATTGCTTTTCCTCTTGAAATTGCAGGTTATCCAAAAGCTAAGATCAAACAGCGCGTTGATGAGTTGATCGATCTTGTTGGATTAGAAGGTCGTGGTGGTTCTTATCCTTCACAACTAAGTGGAGGGCAAAAGCAGCGTGTAGGTATTGCGCGTGCACTTGCTAATGAGCCGAAAGTTCTTTTATGTGATGAAGCCACTTCAGCACTTGATCCTAAAACAACCGACAGTATCCTGGATCTACTTGTTGAGATCAATCAAAAGTTAGATTTGACAATTGTTCTTATCACACATGAGATGCACGTGATCAGAAAGATCTGCCACCGTGTTGCTGTAATGGAGCAGGGGAGAGTGGTAGAAGAAGGCGATGTCTTAAACGTCTTTAAAAACCCGACAGAACCTATTACGAAGGATTTTGTGAAACAAGTAACAGAACCTGAAGAAACGGTAGATACGATCAAGCAGTTCATTTCTGAATTTCCTGAAGGTCGAATCGTTCAACTGACTTTCATCGGTGGACGAGCGGGACAGCCTTTAATTACAGAACTGATTCGTAAGTATGAAGTAGACGTTAATATTCTCCAAGGGAAGATTACACAAACTCAGAACGGACCTTATGGGACGTTGTTTATTCAGATAAAAGGTACAGAACCTGCATTAGCTCGTGCTATGGAGTTTTTAAACAGTGTGCAGGTTGAAGTAGAGGTGATTCATAATGCTTAGTACATGGTTCCCAAATGTCCAATGGGACGTTCTATTAGAAGCGACAAAAGAAACGTTATATATGTCTGCGATCTCAGTGGTCATTACATTCTTCCTAGGGCTTGCCCTCGGATTAGCGTTATTCTTAACTTCTCCAGGAAACTTGTGGGGAAATAAGTTTTTAAATAGCGTCATTGCCATAATCGTTAACGTCTTTCGGTCTATTCCATTTATCATTTTAATCATCTTATTGATTCCTTTTACACGTTTGATCGTAGGAACGATGTTAGGCGCTGAAGCTGCACTTCCAGCTCTAATCGTAGGTGCTGCACCATTTTATGCACGTATGGTTGAGATCGCTTTGAGAGAGATTAATAAAGGGGTTATCGAAGCAGCCAAATCGATGGGTGCTACAAATGCTCAGATCATCTTTAAAGTTCTTATTCCAGAAAGCACGCCGGCTCTTGTTTCAGGAATCACTGTTACTGCCATCGCACTTGTAAGTTATACGGCAATGGCTGGAGTAGTTGGTGCTGGTGGCTTAGGAAACTTGGCTTATATGGAAGGTTACCAAAGAGATAACGCTGATGTTACGTTAATTTCAACAGCACTGATCTTGGTCATCGTCTTCGTTATCCAGTGGATTGGAGATCGAATTACGACTGCTTTAGATAAGAGATAATTGTTTATGACAACTAGGAGGATGTTCATATGAAAAAAATATTATCTGTTCTTGTATTAACCGTTCTTGTTGCGGCACTCGCTGCTTGTGGGAACAAAACAGAAGGGGGAATCAGCGACGAGAAGATCGTAGTTGGTGCATCGAACGTACCACATGCTGAAATCCTTGAAGAAGCAAAACCTCTTTTGAAAGAAAAAGGGATCGAACTTGAGATCAAAACGTTCCAAGATTATGTATTGCCGAACAAGTCTTTAGCTGAAAAAGAAATCGGTGCGAACTACTTTCAGCACGTTCCTTATTTAGAAGCTCAAATGAAAGATCATGGATACAAATTCGAGAATGCGGGTGGCATCCACCTTGAGCCGATCGGAATCTATTCAAAAAAATACAAATCACTTGATGAACTACCAGAAGGCGCTACAATCATCATGTCTAACTCAGTAGCTGATCATGGCCGCATGCTTGGTTTACTTGAAAAAGAGGGCTTGATCAAAGTTAAAGAAGGCGCTGGAGCAGACGCACAGATTAAAGATGTTGTAGAAAATCCTAAGAAGTTAAAGTTCAAAGCTGATGTTGATGCAGGAATGCTGCCTAAAGCATACAAGAACGGTGAAGGTGATGCCGTTATGATCAACACCAACTATGCAATCGATGCAGGATTGGATCCACAAAAAGACGCGATTGCAATAGAAGGATCTGATTCTCCGTTCGTAAACATCATCGCCGTTCGTGAAGGAGATAAAGATAAGAAGTCTGTTAAAGCTTTAGTTGAAGTACTACGTTCTAAAGAGATACAAGATTTCATTAAAAAGAAATATGAAGGCGCAGTAGTGCCAGTAACGAAATAATTATTTATTGAGAACTGACTTTGATGTTAAAGTCAGTTCTTTTTTGAGTAAAAAATGATCAACAACACTTTATAGTCCTTCAAACTAACTTATAGATCCTGCGATTCCATTTATAGACCCTTGAACTTAATTTATAGGCCAACAAAATTTTTTATGGTTCTTCAAAATCAATTAAAGGCCTTTCGACAAAAAACTTACGAATGTTTATTACATAACCGGCTTATGAATGACCCATACTAAACCTGTTTACTATTTTGACAGGAGTGAATGAAATGAAACAAGAAGAGCAACCACTACCGGGATCAAATTCAACACAATATCACCTGATCCGTTATAAAGAAGGGTTAGGAAAATATAATGAGAACATGCCTGAACTTACCCATGCTTATAATGAATTTACACGCCATTGCTTTAAAGAAGGCGAAATATCAGAGAAGTATAAGCAGTTAATTGCTTTAGGAATCAGCATCTATTCCCAAGATGAATATTGCATCATCTATCATACTAAAGGTTGTTTAGATCAAGGGTGTTCAGAAAATGAAATCCTTGAAGCTGTTGGCGTTTCTGCTGCTTTTGGTGGAGGAGCGGCTATGAGCCAAGGAGTGACCCTCGTTCAAGAGTGCATAAAAGAACTTAACAAACCACGTCATTAATTCAAAGTTTATTTCCACACTTTTCATGTTTTGAAATCATCCTAAAAGGTAATGGAAGTAATGTAGCGCATTTAGCAGGATAACACAGAAAGTCACATCTGTTTTAATTAGGAATCATCATGCACGTGTATGCAGGGTGATTTCACTACGATAACGGATTGAGCAAAATTTGTGTTGCTGATACGCTAACATTATTAAATAACTTTAACTTTGAAAGGATTGATTCACTATCCACCCCATTAAAGTAAAACATACGTCCGAGATGGAAAAAGCAATGCACCAGTCACATGGCTGTGGTTTTGCAGAGTATGAGAGGGATTTGGAAAAACGGTTAGACGTTGAGAAGGTCCGAGATAAGGAATACAAAAAAGGGTTAGAAATAGCGGCAGGTGCGAACAGAAACCACACGCCGTAACATATGAAAGTTAAAATTACAAAAGGCTGATTCATCGGGTGGTCTACCGCCTCATGAGTCAGCCTTTTTTCAAATATTGAGATTGATGAACAGATATTATGACAACAATGGAAAAGTAAACAGCTCGTTCCCTTGAACATACATTTCATTTGTTATAAGATTAGAATGAGAATAAATTGAGAATGGCTATTTTGTGCCTTTTATCAAAATCTTGAGAATGATTTCTTAATGGAGGTTGTATTATGTCAGCACCTAATTTAAAGATTGAAGATCTTCGTGTATCTATTGAAGATAAAGAGATTATTAAAGGTTTAGATCTCGAAATAAATGGTGGAGAAATCCACGCGATCATGGGACCTAACGGAACAGGAAAGTCTACTCTTTCTGCAGCGTTAATGGGACACCCGAAATATGAAGTAACTTCTGGTAAAGTTACGTTCAACGGAGAAGATCTTTTAGATATGGAAGTTGATGAGCGTGCGCAAGCTGGTCTTTTCTTAGCTATGCAGTACCCATCAGAAGTAAGCGGTATTACGAACGCTGACTTCCTACGTTCTGCTATCAATGCTAAGCGTGAAGAAGGCGACGAAATTTCTTTAATGAAATTTATCCGTGAGTTAGATAAAAAGATGGATCACCTTGAGATGGACAATGCGTTCGCTCACCGTTACTTAAACGAAGGATTCTCAGGTGGAGAAAAGAAACGTAACGAAATCCTTCAAATGATGATGCTTGAGCCTAAATTAGCTATCCTTGATGAGATTGATTCTGGGCTTGATATCGATGCTCTTAAAGTTGTTGCAAAAGGTGTTAACGAAATGCGCAACCCTGATTTCGGTTGCTTGATCATCACGCATTACCAACGTCTATTGAACTACATCACTCCTGATAAAGTACACGTGATGATGCAAGGACGTATTGTGAAATCTGGTGGACCTGAATTAGCTCACCGTCTAGAAGCTGAAGGTTATGACTGGATTAAAGAAGAGCTAGGAATTAAAGACGAAACTGTTGGTCAAGAAGCGTAAGCATTAAGGGGGACTATACATGTCAGTTGATACGAGCCTAAGATTTGATAAGGACTACGTAACCGGTTTTTCAAACAGCAGACAGGAACCCGCTTGGCTGCAGGAACTTCGTTTGCAAGCATTGGAATTAGCACAAGAACTTCCGATGCCTAAACCGGATAAAACTAAGATCGATAAATGGAACTTTACAGAATTCAAACATGAAGCAACTGGCACTCCTGTTGCATTCAATGAACTTCCTGAAGATGTTAAGGCATTGATCGGTTCTGAAGAAGAAGCGAAAAATGTTCTTGTTATCCATAATGGAACACCTGTTTATTTTGCACTTGAAGAGTCTGTAAAGGGTCAAGGTGTTATTTATACAGATCTTCTAACTGCTGCAAAAGAGCATGAAGATCTTGTGAAAAAGTACTTCATGAAAGCTGTAGCAATGGATGAGAACCGTTTACCAGCACTTCATGCGGCACTATTTGTGAATGGAGCATTTCTTTATGTTCCTAAAAACGTTGAACTTTCTGCTCCGATTCAAGCGGTTTATTACCAAGATGATGAAGCAGCGATCTTCAACCATGTTATCGTTGCGGCTGAAGATAACAGCTCAGTAACGTATGTAGAAAATTACTTATCAACGAATGAATCTTCAGAATCTGTTGCTAACATCGTGTCTGAAGTATATGCAGGCAGCGGTGCAAAAGTCGTTTACGGTGCTGTAGATAACCTTGCAAAAGGAATGACAACATACGTGAACCGCAGAGGACGTGCTGAGAAAGATGCTCGCATCGAGTGGGCGCTTGGTCAGTTTAACGACGGAAATACCGTTTCTGATAACACGACTCACTTGATCGGTGACGGATCTTTTACGGATACGAAGACGGTAACAATCGGTCGCGGTGATCAAAAGCAAAACTTCGTAGCGCAAATCTTTAACCACGGAAAACATTCTGAAGGTTACATCCTTACTCATGGGGTAATGAAAGATAACGCGAGCTCTATTTTTAACGGTATTACAAAAATTGAGCACGGTGCTACAAAGTCTCATGGTGAGCAAACGGAACGTGTACTTATGTTAAGTGAGAAAGCACGTGGTGATGCGAACCCGATCCTGTTGATCGACGAAGATGATGTTACAGCAGGTCATGCTGCATCAGTTGGAAGAATCGATCCTCTTCAAATGTTCTATCTGATGAGCCGTGGTATTCCAAAAGCTGAAGCGGAGCGCTTGATCATTCATGGATTCTTAGCACCTGTCGTTAGTCAGATGCCTTTAGAATCTGTTAAAAATCGATTAGTCGAGGTTATTGAAAGGAAAGTGCGCTAATGAGTGCAAACGAATGGAGAAAGCTGTTTCCTATCCTGGATCAGGAAGTTAACGGCAAACCTCTCGTTTACCTTGACAGTGCAGCCACTTCACAAAAACCGATACAAGTAATCGAAGCTTTAGATAAATATTACAAAGAGTACAACTCAAATGTTCACCGTGGTGTTCATACACTTGGAACTCGTGCTACAGATGGTTATGAGGGAGCACGTGAAAAGGTACGCCGCTTCATCGGAGCTAAGTCCACACAGGAGATTATCTTTACACGTGGTACAACAACAGCGATTAATACGGTAGCAAGAAGCTATGGTATGGCTAACCTTTCTGAAGGTGATGAGATTGTGATCACTCCTATGGAGCATCACAGCAACATCATTCCATGGCAACAAGTGGCTAAAACCACTGGTGCAACGCTTAAGTACATTCCTTTACAGCCTGATGGCACGATTGATCTTGTGGATGTTGAAAATACAGTTACAGAGCATACTAAGATCGTCTCAGTTATGCAGGTATCAAACGTATTAGGAACGATCAATCCGATCAAAGAGATCGCAGCGATCGCACATAAGAACGGAGCTGTAATGGTAGTGGATGGCGCACAGAGCGCACCTCACATGAAAGTTGACGTTCAAGATCTCGATTGTGATTTCTTTGCCTTTTCAGCACATAAGATGTGTGGACCTACAGGCATCGGCGTGCTCTATGGAAAAAAAGCACTTTTAAACAAGATGGATCCTGTTGAGTTCGGTGGAGAGATGATTGATTTTGTAGGACTTCAAGAATCAACGTGGAAAGAGCTGCCTTGGAAGTTTGAGGGTGGTACACCGATCATCGCTGGAGCGATCGGTCTAGGTGCTGCGATTGATTTCTTAGAAGAAATAGGTCTTGATAATGTGTTAAAACATGAACATGTTCTTGCTGAATATGCGATGGAGCGTCTTTCAGATTTAGAGGGTGTTACGATCTTTGGTCCGAAAGAACGAGCAGGGCTTGTAACGTTCAACTTAGATGATGTTCATCCACATGATGTAGCAACTGTTCTAGATTCTGAGGGTATTGCTGTTCGTGCAGGTCATCACTGTGCACAACCTCTCATGAAGTGGTTAGACGTTACAGCAACAGCACGTGCTAGCTTCTACCTGTATAACACTGAAGATGACATCGATGCTTTTCTTAAAGGCTTAACAACAGCAAAGGAGTATTTCGGTCATGTCTTCTAATTTAGATCAGCTATATCGACAAGTTATCATGGATCATTACAAAAACCCACGCAACAAAGGGGTTATTGAAGATAATGCTCTGACGATTAATATGAACAACCCAACATGCGGCGATCGCATTCAGCTCACGTTAAAAGTGGAAGATGGAAAGATTGAATCTGCCAAGTTTGACGGTGAAGGGTGTTCGATTAGTTTAGCGTCAGCTTCTATGATGACACAGGCTGTTAAAGGTCTTCCTGTCGAAGATGCTGTAAAGCTTGCAAAGATTTTTTATGATATGATGTTAGGGAACGACTATGATGATGAATCCTATGATCTAGGTGACATCGAAGCTCTTTCTGGCGTTTCTAAATTCCCTGCTCGCATCAAGTGTGCCACTCTTGCGTGGAAGGCGATGGAGCAAGGAGTAGGAAAAGATGAGGAAGAGGAAGAATAAGTTCCTTTTGAAAATGAGTAATAGAGTGCCAATCCAGTAAGGAGGGATTCTGTAATGGCTAAGAAAATGCCGGATATCGGCGAATATAAATATGGTTTTAGAGATAAGGACGTTTCCATTTTCAGATCGAAGCGTGGGTTAACAAAAGAGATCGTTGAAGAGATCTCACGCATGAAGAACGAGCCTGAATGGATGCTAGAATTCCGTTTGAAGTCATTAGAGCAGTTCTATAAGATGCCAATGCCACAATGGGGCGGAGACATGAAGGACTTAAACTTTGATGATATTACGTATTATGTTAAGCCATCTGAGAAATCTGAGAAGTCTTGGGATGAAGTTCCTGCTGAAATCAAAGCGACTTTTGACAAGCTAGGAATTCCAGAAGCAGAACAGAAGTACCTTGCAGGTGTATCTGCACAGTACGAATCAGAGGTTGTTTACCACAACATGAAAGAAGACCTTTCTGACTTAGGTATTCTTTTCACAGATACAGATACAGCTTTAAAAGAGCACGAAGAGATCTTCCGTGAGCATTTTGGAACGATCATTCCGCCATCTGATAACAAGTTCTCAGCACTTAACTCTGCTGTATGGTCTGGTGGATCTTTCATTTACGTACCAAAAGGCGTAAAATGTGATACTCCACTTCAAGCATACTTCCGAATCAACTCAGAAAACATGGGTCAGTTTGAGCGTACGCTGATCATTGCGGACGAAGATAGCTCTGTACACTACGTAGAAGGATGTACAGCACCAGTTTATTCTACAAACTCACTTCATAGTGCGGTTGTTGAAATTATCGTTAAGAAGAACGCTTACTGCCGTTATACAACGATCCAAAACTGGGCGAACAACATCTACAACCTTGTTACAAAGCGTGCTGTAGCTGAAGAGAACGCAACGATGGAATGGGTAGATGGAAACATCGGATCTCGTCTTACGATGAAATATCCGGCTGTTATCATGAAAGGCCGTGGCGCGAAAGGTACGATCCTTTCTATCGCGATCGCTGGTAAAGGACAGCACCAGGATGCTGGAGCAAAAGTTTTGCATTTAGCACCTGATTGTTCTTCTACAATCGTATCTAAATCGATCTCAAAGCATGGCGGTAAAGTAACTTACCGTGGGATCGCTCATTTCGGACGTAAATCTGATGGATCTAAATCTAACATCAAGTGTGATACGCTGATCATGGATAACCAATCCACTTCAGATACGATTCCGTACAATGAGATTCTTAACAACAACATCACACTAGAGCATGAAGCAACTGTATCCAAAGTTTCTGAAGATCAGTTATTCTACCTCATGAGCCGTGGTGTTTCTGAACAAGAAGCAACGGAAATGATCGTAATGGGCTTCATCGAGCCGTTTACGAAAGAACTTCCGATGGAATATGCAGTAGAGATGAACCGTCTGATCAAGTTCGAGATGGAAGGTTCTATCGGTTAATAAAGAAAAGCCTTGGTGTTAGCATACACCAAGGCTTTTTTATGGTTACATGGACTCTTAAGCAAGCTATTTTTTAACTTTATGAAACCCAAACTTTTCAAACGTTTTTAATGATTCTTCTTTTTGTAAATAATTATAGAACTTCTCTGCTTCTTTCTTATGAGAAGTACCTTTTATTATTCCGACTGGATAGATGATAGGTGAATGAGTGTTATATTTAGCAACAGCGGCGATTTTTACTTTAGAAGAAATCATCGCATCCGTCTTATAGACGATACCTGCATCGACATTACCTGTTTCTACATATGTAAGCACTTGACGAACATCTTTGGCATAAACAATTTGCTGTTCAACTTCTTTTAGAAGGTTTGATCTTTCTAAAGTTTCTACTGCGTATTTCCCTGCTGGAACGGTCTCCGGGGTACCGATAGCCATTTTCTTTATTTTAGGTAAATCTTCAAATGCCCTTATATTTTGTGCTTGATCTTTCCCAACAACTAAGACTAGCTCGTTTCCGACAAGGTCCGTTCCTTTATTCTTTTCGATAAATCCCTCTTCAACAAGTAGATCAAATTTATCTTCTGCTGCTGAGAAGAACAGATCAACAGGTGCACCGTTAGAAATTTGCTGTTGAAGGGCACCAGAGCCTCCGAAGTTATAGGTGATGCTGATATTTGGATGTTCATTTTCATATTGAGTCGCCAATTTATTTAAAACATCTTGTAAACTGGCTGCTGCCGAAATCGTCAGTTCTACATTCTCTTTATTGGATGCGTTGTCAGAGTTGTCGGCTAATTTTGATGTTTCATTTTTTGAACAAGCAGATAAAAGTGTTACAAACAAGCATAATAGAAGTAAGATTACAAAATTTCTCCTCATCTTTTCTCTCCTTACTAATTCTTTGTTTTCGTTATATAGAAAAAAGACGCCCGATTGGACGTCTTTTTTGCGTATATTGCGGCGAGAGACAGCACTCCACATAGTGCATTGCCAAAAAAGGCGCGTCAATCTCGTCTTATGCAATTAGCTCATCGCTAGAATAGTATACCATCACTTTGCTCGAAAGAGAAGTAGATCTTATAGAGACTTCAAATGGTTCGCTTTTTTATATACGAAAAAGATATAATGCAATCAACAATAAACTTTAGAGAAGGAGCATATGCAATGAACGAGACTATTGAAACGATATTAGCACATCGATCGATTCGAAAATTTAAGAACGAGCCATTAGATGGAGAAACGGTCGAAACGCTTGTACAATGTGCTCAAGCTGCATCTACTTCAAGCTATCAACAAGTTTGTACGATTATTGGAGTAGAAGACCGGGAAAAGAAAGAAAAATTAGCTGAGTTTGCAGGTAATCAATCGTACGTCGCAGACAACGGTTATTTCTTTGTTTTTTGTATGGATTACAACCGTCATCAAATAGCAGCCGATATGAAAACAATAGATATTCACGAAACGATTCAATCGACTGAAGCATTTATCGTAGGAACAGTGGATGCCGCTTTGGCTGCGCAAAACCTTTCTATAGCAGCTGAGTCTCTTGGACTTGGTATCGTGTATATCGGAGGGCTTCGAAATTCTCTGCAAGAAGTTTCAGATCTGTTGAATTGCCCAGAACATGTACTTCCGTTATTTGGTGTAGCTGTAGGGTATCCAGATGCAGAACCTGGGAAAAAGCCTCGTTTGCCAATGGAAGCTGTTTTTTATAAGAATCAATACAAAAGTAAAGAGGAAACTCAAGACCTCCTGAATCAATATGAACAAGAAACGGCTGAATATTACTCAGAAAGAACAGGTGGAAAACGTACAGAAGGCTGGGTCACTCAGATTACAGCTTCGATGGCATCACCTAAACGAACGTATATGAAAGACTTTGTTCAATCCAAAGGTTTAAATAAATTGTAACTCATAGGCAGGTGACTTCTAAGAATGATAAAAATCGGTGTAACAGGCTGGGGAGATCATGATTCTCTTTATCCAGACGGTACTCCTGCAAGAGATAAGCTCGCTGTATATAGCGGCCACTTTCCTGTGGTAGAAGTTGATTCTTCCTTCTATGCGGTTCAGCCTGGTAAAAACTATGAGAAGTGGGTAGCATCTACACCAAAGGATTTTTCGTTTGTTGTAAAGGCTTATCAAGGGATGACGGGACATTCAAGAGGCAAGCTGCCTTTTGAATCTGTTAAAGAAATGTATGAGGCGTTTATTGAGTCCATTCAACCTGTAATCAATTCAGGTAAGCTTGAGATGGTCCTATTCCAATACCCACCATGGTTTGATTGTAAGAAAGAAAATGTTCAAATGCTTCGCTATGCAAAAGAAATGATGGGTGACATTCCTGTAGCTCTTGAGTTTCGTAATCAAACGTGGTTCAGTGAAGAGATGAAGGAAAAGACCCTGCAATTTACTAGGGAAGAAAACTGGATTCATACGATTTGTGATGAACCTCAAGCAGGACAAGGCTCGATCCCGATCGTTATGCACACAACACCGAATAAGACACTTGTTCGGATGCATGGTCGAAACGTATATGGCTGGAACAACCAAGGTCAGCCGAACTGGAGAGAAGTTCGATATCTTTATCGTTATAATGAGGCAGAGCTTAAAGAATGGAGAGAGCGAATCCAACAACTTGCTTCAGAAACGAAGGATCTGACCATTCTTTTTAACAATAATTCGGGTGGAGATGCTGCTGATAATGCGAAGCAGATGATTGAACTTCTGGATATTCATTATGACTTTTTGGCACCGAGGCAGTTGGATTTATTTTAGTTTTTCCTTATATTACAAATCCATTTCAAAAAGAAGGAAACGATTCATTTTTCACTGTAGACTGATATACTAATAGGGTGAATGAAATCAGTTTTGCTGAATGAAGAAAGTGGGGATCACTTTGAATTTCAAAAAATTGATTCAGATGATGTACTGCTTACAGATTGCCTTTATCGTCAGTGGCGTTTACCTGCTATGTATCTACATATATATCAATGATTCGAAGCGTATTCAGTTCTTATCCTTGGTCTTATGCATTAATCTTATTTCATTAAAAATAACAAGAGATCGTTTTAAAGCATAAAGTGAACACCCTCTGCCTTATTGTTGGTAGAGGGTGTTGTCGTTTTATGTGAAATGTCGATATATTTCATTTTTCGCCGATATATTTGAAAAGTTGCTGATATAAATGATTTTTTGCCGATATCTTCTTTTTCTTGCCGCTATATTTCAAATCTCGCCGATAAGTGATGATTTAGATCATTTTTAAAAGTGCTTTTCGCCCTTGCATACCAACTTCAATACCTTTTTCTTTTGCTTCAAGAGTAATAGATTCTAAAGGTGCATCCAACAGCTGCTCGATTGTTCTTACTCCAACAGCGCGTCCTGCGATAATTTTACGGTCTGCTAACTTTTCGTTTAATAGTGCCACATCTAGTGCTCCACACATGATATATCCATTGTCGTTGAATACAGCCATAAAATTCGTTTTTGGCAAACGAAGGGTGACAGCGGTAAACGGATGTCCTTCGATTAAGATCGGGTTCATCTCTAACATGCTTCCACTCCTTTCTTCACTATTATTTTTATGTGTACAGAAGGGAAAAAGTGTTAGGTGTTGAAGCTATTTTTATGACTTTTCGTATGATACGATTAAAAGAAAAATAGGAGGCGATGAGGGATGAAACAATATCTAGATTTTCTTCAAGATATTCTACATAACGGTACAAAAAAAGAGGATCGGACAGGCACTGGGACCGTTTCTGTTTTTGGTCGTCAGATGAGGTTTGACCTCCAAGAAGGCTTTCCGCTTGTTACGACAAAAAAATTACATGTAAAGTCGATTATTCATGAATTGCTCTGGTTCTTAAAAGGTGATACGAATATTGCTTATTTAAAGGAAAACGGTGTACGCATCTGGGATGAGTGGGCAGATGAAGAGGGAAACCTTGGCCCTGTATACGGTCATCAGTGGCGCTCTTGGTCGACTCCGAACGGTGAGACGATCGACCAGATCTCAAATGTAATCGAAGACATCAAAAAGAACCCGGATTCAAGACGATTAATCGTCACGGCATGGAATCCGTCTGATATTCCGAATATGGCACTGCCGCCATGTCATTTGTTATTCCAATTTTATGTCGCGGATGGAAAACTCTCCTGTCAGCTTTATCAGCGCTCCGCAGATAGCTTTTTAGGCGTGCCTTTTAATATTGCGTCGTATGCTTTGTTAACGATGATGGTAGCTCAAGTAACAGGCCTTAAACCAGGTGAATTCGTTCACACAGTAGGTGACGCACACATCTACACCAATCATCTTGAACAAGTTGAGCTGCAACTCACTCGTGAGCCAAAGCCGCTTCCGAAGATGAAAATGAATCCGAATGTGACGAGTATCTTTGATTTTACTTATGAAGACTTTGAACTTGTTGACTATGAAGCACATCCACATATTAAAGGTGTGGTGAGCGTATGATCTCGTTTGTTGTAGCGATGGATGAAAATCGCGCGATCGGGAAAGACAATGATCTTCCATGGTACTTACCAAATGATCTTAAGCACTTTAAGAACGTAACGATGGGAAAACCGATCGTGATGGGCAGAAAAACGTATGAATCCATCGGTAAGCCTCTACCTGGACGAGAAAATATTGTGGTAACGAGAGATGAACACTATAAAGCTGAAGGAACGACTGTGGTTCATTCTGTTGATGAAGTCCTAAAAAAAGAAACAGAAGAACTATGTGTGATTGGTGGAACTGAGATTTTTAAGTTGTTCATGTCAGTTGCAGACCGTCTATATGTTACAGAGATTCACCATACATTTGACGCAGATACGTATTTTCCCGAGATCAATCGTGATGAATGGATGGAAGTCTCACGTAAACCAGGCATCGTAGATGAAAAGAACAAATATCCACACGATTTTGTCGTGTACGAAAAAAATTAAAACGATAAAGTTTGAATGAGCCCCCCTCTTGTCTGCATACATATGTATATGTAGATAAAGGGGGGTTACCTTTTGCTTAAGCGCAGAAAAATGAAACTTCGAAAAGGGCCACTTCCATTCCGATTTGTACTGTTGATCTCGTTTATTCTGTTTACTTTTATAACGATTCAAGGGTTATGGCTGGTAAACAAAGGAATCGAACCAACACTCATGTTAATCGCCCAAAAGAAAACGGAGGAAATCGCTGCTCTTGCCATAAGTGAAGCGATCGACAATGAAATATTAGGGCCTTCAGAAATGAATGACATCATCGAATATAAGACCGATACAGAAGGAAATGTCGTTTTTGCTGGAATCAATCAGAGTGTAGTCAACCAGGTTGCTAACCAGTCACAAAAAGTCGTTCAAAAATACCTGAAGGAGATTGAAGAAGGTAAAGCGCATGAAGTGATCACCAATGATGAGCTAGGGATAACAGCTTATAAGAACGAACCGGGCGTTATTATGGAAATACCACTCGGGCAAGCAACGAGAAATTCACTCTTAGCAAACTTAGGTCCAAAGATTCCGATCAAATTTATGTTGATTGGTGAGGCGAACACAGATATCGAGGAGAGAATAGAGAATTCAGGAATCAACAATACGTGGATCAATATTGATATCGTGGTTACGGTCAAAACAAGAATTGTAATTCCTTTCGCGACAGAAACAACAGTAGTGAAACGACCAATAAAAATAACGGCTCAGTTTATAAAAGGAGAGGTTCCGGTCTATTACAATCAATCAGGTGATCCGATTCAACCAACTGTACCTATTACCCCAGATTTAAAAGAAAAAGGCTCTCAAGATGAATTGGAGCCTTCTGAAGATAGCTCCACAGAAAGCTCGGGTGACGAAGAAACAGCAGAATAATGTTTCCTACATTTAACAAAACCAGTATAGGTTGACCATTTTTCCTCGTTTGTTATAATTAGTATTGAATTAAAAATTTTATATGTCTTTAAGCCTATCACCGATGGGGTAGAGGAGCGGATTTTATAAGTACTTTTTCAGAGAGTGACGTCTGTGAAGAAAAAGGAAAGGAACTTCCGCCGAAGCAAAAGATAACCGTCTGTTCACTTTTGCTGGGTTTGCACTAAATAAGTGTAAAACTGTCACTGCTTTGAAACTTAGAGCAGTGGAGGACTACTGATCGATGAGGAAAACCATAAATTACTTAAGTGATTGATAGCAGGTTATTTCCTTGTCTATTGATCGCTTTTTATTTTGTCCATTTTTCCTCAACGTCCTGTAAGAACTCCTCAATATCGATGGCTAAATGAAAAGAAGGAGGAACATCATGGAATTTGAGAATTCGATTTATTCATTAATACCACCTGTACTAGCAATCTTAATGGTGGTTCTAACACGCAGAGTGTTAGTCTCGCTAGGAGCTGGAATCATAGCGGGAGCATTATTGCTTCATGATTTTAGTATTGGAGCGACACTGAAAGAAATTGGTACGATTGTTAAAGGTCACTTTATTTCAGATGGTGCGTTAAACGAGTGGAATGTGTATATTCTTCTATTCTTATTGATTTTAGGAATGATGACGAGCATTATCTCGTTAGCTGGAGGAAGCCGCGCTTTTGGTGAGTGGGCGATCGCGAGAGTGAAAACAAGAAGAGGTGCACAACTTCTGACCGTTGTGTTCGGCCTTGTCATTTTTATTGATGACTATTTTAACTCTTTAGCTGTCGGAAATGTAAGCAGACCGATTACTGACCGACACCGCATCTCACGTGCGAAACTTGCTTATTATCTTGATTCAACAGCTGCACCAGTATGTGTCATCTCACCTGTATCAAGTTGGGGAGCGTACATCATTGGTATTATTGGAACGATTTTTGCTACACATGAAATTACGAATATGTCTGCTTTTAGTGCATTTATTCAAATGATTCCTATGAATTTTTATGCAGTGTTTGCTCTGGTTCTTGTGTTTATCGTTGCATATTTTCAACTTGATTTTGGACCGATGAAAAAACATGAAGAAACGGCTCTTGCTACAGGTGAAGTGATTTCAGCAGATAAAAAAGCAGCAATCGGAGAGGGCATCAAGCTCGAAGAAAGTGATAAAGGAAAAGTGGGAGACCTTGTGTGGCCGATCGTGATATTGATTGTTTCAACGGTTGGATTCATGATCTATACCGGCATTCAAAATGTGAAAGGGCTTGATGAACCAACATCCATCACACTTTTATCTATTTTTGAAAATACAGATGTACCAAAGTCATTGGTATATGGCGGGCTGCTTGGTTTAGCTTCAGCTATACTATTCTTCCTACCTAAGAAGATGGGAGCTGCATCATTAGGAAAAGGACTAGGGCGTGGTATTCAATCTATGCTCGGTGCTGTTACGATCTTACTTTTTGCCTGGACGATTATCTCAATCATCGATAGCTTAGGAACAGGAACGTATCTTGCAGGATTAGTTGATCAGCATATGAATTTAGCTTATCTGCCTTTTGTTCTTTTTGTCCTGTCAGGATTAATGGCTTTTGCAACAGGAACTTCATGGGGGACGTTTGGTGTCATGCTTCCGATCGCAGCAGAAATTTCTGCATCTACAAATATCGATTTCATGTTACCTGTTCTGGCGGCCGTTCTAGCAGGTTCTGTATTTGGCGACCACTGTTCACCAATATCAGATACTACCATCCTTTCTTCAACAGGAGCAGGAAGTCATCATATCGATCACGTTATGACCCAGCTTCCTTATAGCCTTGTGGCTGCAGGTGTATCTGCAGTAGGGTATCTTGCACTTGGCTTAACAGAGAGTGTTTGGATTGGCCTTCTTGCATCTGCAGTTATCTTTGTATTATTACTCATTATCATTAAAAAAGTTTCTAGTAAAAATAGCATGAGCGATCAAGCTTATCACGCTTAAACTTGAAAGTGTCTGGTAGTTAACCAGGCACTTTTTCTTATATTCATACGACTTTTTCCCCCTTATTCCGACAAAATAACTAAAAACATTTTGACGGTTTTCATGTTTTGTAATATACTGAACACAGAATTATCAGAAAAAAGTAATAATTGTAAACTTTTCGACTTCATAACAAGGGGGATACAACAATGGAAAATAGGCAGCAATGGGGAAGCCGCTATGGGTTTATATTAGCAGCGGTCGGCTCGGCTATCGGCCTAGGCAATATCTGGAGATTTCCAGCAGTTGCTTATGAGAACGGTGGGGGAGCATTCTTCATCCCATACTTAATAGCACTTTTAACGGCAGGGATTCCCTTACTGATTCTAGAATTTACGTTAGGTCATAAGTACCGTGGATCTGCTCCACTTTCTTATTTCCGTCTTCACAAAAAAGCAGAATGGCTAGGATGGTGGCAAGTATTTGTCGCGTTTGTTATTTCCACTTATTACGCGGTAATCATCGCTTGGGCGATTAAGTACTCCATTTATTCATTAAACTTAACATGGGGAGACAAGCCTTCAGATTTCTTTTATGGAAAGGTCCTTCAATTAAGTAAGACGCCTGGTGACATGGGCGGCATCGTACCAGGTATTTTGATCGCACTCCTCATCGTTTGGGTTGTGACGCTTCTTGTTCTTTATAAGGGTGTTTCAAAAGGAATCGAGCGTTTTAATAAAATTTTCATTCCAGCTTTAGTCATTATGTTTACGTTAATCGTTATTCGTGCCGTAACCCTCGATGGTGCAGCTCAAGGTTTGAACACGTTCTTCACTCCTGATTGGAGCATGATCAGTAACGGTAAGGTGTGGGTAGCAGCTTACGGTCAGATTTTCTTCTCATTGTCAATCGCATTTGCGATCATGGTTACGTATTCAAGCTATCTACCTAAGAAATCAGATATTAATAACAATGCGTTTATTACAGGTTTCGCAAACTCAGGTTTTGAACTACTAGCAGGTATTGGTGTATTCGCCGCTTTAGGTTTCATGGCCATGCAACAAGGTCTGCCAGTGGATGAAGTAGTAAAAGGCGGAATCGGACTAGCGTTTGAAGTATTCCCGGCAATTATCAATGAGTTCCCTGGTGGAAATGCCTTCTTTGGAACCATGTTCTTCTTAACCCTTGTGTTTGCTGGTATGACATCGTTGATCTCGATCGTTGAAACGTATGTGGCAGCTCTACAAGATAAATTTGGAATCTCAAGAACAAAAGCCGTGTTGATGGGTGGAGGAGTAGCATCTGTTATCTCATTACTTTTCGCTACAAAAGGCGGCCTGTACATGCTTGATATCGTAGATTACTTCATCAATAACTTTGGTATCACGTTAGCAGGTCTTGTAGAAGTAGTGATCATTGCTTGGTTCGTAAGACAATTATCCGGCCTTCAAAACCATGCGAACGCAATCTCTGACTTAAGAACAGGATTATGGTGGAAGGTTTGTCTAGGCGTGATTACACCGATCCTTCTTGGTTACATGATGTTTGATAACATCAAACAAAACCTTGCAAAAAATTATGAAGAGTATCCAACAGAATTAATCCTTACGTATGGTGTTTCAGTTGCAGTTGGCGTCATCGTACTTGGAGTCGTTTTGGGTCTCGTGAAGTGGAAATCTGATGAAGTTGTAGAGAAAAAGGAGGTCAGCTAATATGACAGGCAGTGCGATTACAATGATGGTGATTGGCATGGTGATCCTATGGGGTGGCCTCCTCGCAAGTATTGCAAACGTGGTTCGCGTTTCAAGAAAGAAATAAATGGTGAAGCTGATTCTTCTGTAGAAGAATCAGCTTTTTTAATGACGTTGGCGCTCGTAAATCAGAGCAAAGCTCAAGATTTACGAGCGCCATATGAAAAATACGAGCGCCATATGAAAAATACGAGCGCCATATGAAAAATACGAGCGCCATATGAAAAATACGAGCGCCATATGAAAAATACGAGCGCCATATGAAAAATACGAGCGCCATATGAAAAATACGAGCGCCATATGAAAAATACGAGCGCCATATGAAAAATACGAGCGCCATATCATATAAAAAAAGAAGCCCTAAAGCTTCTTTTTTAACCTAACATTATCTTCGCCTGTTGCTAATACGCTCCTGACGTTCCCATGCTTTTAAATAAGGATATGGGTCGAATGCCCATTCTGTATATCCGTTGTCACGGTACATGCCAAAGTGAAGATGAGGAGGGAATTTCCCAGAAGTTCCGGGAGGTCCGTAACCTGAACTGCCTACGTAGCCAAGTACCATACCAGGTTCTACAATCGTCCCTTTTTCAATGGCTTTATTGAAGCTGCCTAAATGGGCGTAATAATGGTATACATTATTGATATCACGGACACCGATTCTCCATCCACCAAATCGATTCCATCCTTTGATCTCAACAATTCCATAGGAAACTGCTTTAACAGGAACGCCGTAATTCGCAAATATATCTGTACCTTCATGAATACGTAATCCACCAAATCCCCGTCTGTCACCCCATGTGCTTCGGTAACTATAGTTGGATCTTAATGGAACGATAAAGCTGTGCTTGTCTAGTGAAACTGTTCCATATGTCTCATAGATCTTAGCGTTTTCCATAATAATATCTACAGCTTTATCTCGCTGGTAATAGCTCCATAGGCCGATTCTGAAATTTTCTATATCATGCCCATGCTTTTTAATGATCTCACTGAATGTAAACAGAATGTCTTCATCGTTGTTTCGATCAGCAATACCGTCATTGTTACCGTCTTTTCCGATACCTCCAAACATTGAAATACGTTCAGGGTTGGTATCGTCCATGGTTGGATTTATTGGCCCAGACCATTGCAAAGGTGAAAAATAAATCCCGACTAATCCTTTTCTGGCAGGAAGATCTCTTCGTGCTTTTCTTACGCTTCTTTCATATTGATCTACACCTGCAAAGTAATGCCATGGAATGAGCGTAACAGACTCCATTTTTTTATAAAGGCTGAGCCGTTCCACGTCTTCTTTCGTAAATCGCTCTGCTGCCGTGCTCCTGCTTTCCGGAAGAAAGGTTATAAGAAGGGCTGTCAGAGTGAGGAACAGGACTGAAAATTTCCTCATACGTCCCAATCCACTCCTTTCTTTCATTTATCTATAGTTTGTTGAAGTTCAGAAAAAACATGAAGGAAAAATGTTGGAAAAAACTCATGTTTGGAATTTTACCCTGTCGTATGGTAGAGTATTGATGGGACAATAATGTTTAAGTAGAAACTAAAATACGAACGTTCATTATACGAAAGACCAAGAAAATCTGGGGTGATGATGATGGCAAAGAAAGAAGAATATGTACGTAAACCCGAGTGGTTAAAAATAAAGTTAAACACGAATGAAAATTATAAAGAACTTAAAAAGATGATGCGTGAGAAAAAGCTACATACGGTATGTGAAGAAGCAAAATGTCCAAACATCCATGAATGTTGGGCTGTAAGAAAAACAGCTACTTTCATGATTCTTGGAGACATCTGTACACGAGCTTGTCGTTTTTGTGCAGTAAAAACAGGATTACCAACAGAACTTGATCTACAAGAGCCAGAACGTGTTGCAGAATCTGTTGAGCAAATGGGTCTGAAACACGTCGTAATTACAGCGGTTGCACGTGATGACCTTAAAGATGGCGGTGCTCATGTATTCGCCGAAACCGTTCGTTCTGTTCGTGCTCGTAATCCATTCTGTTCGATTGAAGTTCTTCCATCTGATATGTTAGGTGATTTTGATGCACTAAAAACATTGATGGATGCAAAGCCAGATATCATGAACCATAATATTGAAACGGTACGACGTCTTTCTCCAAGAGTTCGTGCACGTGCAACGTATGATCGAACGATGGAATTTTTGCGTCGTGCAAAAGAAATGAATGCTAACATTCCGACGAAATCCAGTCTGATGATCGGGTTAGGAGAGACGTGGGAAGAAATTGTAGAAACGATGGATGATCTACGTGCAAATAACGTTGATATCATGACGATCGGACAATATCTACAACCTACTAAGAAACATCTAAAAGTACAAAAATACTATACACCAGATGAGTTTAAAGAATTGCGTGATATCGCGTTTTCTAAAGGATTCAAGCATTGTGAGTCAGGACCGCTCGTGCGTTCTTCTTACCATGCTGATGAACAAGTAAACGCAGCTGCCCAAAACAGCTAAACATAATAAGAAAGCCAGAAGCAACGATCTGCTTCTGGTTTTTTATTTGCCTTCCATTTGTCCACGCATACTGTTCGTTTCGCCGTTCATCTCACCATTTTCATTTTCCCCATAGTTCCACTTCTTGCCTTGAGGTGCTTTTTTCATTTGTAGGATCAGTTGGTCCATGATTCCTTCGATCTGTTCGGTATCATTATTTAAGGATTGATATTGTTCGATCTTGTCGATCATTCCTTTTTCATCTGACACATACACATGGTAGTATCTTGGTACAACAGAGAAACCAGTCATCTTGACTTGGTCAGCCGCTGCGTTTCGGTCCTTGTTTGTTGTTTTGTAGCCGATCAAAACTTCTTCATCTGTAACTAATGTACCGACATCTTTAATATTCGGTAATTGCAGAACCATATCAGAGATCATATCGGCAAGCTTTTGGCGATTTAAGTATGGAACTGCATTTCCTGTTTTTACTTTGTCCCCCGACATATGACGCATATATCCAAAGTCCCCATAGTTCATGTTGTTGCCAATTCGATTCTCATCTTTTACATTGGTTTTAGAAAATTTATATTCTTGTCCCATCTTCTTTTGATCACCGCCGCCGCATCCAGCAAGCATCAAGCCGATCAATAAGAACATTCCTAATTTTTTCACAGGTGTTTCACCTCCTTATTCTATAGAGTGCCTTAAAGTAAAAGATCTTTACGAAGAAATTGTTGGCTGTAAATAGCTCAAGCATGGTAAAATAAGTATCAGGAAACGAGGTGAAGCATTTTTGATTACAGTTGGTAATTATTCCTATGAAGTGATTGAAGATGTAAAAGAAGCCTTTAACGAGGAACAATTTAAAGCGCGCTATAGTGAAATCTTACATAAATACGATTATATTGTTGGTGATCTTGGTTACGAACAGCTTAGACTTCGTGGATTTTTTGAAGACAATCATGAAAAGGCTACGTTCGACACAAAGATCAGCACCTTACCGGAATACATTTACGAATATTGTAATTTCGGATGTCCGTATTTTGTAGTCAAAAAAGTAAACCCCTGAGACATTCAGGGGTTTTTCTTTGTTTTATCGATGCTCCGCTTGTTTGTAGGCCAATAATAGATGAAGCCAAGTTTCCCTTACGAACCTCGAGAATTCTCATAAGGTGATTCTGTATGATATTCAGAATCATCGTGTGTAGGATGAGCACCAGGATCTTGTCTTTCCAGACCTTCATGAAGGGTTTTGTTTTCATAGTTAAAGGCACTATAATAACGCTGTTCTTCTCTCCAAGGAGTCGATTTTCCTAAAGCTCTCTTGATGGGTGAGCCATATGGACCTTCAGGCAAATCCTCAGGAAGTACGTAATTACGACCAGTCTCTACATTCGAAAAATCGGTATATTGTTCTTTTTCTTTTTCGAACAAAAAAACCATCCTCTCTTCGGCCATTTTAGGATAAGAAAAGTATCCTTATCTAAAGTGTCTCCAAGAAAGCATGATTCTTTTTTGGTACATTTTGATTACATCTTAAACAACTTCAGCTAAAAATTCACGAAGCTCCATCGCGTCTTCTTCAGTTAGATTAAACGCGTGTTCCAAATAGCCTTCTTCCTCTAGATCATCCTGACCAATAATGGCATATGTACTGCCTAACATGTTCAGGACTAAAGATTTTCCATAATGTCTCGTAGTTTTTGTGATAGCAAGATCAAAGCGAGTGTTTCGTCCCATAAAACTTACAAAACGCGTTTCTGTTGATTCTTTATCATCATATAAGAAAAAAGTTTCCTCGTTCATTTTTGTTCCTCCTTCGTACTAAGCAAAATTTAAAATTTGAGTTCATATGATTGCTCTTACTTTATGTTACACTTTACTTGAGAAACTTACAAAAGGTGATGACTATGTATTTTGTTGATCGAAAAAAAATCAATGAACATTTAGTGTACATGAACGAATTAATTCGTACGTTTAAGGAGTTATCCACTCCCGCAAATAAGCTAGAAACACTTGTGGTTGAAAGAATTGGACACATGTTGATCGAATCGATGATGGACGTGGGTAATATGATTATCGATGGATTTATCATGCGTGATCCAGGAAGTTTTGAAGACATACTGGATATCCTGATTGATGAAAAAGTAATTCCGAACGATGAAGCAGTATCACTAAAAGAAGTGGTTAACCTTCGTAAATCACTCGTTCAAGACTACACTTCTGCTGATAGTAAAGTCATTTATGATACCATCGTTTCAAAAGAAAAGGAACTTTCTGCATTTCCCTTACACATAAAAAGGTACCTAGAAGAAGAGTTGGGGCCAGTTTCTGCATTTTTACCTGAATAAGGATAAAAGAGTTTTTATACATTTATATTTAAAAATGTACGTTTACCCTTATTTACGATAAAATGGTGACAAAGGATGGTGATGACCATGAAGAATCACACCTCAACCCGTGATGAAATCATCTATCTTTTAAAAAGGAATAAGAGGATGACTGTTACGGAAATGGCAAAATCCCTTGGAATAACCGAAATGGCTGTTCGGCGTCATCTCAACACGTTAGAACGTGATCATGTGATTGAAACGACTCTTGTCCGACAGGCTATGGGAAGACCAATCCATTTTTATCATCTTACAGCAAGCGGGGACGAACAATTTCCACGAAACTATTCAGGGCTTACCGTTGATTTTTTAAAAGATATAGAAGAAGTGAGTGGCACAGCAACAATTGATGAATTGTTTAAGCGACGTGAAAATCGTCTGCAGGATAGATACAAAGATCGAATGAACACACTGACAGATTTTGAACAAAAAGTAAATGAACTCGCTAATATTCAAAATGAAGCAGGATACATGGTGGACTGGGAAAGAGGAGAAAATCCTGATACTTATGTATTAACAGAGTATAACTGTCCGATCGCTAAAGTAGCGAATGAATATCAGCAAGCCTGCTCCTGCGAGCTATCACTCTTCAAGCGCATGCTACAAACAGACGCTGTTGAGCGAAAGACGTGTATGGCAAAAGGCGGAGATTATTGCTGTTATGTGATAAAAGAAGAAAAGCAAACATCTGAAGTCTAAAAAGCTTCAGGTGTGTTTTTTTTTGAAGTGGGTAAAATGAGAAGGTACATAAAAGGAGAGAGCTTAATGAAGGCATATAAAGGATTCTTGATCGACTTAGACGGAACGATGTATCGAGGAACAGAACGAATTATTGAGGCGGTTGATTTTGTAAAAAAATTAAACGAAAAAAACCTTCCTTATTTGTTCGTGACAAATAATTCTTCTAAAACAAAAAAACAAGTGGCAGATGTGCTTGCAGGATTTGATATCCCAGCATCTGCTGAACATGTGTATACAACGAGCATGGCAACAGCCAACTATATTGCTGAACAAAAGAAAAATGCGACCGTCTATTGTATCGGTGAGGATGGAATTAGAGAAGCGCTTCAAGAACAAGGACTAGAACTAGTAGAAGAGAACCCTGATTTTGTTGTGGTTGGAATCGATCGCTCGATCACCTATGAAAAGTTAGCAAAAGCATGCCTTGCAGTCCGTAACGGAGCAACTTTTATCTCGACAAATGGTGATATTGCTCTTCCGACGGAAAGAGGCCTTCTGCCAGGAAACGGAGCACTGACTTCTGTCATTACGGTTTCAACTCAAACAGAACCAACGTTTATCGGTAAGCCTGAGTCCATCATCATGGAGATGGCGTTAGAAACACTCGGAATGAAAAAAGAAGAAACACTCATGATCGGTGACAACTATCAAACAGATATCTTAGCTGGTATTCGTGCCGGAATCGATACGCTGCTTGTTCACACAGGAGTTACAACAAAGAAACACCTTGAAGAAATTGAGGTTCATCCAACGTATACCGTTAACGGATTGGATGAGTGGGAGATCAAGTAAGCTTATTACGAAGTTGCCCTTGAAAGTGGCTGATTTCCGTTTCAGTATGCTCGCTTTCCGCGGGGCAGGCGGTGAGCCCCTTGCCGCTATGCGCCCTTAAAGGTCTCACCTGACCGCTTCTAGGAAGCATCCTTGCTCCTGCGTCTACTAGCTGATACTTACGCAGTTTGATTCCTCGTCGCATGCCTTGCAAGAAGCTTATCAGGTAGCAGGCACGCACCTTGCACTCCAACCAACTTGCCAAGGAAGCCAAGTAATTGCATGACTTACTAATAGATAAGAACTTATGCAGCTTTTTGTTTCAGGGTACTTACTTTTCCCGGTGGGACTATTTAGCAACAACTATTAAATAAATATAAAAAAGGCTTAAGTCTAAGAGGAATTCTCTTGTTCTTAAGCCTTATTTTTATTCTTCATTTGCTGCACGATGTGCTAATCTGCTCGATGCTGCTGCTGCAATCGCACCGACAATGTCATCTAAGAAAGTATGAACCATGCCTGTAGACTTATCGTTAAGTTTTTCTAAGATTCCTGGTTTTTGTTTATCGATGAATCCGTAGTTAGTAAAACCAATAGAGCCATATATATTCACTATTGAGAGTGCAATCACTTCATCAATCCCATAAAGACTTTCATCGCGAGCTAATATTTCCTGAAGTGGCTGCTCAAGTTTTTTCTGTTCAGCTAATACATCAAGAGCAATACCTGTGAGGATAGCATTCTGAACTTCACGTTTTGCGATGACTCTTTCAACGTTTTCTCTACATACATCCATTTTTAGGTCAGGATGGTAGGGGACTTGGAGAAAATAAACAAGTTCAGCGATATCGTTTACCGTAACGCCCCGTTCGTTCAGCTGTTTGCGTGCAGTTTCTTCGACTTTTTCCACTTTTTTATTTGGCATCCTTGTACTCCTTTTCTCTGTTAGTCTCCTTAGCTTTGTATAGTATATGTTTTCATAGTAAAGTTATGAATTTATAAAAAGTACTAACCACTTCGCCTAAATGGGCATACAATGTGGTATCCAATCATGCGGTAGTGTGTGCAGTAACTTCTTAAAGTATCTACCGCTGGAAAGCTGAAGGGGTGGGGGGATCGGCTTTGTTTGAAAGAGATGTGTTTCATCATTATCAACTAGTATGTGAAGATAGAAGATCTGAATCAGGTTATCGGACCTTCTATTGCAAAGGAAACCAATACATCGTGATACCACAGCAGCAGATGTCTTATGAAAAACTGCAAGAGATGATGTATATCAGTGATTATCTACAGCAACGAGGAGAGGAGAACATTCCTGTTCTGCAGCCTACAATCACCAATATGCCTAGTGCTTATGTAGATGGAGAGTCTGTTATCATTTTTAAAGTGGAGCCTAAAAAAGGAGAACATCGTAACTTTGAGATAGGCTCAGAACTCGCAGAGTTTCATAAGCGAGGAAAAGGTCTGGAACAATATTATCCAGTAGAACAAATCGCATACGGGCAATGGCCGCTGTTATGGATCAATCGTGTGGATGAAATGCATAACCGTTATGCGGAAATATCAGCGAGAAAACAAAAGAATGATTTTGATCAATTGTTTTTGACGACATTTCCTTATTATGAAGGAATGGCTGAGAACGCGATCCAATATATCACGGATTACCAACTAGAGAGAGGGCCTAAAGGAATAGGTTCTGCTGCCATCTGCTATGATCGTTTCAGCGAACGGTCCTGGATTCGTACGTCTAACAGTTTTGTTAAACTGCCGATTGGCTGGGTGATTGATAGTCCAATGAGAGATCTTGCAGAATGTATCAGAGAAAAGATCTATCAGCCAGAATTCAGAAGTCATGAAGTTTTGCAGTTGATCGACGATTACGAAAAAGTAAAGCCATTATCCAAGGGAGCTTGGAGACTTCTATACGGCAGGCTCCTATTTCCATCACAGTATTTTGATACAGTGGATGAACATTATAACAATGAGAGAGATATCGGAAAAGAACTATATGTCCGCCGCTTTACTGACTTAATCTCGTATGAAAAGCAAAATGAATACTTTTTAAAAAGCTTTTACAGATCGATCGGTCTTCCGGTCCAAGAGTTAAATATCCCAATGGTGGATTGGCTTGTACCCATGATCTAATGAAAGAGGTGGCTCAAAAGTAAGATTTTTGAGTTATACCTCTTTTTTTGATTAATTGTTGGTCTTTTTCATATTTTCTAAGATAATGTTGCTGCTGAAAGTTATTTTCCCTTCCTCTGCAAGTTGATTGTAGCGGAAGGTTGCCTGCCTGCAACATGAGGTGCTTCTCGCAAGGCATGCGACGAGGAATTCACTTCGTTAGCATAAACTTGTAGACGCAGGAGCAGAGAGACAACCTTGAAGCGGTCAGGTGAAGACTCCTAAGGGCGCAAAGCGGCAGTCCGAAAAGTGGAAGTGACTCGTTCAGCCCCGACTAGCAAAAGTTGAATGGGCAATGAAGGTGTACTTTGCCTTCTTGACCGTTTAACTTTTGACCTCGAGGGGCTAGTCACTGCAACTAGAGAGGAGGCTCACCGTTCGCCCCATGGAAAGCGTGCAACCTGGAGCGGAAATCAACTACTTTCATAGTCACCAAATAACTAAAACAACATGCATAAGTACCATTTCTTTATTTTCTCACTTTCCCATGAGAAAATAGCAAGCAAGGAGTGAAAGCGCATGCAAAAACCTTATGTTTTTATTACTAGAAAATTACCGAAAGAAACGATTAGTCAACTAGAGCAGATTGTAGAGATCAACATGTGGCCTCATGAAGAAGAGGCTGTACCAAGGGAAGTGCTTCTTTCCGAAATCAAAAAAGCAGATGGATTGCTTACGATGCTTTCAGACAAAATCGATAGCGAAGTACTGAATGAAGCATCTTCACTAAAGGTAATAGCAAATCTAGCAGTTGGTTATGACAATATCGATGTTAAAGCTGCTAAGCAAAAAGGCATAACAGTTTGTAACACACCAGATGTGTTAACAGATTCTACTGCGGATTTAGCATTCTCTCTAATCCTTGCAACAGCGCGTAGGATTGTTGAATCAGCAAATTTTGTGAAAGAAGGTAAGTGGAACAGCTGGGGTCCTTTATTGCTTGCTGGAGCTGATGTTCATCACAAAACAATCGGAATCGTTGGAATGGGCAGGATCGGAGAAGCTGTAGCGAGAAGAGCAAAGGGCTTTGATATGAAAATTTTATACCACAATCGAAAACGTAAGCCTAATGCAGAAGTCTCGCTTAGCGCTGAATACAAAGAATTTCATGAGCTATTAAAACAATCAGACTTTGTTGTCTCACTTATCCCATTAACACCTGAAACGAAAGAGATGTTTAACAGAGAAGCTTTTCAGAGCATGAAAGATAGTGCGATCTTCGTTAATGCAGGCAGAGGTGCAACGGTTGATGAATCTGCGCTTATTGAAGCATTGAAGAACAAAGAAATCGCAGGTGCAGGTCTTGATGTATTTCAGCAAGAACCGATTGATATTGACCACCCTCTTTTGTCGATGAAACAGGTGGTAGCCCTTCCACACATCGGTAGTGCAAGTGTTGAAACAAGGATGAAGATGGCTGAACTTGCATGCCGAAACATACGAAATATATTGGATGGAAAGGGCGCAGAAACGCCTGTTACATAAGGAGGGACAAGATGAATCGTTCTTTAGAAGGAAGAACAGCCATCGTGACGGGAGCGAGCCGTTTGAACGGAATCGGCGCAGCCGTTTGTTTGGAGCTTGCAAATAGGGGAGCTCATATATTCTTTACGACTTGGGGTACATATGACACAACGATGCACACAGGTAATCATACAAATGACCCCGAGCTGCTTGTAGAAAAATTAAAAGATCGAGGAGTGAAATCTCTGTATGAAGAGATTGACCTTAGCGTTTCAGAACATATCCCGGCACTCCTAGAAAAAGTCGAAAGAGATTTAGGTACACCGACCATACTTATAAACAATGCCTGTATGTCACAGAGTCATAACTGGGAAGATACGACCAGTGCGATTTTAGATGCTCATTATGCGATCAACATTCGTGCGACGACTCTACTAAGTATAGAGTTTGCCAAGCGTTTTATAGGGGACAGAGGCAGCATCGTTCATCTAACATCCGGCCAGTCAAAAGGTCCGATGCTCGGAGAATTAGCGTATGCTGCTACAAAAGGAGCGGTTGATGCGTTAACGATCTCGTTAGCTGCTGAAATTGGACATAAAGGAATTACAGTTAATGCAGTAAATCCTGGTCCTACTGACACAGGGTGGATTAATCCAGAATTAGAAAAAATTCTTCTTCCAAAGTTTCCTGGTGGAAAGATCGGGAAACCAGAAGATGCGGCAAGGTTAGTAGCATTTTTGGCAACACCGGAAGCAGAGTGGATAACCGGACAGATTATCCATTCAGAAGGTGGATTCTTAAGACAATAAAACCATTTTTATAAGACTGACTTTAGAGGTAACTTCGCATACCCCAAAAGTCAGTTTTTTTATTAAAATTAAATTATTTATAAATATACTATTGAATTAATTTTTATACAGTCCTATAATGAACCATAACTTATTTAAGGAGTGATGGAATGAGAGCAGGAATTATTGGTGTGACCGGATATGGCGGTATGGAACTCTTCCGGCTGCTATCTGCACATACAGAGATAACCGAAGTTCTTCTCTATTCATCCTCTAGAGCAGGTAAAGAGCTTTCTGAAGAAATTCAGCATCTCTCTCATGTTCAAGATCAGGAGCTGAGGTCAATGAAAGAACTGCCCAGTGATGGATTAGATATCGTGTTTTCCTCTGCACCGAGTGGGATTTCAACGGAGATCCTTCCTTCGCTCGTTGATGAGAATTTGAAGATCATCGATCTAGCAGGAGACTATAGAATAAAAGATGCTGACACCTATCGAGCGTGGTACAAAAAAGAACCTCCTCCACAAACCCTCGTGAATGATGCGGTCTACGGATTAACAGAATGGAAGAGAGAAGAGGTACAAAACGGGAAGCTGATCGCGAACCCTGGATGTTTTCCTACCGCAGCACTTATAGGCATTCTGCCATTATTAAAAGAAAAGGTGATCCATCCAGCTTCTCTTGTGATTGATGCAAAGAGCGGAATCTCTGGAGCGGGTGCCACGCCAGGCAAAGGGACTCACTTTACACAAGCGAACGACAGTTTAAGCATTTACAAAATCCATCAACATCAACACACTCCTGAGATCGAGCAAACGATTCAGACGTGTACGGGTTCAGAAACGAAAATCACATTTCATACCCATCTCGTTCCGATGACAAGGGGAATCATGACTACGATGTATGCAGAGCTCACAGATTCAGTTACCTCTGAATCCATTAAAGAAATCTTTGACTCTTATTATGACAGCGAATATTTCGTTAGAGTTCATAGGGAAAAAGCTAATCTGTTTACAAAGCAAGTCTATGGATCCAATTTTTGCGATGTAACGTTTGCCGTCGATGAGCGAACAAATCGAATTACAGTGGTCTCTTGTATTGACAATCTATTAAAAGGAGCGGCAGGTCAAGCGGTTCAAAATATGAATGTGATGTTCGGAATGGAAGAAACGAAGGGATTAGAAGCTTCACCAATGTTCCCTTAACTAGAGGAGGCAGATAGATGCAGGCAATAAAAGCGCCTATTCAGAAGATAACAGGTATTAACATCGCGACGCCAAAAGGATTTTACGCAAGTGGCATTCATTGTGGGGTTAAACATAAAAAGCTCGACTTAGGTTTGTTATATAGTATAACGCCGGCTAACGCGGCAGGTGTTTATACAACGAACCAAATACAGGCAGCTCCGTTAAAAGTTACTCAAAATAGCATCTCTCAAGAGGGAAAGCTTCAAGCGATCATTGTAAACTCTGGAAATGCAAATGCTTGTACAGGGAAAAAAGGTTTGAAAGATGCTGAGAATATGCAGATTCAGACGGCTGAAAAGCTGAATATTCCGCCGCACTTCGTTGGGGTTGCCTCCACTGGTGTAATCGGCGAACATCTGCCGATGGATAAAATTTCAGCTGGTATTGAAAACTTAGTGCTAGATTCCGAGCTGAAAGGATCAATAGATTTTTCTCAATCTATTTTAACGACAGATACCGTTTCCAAGAATACAGCCTACTCTCTGAAAATTAATAATAAGAGTATTACGATAGCAGGTACGGCAAAAGGATCAGGGATGATACACCCTAATATGGCTACGATGCTAGGCTTTATCACGACAGATGCAGCTGTGCAGAAAGATGATCTTCGCGATGCTTTATCTTATGCCGTAGAACGAACGTTCAATTGTATTACTGTTGACGGAGATACATCGACGAACGACATGGTACTCATGCTCGCAAATGGTATGGGTGAGAATGAAGAGTTAGACAAGAACCATCCAGAATGGGAACTATTCTTAGAAGCTCTCGTACTCGTTTGTGAAGATTTAGGCAAACTTATAGCAAAGGATGGGGAAGGCGCGAGCAAACTGATCGAGGTTGGTGTAAATGGTGCAGCCTCGGATAAAGAGGCGAGAATCATCGCTAAAACCATAGTAGGTTCTCCGTTAGTGAAGACTGCTGTATTTGGTTGCGATGCGAACTGGGGCAGAATTCTTGCTGCAGCTGGATATAGTGGCGTTTCATTTAATCCCGACGTTGTAAAAATAAAAATCGGTGAACATGAAGTTGTAGCAGATGGAGAGCCGGTTCTATTTTCAGAGGAAAAAATTCGTAACTATTTAAAAAGCCATGAGATTCATATCTCGGTTGATCTCTCAGAAGGTTTAGGAACTGGAAGAGCGTGGGGATGCGACCTTACGTATGATTATGTTCAGATTAATGCAAGTTATCGTACCTAAGAGGAGGCGTGTGTTTTGTTTCATGTTGTGAAAATCGGTGGAAGTACGCTAGCTAACTTACAGTCTACTTTTTTTGATGTTCTTAAAAACAGGATTCAAAAAGGCGAAAAGATCGTAATCGTTCATGGAGGCGGGCCAGAGATCAATAAGAAACTAAGAGAATCTGGGTTGCCGTTGGAAATGAAGAATGGTGTACGAGTAACAAGCCCAGAAACACTTTCCTGTGTAAAAACAGCCTTGATGGACATTACCAACACTACACTTGTAGAGAGGTTGGCTGGTGAAGGGATAGCAGCTCAAGGACTTTCTGGGGCAGAGGATTTCATGCTCACTTGTGATTTTTTAGATAAAGAGAATTATGGATGGGTTGGAAATGTACAGAAAGTAAATACAAAGGCCATTCATAACGTGTTAGAAGATGGCAAGATTCCAGTAATAGCATCTCTAGGTGTAACAGAGAATGGTGAAATGGTGAACATTAACGCTGACACAGCGGCAGGAGAAACAGCTGCTGCCCTCTCTGCCGAATCCATCTGTTTTGTAACAGATACACCTGGTGTTTCAGTGAATGGAGAGTGGATGAAACACTTAACGATCTCGGAAATTTTGAAAAGTATTGTTGAAGGCCACATAAGCGGCGGAATGGTGCCAAAAGTAGAAGCAGCTATTAAATGTCTTGATCTAAACATCAAGCAAGTAAGAATTACAGATCAAACTCTCTCAGGTACAGCATTGCAAAAGGAGGTACTGGTTCAATGAGTGCACTTTTTCCAACGTATAAAAGAAAACAGATACAACTCCAACAAGGGAATGGACCTTATGTATTTGACCAAAACAATAAAAAATATTTGGATTTCACGAGTGGAATAGCTGTAACGAGTCTAGGGCATTGTCACCCTGAGGTGGTTGCAGCACTTCAAAAACAGAGCGAGTGTATCTGGCATACTTCCAATCTTTTTCAAATCCAAAAGCAAGAATTGCTTGCTGAAACACTTGTAAAGAATACGAATATGGATCTAGCGTTCTTTTGTAATAGTGGGGCTGAAGCCAATGAAGCTGCGATCAAACTTGCTAAAAAGTTCACAAAGAAAAATAAGATCATCACGTTTAACGATTCTTTTCACGGGCGAACATTCGGCTCTATGTCTGCAACAGGGCAACAGAAGATTAAAGATGGATTTGGCCCGCTCGTATCAACATTTCTACATCTGCCTTGGAACGATATCTCGCAATTAGAGAAACACACAGACGGCGAAACAGCAGCGATCATGATGGAAGTCATTCAAGGAGAAGGCGGAATAAAGATTGCCGATTTCAATTTTTATAAGAAAGTACAAGAAATCTGTAAGAAGTACGATATTCTACTGATCATTGATGAAGTTCAAACGGGTATCGGCAGGACGGGTAAAAGATATGCGTATGAACACTTCGGATTAGACCCTGATATTGTTACTCTTGCAAAAGGATTAGGAAATGGTTTTCCGATTGGAGCGATGCTTGGGAAAAGAAAACTAGCTGAGGCGTTCGGACCAGGAAGTCATGGTACGACGTTTGGAGGTAATCCTCTCGCATGTGCAATCAGCCAAAGTGTTCTCAATATTATCTTTCAAGATGAATTCTTAAAAGAGGTTGAGAGAAAAGGAAAGAACTTTAAGGAACAATTAGAGGACCACTTATTAAGCTATCCTTCTGTGAACGAGATAAGAGGAGAAGGATTATTGATAGGAATTGAGTGTGATCATGCAGGAGAAATCATAGTGAACTTAGAGAACGAGGGTTTATTAACCGTTCCAGCAGGCGAGCGTGTTATTCGGTTATTACCTCCGTTAAATGTTAAGGATGAGGAGTTAACATCTGCATTAAACAAGATTCTTGCTGTTTTTCACAACATCCATGAAACAGTGAGCTAAAAGGAATAATTGATATTTTTTTGCTTATGAATGAATAAAAATACATTTAAATATATGTTTTATACAAGGGGTGGAGTTCCATGAAAGGCTGTATAACGCTATCTAACGGTCACAAATTCGAAGGTGACTGGATTAGTGATAACCATTTTGGTTCAGGTGAAATTGTATTTTATACAGGAATGACGGGGTACGAACAAGTTTTGACTGACCCTTCTTATCAAGGACAGATCGTCGTGTTTTCTTATCCTTTTATCGGAAACTATGGATTTAATCCAAAGAGTATGGAATCTCAAAAAATTCAAGTGGCAGGAGTCGTTATGGCAGAGTGCTTTGGATTTGCTGCAACAAATGAACGCCAATCTATCGTTCACTTGCTAAACGTCTATGAAATCCCTGCACTAACAAATGTAGACACGAGATCTCTTATTCAACAAATTCGAATACGAGGATCTCTACCTGCCGTGATGCATATACCAGACTTCAAGCCAGATTCTTTTAATCTAGATGAATATTGGCCAGCCACATCAATCAAAAAGACGGGTTCAGGAGACACGCATATTGTATTGATCGACTTTGGATATAAAAAGTCCATCGCTGATGCTCTTGTTAACGAGGGCTGCAGCGTAACGATTGTTCCGTTTGATCAAGAGATTACCGATATCGAAAAACTTAATCCAGATGGTCTTGTTTTTTCAAACGGTTCTGGTGACCCTATGAGATTCTCTACCTATTTTCATCGTTACAAAAATTTAGCGATGCGCTATCCCTCATTAGGAATCTGTCTGGGTCATCAGATTCTTGCTTTAGCGTTCGGTGGTGAGACTACAAAGTTAAAATTTGGTCACCGAGGTGCGAATCAGCCGGTTATGAACTTGAAGACAGGAAAAGTATCGATGAGTTCACAAAATCACAGCTATGTTGTTCAAAAAGAGAGTTTAGCACAAACAGGGTTCCATATATGGTTTGAAAATGTGAACGATGGAAGTGTCGAAGGGTTATGGCATCGGTCATTTAACGTTGCAAGTGTACAATTCCATCCTGAAGCAGCGCCAGGTCCGAACGAACATCAAGAAATCTTTAGAAATTTCATTAAGGATGTACAACATACAGAGAAGGTGAGAAGTTATGCCTAAACAAAAAGACATCAAGAAGGTGCTCGTGATCGGATCAGGTCCGATCGTGATCGGGCAGGCAGCAGAATTTGATTATTCCGGTACACAAGCATGTAAAGCGTTAAAAGAAGAAGGAATAGAAGTGGTGCTCATCAACAACAATCCGGCTACGATCATGACGGATAACACGTTTGCTGACGTTATCTACTTTGAACCTCTAACTGCAGAATATGCTGAACAAATCATTCAAAAAGAAAAACCTGACGGACTACTGGCAACGGTAGGCGGTCAAACAGGTCTTAACTTGGCGATGGACCTTCATGAGAAGGGCATCTTAAAAAAGTATGAGGTACAGCTTCTAGGTACGGATATACACTCGATACAAAAAGCAGAAGACCGAGACCTGTTTCGATCATTGATGAAGCATCTTGGAGAACCTGTACCAGAAAGTGAGATTGTTACTTCAATAGATGAAGCTCTTCATTTTGCCGATGAAACAGGTTACCCGGTAATCGTTAGACCTGCATATACGCTTGGAGGCTTTGGGGGAGGAATCGCTTCAACGAAAGAAAAACTGATGACTTTGGTCAAACAGGGTCTTTCCGCAAGTCCGATCAATCAATGCTTGATTGAAAAAAGTATTGCAGGCTACAAAGAGGTTGAGTATGAAGTGATGCGTGATAAGAACGGAACTTGTATCACGGTTTGTAACATGGAAAACGTTGATCCTGTGGGTATTCATACAGGTGATTCTGTAGTAGTAGCTCCTAGCCAAACGTTAACAGATGAAGCGTATCAATCATTAAGAAAAGCGTCATTAACCATCATTTCTGCACTTGAAATCGTGGGAGGATGTAATATACAGTTCGCGCTTCATCCAGATAACTCACAATATTATTTGATCGAAGTGAATCCGCGTGTGAGCAGGTCATCTGCTTTAGCATCAAAAGCAACTGGATATCCGATCGCGAAGATTGCTGCCAAACTTGCCTTAGGCTATAACCTGCATGAATTGAAAAATCCGGTAACTGGAACGACCTTTGCGAGTTTCGAACCAGCTTTAGATTATGTAGCTGTAAAAATGCCAAGATGGCCGTTCGATAAGTTTCCTCATGCTGATCGAAAACTAGGAACTCAGATGAAGGCTACTGGCGAAGTGATGGCGTTAGAGAGAAACATGGCTTCTGCTTTTCAAAAGGCAATCCGTTCACTAGAGCTGAAAACGAACGGCTTGTATTTGAAAGAACTATCTGCATTAGATGAGGAGACACTTATAGAACTCGTAGTTTCAGCAGATGACCGACGCTTTTTCGTTGTAATGGAACTTTTGCGAAGAGGTGTATCTTCAGAAAGAATTCATGAATGGACTAAAATCACACCTTACTTTTTATCCATTTTTCAAGGTATGGTCTCTTTGGATGAAACACTGCAAAAAACGAGCCTGCAACAAGTAGAAAAAGAGCAGCTTCAGTTGGCGAAAAAACATGGTTTTACAGATCGATATTTATCAGAGATCTGGTCTGTATCAGAAATTGAGGTACGTCATAAAAGAGTAGAGTGGAACATCACGCCGACGTATAAGATGGTGGATACGTGCGCAGCAGAGTTTGAAGCAAAAACGACTTATTTTTATTCCAGTTGGAGCGGAAAAAGCGACAAAATTCCTGACACGAAGAAGAAGGTTGCAGTTATCGGGTCCGGTCCCATACGAATCGGGCAAGGTGTTGAATTTGATTATTGCTGCGTGCACAGTGCAATCGCTCTTCGTGCATGTGGATATGAAGCGATCTTGATCAATAACAATCCTGAGACCGTAAGCACGGATTATGAAGTATCTGACTCTCTATATTTTGAACCTCTCACTTTTGAAGATATACTTCATGTTTTGGAGTTTGAAGGTATTTCAGATGTCATTCTGCAATTTGGCGGTCAAACATCGATTAATTTGGCTAAAGAGTTAGAAGAAGCAGGGTATTCTGTTCTTGGAAGTCCGGCAGACACCGTAGACCAAATGGAAGACAGAGATCGATTTTATCAATTTTTAGAATCATTAAATATTCCTAAAGTTCCTGGATTCTCGGTACTTAATGAAAAAGAAGTCAAACAGTATGCAGACGAACTAGGGTTTCCTATCCTTCTACGTCCTTCCTACGTCATTGGTGGTAGCGGGATGAATGTGATTTATTCTGATAGCGAACTGACCAATTATTTGAATCATGAACAAATAAATTATCCCGTTTTGATCGATACATTCTTAGAAGGAACAGAAGCGGAAGTAGATGTTCTAAGTGATGGTACGGATGTATTCATTCCTGGTATTTTTGAACATTTAGAGGGGACTGGTGTTCATTCAGGTGACAGTCTGACTGTTACACCGCCGCAATCTTTATCAGATCATGTGATCGAGCAAATAAAGTCTTACTCAAAAAAAATCGCACTCAACTTATCATATAAAGGATTATTTAATGTTCAATTTGCCATAAAAGATGACAGTGTTTATGTCATTGAAGTAAATCCAAGAGCCTCTCGAACAGCGCCGATCATGAGTAAGATTACGAACGTAAACCTTGTCCAGAAGGCAACACAATTGCTTTTAGGGCACTCACTTCAATCATTAAACCTTGAAAATGAGCATAATGGCCAACCAGAAATAACAGTGAAAGCACCTGTATTCTCTACCATAAAACTGCCTGGTGTTTCCCCAGTGTTAAGTCCGATGATGCTCTCAACCGGAGAAGTAATAGGAAATGATGTAGATTTTAATGAAGCTCTCGTTAAAGCTTTGAAAGGATCTAGTCTTCAATTAGCAGATCTCTGGAATCATCAAGGAAGTATTTTTGCTGAAGGAACTCTCGCTGAAGCTGCTTCAAAAGGCTGGGAGGAGCTTGGGTATTCTGTACTTACAGCAAATGATCTGACATTTGATGAGTGGATAAAAACAGATAACAAAGCGGTATATATAAACTTTTCAAATGATAGCGATTGCCAGAATGCTAAACGTGCCGTTCTAGAAAGAGTTCATGTGCTTACTAGAAAAGAAACAGCTAACGCATATTTAGATGCTATACGCACATCGAATAAAATGAGAAAGGAAGTGCTGATCTGATGTCTATCGTACACCCTCTTCGCCAAACGGAAACTCAGAAAGATTTCCTAACGCTGATGGATTATTCTACATCTGAAATTATCGATTTATTGAATCTTGCAAAAGACTTAAAAAAACAAGGACCATCTACGCCACCTTTGTTAAAAGGAAAGATATTAGGGATGATCTTCGAGAAATCCTCGACGCGTACTCGCGTTTCGTTCGAGGCTGCTATGCTGCAGCTCGGCGGTCATGCTATCCATCTGTCGACTCGTGATATTCAGATGGGCAGAGGAGAATCAATATCAGATACAGCGAAAGTTTTGTCCGGTTATCTAGATGCGCTGATGATCCGCACGTTTCATCAATCCACGGTTGAAGAGCTTGCAGAGAGCGGATCGATTCCTGTAATCAACGGACTTACGGACGATTTTCATCCGTGCCAGGTACTAGCAGATCTTCTTACGATCCTAGAATTCAAAGGATCATTCAAAGGGAAGAAGCTGGCGTATATCGGTGACGGAAATAATGTAGCACATTCTTTGATGATCGGCGCTGCAAAAGTAGGAATGGATTGCACCATTATTTGTCCTAAGAACTACGAACCAAAGGAAAAGATTGTTTCTTATGCAAAAGAAGTTGCGAAACAAAACGGCTCTCTTGTCGAAGTAACACATGAACCAATTGAGGGGATAAAAAATAGTGATGTGATTTACACAGATGTTTGTGCGAGCATGGGGCAAGAAGCTGAGGCAGAGGTGCGTCTCGAACATTTCAAAGGTTATCAAGTGAATCAAGAGCTTGTTTCACATGCGAAGAGTGATTATATCTTTATGCACTGTTTGCCTGCGCATCGAGAGGAAGAAGTGACGGCGGAGATAATTGATGGTCCTCATTCAGTTGTTTTTCACGAGGCCGAGAACCGTCTTCACGCACAAAAAGCATTGCTTGTTCGTTTGATGTCATAATTCAAAAAAGCAGTTTTCAGTATTCATTGCTGCTCTTGAAAGTAGTTGATTTTCGCTCCATGTTGCTCGCTTTCCACGGGGCGTACGGTGAGCCTCCTGACGCTTTGCGCCATTAGGAGTCTCCACCTGACCGCTCGTCCCGCAGGAGTCTCGCAACCTTGCGCTACAATCAACTTGCAAATGATGAGAATAGAAAAACAAAAGTAACACTCTTTAGAAAAGATCTTCGAATGGTGGTTCATGGGGATCACATCACCCCCATGCTTGTCGTGGTTTAACATCACTTCAGCATCTTAATACTAGGAGTTAGTACTTTCTGCTCCAATCATTACATGTTTACATCATTAAACCCAAAAAGGTCAAATCAACTAGCATTGACTAGGCAGTTTGACCTTTTTCTGTACTAGGAAGACAACTTTTAGAAAATCCCTTTGATTTTAAGTGGTCTTATATTCAAGAATTTTTGTTTTATACTTTATTGAAAAGTTGATTGGAGTGGAAGGTGGGAGACTCCTGCGGGACAGGTAGGCAGGTGAGACACTTAAGAGTGAAACGTTAAGAATGTGGCTCACCGCCTGCCCCGCGGAAAGCGAGCACCTGGAAAGGAAATCAACGGCTTCCAAAAAAGCAACAGGCAAAACAACCCCCAAAAAAAAGCCGCTCTTGATTGAGCGGCTTCTTGCGTTTTATTAAAATACTTGTTCTAATTCAACAACACCAGGAACTTCTTCAAGAAGTGCACGTTCGATACCTGCTTTTAGTGTGATTGTTGAACTTGGGCAGCTACCACACGCTCCCATAAGGCGTACTTTTACTACACCTTCTTCAATATCCACTAATTCCACGTCTCCTCCATCGCGAAGAAGGAACGGGCGTAATTTATCAAGAACTTCTTCAACTTGTTCACGCATCTCTAAGTTTTGAGTTTCAGCCATAATAATCAAGGCTCCTTTCTTAAAAAGAACTTACTCTTAGTATACGGGATATGGAATAAAAAATCCATGAGCAAGCATCATGATATTTGCTCCTTTTTCTTTTATGAGAAATAAGGTATGATGAAAGCAAATAAGCGCATACATTGAGGTGATTCTTCATGAGTAACTCATTTAGTATTAAAGTATATGGAGCTGAACAGAAATGTGCCAGCTGTGTTCATCTTCCTTCAGCAAAGGAAACAGCTGAATGGTTAGAGGCAGCAATCTCAAGAAAGTTTCCGAGCTTGGTGTTTAACGTTCTTTATATAGACATGGAAAATACGGAGAATGAGATCGATCAGGCATTTTCAGAAAGAATTGTAGAAGAAGACCTTTTTTATCCTGTCGTTGTAATTGATGGGGAAGTCGTAGCAGAAGGCAATCCTAACTTAAAAACGATATACGGAATTATAGAACAGAATGGTTATGGCGCTGTAAGTTAAGCGCCTATTTTTTATATATTGGGTTTGTACACATGCCTTGTACTTCTCTAAGGAATAAGATGTATAGAGAAAAAGGAGGCAAATTGTATTGTTGAACCCTTTAAAAGGTAAAAGTCATAAAGATGAGTCTTCCTCATTTGCAGGACATCATCACCATCATTATCATGATCTTTGTCTCGAGTACATGGGACAGAAAGTTACGATTGAACTGAACGATGGGAATGTATATCACGGTCAATTGCATAGTTATGATCAAGATAATATGTATATGATCATGCCAGGTGAGAAAGCTGATCGAAATAGCCGTATTATTTTTGTAGGGCCGTTCTTTCCAGGCTTCGGTGTATTTGGTTTCCCATTTTACCGCATTCGTCGATTCCGTCCTTATTATTGGTAAAATAAAGAAAAAAGACCCATGCAACTTTGCATGGGTCTTTCTCTTATACTTGATATTTATATAACCAAAGGATACCTGATTTTAATAAACGCGGAACTCTTCCAATAAGAGCTGTACTTCCCATCGTACCAAACCCGCTCTTCTTACCGAGAGAGCCCATAACCCCTTTTAGTTTGATCTCGTTCATCTCAGGAAGAGGCTGATCGTTCCAACGAGCCAGGAGGACTTGTGCGATCTGTTCTGCTTGCTCTTCTGCTAATTGTGCACTTGGTGCATATGGGAGACTTGCGCAATCTCCAACAACATAGACATTTTCTTCAGTTGGCAGGTGATGATGTTCAGCAAGAACAACTCGTCCTTGACTATCTTTTTCTACATCCAAATCACGAACGATTCGGCTTGGCTGTATACCTGCTGTCCAGACGATCGCATCACATTCTACCTTTTCATCATGATTATAAAGAGCGCCTTCTTCAACTTTAGTAACATTAGAGTTATTGATAACTTCAACGCCGTGTTCAACAAACCAGTTTTGTACATAGTTGCTTAGTCTCTTCTTATAAGCGGACAGAATCATATCCCCACGGTCAAAGAGTTTAATGGCAAGATCCGGACGACTCTCACGAAGTTCTGATGCTAACTCTACACCAGATAGTCCGGCACCAACTACTGCAACAACTGCATTAGCATGCAAGTTGTTAAGAATTTGATACGTTTGACGAGATTTATCAATGGTCTGGATGCTAAGCGTAAATTGGTCAGCACCGGGAACATTATGATATTTATCTTCGCAACCTAGGCCGATAACTAAATCATCATATGCAACAGCATCTTGGTCTTTTAATAGAACTTTCTTTTCTTTTACATCAATTGATGTAACTTCGCCGTATTTAATATTCAGGCGAGGGTGGTCTGGAAAGGTTACACGAACATGATGATCAGATATAGTACCTGCAGCAAGTGCGTAATATTCGGTCTTCAAACAATGATAAGGCACACGATCAATAAGCGTAAGCTGAATGTTTTCAGGGAGGTCTGAGGAATTAAGAAGTCTCTTTAACACACGCATATTTCCATATCCTCCGCCAAGTAAAACGAGGTGTTTCATTTGTCATTTCCCCTTTTCTTTCAAGACAATTCTTATCTGTTTTTAGAATGCTTTATATAAGTAAATAACCTTAACTCGAAATAAGTAAACGATTACACGTTTTTGACATGTTTAAGTATAGCACTTTGCAACAATTTCACAACTCTTTTATGGAAAAAACACAGGAAGAATGAGTGTTTACATTGACTACAACAGTAGAAACCGTTAGGATGGATTCATCAAGAGGTGAAGAATTTAATGAGACCGATTATAGAGTTTTGTGTAAGTAATTTAGCAAGTGGTGCACAAAAAGCGCTCGAAGAACTTGAAAAAGACTATGATCTTGATGTTATTGAGTATGGTTGTCTGGGCTATTGTGGACACTGTGCTAAATCGATGTTTGCTCTCGTAAACGGAGATATCGTTCATGGAGAAACATCAGATGAACTTGTGAAAAATATTTACACTCATATAGAAGAAAACGGAATGTTTTAAGAAGCAGCTATTCAAAAAATGGATAGCTGCTTTTTTCATGGATAAGCACCGCCTGATTGGGAAAAATATCTAGCATATAATTTTTAGAAAAACGATTGCTTTTTTGTCGAAATTTGTTACATTAGAAAAGGGTCAGTCATTGGATGTCTGACAACTAACGTGCTAATAGTAAGCGTTTTCTTCCAAATTACAAAAGGGGTGTACGAATATGCAAATTTTATGGGGATTAGGTGGTATGCTCGTTCTTCTTGTAATCGCATTCTTACTTTCTCAAAATAAGAAAGCGATTAACTGGAGAACAGTAATTGGTGCACTAGCAATTCAAGTTGCTTTTGCATTGATCGTTCTTAAATGGGATGCTGGTAAACAAGCATTGCAAGGCGTCTCACAAAAAGTTTCAAACGTTGTTGCTTATGCAAACGAAGGGATCACTTTCTTGTTTGGAAGTATGATTCCTGCAGAAGGAAAAGGGTTTATCTTTGCGTTCCAAGTTTTAACCGTTATCATTTTCTTCTCTTCTCTAATTTCAGTTCTTTACTATCTAGGTATCATGCAATGGGTGGTAAGAATCTTAGGTGGAGCTTTATCTAAACTTTTAAAAACAAGTAAAGCAGAATCAATGAGTGCTACTGCCAACATTTTCTTAGGCCAGACAGAAGCACCTCTCGTTATTCGTCCTTATATGAACCGTCTTACTCAATCTGAACTTTTTGCTGTTATGGTAGGTGGACTAGCATCCGTAGCAGGTTCTGTATTGATTGGTTATTATCTGTTAGGTGTACCATTGGAATACTTAATCGCAGCAAGCTTTATGTGTGCTCCTGCAGGACTTGCGATCGCTAAGATCATTGTTCCTGAAACAGAAGAGCCTGAAACAATGGGTGAGATCAAATTAGAACGTGACAAAGATACAGTAAACGTTATCGACGCAGCAGCAAAAGGTGCTGGAGATGGACTTCAAATCGCACTTAACGTTGGAGCAATGCTACTAGCTTTTATCGCACTTATCGCTCTAGTAAACGGAATCCTTGGCGGTATCGGTGGCTGGTTCGGTTATGAGATCACACTTCAACAAATTCTAGGTTATATTTTCGCTCCAATCGCATTTGTAATTGGTGTACCTTGGGAAGAAGCGGTTAAAGCTGGTACGTTTATCGGTCAAAAGATCGTGTTGAACGAGTTCGTAGCTTATTCTTCATTCGCACCTCAAATTCCTGACTTAATGCCGAAAACGGTAGCGGTTGTAAGTTTCGCACTTTGTGGTTTCGCGAACCTTTCTTCAATCGCAATCCTTTTAGGTGGTCTTGGAGCAATGGCGCCTAGCCGTCGTCCAGACATCGCAAGACTTGGAATGCGCGCTGTAATCGCAGCTACAATTGCAAACTTACTAAGCGGTGCAATTGCAGGTATGTTCATTCTATAAAAAAATATGAAAAATGAGATGGATGTTCAAGCTGATGCTTGAGCATCTTTTTTGATAGGGAGAATGTTCCTAAGCTGAAGGTGAAGAATACCTGCGAGGGTATCTCCATCTATAATTAAGTCTAAACAAACAAAATTAGGTCGTAATAAGTGCTAATTAAGTCGTAACGAGTCTCAATTAAGTCAAAATTCTAAAATAAAGGCATTTCGCTAAATTTCGACAACCGATTTGACATCTAGACAACCGTTATACCCCTAACAACAATAAAAAAACCGCAGGGGGAATCCCCAACTGCGGTTTAATCTATTTAAGCCTGCTGAGCGATCTGTTTCATCACCCATGGCTGCATTCGGTTGTATAATGCTACGAATAACAGTGTAATGATCGTACCTTTTATCAAGTTAAACGGTGTTATACCTTTTAATATAAGATCAAGCATCATCTGGCTAGACATCGGATCAGCACCAAGGAACCACGTATAAGCTGGTAAGATGATCAGGTAGTTGAGCAGTCCCATCATAAATGTCATCAAAATCGTTCCTAAGATCAAGCCCGCTGAAAGACGTTTAACAGAATTCTTTTTGCGGAATAAGTAGGATACTGGAAGAATGAAAAGAATACCAGCCACAAAGTTCGCTAATTGGCCAACGGGTACTCCCGTAAAACTCCCTACAATTCCGTAGTGTAGAACATTTTTTATAGCTTCAACCATCACTCCTGCCGCTGGTCCAAAAATAATCGCAGCTAGAAGTGCAGGTACCTCACTAAAGTCGATCTTTAAGAATGGAGGTAACCCAGGGAACGGAAAGTCGAGCATCATCAGCACATAAGCAATCGTACTGAGCATCGATACCGCTACCATTTGTTTAATCTTTCCCTTTTGCATTGAAATCTCTCCTCTTTTGTGTTGCGCCATCTCATGATTTCGAATGCAGCACAGCCTGCTTCACACAAAAACAAAAAATCCTTAGTCAATTAATGAGACTAAGGGAGTTTGTAAGTATGATAAACAGCATGTAAAAGATGCACAAATGGCATGCTTAAACAAAGGGTTCTAATTTTAAGTTGAACCGCTGTACCTACATCTTCTCCCATCCAGACTATACTGTCGGCTCTGGAATTACACCAGATCAGCAAAGTATTACATCGCTACGATGTCTAGCCTCAATCAACCAGACACTCGAGGTCACTTTCCTCTAGCCCTTCGACACAAAAAGCGTGTCTTTGGTCAAGAGTTAAGTGCTGGTCGTGTCTAAACGGTTGTTTCGGCTTTTCTAAGCTCACGGGCTGATGAAGAGGGAATCTTCAAATACCGCCGGTCGGGAATTTCACCCTGCCCCGAAGATGGATCGCTATTGTATTTTGTTACATCACCTATTATACTTTAAAAAATGTAAGTTGTGAACGAATATGCAACAACCATACCTTCCAAATAGAGGATGAACATATATGAAGTTAACATTTGAATATACATGGCCATATGAAAGAATGATGAAAGATATTTATATTTCGGAGTGTCCGTTCTGCCAACAAGACAATGTTTTAACTTCCTTTAAAGAAGAACAATTAAATCTTGCTCAAGAAGGAATTAAACAGATACTGATTATGCCTTGTTGTCACGGCAAGTTAACGATACTAAACGCCGATGATGATTATTTTTATACGGATGAAAAATTGAGAGGTCAATCATAAGGAGCAGGGTTAAAGCGATGGATATGTTGAAATTCACAAAAATGCATGGATTAGGCAATAATTACATCTATATAAACATGTTTGAAGAGACAATTGATGAAGCTGATCTGCCGAGGTTAGCAGCGGAAGTTTCAAATCCTTACACGGGCATCGGGTCAGATGGAATGATCTTGATCTGCCCAAGCAAGTTAGCTCCAGTTAAAATGCGAATCTTTAATAATGATGGTTCTGAAGCCAAAAATTGTGGAAATGGACTTCGTTGTGTAGCTAAATATGCGTATGAAAACGACTTAGTAAGAGAAACCGAATTTCAGATTGAAACACTTGGTGGACTCGTAACTGCAAAAGTAACAACAGATAACAATAAAAAAGTATCACTTGTTACGGTTAATATGGGTAATCCCATCCTTCAACCTCAACAAATTCCTGTTACTGGATTTAACCACCTCCAACAAGTGGTGAATGAGGAAGTGTCATTTGGCGATACACCATTAAAACTAACTGCTGTATCAATGGGTAACCCGCATGCGGTGTTCTTTGTAGATAGCATTGAGGATGCACCTTTGCATTCCCTGGGTCCTATCATCGAAAAAGACTCGATGTTCCCTGATTGGGTAAACGCAGAGTTTGTTGAAGTGGTTTCTGAAAGTGAAATGCACTTTAGGGTTTGGGAAAGAGGATCAGGTATTACACAAGCATGTGGTACTGGAGCATGTGCAGCCGCTGTAGCTGCTGTTCTAAATAAAAAAGCTGAAAGAAATACAGATATTACCGTTCACTTAGCAGGCGGAGATCTTATCATCAATTGGAAAGAAAATGGAGATGTTTGGATGACCGGTCCAGCGGAAATAATCTGTACGGGTGAATATCATAATAACAGGTAGAGGGTGCAGACGATTAGTTTCCACTTACCAAAAAAAGAAAGCAGAGATGCTTTCTTTTTTTAGTCCTTAACTTCAGCCTGCTCACGATATTGAACGATTTTGTCAGTATGTTCAATTCCCCATTGAAGCATGGATTTAATAATAGGGATTAGTGTTTCACCAAACGACGTTAAAGAATATTCCACTTTTGGAGGGACTTGTTTATAAACTTCTCGGTGTATGATGCCGTCACGCTCCAATTCACGTAATTGTAGAGTAAGCATCCTCTGTGTAATTCCAGGTACAAGACGCTTTAGTTCATTAAAACGTATCTCTCCATCAATCAAGTGATACAAAATTACGCTTTTCCACTTACCTCCTATAATATCAAGAGTTGCTTCGACTGGACAGGAATAGCCGTGAGATTGCCAACTGGAAAGGTCGAATTGCTGATTATTCATAGAAATACTCCTTTAGTATAAAAAATGATACTATGACACAAAAATGTGCGTACTTTTCATTTAAGTTATTACTCTTATAATATAACTTGCAGGGTAACAAAACAACTTAATTACATTCATCAATAATGAAGGAGAGATAAATCATCATGAATAAAGAAGCTAAAAAACAAGAGATTTTAGAGGCATTCCAGTTCAGACATGCGACAAAGGAATTCGATCCAGAGAAGAAAATTTCAGATGACGATTTTGCATTTATTTTAGAAACAGGACGTCTCTCACCGAGTTCTTTTGGTTTTGAGCCTTGGCGTTTTGTTGTTATTCAAAACCCAGAACTACGTGAGAAATTGAAGCCTGTTTCATGGGGAGCACAAAAGCAATTACCGACAGCTAGTCACTATGTCGTGATGCTTGCACGAACTGCAGAGGATATGGTTTATGATTCAGAATACATTGAGCATATGATGACAGAAGTGAAGAAGCTTCCGAAAGAAGCTTATGAAGCGATCAGCGGATTCTATAAGACATTCTTAGAATCTGATTTTAAGCTTCTTGGAAACGATCGTGCTATGTTCGATTGGGCGGCTAAGCAAGTCTATATTGCATTAGGAAATATGATGACAGCTGCTGCACATATTGGTATCGATTCTTGCCCAATTGAAGGATTTGATCAAGAGAAAGTTCAGGCTATTTTAGAAAAAGAAGGAGTGCTTGAAGGCGGAAACTTTGAGGTAGCTGTTATGGTAGGATTCGGCTATCGCGTTAACGAACCCCGTCCAAAAGTTCGTCAAAATATGGACGATGTTGTGAAATGGATAAAATAAAAGGAAATATAAAAGTGGAGGCACACTCGCCTCCACTTTTTAATATTTTTGGATGATGTTATAAAATGTATCGCGTTCTACAGGAACTTTGTTAGCTGTTTTGATCAAGTGTACGAGTTCTTTACGTGTAATACCTGATGATGTTAAGGCTCCAACAGCATGAGAGATTCTTTCCTCGATCAACGTTCCGTGGATGTCACTAGAACCGAACGTTAATGCCATCTGAGTTAATTGAACGCCAATATTGATCCAATAGGCTTTGATGTGGTCAAAGTTATCAAGCATCAGTCGGCTGATTGCGATGGTTCTCATATCATCAAAAGCTGAAGTTCTTCTTATCAACCCCATGGATTGTGTACGAGGCTGCATAGCTAGTGGGATAAATACCATAAAGCCATTCGTTGAATCTTGAAGTTGGCGCAAACGGTCCATATGAATGAGACGTTCTTCTTTTGTCTCAATAGATCCATATAACATAGTTGCATGTGTTTTTAAACCAAGACCATGAGCGATTTCATGTGCCTCTAACCACTGATCAGTAGATGCTTTGTCTGGGCTCATCTTTAAACGATAGCGTTCTGTAAGAATCTCAGCACCACCACCTGGCATCGTATCGAGACCGGCTTTAATCAATTCTTCTAATACTTCTTTCATTGATAGGCCAGCAATTCTAGAGAAGAACTCGATTTCAGCACCTGTATAAGCTTTAACCGTAACTTGAGGATAATGTTTCTTTAAAGTACGAATGGTATCCAGATAATAATCAAATGGCACTTCATGATTATGGCCACCAACGATATGAAACTCTCGAATATTATCGTTCCATCGTTTTTCAACATAACTCAACAACTGCTCATCGTTCATCGTATAAGCGCCTTCTTCACCAGGCTTACGCTTAAATCCACAGAAACTACAAGTAGCTTCACAAACGTTTGTCGGATTGATGTACAAGTTTTCGATGAAATAAACGTTGTCGCCGTTCTTACGCGTGTTTACCTCATTTGCTAAAGAAGCGACGCTCAAAAGATCATTCGTTTCATATAGGTATAACCCGTCTTCAATAGAAAGGCGCTCACCGTGATTAACCTTTTCAGCGATTGCCTCCATACGCGTGTCTAGCGTTAATATATTTGCCATTTCTAATCCCCCTAATTTTTCATATGAAATGTTCGGATGATGTACACATTTTTTTAAGAGATAGGCACAAAGCGACACTCTCTCTTTACCAAATTTATACGAATACTTATGTATTATGAGACTTCAATACATGTCTTAATTGCATAATCATTATAATCCTATTCAAACTTTACGACAAGGGAAGCTGCTTTTAACGGATAACTTGTATGTAAAAAGTTTTGTTTTTTTAAGAGTGACTCATTGTCTAATAAATAGAAAAAATGTAAAATAAAAGGAACGGATATGTTGAAAACGAAGAGTGGAGTGACAAAAATGAGAGCCACAATACCAGCCGCTAGACTTGAAAAGATCGAACAATTAGAGGCATTGCGCAATAAAATGATACAGGCGGCGAACGCGTTAGGTCTGCAGCATCCAATGGTTTTAAATTATAGTAGAAAAATTGATGAGACCCATAATAAGATTATGGAGATGCAGCAAAAAGATAATTAATGTAAAGCCGATTCCTTGAGGGCTTATTTAAGAGTCGTTATACTATAGATATAGATCCTTATTAGAGGAGTGATCACGATGATCGTTGAAATAACAGAAAGTGCAGCGAGTAGGATCAAAGAAATGCTTGCTGGTGAAGAAGATCAAAATCAATTTCTACGTGTAGCGGTTAAAGGCGGCGGATGTACAGGTCTATCTTATGGTATGGGTTTTGATAGTGATAAAAGTGATTCAGACCAAGAAGAGATGATTGAAGGAATCCGAGTAGTAGTGGATGAAGAAAGTGCGAAAGTTCTAAAAGGAACAGTAGTCGACTTTAAACAGAACATGATGGGTGGAGGATTTACGATTACGAATCCAAACGCTATTGCATCATGTGGCTGCGGATCATCATTCCGTACAGCTTCAAACGCTGGTACACCAGAAGAATGTTAAAACAACGAAAAAGCTCCTGCCTTCAGAAGAAGAGGCAGGAGCTTTTTTGAGTTTAAAGAATATTAAAAATGAACAATACGCCAAGGATATCTGATAAGACAGCAGCACCTATAAGTAAAAATTTCTTTTGTTTTTGTTGCTCTTTTAAACCAATGGGCATTAGAAAGGTACCCAGTATAAAGAAAACAATTCCGAGTATTAAGTTAGTCTCCATTATGTATATCTCCTTAACTAAAAAAGGATAAAAGAAAACCCGGCGCGCCAACACCGGGTAAAAATTCATATCAGTCAGCGGCACTTGTCCGCCTCACAAACAATCATAACAGATAGGACGTTTGCTATCCATAAGCAATTTATTCCACCGTGTATTTTTCTAAGTCTTGCAATAACTCTGTTAAACGTGGAAGTTCTCTTTTCGTATCTTCTAGAAAAGATTCATCTGTGATATGTAACTGATTGATGATCCTTTGCATCTCTTGAAGGCAGTCAGCGACATGCATTTCTTCTTCAGTAAACTGTCTGTTCATTTTCTACTTTCTCCTTTAAAACAATAGGTACTTGATTTAAAAATGAATTGGCGCAGGAACTCTCCCTGCGCCAACTTAAGTTTAGAATAAGCTTGTGCTATGCAAAGGTTGAGTCTTCGCGTTTGGATCGATATAAGATTTAGCATTATTAATGGCTGTAGGCGCTTCTCCGAAACCTGAAGCGATCAACTTTACTTTGCCATCATACGTACATACATCACCAGCCGCATAAATCCCTTTAATATTTGTTTCCATTTTGGAATTCACTATGATTGAATTTTTTTGAATATCTAAGCCCCACGTTTTAATAGGACCGAGAGATGAGATGAAACCATAGTTTACGACAACTGCGTCCACTTCAACCGTTTCTTTAACATCTCCATTTTCTAAAACAACGGCTGAGATCATTTCTCCATCACCGATCAGCTCTTTTATTTGATAAGGCGTCTTCACAGCAACTTTTGAATTCATTAACTGTTCAACACTATGTTCGTGAGCACGAAATTTATCACGTCTATGAGTTAAAGTGATTTCTGGACAGATAGGCTCAAGCATCAATGACCAATCTAGAGCAGAATCTCCTCCACCACAAACTAAGACACGTTTTCCTGCAAATGCGTTCAGATCGTTTACGAAATAATGCAGATTTTTACCCTCATATTGTTGAGCGGTCGTTAATTCTAAACGACGTGGTTGAAATGCACCTACGCCAGCTGTAATTAATACTGCTTTAGTGTAATGAACACTTTTATCTGTTGTTAACTCAAAGATTTCTTCGTTTTTCTCCACGTTTTGAACCGATTCTTCTAAGACGACGGTTGGGTTGAACTGCATCGCTTGCTCTTTAAGGTTGTTAACGAGATCTTGAGCAAGGACTTTAGGAAAACCAGCAACATCATATATGTACTTTTCAGGATAAAGAGCAGATAACTGACCGCCTAGTTGAGGCATGCTCTCAATAATCTTCACCTTCATCTGACGCATGCCACCATAGAATGCGGCAAACAAACCTGAAGGTCCTCCACCAATAATCGTGATATCGTAAATTTCTTTTGTCATAACTTTCACCTCTTCTAGATTTATGACTGACGAACATGTAATATGTTCTGACCAGAACGTGCTATCTCTCATTTTACATTCTTGAAGGATGCCCAAAGTCCTCCTTTTGTTTTGTAGATTTTGACAATCTAAATAGTGGTAAGGAAGGTACACCCCATTAGAAATGGAAACATCATCATAACGAAAAAGGGGTTGAAAAAACAAGAAAAAAGGAATAAGATGAGGGTGTATGGTTAAAAAATGTCGAAATTTCGAACGTTTTTTGCATTTATTTATATCTTATTACGTGAAATATATCACAATCTATTCCTTTCCATCATATTTAATGATTGAAAAGGTCAAACTAAAAAAAATGAGAACTGGAAGTGAATTTAAATGAGTAAGCCAAAAATTTTAATATTAGGCGGCGGCTATGGCGGAATTATGTCAGCTGTACGTTTACAAAAAGAGCTTGGTTCTGACGAAGCGGAAATCACGCTAGTAAACAAACATAACTATCATTATCAAACAACGTGGCTTCATGAGAATGCGGCTGGAACATTACATCATGACAAAACACGTATCATGATCGATAACATAATCGATATGAACAAAGTGAACTTTGTTCAAGATACGGTAAAAGAAATTAAAAAAGATGAAAAACTTGTTATCCTTGATAATCAAGAATTAACATACGACTACTTAATTATTGCTCTTGGTTCTGACCCTGAAACGTTTGGTATCCAAGGCCTTAAAGAAAATGCATTCAGCATTCGCAGCATCAATTCTGTTCGTAAAATTCGTGAGCATATCGACTATTCTTTTGCTCGTTACAATAACGAAGGACAACCTGATGAACTTATTACAATCGTAGTAGGTGGAGCTGGATTTACAGGAATTGAATTCGTTGGTGAACTTGCTGACCGTGTTCCTGAGCTTTGCCGTGAGTATGATATTCCTCGTGAAAAAGTTCGTATCGTAAACATTGAGGCTGCTCCAACAGTACTTCCTGGATTTGATGAAGAACTTGTTGAGTATGCGATCAATAACCTAGAACGTCGTGGCGTTGAATTCCTTGTAAGCACACCGATCAAAGAGTGTAATGAAGATGGTGTAATCCTTGCTAATGGTGAAGAGATCAAAGCTGCTACAATCGTTTGGACTGGTGGAGTACGTGGTAACCACCTAGTTGAAGAAGCTGGTTTCGAAACGATGCGCGGACGCGTTAAAGTAGACAAAGATCTTCGTATGCCTGGATTTGATTATATTTTTGTTGCAGGAGACTGTGCACTTATCATCGATGAGGAAGCAAACCGTCCATATCCTCCAACTGCTCAAATCGCTATTCAACAAGCTTATACAATCGGCCGTAACATCAAAGCATTGATGAACGGTGGAAAACTTGAAGAATTTAAGCCTGATATTAAAGGAACAGTTGCGTCCCTTGGTAAAGGTGAAGCGATCGGTAAAGTTGGAAACAAGAAATTATTTGGTGCAACTGCATCGGCAATGAAAAAAGTAATCGATAACCGCTACCTGTTCTTACTTGGTGGGGTACCGATGGTTATTAAAAAAGGTAAATTAAAACTGTTTTAATAGATAGTGTTAAACTAAGAGCAGAAGCGTAAAGCTTCTGTTCTTTTTTTATACTTTGTGAAAGGGCGAGCGTGCGGATGACTAAAAAAGACAGAGGAAACGTTTGGCTTGCTGCGGCTGGCTTATTGATCGACGAGTATGGAAGATGGCTAGTCGTGAAAAAAAACTACGGTGGACTGAAAGGGAAGTGGTCTATCCCAGCTGGCTTTGTAGATGCTGGGGAAACCGTGGACGAAGCTGCTGTAAGAGAAGTGTATGAAGAGACAGGAATCGTTGGAGAAGTGAATACCATACTTGGTATCCGCTCGGGTGTTATTAGAGAAACAATCAGTGATAATATGGTTGTCTTCTTATTAAGAAAAAAGCATGGAGATCTTTCACAGCATTCAAGTGAAATTGAAACAGCTGCGTTCATGACGCCTGAAGAACTGAGAGCTGATCCTGATACATCATTAATGATTCACTTTTTTTTAGATAATAAAGTGAAGTTCCTAGAAGATAACATTAATCCTGGTGATGTGTTCGGCTATACGACTTATAAGATAATGGATTGTAGATAAAGAAATAGTACTTATATAAATCTTGATCAGAGCCCTCAGAGAGGCTCTGATCTTTTTTTATAGAAGTGCCAATAAAAATGTACGAAATATTCTGATAATTAAAGAATGAAGATGATGATTACGCTTACATCGGGTTATTTCACTCTAAAATCGATTTTTCAATCTTCCATTTACTTGTTATTATTATCTGAAAATTTAAACAAAAAAGAGGGAGTGTTACAACATGAGAAAACATGCGATTCAGAAAAAACATGATCAATGTCCATACTGTGAGGGGAAAGGTTATTTTCAGCTCTTGCTTGGAGGATCTGAAACGTGTGTAGAATGCTGCGGAAGCGGCAAAAAAAGAGCTTAATATTGTAACGCTCTCAAACACGATTGACGTAAATGCCCCCGTTTAGTAAACTAACGTCAGATATATGGGGGTGTCTACATCATGGATTTGCTATTGCCGCAATTCATTATTTCAATGTTGCTTTTTATGGTTCTATTCTTTGGAATCGGTTTCTTGTTTAACATGCTTTTACGTGCTACTTGGTTTATGGTTATTCTATATCCAATAGTCGTCATAATGATCGTAGATGACATTCGTTTCTTCGAGTATTTTACTAAGCCAGGTACGAGCTTTCAGCTACTTGGAAGTGATCTTTTGAATTTGTCAGTATCGGATATTACGATACTTGCTTGTGGATTGATCGGTGCGATTCTTTCTGGAATTGCTATCAAGATGCTTCGAGTACGCGGATATCAAATGTTTTAAAAGTCCCTAATTTAGGGGCTTTTTTTATTTGCACTTTTTTCCTTTTAATCCAAACAGGTATACATATTAATGAGCCAGGGAAGGAATAGATAGGAGAGGAGTGGACAATTTTTGCTGATTTTAAGAAAATTTGTAAAGAGAACCATGATTGCTATCTTTTTTGTTTGTGCATTATTTACAACATTTCGTTCCATTTCTAGTGTAGAGGCGGATGACCTGGCAACTTGGCTAGATGAAAAACAATCAGACAACAAGATCGTTGAGGCTACGCTTAGTGTTTTAACTCAATCCCTGAAGACATTACCTACGATCTATAGACCTAATATGATGCTTTCATCTGCTGAAGTGAAACAGAGATCCATTGAAGAAGAAATGGACTTTACTCAATATCCTTCTGTAAATGTGACTGCAACAGGATATACGGCTGGCCATGAGAGTACGGGTAAGACTAAAAGTCATCCTGCGTACGGTATTACTAAGTCAGGTTTAAAGGTGAGACGAGACCTCTATTCAACCATTGCAGCAGATCCTGCAGTCTTTCCGATCGGCACCGTTTTATGGATTCCAGGATACGGATATGGGGTAGTTGCGGATACCGGATCAGCTATTAAAGGGAAGAGATTAGATCTATTTTATAATACGGTAGATGAAGTGTATCAAAAGTGGGGTAAGAAAAATATTGCTGTGTATATCGTTGAGCGTGGAGATGGAAAGATAACAGAAAGTGAACTGAATAATCTTAATGAAGAAAAGTCCATGCAAGTGTTTAGGCAACAATACTTATATAAGTGAAAAAAGCTTCAGGTTCTAGTGACCTGAAGCTTTTCTATGTAGCTCTCTTCTTCCTCTGGTAAGAAAGCAGGAAAGTGATTTGGATGTATAAGCGCAGCTAGACGTTTCATACCGATGATTAATCGAGGTGAAGGACGACAGAAGAGAGATTCTTCCAGTTTAAAAATCTTAGTTCGAAGATTGGTCTCTAAATGGTCCCAGCCCTCTCGCTTATGTATATGGGAGATCTTCATCTTTTCTGTTTTGACACCAACCCACACCATTCCGATGATATCTGGCATACGGCTTACAACATCTTCCCATGATGTTTGTACACTTGCCAGTTCGACGTCTTGAAATACGTTTTCCCCGCCAGCTAGAAAAGCGATCTCTGTGAGCCAATTCACTTTACCAGGTGTAAAAACGGGTTTTGGCCACCATTCAAAATATACTTTTTTTCTTTTTTTTATGGAGTTACTTATTTTCTCGTACTGGGAAATCTCATTTTTCATCCACTCCATTACTTTTGTAGCTTCAGCTAATGAATCTGTTCTTTTACCCAGATCGAGCAGATCATTCTGGATATCAGAAAGACTTTGTGGATTGTATATAACATGTGGAATACTGCGTCGTTCTAACTCTGCTATATTTTTCTCCATCCCTGGAACACTCAAACTAGCTAATACTAAATCGGGAGCCAGAGACTGTACTTTATCCATGTCAATCGATAAATCTGGACCTAACCGTGGAAGCTTTTCAATGCTTTTTGGCCAATCCGAAAAATCATCGACTCCTACCAACTTTGAAGTTAAACCCAAATAATGCAACAGTTCTGTGTTACTTGGACAAATTGAAATGATTCTCAAAAAGAAGAACCTCCTATGATATGAACAACCATGATAAGAGTAATGTTTGAAGAATTCCAAGAAGTCCGCCAAAGAATACTTCGCTAGGACGGTGTCCAAGAAGTTCTTTCAATTCTTTCCTTTGTTCTTCCACTTTTTTTTCTTGGAATTTCTCTGATTCCCTCACGTGGTCTCTGAATTCTTCTACTAAGTCATTCAATACAGCTGCCTGTTCTCCTGCATGCCAACGGATACCTTTTGCATCGTACATGACGATAATCGCAAACATGGCAGCAATGGCAAAGAGAGTGGAACCTGTTCCGTGCAGAGCTCCAACGGCTGTTGCTAGTGACGTAACAGCTGCTGAATGTGAACTAGGCATTCCTCCTGTACTAATAAATAACTCCCATCGTATTTTTTTAGTATGATAAAAATGTATAGGAATCTTTAAGAATTGTGCAGAAAATACACCAAGTAAAGCTGCTAATAATGGAAAGTTCATTAGAATATCTGGCATGTGGATTATCCTTTCAATAGGGTGGTTTATAGTATGGCTGTTTTAGATAGTTGTTACCCGATTTAGGGCTAGTTCAATCTTTGCATATCACGGTTTGATAGAGGGAGGAAAAGAATGGAGTATTTTCCCGAGGAGTATTATGAATTTTTTATTGTTTTTAACGATGGAGATTATTACACTGGTCACGATCTATTAGAAGAAGTATGGCTCACAGACCGCAGTAACCTGTTTATAAAGGGATTGCTACAGATGACGGTCGCCATCTATCACTATGAATATGGAAATCTTAAGGGAGCCAGACAAATGATGTGGGTGGCTAAAGAGTATCTAACACCTTATAAACCATTCTTTTGGCAGTTAAATGTGGAGAGAGTATTAGTGTTTATTGATCAATGTCTTGAAACTATTCCTAATGATATAGATAGAGTGAAATTTGAAGAAGTTGCTCACCAACCTGTTCTTCCAAAACTTTATTTAAATTTAGAAGAATAATGCATCGTGAATTCGAAATATTCTAAAAGAAAGAGTATAATGAGATGCGGAGCTCAAACAATAAGGGGGAACTTTAACATGTTTACGATTAAACAACTTTGGAACACTAACGAACAAGAAGAAGTCCTACTGGTCGGTTTATTTCAAGAACCAAAACTAACTGGTGTATTAGCTGATATGGATAAAGGATTAAACGGAACAATGACAAATCTTATAAAAGAAGGTGATCTTTCTAATCGCCTAAAAAGTATCAAAAAGCTTAATACACTTGGTCAGCTCGGTACGAAACGAATTTATTTTGCAGGTTTAGGAAAGCGTGAAGATTTTACGTATGACAAAGCTAGAAGTACGTTTGGAAGAGCCGTACAAGAAATAACAAAAGAAAAGAGAACACACTTTTCAATATTACTAGATACGTTTCATACGAATCAGCTTTCCATCGATAAACTTGCTCATGCTTTTAGTGAAGCAGCTGGTACAGCAGTTTATAAATTTGAGGATTATAAAAAGAAAAGTAATGAACCACAAAAACGCTTAGAGTCTATAACGGTTTATACGGAAAACAGTGAAGCAGAAGCTGGGTTGACGAGCGGGTTTGCTTATGCGAAAGGGATTAACTTTGCTCGAGATCTTGTAAACACACCTGCCAATCTTCTAACACCTACAGATCTTGCTGCTGAAGCAATTGATGTGGCGCTTGAATATGGCATGGAGTATGAGATCCTTGAAAAAGAAGACATGGAGAAGCTTGGAATGGGAGCGATACTTGCGGTTAGTAAAGGATCAGATCAGCTTCCCAAATTGATCACGGTAAAATATCAAGGTGGGAAAAAGGAAGATTCTTATGTTGCCCTAGTAGGAAAAGGCTTAACCTTTGATGCGGGCGGCTATTCCATTAAACCTGCTCTCAACATGCATGAGATGAAAAGCGATATGGGTGGAAGTGCCGCGGTATTAGGAGCGATGGAGGCGATCGGCCGACTGAAGCCTGAGATTAATATCATGTTCGTGATTCCTTCTTCAGAGAACTTGATCAACGGAGAGGCTATGAAACCAGGAGATGTGATTACTTCACTGAGTGGAAAGACCATTGAAGTTCGAAATACGGATGCAGAAGGTCGTCTCATACTAGCTGATGCGATTACTTATGCTAAGGAACAAGGAGCAAAGTATATAGTTGACGTTGCGACTTTGACCGGTGGAGTAGTCGTTGCGTTAGGAGATTGTACAACGGGTGCTCTAACGAACAACGAAGAGTTCTATGAACATATCAAGCAATCTGCTGCTGATGAGGCGGAATTGTTGTGGCTCCTTCCGAGTTTTCAGCCGTTTAAAGATATGTTGAAAACAAGTGATGTTGCTGATCTTAACAACTCTACTGGTAGACTTGGTCATGCCATTACAGGTGGATTGTTTGTAGGTGAGTTTGCTGAAAATACGCCATGGGTCCATTTAGATATAGCAGGTACCGCCTATTCCGGAAAATCCACAGAGTTAGGTCCTAAAGGAGCAACCGGTGTTATGGTTCGAACACTCGTTAACTTCGTAAGAAACTTTAAAGCATAATCGTAAGGATAAAAAACTGGTTCTCTTTATTGAGAACCAGTTTTTGTTTTGTGTTTGACAAAACACTATTATCCATGTTAATTTGTTAAAGGTTTAACATATTAGTGATTTAGCGAAATAAAGCAATAAAGTTATTTAAGGAGGAAATGAATATGAATGCTGTAGTATTAGCGGTAGCTGTTATGCTAGTACTTAGCCTTTTACGTATACATGTTGTTGTAGCCTTGTTAATTGGAGCCTTAGTTGGTGGATTTGTAGCAGGAATGGGTTTGACAGAAACCATAACAGTATTTACTGAAGGGTTAGGTTCGAATGCGGTCATCGCATTAAGTTATGCATTATTAGGAAGTTTTGCTGTAGCGTTATCTCGTACAGGACTTCCAAAACTGATGGTTGAAAAAGCCATCGTATTGGTCGGGAAAGAAGGAGAATCAAAAAAGAAGACGTTATCCAAAGTACTTATCTTATTTATCATCCTTATGATTTCTTCTTTCTCACAAAATATAATTCCCGTTCATATTGCGATCATTCCAATTTTCATTCCACCGTTGCTGCACGTTTTAAATGAACTGCAGCTTGATCGCAGGTTAGTTGCGACTGTCATTACGTTTGGATTGATCACCCCTTACATGTGGTTCCCGGTAGGGTTCGGAGGAATCTTTCATGAGATTCTTCAAACAAACATGAAAGATAGTGGACTTACCGTAAAGATGGATCAGATCCCTACTGCGATGACGATTCCATCTCTCGGAATGATTGTAGGTTTATTGATCGCTGTCTTTATTACGTATCGTAAACCACGCCAATATGAAGATAGAACGACCGGAATGACTAAAACAGATGATATATCTTATACAACTCGTTCCATTTTTGTAGCAGTTCTCGCCATTGTGGCTACCTTGTTTGTACAATTACAGACGGATTCAATGATCTTCGGAGCATTATCAGGTATCATCGTTCTTTATTTTAGCGGACAGCTAAAGTTAAATACTTCAGATGCCATATTGACGGATGGTATGAAAATGATGTCTTACATTGGATTTGTTATGATTTCTGCAGCAGGCTTTGCAGCTGTTATGCGTGAAACAGGTGAAGTTGAAACATTAGTTAAAGATAGTGCTGCATTCATCGGAAATTCAACTGCTCTTGGTGTTCTACTGATGTTAGTTATCGGATTGCTCGTAACGATGGGAATCGGCTCTTCATTCTCAACGATTCCGATCATAACAACCATTTTTGTGCCACTAGCTGGAGAATTAGGATTAAGTGTTATGGCGACGATCGCCTTAATCGGTACAGCTGCTGCTTTAGGTGATGCAGGATCCCCAGCGTCTGACAGTACACTAGGTCCTACATCTGGTCTTAATGTAGATAATCAACACAATCATATCTGGGATACGTGTGTGCCAACATTTTTGCATTACAATATTCCATTGGTCGCTTTTGGATTTATTGCAGCGATGGTATTATAACGATTCCATTTTGTAGAGACAGATTCTAAGAATCTGTCTCTTTTATTATTTTTACGAAAAATACACATGCTAAAAACAAGGAGGGAAAGACCATGACAAAACGTAAACACTCTTGGGATGCTGCAGAGAAAAATAACTCAACGCCAACGGAAAGCATGATGAACGTAGAATTCTCTGATGAAAAATTCAGTGATGAAATTCCAAAAAGAGATACACAAAGCCCAAGATCAAAAGGGAAATAAAAGAAGCTGACTCCTATGAATATCGGAGTCAGCATTTTTTATTCAAAAAAAGTAAGTTCAGGCACCCATTGTTTCATGTGTGTTTTTATTTCTTCGTAAGACTTTTTCATGGCAGGTAATTCTTTCATAGGGTGGATCACAAAAGGTTGATCGACGTAAGTTGGAAGAAATTTCGGTTCAGATAATTCAATGGTTTTTTCCGTTCCTTTTTGACGTTTTGTGACCTTCAGTTGAACGATTCCACCCATGTCCTTATATTCACGTCTTTGACCAGATAAGAAATTCCCGAGAGAATAAGCGACGAAGGTTTTTGATCCATCACTTGCAGTTTCCCATTTTACAGGTTGCAGAACGTGTGGATGGTGACCGATGATGATGTCTCCACCAGCTTCTGTTACAACTTTCACGATGTTCTTTTGAAACTCATTTGGCATCCTTTCATACTCATTACCGAAATGTAAAGATACCACATTTACATCCGATAACTTTCTAGCCTCTTTGATGTCTCGCTTAATTCGTTCCACTTCGATCAGATTAACAAGATGGTTCTTTCCTGTAGGTACCGGAATTCCGTTTGTTCCATATGTATAGCTCAAAAAGGATACTGTAATGTCGTTCCTTTTGATCAATCGGATGTTTTGCCGATCTTTGTCCGTTAAATAAGCTCCCGTATACATAACATCTATTTGATTCCAATAATTTAAAGCGCTTATGATCGCCTTTTCTCCTCGATCAAGTGTATGGTTGTTAGCTAACGTTACGAGATCGACTCCATTTGCTTTTAACGCATCTCCGACTTCATGTGGTGAATTAAAAGATGGATAAGATGATAGACCAAGTTGGGTACCGCCGATCATTGTTTCTTGGTTTGCTATCGTAATATCAGGGGCAGTTAGATAGGATTTTACTGAGTTGAAGTTACGATTAAAATCATATCCTGTTGCTGTTTTCGCTTTATTATAAACCGTATCATGAATTAAGATGTCACCAACCGCCGCAAGTGTAAGATCCGATATTTTTTCTTCTGGTTCAGGAGTGATTGGCTCTGTTTTAATTTCTTTTGGCACTGCTGGATTATCTTGTTTTGGTATCTTTTTTTCTTCTAACGTCTGTAAATCTGCGTTATTATACATATATATAAGTGCGATTGTCGAAAAGAATACGACTACAATTCCTGTGAACCACCAAAGACGTTTCAGTGGTAACACCCCCTTTGTGTCTATCATAATGGAAGAAGTGGGGATATGTATATGTCAAATTACTCTGTATTGAAAACGGTTCCAATACTCACATTCGGGAGGAAATTACAAAATGAGACAAATAACAGCGCAAATGGTAGAACAAATGGACCAAAATGATGAACTAGCTTCTTTTAAAAAAGAGTTCTATACAAAAGATGATTCGATCTATCTAGATGGAAACTCACTAGGACTTCTATCTAAACGTGCAGAACAATCTTTGCTTGATGTATTAAATGACTGGAAAGAGCATGGAATAGACGGATGGATGGGTGGTAAGTATCCGTGGTTTACTCTTAGTGAAAAACTAGCAGAAAAGTTATCTTTACTCGTTGGAGCAAAAGAGAAAGAAGTCATTGTTACAGGTTCAACTACCGTAAATCTTCATCAAATGGTTGCCACTTTTTTCGAACCGCAAGAGGGAAGAACGAAGATTCTAGCAGATGAACTCACTTTTCCGTCTGATATATATGGGTTACAAAGTCAGTTGAAATTAAAGGGGTTAAATCCTGACACCGATTTGATTCAAGTAGGAAGCAAGAATGGATTAACGCTTGATGAACAAGACATTATTGATAAGATGACAGAAGATGTAGCTCTTATTTTACTTCCTTCTGTTCTCTATCGAAGTGGACAATTATTAGATATAGAACGTTTGACGCGTGAAGCTCACAAAAGGAATATACCGATCGGATTCGATCTTTGTCATTCGATCGGAGCTATTCCTCACGAACTGAGTAATTGGGGAGTTGATTTTGCTTTTTGGTGCAATTACAAATATGTAAACGCTGGACCAGGCGGAGTGGGCGGCTTATATGTGAATACGAAGCATTTTACGAAAACGCCTGGTCTTTCTGGCTGGTTTGGCAGCAAAAAAGAAACGCAGTTTGATATGGATCATCACTTTGATGCTGAGAATTCTGCGGGTGGGTACCAAATTGGAACGCCGCATATGTTGAGCACGGCACCATTGATCGGATCGTTATCTATTTTTGAAGAAGCCAAGATCGACCGAATTCGAACAAAATCTTTAAAGTTAACGTCGTTGCTCATGGATTTATTGAATCAAGAGATAGAAAATGAGTTTACGATTGTAAACCCACTAGATGATACTAGAAGAGGCGGACACGTAGCCCTTATGCACAATGACGCTGCGAGAATTTGCAAAGCGTTAAAACAAAACGGCATCGTTCCAGATTTTAGAGCGCCTAATATTATTCGTTTAGCTCCTGTTGCATTGTATAATTCTTTTCAAGATGTATTTGAGGCAGTCAAAATCTTAAGTAAGATCATGAAGAATCGGGAATATGAGAAATTTGAAAATAAAAGAGAAGTGATCGCATAAGGAGTGGGTGACTTGAAATTCTATGACATATCGATGCCACTTTATAATGGTGTACCAGGATGGCCAGGGGATACGCCCTATCATTTCGATCTTGCTTGGACGAAAGAAGACTCTGGATCTGTAAACGTAGGTAAATTAGAGATGAGTACGCATACTGGTACTCATATTGATGCACCTTACCACTTTACAGATAGTGGCGAAAGAGTTGGAGGCTTGGACCTCGAATTATATGTAGGCAGAGCAATGGTTATTGACCTAACAAATAGGAAAGAGATAACGATTGAGAGCTTGAAAGAAAAACTTCAAGACGGTACGAAACGAGTTTTGTTTAAGACAGGATGCTGGAAAGATCGTTCCGTGTTCCCGGCTGAAATCGTCCCTTTATTACCAGAAGCTGTCCCATTTCTTAGTGAATGTGGAGTCGGGCTGGTCGGTGTGGATATGCCATCGGTAGATCCCTTAGATAGCAAAGAGTTAAGGGCTCATCATGCTCTTTATGAGCACAACATTCAAATATTAGAAGGTCTTGTGTTAGATGAAGTACCTGAAGGAGTATATGAACTCGTCGCTCTACCACTTGCCCTTGAAGAAGCAGACGGAAGCCCTGTAAGAGCTATACTTAGAGAAATAACCAAATAACGAGCATAGAGCAAACACGTAATCTGTGTTTGCTTTTTTTGAGCTTAAAAGCTAACTACATTGTAAAAACTGCATGTTTTGAGATTTTACCTTTTGTTCCTTATAATAGATAAGAGATATTGACTTGGAGGACGGCTATGTACAAATATGGATTCACCGATTATTTTGAAGGAAGCTTACGTTTTACAGGATATGATGTCGTTCAGGTTGGACCTTGGACAAATGTATATATTTCTTTTGAGGTAGAAAATGTTGAGATACTTCCTGAAGGACTCCATGAGCCGAGTGCTTTAGCTGTCTATGATGCAAATGGTGAGTTACAAGAAATTATTGCTCACGACGAGGGTGTAGATTGTGAATATAAGTTTACAGATAAAGAAAAAGATCAGATCAACGATTATCTGTTACAAATAAATTCTAAACTTGAAAAGGAGTGAGTGAAGATTGAAGATGAAAATTACTGGAATTGAACCAACTCCAAGTCCGAATTCAATGAAGATCAACTTGTCTGAAACACTGCCAGGAACTGAGCGTTATAACTATACGAAAGATGGGGCAGAAGGTGCTCCCACGTTCATTCAAGAAATACTTAAAGTGGATGGAGTTAAAAGCATCTATCACGTTGCAGACTTTATAGCCTTAGAACGAAATTCTCGTGCGAAATGGGAAGATGTATTGGCAGGCGTTCGATCTGTTTTCGGTCAAGAAGAAGAATCGGGTTATACAGCTGAACAAGCTCAACAAGAAGAAGAGATTAAGGAAATTATGGTTCTCGTTCAAATGTTTAGAGGTCTTCCCATGCAGATCAAACTTAAAACCGAGCAAGAAGAAAGAAGAGTGGGCCTTGCTGAACGTTTTGCTAAAGCTGCATTAGAGGCTCAAGATTCTTCCGATAACCTTGTTATGGAAAGACAATGGGAAGAACAAGGAGTTCGTTATGGTACGTTTGAACAAGTTGGCATTGAAGTTGCTGAAGAACTATCAGCTGTTTACCCGCAAGAACGTTTAGATCAATTAGTAAAACAAGCGTATAGCGCAGAATCTGAACAAGAGGTTGAAGTCGAAGCACTATCCACCTCTGAAGTAGCGAAACAGCTACGTGACGCCGATTGGCAGACACGTTATGCTGCATTAGAACGAATTAATCCAACCCTTGATGATGTTATGGTACTAAAGCAAGCATTAAAAGATGAAAAGCCTTCAATCAGACGTTTGGCTGTTGTTTACTTAGGAATGATTGAAGATGAAGCGGTGTTACCTCTTCTATACTTGGCTTTGCAAGATAAGAATGTATCGGTAAGACGTACAGCTGGTGATGCATTATCTGATCTAGGTAATGCAAAAGCAATACCCGTTATGTGTGATGCTTTATCAGACAAAAACAAACTTGTGAGATGGAGAGCGGCTCGCTTTTTATTTGAGGTGGGTGACGAGACAGCCCTTCCTGCATTAAAAGCTGCTCAAGAGGATCCGGAGTTTGAAGTATCTCTTCAAGTGAAAATTGCGATCGAACGTATCCAAAGCGGAGAAGAAGCGGCGGGTACAGTGTGGCAACAGATGACAAAGAGTCGTGAGAAGTAAAAAAGGAGGCCAAAACCTATTAGGATATAGGTTTTAGCCTTTTTTTTATGAAATAAAAGATACAACTTACTCAATATTAAGAGGTTTCTTGTTGAAACGCAGTTCCTTGAGTTATGCCTTGTTCAATGAAACGTTTGATCTCACTGCATATCTCCTGGGGTTTTTCTTCCATTAGAAGATGTCCACATTTTTCATAGATGATCAGTTCTGCATTTGGAAGATCATGTTTTAAACGATAACCGGTTTTTACAGGCATCACTTTATCCTCTTTACCCCAAAGCATTAAAACAGGTTGTTGAATTTGATTTAAATCCTGAGAGCACATATCACCTTCTCGATGGCGCAACAATCGAATCAAAGAATCGGTAAAGGCTAGTTCGCTAATGGGTTTCTTATAACTTTCAATCATTTCATCCGTAACCAACTTGGAATCATGTAAAACAGAAAGTAAATTTTCTTTTACATCTTTTCTTTGTATCCAATTTCGCATCCCCCAGGTAAACAACGGTAGATAAGAGCAGGCAATTAATGAACGGCTCGCTCTTTTTACATAGGAACAACAGCCAAGAAGAATTAATTTTTCAATTCTTTTCGGGGATTTCTTTGCAGCATGCATAGAGATCTGGCCACCCATAGAATGGCCGATCAGTATCGCGTTTTGAATGTTTAATTTGTCTAAGAAGTCGATGATCAGTTGACCATAATTAGATAGTTTGTAGATGAAACTCGTTGATTTTTCACTCTGCCCAAACCCTGGGAGATCAAGGGAAACAACTTTATAGGATTTGGTTAAGTAAGGAAGCAGTTTTCTGAAACTTACCGTAGATGACAAAAACCCGTGCACCAGGACTACCACTTTTGCATCCGGATCTTCATGATCGAAGTATTCATAATAAATTTGAACATTATTAACATTAATTCGATACCCTGGAGAATAAATATGCTTTTCATCAAGAGCCATGAATGTCTTACCTCCGTCCGCAGAATTCTATGAGTAGTTTCACCAAACAATCCTCAAGATACAACGAGAAATTATTTCCTCTTTTTTAGACGTGGTTCTAAAAAATGGGTTTGCAGATGTTTTGTATTCTTCTATGCAAGTTGATTGTAGCGTAGGGTTGCCAACTCCTATGGGACGAGCGGTCAGCCCGAAATGTGGAATTGGCTCGTTCAGCCCCGACAAGCAAAAGTTGAATGGACTAGGAAAGCGCGCAACCTGGAGCGGAAATCAACAACTTTCTAGACGCAACAATTTATGCGAAAAAGCCTTTTATCACTTAAAAAAGTAATGGACTGCTAAAATTTGTGCGTTTGCCTCTATTCCTCTTTACCCACTTCGTACATATTTTAATAAGGAGTAAGAACGCATAAAGAAATAAGAGGAGGTAGCAGGATGGCATTTCCATATTATCCTTACTATTACCCGTATGCTTACGGAGCTTACGGTTATGGCGGCTATGGTTACGGTTGGGTCTGGGCTGTAGTAATTATAGTGTTTATTCTCATCTTGATATTTGGTGGCTGGTGGTGGTGGAACACTAGAGATTAACAGATTAAGGCTTGGAGGTAGGGTCTTCAGGCCTTTTTTTGCTTAAGTATGGATGAACGGTTATGCGGGGATAATGAAAGAAAAAATGGAGAGATGTTATGCATAGTCGACAAACAGTCCGCTATATATGCGAAGAATACGTGAGCGGCAACTGTTATTATTACAAAAGTGAAATTATTACACATGATAACTGGAAAAATCTTGACTCCCTTTCCTGGTCAAGGCCCCGTCCAATATCTGAGAAGACCTTTCTAAAGCAGAAGAAAGCAGGGTATCAAACTGAACATAAGTTTATAAAAAAAGAGCCTGCTGTGGTCGTTTCACTGCACAAAGCAAAAACCGTCTAATTGGACGGTTTTTTTGTTTCACTTTAAAAGCAGAGATCTCTTTGCAGATGCTTGCTTTATCGCGTTGCCAACATGATTCTCGGGCAGGAAGAAAATAAAAAGATAGAAAAACTAAAGTTAAGCTTGTTTTTGGAAAAGGATTACATCTTTTTTAAGAAGGGGATACAAGTAATAACGAAACTAAAGGAGGAAGAGACTTTGGATAACTTTCGAATTGCCAAAGATACATTGGGAGAAGTTAAAGTGCCTAAAGAGGCTTATTATGGAGCTCAAACTCAACGCGCGGTTGAAAATTTTCCGATCAGCGGTATTCGATTACCGTTCTCTTTTATAAAAGCACAAGCCATTATTAAAAAAAGCGCAGCATTCGCTAATAAAGAATGTAAGGCTTTAGATGATAAAAAAGCAAATGCCATAATGACTGCAGCTGATGAAATTATAAACGGCGAAATGAGAGATCAATTTGTTGTAGATGCCTACCAAGCAGGAGCTGGAACTTCACAAAATATGAACATGAATGAAGTTCTTGCTTCACGTGCTTCTGAGTTATTAGGTGGGGAGAAAGCAGATTATTCACTCATTCATCCAAACGACGATGTAAATATGTCACAATCCACCAACGATACGATTCCAACTGCCATTCAGATTTCTATTGCCATGGAACTTCAAGCAACGCTTTATCCAGCTCTTAGTCGATTGATTCAAGTTCTAAAGAAAAAGGAAATTCAATTCCACGAGATTATAAAGGCAGGAAGAACACACTTGCAGGATGCTGTTCCTATCCGTTTAGGAAGTGAGTTCAAAGGTTACAGAGGCACGTTAGAATCGGTAGAGCGTACGTTGAAACACTCGGAAACGTTTTTATATGAATTAGGATTAGGAGGAAATGCAGTAGGAACGGGAATCAATGCTCACCCCGATTATGCAGAACTCGCGATAAAACAGATCGCTCAGACAACAGACCTACCGTTTACACAGAGTAAGAATACATATGCCTTTATGCAAAACACGAATGCAGCTATACGTGTAAGCGGCCACTTAAAAGAACTAGCTATACACCTTATAAAGATATCAAGCGACCTTAGATTATTAAGCAGTGGTCCCCGAACGGGATTTGCTGAAATCATGCTTCCCGCTGTTCAGCCTGGATCATCGATCATGCCAGGTAAGATAAACCCCGTTATTTTAGAAAACTTGTATATGATCTGTTCACAAGTGATAGGTAATGACGCGTGTGTATCGACAGCTGCAATCGGAAGCCAGCTAGAGATTAATGCAATGATGCCTGTGATCGGCTTTAATGTGCTTCAATCGATTAAAATCTTAAGTAATGGTATCACCATTTTTACAGAAAAATGCTTAAAAGACATAACAGCTAATGAAGAGAATATACAAAATTGGCTCGAACAGAGTCTCTCACTTGTTACAGCCTTGAATCCTCACATCGGATATGAAAAAGCAGCAGCTGTAGCAAAGGAAAGTTTCGAGACAGGAAAGACGTTGAAGGAAGTACTGGAGTCTAAAAAAATCTTATCAAGAGAAGAAATAGATCGAATCTTAGACCCAAATTCAATGATTTAAAAAGAGTTTTGTAACTTTTATATCGCTTTTCTCGACAAATATAGTACAGATTCCTTGTTTTTCATTTTTTTAACAAAAAAAGTAGTGAAGATTGGATTTTACGGAGTTATAATAGAGAAGTTCATTCACATATAAAGGGATTTAATTAATATTCTGGAAAACCAATTAGTTAACTTGGTTTAATAAATGGAAAGTGGACATTGAGCTGTTTTTTGGGGAGGAACTTGAAAATGTGCGGATTTATTGGATATATGTTAAACACGCCTGAAACGGTAGAACAAAAAGAAACGGAACAATTAATCAATATGACAAATATCATTACTCATCGAGGTCCAGATGATAGTGGTCATTTTGTAGACCAATATGTGCGTTTCGGTTTCCGCCGTCTGAGTATCATTGATATTGAAAGTGGAAAACAACCCCTTTCATACGAAGATGACCGCTATTGGATTATCTTTAATGGTGAAATATATAATTATGTTGAAATAAGAAAAGAACTAGAAGAAAAAGGCTATCGATTTAAAACACACTCAGATACTGAAGTAATTCTTGCTCTTTTTAGTGATAGAAGAGAGAAGGCTTTTACAGAACTTCGAGGGATGTTTGGGTTTTTAATCTGGGATAAAGAAAAGAAAGAGCTTTATGGAGCTCGAGATCGATTTGGAATCAAACCTTTCTTTTATCTTGAAGATGAAGAAGGGTTATATTGTGCGTCCGAAAAGAAAAGTATTTCTGTGGTTAAGGATAAACAGGTAGTAGATGCTGAAGCCCTCCACCACTATCTGACATATCAATTCGTGCCAGAGCCAATGACTTTAACAAAAGGAATTAAAAAGCTTGAACCGGGACATTATTTTGTAAAAAAAGCAGGCAGACCTATTTCTATTCAATCGTATTGGAAGCCTAGTTTTAAACCTAGCAACATGACGCTTGAAGAAGCAAAAAAAGAAATCCGTTCCGTTATGCGCGATTCCGTAAAAGTTCACATGCGTTCTGACGTTCCGGTAGGGGCATTCTTGTCTGGCGGAATAGATTCGAGTGCCATCGTCGCTTTAGCGAGTGAGCTACATCCATCGCTAAAAACGTTTACGGTTGGATTTGAAAGAGAAGGATTCAGTGAAATAGATGTAGCTGTACAAACTGCGGCAGCATTAAATGTTGAGAATATCCACTATCTTGTTAAACCTGAACAATTTATTAATGAACTTCCTAAGATCATTTGGCATATGGATGATCCAGTAGCCGATCCTGCAGCTGTTCCCTTGTATTTTGTAGCGCGTGAAGCAGCTAAACACGTGACGGTTGTTCTTTCAGGTGAAGGTGCTGATGAGTTGTTTGGAGGATACAACATCTATCATGAGCCTCATTCATTAAGACATCTTTCTTCATTGCCAAAAGGCGTTACAAAAGGTCTAGCAGCTATTGCTAGCATCTTGCCGGAAGGTGTTAAAGGAAAAAGTTTCATGCAGCGTGGAAGCATGACCATTGAAGAACGGTATATTGGTAATGCGAAAATGTTCTCAGAGAATGAAAAAGGTAAGCTCTTAAAAGAATATCGTCCTGCTTACAACTACAAAAATGTAACAAAGCCATTATACGATCAAGCGAGTGCATTTCACGATGTTCATAAGATGCAATATATTGACCTGCATACATGGATGAGAGGCGATATCCTCGTTAAAGCGGATAAGATGACGATGGCTCATTCGCTCGAGCTGAGAGTTCCTTTCCTTGACAAAGAAGTATTTGAAGTTGCTTCCAGATTGCACCCTAGTCTTACAGTAACGAATGGAACAACAAAATACGCATTAAGAGAAGCGATGAACGGAATCGTTCCTGATTCTGTGCTGAATCGCCGTAAATTAGGATTCCCTGTCCCAATTAGACATTGGTTAAAGAATGAGATGTACGATTGGGCTAAACAACTCATCAAAACGAGCCATACTGATCAATACCTGAATAAAGATGTCGTACTGGATCTATTAGAAGGACATCGAAGTGGCAGAGGCGATTATAGCAGAAAAATATGGACGGTGCTCATGTTCATGTTGTGGCATCAAATAAATATTGAGAAAACATACACCTTTGGTGAAGACCTTACAGCAAAGCATGATCAAGTTCTTGAAATGACGGTCTCAAGTCAATAAAACACTCTCTTTATTAGTTTTGCTTGTACGATTTAGTTATGTTATACTTAACAGGTTAAAAAATAGTTAGGAGTGTTTTCATGAATTTTGAAGTAGGTAGCATTGTTGAAGGTAAAGTTACAGGCATTAAGCCTTTTGGTGCGTTCGTTGCATTAAATGATAATGTACAAGGTCTTGTACACATCTCTGAAGTTTCACATGGTTTCGTTAAAGATATTAACGATGCATTGAGTGTTGGTGACGTTGTGTCAGTAAAGGTTCTTTCTGTTGACGAAGACAGCAAGAAAATTTCACTGTCCATCCGACAAACACAGGAAGCTCCAGCTCCTGCACCTAAAAAAGAACGCCGTCCTGGTGGATTCAACAACAATAACAAAAAAAGCAACACAAACAATCAAGACGCTAACAAAGGTTTCAACACTCTTGAAGCAAAACTTAAAGATTGGTTGAAAGAGTCTACAGATCGTCAGGCTCAACTAAACAAGCGCCTTAAAAAGTAATAAAAAAACCTCTCGATCGAGAGGTTTTTTTTATATGAAATTATACACGGTTATGTTCTGCATGGCCTTCACGACTAAGTTCTTCAGAAGGTTTAAACAAAAGCGTTAAACAATATAGACCTGAGAGACCTACTAGACCATAAACGATTCGGGCAAGGGTAGCGTCTTGACCTCCAAAAATAGCGGCCACTAGATCGAACTGAAAGAATCCAATCAGACCCCAATTAATAGCTCCGATGATAACCAAAGCAAGTGCGAAGCGCTGTAATCCACTCATTTCATTTCCTCCTCTTCGTATGAATAGAATAGCTTCTTTAGGGTGTCAATTTTTGCCTATATTTATGCATTCCCTCATTTTGTAGCATGAAACTAAGAAATAAAACACATGCTAGTATTCGGTAAGCTAATTACTTTACATTACAATTGATGTGCCACATAATACGGGTTAAACCATGTAAGAAGGAGAGATTTTGATGAACGAATATATATATTACAATCCAACTCGATTAGTTTTTGGTAAGAACCAAATTCAAACGCTAAAAGATGAACTAGGGAAATTCGGAAAGAAAGTTCTCGTAGTATATGGTGGAGGAAGTATCAAAAGAAACGGTTTGTTCGATGAAGTCATGAATGAGCTGAAGAAGATGGATGCTGAAGTTAGTGAGCTTTCAGGTGTAGAACCGAACCCGAGAGTTTCTACTGTCCGTAAAGGGGTAGAAATTTGTAAAGAAAAGGGCATCGAAGTTCTTTTAGCTGTTGGTGGTGGAAGTGTTATTGACTGTACAAAGGCAATTGCTGCTGGAGCAAAGTATGATGGAGATGTATGGGACATCATTACGCTAAAAGCTCAAGTAGAAGATGCACTTCCTTTTGGAACAGTTCTTACACTTGCAGCAACAGGATCTGAAATGAACTCAGGTTCTGTTATCACGAACTGGGAAACACAAGAGAAATATGGTTGGGGAAGTCCGCTTGTATTCCCTAAATTTTCGATTTTAGATCCAACTTATACTTTCTCAGTACCTAAGGACCAAACGATCTATGGAATGGTTGATATGATGTCGCACGTGTTTGAACAATATTTCCATAACGCGACAAATACACCTTTACAAGATCGCTTTGCAGAATCCATTCTATTAACAGTAATGGAAACGGCACCTAAGCTTTTAGATGATCTTGAGAATTATGAGTTGCGTGAAACAATCCTTTATAACGGAACTATGGCATTAAACGGTACACTTCAAATGGGTGTTCGCGGTGACTGGGGAAGTCATAACATTGAACATGCTGTTTCAGCTGTTTATGATATTCCGCACGCTGGCGGCTTAGCTATTCTTTTCCCTAACTGGATGAGACATAACGTGGACACGAATGTCGCTCGCTTTAAACAACTTGCTGTTCGCGTGTTTAATGTTGAAACAGAAGGAAAGTCAGATAAAGAAGTAGCTCTTGAAGGTATTGATCGTCTTTCTGCTTTCTGGACATCACTTGGGGCTCCAAATGCTCTAAAAGACTATGACATTGATGATTCAAAACTAGACCTCATTGCAGATAAAGCAATGGCTAGAGGTGAGTTTGGGAACTTCAAGAAACAAAATAAAGAAGATGTACTCAACATTTTGAGAATGTCTTTATAAAACACCTGTAATGAAAGCCATATAAAAAGAGGGGAGTGACCTTTCTTTTTATATGGCTGCTTTTTGAATATTTCGTCTTTTTTCAAGAAAACGATTACATTTGCTTGGTTTCTTGCTTTGGTCGTAGTACTTGTATAAAGTGAAAGAATAATGATGTTCTAGGAGGTTTACATATGACAAAAAAGCTAAGTTTTGATTATAGCAAGGCCCTTTCTTTTATTGGTCAACATGAAGTAGATTATCTCACAGGTGCGGTTAAAACGGCTCATGAAGCGATTCATGAAAAAACAGGAGCGGGGAATGACTTCCTTGGCTGGGTGGATCTGCCTGAAAACTACGACCGTGAAGAGTTTAGCCGAATCGTAAAAAGTGCCGAAAAAATCAAAAGTGATTCAGATGTATTGATCGTGGTTGGAATTGGTGGTTCATACTTAGGAGCACGAGCAGCGATCGAAATGTTAAACCATTCTTTCTATAACCTTTTAGCAAAAGAAGACCGCAAGACTCCTCAAGTATTCTTTGCTGGACAGAACATTTCTTCAACCTATGTAAAAGAACTTTTTGATGTATTAAAAGATAAAGATGTTTCTGTAAATGTGATCTCAAAATCTGGTACCACTACTGAGCCTGCAATCGCGTTCCGTATCTTTAGAAAGTTCTTAGAAGAAAAATACGGAAAAGACGAGGCTCGTAAACGTATTTATGCAACGACTGACAAAGCTCAAGGGGCATTAAAAACTTTAGCGAACGAAGAGGGTTATGAATCCTTTATCATTCCTGATGACGTTGGTGGACGTTATTCTGTGTTAACGGCTGTTGGTCTTTTACCGATCGCAGTAAGTGGAGTAAACATTGAAGAGATGATGAACGGTGCGAAAGAAGCTGCAGCTGACTTCAACAATCCAAACCTTGCAGAGAACCAAGCTTATCAATATGCTGCTGTTCGTAATGCTCTTTATAATAAAGGCAAAACCATTGAATTAATGGTAAACTACGAGCCAGGTCTTCACTATGTATCTGAGTGGTGGAAACAGCTTTACGGTGAAAGTGAAGGGAAAGACTACAAAGGAATCTATCCGGCATCAGTCGACTTTACTACTGATCTTCACTCTATGGGACAGTATGTACAAGAAGGACGTCGTGATCTATTTGAAACCGTGTTATATGTAGATCAAGCACGAGAAGAAATCACGATCGAAGAAGATGGTCAGAACTTGGATAAACTAAATTTCTTAGCAGGTCAAACGATGGACTTTGTAAACAAGAAGGCATTCCAAGGGACGATGCTTGCTCATACAGATGGAGGCGTTCCTAACTTAGTCGTAAGTATTCCTGAAATGACACCTTATCATTTTGGTTATCTCGTTTATTTCTTTGAAAAAGCATGTGCAGTAAGTGGATACTTGCTAGGTGTTAATCCATTCGACCAACCGGGAGTAGAAGCATACAAGAAGAACATGTTTGCTTTACTAGGTAAACCAGGATTTGAAAAAGAAAAAGAAGAATTAGAAAAACGTCTTTAATCCTATAAAAGCCTGACTCGGCCATTCGCTGAGTTGGGCTTTTTTTATATTTTAAATAGGAAGCTCAAATAATCTCGCTTATTTTGGAAACGATAAGAAATAGTTGATAAAGGGGTGATGATGATGAAACCGATAAAAAGTAGTATCGAAAAAGAGTGTTGCGCACTGAACGAAGCGGAAGAAGTATTGAAAGGGATGGGCTTTTCTTACGGAGGAAACTGGGATTATGATCACGGATACTTTGATTATAAACTGGACGATGAAGTAGGATACACGTTTTTAAGAATTCCTTTTCAAGCGATTGATGGTCAGTTAGATAAGAAAGATACGACGATTCAATTTGGTGAACCCTTTTTGTTGGCTCACAAATATCAGGTAGGTCTTGATGATAACGCTGAAACAGGGAACATCTCAGGAAGCTTTAATCAGTTTTCAGAACCGCAAGATCCGGATGCAACGGTTGATCAAAAGTGGATAGGCATCGCTAAAGAACTGGTGAAAAAGACAGAAACTGCTTTATTAAATTAAAAAACAGATAGACTAAAAATCTATCTGTTATTCTTATAAAATTTCTTTTGAAAGGCCAGAAACCATGGCATGTGAAGCTAAGTTGGATGTGTGGATAATATGATCCGCACCAGCTCGTTTTGCATTTGTCGTTTGCTCTGTTGTTAACACTTCTGCATGGATGGATACGGTAGGATTCAGCCCTCTAGCTGTTAGGATAGAAAGAATCGTATTCGTATCCGCTTCATATTCCTTTAAGTTGGCATCAGCTGTAATGAGGATGGTGTGTGCCTGTTGGATATGAGCCATCAACCATGTGTGATCTTCACTAGGCTTCGCATGAATAAAATGAATGCCTTCTACATATAAAGGGTTTACTTTTAAAGATTCATCGATTAGAACGATATGGTTCGATTTGAGTTTATCTTTGAGAGCTTGAATAGTATGTCTAGCTCTCTCGTTCCAACCGACAATGATAAAGTGATCTTTGTTCTTGTACATACTTTTCCCCTCAAAAAATCGATTTTCACTTTTAACAACAGAACTTGCTAAGTGAACAGTCAAAAAGGCAAAAAAAGATGCCCCGATGAATACAAGGAATATAGCCAATAACCTGACTTGAGTAGTTTCTGGTGTAAAGTCGCCATATCCAACCGTTCCCGCTGTGATAACTGCCCAATAGAACCCTTCAAATATGGTTGGAAATGTTTTTGTTTCCAAGAGGTGAGCTAAAACAGCACTTGAAAATAGGATGCTAAAAAGAATGATGGCAAGTCGAATCAACATCGGCATTCTTAGATAAGCATAATAAATAGACCGCATACAAACACTCTCCTCCTATTCTCACTATTGCCATAAAAGTTAGGTATCTATACGAATTGAAAACAAAAACCCCAGGACTCTTTATTCGTCCTGGGGTTTGATCATTATGAAGCTTCTTCTAAAAGAGGTTCTTCATTGACTGATTCTGTAACCTCTTTATTTTCTGTGTCTTGCTGTAGCTCTTTATTAGGTTCAGCTTGATTCACTTCTTGTGAAATGGCTGAAGTAGATGTATGGCATGAATGTTTTTGAGAATTTTGCTGGTAAGTAGCTAATGCTTTTTGTTTCAATTCAGCATCCGAAACATTTGTTGTTACTTTAATGCGTACTTCGATCGTGATACCATCGATGATAATCTCAATATAAATCCAATGCTCTTTCGGTTCTGGCTTAGTTTCTTCTTTAGGCGTTTCTACTTTGGGAGTCTCCTCTTTAGGAACCTCTTCTTTAGGGATTTCTTCTTTAGGGATTTCTTCTTTAGGAATTTCTTCTTTAGGTAATTCCTCTTTCGGTTTTTCTACCTTAGGAATCTCTTCCTTTGGAGCTTCTTTAGGAATGTTTTCCTTCGGTACTTCTGTCTTAGGTTTTTCCTCTTTAGGTAATTCTTGTTTTGGTCTGTCCTCTACAGGCTTTTCCTGCTTAGGTTTCTCTTCCTTTGGTGCAGTTACAACAGGCGTACTCTTCGTAGGTGCCTTGTGTGCGCTCTTGTCCTGCTCACTAACAGAAGGGGCAGGAGGATTTACATGCTTCTCTTGTTCAACTTTTACGGGTTTATCCGTTTGCTTTTCTTCCTTTTTTGGTGATACAGGAATCTCAGCGTGAGTAACAGGCAACTCAATGGTTTTCTTTCTTTGTGGTTCTTGTAGTTTTTCTTGAACAGGTACAATTTCCTTTTCTAACTTTACCTCGTTTTTTGAATCTTTTAGATCCAAGATAGGAAGAGGTGGTTCGTAAACTAGATCCTCTTTTTTATTTTCGGTGATATCAACGGTTTCAATATCCTCTTTTAGCAGTTCTTTAATCGGTCCTACTTTTTCTGAAATTTCTTTAATTGTAAGGCTTGAAATCTCATTCTTTGTTATCTTCTTACCAGACTTCTTAGCTGCTTTATAAATCGCATAGTGACCAGGTGACATTTTCATCTTTTTTGATTGTTCACGCTCTTCAGAACTCATGACAATTGTTGTCATTTCTATTGATTTCTTTTGAGCTTTTTCGGTCATGACTTTATTCACTTGTTGCTTGATTTCTTTTTCTTTGTCAGAAGGTACTTCCTCTGAGAGGGTTGTAGTAATTAATACTTCTTCTTTTGACTTTAGATAGCCTAGGTCTTCACACGTCTCAAAAATAAGATCAGTGACTATTTCAATTTCTTCATTCTTCCAATCTTCCAACCGATCAAGAACCATATGACCTTGCTGATTATAAGCATAAATATCAAGAACCTTCATATCCTCATCAATCTTTAATTCTAGACTTGGATCCATGTTTATACCTACATATGCATATGCACCAGGTCCAGAAACCGGTGCGAGAACTTGGAAGAACAGGAGAAAGATCGCTAATGCCACAGCCGTTCCGGTTTTCCAATTAAAGATAGAGAAAGCAGGTTTTTTGTTCTCTTGTTTAACAGGGAGACGGATTTCTTGACCGACTGTATAGGCGGCATTGGTCTTTTTTATTTTTTTAAATTCTCCGCCCTCAGCAAGAACGATGATATGGCGTTTGTTAACTTCTACAATAATCGCTTTGTTCATTTAGTGTTTTCCTCCTGTGCCAGGAACATATTGCAGCAACACTTGATAATTTTCTATAAAAATAAGGGTAAGAGCGGTTATGTATTCTCGCTGTTTTTTCATGGTGTGCTTTTGATGCTGTGTACTTTCATGATGAAGAAGGGGCAACCGTTTCCACGTTAGAAAATAATTACGCATCTCAGGATCTTTTGAGATTTCTTCAGCAACTCTTATGGCTTGTTGTCTGTTTTCGACATCCTTAGGAGTGCTGGAGACTAAGTGACTAAACTCTATTCCAAATTCTTTTAGCCGCATTTTAAAATGCGATATTTCTTTTACAGGATCTGGTTCATCCGTAGCATTCGTGCATAGACTCAACGATGAATGGGATGACGGTGTTTCAAATGCAGGCTGCAATGATTTATTTTTTTTCGTAAACCAACGGCGGATCAATTGTTCCCCCTCCTTCCGATGAATATGTAAAATAATATATTTCAAGATAATAATAACCAAATTATTATAGTATACTTTCCTATGAAAAAATAGGGAAGAAAGTCACAAGAGTAAATGTTTATGAAGTTTGATAGCACGAATAGATGGAAAAGCTGAGAAAGGGTGATGAAGTTGAAATATAATAAGGAAGATCGAGAAAAATATAGTGAAGCGATAGATCGTATGCAAGAGGGTTTAGACAGCATGATCGATCTGTACAACGAAGCTGAAGATGATGAAGAGTTGATTCAATATGATGAAGAGGTCATAGCGGCAATCAGGCAAGCTAAAGAAAGCTTTGGAGATGATTTTATCAACCAAAAGATAAACACGATCGTTAAAGAAGTGCTTTCGCTAATGCAAGGGGGTCAGACCCCCGACAAAGACAAATAGCGCTTCTTTGTTCATCTAAAGAGGACATTCTTGACTTCCAACATGAAATACCCGCCTTCAGTTGTATCCTGAAGGCGGGTGTTTGGTTGTATAATAGGATGCTTCTTATAAAACATACATGAAGATCGGGAGCATGTTCCAACATAACCATAGCGTGAAGATAAATAGAATGGAGATAGGAATAGAGACGGTATACTGTATCCACCTTGTCGTATCTGAACTGAGCTGCCAAACCTTTCGAACAACAAGGATAAGCACAGGTATAGTCAAGACTAGAAAGAATAATCTTACCCAATATACATAAGTCACGGTATCAGGTGTTAAAGAGACCAAAGAGATGAGGCACACGATACCTACTAAGCCATATAACGGCCAAATTACTTGTTTCACCTTCTTAGAATCATGTATCGTAAAAAGATAGAAAGCAATCATGCAGATGATGGTGTATACGATCATTGTAGACCTCCTAACCTGTTATCTTTAACTCTATTCTTTGTTATTATTTTTTATGAGATCTACTATGAGATCAAATGAATGCTAGCATTAATATGATGCATACTCGGAAGGTGATACGAATGAAAATCGCAGTGATTAACGGCAGCTCTAGAGAAAACGGAAATACAGACGCTTTGACACAAAAGGCTTTAGATGGGATTCGATATACTTCTTTTTACCTCAAAAACTACAAAATAAATCCTATAGATGATCAACGCCATGTTGCAGGAGGTTTTGATAAAGTTGAAGACGATTATGATGAATTAATCAGTCAGGTCTTACAGCATGACGTTCTTATCTTTGCGACACCTGTTTATTGGTATGGAATGAGCGGTGTAATGAAGAACTTTGTAGATCGGTTCTCACAGAGTTTAAGAGATGAAGCATTGAATTTTAAGAAAAGCATGAGCGATAAAAAAGCTTATGTTATTACAGTGGGCGGAGATCATCCACGAATAAAAGCACTTCCCCTAATCCAGCAATTTCAATATATATTTGACTTTTTGGGTACTGAATTTGCTGGCTATTTAATAGGAGAAGCAAACGCACCAACGGAGATATTCTCCGACGCTTTGAGCTTAGAAAATGCTCTGACGTTTAATAAAGCTTTATTGAAGCACACTGAAAAATAAATCAGTGTGCTTTTTTATAGGACGATTTGAAACGAGCGAAAAAAATCTCAGTAGAGTATTCATAGAAGAGTTAACGTGGTGTTCTATCCTAGATCTTTATGGGTTAACATTGAAGCGAATCCAAAAAGAGGAAAATAACACTTGTGTTTTTTTGTATTTAATAGAAAAATAGAGAAAAGGCATTTCTTGTAAATACTTTAAAAATAATTCAACAAGGATGTAGAACATGCGAGAGACTTCGTTTGAATTACAAAACACAAAACAAATGATGCACACGTTCTATGAAGCGGTAAATAACGGAATTATCGTTTTAGAACCATGTGGCACGATTCTTTATGCCAACACAAAAGCGTGTGGCATGTTAAGGTTGTCAGATTCTGATGTAGAAGGCGCATTTCTATACGAACTCCCATTCTTTATAACAGATCTCAATAAAGAAAAATGGTCACTGAAAGAAGCTTACCTTCATCTGATAAAAAATAAAACACGAGAATTTCAGATCGAAATAGATTTAATCTGTAAACATACAGGCTTTTCGTCTGCATTGTCTGTTTCTATCATTCCTTTTAACAGAGAATGGAGCGATTTATCTGTAATCACTCTAACCGACAATCAACAATTAAAACGTACGGAGAAAAAGTTGAATCGCAGTCAGCAACGCTTTTACTCATTAGTAAATTCAATGGAAGACACGGTTTTTACTCTAGACACTAATTTTGTACATACAGGGATATATGGACGATGGATGGAAAAACATTCTGTGAAACCTTCTTATTTCTTGGGTAAGACCGTAAGAGAAGTGTTTGGAGCGGAGATTGCAGAAGGACAAGAAAAGGCATGTCATCTTGTTTTGCAAGGTAAATCTCAGTTTTATGAATGGAGTAATGTCCGTGATGGTGAAAGACTCTATTATCAGGCTATACTGTCTCCTATCACAAATGATCAAGGTCAAGTAGAAGGAATAGTAGGAGTTTCAAGGGATATTACCCAGAGTAAGCGAATGGAACTAGGACTTCGAGAGAGTGAGGAAAGGTTCCGCCAGTTTGCAGAGAACGCAAAAGATATCTTTTGGATGCAAGATTATAATACACATCAGCTTCTATACATATCAAAAGCCTATAAACAAATTTGGGATGCAGAAGAGACAGATCTCATTGAATCTGTTTTTACTAATGTTCACTCTGAAGATCAAGAAGCAGTCTTAGCTTTTATCAAAATGATCGCACAAGGTGAATCACAGATTGAGTACCGCATACATGGGAAAAATAACAGAGTCCGCTGGATTCGAACGAGAGCATTTCCAATCACCAATGGCGAGGAAGAAATCTATAGAATCGCAGGAATTTCAGAAGATATTACAGATTTAAAAGAAAAAGAAGAGTTGCTTAGAAAGTCTGATAAACTCACAGTCGTCGGTGAGCTTGCGGCAGGAATTGCTCACGAAATTCGTAATCCGCTCACGAGTATTAAAGGTTTCGTCCAACTTATGAAAGCAGACATGGAAGATCTTCATAGTGAAATCATCTTATCAGAGATGGATCGGATCGAATCCATCATTACTGAATTTTTAGTACTGGCTAAACCGCATCAGGAAACTTTTTTTCAGCAAAGAAATGTAAACGATTTTATTAAACAGACGATCACGCTTTTAGATTCAGAAGCAAACCTTAAAAATGTTCAATTTGAAACGCATTTAATGGATGTCCCTCAGATTCTTTGTGAAGGAAATCAAATTAAACAAGTGATTATTAACGTGATCAAGAATGCGATTGAATCCATGAACAATGGAGGTACTATTTTTGTAGAAACAGGAGCACATGATGAAGGCTATGTCTTTATAAAAGTGACCGACCAAGGAGTGGGGATCGGTGAGGAGCGGCTTGCAAGACTTGGAGAACCCTTCTATTCCAATAAAGAAAAAGGCATTGGCTTAGGACTGATGGTATCATTGAAGATCATTGAAAATCATCATGGAAATATTACTTTTGAAAGTATGTTAGATATCGGGACCACGGTCACGATATTGTTGCCTACAAAGCTATTACCATAAAAGAAATTATAAAAGCGCATTTCAGTATATCTGAAATGCGCTTTTTTTGCTTGCTAAATAAGTGTTTACGAGTTTTTTGTAAAGGGTAACCATATACAAGATACATGAAAAGTCTGATCTTTTTGACAGATGAGAATTGACGTAAAATTGAGAACATTTCTAATTCATGCTACCCTTGTCTAGTAGGGGGATCTACAAAAAGGGATATTCAAGGAGGATAAGAATGAAAGATTTCAAAAAGAAGATTGGTATTTTAGTTGTCGTTTTTTCAATGTTTGTACTAGCTGCATGTGGCAGCAGTGAGTCAAGTGACGGGGGTCCAGAATTAAAGAACGAAGGAGAATTTAACTTCATCGTATCAGGAGAGTTTCCACCATTCAGTTCAGTTGATAAAGGTGGGGAACTAACAGGATTTGATGTTGCAGTTGGTAAGGCAATTGCAAAAGAACTTGGTCTAAAGCCTGTTCCAGAAAAGTTTAAATTCCACGGTGCTGTATCCGCTATTAAGGCAGATCGTTTTGACGCAGCAGTGGCAAGCCATACAATCACTGAAGACCGAAAGAAAGCAGTGAATTTCAGCGAGCCCTATTACTACTCAGGTCCGGTAATCTTCACAAGACCAGATAGTGATATCAAAACAAAAGAAGATTTAAAAGGAAAAGAAGTTGCTGTTTCAAAAGGTTCTACCTATGAAAAATCTGCACAAGATTTCACAGATCAGATAAAAAACTATGACAGTGATGCAACAGCATTGCGTGCGTTGAGTGAAGGAAAACACGATGCCGTTATTACTGATGCTATTACTGGTAAGCAAGCGATTGAAAAAGGATTTAAGATTGTTGAACAAGAGCAGCTTGGGACGAGTGAACAAGCGATTGCTATTAAAAAAGAAGATAAAGAATTACTGAAAGCGGTAAATAAGGCATTAAAGAAAATGAAGGATAACGGTGAGCTCGCGAAGCTTAGTGAAGAATACGTCGGTGCTGATATCACGAAGAAGCCTGAATAATGGTGGAGCCGCCCTCATGAGGTTACGTGTAGGGTGGCTTTCTTTTATACAGAATGTTAATACACCATTAAAAAAGAGAATGAAAAGGGGAGGACAATGGCATGTTTGATCTCGCACACATTTTAGACGTATTAGTAGAAAGTTATCCACTCTTCATGAAGGGACTTTGGGTCACCCTTCAACTTACCTTTGTATCGGTTTTAATCGGTACGGGAATCGGACTCATTTTTGCATTATTTAAAATCTCAGGAATTAAAGTACTGAATTGGATTGCCAATATCTATATTGCACTTATACGCGGTACACCGTTAATCGTACAGATATTTATCTTTTATTTTGGTCTAGCGGAGTTAGGGATTTCCGCCTTCTGGTCGGCTGCATTTGGTCTTGCTATGCATAATGGTGCTTATATTGCCGAGATCTTCAGAGGCTCTATTCAGTCAGTAGATAAAGGACAGATGGAAGCAGGACGCTCTTTAGGTATGACGTATGGTTTGGCGATGAGAAGAATTATCTTGCCACAAGCCTTTAAACGAGCACTACCGCCGCTAGGTAACCAATTTATTATTGGTCTGAAGGATTCATCACTAGCATCTTTCATTGCCCTTAATGAGTTGTTTAGTATTGCGACAACACAAGGTTCTAGAACATTTGATGAGATGACGTACTTGATTATTGTTGGTCTATACTATCTAATCCTCGTTCTTCTTTTCACTTTACTCGTTAATCTTTTAGAAAAGAAACTATCTGCTGGAGAATAGGAGGTGCTTTGATATGAAAAAAGAGATGATACGTATTGAAAACTTAAAAAAGAGTTTTGGAGATCTGGAAGTATTAAAAGAAGTGAATTTAAACGTACAAGAGAGCGAAGTGGTGGTCTTAATTGGAGCCAGTGGTTCTGGAAAAAGCACTCTTCTCCGATGTATCAATTTTCTGGAGATAAAAAATGGTGGAAGAATTGTCATTGAAGGGGAGGAAATCGATCCTCAAACACATAACTTGAACGAAGTACGTCAAAGAGTAGGGATGGTCTTTCAGCATTTTAATTTATTCCCTCATAAAACGGTACTCGAAAATGTGATGGAAGCCCCTCTTCATGTGAGGAACCAAAATAAATCAGAAGCTGAACAAGAAGCAAAAGCTTTACTTGGAAAAGTGGGGCTTTCGGATAAGTCAGATGTTTATCCGGCCAAATTATCTGGTGGTCAGAAGCAGCGTGTTGCGATTGCAAGAGCCCTAGCGATGAAACCGGATATTATGTTGTTCGATGAACCCACATCAGCTCTTGATCCAGAGCTTGTAGGAGAAGTGTTAGCCACGATGAAAGAACTTGCGCAAGAAGGCATGACGATGGTCGTCGTAACCCATGAGATGGGCTTTGCAAAAGAAGTAGCAGATGAGGTCGTTTACATGCATGATGGACAGATCTGGGAAAGAGGGAAGCCAGAAGAGCTTTTCGATGCCCCAAAAGAAGAGCGTACAAAAGATTTCTTAAGTTCTATCCTATAAAGATGCAAAAAGGTGCAGCGATTATGCTGCACCTTTTCTAGTGGTTATTTTTGAGCGGCAGAAGTTTGAACGGAGATTCCTGCTCGTTCTTGTATAAGAAGAACGGCACCTAAAACAAATAGAATACCGATACCTTGAACAAAAGAGATGGATTCTTTGAATAGAATCACTCCCATCAAGGTAGCTACAACCGGTTCGATCGTAGACACAATGGAGGCTTTGCTTGCGTCGATCTGTTGTAAACCTTGTGTATAGAACCAATAGGCGAATACGGTTGGAAAAAGACCAAGACCGATTACATTCATAACAACGGATGGACGGAAGACTTGGATATCAGTAGAAGTGATACCACTGATCGGAAATAGAGCCAGCATGGCAAAGAAAAAAGTGTAGATGCTGATGGTTAATGTTTCATATTTTCGACTAGCTAATTTACCAAAAATACTGTACAGAGAATAGCCAAAACCTGCCCCTAAACCGATCAAAACACTCAATATGGAGAGTTCTAATTGAGCCGAGAACAGACCTGAGACGAGTATACAGCCAAAGAAAGTAGAAGCGAGAGCAACCAGCTTCTGTCGGGTCAACGGCTCTTTAAAGACAAGTGCTGATATCACAAGTACAAAAGCTGGAGCGGTGTACAAAAGAATAGCAGCAATAGCAAGAGAGGACGTTTGTATCGTCGTAAAATAACACCAATTAAAAAAGGAAACACTTAAAATCCCTGTACCTAAAAAATACCAAATATCTTTAAAATGAATCCTTAAAAGACTAGGATCCTTCACAACAATCCATGTAAGGAATAATAGAAATGCACTGGCAGCTCTTAAAAAGACAATCTGTAACGATGTAAAACCGGTCAGTGTTAGCTCTTTAACAAATAAACCGATGATTCCCCATAGAGATGCACCGATCGCAACGTATAAAAAGGCAAGTTTAGTTTGATAAGGCAAATTGGTTCATCCCCTAAAAAATATTCAAAACCCTACTGAAACTCTAACAAAAAACACCTTTACTGTATATGACAATAAAGGTGTTTTACATATGAAGGTTTATTCTATCTTATGTTTTATCTTTTCTACTTCCTCTTCTTCCTCTTTTACTATATCATCATCAATGTCTTCTTTAAATGCAAAGGAGAGCAATAAGGAGACTAATATACCTCCACCAATCAAGTTGCCAATCGTTGCAGGAATTAAATTAAGAAGAATAAATTCATACCAACTATATTCAAAGCCTTCCAAAACAGTAATGCTAAAATACCCCATGTTCGCCACGGCGTGTTGGAAATTACCTGCCTCAAATATGATAACAGGTAAAAGAATTCCAAAAATTTTACCCATTACATCTCTTGCTGCCGTAGCAAGAACAGCTGCAATTCCGATAAGCCAGTTTGCAAGAATACCAGAGAATAATACTTGAAACCAACCCCATGTCCCACGTTCAGTAAATTCCATCTTTTTTTCCATGAACTTTAGTAGGATCTCATAGAATTCTTTGTCTAAGGAACCGGACATATTAAGAAGAAACCCAACAAATAGAGCTCCTAAGAAATTTCCGATATAACAGATGCCCCAAAATCGAAGTACCCTTTTACTGATCCAATACTTGGTTTGTAAAATATAGCTGGGCAGTAAGACATTAATCTCTGTAAATAGAATCGATCCTGATAGAAAAATCATCGTATATCCGATAGCAAATCCAACCCCTGATAAAAGGTTAAAAGGACCAGACGTTTCGACCCCCATGGATAATAAAACGGAACCTAATGCGCCAAATGCAATAAAAGCACCTGCCATAAAAGATAAAATGAATTGTGCTAAGTTTGAAACTTGTAAAGATGCCTTTCCTTCTTCAATAAAATATTCAATAATTTGAACTGGAAAAAAGTATTGCCGATCAGGAACAGCTGCTTTTTTGCTATTGTTATTGTCTTGATTCTCTTTCATGTTCTGCATTCCCTCTTATTATGTCATCCTCGTTCTACTACTCTTCCCATAATTTAAAGGATGCAAAACCAAATATGAATAATTTTATACAATAAAAATCATTATTTACTTTTATATACCAAATTTATGTGAGGTTTGACTTAATTCCAGTAATCAAATTGAAACATTAAAGGCGACTATCCTCATGCGAAGCGATACATTTCCTTATCTATACTATTAATATACTCAAATAATAATAGTTTCCGTTGAAAGGAGAGAAGACTTTGAAAAAAGGTTTAGTGTTGTTTATGGGGATATTGCTTGGGAGCTTATCATTTTGGAATTATAAGGGAGAAGCAGCAAGCTATGTAAATCCAAATCAAACGTATACATATGAAACGATGACGAGTAATATCAAAACACTTGCTCAAAAATATCCTGGATTAGTCCAATATCGTTCACTTGGGAAAACGCCTTATGGCAGAGATATTTGGGCAGTGAAGCTTGGTAGAGGTGATGCGACAGTACTATACAATGCATCTCATCATGCCCGGGAGTGGATGACGACAAATATTGTGATGGAGATGATCGATCAGTATAGTGAACGCTATGTAACGAACAGTACAATGGATGGTTATAATGTGGCAAACGTATTGAATAACACATCGATCTGGTTTGTACCGATGACTAACCCCGACGGTGTCACACTTCAACAAAAAGGCCTATCTGCTTTTCCTGCAGCAGCTCATGCTAACCTCATCAAGATGAATGGGGGAAGCAAGGATTTTAAAAGATGGAAGTCAAACGCACAAGGGATTGATCTGAACAGACAATATCCTGCACGGTGGGAACAGATTGCAAATAATGCAAAAGCTCCTTCTTATAAAGACTACAAAGGTAGTGCTCCACTTGTGACGATAGAAGCAAAAGCTATGACTGTTCTGACGAATCTCGTAGATCCTGAGATTACAAATTCTTATCACACAGCTGGGAGAATACTATATTACCATTTTAATTATGGAACAAATACCTTTGAGGGGGACAAAACGCTTGGTTCGACCCTGGCTAATATGACAGGCTATCGACTCATTCCTCCTGATACTCAGCTATCAAGTGGTGGTGGATACAAAGACTGGTTCATCCAAACCTTCAAACGTCCTGGCTTCACGTTTGAACTTGCTCCATATGCAGGAGAGACGAATCCGCCAATCACGATTATTAATGAAGAATGGACAAGGAACAAAAAAGCAGGACTTTATATGGCAGTAGAAGGGGATAAGCGTTGGGAGAAACGTATAACACCAATTACAAAAACCATTACGCTTACTCAAAAAGTACCGCTTTACGATCGCCCTAATGTCAATCATAAGATGGCAGCAGCGAGCCTGTATCCAGGGACTTATAAAGCGAATGCAGCGTATGGAGACTTTTATCGCATTCAAACCATACTTGGACCAAAGTGGATTGTAAAATAAAGCACAAAAAAACTGCTCTCTGAATCCTAGAGAGCAGTTTTTTTCTATGCACTAATCGTATGAGACGAATCCACTTTTGGTTCTGGAACAAACATAAGAATCGTAATACCAATAATGAACAGAACCACAAGGCTGAACACAGCACTAGCAGAATTTCCAGTCACTTGAGCGGTTACAGCGATTAACAACGGCCCCATAATGGAAGCGAACTTACCGAAAATATTGTAAAAGCCAAAAAATTCATTCGAGTTTTCTTTCGGAACAAGTTTAGCAAAATAGGCACGGCTTAACGCTTGAATGCCACCTTGAGACGTAGCAACAAGCATGGCTAAAATCCAGAAATCCATTGTTGTTTCTAAGAAATATGCATAAATACAAACGATAATGTAGACCCCAATTCCAACATATAGCATCTTCTTCCCAGTAAATCTCTCTGCTAACCTTCCGTATAGAATGGCAAAAGGGGCAGCGACCACCTGTGTTACAAAAAGGATGATTAAAAGGTTAGTAGAACTAATGCCAAGATCTGAACCGTAAGCAGTGGACATCGTAATGATCGTTCCTACTCCATCAATATAAAAGAAATAAGCGAGCAGAAATAAGAACAGAGCTCGGTACTTTCGTATTTCTTTCATGGTTTTTCCTAAACGTTTAAAGCTGTTGATTAAAGGCTTTTGTTCTCGTTCGATGCCGTACTTCTGATAAACGTTCTTTAACATAGGAATTGTAAAAATCCCCCACCAAATCGCAGTAATTAAAAAGGCGATTTTACTTGCAATCGTGGTTGAGATCGGCAGAACTTCATTTTGTGCCAATACGATAATCGCGATACTGATTAAAAAAGGAATCGTACTCCCGATATAACCTAAGCCGAAGCCTCTTGAAGATACTCTGTTCATTCTATCTTCTGTCGTTACATCAGTAATAAAAGCATCATAAAAAACATTGGATCCGCTTGAACCGATCGCAGTTAGCGTATAAAAAATTAATAATAAGAGCCATTGATCACTTGGAATAAAAGCTAATGATGCGGTAGAAATAAGACCGAGTGCAAAAAAGAATGTGAAGAATCGCTTCTTTAATCCTTTGTAATCAGCAATTGTTCCGAGTATAGGGCTAAGCATCGCTAAAATAAACGTGGCAATCGCGATTGTATACCCCAAATAAGCCGTTGAATCTGATGGACTGATTCCTGCGTTTGTTGCGGCTGCTTTAAAGAACAAAGGAAATACAGCTGTTGAGATAATAATCGAATACGCTGAGTTTGCCCAATCATAGTACATCCAGCTATTCTCTTCTTTTGTAAACCGTTTCATAGGTTTTGTCCTCTCTCTACTAGAATTTAAAATCTAGCTGGTTAAAAAATCTTGCACGACTTTACCATCTGTTTCTCCTAAATCTAGACCTAATAGTTTAGCAAACGTCGGCCCTTCATCGATTAAATGCATGGAAGGAACAACAACATTTCTTTGTATCCCTTTACCTGCTAATAACAAGATAGTAGTGTAGTCTTCTTTTTTAGGAGAATAACCATGGCAAGCATGTGTGAACCGTTTTTCCCTTACATCTTGATCTGTAATGTTGTTTAGAAAAGAGCCTTGATGTTCTTCGTTAAAATAAAAACCTCGTCTAGCTTCTACCATAAACGCACATTGATCATCAGCACCGGTTGCAGCCGCTTGTTCTTGACTGTAGATCTTTTCAATACCATTTCTTTCATCAATCAATAAGTGGTCCAGCAGTTTTTTCACTACCTCCTTTGTTTGTAGATCAGATGAATCCTTCAAGTAAATATATGCTGATCCATCACAACTTTTGCAATAGGCTATCCAATTTTGTATAGCCCCTTTTGAATCAGTGTCTATTAATCCATGTTCTTTTAATAGTACATTCAGTTTAATAGCTTTGCTCTCATCTAGTGCGCTATGATCTCCTAATACGGCGATCGTCGTTTCTTCATATATACCAGCTTCCTGTAAGGATTCGACAATTCTTCCGAGTCTATTATCATGTCTTTTTATCGCATCCATTGCTTCATCAGAAGAAAAGCCATGATAGTGCCTCTGTGAATCAAGATCTACAAAATGAACAAGTAATAATTGTGGTTTTTTAGTTTTAATCGTATGTATCGTGGATTCTAAAACAAAATCATCAAGCTCTGGTTGGTTCAAACCATTGCGCACATGTCCGAATCGACGGTTCAAGTCAAGTTGATATCTTTTACTTCCGTTTAAGAGAGAAACAGGAATCTGGTGGTGCCACTTTCGGTTCGCAAAAATTTCGGGCATGTTGTAATCGATGTTCGCTCTTGCAGTCACTGGCCAAAGAAGAGCACCGGTAGTCATACCGGCTTTTTTTGCTTCATCATATAATGTAGTCCCTTTAATATGTTTTCTGTGCCAATACCAATCTGGAGAAGCTTTACCTGGCTGTGTTAACGTGTTGTTTACGATGCCGTGATTTTTGGGATAACGTCCTGTAACGATCGAAGTATGACAGGGATATGTTACAGAAGGATAGATCGTCTCTACCTTTTTGCAATATGAGCCTTGATCCAATAATTTATTAAAATGCGGAAGTTGCTCTAACAAAGGAAAATCAAGAGAAGAAAGACAGTCAAATGAGATGACTACTAAATGATTGGTTAGACGTGACATAACACTCCTCCAATATTTGCTAAGATTAACCATTCTTATATAAATGATAGCATATGGAAATCTAACGCGTGTAAAGTCTATGTGTGAAATATTAAAAATCATACCATTTACTTTCCAAACTTTGTAAGTTATGTTATGAATGAATTATCTCATTGTATAGCGGGTGATGAAGTGATCAAATGGTGGTTAGGTGTTGTATTGATGTTTTTTATTACAACTGGTGTCATTTTGTACGTGTTTACGATGGATTACGCTTCTGAAAAAGCGATGACAGAAATTACGAAAGAATTAAAGTCGAATGAAGATGAGATCTCAAAACTTCTAGAAGATCCAGAGATTAGAAAGTACATAGAAACAGGTAAACCTCCAAAACAGAATCTACCGTTCACAACTAAAAACGAAGCTGTTGAGTTTATTTCTGAAAGATACTCCGTTCAAGAATTAGCAGGGATAAGAGAGAAAGTCAGTAAAGGTTTGAACGAAGAGGAAAAGCTAGCGGTATATGAAAAACTGCTAGAAAAAGTAACAGATGATGAGTTGATGGCACTGAAAGTAGTTGCCTTAAAAGAAATAAAGAAAAAATAAAAAAGCCCCCTACCTAGGGCTTTTTTGGTGTCTTTAAAACGATACTCTGATCTTTCCATCTACTTTTGAAATAAAGTAGCCTTGATTTTCGCCCTCTTTGACTTGAATGGCTTCGCCTGTTTTGATGACTTCTTGAATTTGATCTTTAATCGTGGGATGCATATCGTATAGAACATCTACGTTTACGATAGAAGTCATATTGATACCCGTGCTAAAACTCATAATCATTTGATCGCTAGAATTGTCATACATTACAAAACAATCACTATCTTCAATCGCATAAAGGGAAGCATCATGTTTCTTTGCGATGGCTACTAGATGTTTTAAGTTCTCATGTGTGTCATCCATTAAGCTAACATATGTGTAACCGTCGATGATTTTAGTTTCAGGTAAATGTACTTGCTCTTGCTCTTCTTGTTTAGGTGTTGCCTCCACATTTTTTGTTTGTGGCTGAACAGCAGGCTTTGGTTCAGGTTTGGTTGTTTGAGTTTTATTTTCTTTAGGCTCTTTGGAAATCTGTGGCTGTTCTACTCTTTCTTTTTCAACTGGTTTTTGAATGGTTTCTTCATTTTTAGGTTGAACAGGAACGTTCACTTTCGATGCTGCTACTAGTTTTTCATTATCTTTGACATCATTTTGTTTAAGTATCAGAACTTCATTTGATCGTTCAGAAGTAAATGCCTCCTGTTTAAGTGGAGCTTTTTGTTCTGTCGCTCTTACCTTGCTCTCAAAATCATTATTGTTTAATACCCCGATTGTAAGTAATGCAGTTGCAGTAAAGATAACTGTACGTTTTTTGAATTTCAATGTTAAATCCTCCTCAATGTCTTGTTATTTATTAGACGAGGGAAGTGCTAATATGGTTTCACTTATATTACAGAAATATTTCATTAATGTTACAAAAGGGCCTTTTTTCAGTAAAAAATAGAAACTTTAAAGGGGATTTTTAGGGCGAAAAGAAGACTTTTATATAGAAATGATGGGGAGGGAAGATAAGGAGTAAAGTTTTGAACATTTTGAAAGCGCATTCAATTTTGGGAGGAGAGTGAATTTATGCTAGGAATGGAAGATGGACTTATCGCATTTGTATGGGTGGCTACCCTTGTTTCAGCACTAGGGTGTGTGGTTTTTGGAGGCATCATGTGGAACAAAGGAGGTGATGACTCAAAATGAATTTTGCCGTCCTCATTCCGATTCTTATAATATATATGGGTATCATGTCTTGGTTGGCTTATTATGGATATAAAAAAACGGTAACAGAATCAGATTATTTAGTGGGTGGAAGAAATATTCATCCTGTTATCATGGCGCTATCTTATGGTGCAACTTTTATTAGTACGTCAGCCATTGTTGGTTTTGGTGGGGTGTCAGCAGCTCATGGATTCAGCTTGTTATGGCTTGCCTTTCTTAATATCGTACTAGGTATATTTGTAGCATTTGCGATTTTTGGAACAAAAATCAGAAAGCTTTCACTAGACCTTAACGCTACTACGTTTCCTACTCTGTTAGGAAAAAGGTATGATTCAAAATTTATCACTGTTTTTTCAGGAGCAATGATTTTTATTTTGATGCCAGCTTATACAAGTATTGTTTTGATCGGTGGGGGAAGATTTCTTCAAGAATCACTTTCGATGAACTTTAATCTTGCTCTTATCTTACTGGCTGCAATCATTGGCATCTATGTAGTAACAGGTGGGATTAAGGCCGTTATGTATACCGATGCGTTTGGTGCGGTTGTCATGTTGGTAGGAATGGCTATCTTTTTATTTGTTACCTATCAAGCAGTAGGTGGCATTATGGAAGGGCATAACGGATTAACGGCAATGAAAGATCTTGTACCTCAAGCTCTTGTCGATCAAGGTCATCAAGGCTGGACAAGCATGCCTGAATTTGGATCGCCGCTTTGGTGGACCATTGTAAGTACCATAATCATGGGAGTTGGCATAGGAGTATTGGCGCAACCTCAACTCGCAATGAGATGCATGACTGTAAAAGATGATCGAGCACTTTATCGTTCTGTCTTAGTCGGCGGTGTTTTTATCTTTTTTATGACAGGTGCAGCTTTTGTGATTGGCCCGTTAAGCAATCTTTATTTTTATGAAAAAACGGGTGAGATCGCGTTAACAGCCGCCAAAGGAAATGTTGATCTTATCATTCCAATCTTTATCAATCAAATCATGCCGGAGTGGTTTATCTATCTGTTTACACTCACATTATTATCCGCCACAATCTCTACGATAAGTTCACTCATTCATGTTCAAGCCACAGCGTTTGGCCAAGATATTTTAAAAACTCTTGGTGTTCAATCCTTATTTGGATCAAAGCTCAACCCTTCACGAATTGGCGTGCTCATTGGAGTAATCGCTGCTGTCATATTAGCTTATTTACTACCAGCTGGAATTATCGCCCAAGCCACTGCTTTTTGGTTTGGTATCTGTGCTGCTGGATTTATGCCAGCATTGATAGGAGCTCTTTATTGGAAAAGAGCTACGAAGTCCGCAGCCATAGCAAGTATGATCGTTGGTTTTTCTGTGAGTATTATCGGATTCCTATTCTTACATCTTAAAGAATCTGTTGCTATTGGCTTATCACAAGCGTGGTTTAGAAAACCGGCCATACTTCCTTACCCATGGACACATATTGATCCTCTATTCTACGCGTTACCTTTATCAACAGTCGTATTCATTATGTTTAGTTTGCTCGATAAAAGTTCAAATATGAAGCTGGAGAAGGAAAAAGAGAGCATTCTCCAAGCAGTTTCTGAATAAAGTACATGTTTTCGAAATCAAACGATAGGTAGAAGTATGAACCTCCACTATTTGTTGCAAACTAGGAACAGATTAAGGAGGTTTTTTTTATGGAACAAGTAAAAGTCATTATGATGAAATTTATTGTGTGTCTAATCGCATTTTGGATCGGACTCGATCTCTTCTTTGACGCTTCGATCAGTGATATTGTTTCTTTTGCGGTTACGACGACTGTTATCACTTACATCGTAGCTGATCGAATCCTCTTACCTAGAATAGGAAAGAACAACACGTTGATGGCAGAGTTTATTCTAGCGTATATGGTGGTTTGGATTTTCGGATCGATCCTGTTGAATGGGTATATGCAGATTGCGTGGGGAAGTGTGATCGCAGCTGGTATTATCACCGCTACAGAAGTTTTTGTGCATCAATATTTATTAAAGCACATGCCTTCAAAAAATAGAGATAGAACTGGAAGGCAACAAAGAAGATTCAGACCAGGTTTCAGATATGCAACTGAATTTGCTGAAGAACAAGATCCAAGGAATAAAAATAGAGAAGAATAAATGGAAGAAAGTATCATGCGTTTTAAAGCATGATACTTTTTGTGATTTTTGTTCAAAAAAATCCCTTGAGTTAACTCAAGGGATTAATTGCTTATGTATGGTGGAGACTAGCGGGATCGAACCGCTGACCTTTTGGCTGCCAGCCAAACGCTCTCCCAGCTGAGCTAAGCCCCCAATGTATGCTGGTAATTTATCAACGCTTTCATTCATTCTGTTAGTTTGATTATACTGATTTGACCTAAATACTTCAACAAATTTTCATATTAAAAATCGGTGCTAGTTATTACACCGATTTTTCTTAAGTTAGTAGTGATTATATCATTTCATATAAACCCAAATACTAGTGCAATAAACTAGTTAAAGTTGTAATTCCATAAGTTTTATTTAATATTTCTTTTGGACAATGATTTAAAAAATACTGTGCACATGTAGGATTATAAACAATGATATGAGGGTAACCTTCATTAATTATCATATCACCTGGAATTCTCCATTCCCGCTCATGAGTCCAGTCAACTATGTCCCAATCATTATCTATCTTATATTCAATATCTACTATACGCCACCACTCTTCAGATGGCAAAAAAGCCTTTGCAGTTTTCGATTCTTCGTAAATTACTGGTCTCCCCCCATAGTAATGGTAGATGTAAGGTTTAACAAATGAAAGTCCCACTCCACAATATCTTAGTTTTTCATAATTATTTCTCTCTCTTCTCTGCCTTTCGTGTTCGACATTTTGAATTAACGCATATAAAGGAGCATCCTGGAAACATACTGCTTTTTGTTTTCCAATTATAAAACCTGGTTTGGTTTGACTACCTATTATTTTTCCTTCTTTTAAAATTTTTATTAGATTATCAACTGCTCTAAGATTTATATCCTCAAAACTCAAACAAGAAAAATCAACGCCGCTCGGTTTTGTTAAATGAGTTAATCTGCCAGTTAAATCAGTTCTACTAGCTACTCGTTTACCCCATTCTTTTATAGTTATTCCCATAATAATTTTGCCTCTCTTTTTAGAAAATTTACATATATTTCTCTCCTAGAGCTACAACTAGATAAAGAAATCCAAATACAGCACCAACTCTCACCAAAGGTAAAGATAGTGCCTTTGGTATTTTTAGAACTTCTAATAGTTTTTCAAGAAGTAACGCTAATATAAATACTCCGAAAAAGGATATTCCTAATATAAATGCCATTTTGTTTAAAACGGATGTATCAACAGAACTTAAATCTAACAATTATTTATCCTCACTTTCTAAATATCAATCCATATATCATATATCGGAATGTAAATTGTCACGTGAAGTTTTGTTAATAAAACCCTGCTCTCGATTCAAAAAATGGAGGGGGGTACTTTATAGTATTCAAGTTGAAAGAGTTGTCACATAGCTAGGTATCACACTTAGGCAAAGACCCCGTATTATATTTTTACGATACGAATGGAAATAATCCCAAAATTAACTATTTATTACTTACAGGTATTTACTTTATCAGTTAAGTCATTTATAATAAACTAGTTATTACAAAACATTAAATTATAAACCAACAACATACTAAAACATAAAGCTAACATTGATTAGCGTAAACATTAAAGCAAAAACTTGGCTTATTTCTATTATCTTTGACTAAGTTTTTGTCTCCCACTTATTTGTTTATGCTTTCGTGTTAGCTTTTTTTGTATAAATCTATACATATCTATTATAAATTAAGTATAAATTTGTACAGATTCTATGAATTAATAATAAATTCGGTGTCTTAATTTATACATCTTCTAGACAGTAGATACCAAATAAAGAACATAAAGAAAATAACATAAACCATAACATTAATCGGAAGGTGATACTTATATTGAATGGAGATTATTTATGACAAAAAAAACTGAAGATTACTTTGTAGCGATGCCTAACTGTATGTTTGCTTTTGATACAGACTTGTATGTAACTGATGAGGAGTTTTTGCTTTTTTATTATTTAGGTACAATCGTACAAGCTCGAAATCCACATCTCGTTTTAACAAATATTGAATTTCTAAGCTCAATAATGGTGTCTTTTGATAGCAATTCTTCTAGACGAAAATCAAAGATAAAGAAAGCATTATTAAGTTTAGAAACGAAGGAATATATTTCTATTCACCACACTTCTAGTGAAATAAAGAATAATTCCAGTTTAAAAATAAGCATTATTGACTTAAAACATCCTATTTACACTAACTCAGTAAAAAGTGGAAAATGGACTTATATGGGATTCACCCAGATAACGGAAAATATGTATAGTAGTGTAAAAAACGGAAAACAACTCAAGATAATATCATATGTTTCTTGGCGTTCTCAAATAGATTATAGAATATCTTATTATGAATGGGAGCGGGTTCTAGATGTTTCACACCAAACTGCAGTTAAACTTATCTCTGAGTGTCAAAAAAAGGGTTTAATTATTAAACATAGAGGAGATTATTTTATAACTCCTTCTGGAGAAATACGTCAAGAAACCAACAGCTATGAAATAAACAAAAAAAAGTCCACAGAATTCAACTTAGCAAAAGAAATAAATACTAATGCTAAGTCTGAAACTAAATCAATGATGTCTATTGAAACGAGACCTAATAATTGGTTTGAAACTGGCGATGACAGCTGGTTAACAGAAAACGATTTTTATATTTACTTAACCAGTAAATGTTTTGTACTAAAAGAACATGCTGACAAAAGAATTGCTGGAATACAAAAAAGTGAATGTGGAGCGCAAAAAATAAAAAACAAAATGGAAAAGGCGGAAAATAGAATACGACAAGCTATTTTAGAGAATGAGAAATTATTAGATAGTCAGAGAGATATGATTGATACCAGAGAAACTACTTATATACCACAGAAAAGCAAGTATGATATTAGCCATATAATTGGGAATGATTAATCGATAGCAAGAACTAAGGTATCCCGATGTTTGCAAAGAGTTAATTAATTCTGAGTGTATTACACTCAGAATATTTTTGTGAAATTTTATTAAACAATGAATACTTTATTTAGCATTTGGTTATAATAAATAATTTTAGTTAAATGTATATTCTCTTCTTTATTTGGTAATTCTATTTATCAATTAAATTAAAAGGAGAGATTTAACATGGACAAGAAACCACACAAAATGAAGTACACTTTAGCAGAAGTGAGGAAACACTTTGAAAAAAACAAATGTAAATTCTTAGACCCATACTATGTAAATGCTCATCACCAACATAGATTTAGATGTAGCTGTGGTAATGAAAAAGAAACTATTAGCTTTGCATATTTTAGAAAGGTTTTAATGTGTAGTATCTGTCGGCGAATTATTACTCGTTGGGATACCATGAAAGTAAGTAAAGTCTTAAAATCAAAAGGCTTTGAGTTATTGTCTGATTACACTAATATGAAAAATCCTATTAAAGTAAAATGTCCTTACGGTCATATTCGTAATACTACATTTGATAGTTGGCTTAATTGTGGGGATTTAAAATGCATGGGATGTTCAGATGAAGGAAGAAGTGAAAGAAAAAAAACTCCCTATGATAAAGTAAAACAATTATTTTTTAAAAGAGGTTGTCAGTTAATTACGTCTCAAGAAGAATACAAAGGTGTTAAATATAAAGTAGATTACATTTGTAAATGTGGTAATGCACATTCTATTAGTCCAGACGTGTTTAAAAATGGCGTAGATTGTCCGAAGTGTGGGACTCAAAAGTTAAAAGAAACTAATATAGCAAAATACGGGCACGAATGTGTTTTATCTAACAAACTAATTCGAGAGAAAATATTAAAAACAGTATATAAAAACCAAACTGCCCCTACTTCAAAACAACAATTATATCTATTTGAAATTTTAGGAGGTAAAATCAACTTTCCAATTAAGACTTTGCAAGTTGATTTAGCTTTTGAAAAGGAAAAAATTTATGTTGAGTATGACGGAAGTGGTCATGACTTAAAAGTTAAACTTGGTAGACTTACAGTAGAAGAATTTAATGAGAAATGTAAAAGGAGAAGTTACGTTCTTTATCGTAGGGGATGGAGAGAGATTAGAATTATTTCTAGACGTGATTATTTACCGAGTGAAGAAGTAATAAAAGAAATGTATACTTTAGCCATTGATTATTTTTCTACTGGTCACTCATGGATGACATTTGACATTGATAGGGGCTGTATTCTAAGTTCAATTCACAATGATATTCCATATAATTTTGGAAAACTTAGAAGAATTCGTGCAGATGCAAGTTAACGTAATAACATTCATCCCTTCAATAAAATCTCAATTTTATTGAGGGTTTGCTATTTCATTACTAGCTAATAAACTACCAAAATATGTTATAATTCATGTAAAAAAGCGGGTGAATTAATAATGTTCACTTCTTACTGTGATGCTTCTATTTTTAAGGGGCATCCGTACATAGGCTGCCTTATCAAAACAGATAATAGCACTTATACAAATAGGTTTGAGTTATCACAAAGCTCGATGCGTATAACTGCAAACTTTTTAGAATTTTTAGCACTTGAATATCTAGTTGAAGAAATTCAGCACCTACAGTTAACAGACGGAATCATATATTTCGATTCTGATTTTGTTAACCGCTCTTTAATAGGGCAAAGCAATTGGTTCAAGAAACGTACTCAGATAATTCTACGTTCACTCCAGAAGAGAAATATACAGTTTGCATGTATACCTAGCAAAGATAACCTTGCTCATGATATTGCTCGGGGGGTTTATGAAGAGAAAGAGGCAATGGAAATAACTATACCCTTATTTGATTTAAGTCATAAGGCATTTATAGCTTATCAGCGTGAAACAAAGAATAATAACTGTTCTAAAGTTATTGCACAGCGAAAATTAACCAGAAATATACTTCTATCTGTAAAAGCAAGTGAGGAAGCGGGAGTTATCCTATATAGGTATGGGAATCTTTACATTTATGTGGAAGATAATACTATCGTTAAAATAGAAAAAGGAAGTTATTTAAAAGGCTTTAAAAAGTCGAAAGACGAATATAGGCGGCTGAATAAATTGCTCTTTTTATAAAAAACAAAAACCCTAAAGAACATTTGTTTTAGGGTTTTTTAACAATTAATTTAGACATAAACTAATAAAAAGAGTACTAAATACTGATTTATTGATTATTGTTAAATTCTTTTATTACTTCATTATAAATTCTTTCGAGGTAAATTCTTTCTTCCACATCTGTAGTTATTTCGTTAAATTTGTCAAATGCATCAACTATTGTGAGTGTATTATCAACGAGACTCGAATCATAATAATTTTTTGCTTTATCTCTAGCTTCTTTACTTAATTTTTGTGTGGAGGAATGAATCTTTCTAAAAATCATATATAGCTGATTTTCAGTCAATTTACTCTTTTTAATATTTGTAATATGTTGTATAGTAATTTCTTTTAGTTCATTGATTTTATCTGAAAACGCTAATTTTTCTTTAACATTACTGATACCTGTTGAATGACTGATATTAAAAACAAAGTTGGACAATCCACTAAAATTTTTACCTTGCTCGTTTATTACTGTATATCTTAATTCGAGAGAAAATGTACCTTCTTTTATCTCATTATTAGAAACATAAACCCCAAATTGAATCTCCCCAAAATTTGAAATCTTAATTGGGTTTTGTTGAATAAAGAAGATATTAATTTCTGAGTCAGTTAAGAAAGCTTTCTCTAAGTTAAATTTAGTTTGATTTTTTTGTGAATATTTATGGAGAGAGATTAATGTTAAGTAGATAGCAAGGTGGTTATCGTAGTTATTATATCTCGTGGATGTCAACCCTCTTAAAAACCATTCATTATTGTTTTTTATAAACCTGTATTGTTTTTTTAATGAGGGTAATTTATCAAATAGTTGAGTTATGTTTTCTTTTAATAGGTCATTGTAGGAGTTCGAGATACAAAATCTAGAAAACTTACCCATATTAAAAGAATTATCTAAAAAATCATATGAAAAGTCATAAACTCCTGCTGCATTAAAATCTTCATGAAATACTTCATTTTTAAATCTTAAAATAATTTCACTATCCTCAGAAAGACCAATATATTCAATGTTTTTTAATTCTTCGATTATATCTAGTTTTTCTTCGTCTACTTTTTCAAAGGATGATAGGAGTTCTTTAGAACCATCTATAAGTAGTTTTGATTCCAAATTAAATTCTTGCAATGGAAATGATTCACCTATTAATTTATCTAAATCTGATTCCCTAATTAAATATTTTAAATCTTTGAATTGAGCAGCAGCGGAATTTGAAACATTGTTAATTTCAATTTGATAAATATGATTTTTCATTACATACCTCCAATTAATATATTAATAGTTAAATATTATCATATTTTGTATAAAAATGTAAAAAACTAATTCAATTATCGATGAATGTTCATTTTGTATCATCTAAGCACTTAATGAAGGGAAAAGGTATACGCTGGATTGATTTTTTATTTTTCGTGTCAAAAACGAAGGTTAATGATACTTTTATTCACATCATTTTATAGTAATTAATTACTATAGTTTCAAACAATATTAAGTATCAAAACTCATACCTAAAACTATGAATCAATACTTTTTTGATGCGACCCTTTTTGATACAATAAAAGGAAGAAAAAAAGAAGGGATTTGGTAAATATGATTTTTGGTTATGCACGGGTTTCAACACAAGACCAAAATTTAGATTTACAGTTAGACGCTTTTTCAAAGTATGGAGTAGAAGAAGTGTTCCAAGAAAAAATGAGTGGTGGTAAAAAGGATAGACCACAGTTAGAGAAAATGATAGAAAAATTGCGGAAAGGTGATAAAGTTGTAGTCTATAAATTAGACCGTATAAGCAGAAGTACAAAACATCTTATTGAACTATCAGACTTATTCGCCGAGAAACAAGTTAACTTTATATCTATTCAAGACCAGATTGATACAGCAACACCAATGGGGAGATTCTTCTTTCGTACAATGGCAAGTATAGCAGAACTTGAGAGAGATATTATCAGGGACAGAACGAAAGCAGGGCTTGAATCAGCAAGAGCAAGAGGGCGTAAAGGTGGTAGACCAAAAAAGGATAATAGACAAGTAGAGAAGGCTATGAAACTTTATAAGACAGAACAGTATACCGTGAAAGAAATTGAAGAAATGACTACTGTTTCAAAAGCGACATTATATAGAGCCATAAAAAAAAGAAAAGAAATGGCTATTTTATATAATTGACTGTACTAAAAATAACAAAGAGGACCTTATGGTCCTCTAATATTAATAAATATCATGTACTAAATCGTGTGTATCCCATTCATGACCACATCTGCACTTAAGCCAATATGTTTGCTCATGTGGAGGTCCAGCTCCAATAAATGAATCACCATTAATGTGGACTTCTTCATTACATAATGGACATTTTTCAAAGTATGGGTCTGTTAGATATAAAGTATCTAGAGGACCTAAGTAATCATTTATGGGTAGATTTTCGGGAAAGATTTCACTTAATACCCCTTCAATACTGTTAGAAAATATAATATTTGCATTAGTTGCATAAAATAAAAGATTATCATGTATGCAGGAAGGATTCTCCGGCTTGCTGTAATCCTTTTTGTTATCAGTTACAAAATATATTTTTTCGTAATCTATATTCCCATTCATTATATTGTCATAAAGTGTGAAAAATATGGATGCATCTGCCGCTTCAGTTTTAATTTTAGTTTTAGCTCCATTTAACTCATTTGAAAAAAATGGGGCTTTTTTGTCTATTGCGAAATTTACTACAAGTTTTTCTGCATTTGGGGTCCTATCTATGAATTGTGTATGTGTTTTATCATCTATTAATTGCTTTAATTTTTCTGCTCTTTTACCGTAAAAAAATTTGTACCTTCTTTTTTCCAACCTTTTTATGCTTTCTATTGTATTATCTAACTTTTGTTTTTCTTCTTCTTGTTCAAGAAAATTAAGTAATGATTTGTGAGATTCTATAGTATTAGTAGTTTTTAAAAGAAATTCTTCTTGGTTTTTTTCTACATGCCTATTCCATTCTACTTTTACTTGGTCAATTATAACCAATATGCAATGTCTCATAAGAATACTTGTTAAAAATTTGTTAAAGACCATAACATCGTGTTTACCTGATTCAAATAGATTTAAGAAAATGTTAGTATCTAGGCAGAGAGCAATTTTGGGTTTCATGTTTATACTCCTCTTGTATTAATTTTCATTCTATTTTACCAAAAAGAGGGTTTGGTGGTATTACTTTTTTGTAATTGCATTTTATCTAGTAGGGGGATAGTTTACAGTTCTTTAAACTAAGAAGAATTTTTCGATGGATGTAATACACTCTTAGCCCAACTAATTGTAAACTTTAACTGTATTAATATTTTTTTAATGATTAGCAAATAAAAATAAGCTAACTTAATGCATTAAATGTCTCATGCTTCGAGAATAGAAATATTATTAGGGGAGATTAAGGGATGAAAGAATTTGTGGATTATGAGGTCATGTCATCTATATGCAATAAATATTTTTCAGAAGTTGTAACAGATTATACAAATACAGCGATACTGTTAAATGCAAGTGATATTGCTTTAAAGAGATATCGCAATGAGCCTAGAATTATAGGGTTAAGTACCATTGAAAATATTCCTATTGAATTAAGATATCCTACAGATGTTGATTATAGATTTAAAAGAGAGGAACTTGTGGAAAAATATAAAAAAGAAATTCCTAAAAAAATAGGTATTGATTATCTTATAAGATGTGTTTCTACAATAGATGCATTTTTAGAGGATTTGTATGAATATTTGTTGAAAATTAACAACTCAGAAATAACAGAAAGTGAAATCAAGAAAAAGGTACGAGCAGCTTGGTCTAACAATAATATAATTAACTTTTTTATACAAGATTTTCAGATTATTAAACCAAGTAAAAAACAATCAACTCCAGATATGGCTTTTGCAGCTTATGAATGTTGGAGAGAAATTCGGCATGCTTATGTACATAACAAAGGAAAATTAGGGCTAAAACATATAAAAAAATTACAAGAACTTGAAAACCGGCTGCCTAAAGAAAGTCATATGTTAAAATCTAGAGTAATTCGTGGCAACAAAATTGTAATGGACTATGCTTCAATCCTTGTACTTAGATATTGGACCTACGGTTTTGTATCATATATTGATTATAGTTTACATAATACAATTGTAGTTGCAGCGTTAATAGCTGCTAAAGAAAGTAATAATAAGGTTGAACTGAAATTAAAGACAAAAAGAACTACTGTAAATAAACAAGGGTTTATTAATACAATTAATTTAGATAAGGAAGTATTAGTATTAACTAATGTTGGAAATGTTCAAATAAATGATATAAAAAAAGTTCATATAATGGAGAACTGAATTTGTTGTACAACTTTGACACTTATTTTAAAAGTGTCTTTTTTGTATACATTTTATTTCCAATAAATATTAATTTCATATGCAAACATTCTATCAAATACAAATTGGCTGAAGATAAAGACTAGATAATAATGAGTCTTTCTAATGTGATATAATGTGGGAAATTGTAGAAAAAAGAAATAGTATATTGCGAGGTTAATATGTCTTTTAAAAGAAAAGTTTTAAATATAGAAAAGTTAAAGAAAATTATTAACAAGAATATGTATAATAAATACTTCTCATTAAAATACCTTATAAAGTACGGGTATTTTGATTTTAAATATTCTAAAGGTGATAAAGATGAAAATTATATATTATCAAACCTTCTATACAAAAAAGTTTTCAACACCGATGAATTATTAATGTTTATCGAAGAAATACAAAATAACATAGGATTTAAAGGAAAAGAAACAACTCCTATTGAGATATCAATTTATAAGAATGAAGATGAGAGAAGACATTTTAAACTCCCGAATATCTACTCTTATATTTCTTTAAGTATCCATCTTAATAAGTATAAAGATACATATATTGACATACTAAGTTCAAGTAATAAGTCATTGTCAAACAAATTTTATAGTTCAACATTTTTTAAAGATAAAGTAAAGCGAGAAGAAAATAGAATTGGAAAAAAACATATCTTTAAAACTGATATACAAAACTTCTATCCTAGCTTATATACTCACTCTATCCCCTGGATTTTAGTAGGTAAGACAATAGCTAAAAGTAATAAAACAAATAAAAACGAGTATTATAATCAGTTAGATACTTCAATACAAAATTGTCAACGAGGGGAGACACATGGGCTACCTACTGGAACATTTGCTTCACGTTTAATTGCAGAAATATATATGTGTAAGTTTGATAATATAATGAATAAATATGATTACATAAGGTATGTAGATGATTTTGAGTTACCTTATAATGATGAGAGTTTTAAGAGCGAATTTTATAAGGATTTAAACAAAGAATTAAATAATTTAAATTTAAAAATTAAAGTAGAAAAAAATCAAGTAGACACATTCCCTTTTCAAGGGGATAATAATTCAGCCTTTTTCTTTGATTATTTTACAAACCAAGATAAAAATATAAAAAACCAATCAAAAAGAATTTATCATTTCATAGATAAATGCATTTATAAGGAGAGAGAGGGATATAAAGGGTCTCTAAAATTGATGTTTAAGGCTTTAAAAAAGAGTATATTAAAGAAAAATTTATCACAAGATTCTTTTACAAAATTGATATTAAAAAAACTTTTTAATTTAGTTTTAATGACACCACATCTATCTGTATATTTTATGGAATTTATTGAAAAATTAAATTTAAATATAATTGAAAACAATTTGATTTCTAGTATAGAAGAAATAAAGCCACAAATTCAAATGAATATAAATAGATATATAGAATTAAACTATAATCAAGAGTTGTATTCGTTATTAAGTATATTTTATTATTTGAATTTATATTCAATAAGTGACAAGGATATACTCCTACAAATAATAGGAAATATGGATGATTTAAGTTCCATTTTAGCATTCGAACTATTGATTTATGACGAAAATAATATAGACAGAACTCTTTTTGAAACAATTGAAGAAAAACTTGTGAACTCAATATCTTGGGAAGATGAATATTGGCTATTTAAATATCATTTTTTCTTAAAAATAAATGAAAATAAAAAATCAAAAAATTATAAAGTTTTTAAAGAACATATGTACTTGAAATATGGTACAGGAATTGATAAATCAAAATTTTTCAATCAAAAAAATATGAAGCAGGTACAATCCCCAATAAATTTATTATTCCAACAGAAAAATAGTAATCCAGATATCTCTAACTTTTATAAGTTTTTAATTGATAAAAAGATAAATTTTTTAAAGAAGAATTTATTGAGGAATTAGTAGAGGGATACTTTAATTACTTCTGAACATTTAAGAATCCCACTTAGCTTTCATACTAAGTGGGATTCTTCATAATTTCAGTATTCATTATTCAATCACTCTTATTTTATCGTTTTTTTAAATTGTTCTTTCGTTTGCGTGAAGTAACATTTTCAGACCCGAAGAACCCACTCTTTGCATGTTTTTCTGCAACAGTTTCATCAGCCATATGGGCGTATGTTAGTACTGTTCTTAAATCAGCATGTCCTAATATTTTTCGAAGTGATTCAACATCACCTAAAGAAGATAAATAATGGGTTGCAACACTATGTCTTAATAGATGAATATAAAAGCGTTTTTTAATTCCGGCTTCTACAGCATACTTCTTGAAATCCCTCAAACAATTGTTGTTATTCAACATTCTGCCACTCAGAGACAAGAACACTAAATCATCAACTTCACTTTCGAACTGTATATTTTCCTCTATTAAATGAATCAGCAAGCGATATGTCTTATTAGACAATGGTATAATACGAGCTTTACGTGATTTAGCATTAGTTGAACGGATAATAATAGTTCTGTTAACGTTATCAATATCACATGGAGCTAACATCAAAGCTTCGTTTATACGACACATACAATCAATTAGTAAATGAAGTAAAACATAATCTCGGAAGTGTTTAAAAGATTTCTTAGAATGCATTTTCGCAACGTTTAACAAGCTGTTGATTTCTTCACGAGAAAGTATGTCGATATTTATAGTATCCCTTCTAAAACCTTCCCATTTAATAAACGGATTTTTCTTAATTAAATCTTCTTTAATGCACCAGCCAAGAAATGTTTTGAGGTACTTGATTTTGCCATAAATACTTGCATCTGATAAACCGACTGTCTGGGCGTGTTTAGGCATGTAAGCATGACCGTCATTTTTTTTGGCTTCATGTTTCAGCCAATGAACCCAATTTGAAATGAAGTCTGTTGTTATATCAGCTAAATAAAAGGGAGAATTGCTTTGTGTAGAATGGAATTTGCTTATGTTTTTATACAAGCCAACGTGTTGATTTAAGGATGAAGGGCGAAGGTTTTGCTTTACTTTAGAATCAAGAAACTTTTCAAAGATAATTTGTACAGTATCACGCTGAATGGCTTTTTCGGATTTACGTTTGTGAGGTTGGCGTTTCTTAACTTTTTTTTTGTTCTCGAAGTAATTGAAGGACATAAAAAAACTCCATTCTTTCTGAATTTCAGTATGAATGAAGCGTAGCGTTTAGGTCAAAATTTGACTGAAATACTCCAGTCCAAATCTCGCATTATTAATTTGATAAAACAGCGATTTAATGGGCTTTTTGGAAGATACCCTTCCGAATTGGCTGCCAGCCAAACGCTCTCCCAGCTGAGCTAAGCCCCCATTTGTCACTAACTTAGAAAAGTATATAATTATTCAGAAAAAGGAGCAAGTTCTTTTTAAATAAATCTGTTTTGGTCTCATATTAACTTGAAAAATGTCCCCAAAATAGTCTCTCACTAAGCGATTTCTAAAAGTTATAAGTCTTTTTTACCTCAAAAGTATAATCCTCAATACTGGTATAGACAACTAGTCCTAGTGAACTAAGGGACTTAAGTTCTGTTTTGTCTTCTTGCGACAGGAACCGCTTTTTTTCTACCGAAAAGTGACAAAGAAAGAAAGCGCTACCAAAATTTAAGGAGGTTAGTACAGTGAAAGTATCCATAAACATTCGTTATGTGCTTTTGATTGCCCTTTTGATCGTCCCTATGTTTGCAGGGGTGGGGAAGGCTGAAGGTATTTCAACTCAACATAAAGGCAATGCCGGCTTGATCATCGCTCAAAATATGCCGCAACTTAGTAAAGGCATTAATGGTGAAACGGTAGATCTAGCAGCATTGTTAACAAGTAAAGACGGAACATATGTTGAAGTGACAGATCATCTAATATGGAAATCACTGAACAAAAAAATTGCCACAGTAAACAATGATGGACTTGTACGTTTGAACGGTAAGAATGGTACAACAATGATCATAGTTACAGATGGTAAGTCGTTCGACAAGATTGGAATACAAGTGAAACACGGAAAGGCTGAGTTCCTCAAACAAAAAAATCCAAAATATGACGTAATTTCAAAAGCGATTAAATCTATGACCGTTCAAGAAAAGGTTGGCCAGATGCTGATGCCAGATTTCCGTAATTGGAAAGGGCAGCCTGTAACAGAAATGAACGATGAGATCAGAGAACTTGTAAAAAAGTATCACCTTGGTGGGGTTATTCTATTTAGAGAAAATGTAGTCACAACAGATCAGACCGTACAATTAGTCGATGAGTATAAAAAAGCGAATGAAGATTATGGATTATTGATTTCAATCGACCAAGAAGGTGGAATTGTGACACGTTTGCAGAGCGGTACCGATTTCCCAGGAAATATGGCGCTTGGTGCCACAAGATCAACGGAGATGGCGGAATCTGTCGGACATGCTATCGGTTCAGAACTCCATTCACTAGGAATTAATATGAACTTAGCACCTGCTTTAGATGTAAATAACAATCCTGACAACCCTGTCATTGGTGTCCGTTCATTTGGTGAAGATCCACAGTTAGTTGCTGATTTAGGAACTGCTTATATTAAGGGTTTGCAAAACTCAGGTATGGCTGCAACGGCTAAACACTTTCCAGGGCATGGAGACACAGCGGTAGATTCTCACCTTGGTCTACCTTCTGTTCCTCATGAAAAGGAGAGGCTTCTAGAAGTTGAGTTATATCCTTTCCAGCAAGCGATCAATAATAATATTGATGCCATATTAACAGCTCATGTTACCTTTCCTAAGATTGATCCAACGACTGTTATTTCTAAAAAAGATGGAACGGAAATCAATCTTCCAGCCACATTGTCTTATGAAGTATTAACCAATTTGGTGAGAAAAGAAATGGGCTTTAAAGGAGTTATCTCAACCGATGCTCTTAATATGAAAGCCATTGTCGAGCACTTTGGGCCAGTTGATACGGCTATTCGTGCAGTGAATGCTGGTACAGATATCGTGTTAATGCCTGTAGGATTAGAAGAAGTAGCAAATGGACTTTATGAGGCAGTTGAAAATGGCGAAGTTACAGAAACAAGATTGAATCAATCGGTTGAACGTCTATTAACATTAAAAGCGAATCGTGGGATTTACAAACAAGTAAGCGAGACACCAATCGAAGAAAAAATTGGACACGCTGAAGAAGTTGTTGGAAACCAAGAGCATAAGAATTTAGAGAATGAGGTAGCAAGAAAATCAATCACACTTGTGAAGAACGATAACCTTTTACCTGTTAACAAAAACGAAGTCGATTCTGTAGTTGTTATTGGTAATACCTATATCGAAAACCTTCAACAAGCGCTAGCTGCTCACCACTCATCTGTTGATTTGATCAAAGCAGATAAACCTTTAAATAGTGAACAACTGCAAAAAGTAAAAGATGCGGATCTCGTTGTGCTCGGAACTTATACGTCTACCGTATCTGGGCGACTACCGTCGTCTCCACAGATGCAGATGGTAAATCAAGTCATTGATGCAGCACCGGGTAAAACAACAGCTGTAGGGATAAGAAATCCATATGATATTATGGCGTTTCCTGAAGTTTCAGCTTATCTTGCACAATACAGTTTCCGAGATGCTAGCTTTCGGGCAGCAGCAGAAACTATTTTTGGAATAAACAACCCTTCAGGAAAGCTGCCTGTTACGATCTATGAAAATGGTTTAGAACAAATTCTCTATCCGTTCGGTCATGGTAAAAGCTACTAATAGGAGGGGATCTTATGAAAAAATGGGGAATTCTTTTTACGGTATTGATGCTGTTTTCTTGTATATTGCCCAATGCACAGGCTACTCAAAGAGATGTAGAACATAATAAACGATTTAAGACAGGATTAGAACAGCTGTTGAATCATGATATGAGGGTGTTAAAGGGTAAAAAGGTAGGATTAATCACAAATCCTACAGGAGTAGACCGCAACTTAAACAGCATCGTGGATGTTTTATATAACCATCCCGATATAGAGCTAAAAGCTTTGTACGGACCTGAACATGGAGTGCGTGGAAGTGCTCAAGCTGGAGAATATGTAGAGTTCTACAATGATCCGAAAACAGGTCTTCCTGTTTATAGCTTGTATGGAGCAACAAAAAAACCAACTCCTGAGATGCTTGAAGGAATCGATGTTTTGGTTTTTGATATTCAAGATGTAGGTACTCGTTTCTATACGTATATTTACACGATGGCTTATGCGATGGAAGCTGCAAAAGAGAATAATATACCATTTGTCGTACTAGATCGTCCGAATCCACTAGGAGGCAAAGAAGTAGAAGGGCCAGTATTAGATCCTGCATATTCTTCTTTTGTAGGACTGTATCCCATTCCGTTAAGGCACGGTATGACTGTAGGAGAGCTGGCAAAATTATTTAATAAAGAGTTTGATATTGATGCGGATTTAAAAGTGGTAGAAATGAAAGGATGGAAAAGATCCTGGAGCTATGAAGACAGTGGGCTTGAATGGGTGTTGCCTTCTCCTAACATGCCGACAAAGGATACGGCACTTGTTTACCCAGGCAGTGCACTGATTGAAGGAACGAATGTTTCAGAAGGTCGAGGAACGACTAAGCCGTTTGAGTTGATCGGTGCTCCATTTATTAACGGAGATCAATTAGCTGAGAAATTAAATAAAGAAGCCTTGCCTGGAGTTTCATTTAGAGCAGCCTCGTTTACACCTGCTTCATCCAAACATGCAGGTAAGCTATCTCATGGTGTGGAAATTCACGTAAAAGATGAAAAGTTATTTCAACCTGTAATGACTGGAATCACGCTTGTAAAAGCTATTCATGATCTTTATCCGAATGACTTTGCATTTAGAGCAGAGGATAGTAGAGGAATTTCTTTCTTTGATCTATTAACAGGAAATGGATGGGTTCGAGAGTATATTGAAACAGGACGTACTGTAGATGAAATCGTTTCTCGATATGATCAAGAGCTTGAGGATTTTAAAGATGTAAGAAAAAAATATTTGTTGTATTAAAATTGTGAAAGAGCTAAGGCAGTTTCTTTGGCCTTGGCTTTTTATTTGAATTTTCTGACTGGTATAGACAACTAGTTATAAGAATGTTAGGCTAGGCATAAAGTGATAAAGGGGAGTGGACATGAAACCTGATATTTTACTAGTTGGAGATTTAATCAACGAAGAAGGACAGCTTGTTAATAACGGATCTGTATGGATAAAGAACGATAAAATTTTTCATGTCGGCACTACAGATTCCCCTTCAACAGAGGAAGATGTGATCAGGTATAACATGCCGCAGGGAAGTATTATCATTCCTGGCATGATTGATATTCATATTCATGGTGCTGCTGGAGCAGATTTTATGGACGGAACGAAAGAAGCATTAGAGAAGATCTCAAAAGCTCTTCCAGCAGAAGGAACAACTACCTTTTTAGCAACGACGATGACCGAAGAAAAATCAGTAATTGTTAAGGCACTTAATACCGCTTCTAACTTTATGAAAGAATCACGAACTTCAGCAGCTGAAATGCTCGGTATTCATCTTGAAGGGCCGTTTGTTTCTCCGAAGCGAGCGGGAGCACAGCCTACGTCTTTTATTCTAGAGCCGAATATAAACCTATTTAAAGAATTTCAAAAGAGTGCTGATAATCAAATTAAACTCGTTACTTTAGCTCCCGAAATGGAAGGTGGACTTGAACTTACAAAATACCTATCTTTACAAGATGTGATTGCATCTATCGGTCACAGTGACAGTTCTTTTGCAGAAGTTAAAGTTGGAATTGAATCCGGCATTTCTCACGTTACCCATTTATTTAACGGTATGCGTGGAATGCATCACCGAGATCCAGGTGTTGCTGGTGCTGCACTCTTACAGAAAGAATTGAAGGTTGAGATGATCGTAGATGGCGTTCATGCCAGTCCCGAGATGATTCGACTAGCCTACCAATCTACTGGTCCTGAACGTACGATCTTAATTACGGATTCAATGAGAGCAAAGGGCCTAGGAGAAGGAACCTATACACTCGGCGGACAGCAAGTAACTGTATCAGGGGATGAAGCTAGATTAACTGACGGAACGCTGGCTGGAAGTATCTTACCTATGAATATCGCTGTAAAAAATATGATGGATTATACGCAGTGCTCTTGGTCAGATATTGTGAAGATGACGAGTGAGAATGCTGCAAAAGAACTGAAGACCTTTAAACGAAAAGGAAGTCTCTCTGTCGGTAAAGACGCAGACATTACGGTGTTGACAGAGGACTGCGATGTGTTAATGACATTCTGTCGAGGAGAGCTTGTATACCATCGAAAGGAGGAAAGAGTTTGAGATTAATTAAGGTTTCCGACGAAGAAGAGCTTAGTAGAATGGCAGCTGAATATGTATTCTCTGAAATAAAGAATGCTGATCGCGTTGTGCTCGGCCTTGCAACAGGTAGGACACCTTTAGGCATGTACAGATACCTTTCAAAATATAGTAAAGAATATAAGCTTCTCTTTTCTCATGTACACACCGTAAATTTAGATGAATATGTCGGTTCTAGAGCTTATCATGCTTACATGCAAGAAAACTTTTTCGACCATATTGGTATACCAATCAATCAAACTCATCTCCCAGATGGTGAAGCCTTAGACCTTGAGAGAGAATGCAAGCGGTATGAAGAAGTGATCCAGCAGCTGAGTGGAATTGATTTACAAGTGCTAGGTATAGGAGAGAACGGACACATCGGTTTTAATGAACCAGGTACTGATTTTAGTTCACGAACGCATGTAGTAGAGTTAACGGAATCGACCTTGAGTGCGAACGCGAAATATTTTACTCATGAGAAACAGCCCCAAAAAGCAATTACGATGGGAATTGGCACGATACTGGAGAGCAAAGAAATCTTGCTTCTTGCTGCTGGTGTGAAAAAGGCTAATGCCGTAAAAGAGCTTTTTAAAGGATCTCTGAACGAGAATATACCTGCTACGGTTTTGAATCATCATCCTAGCGTTACGGTTATAGCTGATCGAGGTGCGAGGAGTCTTTTAGAAGAGGAGAGTTAAGTATTTTTATGATAGATAAAACATCACCGATGCCCCTTTACTTTCAGATTGAAGAAGCGATCAAACAAAAGATTGATAAGGGTGAATGGGAATCAGAAACCATGATACCTTCTGAAAGAGAGTTTGCAGAGAACTATGAAGTAAGCCGTATGACAGTCCGGCAAGCGATCAATAATCTTGTGAATGAAGGCTACTTAACTCGTCGGAAAGGGAAAGGAACGTTTGTTTCTGCAAAAAAAATTGAACAGAAGCTTTTAGGTCTTACAAGTTTTACTGAAGACATGAAATCTAGGGGCTTTAGGCCAGCATCTAGACTCATATCTTTCCAAAAGACGACTGCTGAAAATAGAGTAGCAAAAGCACTTGAGATCAAAGAGGGCCAGGTAATTTATGAGATTAGACGTGTTCGTCTCGCAAATGATATTCCAATGGCATTCGAGACGACATATGTTCCGGCGGACCTTCTTGAATTAAACGAATCCCACATAAAACAAGGGTCTTTGTATTCTGAAGTTGAGAATGCAGGCTTTGTTATAGATTATGCAACACAAAGTTTAGAAGCTTCCATCTCGGGTGAAGCAGAAAGCGAGATACTTGAAATTACAAAAGGTGCGGCAGTCCTTCTTATTAAAAGACAAACCTATTTAACAACAGGAAGGCCTCTCGAACTTGTTCAGTCTGTGTATCGAGGCGATCGTTACAAATTTATGATTGATATGAAACGCTGACAAATAGCGTTTTATATAAAAAAATGAAAGCGTTTACTAAAAGGGGGAAGAAGCATGGGGAAAGAGCAGCAAATGGCTCATGGCATCATTGAAAAGCTTGGAGGTTCTTCAAACATCCAATCGTTGATGCACTGTATGACTAGAATTCGGGTTAATTTACACGACCCGTCAAAGGCTGATCTAAAAGGTCTTAAAGAAGTAGATGGTGTGTTGGGAGTCGTGGAAGATGATACGTTACAAATCATCGTTGGGCCGGGCATCGTTAATCGTGTCACGCTTGCGATGAGCGAAGAAACAGGTATGAACATCCAGTCTCTTGATGAGACAGACCCAATGGATCTTGAACAGATGGCAAGAATGAATAAGGATGCCATCAACAAAAAGAACGCAACTCCTTTTAAACAGTTTTTACGTAAGATCGCTAGCATCTTTATTCCGTTAATTCCTGCAATTGTTGCTTCAGGTTTAATTGCTGGGATGTCAAACGTAGCTGTAAGAATGGGTGCTGATCCAGAATCTTCAATCATGCAGATGCTGAGCTTGATCGGTTGGGGTGTTTTTAGTTATTTAGCTGTGTTTGTCGGAATCAATACTGCTAAAGAATTTGGTGGAACTCCAGCATTAGGTGGAGCAGCAGGTATTTTGCTGATTAACCCGGGTCTTGCGAACATCACCCTCTTTGGAGATCCACTTGTGGTAGGACGTGGTGGATTAATTGGTGTAATGCTTGCCGCTGTACTAATTGCCTTTTTGGAAAAGCGTATTAGAAAATTTGTACACCCCTCCATCGACATTATTGTTACGCCAACATTAGCTTTACTAATTACAGGTTTTGCTACGCTATTTGTTCTTCAGCCAGTAGGTGGATTTTTGTCAGATTTAATTACAAAAGGTTTGTTAAATTTAATTGATATTGGCGGTATTTTCTCTGGACTTATCTTAGCAGGAACATTCCTTCCATTGGTTGTAACAGGATTGCATCAAGGATTAACACCAGTTCACATGGAGCTTATTAATACGATCGGTGATGATCCATTGTTGCCTATTCTAGCAATGGGTGGAGCAGGGCAAGTAGGTGCTGCATTTGCGATCTACTTTAAGACGAAGAACCAACGTCTTCGTAAAGTAATTAAAGGTGGATTACCTGTAGGTATGCTAGGGATTGGAGAACCGTTAATCTTTGGTGTTACTCTCCCACTCGGGCGACCATTCTTAACAGCTTGTCTTGGAGCAGCAGTCGGGGGAGCGTTCCAAGCGTTTTATGAAGTCGCTACGATTGCCATTGGTGTATCAGGAATACCACTCGTGTTCCTTGTCAACGCAAACGAAATGGTTCTCTATCTAGTAGGATTAGTTATTGCGTATTTCTTCGGATTCTTGTTCACATGGACGTTTGGATTTAAAGAGAGCATGGCAAAAGACATCTAACGAATTTAGGAGTGAACGTTTTGTGTTATGGGATTTCAATCTATCTGAGTGAATCAGACACTTTTAATAAAAACTGGATGGAGAAAGCCGCTAAGAGCGGCTTTCAATACATCTTTACTTCTCTTCATATACCTGAAGAGAAGGACGTGGATTATGTTAAACAAATAAAATGGTTAGGAAAAACCGCTCAAGAGTTTCATCTGGAAGTAATGGCAGATGTTTCACCAGCTTCGCTAGAGCGGTTAGGTTTATCATTCTCTGAACTGCCTTCCTTAACAGACTGGGGCATTTCGGGTATCAGGATGGATTATGGGTTTACAGCCAAGCAGATCGCTTGGCTGTCACACCATCTTAAGGTGGGTCTTAACGCAAGTACTATTAACGAAGAAGAGCTTAAGAAGCTGATGGATGAGGGACTTCAGCCACGTCAAACAGAGGCATGGCATAATTTTTACCCGAAGCCGTTTACCGGAATTTCAAAGGCATCTCTTTATGAGAGAAATGCCTTATTTCATCGGTATGGAATCAAAACGATGGCATTTGTTCATGGTGATGATCAATTACGTGGCCCCTTACATCTCGGACTTCCTACGATTGAGAATCACAGACATGTAACACCAGCACTTGCTGCGTTGGAACTTCAAGAAATGAATACGGACAAAATCTGTATTGGAGATTTAAATCTTACGAACAAAAGTTTGCAAGAATTAAAGTTTGTAATGGACGGTACAGTCCCTCTTTATGCTGACTTATACAAAGGATACGAGATATTCGAGAACAGGGTTCATACGAATAGGATGGATGCTGCAGAATATGTAATCCGGTCCGTTGAGTCACGACATAAGCCTTCTCATTTTCAACAGGAAGCTCATGAGTTAGAGCTATTTAATGAAGGAACAATAACGGTTGAAAACGAGTTATATGGCAGATATGAGGGTGAACTTCAAATTAGTTTAAAAAATATACCGGCTGATGCAAAAACGAATGTAGCAGGACGTATCAAAAAAGAGAGCTTGTCACTGATGAAGAAAGTTGGAAGCGGTAAAAGATTTGTGCTGTTGAATTCAGAAGTGAAATAAAGATTGTTAACTATCAACCATTTAAAGGAGATCAAGATGGACTTAACCAAATTGGCTACAGAAAGAAGAAATCCTGACACGTTAACCATTGATGAACTTACAACTTTAGAAGTGATCCAAAAAATACACGAAGCCGATCTGGGAGTAGCCAGTTGTATTACTCCTGTTTTAAAAGAAATCAGTTCTGTTGTTGAAAAAGTAGTTACAGCTTTTGAAAATCATGGGCGATTGATCTATATCGGTGCAGGAACAAGTGGACGGCTAGGTGTGTTGGATGCATCAGAATGTCCTCCTACTTATGGCACAGACCCTAACTTAGTAGTAGGTGTCATTGCAGGCGGTGAGTATGCCCTTCAGCATGCGATTGAAGGAGCGGAAGATGATGCAGAGTTAGGCCAGTCCAATCTTAAAACTTTAAATCTATCAGAAAAAGATGTTGTTGTAGCTATTGCGGCTTCTGGCAGAACTCCATATTGCTTAGGTGCGATGAAGTATGCCAAAACAAAAGGAGCACTAACGGCTGCGCTTGTGTGTTCTTCAGATTCACCGATGGAAAAGCTTGCTGACATTAGCATTCCTGTTATTACGGGGCCAGAAGTGGTCACAGGCTCTACCCGAATGAAAGCGGGTACCGCTCAAAAGCTTGTGTTGAATATGATCAGTACTGGCAGCATGGTGAGATGGGGGAAAGTGTACAGCAATCTCATGGTAGATGTACAACCAACAAACGAGAAACTAGTTCAACGTGCAAAAAATATTATTATCGAAGCTTCTGGTGCAACAGAAGAAGAAGCGGAATCGGCTTTACAAGAACAAGAGGGCAACACAAAGGCTGCTATTTTTCAGCTTGTTACAGGAGTCGCTCCACATGAAGCCAAACTTCAACTCGATCAGCATAATGGAAAGTTAAAGGAAGCGATACGTAAATTTACTCAAAAGTGAGAGGGGTAGGTACTATGTTAGGTTTCTTACAACGGATCGGTCGGGCACTCATGCTTCCGATCGCAGTTCTTCCTGCAGCTGGACTTTTGTTACGATTTGGGCAAGACGATCTATTAGACATCCCATTCTTAGTTGCTTCAGGTAATGCTATATTCGGTCATCTAGCACTTTTATTTGCGATAGGGGTTGCAGTAGGTTTATCCAGAGATGGAAGTGGAGCTGCTGGGCTTGCTGGAGCAATCGGTTACTTTGTACTAACAGAAGGAGCCAAAACATTTGCAGAAGTAAACCTGAATTATGACGGAAAATTTGATATGTCTGTCTTAGGAGGTATTCTCGCAGGGGTTATAGCCGGACTTTTATATAATAAATTTTACAATACGAAACTTCCTGAATGGCTTTCTTTCTTTGGAGGGAAACGATTTGTACCGATCATAACAGCGGGAACGATGGTACTTCTAGCGCTTGTTTTCGGATTTATCTGGCCATACCTTCAGATGGGGTTAGAGAACGTCGGTACTTGGATTACGAGTGCAGGTGCGATCGGTGCAGGTATATTCGGTTTCTTTAACCGCTTATTGATTCCACTCGGACTTCATCATGTACTCAACAGTTTCTTATGGTTTGTATTTGGTGAATTTACAGGTGAAAATGGGAAGGTAGTTACGGGTGATCTATGGAGATTCTTTGCAGGTGATCCTAAAGCAGGCTTCTATATGGCTGGATTCTTCCCAGTAATGATGTTCGGGCTACCTGCTGCTTGTTTAGCCATGATTCATACAGCGAAAAAACATCGTAAGAAGGCTGTAGCAGGAATGCTAGGCAGTCTGGCTCTTACTTCGTTTGTTACTGGAATTACAGAACCAATCGAATTTGCGTTCATGTTCCTATCACCTTTACTGTATGTGATTCATGCTGTACTAACGGCTGTTTCGATGTCTGTCGCAGTATTACTAGATATTCATCATGGATTCACATTTTCAGCTGGAGCGATAGACTACTTCTTAAACATTGGAATCTCGCAGAATGGTTGGTTGTTACTTCCGTTAGGTGCGGTTTACTTTGTTCTTTACTATGGTATATTCCGTTATCTTATTGTAAAACTAAACTTGAAAACACCAGGACGAGAAGATGAAGAAACTATTGTCTCAGAAGCTGCAGCAACTTCTACAGCGAGTGAAAAGTACGAAGCATCAGCATCAGCTTACTTGAGTGCACTCGGTGGAAAAGACAATATCGTACTCCTTGAGAACTGTATTACTAGATTGCGAGTTCAAATTAAGAACTTGTCAGAGGTTGATGAAGAAGCGCTTAAAAAAGCAGGATCAAAAGGTCTGATCAAGCTTAATAATCAAAATATACAGGTGGTTGTAGGGTCTGAGGTTGAACCGATCGCAGATTGTATGAGAGATAAGCTCTAAACTTAAAAAAAGACCGCCATCTTCTCTAAGAAAATGGCGGTCTTCTATATTACACGTTCCAATAACCACTTACTGGTACGTTCGCTGCGTAATCATAAGAACATGGGTAAGCATAAACACAACAGTTTCCATTAAACGAGACGGCTCCGACAATAATGAGCAGCACGAATAGTACCAAGTAAAGCGTAAAGCTATCAGAACAGTACTTTCTTGACGACATATTTTCACTCCTCTTCTTGCTTGTGAGAAGCCGATTTCTCTCCTCAACTCATTTTATGCAAGTAGGATGAGCATAGAAACGGAGATAAATGCCTCATTTTAAGAGAGTTGATGTCAGAATAGAAGTCTATTTGTAAGCCTCATCTAAAATGATGTATAAGTAATCGACGAAATCACCTTTTGAGAACATCGTCACTTCATATACATCACCAAGGTCGTTGTATACGAATGCTGTATCTGTGTCCGTAGTTTCTTCAACGTCTACAGGAAGACCGGCTAGTTCAAGTGCTCTAGTCATTTCTTCTTCATTAAACATGATCTCTTCATCTATTACAGAATAAACGAGACGAGCTGCTTTTCCTTCTACAAACGTTACTTCATATTTATCATTCTGATAGTAGTTAACGACAGCGGGAACGAACTCTGTCGTGCCTGAGTAACGAAACTTAATCTTTTCAGATCGGTTTGGTTTACCCCATCTCTCGCTGATCTGTTTTTCAGAAGAGTTTGTTAGTTCACTAGCCACAAATTGATGCTCGCTAGTAAGATAGTCTTTCTGTCCACTTTCATTATTTTCTGCTTCACCTTCAGCAGTGCTATTTTCTTCCTCAGTAGTTGTTGTCTCTGTTGCTTCTGAGTCTTCTTTTTCTGGATCAGAAGTAGAGCTGTTAGTAGAATCTTGTTTGTCAGCCTTTGTTTCTGAAGTTTCTTGTTCATTTTGTTTCGTGTCCTTTGAACAAGCTGTTACAAAAAGTAATCCAATTATAAGAAATAATGTTGTAAGTTTTTTCATGATACACCCTCATTATGTAATTCATATTGTTAAACAGACACTTCTAATGGTAACAAAAGAGTTCAAAAATTGAAAATGAAAAGTTTGGGAGATGAAGAAACTTATAACCGTTTCTGAATAGAATGACATTTAATTACCTCATTTTCATAAAATAAGGATATATATGAAAAGCTGTGATTGCGATTCAGTGGTGGTTTTAGACCATAGCCCTTGTATACGTAACGGGCCTCTATCGTGCAAGTTCGAAGTTAGAATTCAGGGTTTTTCTTAGTTGGACTAAGAATTGAATACCTATAGTAATATTTCATTTTGTTAACAAATCAACTACAATATATGGTAGACATCCATTTGAAGACAGTAACGCGGAAGGGCAGGTGTATGAGGATGCAATATATTGTGTATGATTTAGAGATGACAAACCGGCTCTCGGAGATTATTGAGATAGGTGCCATACGAATGATTGAAGTTGATGGTGAACTTAAAATATTGGATACATTTCAATCGTTCGTACAACCTAAAATGGATAAATTAAACACACGGATTACAAATTTAACGGGGATTACAAAAAAAGATTTAATCTCTGCTCCCGTTTATACAGAGGCAATTGAAAATTTTAGATCTTGGATCGGAGTAGAAGACTATTATCTTTGTTCCTGGGGACCAGAAGATAAATGGGCGCTCATTACAGATTCAACATTTCATAAAGCAGAAACGGACTGGATTGTTAATCATAATGATCTACAATTTCATTTCAGTATTCTTCACGATAGTGAAAAGGGGTTTCGATATGGCTTGTCACGGGCGCTTCAGACGATGGAGCTCGATTATGAAGGTTCTAAACATAGAGCACTTGATGATGCCATTAACACAGCCAGAATACTAGCTAAGATTTATAGAAAGATCAAGTTTGTTAAAAACCCCACTTCTTTCTTAGAATCAAAGCTCTTTGAACCGGAGAAATTAGTGTATAAAACAAAGTCAGAAGTGAATGAATCTCCATTCGCTTCTCTATCAAAGTTATTCAACTAAAACAATTTTAGTTTTAAAAATAAACTTTTTAATGCAAATGGATAATTCTCAAGACGAAGATAGGACTTATTTCCCTTTCTTTCGACTTCATTCGACATAAATGTGTAGGTATAATAGGGTAAAATCCATAAAAAGTAAGATATGTCGTCATTTGACGAATTGTTTTTGTAGGAAAATGACCTTAGTTTCGATAATAATAGTTAGTAGTAGGGGGTGTTTGTTGGTGGATACTACATATTACATAACCAATAAAAACAATCAGTTGTTGGAACTATTGAACACGATCGACCATTGCTTGACGGATGCAAGACTTGAGGAAGTAGATTCGATAATCAAACTTAAAGAAGAACTGTTAGCAAACGACGGTATACATATAACACCGGAGCAAATTAATAATATTATCTCTTTATTGTTATCATTCGTACCAGATACAGTTAGAGAAGTTGGTTAATTAAGAATCTCTTCAAAAAGAGGTTCTTTTTTACTACCTAGAGTTTATTTCGCACTTGCTAATTGTTTTTATGGGGGTGATTTAAAAAAAGAAGTGAAAAAATCACTTCTCATTCCAATTCTCAACGTCTTTTTTCGATTTTATTTCTTCCATCTCTTCACTAAATCTTTCTTGAAGTGATCTTTGGTGACCATATAAGAATAACATGTCTCCTTCTTGTATCTCTGTTGTGTAACTATCTCTTCTTACCGTTACATCTCCTCGCTTAATGAACAATACAAGTAAATCGTCTTCTACTTGAATCACATCTTTTAATTGTTTACCCATGATCTTTGAACCTTTATGAATGGGAAGTTCCACAATAACATCATCTTCTTCAAAATACATAACATCTCTTAATGGAAGATCTGCGAGGTTATAACTTTTTTGCATATGACTCTCAAAAGTATGTCTCATATATTTCTTTAATTTCGGAATACTTAAGATCAGATATAAACTGATGAGTACTAAGATAATGATCCCGAGTTCGATCGAACGAAATTCATCTGATAAGATGTTGCTTATGGATGAAATGATAACAGCCAATGAAAAGACTCCGAACAATATAAGAAACGTGCTTAAACGCCTGCGTACTGGATGCTCCAGAATTAATTCTGATTCTCCGGTTGTAAAACCTGTAGCTGTAAACATCGAGATGACCTGAAAGCGAGCGATTTCTTTTTTTAACCCTGTTAACGTGAACAGGAGAACATTAATTTCAATAACGATTCCTATGATTGCAAAATAAAGCAAAGTAAATAAAAAACCCACAAAGGCACCTCCGTTAAAATTCTTCTTTACCTGTATACCCTTATTTTCTATTTATATAGAGGAAATAAAATATTTTATTCGTTTCATAAACATTTATGGCCCTTCATATAGTTTTGTACAGGAGGGATGTAGATGACTGGTTTTCTGATTACCTTAGTGCCGGCAAGCCTATTGTGTGGAGGAGTTGCCATGCTGATTCATACATTTGTGAAAAAAGATTCTTATAATTATGATCAAGAAAATCTTTGGGAAGATACATCGCTTACATCGGAAGATTATCGTTTGAAATAACACATTCATTACTTGATATTTTCCCTCGTTATGGTAAAAAGTAAGATAACAATAACTAGAATCGAGGACTTGATGTGAGGAAAGTATCAAAGAAATGGTTAATTGGTGGTGCAGGATTAGCCCTCATACTATTCCTGGTCTTTCAATTTTATGGAGAAACTGAAGGAGCAAGTGAAACACAAACTTTGAAGGTTGTGGCACTAGGAGATTCCTTAACATACGGAGTGGGTGACCCATCCAAGACAGGTTATATTGGAATCGTAAAAAGAAATATTCAGCAGCAAACAGGACGAAATGTAATCATCAATAATTTTGGAATCTCTGGACAGCGTTCTGACCAATTGTTAAGACAATTGGATAATGGAGTCGTGATCAAGTCATTAAGACAAGCGGATCATATCTTTGTTTTTATCGGAACTAATGATTTTCGTAAGGCTGCCGGCTGGAACTTCCGTCAGTTGCCACAACAGAAATTAGTACTTGGAAAAGAAAAGCTAAGTAACAACTTAAGTAAAACACTTACAGTCGTGAGGGAGAACAATTCCTTTGCACCTATCTATGTATTAGGTCTTTATAATCCTTATTTCGGAAAAGAATACGATCCTGCAGCTGCAGAGAGTATTAAATCTTGGAATGAAGCAATCGTAGAAGCGAGTCAGGCAAGCACGCTTACAAAATACATCTCAACCTTTGAACTTTATGAAAACGTTGAGAAAAAACTGTATTTTTCTGATTCTATCCATCCCAATAGAAGAGGATATAACAGATTAGGAAACTGGGTTTATAACCAGTGGAAGCCTTTAAACCAGGAATGATCTCTTAGAAGCTGATACTTCTAAGAGATTTTTTTATTTCTTAATAGAAGGTTGTTGTCGTAAACTTTGTTGCTTTTGGAAGTGTTGATCTCCGTTCCAGGCTGCTCGATTTCTAGGGGGCAAGCAGAGACACATTCGTATATTTTACATAAAAAGTGTCTCACCAGTCTACCGTTCCTAGCTGAGAATTAAGAACATTCCACTCAAATCAGCAGCCAATGGAGATAAGGATTTGAGAACAACAATCCATCAGAGAAAAACATTTAAAAAAACGGTTGACTTGAGAATGATTATCATTATAATTAAAAGTGAAGTTGATAATCGTTTTCAATTACTTATACATAAAAGGAGTAACTGACATATGTTTAAAAAGAATCTCTTTACGGTTGTTACAATGGTCCTACTAGCTGCTTTAGTCTTAGCAGGCTGTGGTAAATCAAACGAGGGTGCGAGTTCGAAAAATAATGATACAAAAAAAGAAGAAGTAAACCTATATACAAGTCGTCACTATGAAGTTGATGATAAAATCTTTGCTGATTTTACAAAAGAGACAGGAATTAAAGTCAACCTTATTAAGGGTAAAGAAGATGAGTTGATCGAGCGTCTTACAAGAGAAGGGAAAGCAACAAAGGGAGACCTTTTCTTCACATCTGATGCTGGACGTTTACACTGGGCAAAAGATAAAGACCTCTTACAGAGTGTTGAAAGTGAGACATTAAATAAAAATATTCCTGATAATTTAAGAGATAAAGACAATCAATGGTTCGGTCTAACAAAACGTGCACGTGTTATCGTATATGATCAGAAAAAAGTAGACAAATCAGAACTATCTACTTATGAAGCGTTAACTGAAGACAAATGGAAAGGTAAAGTACTGATCCGTTCATCAGAAAATATTTACAATCAATCATTAGTATCATCCTTTATTTCATTAAACGGAAAAGATGAAGCGAAGAAGTGGGCAGAAGGGATCGTTAAAAACATGGCTCGTGATCCACAAGGTGGTGACAAAGACCAAGCGAAAGGTATCGCTGCTGGTGAAGGTGATGTTGCCATCATGAACTCATACTATTTTGGTCAGATGTTGAACTCAGAAGATCCTGAAGAAGTGAAAGTTGCTAAACAGCTAAGTGTGTTCTTCCCTAATCAAGAAACAACAGGAACGCACATCAATATTAGTGGTATAGGTGTTACGAAACACGCTAAGAACAAAGAGAATGCTATAAAATTGATGGAATATCTGTCTAGTCCAAAAGTTCAAGAAGTATTTGCTGAAGCCAATTACGAGTATCCGGTTAATAAAGAAGTAGAACCTTCAGAGCTTTTAAAGTCTTGGGGTCCGTTTAAAGAACAAGATCTTAACCTTTCTGAGTTAGGTGAAAACAATGCAGATGCTGTTAAAATTATGAATGAAGTTAGCTGGAAATAAACGTTAATATTTTGCCGTATCACGATTTGTGATACGGCTAATTCCATGTAAAAACAAACAACAAGAACAATGCTGATGAGTAAAGAAGGTGAAAATATTGTATTACATTCGAAAAATGAGATCACAGTTTAATAGTTGGGCTTTGCTTAGTGTGATTTTTTCTATTTTAATCCTTTTACCGGCTTTGCTCATCATGGTTCAGTTATTCGCTGAGAGTAATGAGAATTGGGAACACATTAAAGAGTATATGTTGAAAAATTATATCGTAAATTCCGTAACACTCGTTAGTTTTACTGGTCTTTTCACAGTGTTAATCGGGGTAAGTGCGGCATGGCTAGTTTCCGCATATAAAGTTCCGATGCATCGGTTCTTTAAATGGGGTCTTATCCTCCCGCTTGCGATTCCACCTTACATTGGGGCTTATACGTACCATGGCATTTTAAATTATACAGGTGTCATTCAAACGTCATTAAGGAACCAGTTTGGTATAAAAGTGGACCAAAAGTTCTTTGACATCATGAACATTCCCGGTGCTGTTTTTATCTTTACGATGTTCCTGTATCCATATGTATATATCATCACAAAAAGTTTCTTAGAAAATCAGTCATCATCACTGATTGAGAATGCAAGGTTGCTAGGCAAAGGATCGTTCATGACATTTATACAAGTCGTCCTTCCTGTATCACGTGCAGCGATTGTAGGTGGGGTTAGCTTAGTCATTCTTGAAGTCTTCAATGATTACGGTGTAGTAAAGTATTTCGGTATTCAAACCTTTAGTACAGCCATATTTCAAGCGTGGTTTGGGATGGGGGATATCTATTCAGCTATCAAATTAGCGGGTACTTTGATGTTCATCGTAGTTTTGATCTTGATCTTAGAAAAAGTAATAAGAGGCAGAAAACAGTATAGTTATTCCACTTCAAAAGTCCGCCCGTTACAACCTAAAGAACTTAAAGGTTGGAAAAAGTTTGCTGTGCTATCTTTTTTTCTTTCTTTATTTGCTCTAGCTTTCGCCATTCCTTTTATACAGCTTTTACATTGGGTGTATATGACTTATGACGTGATTTTAAGTGCTGCATTTGCAGATTTGATCTGGAATTCAGTTTTTGTTGCTGCTGTAGGTTCACTTCTTATCATAATGGTGGCTTTAATCATCGCTAACTTTAGTCGTCTTTCAAAAGGTTGGACCGGAAAGTTTTTTTCAAAAATTACGGTTCTAGGCTATTCAATCCCAGGAGCTGTAATTGCTATAGGCGTCCTTACTTTATTTCTCTTCCTAGATCAAAAGGTCATATCGTTATACGAATGGCTTGGGTTAGAGCCAACACTTGTACTAAGCCTCAGTATTAGTATGCTGATCTTTGCTTATGTTGTTCGCTTTCTTGCCGTTGGTTTTAACTCGATCGAATCAGGTTTTGATAAAGTAGGAACCGTTTTTACAGAAGCTTCAAGAACATTAGGGATGTCAGTGACAAAGACATTCTTTAAAGTAGATATCAAAATGATCAAAGGTGCGATTGCTGGTGGTTTCATTCTAGTTTTCGTAGATATTTTAAAAGAGCTGCCTCTCACTCTTATACTGCAGCCTTTTAACTTCTATACATTGGCTACAAAAACATTTCAATATGCAAGCGATGAACGTATTCACGAAGCCTCTGTTTCATCCATGGTGATTATTTGTATAAGTGCACTTTCGATATTCTTTTTACACAGAGTTTTAGAAAAGGAGCCAAAATAATGTTTGTTCAAATCAAAGACTTAACGTTTCGTTACAAAAATTCGCAAAAACCTTTGTTCGAAAACCTGTCTCTAAGCTTTAAACAGGGAGAAGTTTCAGTAATCTTAGGAGAAAGCGGCAGCGGGAAAAGTACGTTACTTCGTCTCATAGCAGGGCTAGAAGTGCCATCAAAAGGGTCAATTCTTATCGATCAGGCAGTCATGAATGATACATTCCGTTTTGTTCAGCCGGAAAAACGTGGTGTTGGTTTGGTTTTTCAAGATTATGCTTTGTTTCCTCATATGACAGTTGAAAAGAACATCAAATTTGGCTTAACAAAAATGAATCGTAAACAGAAACAAGCAAGAATGGAAGAATTATTGGCTATTGTTGGTATGGAGGATTATGCTTCTCGCTATCCTTATGAATTGAGCGGTGGACAGCAGCAGCGTGTGGCACTAGCAAGGGCTATGGCGCCAAATCCATCTTTGATCATGTTTGATGAACCCTTTAGCAATCTCGATTCTAAGCTTCAACTACAGATTCGTGATGAGTTACAAGACATTCTCAAACGTACTGGAATCACGTCTATTTTTGTAACTCACGATGAAGAAGATGCTCGTGCTATTGGGGATCGAATCATACTGATGAACAATGGTAAAATCCAAGATGAAGGTCGCCCGGAAATGGTATTGCAGAAGAGTAAAGAAAAGTTATCGTTAGCATACGTATAAAAAAAAACCGGGATATCCCGGTTTTTATTTTTTGAATTGAGTATCTAATTTTCCGTTCATATCGATTAAGAATCCGATTTCTCGTCCTAGTAGTTCGCCTAGTTCTTTTGCCTTTTTTTCGCTCTCGTTCTTTATTTGTTCAATCGTAAGTTCACCTTTTAGCTTTGATGCTCCAACGATAATACTTAAGTCGCCTTTTTCATAAAATACAATTTTCATATATAAATACCTCCCTGAAAAATAGAACCTTCTACATCATTCGTTTTTTCTCGCATGCTTATGGGGGAGAAGTGAGAATATGGAAAAACATTCATCATGAAACAATTAATTGGAATAAATAAGTATAAACCGTATTCTTGACAAAAATTTATGTATGTTGATAAAATTAGAGCATATTATATATGATTCGCTGAATTCTGATGTTCTATTCAATAGAATATTCTGAAGCGGGGGAACCACAATACGGCTTTAAAGCCTTGGGATGAATTTGTGCATGGCACAAAAGGGACAACTCTCAATTTCCTAATCCGACAGCTAACCTCGTAAGCGTTTTTGGAGAGAGAACTCTATACATGGGCTAAGTCTATGTGTTGCGGTGTATTCCCACGGAAAATCCTCTCTATTTTCGGTGGGTTTTTATATGCAACAAATAGGGCATGTATTAGTATAAATTTCTTCAAGGCTTTTGCACACGAAATAGTAAGAAAATTTTAACAAAGGGGGTACTTTATAATGAAATTATCTACAAAGATCTTAATCGCTCTTGCACTCGGGGTTGTTGCTGGTCTCATTCTTAATCTAGCTGTGCCTGATGCATTCTCTACACTGGACAAATACGTTTTGAAACCAGTTGGGACATTATTCTTAAACCTTATTAAAATGTTAGTTGTTCCAATCGTCTTTTTCTCAATCGTACTAGGAACTGCAGGATTAGGTGATCCAAAGAAACTTGGAAGAGTTGGAGCAAAAACAGTTGGTTATTTCTTAGGAACTACTACGATTGCTATTATTATCGCTATGGCTTTAGCCCTTGTCTTTAAACCAGGTGTAGGTGATTTTAAAACAGAAGGTGCCAAGTTCGAGCAACAAGAAGCACCGGCAGTAACAGATACGTTGCTGAACATCATTCCTACTAACCCTATTCAAGCAATGGCTGAAGGAAACATGCTTCAAATTATTGCATTCTCTGTATTTGTAGGATTTGCTTTAACCATGTTGGGTAGCAAGACTAAAGGTGTAATGGATTTAATCGAGCAAGGTAACGATATTATGATGTTTCTTGTAAATCTGATCATGAAATTTGCTCCATATGGTGCTTTTGCATTAATTGCATCAGCAGTTGGAAGTCAAGGTATGGATGCAATCAAAGCGATGGGATTATACATGAGTGTAGTAATCTTAGCGCTATTTATCCACTCTGTTGTCGCGTATGGAGGTTCGATCGCATTATTTGCAAAGAAAAGTCCGATTTGGTTCTTTAAAGGTTTTGCGCCGGCAATGTCGGTTGGATTTAGTACGTCTAGTTCAAATGCTACACTTCCGATCTCAATGAAAACCGCTCAAGAGAATCTGGGCGTTCGAAAATCAATCAGTGGGTTTGTACAACCGCTTGGTGCAACGATCAACATGGATGGAACAGCCATCATGCAAGGTGTTGCAACAATCTTTATCGCGCAAGTTTACGATGTTAACTTAGGATTGACTCAAATGCTTACCGTTATCTTAACAGCGGTACTTGCAAGTATTGGTACAGCAGGTGTTCCTGGAGTAGGATTGATCATGTTAGCTATGGTATTAAACTCTGTAGGATTACCTGTAGAGGGGATAGCTTTAATCTTAGGTGTTGATAGACTTCTTGATATGCTAAGAACAGCGGTTAACATCACAGGTGATGCTGCTTGTGCTGTAATCGTGGATAAAGGTGAAGATAAACATCTTGGAACACGTGAACAAGAAGTTAGCGCGTAAATAAATGCAATAAAGGCCGCAGTGGTTAAACCTCTGCGGCTTTTTTATATGCCGATTTCCCTAGTTTGTTAAGGTTGAGTAAATAAATGTAAGCACAGAGGAAAAATCATGGTAAAATAAGAAGATACATAATGAGATTTCGGAGTGATCTTCTTGGAAAAATGGCTAGAGATACTAACGCTTGCTGCAAAGATCATATGGGTACAGATTCAAACCGTCATTCATCCTATCATCGAGTTAACAGAGAGCGCGATGAACTCTTTTTGGTTTGTCTTTTCACTTACGATTATCGCAGGATACGTATTGATTAAGCTTGTACAGAACGCAATTACCTTCTATCAAGCTCATAATTTTATTCACAGGAAAATGAATAACGAACCCGTTAACGATATTGAATTTACTCTATTTATGAAGTCACTATGGAAGAAAGATCGATCTAAAGGATTATTGGCAAATGCCAAATCGGCTAAGAGTAGATACCTTCAGTTCAATGCTCAAGAACGTTTGTCACTACAAAACTATTTACAGCATCGGCTACGTTTTTTACGTGCGAACCAGCCGTTGTTCATACTAAGCGCTGTAATAATAGGGTTACTTTCAAGCGTTTCAGTGAATGTACTACCAATCGAGGCTGCTGCAGTAAATGCGGAAAATGTATTAAAAACAACTCTGTTCATTCTTGTCTGGCTGTTGATCATGCAAGCTAAATACGTTTCTATGAAAAAACAAACGTACCATCATCTAGCATGGATGCAAGATACTATTCGCACGACAACGGTTGATTACATGCATGAAGAGGAAGGTACAATTTCATCGAACAAAGAAAACAACCCTGCGTATTAACGTGATACGTAAGGGTTGTTTTTTATCCAGAACCGATAAGGATAATGAACGGCCTCTTCAGCATACTGTATACCTATTCGAGGTCCCGAGATAATTTCATCTGGTACGATATTCATTCCTTCTTCGATTCGTATATTTCCTTCATTCAATTTCTTGCCATTATCATGTAGTGTAAACCCCATTGCTTTACTCAGCTTACCAGGACCGTTTGTAAGTTGGATCTCATTCTTTGCTCTTGCTCTTCTTTCCTTCATTTTTTCAATTCCTTCAATGGGTTGAAGTGCTCTAATGAGAATAGCTTCAGGTTTATGTAAAGGGCCAGAAACGATATTAAAACAAACATGCATCCCATAAATAAAATAGGTATAAACCATACCTGCTTCACTATACATCACTTCTGTTCTAGCTGTTCTTCGATTGTTATACGAATGAGCAGCACGATCTTCAGGTCCCAGATAGGCTTCTGTTTCCACGATGTATCCAGATGTTATTCCGTCATCATCGATATGAATCAATTTCATACCGAGAAGTTCTTTTGCTAGATCAAGAGTAGGTAAATTCCATAATTTCATGTTTTTATCTCCCTGGTTATGTATGACATGTTTTGTTTATTCGTACAATAACAACGTTTTGTAAAATTATGTTTCCTTTTGTCGAAGTTTTACAAACCCTAAAAAAGAGGAAATACACGAACAAAAAAGAACTTTTTATAAAGTAGATGAATAGGAGGCGTTTGATATGGACGGTTGGGTGAATGAAACAGGAATTTATGAAAATCTCTCCAAACGGCGCTGGGAGTACTGGGAAGTAAGTCAACATGGAATTAAAACCATGGTTTCCTGGCTATGCTGGAATGCCCCTAATTCAGTTTATGAACAATGGAGTAAATCTGTCTTACACTAGAACGAATCTCGTTAAAAGTTCCTTTGCTATAAGGGAACTTTTTTGTTTGTCTTTATGCTTGAATCTTCTTTGATGTGGTTAGAATAGTTAGCAAACATGATCAAAAGGAGAAGATTTTATGGAATCCCATAAAGGACAACTGCGAAGAGCGGTTGAAGGACGTAAACAGCGACTCATTCAACATCTTATCCATAGGGGTTTATATGGGTATGAAGATCATAGACATCTAACCGATTTTACATTAAGCGAACTAGAGTTAGAGTGGAAGAACGCTCAATTTATTGATCAAGAAAACCATATAAGTTAAATAATTTAAATAGTAAAAAAATAATGAGTCTCCTTAACTATTTTCTGATATAATATACCTATAAAATAGGAAGAATGTCTCGAGTGCTTGATTTTGTATGCAATCGTGAAGACAAACTGCCATAAATCGTTTGATAAAGGCAAACTCATTGAAAAGTGAGGACGCAAAGCTATAGGGGCTTCATTTCTTTATGCCAGCCAGCTACCTTACGAAATTATCCTTCGATTTATGAAATAATCTAGGGGGGATATCATTGGAGCAGCAATTATTATTTTTTTCATGGTCAGCGATTGGATTTTATTTTGCAACGATTTTCTTTATTGCGCTTTTACTGTTTTTCACTGGAAACAAGCTTAAGAAAGATAACAGAGTTATAGATGTTTTCACTAATATTCTAATCATTTTAGGTGCGATCGCCTGGGTGTTTATAACAAGTTGAATGGTTGAATTTTAAAATTTCCAATTTTTTAGTAAGGATAAGCTCATAACCCCCACGTTATAATGGATGCATATACGAGAGGGGGATTAACAATTGAATTCTAACATGAAAGTAAACCTTACAGATGAAGAGAAAGAATTGTTAATTGAAGCATTGCTTAGTCAAGGTTATGCATATGAAGTTGTTGATTCTGAGCTAAAGGATCTAGAGTACGAGCTTAAGCCAGATCATGAATCGAAAGTAAGAAGATTGAACAGTCTTTTAAAAAAATTACATAATTAAAAAATAAAGCAAAAGGCCTTTTCTCTGGGTCTTTTGCTTTTTACGTTAAGTATCATGTATCTAATAAGCCTTTTCTTCTAGCTTCCATACGCCATTCGGCTTCTTTAACCAACCGCCTAGGTAACTTACCTCTATTTTTTAAAAATGACCAATATGTTAGATATTGTTTTGGTCGGGAAATTGGTGAAACATTTCTAGCATACTCCCACCAGGAAATTTCATTTGCTTCTAAGCGTATTAAAAAAAGATCGTCGCCTTTTACCATAAAACTCACTCCTGTCTTGCCTTTCATTACCAATAGTATTGACTCATTTCAATAAAATAACCGAAAAAAATCATGGCACTTTATTTTATGCAATCTGACATATGAAGCATGGGACAAAAAGTAATTTTTTATTTTGGCAGGAAATAAGTTATGAAGCTTGAATCTTTAATTTACTAAAGGAAGGTCGTGCTTATGAAAAAGGGGGGTGGTCCTGTTGGAGCAAGTACTCATGTTTTCATCACTATTAGCTCCTTTGGTAACAGCGATGATGGAGCTCTTAAAACGTACTTTCCCGATTCCGAAAAAATATATACCCATTATTAGTTTTTTTATGGGATTGATAATTGGATGGTTAGCTGCTCCTGTTACGGAGATGAATGTAGAACTACGTTTATGGTCTGGAGGGATAGCTGGGTTAGCTGCAACAGGATTGTATGAGATCGGCAAGAAAAGTAAAAAATACAAAAAAGCAAGTTGAGCTGAAGAATATGTAACTAGTTTTGGAAGCCTTTTCGACGATTCATTAAAAAGGGTTTAGAATTTCGAAATGAGTGAATAGATTATAGTAAGAAAACAATGTCAGGCGGTGAAATGTCATGAAAGCTTTTCTAGCACTATGTTTGGCTGTTATGCTATCATTCATCATTGTCCCTAACATTCCAGAAAACGTTAAAGAGAAGTCCGGAGCCTCGGACAAGATTATCACTCAGCCTGTGACGGCTGAAGAAAAGAAAGAAAAACAAGCTGTTCCCGTATTTACGGAGGATATCGCGAAGAAACAGGCGAATCTTTTTATTGAAGCATTAAAGCAGGAAACGGATGAAAACTATAGGGTTTTAAATTATTCTAATAAAGAAGAATATATGACATACTTAACGCAATTTGTGTCTAAAGATCTAGCTGCTTATTATACGGATGGTTTGTTTGAGGAACGAGAAAGTTCTCTATATATCATTCCGACAGAGCTCCCACCTTGGTTAGAAGAAAGTGAACCTGTCATTATCAAACAGCTCTCAGATCATTCTTATAGAGTCCATCAAAAAAATGAGTCTGATCTTTATGGCACATATGAGATTACTCTAGGATATGAATACCTTGATGGAAAATGGATTATTACATTTGCATCTATCGATTAAACATGGGTTTCACCACCCATGTTTTTTTACTTAGATTGAATAGACTAGGATTGTTACATAATAGAAAGAGATAAGTTGATTACTCTAAAGAAAGCGTATGTTTAGAGAGTCGCAATTAAAACAAATGGACTTTAAATGTTGTGAACTTTACAATAAAGGAAACAGTCGAGATGGAGTAGTGTGATGGATATAATTACGTTTAAAGATTTTTATAACAACAATGTACAATTGTCGTTTTCAGACCACCCCTTTTCGGATACACCTAAACATGTGTGGTGTTTGTGTAAGTTTAAAGATCAATGGTTACTGACAGAGCATCCGAGACGTGGAATCGAATTTCCTGGAGGAAAGGTAGAACCTGGAGAAACAGCAGATGAAGCAGCGGTTCGGGAAGTTTTTGAAGAAACAGGTGGAAGAGTATCAGATCTTAAATATATTGGCCAGTACTTTGTCGATGGAAAAGGCGGAAAGATCATTAAGAATATTTATGTAGCAACTGTGGATAAAATCCTTTTAAAGCACCGTTATTTTGAAACGAATGGACCTGTCTTAATGAGTGAGTTGCCTGAAGATGTATCCACGGATAAGGCATTCAGCTTTATGATGAAAGACCAGGTGCTAAAAGAGAGTATGAAATACGCCCTTAAGCATGCCCTGGCCTAGATAAAAAATCATATGCGGTGTTTAATAAGTTTTCGTTCTAACCATTCGACTCCTTGATACATGACAGTAGCCATAACCGCAATGATCAAGAGGCTCATGAGCACGAGTGTGAAGTTAAAGACTTGGAATCCGTAGATAATCATGTACCCTAAGCCTTGTTTGGAAACAAGGAACTCGCCAACGATGACACCTACCCATGACAACCCCACATTTACCTTTAAAGAAGATATGATATTCGGAAAACAGGCTGGAAGGATAACCTCCTTAAAGCACTGTTTTTTATTTCCTCCAAAAGATCGTACTACTTTGATATAGTTGGCATCCACATTTTGAAACGCTGTATATACGACAAGCGTGGTAATGATGATCGAGATTAAGATCCCCATAGCAATGATCGAACCAAAGTTAGGACCGATAGCAACGATTAAAATAGGTCCTAACGCTACTTTGGGCATGGCGTTTAGAACAACAAGATAGGGATCGAGTACTTTAGATAAAAAAGGTGACCACCAAAGCAGAGCAGCGAGTAGAGTACCTAGCACCGTACCTAAGATAAATCCTAATACAGTCTCACCTAAAGTAAAAAAAACGTGAATATAAAGTGAACCATCACCAATCTTTTCAATAAAAAGAGATCCAATCTTCGTGGGAGAGCTAAATAGTAAGGGATTGATCCATCCCTGTAGAGATGAGATTTCCCATAACAAGAAAAAGCTAATAAAAATAAAAAGTTGTACCAGACGAATATTTCGATTCTCTTTTTTTATCGATTCCAGATACTCTTGGTGTATCTTACTCTTTATCGTTTTGTTCAATGTGCTCCAACTCCTCCCATATTTGCTGAAAGGTTGCAGAAAAGTCTGGATGCTGCCGAGCTTCAAAGGGAGGAAGTGTCCTTAATGATTCTGGCATCTTAAATGTCCTGAAAATACGTCCGGGATTTGTCGATAGTAAAATAACGGTATCACTCATCGCGATGGCCTCACCAATATCATGTGTAACTAAGATAGCGGTTTTTCCATGGTCTCTTAGAGTAGAGGATACAAGATCCTCAAGCTTTAACTTTGTTTGATAATCGAGTGCTGAGAAAGGTTCATCGAGTAAAAGGATCTTGGGCTGTGTGGCGAGTGTTCGAACGAGCGCCACTCTCTGTCTCATTCCTCCAGAAAGCTCTGAAGGGTATTTGGTTAATGTATGGTCTAATCCGATCTCTTTGAGTAGTTTTACTGCTGCTTGAACGTTCTCCAACGAATGTTGATTTCTCAGTTTTAAACCAAGTGTTATGTTATCTTGAATCGTTTTCCATGGAAATAGGTAGTCTTGCTGAAGCATATAACCGATCTTTGGATGCGGAGAAGTAACCAGTTGATTATTCACCGTTACTGATCCGACTGTTGGAGTGAGTAGACCTGCAATCATAGATAGAAGTGTAGATTTACCACACCCGCTAGGTCCTAGTAAGGATATAAACTCGCCTTCTTGAACAGAAAGCGAGATATCTTCTAAGGCCGTTGTGGCAGACGTTTTTGAAAAGTAAGTTTGCCCGACAGATTTTAGTTGTAATAAAGCCACGACGATCCCTCCTGATTTTGTATTTGGACTTCCAACAAGCTACCAGTGAAACTTCTCGTGTAATAAAGGAATAAGAAGCTCACTGCAGTAGCTGTTTCTTTATACAGAGGCTATTGTCTACTTGATGGCTTTCTTTGCTATTGCAGTATCAACTAGAATGTTATAATCCACTTTCTTCGGAAGTTCGCCCGCTTCGTCCATAATCGTTTGTAAGTTGTTCCACTCTTCTTCATCTAATATCGGATTTAGAGCGAAACTGTGTTGACTTTTATATCGATCCACAACGGTTTCAATAAGTTCCACAGGGGTATCTTCAAAATAAGGTGCGATAACTTTTGCGATCTCTTTTGCCGAGTGATTCTCTACCCATAACTGGGCTTTGTATAAGCCTTTTGTAAATTTCTCCAATGTTTCTTTATTTTCTTTTATATAGCTTTGTTTAGCCATGAATGTTGTATAAGGAATCTTCCCAGACTCAGCGCCGAACGAAGCGACGATATGCCCGATCCCTTCTTGCTCGAACAAACTTGCTTGAGGCTCGAATAATTGAACATAATCTCCTGTTCCAGATGCAAACGCATTTGCAATGTTAGCAAAATCAATATTTTGAATCATCGTTAGATCGTTCTTAGGATCGATCCCGTGTTTCTTTATGCCAAACTCACCTGCCATCTGTGGCATGCCGCCTTTACGTTGGCCTAAGAAAGTACTGCCTTTAAGCTGATCCCATGAAAAGAATTCTGGCTTTTTTCTTGCAACTAAAAAAGTACCATCTGTCTGTGTGAGCTGTGCAAAGTTAATAACAGGATCTGTGGATTCTTGTGCATGCACATAGATCGTTGTTTCTGAACCAACGAGTGCTACGTCTGCTCCATCAGACAATAAAGCTGTCATCGTTTTATCGCCGCCCCAGGTGGTAGTCAGCTCAACATCTAAACCCTCTTCTTTAAAAAATCCTTTTTCAATAGCCACATATTGTGGAGCATAAAAAATGGAACGTGTTACTTCTGCGATTCTAATTTTTTCTTTTTTAGGACTAGAGGTATTGCATCCTGCTAACAGTATGGAGAAAGCTAGTAAACAAGTGAAAAGTATCGTTAATTTTCTTTTGAAATATTTCATATTGGATCCTCCTGCACATAGGGATGAAGTCATGACTTTTATGTAATAATGTATGTGATTGGTGCAAATGTGTGTTTGCCCACAAAAATAAAGGAGTGTAGGAATGAAAAAAGCAAAAATGATAGAGTGGCAGCGATTTCCTTCTCCACATCCTACCATTCGCCTATATGTGGTCACGTATTTAAATGATGGGTTAAAAATAAAAGGACTAGCCGCATTACCAGAAGGAAAAGGACCTTTTCCAGGTTTTCTTTATCTTAGAGGTGGAATCAAGTCTGTTGGAATGGTCAGGATTGCTAGGATCATTCAGTTTGCTTCACAAGGTTTTGTTGTGATGGCTCCCTATTATCGAGGAAATCAAGGGGGAGAAGGCAACGAAGACTTTGCTGGAGAGGATCGAACAGATGCTTTTGCCGCCTTTGAGGTATTAAAACAGTTTCCTAAAGTAGATCCAGACGACATTCATGTATTTGGCTTTTCTCGTGGTGGTCCTATGGCCTTATTTACCGCTATAAAATATCCTGAAATTCGTTCTCTCGTAACATGGGGCGGTGTGACTGACATGGCGATCACGTATGATGAGAGAGAAGATCTGCGGAGGATGATGAAAAGAGTTATTGGAGGAACTCCAGAGAAATATCCAGAAGAATTTGAATGGAGATCCCCGCTTAACTATTGTGAGGAATTACATACACCTTTACTTTGCATCCATGGTATGAAGGATGAGAACGTGAGTGTAGAGCATACACTGAAGATTGAAGCAAGACTAAAAGAGCTCGGAAAACCATGCGAAACATGGATCTATCCAGAATATACACATTATTTTCCGCCTAAAGAGAACAGAAAAATTACATATGCTTTATGTGAATGGATGAAAGGACATGGAAAAGGAGCTGAATAAGATTTCAGCTCCTTTTATTTTTTCGTTCTAACACCAAGCATATTGGATAGTTGTGTTAGGAAAATTGCGATAAAACCAAAAACCTTCCATTGCTAAAATGGAAGGTTTTTTTAAGAATATTAAACAAGCGGTCCAGCTTGAGAAATTTCAGTTGAAACAGATTTGAATTTTTCAAAGTTCGCTTTAAACTGGCTAGCAAGCTCTTTCGCTTTAACGTCATAAGCGTCTTGATCACGCCACGTCTTCTTCGGTTGAAGCACTTGATCTGGTACACCAGGGCAGTGTGTTGGGATATGAAGTCCAAATATAGGATCTACGACTGTTTCAACAGAAGTAAGTTCACCTTCTAGAGCAGCTTGCACCATAGCGCGAGTGTGCCCTAGATTCATACGACTTCCGATGCCATATTCTCCACCAGACCATCCTGTATTAACAAGATAAACCTGAACGTTGTGCTGATCGATTTTCTTACCAAGCATCTCAGCATAAACGGTAGCAGGTAGTGGCAAGAATGGTGCCCCGAAACAAGTTGAGAACGTAGCCTGTGGTGATGTTACGCCTCTTTCAGTTCCTGCAAGTTTGCTTGTGTATCCAGATAAGAAATGATACATCGCTTGTTCTTTAGTAAGTTTGCTGATCGGAGGCAGTACACCGAATGCATCAGCTGTTAAGAAGATGATTGTGTTCGGGTGTCCTGCTACGCTTGGTTGAATAATATTTGGAATAGCATCAACTGGATAAGCAGCACGTGTGTTTTCTGTTAATGAAGAATCTTTGTAATCTGCTTCTCTAGTAACTGGGTCGATCATGACGTTCTCTAGAACGCTTCCAAAACGAATCGCGTTCCAGATCTGTGGTTCTTTTTCTTTCGAAAGATCGATTGTTTTTGCATAACATCCGCCTTCAATGTTGAAAACTCCTGTGTTAGCCCAACCATGCTCATCATCACCGATCAAACGACGATTTGCATCAGCTGATAATGTCGTTTTTCCAGTCCCAGATAACCCAAAGAATAAAGCTACATCTCCTTCATTCCCAACGTTTGCTGAACAGTGCATAGATAGAATGCCTTTTTCAGGAAGAATGTAGTTCATGACAGAGAATACAGATTTTTTTATTTCACCTGCATATTCAGTACCACCGATCAGAACAATTTTCTTTTCAAAAGAAACGATAATAAACGTCTCAGAGTTTGTTCCGTCTTCAGCAGGATTAGCTTGGAATCCTGGTGCTGAAATCACTGTGAATTGAGATTCATGTGTACCTAGCTCATCATGGTTCGGGCGCACAAACATTTGGTGAGCAAAAAGGTTATGCCATGCATACTCATTAACGACTTGGATAGGAAGGCGATACTCGCGGTCTGCTCCAGCAAACCCTTTAAATACGAATAATTCTTCTTTATTCCCTAAGTATTGAAGGACTTTTTTGTATAATTTATCAAAGTTTTCTGGTGAAAATGGCTTATTTACCTTTCCCCAATCGATTGAATCTTTAATGGAAGCATCTTCAACGATAAATTTATCCTCAGGGGAACGGCCTGTATATTTCCCCGTTGTAGCTTGAAGTGCTCCTGTGGATGTAAGGATGCCCTCGTTGCGCTGAAGAGATTTTTCTACTAAAACCGGAACAGGTAAGTTCTGGTGAGTTGTTTCACGGGTCACAAGATCGTTTAAGGTTGTCGTAAATTCCAAAGTATTCATATGAGACAGTACCATCCTTTATCCTAGAGTGATATATTCGAAAATTAGTATAACACATTGAATCAAATAATGTATACTATTTTATGAAAGTGCATCAAAAAAGTTCTTACTTCATAAAAAAAGTACAAAATCATATAAATTATCCATCTTATTTAAAACGCTTTCATTCTATAGAATATAATACTCCAAACTTATTGCTATTCATAGGGTTTTCTATTGACAGAGAGTGATCATTACGATATCATATTTCGAGAACGGCTACTCTTATTCTGAGTAGGTGGAGGGACAGGCCCTATGAAACCCAGCAACCGACATGAAAGTGGCAAAAATATCGCCACTGGAAATGAAAAGGTGCTAACCTGCAAGGTGAAAATAACCTTGGACAATAAGAGGTTGAAGGCATTATGGTTTTAGAAACCTTTTCCCTCGTGAATGTATGTGAGACAGGGAAGGGCTTTTTTTATGCCTTTTTCAGGTTAAGAACATAAACTGTGTAAAATAGATAAGAATAAAGTACCGTATCATACTGAAAGCAGTTAAAGGGAGGATATTAACTTGTCCAAAAAAGTTAGTCGTCGTTTATTTACATCAGAATCCGTTACAGAAGGCCATCCAGATAAAATCTGTGACCAAATCTCAGATGCGATTCTAGATGAAATCCTAACACATGATGCAAATGCTCGTGTAGCATGTGAAACTTCTGTTACTACAGGTCTTGTACTTGTTGCAGGTGAGATCACAACTTCTACTTATGTAGATATCCCAAAAGTTGTTCGTGAGACAATTAAAGAAATCGGTTATGACCGTGCAAAATATGGTTTCGATTCAGAAACATGTGCAGTATTAACTTCTATCGATGAGCAATCTGCTGATATCGCGATGGGTGTTGACCAAGCTCTTGAAGCAAGAGAAGGTTCTATGTCAGATGCTGAAATTGAAGCGATCGGTGCAGGTGACCAAGGTCTAATGTTCGGATTTGCTTGTAACGAAACAGAAGAGCTTATGCCTCTTCCAATCTCACTCGCTCATAAATTATCTCGCCGTCTTACAGAGGTTCGTAAGACTGAAGAGATTCCATACTTACGTCCAGATGGAAAGACACAAGTAACGGTTGAATACGATGAGAACGATAAGCCTGTTCGCATCGATACAATCGTAATCTCAACTCAGCACCATCCTGAGAACACGCTTGAAGAAATTCAAAAAGACATCAAAGAAAAAGTAATCATGCCTGTTGTTCCTGCTGAATTGATCGACGAGAACACAAAATACTTCATCAACCCAACAGGACGTTTCGTTATCGGCGGACCACAAGGGGATGCAGGTCTTACTGGTCGTAAGATCATCGTAGATACTTACGGTGGATATGCTCGTCACGGTGGCGGTGCATTCTCTGGTAAGGACGCGACTAAAGTTGACCGTTCAGCTGCTTATGCTGCTCGTTATGTTGCTAAAAACATCGTAGCATCAGGTCTTGCTGATAAAGTTGAAGTACAACTTGCTTACGCAATCGGTGTTGCTCAACCCGTATCAATCGCTGTAAACACGTTTGAAACAGGTAAAGTTTCTGAAGAAGTTCTTGTTGAGTTAGTTCGCAACAACTTCGATCTTCGTCCGGCTGGAATTATTAAGATGCTTGATCTTCGCCGTCCGATTTACAAGCAAACTGCTGCATACGGCCACTTCGGACGTACAGACATCAACCTTCCTTGGGAAAATACTGATAAAGCTGCAGAGCTTAAGAAGCAAGCAAATATTTAATGACATGTTAAACCAGACTTCCTTTTGGGAGTCTGGTTTTTTTGTAGTGGTTAGTTTAGAAGGATTTGTCGAAAATCGGATAAAAAATTTTATGTACGGAATTAATCGCTAGTTTTACGGATAAATGTTCCTTATCTACGGATATAATTGTGATTACCTCGTATAAAATGCTAATGTACGAATTTTAAGCATAAAAAGAAGGATCATCACCGTTTTTCTTGAGATGTCCCCCTTGTTTTACATTATAAAATCGCTATTTTTATAAAAAATAAGGCAAGATAAAGCTATTTACTAGAAATAAAGAAAAGAAACTAGAGCTGATGCCTAGAATCATCCCTGCAAGTACGTCGGAAGGATAATGAAGACCAAGATACATACGAGAGATGGCTACCAAAAGTGCGGCGACCAATAAAAATATACCGATAAAAGGATTTAATAGTATCAACGGCGTGATAATTGAAAATACAGCTGTCGTATGACCGGATGGAAACGAATGATCTTTTAGTGGATTATGACCGACGTTTGTATCCGGAAGACTTAAATAAGGTCTTTTTCTTGGATACATTTTCTTAGAGATCGCAACAGGAATGTGGCTGATCAATAAGGATAGCATACAAACGATTCCCCAAGACTTTAAGTGCATAGGGAGAAATAACAGAAGCAGAATACTTGTTGAGATGGTAGCTGTTGCACCACCAAGATGTGTCCACAAGTGAAAGAAATGATCCATTGAGTTCCTGTGCAGTCTTCCATTAATAAGTCGGAAAAATGTACACTCTTTTTCATATAGCCAATTCATTACTTTTGCCATGAGTATCCCCCTTATCATGCTTTTTTTTTGTCGTTATTATCATAGTAAAATACAATTGTAAGGGGAACGTGAAGACAGTATGAAATTATTATAAAAAAACCATCCTGCAAGAGCAGAATGGCTAGAAGTATATTTTTCTGTCACGTTCCTCTTTTAAGATTTCAACCGCCTCACGAAATCTTTGAGAATGAATAATCTCCCTTTCTCTTAGGAAACGAAGAGAGTCATTAAGACCAGGATCGTCTGACATATTAATGATCCACTGGTAAGTTGCACGTGCTTTTTCTTCCGCTGCGATATCTTCATATAAATCAGCGATCGGATCACCTTTTGCAGCTATGTAGCTTGCAGTAAATGGTACACCGGCTGCATTATGGTAGAACAAGGCGCTATCGTGGTTGACATAGTGATCTGCGATGCCAGCAGCTTTTAATTGCTCGGGTGTGGCGTCTTTTGTCAGCTTGTAGATCATGGTTGCAATCATTTCAAGATGAGCGAATTCTTCTGTACCTATATCCGTAAGTAGACCTATCACTTTATCAGGAATCGTATAACGCTGATTTAAATACCGAAGAGCTGCAGCTAGTTCTCCATCTGCACCTCCGTATTGTTCAATTAAATATTTAGCAAGTGTTGGATTGCATGACGTTACTTTCACTGGATATTGCAGTTTCTTTTCATATACCCACATCTAAAATGAACCTCCTTTCTATTTATAACTGCCATGGCCATGGTCCATCACTCCAGTTCCATGGCATGCCTGAATAACTGTTTCCGTATTGCTGGAGAGGGCCATATTTTGACTCGATGGCTCTCTTGATTTGTTTTCTTTGTTTCGCGAACTGATTAAACTGTTGAACTGCGGATTGATCCTGTGGGTGTGTGTCGAGATATAAGGTAAGTTCCACAAGAACAAAATCAACTGCTTGGAGCTCTTCCATCCACTGATAGAATTCTTCAGGTAAGGTTGCTGGCACGAAGATTACCTCCTTCTTTCATAAGGATTTTCATAATAATCATAAAATGCAGGCCATAGTGTACCTTTTTGTAGGGCTTCTTTTGGTGAGTATTGTGGAAGATTATAAGGTTGAAATCCCATATATAGATTTGGAGGAGTAGAGTAATATTTCTTTCCGATCGGAGGACACGGATCGTAAGGGCTATGATAAGGAACATAAGACTTTTGATTAGATGAACTCATCAGACAACTTCCTTTCATATGGTTAACTTTTATTATTAGTATTCAAAAGGGTAGCAGTTTCAGTACGATTTCGTCTCAAATTATTAATTTCTATGTTAAAATTATGGGCAAAACATACAGAGGAAGAGGTGGACATACATGTATGCAGGAATACACCATGTATCCTTACTCGTAACAAATCTAAAAGAGTCATTGTATTTCTATGAGGGAATTCTCGGTTTCAAACAAAATAAAAAACGCCCGCAATTTGATTTTCCAGGCGTTTGGTATGATATCGGTGACACACAGCTTCATTTGATCGTACATCCCGATGGTAAGGCTAGGCGAAATACAACAGAGATCGATAGCAGAGATGGCCATTTTGCCGTAAGGGTTACGGATATGGATAAGCTATTAAAAACATTAGACGTACATAACATTCCTTATGTTAACAAGCCAACTAATAAAACAGAGTGGCACCAAGTTTTTGTGAGTGACCCTGATGGAAACTTAATCGAGTTTAACGTTTAGGTTGTAAAGATTTATAATATTGTCCTTTCTCGTAATATTCACGGCGGATTCGCTTCATGTCCGTAATATCTTCTTCCGTTAACTCTCTGATTACCTTAGCTGGTCGGCCGAAAGCTAGGGTGTTAGGTGGTATCTTCTTTCCAGGAGGAACAAGACTTCCTGCACCTATAAAAGCTCCTTCTCCGATGTGAGCTCCATCTAATATAAGAGAACCCATGCCGATCAATGCGTTCTCTTCAATGATACAACTATGTAAGATTACACTATGACCAATAGTAACACCGTCTTTTAAATGAAGAGGGCGGTTCGGACTCTGATGAAGAACCGAATTATCTTGAACATTTACATAGTTTCCGATAATCGTAGGCGAAACATCTCCGCGTATGGATGAATTAAACCAAATGGAAGAATATTCACCAATCTGAACGTCGCCCGTGATGGTAACATAGTCTGCAATAAAGGCAGTTTCTGAAATCTTAGGTTGTTTGTCTCCGAATGGGTAGATCATGGTTACACACTCCTATTATTAATTATTTATCTAACTACAGTGTAGCAAATCACCAAGTCTTATGAATAGAGAAGGTGGAGAAATGTGGACGTGGAAAACGAATAAAAATGCAATTGGAACCGTCGTTGTCGTACATGGAGCAAATGAACATCACGGTAGGTATGATTGGGTGATCAGGCAATTAAACGAAGCCGGCTTTCATTGTGTTTCAGGTGATCTACCAGGTCAAGGCACGACAACAAGAAGAAGAGGACATATAGAAGCGTTCGATGATTATATTCAAACCATAGAAAAATGGTATCTTGAAGCCGAGAAATTTGGCCTTCCCGTATATATCTTAGGGCATAGCATGGGTGGGCTAGCTGTGATAAGAACGTTGATGGAAAAACAACTTAACATAAAAGCGGTTATTCTATCCTCTCCTTGTTTAGGATTAGTCCAGTACCCATCAAAAGGCAAGGAAGCGGTTTCTGTCCTTTTAAACAAACTCGCTCCGAGTGTTAGGTTAGCCACTAACTTACCTGAAGGAAGTGCTACAAGAAATGAAGAGATCCGCACTCGTGACCGAGAGGATAAGTTAATCGTTAAAAAAGTTTCTGTCAGGTGGTACCGTGAGTTGATCGGTTCGATTAAGCATGCTTTTGATTATCATCATGATTTTCCAAACGTACCTTTAATGGTCGTGCAAGCAGGTGATGATCGAATCGTAGACAAGATAAAAGTGAAACAATGGTTTAACACAGTAGGGATAGAAGAGAAATGGTATAAAGAATTTCCGTCACTTTATCATGAAGTTTTAAACGAGCCTGAAAGAGATCATGTATTTAATTATGTGAAAAATTTTTTATTTTTGCATAGTGAAGTACTTTAAGGAAAAAGGTAAGGAAGAAATAAACAAAAGGAGCCATCTTATGAACAAAGTTCCGGTTCACCCTTGGGGATTGATGTATTCCGTTTATACACATATTTTTCCGGCTGTCAGTCATCTTCTCAAGGACTGGCATGATAGAGCTGAGAAGATTCCGAATCCTGAATTGAGAAAACAGGCAGTTAGCAGTATTTCGGATAAGATGTTTCATTGTGAAGGAGGAGCGATTCTAACACTGCTAGCTGGCAATCATCGCAAAAAAGCCATTGAGTTTGTGGTGGCGTACCAGACGATCAGCGACTATTTAGATAATCTTTGTGACAGAAGCACGTCACTGAATGAAAAAGATTTCCGAGCCCTTCATGAGAGTATGTTTCATGCTCTGTCTCCTGGGGCTGTCCCAACCAATTATTATCGTTTCAGAGAAGAGCAGGACGATGGCGGTTATTTAAACGAACTTGTCTACACATGTCAAAATGTATTAGCAGAGATGAAAGCTTATCCAAATATCGCAAGTGAACTGATCGGACTAGCTTCGATCTATTGTGACCTACAGGTACATAAACATGTAATCGTTCAAGAGAGAGAGCCTCGGTTAATCAGTTGGTTCGGAGAGTATCAATCCGTTCTTCCAGATATCACCTGGTACGAATTTTCTGCTTGTGCAGGTTCAACGCTTGGTATCTTTTGTTTAGTCAGCTACGCATTTCAAGGGAATTTCACGAAAGAATCTGCTGAAACGATAAAAAAAGGATACTTTCCATGGCTGCAAGGTCTTCATATTCTGTTAGATTATTTTATTGATCAAAATGAAGACAAGTTGGAGGGCGATCTGAACTTTTGTACGTATTATAAGAATGATCAGCACATGCTTGAACGAATGGTATATTTTGCAGAAAGAGCAGAGAAAAGCTGTGCCAATCTACCTAACTCAAGGTTTCACCGCTTGATCCAAAGAGGTCTTTTAGGAATCTATCTTGCAGATCGAAAAGTTTCTGAGAGCCCTGGTATTAAAAAGATGGCTGCAAAGCTCGTTAAAGTGGGAGGTGCTACGAGTTATTTCTTTTATGTAAATCGAAAACTATATCAAAGATTAAAACCTTCTCTCTCATAAAAGTAATGTCAAGATCCATGTGCTTCGCATTTAGCAGGGGTATGTGAGGATAGTAACTATTGCGTAATTTGTCGAGGAATGTAAACTCGTGGATAAAAGACAAAAACTTTTGGATTGAGAGGCAATTCTCGTGGATAAACTGTCAGAATTTTTGGATTGCGTGCTCAAATTTCTGGATTGATGACGCATAATACCCCGGCATGTATATATGACGACCAGTTTCTGAATCCTGAAAAAAGGCTGAATCAACTTTAATTAGTTGGATTCAGCCTCTTCTTTCGATTGCGACCACAAATGGCGGGTCGTTCTTTTGATTTATAAATTCGTATTGTAAAACATGAGCCTGTTTTTGATCCAGCTGTTTTACATAATTCATAACAAGTTCTTTTTCTCTTTTTCCTTCTTCATGCCCATGGTAGATCACGAGTATGATTATGCCTTCAGGTTTTAATAATTGCAGGAGCTGTTCAATTGCACCGATGGTAGATGATCCTGTTGTTGTAATCGACTTGTCGCTTCCAGGCAAATAACCGAGGTTAAAAATAGCAGCAGTTATTTTTGTATGAAGATTACTAGGTAATTGAGTGGTTAACTCATCATGCGAAGCATGAAAAAAAGTGACGTTTTGATCAGCTTTTTGATCTATCAAGCGTTGTTTAGAGTTGGCAATGGCTTGTTCTTGTACATCAAAAGCAAACACATGGCCGCTCTCACCAACAAGTTTTGATAAAAATAACGTGTCGTTTCCGTTTCCACAAGTGGCGTCAATTACGATATCACCTTCTTCACAAAAAGAACGAAGAAGCGTTCTCGCAAACGGCAATACTCCTTCTAGTTTCATCGTGTCTTCACCTCTGACGGATTATAAAATTTTCCTTGGTAACTATTCCTGCTTTTAAGTTCACTTTCGATCGCATTTAGCACTTTCCATTTATTCAAACTCCACATCGGTCCAACCAAAAGATCAGATGGCCCGTCTCCAGTTAAGCGATGGATCATCATGTCAGGTGGAAGAATCTCTAGCTGATCACACACTAGTTTTACATACGTGTCAAAATCAAGAAATTCTAACATACCTTGTTCATATTGTTTGACCATAGGTGTCTTTTTTAGAAGATGAAGCAAATGGATCTTAATCCCTTGAACATCAAGTTTCGCAACTTCTCTTGCAGTTTCCATCATCATCTCTGGAGTTTCTAACGGCAGTCCGTTAATGATGTGTGAACATACTCTAATGTTATGTTTTCGAAGTTTTTCAACGCCTTCAACATATGTTGCGTAGTCATGAGCTCTGTTTATGAGCAGAGCTGTTCGCTCATGTACAGTCTGAAGTCCTAACTCGATCCAAAGATAAGTTCTTTTATTTAAGTCAGCAAGATATTCAATCACATCATCCGGTAAACAATCAGGTCTCGTAGCAATCGAAAGTCCAACGACACCTTCTTGTTCAAGTATGGTTTCATAGAGTTCTTTTAGTTGATCAACAGGAGCATAAGTGTTCGTGAAAGCTTGAAAATAGCCGATGTACTTTCCTTTTTTCCACTTTGAGTGCATTCGTTCTTTAACGGTGTGAAACTGTGTGATGATATCATCACGGCGGTTTCCTGCAAAATCTCCTGAGCCGCTTTGAGAGCAGAAGGTACATCCTCCGAATGCAGCGTTTCCATCACGATTTGGACAATCAAATCCTCCATCAAGTGGTACTTTAATAATTTTATCTCCAAAATGGGACTTTAAATGCTGATTCCATGTGTAATATCTTTTTTCTCCAAAATAATCTGGTTGTTCTATAAGGTGTGTCATCTTTCTCACTCCTTCATACGGTGATGAGCACCATATGACATTGTAGCATGTTCACACGTTGAGCGGCAAAGTGAGTTGTCAGTACTTTCAAATTGTAAAGTGCAGGAAAAAGGAATAAAATACAGAGTGGTTTATGACATCTTAGTTAGCAAGTGGGGGATATTTATGCCAGCGAAAGTATGGCTGCTCATTATTGGAATGGCACTTAATGTGACGGGCTCAAGTTTTTTGTGGCCGATCAATACGATTTTTATACATGAACACCTTGGTAAGTCACTTACTGTAGCAGGAATTGTTCTATTGTTGAATTCCGGTGCTGGAATCATAGGCAACTTAACAGGAGGATTGCTGTTTGATAAATTAGGAGGCTACAAGACGATTATGCTCGGAGTCTCCATTTCATTTACAACTTCCTTCTTATTAATCTGGTTTCATGATTTTTGGATGTACAGTGTACTTCTTGTTTTTATGGGATTTGGAATGGGAATCGTCTTTCCATCTATGTATGCTTTAGCAGGTACGATGTGGAAAGAGGGTGGAAGGAAGGCGTTTAACCGAATCTATATTGCACAGAACGTAGGAGTGGCGCTCGGGGCTGCCCTTGGTGGTTTTGCAGCTTCCTATTCATTTACACTATCTTTCATCAGTTGTTCTGCTCTGTCTTTCGTATTTTTTCTTATTGTGTTATTCGGTTTCAAAGACATAGATGAAAAAGAAGAAGCCTCTGTGCAAACCGTTTTTTCTCAACGGAAAAGAATTCATAACAAGGAAGCGTTTATCGCTTTATTGATTTTATGTGGAGGGTATCTGCTGGCTTGGATTGGTTATGTTCAATGGCAGTCCACGATCGCAGCTTATACACAATCACTAGGGGTAACGTTAAAAATGTACAGTTTGCTTTGGACTGTAAATGGTGTGTTTATCGTTCTCGGTCAGCCACTAGTCAACCTTTTCTTGAAAAAGTGGCTGCACTCTACAACGTCACAAATTTTGGTCGGATATTGTATATTTGTCATTTCATTTGTGATGGTGGGGAATGCAAAAGACTTTAGTGGGTTTATGGTAGCGATGATCGTTCTTACTATAGGAGAAATGCTCGTATGGCCAGGTGTTCCGTCCATCGCGGCAGAGCTTGCTCCTGAAGGAAGAGCCGGATTCTATCAAGGAATCGTAAACTCGACGGCCACAGGCGGAAGGATGCTCGGTCCGTTGTTTGGAGGAATGATTGCAGATATTTTCAACATTTCTGTATTGTTTCAAACGATAATCGGCTTGATGGTACTTGCTTTCATATTGACGATCATATACAGCAAGAGCCGACATGCGATACAGCAAACTGAAGTTACTCGCCAAGCTTCTTAATGTCTAGATGAGAAAGAAAGAGACCGTGATGAAAATAAACACGGTCTCTTTGTTTATATTTTGATGAATTAAGCGGCTCTTGTCTCTTCTTTTGGAAGTAGTTTTGCCGACATTAATCTTCTTCTGATCGTAACGCCAAGGATTGCGGCTAAAATGGCTTTAATTACTCCTACAAGTAAAAAAGGAATAACACCACCACTCATAGCTTGTTCCCAGCTAAGACTTGCGATGAACTTTAATTGAACGGCACCGAACACAAGTGTGATTACCATACCCGCAATGTTTGCAACAACAGCAGGCAGTAGGGTAAAACTTGTCTTTTCTAAAATAAGACCAGTTACATAAGCCGCGATGATAAACCCGACAATATAACCTCCTGTTGGACCGATCAGTACCATAAATCCACCTTTCGCCTCAGAAAAAACAGGTAGCCCGATCGCTCCCATAGCGACGTAGATCATAACAGCTAACGTGCCGTATCTTCGACCTAGAATGGTTGCGCAAAGCCCGATCGCTAATGTTTGCCCCGTAATAGGAACTAACGGTAGAGGAATCGTCAGCTGCGCTAGAATCGCTGTAATACCTGCCATAAGTGCTGCGTAGAGCGACATCTTTAGTTTTTGGTTCGTTTCATGCATGTTTTGCACCCCTTTTTATGTTAACGAAAAAATATTAACGGTTAACATTACATTAAACAGCTCAAAAGCGTTTGTCAAGATACCGCTTACAGCGAAATAGTCCGTGATTAAAAGTGGTAAAAATAGGCTATTATACTTCTAAACAACCTTGACAATTTAGGAAGTTATTCATAAAATACAAATTAGCATCTAAATTTCTAATAACGATGATAGGGAATAGTAAAAGAAGAATGGAAATGATAGAGAGTTGACGGCTGGTGCAAGTCAACCCAGACTTTTTTGAACTCACCCTTTAGTTGCAAGTGTGAATCCAGTAATGCTTGCCGTTCGCCGCGTTAAGGTTTGTTTCCGAGTGAATGCGATCTTTGCATTAATCAGGGTGGTACCGCGGCAGGTTTAAATTGTTAATAACCTTTCGTCCCTAATGTTTATTAGGGGCGGGAGGTTTTTTTGTTTTTAAAGTACAGTTTTCTAAGGAGGATCGGTTATGTATTATAACCACAAAACAATCGAGAAAAAGTGGCAGCAGTTTTGGGATGAGAACAAAACGTTCCAAACAAAAGAAGAATATGATAAAAAGAAATTTTATGCGCTAGATATGTTTCCATACCCATCTGGAGCAGGCCTTCATGTAGGTCACCCAGAAGGATACACGGCAACAGATATTCTATCTAGAATGAAGCGTATGCAAGGATACAATGTACTACATCCGATGGGATGGGATGCATTCGGACTTCCTGCGGAACAATATGCGCTTGATACAGGAAACGATCCAGCGGAATTTACAGAAACAAACATCAACACGTTCCGCAGACAGATTAAAGAGCTTGGTTTCTCCTATGACTGGGATCGTGAAGTAAACACAACAGATCCTTCTTATTACAAATGGACACAATGGATTTTTATCCAGCTTTATAATAAAGGACTTGCTTATGTCGATGAAGTGCCTGTGAACTGGTGTGAAGCGCTAGGAACAGTACTTGCGAACGAAGAAGTCATTGATGGAAAAAGTGAACGCGGAGGTCATCCTGTTGTTCGTAAACCTATGAGACAATGGATGCTTAAGATTACTGCATACGCTGACAGATTGTTAGAAGATCTAGATGAACTAGATTGGCCTGAAAGCTTGAAAGACATGCAACGAAACTGGATCGGCCGATCAGAGGGAGCTGAAGTCCACTTTGATGTGGATGGACATTCTTCTAAGATCACAGTGTTTACTACACGACCAGATACACTTTTCGGTGCGACATACTTAGTGCTAGCTCCTGAAAATAAACTCGTGAACGATATTCTAACAGAAGATCAAAAAGAGGCAGTAACGGCTTATCAAAGACAAGTAGAAACAAAGTCTGATCTTGAACGTACAGAACTTGCAAAAGAAAAGTCTGGGGTGTTTACAGGGGCATATGCGATTCATCCTGTAACAGGTGCAAAACTTCCGATCTGGATTGCAGACTATGTACTAGCAAGCTATGGAACAGGTGCGATCATGGCAGTTCCTGCGCACGATGAACGTGATCACGAATTCGCAGTTAAGTTTGAACTTCCAATCGCTGAAGTTGTAGCTGGAGGAAATGTAGCAGAAGAAGCTTACACGGGTGATGGCGAACATGTTAATTCAGATTTCTTGAATGGCATGCAAAAAGAACAAGCGATTGCAACAATGAACGAATGGCTTTCAGGGAACGGAAAAGGTGAGAAGAAGATTACGTACCGTCTACGTGACTGGTTGTTCTCGCGTCAGCGTTATTGGGGCGAACCAATCCCGGTCATCCACTGGGAAGATGGCACGATGTCGACAGTGTCAGAAGATCAACTACCTCTTCTTTTACCAGTCGTTAAAGAGATCAAACCTTCTGGAACAGGAGAATCTCCACTTGCTAACGTTGAAGAGTGGGTAAACGTTGTAGATCCTGAAACAGGAAAAAAAGGACGTCGTGAAACGAATACGATGCCGCAATGGGCAGGAAGCTGCTGGTATTACCTTCGTTATATCGATCCAAAAAACGAAGAACAATTGGCGTCTCCTGAGAAGCTGAAACATTGGCTACCAGTTGATATTTATATTGGTGGAGCAGAACACGCTGTGTTGCACCTACTTTATGCTCGTTTCTGGCACAAGGTTATGTACGATCTTGGTATCGTTCCGACAAAAGAGCCTTTCCAAAAACTTTTCAACCAAGGTATGATTCTTGGAGAAAATAATGAAAAGATGAGTAAATCTAAAGGGAACGTAGTTAATCCTGATGAGATCGTTTCGAGTCATGGCGCAGATACGCTACGTTTGTATGAGATGTTCATGGGACCACTTGATGCTTCTATCGCATGGAGCACAACTGGTTTAGATGGAGCTCGCAGATTCCTAGATCGTGTTTGGAGATTACTTCTTGCTGAAGATGGAGAGAAGATAAATCCTTCAATCCAGGATACGAAGGGAACAGATGCTTTCAATCGCCTTTATCATATGACGGTTAAAAAAGTAACGGAAGATTATGAAGGGCTTCGTTTTAATACAGCCATTTCACAATTAATGGTGTTTGTAAATGAAGCTAATAAGCAGGAAGTGCTTCCTAAAGATATGATGGAAGGGTTCGTTAAGATGCTTTCCCCGATTGCTCCGCATATTTGTGAAGAGCTTTGGGAAATGCTAGGTGGAGAAGGCAGCATCGCATATGCGTCTTGGCCGGTTTGGGATGAAGCTCAACTAGTAGAAAATGAAGTTGAAATCGTTGTTCAAGTTAATGGTAAATTAAAAGCGAAAATGACGATTGCTGCAAACATCAGTGGTTCAGATATGGAAGAGGCTGCACTAAAAGACGAATCTGTTCAACAAAGCATTGAAGGAAAGACGATTCGCAAAGTCATTACAGTTCCAGGTAAGCTTGTGAATATCGTTGCGAATTAAAGGAGGTACAATCACGTGGAAGAATTAAAAGAAATATCACCAACAGAAGTAAAACGATTACTTCAAGAGGGGAAAAAGATTTCTCTGATTGACGTACGTGAAGATGAAGAAGTAGCTGAAGGGAAAATTCCAGAAGCAGCGCATATCAAAATGGGCGAGATTCCTATGCGTTTAGATGAAATCAATCAAGACGAAGAACATATCATTATCTGCCGTTCGGGAAGACGCAGTGAGAATGTAGCTTATTTCTTGCAAGATCATGGATATAAGGTCAAGAATATGACTGGCGGTATGTTGGAATTTAATAAAGACTAAAAAAAACTCTCTGCTCAAGACTTGAGCGGAGAGTTTTTTTCATATGTAGGCTTACTTTATTAAAGAATGTTTAAATTTCCAAAAAATTGCCGATAGAAAGGGTATACTTATTAGCCTTGGAGGCTTACAAAATGCCATTAAAACATGCAAAAACAAAAAAATGGACCTATATTTTAGCCGTTTTGTTCACGTTACATACTGTAAGCACAATTGGGTTAATGTACAATCAGGATTATTTCATGTATGGAATAGATCTAGGAATTGTCGTTCTTTTCGCCATTTTGATTTACAAGATGCTGATCGTAAAAGATAGTTATGCGATTAACTTAGAACAGGAGATCTTAAATCATAAAGAAACGTATGCTGAATTAGAAGCAAACCGAATTAAACTACAAAATATCTTTGATAGTATTGATGTTGCAATTTGGTCACACAACTTAAAGACGAATAAACTTTTGATTACATCGGGGATAGAGAAATTATATGGTTATCCTTTGCAAGCTTTTTACGATGACTCAGAATTATGGAAAAAGGTCATTCACCCTGACGATGACGAGATCATCATAAAAAGAGGTATTGCGATACAGAACGGACAGATCACGACTAGCGAGTATCGAATCATGAAGCCGAACGGCGAAATACGCTGGATACAAGACCGAGGAATTCCTTTTTTAGATGCCAATAACGAACTCATAGACTTCAACTCTATTCTTATTGATATAACAGAAAGGAAAAGAGCGGAGATCACGATTGAGCATATGGCTTATTATGATGAATTAACAGGCCTGCCAAATCGAAATGGCTTTATGCAGACGATAGAAAAACAACTAAAAGAAGCAGATCTTCAAGATCAAAATCTTGCTCTCATGTATGTAGACCTCGATCGGTTCAACGTACTAAATGATACGCTAGGTCATAGCTTTGGGGACCTGCTGCTGCAGAAGGTAGCGGAACTCTTGAAGGTTACAGTAGGGTTTTACGGAACAGTTTTTCGCAGGAGCGGGGATGAATTTCTGATTTTATTAACCTTTAAAGAAATCAGTGAGATCAAACAGAAAGCAGAGCAGATCATACAAGCTTTTACAAAACCGTTTAAATTGAGTGGACAAGAAGTATTTACTACACCAAGTATTGGTATTAGTATTTATCCCGAGAATGGTTCAGACAGCGAAACGCTCTTGAAACGAGCAGACTCCGCTCTGTACCTTGCAAAAGAAAAGGGACGAAACACGTATCAATTCTTTACAGAACAACGTGATGGCAAGATGGAGAGAAGGTTAACTCTAGAGCATGGTTTAAGAAGAGCTTTAACGAACAATGAATTCTTTCTGGTCTACCAGCCTTTGGTTCATATCGGTAATAAGAAGATTCTAGGTGTTGAAGCGCTATTGCGATGGAATAAGGAAGATGAAGGGATGATTTCTCCTGCTGAATTTATTCCGATCGCTGAAGAAACGGGAATGATACTTCCTATAGGCGAATGGGTGTTAAGAGAAGCGTGTTTGCAAGGATTAAGTTGGCATGAACAGGGCTTTAGCGACCTTTTGATCTCGGTAAATATATCGGTAAGACAGCTATTAGAAGAATCTTTTATCGAAAGAGTAGAGAGTATTCTATCCGAGACTGAGTTTCCGCCTACTTCACTAGAGTTGGAGATCACAGAAAGTACGACGATGCAAAACATGGAGGAAGCTCTTCCTATATTGAATGCTTTAAGAGCAAAAGGAATTCGCATATCGGTTGATGACTTTGGTACAGGTTATTCCTCTTTGACGTATCTAAGACACTTACCTGTTGACACTTTAAAAATCGATAAGATGTTCATCGATGATATTTTGACAGATTCAAAAGCTGGAGCGATTGTAAAAACAATCATTGATATGGGACATAATCTCGATTTTTATGTCATTGCAGAAGGGATTGAAACTGGTGAGCAGATCAATTTCTTAGTAGAACAAGGATGTATATACGGTCAAGGCTATCACCTTTACAAACCGCTTCATGCTGATGAACTCCAAAGACAGTTACATAAGAATGTGGTAATGACCTAAGAGAAGCCTGAAACACTGTGAATATACAGTGTTTCAGGCTTCTTATAATAATTCAATTCAATTTGTAGGTCTTGCAAAAGATACGTTTACACAACAAAATGTTTTATAACCTTCATTTCGTGAAACACTACTTAAGTAGACTATAGAAGGAGTGGATATGAAATGAATGTATTAGTAATCGGAGCAAACGGTAATATTGGTAAGATGACCTGTAATATACTAGCTGATCAAGAGCACTCTGTAAAAGCGATGGTCCGAAAGAAAGAACAGCAAGATCATTTTCAGCATGAGAATGTTACTGCTGTTTTAGGTGATTTGGAACAGAATTTTGAACATGTTTTTGAAGGGATTGAAGCTGTCATCTTTACAGCAGGTTCTGGTGGTCATACTGGGCCAGAGAAAACAGACGCCGTGGATTATGAAGGTGCGGTAAAGTCCATTCAGTTAGCACAAAAACATCATGTGAAACAATTCATTCTAGTGAGTTCGATTGGTGCTGACACGCCTGAAAAGGGACCAGAAGGACTTCAGCATTATTTAGAAGCAAAAGGAAAAGCCGATCAAGAATTGATAAACAGTTCTTTAAATTATACGATTCTACGTCCAGGTGCACTGACGGACGAAGATGGAATGGGCATGATAGAGGCCAAAGAAAAGTTGAACGAGCGAGGATCTATTCCTCGAGCAGATGTAGCAAGAACACTTGCGGCATGTCTAGGAAATGAAAATGTAAGCCGCAAAGTCTTTGAATTGATTGAGGGAGAGCTTCCTATTCAAACGGCTCTTGAAAATCTGTAAGACAAAACTAGTCAAAACCTAACAAAGGATAAGCATCTCCGAAGGCCGAAAGAATATCAGAACTCGCGGCTGAAAGGGGATGCTTTTAATGATACAAGTGAGAATCTTTGATGAAGACCATGAAGAGGATTTAGAAATCGCTATAAATGAGTTTCTGAGCATCATTCCTCCTGAACATGTTGTCGATATTAAGTATCAGATTGCTGTATGTGATAATGCGCACTCAGAGGATGATACGATGTTTTCTTTTTCAGCGATGATTATCTTTAAAAAGAGCGGATCGTCAAAATAAAGAAGAGTGGCAACCACTTAGTAGTTGCCACTCTTCTTGTTTTACAGGGTTAGCTCAATGCGTGATATGCTGCGTTCGTCCCAGCAATATTTCCTGTTACGAAAGCAACGGTAATATTATAACCACCTGTGTATCCGTGTAGATCTAAGATTTCCCCACAGAAGAATAAGCCTTCTTGTTTTTTTGATGCCATCGTTTGAGGAGCGATCTCTTTAACAGAAACACCGCCGCCTGTAACGAAGGCTTTTTCGATCGATAATGTACCGTTAACTGAAAAAGAGAAACTCTTCATTTGTGCAACAAGCTGACGAAGCGCTTGTTTGGAAACTTGATCAGCAATCGACTCACCGTCGATCTCTGCGCGTTCGATTAAGAAATGAAGGAACTTTTCTGGAAGTAATCCTTTGAGGACGTTCTTAAGTGCTTTTTTAGGTTCAGCATCTATTCTCTTCTGTAGAGAATTTAGTAACGATTCTTCATTTTCATCTGGAAAAGAATCAATTCTCATCTCGATCGATGGTACTTCGAATTTTTTCAATGCTTTCACTACATATTGACTGCATCTTAAAGCGGCAGGTCCGGATACCCCAAAATGAGTAAAAATCATGTCCATCTGATGGGCTTTGATCAATTTACCTTTTGGATTCCATACAGAGAGTGCAACATTTCTTAATGATATGCCCTGCAACGTTTTATGTTTGATGAACGGTTCATTAGAAGTGATGGGAACCTCAGTTGGATAGAGCTCTGTAATCGTGTGCCCCGCCTTTTTTGCCCATGCATAACCATCACCAGTTGATCCCGTATGCGGAACAGATTTGCCGCCTACGGCAATTACGATCGCCTTCGTTTGAATGGCTTCTCCGCTATGCAGAATGATCTCATGAACCTCTTCTCCATACTTTATCGTTTTTACAGGAGTGTTCGTTCGGATCGTAACACCAAGCTCTTTTATTTTCTGCAGAAGAGCAGCCACAACATCAGTCGCTTTATTAGTAACAGGGAACATTCGTCCATGGTCTTCTTCTTTTAATTGAATTCCTAGTCCTTCAAAGAATTGAATGATGTCTTCGTTGTTAAAAACAGAAAAGGCACTGTACAAAAAACGGCCGTTACCCGGAATGTGTTTAATAATTTCTTCGACAGGCAGACGGTTTGTGACGTTACAACGCCCGCCACCTGAAATAGCAAGTTTACGACCTAGTTTTTCTCCTTTATCGATCAATAGTACGCGAGCACCATTGGTAGCGGCACCAACACTCGCCATCAGGCCAGAGGGTCCACCACCGATCACTATACAATCATAAGTCATACAATCCCAACTTTCTTATACGTTCAGTAAAAATCATTTCATACAATAGCATAGGTTCAGCAAAAAGACTATAAGTTTCATAATCCTTACTTTTTTGCAAAAAGTTAAAGTAGGTTACATCCGCTTTTAATGTGATACAATATCAATAATGTTTTTTAGGATGATTAGTAGGAGCTGAAAATAGTTGTCTCGATTACTTCGTGGAACATTGATCTTATCCGCTGCGACGTTTTTCTCGAAATTTATCGGATTGATCTTTGTCATTCCATTTACCAATCTAGTAGAAGAACAAGGTATGGCCCTATACGGCTATGCTTATATTCCATATACCATACTACTTAGTATTTCCACAATGGGAGTTCCGCTTGCTGTTTCTAAATTTGTTTCTAAATATAATGCATTAGGAGATTATGCAGCAGGAAGAAAATTACTGAAATCGGGTCTCCTTGTCATGACACTGACTGGAACACTAGCTTTTGTCATACTGTATATGTTGGCGCCAATACTTGCTCATCAGATCATTGATGAAAAAGGCGGACAAGGCAACAGCATCGAAGATATTACATTAGTTATCCGAATGGTAAGTACGGCTTTAATCGTAGTACCTTCCATGAGTTTGATTCGAGGTTACTTCCAAGGCTTTCAATCTATGGGACCAACAGCTGTGTCGCAAGTCGTTGAACAGATCGTTCGTATTGTGTTCATTCTTGTTGGAAGTTATGTGGTCATCAATTTAATGAAAGGTGAGATTACGACAGCCGTAGCGCTTTCTACATTTGCAGCTACTCTAGGTGCAATCGCAGGCTTAGCCGTTCTCATCTGGTATTGGATCAAAAGAAAACCGCATCTGGACAAGATGTATAAAGAAAGTAAACCTGTTGCAGATATTTCGTTAAAAGATATTTATAAGGAAACGATTAAGTACGCGATCCCGTTTGTAGCTGTTGGCCTAGCGATTCCACTCTATCAGATGGTGGATCAGTTTACGATCGTAAACACACTTAAGCAAATGGATTATACGCTAAAAGAAGCGGAGTCTGTATTCGCCATCATCACACAGATCGCGCATAAGCTTGTTATGATTCCTGTTTCATTAGCAACTGCTCTTGCACTAACTTTAATACCTGTAATAACGAAGTCGTTTACCCAAAACGATGATGAAATCCTTCATAAGCAGATCACGCAGACGTTTCAGATGGTGTTGTTTTTAACAGCGCCAGCAGCGATCGGGCTAACGGTTCTTGCATACCCTGCATATGGTGCACTTTTTGGATTATCATCGATGGAGACAGGTGGCTATTATCTACAATGGTACGCGCCAACCGCGCTATGGTTTGCGATGTTTACCGTTACGGCAGCGATTCTACAAGGATTGAACCAGCAACGTTATGCATTTATCAGTCTATCAGCTGGTTTTTTAGCAAAGTTGATCCTAAACAAACCATTATTGTTAGTGTTCGGTGGGACTGGCTCTGTTATTGCAACAGACATCGGATATACCCTTTCAATTTTGTTCAATCTGTATATCATTAAAAAATACAGTGGTTTCTCATTTAAATGGGTGTATAGAAGAACTGTCTTGATCACGTTATTTTGCGCAGCGATGGCTGTAACGGTTATGATCGTATCTTCGCTTTTAGGAGAGACAGAAACAAGGCTTGATACGATCATTAAATTAACAATCGGTATTCTCACTGGGGGAGCGGTGTATGTGTTCTTAAGTCACCGATCTGGATTATTAAATATCATATTAGGTGACCGCATTCCTTTTTTGAAACGCAGAAAATAAGTTCAAGAAAAAAGAAGGCTAATAAGTAGCCTTCTTTTTCTGCGGTATTCTTCATTTTTTGACTTGATTCTGTTCATCATACCATTTTAGCTGATTACCAATGCTGTATCCTTCAAGCGGAACTTCGAATTGAAATCCAGCTCTTTCAAGGGCGGGCTGTAAAAATTCTCGGTATACCCATCCGCCGTGAATGTAGATCTTACATTGAGAAGGCTTGATGTTTTGTTCTAAGTCTTGTATAACATGGTGGGCCCATTCCCGTTTTTCAGATGTCGTAAAATTTTTGATAGAAACATTATACGGTTCAATGTATTGGTCTTTCGTTACGAGTCCTTCTTTAGCACTAAAAAAGAAAAAATCATCATAATGGTTTTGTGCGTATTGAACAGACTTAACGAATAAGGGACTTATGTATAAATCTATAGCTGCAGAAGGGGTAGAAGCTTTTTTTCGTGCGGTTGCTAGAAGACCTATTTTCCTTTTCATTCCAATTCCTCCTATAGTACTAAATTACCCCGTTTCTTCAAAAATCAATCAATTTTTTACAATAATATAGGAAAAAAAGATCATTAAATCAGGAGGTTTCATATGAGAATTGATAAATGGTTATCAAACACAGGCTATGGAAGTAGAAAAGAAGTGAAACAATTATTAAAATCAGGTGCTGTTACGTTGAACGGTGAGGTTATTAAAGATGCTAAGACACAAGCAGATCCTGATCAGGACAAGGTTATGGTTCATGGAGAAGAAGCGGTTTATAAGGAGTTTATCTATCTCATGATGAACAAGCCTCAAGGAGTAATCTCAGCGACTGAAGACTCTAGGCATGAGACGGTGATCGATCTACTCTATATGGAAGATCAGAATTTCGAACCTTTCCCTGTAGGCAGACTAGACATCGATACAGAAGGATTGTTGATTTTGACTAATGATGGGCAGTTGTCACATTCATTGCTATCCCCAAAAAAACATGTACCTAAGACTTATTACGCAAAAATAAATGGATCGATTCCAGAAGATGCATTTGAAAGTTTTAAAGAGGGTGTCATCTTAGATGATGGGTATAAAACAAAACCTGCCTTCCTGAAAATATTGACAGATGATAACGATGAATCAGAGATCGAGTTAACCATCACCGAAGGAAAGTTTCATCAAGTGAAAAGAATGTTCGAGGCTATTGGGAGAAAGGTCATCTTCTTGAAACGAATTAAGATGGGACAATTAAAGCTTGATGAGTCCCTTGAGTTAGGAATGTATCGTGAGCTTGCAGAAGAAGAACTATCTTTACTTTCTTTAAAAGGAGATGTTTTTGAATAATTTATAAGGGGTATCTTCCAATAAAAAGGAGTTGCATACCAATGAAATTATCTGCAGAAAAGTTAATGGGTGCTAACGCTCAAAATCATACGATTTCGACTGAAGAAACACAGCATAAAATCAACGATATTCTATTTAATATGTACGATCACCGTTTATGTTATTTTACGTACACCGTTGACAACGGAATCAACCAGCGTGAAGAGATTCCCTCAGATAAGCATATGGAAACAGTTGTTGCTGCCACTTCGGGTATTGGTACACAACATACTCCGTTTACAGGAAGCTCTACTCTTGCTGCTAATCAGAACTATGGAAAAGAAACCTTTTTTATTCCTTGGCATCAGGTGAAAGAATTTGATGAAGAGAAACTCGTGTTTTCTGGAAATGAACTCCAAAGAGATGAACCTAAAGAATGTTATTCGTATATGGCCATAAAAGATTGGGATGTCATTGATCAGGATGGTGAAAAGATCGGAAAGATAAAAGATCTTATCATCGATACAGACCGTCAGCAAGTGATTGGCTTTTCTTTAGCAGAAGGATTTTGGAAGAACCTATTCGGTCAGGATGATAAGTATATGCCTGTTTCCGGAACTCCAAATTGGGAAAGTCGCGAATGGAATATTGAAAGAACACCTGATCTGCTCTTGAAAGACAACAAAGATGAACTTTAAATAAACTTTTAAAACAAAAAAAGTCCCCGCTAATATTTTTAGCGGGGATTATTCATGTACATTTGCTTATCCAATATATAATATGTTTTTTAAGATACTTTTACTTTTTTGCCTGTTGTTTCCCACATTCCTCGGGCAGGACTTGTTACTAAATTGTTATAAGAGAGGACATTAAGATCTCTCTGGATGGTACGTTGCGTAGTTCCAAATTCTTCAACTAGTTCTCGTGTTGTTACAGTACCTTTCTTGCGAATAAACAAATACAGGGCTTTCACACGATTCAACATTCTGTCAGTTGAAGGACTCAAAAAACCACTCCTTGTTATTTAGATAGTTGTTAACACACTATATGATACCAGTCTAAAGTTAATGAAATATGAATGTTGTATTACATTCTTTTTAATTCATAAGACCCATCCTTTTTTATAAAAAAAAAGCGAAGAATCCGTATTGGTTCTTCGCTGCGTCAGCCATTAGATGTGATAAAAACGTTCAAAAAGATGTCTGTGCGGCTAGGCAGCAAAACCTCATAACGAACATATGATCCTAAATATGAAGATATAGAGGAAAATTGTCAGTTAACCAACAGTACACCTCCTATTTGGCACCATTATACACTAAAATATATTTTTGTCAATACCCCATAATTCCTGTGAAAGCGAAACTATCTAACCATTTTTATGGGAATAAGGTACAATAATAAGGTTACTAAAAAACAATGTAAGGAGCGATGAGGTGTATATTTTACAAAAGCTGATGAATAGACTTATCGTCTTAAATAAGTTTGGAATTTTTTCATTTACCTTTTTTATCGTTATTTTTTCGTCAGTCGTTATGCATCTTATAGAGCCAAAAACATTCCCTAAATGGTTTGACGCCCTATGGTATGTAATGACTACCGTTACCACGGTCGGTTATGGCGATTATTATCCGGTATCCACAGCAGGAAGAATCTATGCGATCTTCATCTTTTTGATCGGTATCGGTATTGCTGGTCTGGCTATTGGAAAACTGGTAGAAGCATTAGGTGCTCATCGTAAACGAAAGGAGGAAGGAAGATTGACTTTCAAAGGAAGAAATCATTTTGTAATTATAGGATGGTCTGAAAAAGCAAAATATGCTGTAAGTGAGATTATCGAAACACACCCTAACCTAGAAGTTGTGCTTATTGATAATCTGACTATAACACCGATCACACATCAAAATGTTCACTATATTCAAGGAGATCCATCGATTGAAGAAACGCTCATACAAGCTAATTTAAAAGAAGCCAAATCTGTACTTGTGTTTTCAGATGACTCGATCCATGATTCAGCACTTGCTGATGGAAAGACATTGTTGATCGTTACTTCGGTTGAACGTTTAACTCCTCATATACATAGTACGGTTGAGATCAAAAAAGAGGAACATATTAAAAACTTTAGGCATGCTAAAGTAGATGAGTTTGTCTTAAGTCATGAAACCGTTTCACGTATGGCTGTACGATCTGCGTTTTCTAAAGGTATCACAGAGATCTATACACAACTTCTTTCTCATAAAGAAGGTGAAAATTTATTTGAAGTTCGTAAAAGAGCGGAATGGGTAACCTATAAAGATGCTTTTGACAGTTTGTTGCAGCAAGGTGCTACACTAATAGCTGACGGTAACGATCTTTCAATAAACAAGAAATTAAACGATTCAATTCCTGATGATGCACGCCTCTATATCATCTGCAGCAAAGATGTATACGAGTCGATCATATAGGTATGACAAGCGAAGACTATGACATTTAGAAAGGATGTAAGTAATGAATCAGATCAATTGGAAAGAACAAGTTGAAATGAGAAAGAAAAAGCTTTTGGATGATACAAAAGGGTTATTACGCATTCCCAGTTTACTTGATGAAGGAAACGCAAGAGAAGGAGCTCCTTTTGGCCCAGAGATAGAAAAAGCGTTAACGTATATGTTAGACCTTGGAAAAGACAGTGGAATGACCGTGAAAAATGTAGACGGATATGCAGGACACATCGAAATTGGAAACGGAGACGATATTGTAGGTGTTCTTTGCCATGTTGATGTTGTTCCTCCTGGTGATGGTTGGTCTTTTGATCCTTTTGGAGCAGAAGTTAAAGACGGAAAGATTTTCGCGCGTGGTGCGATTGATGATAAAGGACCTACAATGGCAGCTTTTTATGGAATGAAGATTATCCAAGAATTAAAGCTTCCATTATCCAAAAGGGTACGCATGATCATTGGTTGTGATGAAGAGAGCAACTGGCAATGTGTGAGACATTATTTTACGAAAGAAGAGATGCCGGCGATCGGATTTGCTCCTGATGCAGATTTTCCTATCATCTCTGCAGAAAAAGGAATCTTTGATGTAGAGTTTCGTCTCAAGAACGATCAAGAAGAAGAGGCAAATAGCCTTCAATTACTATCCTTTACATCAGGTCAACGTTTAAACATGGTTCCAGATTATGCTGAAGCCAAAATCCAAGGAACCGGTTTAGAGGAAGTACAGCGATCTTTTGAAGCATTCGGACAGAAATCTGGAGTAGAATACGTTGCTCAAATCGAAAGTGATGTTCTAACCCTAAAAGTTAAAGGCAAATCCGCACACGGAAGTACACCTGAAATGGGTAAAAATGCTGGACTTACGTTAGGTGAATATTTGAACTCTCTATCGTTTACTGGGAACGCTAAATCGTTTCTCAGGTTGTTGGACGAGCTGACGGGTGAATTTACAGGTGATAAATTAAATATAGCTGCAGAAGATGAAGCAAGCGGTAAGCTGACGGTTAATGCTGGAATCCTGTCGTATAACGAAACAGAAGGTGCAAAAGTAGGGTTGAATATACGCTATCCGGTGACACATGATAGCAAAAAAATCGAACATTCATTATCAACCAGAGCTAAAACAGATGATTGGACGATTAGAATCATTGAAAACAATCCACCGAATTATGTAGAAGAAAATCACCCATTGATTAAAACACTTCAAAAAGTATACGAAGATCAAACAGGCAATAAAGGTGAATTGATGGCTATTGGTGGAGGAACTTATGCAAGGTCGTTGGAAACAGGAGTTGCTTTCGGTGCACTGTTCCCAGGAAGAGAAGATGTTGCTCACCAAAAAGATGAACATATGTTTGTAGAAGATTTACTTCTCGCTTCTGCCATTTATGCACAAGCCATATACGAACTAGCTAAATAGCATATAAGAGAGGGTACATCATGAAGAATTCGTTCGATCAAACCTCTATCAGTCTAAAAGGCTTTTACCTATTAAGTTTTTTTGGTCTAGGGAGTTTATTTCCGTTATTAGGTGTTTATTTTAAAGATTCAGTCGGCCTCAGTGGAACAGAGATCGGTACATTAATGTCGATCAGTCCGGTCGTTATGATCTTTGCTCAGCCTCTATGGGGTGTAGTTACCGATTACTCCAGACGTCCAAGGGCTGTTTTAGTTCTTTCTTTAATTCTAACAGCGAGCTTAGGATTTACCATCTATCTATTTGAGTCTTATTTTTGGTTGATCGGAATACTTATTGCTTTTTCGTTCATGCAGAGTGCCTTAGTTCCGGTTTCAGACAGCATTCTTTTAAATTACGTACAAAAAGAGAACAAGCAATACGGAAATTATAGGCTTTTTGGAGCAATTGGATTTGCTATAGCTGTATTTATAGCAGGCAGGCTTGCAGATTCTATAGGGACTCAAGTGATCTTCTATATGTTTACTTCTGTTCTACTTCTATGTATGTTCTTTGTAATCAAGATGCCAAAAGATAATCAATCGCTCCGAACAGATCTTCGGAAGGGGATTGGGCAATTAGTTAGGATGCCTTCGTATCTCGTTTTCCTTTCCGCTACGTTCTTGGTGTTTGGTCCTATTTTTGCTAATAATTTTTACTTTGGATTTTACATTCAAGAAACAGGAGGGACTTTAGCCGGTGTCGGACTAGCCTTCTTGATCGCGGCAGGAAGTGAAGCACCATTTATGAAATTTGCAGGACTCACTATAAAAAGGTGGGGAATGATGCCTATTATGGTCTTTGCTGCGACTGTGTCTGCTGTTCGTTGGACGTTTTATTTCTTTGAACCATCGTATCAAATCGTACTAATGACAACCGTTATCCAAGGATTTTCAGTGGGTCTGTTCATCCCAGCAGCTATGGAATATGTGAGAACATATACACCCGTTGAAGTACGTGCAACAGCTGTTTCCTTATACACAGCTGTAGGAAACGGCTTAGGCTCATGGTTTTGTACGTTTGTAGGCGGAGTAATCTTTGATACATACACCATCTTTTACACGTATTTATTTTTTGGTGTGCTAACATTTATAGGACTAATTATGGTTTTAATCCTTACAAAGATGGAAGTGCAAGGTCGAATATTGATTCAACGATCTCTGTAAAATTTCTAAGTATAAAAAAGCATCCCGATACGTTGGGATGCTTTCGTCTTTTATTCAAACTGAAACAGATCACTCGATAAATAACGTTCTCCTGAATCACACGTCATACAGATTACAACTTCACCTTTTTTGCGCTTCTCCGCAATTTTTAATGCTGCATAAACAGCAGCTCCTGAAGATGGACCGACCAAGATGCCTTCTTCTGATGCTAGACGTCTCGTGATCGTATACGCGTCTTCATCGTTCACTTGAACAATCTCATCATAGACCTGTTGATTTAAGATTGGTGGGATGAAACCAGGACTCGTTCCTACAAGCTTATGTTTTCCAGGCTTACCCCCGGAAAGAACAGGAGACCCTTTAGGTTCAACAACATGTACAGTTAAATCCGGGAAAAACGTTTTAAGCTGTTCACCCGTTCCAGTAATCGTTCCTCCTGTACCAGCAGGTGCGATAAAAGCGGTAAAGGGCTTCTTCAACTCTTCAATGGCTTCTTTAATCTCAATTGCTGTACTTCCTCTGTGTGCATCAGGATTTGAAGGATTTTCAAACTGCATGGGCATATAGCTGTTTGGAATTTCTTCCGCAAGTTCTCGTGCCTTTTTAATCGCTCCAGGCATCTTTTCATCACCGGGAGTCAGTACTACTTTTGCTCCATACGCTTTTAATAGATTAATTCTTTCTTCTGTCATTGTATCAGGCATCACAATTATGGAAGAATAACCTCTAGCGGCCGCATTCATAGCGAGTCCGATACCAGTATTTCCGGAAGTGGGTTCGATAATGGTAGACCCTTCTTTTAAGAGCCCTTTTTGTTCTGCATCAATAATCATATTATATGCAGCACGGTCCTTCAGGCTCCGGCTAGGATTGTAATACTCTAGTTTCACATATACATCGGCTCCCTCTTGATGAGGAAGGCGGTTTAACTTTACGATAGGTGTGTCACCGATTAAATCTGCGATATTCGTAACAACTCTCATAAATTGCACTCCTTTTTCTTGCTGTACCAATTATAACAAATAAGTCACGTATGAAAAAAGCAGATGAATTCATCTAATCTTTGATAATATAAATGAAGGTGTGTGAAAAATATGCAAAGACATTATTTTTTGGCAGTCAAGCTTCCTGATGAGACGAAAACAAAGCTTGCAAACATCTGTAATACGTTAAGTAACGAACATCATTTTAAAACATGGGTACATCCTGATGACTATCACATCACTTTAGCTTTTCTAGGTGCTGCTTCATCAGTGAAGATTGAAACACTTCATGAGTTACTAAACGAAAGAATGATGAGTAAAAAAGAGAGCCCTTTTTCTCTTTCTGTAAACCATTTTGGTTTTTTCGGAAATGAACATCATCCAAGAATTTTTTGGGCAGGTGTTGAAGAAGAGCACTGTTTATATACTCTGCAAAAACAAGTGGCTTATGTATGTGAAACGGTAGGTTTTCAACTCGATAAAAGACCATACTCACCGCATATAACGCTTGCACGTAAACATATAGAGTCAGTTCATCATTTGGTGGACTCTCAGAAATGGTGGAAACAATATGGTGAAAACATTCGATTCCAAGCAGATCAATTTGTTCTTTATGAAACGCATATAGAGAAACAGCCGAAATACCAAGTTATACACTCTTATTCGATATAGAGAGATGAAAGAGAGGGGATCTAATGGCGCAGCTTGTAAAATTACTTGATTATGTATCCAGGTACGAAAACAATTTATATCACTATCAATCGTTATTTATGCGAATTAAAGAAAATCGATGGAAAGCATATCAACAACAAAACGGAACAGATCATCTCAAGCTAAATCATCAAGAATTTCGCGAGAAGTTATTTCATCATCAGATGAATTGGGCGACGTCTACTGTGAAAGAAATCTCGAACTGGGATAAAAAATATTTACAGAATGAGACACTAAAGTTACTCATTCAAGAAATTCCGGATAACTACTTTTTGTTCTATGAACCTGTCATTCGAGTTAAAAATACAGGTGTGGAACTAAATATTATCTTAGTTGGCCCTACAGAGGTATGGCTGATTGTTTGGATGAATGGGGAAGGAATTTGGCAAGAAGCTGAAAACAAACGTTTCTGGAAAAATGTTCGACATGAGGAGAGAGAAACTGCCTTGAGTCCCTTTATTCGGCTCGAACGTATGCAGTCTATCGTAAGAGAAGCTTTGGAACCTTATCAAAAACAGTTATCTATTAAACCATGCATTGTCGCACCCCATGCATTCATAGATTTTACGAGTGACTGGAGAAAGGTAAGTTACATAGATAAACGTAATTTTACAGATTGGCATACCCAGCTACAACAAAATCCAGCACCCATAAAAGGTCAGCAATTAAAGTTTGTGTCAGATCTCCTGAAATCATGTGTGACGAACTCTCTATACAGAAAAGATCCGTTAACGAGTGAGTCTGAATTTCATTTTGAAGGTATTTGAGAGATTTTGTCGAATTACTTTTAAAAATAATAATCGAGGACGCACTGAATGAAAAAATATTTCTTCATCATCAACGCAAATAACACAAAAGCGATTCATACATTTGATCAATTAAAAAAGGCAATGGACGAGGAAAAGATAAGCTATAGAACGTTTTATACAGAGTTTAGCGGTCATGCTACTGAAATTGCGAAGAAAATTACATACATAAACAAAGAGGATATTAAAGCTGTTATAGCTGTAGGTGGAGATGGTACGATCCACGAGGTTCTAAACGGGATGAGAGAAAACCCTAGTATACCTTTAGGGTTTATATCAGGTGGCTCTGGTAACGATATTGTTCGGGTCTTAACGAAAGATGTTAAAGGGCTAAAGAAACAACTTCTCTATTTGAAGCGCAATCGAATCGCCAGAACTGATTCTGGTAACATTGAACTGGTAGGAAGAAGCAATAAGATCCAATCTTTTATTAGTGCGGTTGGTATCGGTTTAGATGGTGAAGTTGCAAAGTTTACAAATGAAGCGACTTACAAAAAGTATTTTCATAAGCTTAAACTAGGATCACTTGCGTATGTTATTACTTTGTTTAAGGTTTTAAAGTTTTATGTACCTGATTCAATGAATGTTAGAATCGATGGACAAGAACATGCGTTTAACAATGTCTGGCTTGTAGCTGTTGGTAACATGCCCTATTACGGAGGGGGTATGAAAATTTGTCCATCGGCTAAGTTTAAAGATGGAATCTTAGATGTTTGTGTGGTACATGATCTATCCCTTTTTAAACTATTGTTGCTTTTTGTTTCTGTTTTTTGGGGTGGCCATGTTAACGTACAAGGAGTCTCACAGTTTAAAGGGAAAGAGATTGAGGTTACCACACGTCGCTCGGTAGCGATTCATGCTGATGGTGAATATAGAGGTACCACTCCGGTACGTATTAACGTTCAACCGGAATCAGTTTCAGTGAAAATATAAATTCATAAAATGAGTGGGGAATAAAAAATGAAATGGACAGATTTTTTTAATATAGCACTTTTTGCTTTCCTTTGGGTGATGTTGATCGAAAAGAAGTCTGGTTTAAAGAAATGGATCTTAGATGTAACCAATGATCAGCTAATGATTGGCATTATAGTGCCGATCGTCTTTTATGCAGCGATCGTTATTGCAGGGAGAATAATGAAGAATAAGTATTTAAATGCAGAGTGAAGATCAATAGATTTTTTAGTTATCTTCGCCGAGCGTGTGAGGCTGCCTAAAGGAATCCACTTTTAGGATTGGCCTCTTTTTTATATAAACGAATAACACATTCATTTTACGTTCAATATGATGTAATAGCGATAAAAAGAGGTGAACTCCATGAAAGTTGATCATATTTCAATTTCGGCATATCTTGATGATTTTTCTATGATAACGATTGTAGTGAATAAGCCCTTTCCAATCATCCCGTCACTTTCATTGGTAGATGATAAGAAGGTATTGCAACCACTAACCATTGATAAACAAGAATATTATGATGATCTAGTGATCTATAAATGCAGATCGAGAATACCGATTGATCTAAAAAACCGATATTGGGTTACTTTTAATGAATCAAGGATTCCTTTAATGATCGGTAGCATTGTGCGTACAGCAAAGTTCGATAGCCTCTATTATGATGATACAAGTCTTGGAGCCATTTACACACCTGAGCGTACAACGTTTAAAGTTTGGTCACCTGTAGCCTTTGCAATGAAAGTAAAGTATAAACCTCGACAATCTGATACCTTTTTAGAACAAAAAATGTCGCGGACTGAAAATGGAGTTTGGCAAGTTACGCTTGAAGGAGATCACCATCTTACAGAATATCTGTTTGTCGTAAACGTAAATCATGAATGGGTAGAAACAACCGACCCTTATGCTAAATCTGTTACTGCAAATGGTATACATTCGGTGGTTATCCATCTTCCTGAAACAGATCCTGAAGGATGGAATCGATCAGAAAAAAAGATAAATCTTCGTTCAAAAACAGACAGTATTATTTACGAACTTCATGTTCGGGATTTAACGATTCATTCTGATAGTGGCGTCGTGAATAAAGGGAAATATTTAGGATTAACAGAACGAGGAACAAAAACATCCAATGGGTTTCATACCGGATTGGATTACTTAAAAAGACTCGGGATTACTCACGTTCAATTGTTGCCCGTAGCAGACTTTGGAAGCGTTGATGAGACAACACCTGATTCAGCGTACAACTGGGGATATGATCCGGTTCAATTCTTTTCCCCTGAAGGCTCGTATTCTACAGATCCTTATGATCCGATCTGTAGAATAAAAGAATTAAAAACGTTGATACACACTCTTCAACAAAATGGGCTCTCTGTTATATTAGATGTGGTTTACAACCATGTATATAAGAGAGAAGAATCGCCATTTGAGAAGCTCGTTCCTGGTTATTATTTTCGTTTTGATGAAGGCGGAAAACCGGTTAATGGAACGGGTGTAGGAAATGATACAGCTTCTGAAAGGAAAATGATGCGCAAGTTCATCTTAGATGCGTTAACGTATTGGATGAGTGAATATAAAGTGGATGGGTTTCGGTTCGATCTGATGGGGATTCATGATGTTGAAACGATGAACCTGGCAGCTGAAAAACTAAAATCTTTGAATCCTGGCGTATTCTTGCTCGGAGAAGGTTGGGACTTAAATACGAATTTAGAACCAGAGAATAAAGCTACTCTATCATCTGCTAAGAAGTTGCCATCCTATTCTTTTTTTAATGATGCGTTTCGTGACCATGTTAAAGGGAGTATCTTTCCTGATGGTCAGAGCGGGTTTATTAATGGTAATCAGGATGCCCGAATCAAAAGTCATATGAAGCAGGTGATGAGAGGTTATGCGGGCCAACATGATACCTTTTTAAAAGCTGAGCAAAGCATTAATTATTCAGAATGTCACGATAATCATACATTGTTTGACCTATTGTCCATTCGACATCCCTTTGAAGATGAATTCACACGAAGAAAAAGACAACAGCTTGCTCTAGCGTTTACGCTCTTTGCACAAGGTGTACCATTCATTCATGCGGGGCAAGAATGTTTTCGAACAAAGAATGGCGCGGAGAACAGCTATAACCTTCCAGACAGCATCAATGCGTTTGACTGGAAGCGATGTGAGTCTTTTTATAAAGAAGTTGATTATTTCAAACAGCTGATTAGAATAAGGAAAACACAGCCTCTTTTTCATGAAAGTTCAACAGTGCTTTCGGAATGGAAAGTACCAGAGGGCGGTCTAGGATTTGAATTGAACCTTCCGACTACCGATATAAAAGAGGATGCTTCCTTTTGGACCAATGCTTTATTGCTTTTTAACCAAACCACAAAACAGATTTTTATCCCTATCGAAGAGAAGAGATGGACGATAGCGATAGAGGGTGAAAAAGTCTGTCATCGAGCTCTAAACGAAGAGCAATATAGATTAAAACCGTTATCTTTTTCTTTGTTATATTCTGTTTAGGATTGTAAGAATCAAGAATCAAGTGCTTTTCTTGATATTTTGTGTTAAAATAATGACTTCGCAGTAAATGAATTCGATACGGAAAAGCTATTATTTTTTGAACGAACAACTAATAAAAAACGGATTTCTTAACTAGACAAGAAGGTGAACATTTTGGAACAGATTTTGGGAGAAGATTGGCAGGTTTCCCCTGCTGGCGGAGCAACGGGAGAAGCATATATAGCTGAATATGGGAACCAAAAACTGTTTTTAAAGCGTAATTCTTCTCCGTTTTTAGCTGTTCTTTCTGCAGAAGGAATTGTACCTAAACTTTTATGGACAAAAAGGTTAGGTAATGGAGATGTAATCACAGCTCAACAATGGCTAAATGGACGTGAACTGAAAGCAGCGGATATGAAAAGTGAGAATGTAGCAGAACTTCTGTCAAAAATTCACCGATCGCAAGAGCTGCTTGGGATGATGAATCGCCTTGAGAAGAAAAGATTAACGCCTGTTGACCTTTTAAACGATATTCAATTGCAAATGCGTAAAGAAAAAGATTATTTAGAAATCATCAATGATTCCTTCGCTTATCTAATGGAGACTGCCTCTGAGGTTGAAGTGGATAATTTAGTCGTATGTCATTGTGATGTTAATCATAACAATTGGCTGCTGAGTGAATCGGATGAATTATACTTGATCGATTGGGACGGGGCAATGATCGCTGATCCTGCTCTGGATCTAGGAATGCTTCTCTATAGTTATATCCCGTATGAAAAATGGGAAGAATGGCTCGAAATCTATGGAGAAACACTTAATGATGATTTAGAAAGAAGAATGCATTGGTATGTTTTGGCACAAACGATAAGTTCTTTTTTCTGGTATAAAGAAAAAGGACAGTCTAAAGAGACTGCCCATTTTGCAGAAAGTATTAAGAAACTTGCGGGTTCCATCTAACTCTGACAATATACATGATTATCTGACACTATTTCCTAGGGAATAGTGTCTTAATATGGATGATGAGTTTGAATCGTGTTGATCCATGATTCCAAGTGTGAGCGATGATTCGTTATATGCTCTTCTAGATGCTGATGTGAGAAGCCAGTATGGCTATATTCATTAATGTTGGACAAGATGTTTCGAACTTCTTCATGAACAGCACCGTTCTCCAATAAATGTGCAGCAAGACGTTCTAATTGAGCACATTCGGATGGTGAACCAGCACAATCGGTATAATGGTCTTGAAGAAGATCTCTGATAATATGCAATTGATCGTTGTGATTTAATGGCATTTTTGCTACACATCCTTTCATTGCATAGCTTATGGATTCTGTTATAAAAATATCCTTCGTTCAAAACTTATATGAAAGTAAATAATATCGTTTATAAAAGTGTGAAAAGTGGGGAGAAAATATGCGTCAACGATTTAAGCCTTGGGCTAAAGAAAAATTAATTGAAAACCCTAAATATGTTTCAGTTGAACCTGAAAAGATGAAAGGGAAGTGGCATGCTTTTTTTGGTAATGATAACCCGATCCATATTGAAGTCGGAACAGGTAAAGGGCAATTTATTAATGGGATGGGTAAACAAAATCCTAATATAAATTATTTAGGTATGGAGCTCTATGATAGCATCATCATTACTGCGCTGGACCGAATACTTGAAGACGAAAAACCAAATGTTAAACTGATTAGAGCAGATGCTTCACATTTGCTTGATTATTTTGAGCCAGGAGAAATAGAACGTGTTTATCTTAATTTCTCAGATCCTTGGCCAAAATCTAAACATGCAAAAAGAAGATTAACTCATGAGAGTTTTCTTAAGAGATATGAGACGGTATTAAAGAAGCCGGGTGAAATTCATTTCAAGACTGATAATCAAGGGTTGTTCGAATATTCACTTCATAGTATGTCAACTTATGGAATGTTCTTCAATCTTGTAAGTCTTGATCTTCATAAGAGTGATATGGAAGATAACATTATGACAGAATATGAAAAAAAATTCTCTGAAAAAGGATTTCGAATCTACCGCATGGAAGCGCAATTTCGTTCATAAAAACCCAAGCATACGCTTGGGTTTTTCTTTTCATCCGATCTCTGTTTCTTATGATACACTTGTAGAGAGATCGAAATAGAAAGGAGAAAAAATATGGATCAGTGGAAAATTGGAACGAAGACCTTAACCTGGTTGGATGGCGGGGTTACACATATGGATGGTGGAGCTATGTTTGGAGTTGTTCCAAAGCCTTTGTGGGAAAGAAAATACCCTGTTAACGAGAAGAATCAGATCGAACTGAGAACAGAGCCTATCCTTGTTCAAGGGTATGAAGGAAAGAACATATTGATCGAGTCTGGAATCGGTTTTGGGAAATTAACTGACAAACAAAAGAGAAATTATGGAGTAACCGAAGAGTCGCTTATTGAAAAAAGTTTAGAAAAAGAAGGTTTAACAACAGCTGATATTGATATTATTCTAATGACTCATATGCATTTTGATCATGCCTCTGGCTTAACGAGATGGGAAGATGATCAGTTAGTGCCTGTTTTTGAAAACGCTGTTATTTACACTTCTGAAACAGAATGGAATGAGCTGAAAAATCCAAATGTCAGGTCTCAGAATACATATTGGAAAGAAAATTGGGAACCTATCCAAGAACAAGTAAAGACGTTTAAAGAAGAGGTAGAGGTTATAAAAGGGATCAAAATGGTTCATACAGGTGGGCACAGTGATGGCCATTCACTGATCGAAATAACAATAGAGAATGATGAAAAAATTTATCACATCGGTGATATCATGCCTACTCACGCTCATCATAACCCATTGTGGGTGCTAGCCTATGATGATTATCCTATGACTTCTATCTTCCAAAAACAGAAATGGATTAAGCCTGACACATGGTATTTCTTTTATCATGATTGTATTTATCGTGCTGTTAAGTGGGATAAGAACGGTGAATTGTTAGAAAGAGTACCACGCTCACCAAAAATGTAGAAAAAACGTCACATATTTTCCATTTTCAAGTGAATGTCGAAATCGACAGTATATGTTAAAATATGAGAGGCATGTCATGATGAACTTTATTTATATCTTAAACACTTAAAGGTGAAATGAGAGGGGATTTAAAATGAAAAAACAGTTAGTTGCCATTTTTACCGTTCTAGCACTGTTTTTGTCCATTGGTACTTTCGCATCTGCAGAGCAAGCTACAGATGAAATGAAAAAGACCATTGAAAAGGGAATTGAAAGTAAGCATAAGGATTTAAAAAAGGGTTCACTCACATTAACAGACATTGAAACTTATCCAAACCAAGATTCGAAATTAGATGCATCTGAAGTTACAGTTGCAATCGCTAACTACGATACGGTTAGAGACAACATCTTTTACTTTGATCACACAGAAGTTGTGTTCTATGATGCTGACAAAAATGAGCTTTTAGCTGAAGCTGCTGTAGCTAAAGCAAATTCTCAAATTAAAGATTATAAAAAAGCACACGAGTCTGATCTTGGAACACATATGGACTGGATCGTTGTTACTGCTTTATTATTCGTTTTGATTATCGTTCCATTATTCATCTTAACGGTTTGGGAAAAACGTCAATATCTTACTACGAAATTTAAGATCGACAACAACCTTTACGACCAAACAAAACTATATCGCTAATTTTATAAGAAAAATTTTTATAAGAAAGCCCTTAGGAAAAGTTGACCTAAGGGCTTTTTACTTATATGTTTGTTTCTTTTCTAAACGCTTCTTTTCTAAATAGTGATTACTTTTAACTCCATGTCATCTTTAAAAGTTGATTGAAATAGAAAGTAATCAACACTTCCTAAAGCAAAAAAATCTAAAAAACAGCCTTTATTTTTGAATGAGCTGCAGCAGACTTCCGGTTGAAGCATCAAGTAAAAATTCGAAATGAGAAGCTTCTGTTCCAGGTGATGAGCTTGAAAAACCACCTTTATAAACAGAGTATGGAAGGCCATGTACGTTCTTTTCCTCTGCTTTAACCATGATCCAAGCTCCAGAGATTCTGTAATGCTCACTTGCTTTTTCTTTCAACTGTTTTAACGCTTTTTCGGGTGTGATGGTCTCTGTCTGCTTTTTTGTAACAACATAACCGATTGCGGCACCTGTAAGGCCTGCTAGAATCAGGTTTCTCCAATTCATACGTATTCCCACCTTATGTAAGTTCATTTTCAATATCTTATCATTTCTTCTTCCCTAGTATATCAAAGAAAAGCCTTCTTTTTCTTGGGCTTTTTTGATAAGATACATTTGATAATGTTGGAGGGTTCGAAATTCCCACCCCTCTTAAAACAAAACTAGGGAGCGTGAAGAATGAACATTTACACTCTCTGCGTTTTTAGCAGAGTTTTTTTGTTTTCGTGCTCCACTCGAAAGGATGAACAGGAATGACTTATAAAATTCCAAAAGATGTTCAAATACTTGGTCGTGATATTCAGAGCGAACAATTAAAGTACCATAATAAGAGAGTTGCTGTTTGCAAAGAATTTACGTTTGATGCAGCTCATCATCTGCATTGTTATGAAGGAAAATGTAAAAATCTCCACGGTCACACATACAAACTCGTGATCACCATGAGTGGCTTTGTGAATGCAATCGGCATTGCCGTTGATTTTGGAGAGATAAAAGAGATTTTTAAATCAGCTATTGACAGCAAATTAGATCATCAATATTTAAATGAAGTTCTTCCCCCGATGAATACGACCGCAGAAAATATGGTCGTTTGGATTTGGGAACAAATTGATAGTGAACTTAACAACAGAGGACTAAGTGAACAAGGTCACAGGTTAGAAGAGCTTAAACTGTACGAGACACCTACAAGCTATGCGGTAATGAAAAGAGAATGGATGGTGGAAAGAGATGTTTGATCTGCCATCTAAAGACGTTTGGAAAAACTGGAAAATTCCTATGGTAGAAATCTTTGAAACGGTTGAAGGTGAAGGGCTACAAGCAGGGTACCCAACGGTGTTTGTACGTGTTTTTCACTGCAATCTTCGTTGCACATGGTGTGATACGACCTACAGTTATGCACCAGCTAAACCAGAGTTTGAAGCAACGATAGAAGAGATCGTAAATACGATTAAATCGTACCGATCACAAAGAATCTGTTTTACAGGTGGTGAGCCGTTAATTCATCGAGAAAAATCAGCGGCTCTACTTTTAGCGATGGCTGACTTGGATCATATTGTAGATATTCATATTGAAACGAATGGAGCTATCGATTTACAGCCATTTGAGCAATTGCGCAACTCTCACCATGATCTACAAAAAAAGATGAGATTCGTGATGGATTATAAGCTCCCAGCTTCTGGTGAGATGGACAGAATGCACATGGATAACTTCAAAGAGCTTCAGCATCAAGACGAGATCAAATTTGTTGTGGGGTCAGAGAACGATTTTGAGATAACGAAACAAGTGGTCTCTGAACATTACAGAAATGGTCAGATCTCAGTAAGCCCTGTTTGGGAGAGCATGCCTCCGAGGCGTCTAGTGGAACTTTTATTAAAGAATCCACTACCAAATGCAAAGCTCAGTCTTCAACTTCATAAAGTAATCTGGCATCCAGAAGAGAGAGGGGTTTAACCATGAATAAAAAAGCGGTTATTGTTTTAAGCGGAGGACTTGATAGTACAACTTGCATGGGTATCGCAAAAGCGGAGGGATATGACCTGTACCCGATCACTTTTCACTATGGGCAACGTCATAATCGAGAAGTTGAGCAAGCGATTGAAGTCGGTAAGTATTATGGTGTAGCAGATCATAGAATTGTCGATCTTACCTTCTTAAAAGATATTGGTGGAAGTGCACTAACCGATGAAAAGGTAGAAGTTCCAACTGAGGCAGAAGAAGGGATCCCTGTAACCTATGTACCTGCTAGAAACATGATTTTCTTATCACTCGCAAGCGCTTATGCCGAAGTAATCGGAGCTACCGCTGTTTATACAGGTGTTTCAGCGGTCGACTATAGCGGCTATCCAGATTGCCGTCCAGAATTCATTCAGAGTATGGAAGAAACGATCAATCTAGCAACAAAAGCAGGTGTAACAGGAAAAAACATTTCAGTTGAAACACCATTGATCTCTTTATCTAAAAAGGAGACGATTGAAAAAGGTCTTTCTCTTGAAGTGCCGTATGATTTAACAACTTCTTGCTACAATGGGAAAGAGGCAGCATGCGGAAAATGTGACAGCTGTGTATTACGTTTAAAAGGTTTTAACGAAGCTGGAGCAGTTGATCCGATCGCTTACGAAATCTAGAACTTTCATAAGTATAGAAAACCCCTTCTTATTAGGTGTACAATAAAAATGTACATGTGACTAATTAGAAGGGGTTGTTTTTATATGAATAAAGAAACACTCGACTTGTTTAAAACATTGACTGAACTGCCTGGTGCTCCAGGTTTTGAAAGAGATGTTCGTAAGTTTGTCCGAAAAGAGATCGAACCCGTGTCAGATGAAATCATTCAAGATGGGCTTGGTAGCATCTTTGGTGTCAAAAAAGGGAATGGTCCAAAGATTATGGTAGCGGGGCATATGGATGAAGTTGGTTTCATGGTTACGAAGGTTACGAAAAACGGTATGCTAAAATTTCAAGAGTTGGGTGGCTGGTGGAGCCAAGTTCTATTAGCTCAACGTGTAAATATTTACACAGATAATGGTGATGTTATTACTGGTATAATCGGCTCAACTCCACCTCATCTTCTTTCTGAAGAGCAGCGTAACAGACCGATGGGTATTAAGAATATGTACATAGATATTGGTGCAGATAACGATCAAGAAGTTCATAACCTGGGTGTAAGACCGGGGCAGCAAATCGTTCCAATCTGTCCGTTTACACCAATGGCCAATCCGAAGAAAATCATGGCGAAAGCATGGGATAATCGTTATGGTGTGGGATTAGCGATCGAACTATTAAAAGAATTAAAGGATGAAACGTTGCCTAACGAATTGTATAGCGGTGCTACGGTTCAAGAAGAAGTAGGGCTTAGAGGGTCCAAAACAGCAGCGAACTTAATTCAACCTGATCTATTCTTAGCATTAGATGCAAGTCCAGCGAATGACATGATGGGGGATAAGAGTGAGTTTGGGCAACTTGGAAAAGGTGCGTTGTTAAGAATTTTAGATAGAACGATGGTAACTCATCGTGGTATGAGAGAATATATCCTAGACACTGCTGAAACGCATAAGATTCCCTACCAATACTTCATTTCACAAGGGGGAACAGATGCAGGAAGTGTACACATCTCCGGAAACGGTGTGCCTTCTGCAGTGATCGGGATCTGTTCTCGTTATATTCATACGCATGCTTCTATGATACATGTAGACGATTATGCTGCTGCAAAAGAATTGCTTATAAAACTTGTTAAAACAGCAGATGAAACCACATTAAAAACGATCTTAGAAAACAGCTGAGGATGAACGTAGGATGATAATTGGAATCGGATCACATAACCCTGCAAAGATTAAAGCAACTCAGCCTTTTGTTAAGTATTTTGAAGAAGCAGAACTCGTATCTTACTCTTCAGATTCATTAGTTTCTGCTCAGCCTTTTTCTGATGAAGAAACCAAGATTGGGGCTATCAACCGTGCTAAAGATTGTGTGAAGCAAGGGGCGGAGATCGGCATTGGCTTTGAAGGTGGAGTCATGGAGATGGAAGATGGTATGTATCTGTGCAACTGGGGAGCGGTAGCGGACCATGAGGGGAACGTCTATTCAGCTGCAGGAGCTCGTATCTTGCTACCGTCATTGATCGTAACAGGTCTTAAGCAGGGTAAGGAATTAGGCACATTGATGGGTGAATGGACAAAAGATCCTGAAATTAGAAAAAAAGATGGAGCGATTGGTGTTTTCACTAGCGGTATGCTGTCTCGAAGTGAGATGTTCTTGCATATTGCAACCATCCTTTTAGGACAATACGTCTACAATGAAAATAAATAGTTCGTGTGAGCGATATCATCACAAAAGTATCTTTTAATCTTAAAGGTTGTTAGAGAGGTTTTTTAAACCTTACCTAACAGCCTTTTTGTATGAATAAAAAGTAATCAGGGAAAATTAGAAGCAAAAAACGTAAGGCGGATTTAACTTTGAATATAAACATCAAAAGAGTGTTGATCGTTTTTGTTATCCTTATCACAATGTCTGTTCTGTGGACCGTATATCAAATGTCACCACCGGAAGGTACTGCAGAAAGGGTCTTTGTAATCAGAGAAAACAGTAACTTAAATACGATATCTAAGCATTTAAAAGATAAGGAATTTATTAAAAGTTCTTTTTTATTTTCGGTTTATGCAACTGTTACAGGCAAGCAAAGCAAGATTGTCAGAGGAGAACACACGATCAAACAGGGAAAAGGATATAATGATATTCTTCAAGATCTATCTACATTGGAAAATGAAACAGAAGCTATAGAAGTGATCGTTTCAGAGGGACTGACTGTATTAGAGATTGCCGATCGATTGAACAAGTTGGGAATTGTGGATAGAAAGCAATTTCTTCATGCAGCAAAATCATGGGACACGCTAACTGAGAAGCAGCAAGAAAAATTAGGTGTAAATAAAGAAGTTAAAAAATCAAATACAAAGTTTGCTGTGGAAGGACTTCTTTTTCCAGACACCTATTATTTTGAAAAGAATATGAAAGATGATGAAGTCATTCATCAAATGACGGAAAGACTCCTTCATGAAACATCAAAGATAACAATTAAAACGGATCAAACACCTTATGAAATGCTTACATTAGCGTCTATTATCGAGAAAGAAGCTCTATTGAATGAAGAGAAGCGAAAAATAGCTGGTGTTTTTGAGAATAGGTTAAAAGAAGGTAAGAAACTACAGTCGTGCTCCACCGTTCAGTACTTACTTGAAAGGCCGAAAGCTACGTTAAGAAGAAAAGACCTCAAAATCAAAAGTCCGTACAATACGTATCTTAATAAGGGGTTGCCACCAGGACCTATCTCAAATCCGGATCTAGCCTCAATAAAAGCAGCAGCAAATCCAGAAAAGCATGATTATTATTACTTTGTTGCAAAACAGGATGGCACATGGAGCCACTTTTTTTCAAAAACGTATAAAGAACATAGAAAGTACACGCAATTGAGTGGTAATTATTAAAACCCGGTGAACGATCACCGGGTTTTAGAATTAATCTTCCTTTTTCAGTTCATCAACTAGAGATCGAACAGACTCTGTGTCATTATCTAGTTCCTCTTCGTGAACGTGGGATTCAGAAGATGAATCTGTCTCAGTTTCAAGATCTTCTCCATGATGATCTTCATCAACATGATATTCAAACTCTTCCATATCACTTTCATCTCTAGTAGCTGCAGCTTCATGATAAGTATCACTTAAGTCTATTTCTTTATGAGAAACGAATGAATCTCTCTCTCCTAAAGAAAATTGATCTACTTCGTCTTGCAAGGTAAGTGCTATTTCTTGCAGTTCTGTCGCAGCAACGTTTACTTGGTGGATGGCTTCTTTTTGGTGAATGCTCGAAGCGCTAACTTGTTCACTTGTAGCAACAGATTCTTCAGAGATTGCACTTACTTCAAAGAGCTTTTCAGATAAATTTTCATTAGCAGATTCAACTCGCCCGATCGCACCTTTAACTTGAGAAATTCTTCCGTTAATTTGAGAAACATTTTGAATGATGCTCGAGAACGCTTTTTCTGTCTGTTGCACAGATTCAACTTGATCCACTCGATATTGTTCAAATCGCACCGTTTCTTTTGATAACAATTCCATCTGATTCGTCATTGATTTCACAAGCTGTTGAATCCTTAGCGCTTCATTCTTAGAACGCTCTGCAAGCTTTCTGACTTCACTGGCAACAACTGAAAAACCTCTTCCTGCTTCGCCAGCTCTTGCTGATTCTATAGCCGCATTTAATGCAAGAAGATCTGTACTGCCAGCTATCTCTTGAATCGTTTCAACAATAGAATTGATCTGCTTGGATTGCTTACTCGCATCTTGAATCTCTGAGATCAGGCTTTGAGCTAATTCTAAAAAGTTCTCAGAATGTGTATTTAGTTGATGAACGATATTCGATCCTGCTTTTCCATCGTTTTCAGCTTGAACGGCATCTGAAGCGATCTCATCGCTGATCAAAGCTGTTTCTTTAATATATCCGGTCACATCCGAAAGAAGAAGTGTACATTCTTGCAGGTGATCAGCCTGACTCTGAGCTCCTGTTGCTACTTGTGAGATGGCTTCTGTTACTTCATCACTTTGTGCAGTCGTTTCTTCTGATACAGCAGCTAAGTTTTGAGAGGAACTCGTAAGTTTCTCAGCCGCATCTTTCACTTCGATCATGGATTTTTGCATTTTTTCGGCCATACGATTGAAGGTTTGAGCTAATTCTCCCATTTCATCCTTAGAATTCGTCTCTACACGGTAAGAGAGATCGCCATTACCAATGATGGAAGCACCTTCTTTTAGAACGGAGATAGAAGATTGGATAGAGCGTAATAGCCAAACACCAATCACGCTTAATATGGATAGAATCACGATACTCAATCCTATTAAACTGATCGTCAGCCAAAACTTAACTGATTTTTGGTTTTTCATTAGTTCGGCATTTTCTTTCTCCAAATTACTCTCTGCATCTTTCGTTGATTGATCAACAACATTTGCAATCTTTTCAAAAGTTGAAATATCATCTTCAATTTTCTTTGTGATCGATTGGATCGAATCTGCGGAAGTTGTATATTTTAATAAATTTGATTTAAAAGTAGACAACTGATCAGCTGGTAGATTTTTTTCATCTAACATTCGATCAAACGTTTGAGCACTTTCTTTAAAGTTCTTAACGGTTGTGCTGTCATATTGAATATGAACTTCTTTTTCGTACGTCTGCATCTGTAAGAGAGTGATCAATAAAGCTTGGTCGTTCATGGCTTTTACAGAAGCATAAAAAGTATTAGATGTTTCTGTCATCATCTGCTTTAATGCGTTAAGTTGAGTTGTAAGACTAGTGGCAGAATTAAATGATGTTTGATAAGCAGACAAGTCTTTTTCGATGCCTTTTAATGAAGAACTGTTCGTTTCTTTTGCTACTCTACTTGTTTCCTTTTGTAAGTCACTTAAAGAAGTAAGTACCTTTTCTTTAGACTCTTTACTAGGGTCTCTTAAATACTCCTGTTCAAGTTTACGCACTTCGTTAAACGTACTTTGAATATCATTACTAGAACGTAACGTTAGTTGTACGGAATCTCTTTCTTCTTCCATATGGGTGTTCTGCCATAAAAATAATCCTATAAATGCAAGTAATAGTACCATTCCGGCTAAACTGATGAAAAGCATCAGTCGCACTCTTCTTCGTATTGACAAGTTCATATGAATTCCCCCCTGCCATTTTATCGGTCTTTTTTGAATTATTTTAAGTTTCAAAGTAAAAAGAATTGTATGTAAAACTATTCAACTTTACACCTGTCTTTACATGAGTTTGAAACAAGTTATAATGTTTGAGGGACATGTTTAACAGATCAGCTAAAGGAGTCATTTTAAATGAGGGATTTTCTTAATAAAAAAGGGGTAAGTTTATCACCCAAAACGTATTTCATTACGGGGTTTCAATATTTTGCACTAGGATTGATGGCATCACTTATCGTAGGACTAATCCTAAAGACGATAGGTGAGCAATTAGCTCTTCCATTCTTTATAGAGATGGGACAATTAGCGATGACTTTGATGGGTCCAGTGATTGGTACAGCTGTAGCGTACGGGTTAAAAGCACCTCCACTCGTTATTTTTTCAGCAGGTATAGCGGGTGCTGCCGGAGCGGATCTTGGTAGTGTAGCAGGTTGTTATGTGGCAGCATTAATTGCTGTTGAAGCTGGAAAGCTAGTATCTGAAGAAACAAAATTTGATATTTTAATCACACCTGCTGTTACGATTTTTACAGGTTTTACGATTGCCACATTTATCGGCCCAGGAATCGATCAATTCATGAAGGCCTTTGGACAACTTGTCATGTGGTCAACTGAACAGAGACCACTGATCATGGGGATTTTAGTAGCAATCTTGCTAGGATTTGCATTAACTGGCCCGATTTCATCTGCAGCGATAGCGATGATGCTTGGGCTAGAAGGACTAGCCGCTGGTGCAGCAACGATAGGTTGTGCCGCTCAAATGATCGGGTTTGCCACAAGCTCCTATCGGGAAAATGGTTTTGGAGGCTTTTTGACTCAAGGAATCGGTACTTCTAAACTACAGTTTCCTAATGTAGTGAAAAATCCATATATCTTAATACCGCCCACCGTTGCTGGAATCCTATTAGCACCCATTGGCACACTTTATTTCAAGATGGAGAATATCCCAGCTGGAGCTGGGATGGGTACGAGTGGTCTCGTCGGACAAATTATGACGCTCAGGACGATGGGCTTTACCTTTGAAACGTTTCTTGCTATATTTATTTTGCATTTTATTGGACCGATCCTTATTAGTCTGATACTTTCAGAATGGTTAAGAAAAAAAGGATACATTAAATTCGGCGATATGAAGCTGAATCAATAAGGAGACGATGATAATGGAAAACATAAAATCGATCGAACAATTTAAAGAAGTCATTAAAAAGGATGTTACAATAGCTGTTTTTTCTGCAGACTGGTGCCCAGATTGTGTGGTAATCAAACCGATCCTACCTGAAATTGAAGAAGAATATGCTAACTATCAATTTGTTTACGTGGATCGTGACGAACTGATCGAACTTTGTCAGGAGCTTGATATTTTTGGAATTCCTAGCTTCTTAGCGTTCAAAGACGGTGAAGAGATCGGGCGATATGTAAATAAAGAGAGAAAAACAAAAGAGCAGATTGTTGCTTTTTTAGAAGAGCTTAACATTCCTTCAAAATAGGTCAAAAGAGTATGCTATAATAACAAAAAATGATTTTTTATCGTGAAGGGAAGTTTATTTGATGGCTAAAGTTGAAGTAAACCATAGCAAATATGAAGGGATTCGTTTTGACATCCAAGATGAGAACGTAATCCTCGTTGATATATTAGAAACGATTCCTTATGAATATGTAGGGAAAGATACGATGGTAACGATTCCTACAACTGAATTTACATCTGTATGTCCTTGGTCAGGTCTTCCTGACTTTGCTGATATTATCATCAGCTATATTCCAAATGAAGATTTAGTAGAGATGAAGTCACTGAAATATTATCTAACTTCATATCGTAACGTTGGAATCTACCAAGAACATGCTACAAACCGTATTTTGGAAGATCTAGTAAAATTACTTAAGCCAAAGTACATTAAAGTAGTTGGAAACTGGAACGCGCGCGGCGGACTAGGAACAGAGGTAGTAGTAGAATATAAAGAAGAGAACAGCAAGTAAGTGAACAAAAACCTCCATTAGGAGGTTTTTCACGTTACGTGTAACCAGTTGTTTAAGAAAGGAGGATTCATAGATGAGTAGTTCCATCAAACTAAAGAAAACACTACAAGAGAAATTGATGAGCCCAACACGAGAATTTGCATATGATAGAGAAGAGGAAACACTTCGGATCACAAATAAGGTAACAGGTAAGGGTGTAACCTTATCTCTTGGAGGGCTTAGTGCCCGCTGGTCCAAAGAAAAAGATGAGCTTATTGATAAACTTGTGTATTACGTAGAAGAAGGATTGAAAGCTGTTTCACCTGAACGTGAAGATTCAAATACTTTATCACGCATCTTTCCAGTCATTCGTTCTGCATCCTTTCCAATGGAAACGCCAGAAGGAGAAGAGCTTTTTTATCAAGAACACACAGCAGAGACTAGGATATATTATGCTTTAGACCTAGGCAAAACCTACAAACTTCTTACGAATAATAAGATGAAGGAGTTAAAGGTTGAAAAGTCTCAAATACTTGATGCGGCAAAGTTCAATGTAAAGCGTTTATCAACAGATCATAAAGAAGACCAAGTTGCAGGAAATACGTTCTTCTTTTTAAACCATAACGATGGATACGATGCGAGCAGAATCTTAAACATTGCTTTCTTAGAAGAGATGAAGAAGAATATCTCTGGAGAAATGGCAGTAGCTATACCACACCAGGATGTTCTGATCGTTGCAGATATTAAGAATAAGCAAGGATACGATATTTTGGCTCAGATGGCTATGCAATTTTTTATGAACGGACGAGTTCCAATTACAGCTTTACCATTTATGTATGACAACAAAGAGTTAGAACCAGTCTTTATTTTAGCTAAGAATAAACCAATAGATGAAGAAACAACAGATTGATAATAAAAGCCGCTAGATCATCTAGTGGTTTTTATTTCTTATCTTTTACATGCATGTGCTTCAGATGAATATTTAGACTATTGTTTCTCTTCTATTTTCGCTACAATAAAGAAACAACCAACAGAAATAGGTGAGAAGATGAGTTGGATAAAAAAATTAATGAACACGTTTTTTGACGATGAAAATGAAGATGATTCCTACTACGAGGAAGAAAGAACCCGAAGTCAAGAATCTGTAAAAAAACAGCAATCCCCTGAAAGAATGGAGAATACTCAGAAGACGAAGCCAGCTCCTTTTGCAAGCAATGGAAGGAAACCGTCTCAATCAAATATACAGCATCCTGCAAAAATGCTGCATAAGTATCCAGAGAATGCACCATTTCGTTTTCCTGTGATTCCAGATGAAAAGATTGCAAAACCAGTTGCACAACGACATACATATTCACAGAATGAGACACAATCGTATAAAGACTCAAGTAGAGAAGAAAAATCATACCAAGAAGCACGTCCTGTTCGAGAGCAACGTTCTACTCAAAATGAGAGTCGAAGATCCAAAGGGATAACATCTGGCTTTAACCAAGAACCAAGACGACAAGCATTCAAAGCATCAAACGTTCCATCACCTGTTTACGGATACGAGAGAAGAAATAAAAATGATGCGAAAAGTAAGCCTGAACAAAAGGAAACTACTCCTGAGGTGAAATCGAGGTTTACACCTACAGACGTTCCTTCTCCTGTATACGGATATGGAAAGAGAAAGCCAGAAGGTATCTTGTTTATCGGCAGAGATATTCCAGCAAAGGACTCTGTGACAGAAGAACTTTTAAAGACCGTTGAAGAAGTTCTCCCTACACCAACCAAAGATAACTTGATGGTTCCACAAGAGGTCGAAAGTGAGACTAGTTATTTGCAGGAACCAAATCATGGTTTAGTTGATCAAAAGCAGATACCAGTCAAAGATGAAGCAATAAACATGGATCGCGATATAGTGAAAGAAGAAAAGCATAGTGAGTCGCTTGAAATGATTGTTGAATCCGAAGACGTGTATGTGTCAAAAGAAGTTGATGAGGATCACTCTTTAAATACGGAAAAACAAAATCAAATGCTTGAACCTGTTGATGTATCAGAAGTGGCTGAAGAACGCACCGAAAGAACTGAAACAGAACTTGTTCAAGAGTTAACTCCGAGTTTTGTTGAAGATAAGCAAGAACAAGAAAATATAGTTATTGAACAAACACAGCCGAAGAAGGAAACTCCAAAAAGTGGCGGGCAGTTCGTTCCTTTCAATGTGCTGATGCTAAAAAAAGACAGGAAATCATTAACGCGTCCTGTTTCAAAACCAGAATTTCAAAAATCAGAAAGCAGACAAACACCAAGAACAGAGTTAAATATTCATCAACGCGCTGAAGCTGTTCAAAATCAGTTATACGTACCTTTGTCTTTATTGAATAAAACAAAGATCTCACTCGAAGATGATGATCTTTGGTTAAACGAACAAAAGGAAACATTACAATCAACATTAGATAACTTTAATGTGAATGCAAAAGTGGTTCACATGACAAAGGGTCCTGCAGTTACACGTTTTGAAGTTCAGCCTGCACCAGGCGTAAAGGTAAACAAGATCACTAACCTTACAGATGACATAAAACTTAGCTTGGCTGCTCGCGACATAAGAATTGAAGCGCCGATTCCAGGAAAGAATGCGATCGGTATCGAAGTGCCTAACCAGCATAGCAGAGCTGTTTATTTACGGGAAATCATTGAAGATGATGTGTTCAAAGATTCATCATCTTCCTTGACGGTGGCCCTCGGTCTAGACATTTCAGGAGCACCTGTAGTGACAGATCTTCAAAAGATGCCGCACGGACTTATTGCAGGAGCGACGGGATCAGGAAAGAGCGTTTGTATCAACTCTATACTTGTAAGTTTGCTTTATAAAGCAAAGCCAGAAGATGTGAGATTGTTGCTCGTCGATCCTAAGATGGTCGAACTCGCACCATATAATCATATTCCGCACCTAGTGACACCTGTTATCACAGATGCAAAAGAAGCAACAGCTGCTTTAAAATGGGCAGTTGAGGAAATGGAACGTCGTTATGAAGAGTTTGCAAAAACAGGTGTACGAGAGATAAAAAGATACAATCAAAAGATGGAAGAAGAGCAACATTATAAAAACAAGATGCCGTACATTGTTGTAGTCATTGATGAATTGGCTGACCTTATGATGGTATCACCACAAGAAGTGGAAGAAGCAATATGTCGAATCGCTCAAAAAGCAAGAGCATGCGGTATTCATCTTCTTCTCGCAACACAGCGTCCATCAGTAGATGTTATCACGGGATTGATCAAAGCTAATGTGCCAACTCGTACAGCATTCGCAGTTTCGTCCGCGATTGATTCACGAACCATTCTAGATATGAGTGGTGCAGAACGGTTATTAGGACGAGGCGATATGCTCTTTATGGAGAATGGCTCGAACAAAGCTGTCCGTATTCAAGGAACGTTCGTATCTGATGAAGAAATTGAAGAAGTGACACGTTACGTAAAAGAAGAGTATCAGACAGAATATCTTTTTACTCGTGAAGAACTGATTCAGCATCAGCAAACCACAGAAGTAGAAGACGAGCTCTTTGAAGAAGCTTGTTACTACGTTATTGAAGTAGGGGCAGCATCTTCTTCTAGCTTGCAGCGCAGATTTAGAATCGGTTATAACCGAGCGGCAAGATTAGTAGACATGATGGAAAGTTTCGGCCTTGTCTCTGAAACGATGGGAAGTAAACCAAGACACGTTCTTCTTACACAAGAAGAACTAGAGAATCGTTTATATAGTGGTGTAGAGTAAGGTGAGAAAGAGCTTGTTGCAGGGGACGCCCTGCAACGGCTCTTTTTTTTCGTGATTTATAGAAATACTTCATTATTAGAATTATAGGATACCGGCAAGAAACAGATTATCGGGGAATAAACCTTTTTATCGGCAAATTTCCGATTTTACGCAGTCTGTGATAAGACCTTAAGGTATCTGTTAAATGATTTTCTTGAGTTATTGTGCCTTGTTCGCTATTATAGTGTGGGGAATAGTTCCCTTCTTTTTACCTTGGAAAAAGTCATGAGGAGTAAAGTAATGAAAGAAATAGAATTAAAGCTGCAAGGAAAAATCAAGCGGCTCACGAATAAAACATTTAAATTTGACGAACGGATCAGAGAAGGTTGGTTCTCTGCTGTTTATTTTCTTAAAACATGTGAGATTGTAGAATCTTTTAAACCTGATAATATCGTGACGATGCAGTTCTTTCAAAAAAGTGACGCTGTCTTGTGCGGTTCAGATGAAGCGATTGCTCTTATTAAAACATTTGCTAAGGATGTTGACTCTCTTGAGATTCATTCTTTAAAAGATGGAGACAAAATCTCTCCTTTTGAAACGGTGTTAACGATTAAGGGGCCGTATCAAAACTTTGGTTTCTTAGAAGGAATGATCGATGGAATTCTAGCCAGAAGAACGTCGGTAGCTACGAATGTTTATAATGTTGTAAAAGCTGCAAGTAAATCAGGCGTACAGAAGCCGGTCATCTTTATGGGCGACCGAGATGATCATTTTGCACAACAAGCTGGCGATGGTTATGCATCTTATATTGGTGGTTCAACCGCTCAGGCTACACATGCGATGAATGAATGGTGGGGCAAACAAGGTATGGGTACGATGCCACATGCTCTTATTCAAATCTTTAATGGCGATATTGTTGAAGCTACAAAAGCTTATCATGCGAAATACCCTGAAGACGACTTGATCTCACTCGTTGACTATAACAATGACGTGATAACAGATGCTTTAAAAGTAGCGAGAGAGTTTGGAGAAACGTTAAAAGGGGTAAGGGTTGATACTTCACGAACGATGGTCGATCAATATTTCTTTAGAAACCCTGATGTACTAGGGTCGTTTGATCCTAGAGGTGTAAATCCAGAACTGATTTTTGCACTTCGAAAAGCGTTAGATGAAGAAGGTTTCCATCATGTTAAAATCGTTGTTAGCGGTGGATTTACGAAAGAGAGAATCGAGCAGTTTGAAGAACAAAAAGTACCTGTAGATATTTATGGGGTAGGTAGTAATCTACTAAAGATCAATATTGGATTTACTGGTGATAATGTGATGATGAATGAACAGCATCAAGCAAAAGCAGGAAGAATCTATCGCCATAATCCAAGATTAGAGTTAGTGGAATAGCAGCTATCATTATTTTTTGGAGAAGTTTGGTTAAAATAGATAAAAAGCTCTATTAGACTTTTATCATTTGTCTATCATGGTGATTGGACAACAACTTTGCTATAATGGTTCAAGTATTCCGAATCAAGCCTGACTGTGCATAAATAACCGTTTCAGACAGCAGGCATATAATAATACAAATAGGCCTTTTAGAAGGTGTTCTTTTTGTGGAGGGCTATACATGACAAAATACCATTTTATTGGAATTAAAGGGACAGGAATGAGCCCGTTGGCACAAATTCTTCATGACAATGGTCATGATGTTCAAGGTTCTGATATTGAACAATTTATTTTTACTCAAACAGCACTTGAAGAAAAAAACATCCCGGTTTTACCGTTTGACAAGAAAAACGTTGAAGAAGGTCAAACGATTATCGCGGGTAATGCTTTTGGCGAACAGCATGAAGAGATTCAAGCGGCAAATGAAAAAAATATACCTATTCATAGATATCACCATTTTCTTGGAGAGTATCTGTCTAACTTTACATCGATTGCAGTTACAGGATCGCACGGAAAAACGTCAACAACAGGTTTATTAGCACATGTAGTTGGTGCAGCGAAGCCTACTTCTTATCTAATCGGTGATGGAACGGGTAAAGGAAGCAAAGGCAGCGAATACTTTGTGTTTGAAGCATGTGAATATCGCAGACATTTCTTATCTTATAATCCGGATTACGCGATTATCACAAACATTGATTTTGATCATCCTGATTATTTTTCTGATTTAAAAGATGTGATCAGTGCATTCCAAGCGATGGCGATGCAAGTTAAAAAGGCGATCATCGCCTGTGGTGATGATGCAAATCTTCAAGAGATTCATGCACAAGTGCCAGTTGTATTCTATGGTTTTGGTGATCATAATGATTTCCAAGCCAAGAATGTAAATCGTGGTGATGAAGGAACAACGTTTGATGTATTTGTCCGCAACACGTTCTATGGGACCTTCCAGATCCCAGGGTACGGTACACATAACGTATTGAACGCACTGGCAGTCATTGCGATCTGTCATTATGAAACATTACCTATGGATATCATTAAAGAGCAATTGAAGAGCTTTACAGGTGTTAAAAGACGTTTCTCAGAAAAATCTGTTGGCGATCAAATCTTGATTGATGACTATGCTCATCATCCGACAGAGATTAAAGTAACGATTGAAGCAACGAAATATAAGTATAAGAATCGCGAAGTGGTAGCGATCTTCCAACCACATACGTTTACACGAACAAAGACGTTCTTAGATGAATTTGCAGCAAGCCTAAGTGAAGCAGATCATGTTTACCTGTGTGATATTTTTGGTTCTGCAAGAGAGAATGCTGGTAATCTTTCCATCGAGAATTTGATAGAAAAAATTCCTAACGCACAATTGATTACAGAAGATAAAGTGGATGTACTAAAAAAATACAAAGACGGTGTTTTATTGTTCATGGGTGCTGGAGATATTCAAAAGTTCCAAAGAGCATATGAAGAAACACTGACTGCAAAACCATAATAAAAAAGACTTGCCGGCTGGCAAGTCTTTTTTTGTATTTTCTTTTGATTAATTCGTGAAAGTTTATACCTGCGAAGGCTTATGCTTCATTGATAAGTTGATTGTAGTGCAAGGTGGGAGACTCCTGGGGGATCAGCGGGACAGGTGAGACTCCTAACAGCGTAGAGCGCTAGGAGGCTCACCGCACGCCCCCCGGAAAGCGAGCATCCTGGAACGGAAATCAACTACTTACATGAGCTTTTCTACAAGTATTACTTTAAATTCTCAGGATTCAATTGCTCTAATTCAGGCAGTACGAAAACGCCATCTTTACGAATCAACACGTCATCAAAGAAAATCTCTCCGCCACCGTAATCAGGACGTTGAATCATAACCATATCCCAATGGATGTTTGATTCGTTACCATTGTAAGCCTCTTCATAAGCTTGACCAGGCGTGAAGTGGAAGCTGCCGTCAATCTTCTCATCGAAAAGAATATCTTTCATCGGATGCTTGATGAACGGATTAACACCGATCGCAAATTCACCTACATAACGAGAACCTTCATCTGTATCAAAAATCTTGTTGATGCGTTCAGAATCGTTCGCTGTCGCTTTTACGATCTTACCGTTCTCAAACGTTAACTGTACATTTTCGAACGTAAAGCCGTTGTATGGAGATGGCGTGTTATACGAGATCGTTCCGTTTACTGAATCTTTTACTGGAGCCGTAAACACTTCGCCATCTGGTATGTTGTTTTGTCCTGAACATTTAATGGATGGAATATCTTTGATCGAAAACGAAAGATCTGTTCCAGGACCAGTGATGCGAACTTTATCCGTCTTATCCATAAGATCTTTTAACGCAGTCATCGCATCATCCATTTTTCCATAATCAAGGTTACATACTTCAAAGTAAAAATCTTCGAACGCTTCTGTGCTCATGCTCGCAGATTGTGCCATAGATGCGTTTGGATAGCGAAGCACACACCATTTTGTCTTTTTGATACGAATCTTACGGTGCATCGCAAAGATTGTTTTTTCATAAAGCGCCATCTTTTCAGAAGGAACATCAGACATTTCGTTGATGTTGTCACCAGAACGAAGACCGATATAAGCATCCATCTGATTCATAAGTTCACCTTCGTGTTTCGCGATGATCTCCATTTGCTCTTCAGAAGCTTGAGTGTATTGAGCGCGCATTACAGAATGATCTTTTAGTAACACGAAAGGAAAACCGCCAGCAGCATATGCTTCTTGAACAAGTGCGTTTACAAGCTCCTTTTGTAGCCCAAAGTTTTCAATTAATACTTTTTCACCTTTTTGCAGATTAACCGAATATGTAATCAAGTTTTTTGCTAGTTGTTGAATTCTTGGATCTCTCATGTTGAAAAAGCCCCCTATATATTTGATATCTTCTTTATTTTAACTTAATTTAAACAATTTGTAATGTTCTATAAAAGGATTTTAATGAGATGGCAAAGAATACTATTAAAAAACACGTTTCCTTTGATTAAAACTCGGGAAAAAGCAATAATATACTTTCAGGAGGTGTCTCGAATAATGGATATCATTATCTCAATCAGTGTAGCACTAGTCGCAGTTGCATTTGTCGTACTCGTTTATTTTTTATCAGGTGCTTTGAAATCACTACAAATCACCCTCAATCATGTCGCGGTAACGCTAGAAAGTCTAGAGAAGCAATTAGATGGCGTAACGCGCGAGACAACCGATTTGCTACATAAAACAAACCAGTTAGCCGAGGATGTTCAAAAGAAATCAGATTCACTTAACAACGTGTTCTCTGCCGTTCAAGATTTCGGTCAATCCGTTCAAAAGGTGAACCAATCTGTCCGCAAAGTAACAGACCAGATTACGGTTGAAACAGAGCGACAGTCTAAGCAAATATCGCAAGCGGTTCAATGGGGAAATGCAGCATTGAATTTATGGGAAAAGTATAAACTCAAAAAATCCAATGTTGAAACAACACAAAGACAATATTCCAGAGGAGGAGTCTAAATGAGCAACAACAACAATCAGAACATTGATAGCAAAGATTTTATTATCGGTGCACTTGTTGGTGGTATGTTAGGAGCTGCTGCAGCGCTATTATTAGCGCCGAAAGCAGGGAAAGAATTGCGAAGCGATCTGAATGAACAAGCGGTTTATTTAAAGGATAAAAGTAACGAGATCTCTCATTTGGCTCGTGAAAAATCCTCAAACATTGTGAAGACAGTGTCTGAGCAATCGAATCAAGTTGCGACAAAGGTAAAAGATCTTACTTCAAACCTTCGCAAAGATATCGATAAGTGGCGCGCGAAAGAAGAAGAAAATGCGTCTGAACTATATGGCGAAATTACAGACGATATCCAAGAAGAAGGTCAATTGGATTATGATCCTGCAAATGAACAGGAATTAGTAGAGCAAAAATATTGATAAGTATTGTATGAATATGAAAAGATAAGAAAAAGAACTTGTTTCTTTTTCTTTTCTTTTTATAATGGAGGTAGAAATCGCTATGTCACTTATTCAACTACAAAATGAACAAGATTGGAATTTAGTAAAAGAGCAAAGAAATCGTATTATTCTCATGAAGAACAGCACAACTTGCCCTGTCAGTCATGAAGCTTTTAAAGAATTTCAAAAGTTTGCAGCGGATAACGAAAATGAAACGTTATATTATTTGAACGTTCAAGATGCAAGATCATTGAGCAATGCGATTGCAGAGCAAACAGGAGTGAAGCATGAATCTCCTCAAGTCCTAATCTTCGATGGGAATAACGTGGTTTGGCACGATTCACATTGGAACATCACGAATAAAAAGCTTGCACAAGCGAATGAAAAAACAAAAGCGTAGCAAATGGCTACGCTTTTTTCTTCGTTTTTAAACAAGTACTTCAAATTTTAATAGGAGCTCATCACCTGTTTGAATGTCGGTTTGAAAGCCGGCCTTTTCACCATTCTTTAAAAGAATCAAGCTCTCGCCAGGCTTTGGTTGAAGTGTAAGTTCTACTTTTGTAAAAACATCCTGAAAAATAAACGGTTGTTGATCGGTTTTCTTCATCACAAGCCTTTCCTGAGCATGAAGAACAGAATCCATACGAAGTTTCTCCTCTTCTCGGTAAAAGCTATAGAGTGGCCGGACAAGAGTTAGTTCTTCTTCGTTAAAAATAACCGTACATGACTGATGCAGATTTAGGTCAAGGGCATCTGTTATAAGTTTTAAAGTTACTTGTTCTTCTTCCACGCGTTGATATACTAATCGATCTCCATCGTTCCATGATGTATGTTGATGAACACTTTGATCGTTCAGGTGCACCAAATCAGTGAGCTTCGTCGGAAGGGCAAGAGCCTTACCATCTACAAAAATAGTAAAATGAGAACGTTTCGTTTCGGGATTCCATCCTTTTAGATCAAATATATCCGAAAGGGTTGAAGGGAATCGATAATAACAATCATCTCTATCACGTATGAACGTATTTAAGCTTACACGTTGTTCATTAATATAATAATGAGTTTCAAACGTCTCCTCTTTGCCGTTAACCCATAACGTTTTAACAGAATGATCATCAAAAGCCTCCCGAATCGAGATCTCAGCGTCATTCCCGTTATGCCCTGCTTCATAATGAATGGTTGCTCCCTCTAAGACTTCGTCTGAAAGCGTACAAGGAACACCATTCATTTCAATAGATGGGGCTGAACCAATCTTTCCTTTAAACATCTTCACTGCACCATTCAATCGGACCATCAATCCCATTCCTGGTTTACCGTAAAGTTTTGAAAGGTCAGCTCCTCCGGCGATCAAAGCATCACCAATCGTAAGTTTTTTTACCTGAAATAAGCGTATGGTTTTTCCATTCACAGAAACCGTTACATATTTAACGGGATTTTCTTTAGCAGCAATCCCAATTCCTACAGGGGTTACGAGTTCAGGACCTTCTTCTTTTAATGAAGGGATCAATGTTTGTATAGCATTCAGACCTCGAATCGCTACGCGTTCAATAGGTAGATTAAGCTTTTCAGCCACCTTCTCACGTAATTGTGGGGTTAGGCTGCCACCTCCCACAAGCATGATCGCCTGTGGTGCTTTTGCGTTCAACCGAAGAATTTCTTTTGTAATTCCATCCGCTAAAATTTCTATCGAATGATCGATCGTCAAGATCACTTCAGATGTGTCTTTTTGGGATGGAAACCCTAAGATATCTGTATAAGTTACAACTGTCTTTTCTGTTAACGAACGTTTAAGTTGTTCAGCTACAGGAAAATCTAGCAAAAAGGCAGAACTGACGGCTTCTGTAATTTCATCACCTGCAATCGGAACCATCCCATAAGCAATAACTGTTCCTTGTGCGGTAATCGCGATATCTGAAGTACCAGCTCCTATATCTACAAGAGCTACATTTAACTTCCTCATAGATGGCGGGATCAGTACATTGATGGCTGCGATTGGTTCTAGCGTTAGAGCTTCCATCTCAAGTCCTGCTTCGTCTAGAGCTTTCATTAAAGAGTCAACAACGACTCTTGGTAAGAAAGTAGCGATTACTTCCACACTAGCTCTGTTACCTTGCTGACCGATAAAGCTTCCGATCTCATGCTCATCTAGATAGTAATGAAGGACAGAATATCCAACACAGTCATAGAGTAAATTGGAGCTTTCATCTAATAAGCTAGCCAACTGAAATTGAGCTTGTTGAACGGCTGCAAGTTCCATATGGATTACTTCTTCCTGTGAAGAGATATCACCAAGTGAAAGGTCTTTTTCAGAACGACCTTTCACGGTCTTAAGAGCTCGTCCTGCAGCTGCAACGCAAACCTTTGTAAGTTGACCTACTTCAAGTTCGAGCTCATTCTTTATCGTTCTGATCACTCTGGCAACAGCTGGGATATGGTGAATCTGACCATCAAGCATAGAACGCTCTTCATGTTCGATCATTTTTTTATGTAAAATCTCATACTTTCCGTTTTCATGTTGTTTTAAAATCATACCGACAACGGAACGTGTTCCGATATCTAGTGCGAATAAAAGATTTTTGTCCACGAAGGCACCTCTTTTTGTTACGATAGATGTATAGGTAGTCTTATTAACGTCCTAATTATTAGAAATGTATCATATTTCTTACATTATATAAATACTGAGGTGCTCATTTATGAATCATATAGAGTTAAGTACGTTACGAACCGAGCTTGATGAAGTAAATAAAGAATTATTAGCGTTGATCAACAAACGAGGTGAACTTGTTCAGCGAATCGGTAAGATCAAATCCGATCAAGGTATGAAGAAGTACGATCCTGTAAGAGAAAGACATATGTTAGATCTCGTTTCATCAGAGAACGAAGGACCCTTTGAAACGAGCACGCTTCACCATCTTTTTAAAGAGATATTTAAGGCAGGTCTTGAACTACAAGAAGTGAATCACAAAAAAGAACTCCTAGTCTCGAGAAAACAGAGACCTGAAGACACGGTGATTTCTATTAAAGGTCAGGAGATTGGCAACGGTAATCCAATATTGATTGCTGGACCATGTGCTGTAGAGAGTTATGAACAAACCGCTTTAGTAGCCGATGCTGTTACGAAGAATGGCATAAAGCTTTTGCGAGGAGGAGCGTTCAAACCTCGAACGTCACCTTATGATTTCCAAGGTTTAGGCTTGGAAGGACTTCAGATTCTGAAAAGAGTAGCAGATGAATACAATTGTGCGGTCATCAGTGAAATTGTGCATCCACAAGACTTAGAAATGGCATGTGAGTATTTAGACATCATTCAAATTGGTGCTAGAAACATGCAGAACTATGAGCTATTAAAAGCAGCTGGAAGGCTCAATAAGCCTGTCCTATTAAAAAGGGGTCTTGCTGCAACACTCGATGAGTTCATTAACTCCGCGGAATATATCATGTCCCAAGGAAACGGACAGATTATCCTGTGTGAAAGAGGTATCAGAACGTATGAACGAGCAACGCGAAACACATTGGATATTACGGCTGTTCCTATATTAAAACAAGAAACACATCTGCCTGTGTTTGTAGATGTAACACATTCAACCGGTAGAAAAGATTTGCTCCTTCCAGCAGCAAAGGCTGCTTTTGCCATCGGAGCGGACGGAGTAATGGCAGAAGTACATCCAGACCCAGCCGTAGCTTTATCGGATGCTGCACAGCAGATGAACATCGAGGAATTTCAAGAATTTGTTGAAGAACTTGTTTCTTCTCGTTTTCTTAAACTAAATCAGATGGTGTAAGAAATAAAGAACCGGTCAGCTTTTGTAACAAATGCGGCCGGTTTTTTTGTATAGGAACAACAACTCTGAAAAAGTGTATGATTCTGCCTATTTTAGCCAAAAATAAGTAAAATAGGTGCATTTTATTTACTTCTTTTTTTAATGTATGAATAAATGGTGAAACATGTCTCTATTCGTTGCCTACTTTACTACTTTATCGTATGATAATAGCATTACATAGCTGTCGGATATGCAGTATATAAGGAGGATTTTTTTTGAATACAACAATTTATGATGTAGCTCGTGAGGCAGGTGTCTCAATGGCAACGGTTTCTCGTGTTGTTAACGGAAACCCAAACGTCAAGCCATCTACTAGAAAGAAAGTACTAGAAGCGATTGAAAGGTTAGGTTACCGACCGAATGCAGTAGCCCGAGGACTTGCAAGTAAGAAAACAACAACGGTCGGCGTTATAATCCCAGATATCTCTAGCATCTTTTTTGCAGAATTAGCTCGTGGGATTGAAGATATTGCAACCATGTACAAATATAATATCATTCTTTGTAACTCTGATCAGAACAAGGAAAAAGAAATCCATCTTTTAAACACCTTATTAGGTAAGCAGGTGGATGGAATTGTATTCATGGGCGGTAAGATTACTGAAGAGCATGTAGAAGAATTCAAGCGTGCAGCTGTTCCGATCGTTATGGCAGCTACAGTGGATATGAACGAAGAAGTTCCATCTGTAAACATCGACTATCAAAATGCTGTTTATGAAGCAGTCTCTCACTTGCTTGAAAAAGGTCATTCTTCTGTTGCGATGGTAACAGGACCACTAGAAGATCCAATCAACGGCTATTATAAGTTCAATGGTTACCGAAAAGCGTTAGAAGAGCATGGTAAGAAGGTTGATGAGAGTCAAGTATTCGTTGGAGAATACACATATGATTCTGGAATTGAGGCGATCGAAAGCTTCTTAGAGAGTGGAAACAAACCTTCAGCTGTTTTTGTAGGTACGGATGAGATGGCATTAGGTGTGATTCACGGTGCACAAGATCGAGGTTTGAGCGTACCGGAAGATCTTGAAGTTATCGGATTCGATAACACAAGACTGGCTACGATGGTTCGTCCAACATTATCAACAGTCGTTCAACCGATGTATGATATCGGTGCGGTAGCGATGCGATTGTTAACAAAATTGATGAACAAAGAAACAGTTGAAGAACATACGGTAGTGTTGCCTCATCGTATTCAATTCAGAGATTCAACAAAACAATAACGAAGTGTTGAGGTGGGCGAAGTGAGGATTGGCATCATCGGTGCGATGGACGAGGAAATCGTTTATATGAAAGAAGCACTGGATATCTATGGGGAAAGCGTTTTTGCTCAAAATAAATTTTATGAAGGCACACATCATAACAAAGAGATCGTTTTATGTAAGTCTGGCGTAGGGAAAGTTAACGCAGCGATTACCACTCAGATTCTTATCGATCGCTTTCAAGTCACTCATGTTCTTTTTACGGGAGTAGCAGGTGCACTTGATCCTGAACTGGAAGTAGGGGACATTGTCATTTCGTCTAGTGCGATGCAGCATGATATGGATGCTTCAGCATTAAGCCCTGATTTTCCTAAAGGAACGATTCCGATGTTTGCTTTTGATTCTGAATTTAGAGCAGATGCTCAGTTAGTAAAACTGGCAGAAACAGCAGCAGAACGATTACAAGGACCGAAAGTGAAGATCGGAAAAGTATTAAGCGGTGATCAGTTTATTGCTGATCGTGAACTGGTTGAAGTATATTCTGCTCTCTTTAATGGAACTTGTATCGAGATGGAGGGATCAGCAGTGGCACAGGCTTCATTCTTAAATGAAGTACCATTCGTGATTATCCGTTCGATCTCTGATAAAGCAAATGGTGAAGCACCTGCTAGCTTTGCTGAATTCACAGCATTAGCTGCACGCCGTTCATCGGACATGGTCGAAACCATCATCGAATCCTTATAGTTGTGACTTTGATTAACTGACCCTTCAATGGATGGGTCGGTTTTTTTTGTTGTGGGTCTAATGGTTTTGTCGAAAAGTGTTTAAAAGTTTTTATCCGCGAAATTATTTTCGATTACCGTGAAATTATGAACATAAACATTAAAATGCTTGTCTTCTACAGCTATTTTCAGGCTTAAAAACATAGAAAAAGAGGACTAAATGATCTAGTCCTCTTTCTTTATGAACTCTTTTTAATGGAATACAAACTCTTTTCCAATGTTGCTCTGTTTTTGGATGTAATCTCATCTTTTCTTGGAATCGGCTTATAGATTCCGGATTCATCTTCCCATGTAGGAGGAAGAGGGTGCTTGGCTTCACTCGTCCAACGCTTTAGCCAGTTCTCTGCGATTTGTCCGGAAGGTGCTTGATCGTTCATCACGCACCATAAATAAGACCACGCTCTCGGAACGACACGCCAAATATCGTAACCGCCACCGCCTGTTGCAATCCAGCGGCCTCCGCAATATTTTTCAGCTACTTTCTTTGCGATCCTTGGAATTTCTGTATACGTTTTCATGGTTACAGATAAGTGGGTTAAAGGATCGTAGTAATGAGCGTCAACACCATTTTGGGTAATGATAACGTCCGGTTTAAAAAATTCTGCAACTTCCCACAAGCTCTTTTCATAGCACTCTAAGAAGGATTCATCTTCAGTAAAGGCATCGACAGGAACATTGAAAGAAAAGCCATATCCTTTGCCAGCTCCTTTTTCATGAATCGATCCTGTTCCAGGAAACAAGTAGCGCCCTGTTTCGTGGATGGAAAGGGTACAAACATCTGGATCATCATAGAAAGCCCATTGTACACCATCACCATGATGAGCATCTGTATCAACATATAAAACACGCGCTTTATATTTACGTTTCATGTATTCAATGGCAATGGAGCTGTCATTGTAGATACAGAACCCAGAAGCTTTTCCTCTAAACCCATGATGAAGCCCTCCACTTAGACTAAGAGCATGCTTGGCTTTTCCCTCCATCACATGATCTACGGCTGTAAGAGTGGCACCGACAATCCAACTGCTCGCTTCATGCATGTTTGGGAATATGGGTGTATCCTCTGTGCCGAGTCCATAATTTAGAGCGATCTCCCGATTAAGCTGTCCTTTTCCAGCCTGCTTTACAGCTTCCACATACCCTGGATCATGGATCAACATGATTTCTTCATCTGTTGCTTGTCTAGGTTTAATAATTTGATCGTCTTCCAAACAACCTGAATCTCTTAATAGCTCATAAGCAAGCTGTACTCTTAGCTGGTTGAAAGGATGCGTCTCACTGAACTTATATCCTAAAAGGTCTGGTGAATAAACAAATACAGAATCATTTTTCATCGCGTTCACCCGGAACAGGTGGCCATTTGACTTCATAGCCGTTGTCAATTAAGTGTTCGATGACTGGAAGCGGGTTCATTGTTCCCACGCGAAATACGATAATCTTCTCTCTCTCATTATGAGAAGGGTAGACGAGAACCGAGCTGATGTTCAAGTGGAAATCCTTCAAGACACTCGCTACTTTAGCTAGTTCACCAGCTTCGTTCGGTACGACAACTTCTAGATGAGATCCCGGTTGATGAGTACCTGTCAAAAGGATGAAGGCATGTAACATCTCTCTTTCTGTTACTAGACCAACTAACTTCGACTCTTCCAACACGGGAATACAGCTCACATTGTGTTCATAAAAAATTGTAGAAAGTTCTTCTGCTATGTCGAAAGGATGAGCTGAAAAGATAGCTTGTTTCATTATGCTCGAAACCGGTTTCTCAAAATCTTCTGGATGCTCATTTTGATGAAAGATAGAAGGACTCGCATCTTTTACTTCACGATCTGTTACAAGTCCCAGTAAGTCTCCTTCTTTGTCGATCACCGGTAAGTTTCGGATGTCTTTTTCAAGCATTAACTGTATGGCTGTACCGATCGTTTCGTTTTCATGAATCGTTACAACATTTTTTTGCATCATATTTTGAACGATCATTTCCCAACACTCCCATTTGTTTTCTCTCTCGTCTACTGATTGGATTAATACATAAAACGATTTTTAAAACGCAATCGGTCAAACTGTTGGATCGTGTCTAAGTCAATTCTTTTTCCGATGCGGACCATTAAACAATTGGCCGGATGCGAACTGATCTCAGGATCATCTGTTGCCATATATTCCAGGTCGCCTGCGTTCATCATTTTTTCCATGACTTTTCGGTAATCCCAAACGGATAGCTTGGTTCCTTTTAAATCCCAGTGCCAATAGTATTCTGTTGTGATAATAATATAGTCTTCCATGGCATCATCCATCATGGATACTTTTAATAGTGTTTTTCCAACTTTAAAGTTCCGATATTCAGGTATAACTTCGATCGCACCTAGTTCTAATAGATTGTCCATGTTTCCTTCAGACCAACGTTCAAGCGGATCTGGATAGACGTATGTAACATAACCGATAACGGTATCTTTATTTTTGGCGATTATGATTCTTCCTTCGGGTAGTCTAGCGATTTCAGTTACAGCTTTCTTTTGTTCATTTGCCGGTCTAAACGCTTTTAAATCTTCATGAAAATAAAGACCTTCTAACGTTTCGGCTGATACGGGTCCTTCGACTGTAATCGTTCCATGACTCGTCTTTAATGCTACACAGTTGTATGTTTTGGTATGATTCATTTTTACACCACCTAGGTTGGTTTCCAACTTCTATTATACATCATAAAACGTTGTTGTAAGGGTTTACATGGTGGTTTTTATAGATAGTTCTAATAAGTTAAAAAATTTTGATAATATGATATAATTAAAGAGATATCCAAAAGGGAAGGGAGATTTAGCAATGAAACTGGAAGCGCTTCCGATTATAAAAGGTGATTTTAATCTACAAGATTATGAGGCTACATACGGAGCATTTGATTGGAAAGACATTGAAAAAGAATTCTCCTGGCACAAGACAGGACGAGTCAATATGGCATATGAAGCTATAGACCGTCATGCGGCATCCCATCGAAAAAACAAAGTAGCTCTTTATTTCTCAGATCAAAATAGAGATGAGAAGTATACGTTTAAAGACATGAAAGAGATGTCTAACAAAGCAGGTAATATGTTACGCCAAATAGGTGTTGAAAAAGGAGATCGTGTCTTCATCTTTATGCCGCGTTCCCCTGAACTTTATTTTACGTTTCTTGGTGCGATCAAACTCGGAGCAATCGTTGGTCCATTGTTTGAGGCATTCATGGAGGGAGCAGTAAGAGACAGGCTTGAAGATAGTGAGGCTAAAGTGCTCGTTACAACGCCAGCCCTTTTAGAGCGTGTCCCAGTTGATCAACTGTCAAAATTGAAGAATGTTATTTTGGTAGGAGAAGATGTTAAAGAAGAGGGACCGTATGTAAGTTATTTTGATCGGATGAAAAAAGCATCAAAAGAATTAGATATTGAATGGGTTGATCGTGAAGACGGCCTGATCCTTCACTACACATCCGGATCGACGGGTAAACCAAAAGGTGTCCTTCATGTTCATAATGCCATGCTTCAGCATTTCCAGACTTCAAAATGGGTACTCGATCTAAAAGAAGACGATGTATACTGGTGCACAGCTGATCCTGGTTGGGTAACTGGAACTTCTTATGGCATATTCGGTCCATGGCTGAACGGCGCATCAAGTGTGATTCGCGGTGGTCGTTTCTCACCTGAAGATTGGTATGGAACCATTGAAAACTATGGTGTAACGGTTTGGTACAGTGCACCAACTGCGTTTCGTATGTTGATGGGCGCTGGAGACGAGGTGGTAAAGAAATTTGATATGTCCTCACTCCGACATATTTTAAGTGTAGGTGAACCTCTTAACCCTGAGGTTGTTAGATGGGGAATGAAGGTGTTTAACTTACGCATACATGATAACTGGTGGATGACGGAAACAGGTGGACAGCTGATCAGTAACTACCCAGCGATGGAGATCAAACCGGGATCGATGGGTAAACCGTTCCCAGGAGTTGAAGCAGCAATTATTGACGACCAAGACAACATCTTACCTCCGTATCGAATGGGCAACCTTGCCATCAAAAAAGGGTGGCCGTCCATGATGCGTGCAATCTGGAACAATCCTGAAAAATATGATTCCTATTTTACGCCAGGTGGCTGGTATGTTTCCGGAGATTCTGCTTATATGGATGAAGATGGGTACTTCTGGTTCCAAGGTAGAATTGATGATGTGATCATGACCTCAGGCGAACGAGTAGGGCCGTTTGAAGTGGAAAGTAAACTCGTGGAACACCCAGCTGTTGCGGAAGCTGGGGTTATCGGAAAACCCGACCCTGTTCGAGGTGAGATTATTAAAGCGTTCATTGCGCTTCGCTCTGGTTATAAAGCAAGCGATGAACTGATTGAGGAAATTCGTGGTTTTGTAAAAGCAGGACTTGCTGCACATGCAGCACCGCGTGAAATTGAGTTCCGTGATAAGCTTCCAAAGACAAGAAGCGGTAAGATTATGCGTCGTGTACTTAAAGCTTGGGAACTTGATCTGCCAACAGGTGATCTCTCTACGATGGAAGACTAATATAACTACGATGAAAAACCCTCGAATTATCCATTCGAGGGTTTTTTCTTATTATTATTTTGTGTTGTGGCTGGTGGCGGATCACCAGTGCCAGGATCTGTAGGTTCAGTTGGTGGCGGTGGTGGATCTTGTGGTTTGTCAGGCTTTCCTCCATCTCCATTTCCATCTGTTGGTGGAGTAGGTGGTTCAGCTGGCGGTTTCTTTTCACCAACTTGAACTTTTGTTTGTGCAGGAGATTCCTTACCTGCAATATCCACTGCTGTCACATAAACCACTCCAGCAGGTACTTTGGCTGAAGTTTTATCCGCGGTCACAGAGCCGATCTTTTTAAATGATGTGCCATCTGAAGAGTGATAGATGCGGTAACCAATTACATCATTCTCTCCATGAGACGCCCATGAAAGTACGCCATCAGACATTTTTGCGCCCGCAACAGCAGAAGGAACCTTGCCGTTTTCTTTTAATTCTTTTTCAGGAACAATGTTGTTCAGTAGATTGGTTGTGTTCGTTAATTTGTTTAGTGCCTCTAATCCAAGTTCACGTAGGAACTCTTCCTTAATCAGAACACCATCTTTCGTGAACTCTTGTGGTGTAGATGGAAGTGCTTTATACTTCGCATCCCCTACAAGCACATACCGACCTTTTGTGAGCGTGTCGTCTACTTCGCTAGGTGTGAACTTAGCATTAAAGAGATCAGTCGTAACAAGCCCAGCGCTTCGACATAGATCAGAAGGTAGCTTGCCAGAAATTCCACAGATCTCACGACGTACGATTCCTGAAGGCATCGCGAATTGCTTATCGGGATCCATTAATTGCGGTGAATGTTTATAAGCTGCGTTAGCTAGTAGGGACCAGATTCGTTGATTTCTTTTCCCTGTACCACCGTCACCTTTAACGAGTGAATCAGGAGTATCATATCCAATCCATACTCCGAGGGAAACGTTAGGATTTGTTCCAACAAACCAGGAATCAATATCATCGTTCGTCGTACCTGATTTTCCTGCCCAATCAGTGCTAAAGGAAAGATAGCGGTTAATATTATTTCCTGTACCACCATTTACAACATCACGCATCATATCTAGCAATAGGTATGATGTTTGTGGGGAGTAAACTTGAACAGGATTTGTTTTATGCTGGTATATTAACTCACCATTATTTGATTCTATTTTTTCAATCATGTATGCATCTACAAAATTACCACCATTAGCGAATGTAGCAAAGGCATTTGTATTCTCCTCGACTGTAACACCGTTAGTCATTCCTCCGATAGCAAGAACAGGTGCTCCTCTATCATTAGGACTTAGTGAAGATACGCCCATTTTTTCTAATCTATTAAGTGCTTCATCAGTATTCACTCTCATATAACTTCTGACTGCTGGTGTATTTCTTGACCATTTCATGGAGTGTCTAACAGAAACAAGGCCATCATATTTACCATCCCAGTTACCAATTGAGTGAGATCCAGATTGAATGGGTGTGTCGGGAACAATAGAACCGGGTTGAACTTTACCTGTTTCAAGTGCTAGAGAATAGGCAAGTAAAGGCTTCATTGTGGAACCGTTCTGCCGTTTCATATATGTAGCATGATTGGTTTGTTCACGATTGAAGTCACGACCGGCAACGAAACTAATGATTTTACCAGTCTTGTTGTCTATTAATGATGCACCGACTTCTTCAGGTTCTGGTTTGTCTAATTTTTTCCCTCTAACATATTCATTAGCAGGACCGAAAAGGTTATCGTTTGCTACTACAGCTTGCATCTCATCGTATATCTTTTGGTTAATGGTCGTATGAATTTTAATTCCTTTTTGTCGAACTTGAATTCTAGCATTGTCTTTATATTCTTTAAGTTCTTCAGGTGTTAGTTTGTCAAAATTCTTACCGTCTTTTTCAGCTTGAACTTTTGCTAAAATTTCAACTGTACGTCGCTGTACTTCAACAGTTAAAGCAGGATATTTTTCAAAAGAAGATTGCTGTTTAGTCGTAAGATTCTTTTTAATATCGTATTTTATGGCTTCATCATATTCTGCTTGCGTAATAGAGCCTTCAGATAGCATTCTATTTAGTACGGTCTGCATTCGTTTAACTCCTGCAGAAATGTCTTCTTTAGGTACACCACCATTACTGAATGGTGTATATACAAAAGGATTCTTTGGAAGTCCCGCTAAATAAGCTGATTGAGCTAAATTCAATTTAGAAGCTGGTATTCCAAAGATACCTTCTGCAGCAGCTTGTATCCCTGCAACATTTCGACCGGAAGAGTTTCTTCCATAAGGTACGATGTTTAAGTAAGCTTCAAGAATCTCATCCTTCTTGAGTACTTTCTCAAGTCTCATCGCTAGTAAAATTTCTTTTGCTTTTCGGTCGAAAGAAACTTCGTTTGTTAGTATTTGATTTTTAATAAGCTGTTGAGTTAGTGTACTTCCTCCTGTAACGATTGGAGCACCAGAAAACTCTTCATACATAGCACGGAAGATCGCTTTTGGTACGACACCCTCATGTTCATAGAAGTATTGATCTTCTGTAGATATGACAGCTTTTAAGACAAAAGGAGAAACATCTTTTAAACTAACCTCTTGTCTGTCTAAATCTGATTGAAGTTTACCCATGTACTGATTGTTGTCAAAGTATACGGTACTCGTCTCTTCATAATTATAAATATCTTCTTTCATAGAAGTGTGTGCTCGTACAGGTTCGTCTTTTACGAGTGAAGCGAAGAACCCAGCTCCAACTCCTGCAGCGAAAACACCGCCTAGAATAAGTAGTACAGTTACGATCAAGAACATGTTCCATGTGACGTTATATGTAATTCGTGCTGTTCGAATAATTCCTTTTTCCTTTAAAAAGTGGACAAATTTCTCCCAGTTTTGCTTCAATTCATCAAAACGAGACATCATTTGGTAATCCCTCCCCCTCGTGTATTATAACATAAGGTCGATTTATGATAGAACACCGTTTTTGAAGATGAAGATTGACATGAAATTCATCTGTGTGGTAAAAATAAATGAAGATTATTATATGTTGAAAGCGAAGATAGGAATGAGTAGCAGGTGTCTCCCTGTTTCAGAAAGCTGGTGGTTGATGCGAACCAGTGCAAAGGCACGCTGTGAATTACCTCCTGGAGCTGTCTCTGTGAACGTTAAGTAGCAGAGAACGGATAAAACCGTTACGAAATGAAGTGAAAAGCCATTACTGTGGCTTTTAATTAGGGTGGTACCGCGAGATTGTCATCACGTCCCTTTCCAACTGGAGAGGGACTTTTTTTATTATCATTAAACATCATCAAATTACGGAAGGAAGATAGGAATGAATATTCTACAAGATCTAGAATTTAGAGGTCTTCTTAATCAAGTAACGGATCAAGAGGGACTACAAAAAGAACTTGAAAAAGGAATCGTAAAGCTTTATTGCGGATTCGATCCAACTGCAGACAGCCTTCACATTGGGAACTTGTTACCGATTCTTACACTCAAACGATTCCAAGAAGCTGGACACCAGCCGTTTGCACTAGTTGGCGGTGGAACGGGTTTGATCGGGGATCCAAGTGGTAGACAAACGGAAAGAACATTAAACGAAGCTGAGATTGTTGTTCAATGGACAGACAAGATTAAAAATCAGCTTTCAAGACTGCTTGATTTTGAAAGAGAAACGAACCCTGCTAAAACAGTGAATAACTATGATTGGTTAAGTCAGCTTACGATGATTGAATTTCTTCGTGACGTTGGAAAGAATTTCTCTGTTAACTACATGCTCGCCAAAGATTCCGTTGACTCGCGTTTAGAAGCGGGGATCTCATTTACCGAGTTCTCATACATGATCCTACAGTCGTATGATTTTCTTAATCTTTTCCAAAAAGAAAACGTAAAACTTCAAATAGGCGGAAGTGACCAGTGGGGGAATATTACGGCTGGTATGGAACTGATCCGTCGATCCGGTGAAGAGGAGAAAGTATTCGGACTAACGATTCCACTAATCACAAAAGCGGATGGAACAAAGTTTGGTAAAACAGCATCAGGAACGATCTGGCTAGACGCAGATAAAACGACTCCATATGAGTTCTATCAGTTCTGGGTAAATGCAGCAGATGCAGACGTCATCAACTGGCTTAAATACTTTACGTTCTTATCTAAAGAAGAAATTGAAGTTTTGGAAAAATCATTATTGGAAGCACCAGAAAAACGCGAAGCACAAAAAGCATTAGGTCGAGAAGTAACTACGCTTGTTCACGGAGAGGCAGCTTACAAACAAGCAGTAAAGATTACAGAAGCACTTTTCAGTGGGAATCTCTCAGACTTAACGGCTGCTGAGATTGAACAAGGGTTCAAGGATGTTCCTTCGTTCAACGCAACTAATACAGAAGACTTAAACATTGTAGACCTTCTTGTTGATGCGAAGATTTCTCCATCTAAAAGACAGGCTAGAGAAGATGTAACGAATGGTGCTGTATCAATCAACGGTGAAAAGGTTCAAGACACAGCTTATATGGTTGGTGAAAACGACCGCATCGAAAGCAAGTTTGTTATCATCCGACGTGGCAAGAAAAAGTATACGTTGATCAGATACTAAAAAAGTAGGAACCCTGTGGTAAGGGTTCCTCTCTAACTTTATTAAAGGAAGTGTTTGTTTTGAAGAAAATTCAATTAGCAGAAGACCTTCAATTTTCACAGATCGTTCACGGTCATTGGCGTTTAGCTGAATGGAATCTATCTCCTGAAGAGCTACTTTCACTTATGGAACGATGTATTGAAGCAGGAATTACAACGTTTGATCATGCTGATATTTATGGGAACTACATGTGTGAAGAACTCTTTGGACAAGCACTAGCTCTCAAACCTTCTTTAAGAGAAGACATTCAGATCGTGACTAAGTGTGGCATTAAACTCGTATCTGAAAATCGTCCTCAACATACGATTAAATCCTATGATACGAGTAAAGAACATATCATCTCTTCTACAGAGAATTCATTGCAAAAAATGAATACAGATTATGTAGATGTGTTGTTGATTCATCGTCCTGATCCTTTTATGGACCCAGCTGAAACAGCAGAGGCGTTCCACATCTTAAGAAAAGAGGGGAAAGTTAAGCATTTTGGTGTTTCTAACTTTACACCTAAACAAATGGAAATGCTTCAAAATGAGTACAATGGCCCACTTGTAACGAATCAGATCGAGTTATCTGTTCTTCATGAACAACCGTTCTTTGACGGTACGATCAACCACCTTCAAAAAGAAAAAGTAAGACCAATGGCGTGGTCTCCTCTTGCAGGAGGAAGATTGTTTAAAGGTAACGATGAGAAAGCAATACGCGTGAAAAAGGCATTAGAGAAAGTGGCTAGTGAAACAGAAGCATCTTCTATTGATGAAGTCGCTTACGCTTGGCTGTTAAAGCACCCTTCACAGATTATGCCGATCGTAGGAAGTGGAAAAATGAACCGTATAGAAGCGGCAATAAATGCAGCAAACTTACCATTAACTCGCGAGCAGTGGTTCTATATTCTACAAGAAAGTATGGGGAAAGAAGTAGACTGATCCATACTTAAAAACACCCATTAACAAGCAAAAATCCATGCAGCATGCTGTGTGGATTTTTTATTATATTCATAGAACATTTCATTAGTAATTAGTTCCTTAGTAGTATAATATTAGAAATAAATACTAAAAGATGGGGATGCAACAATGATAACATTAAGCAACAACAGTTCTACGAAAAGTTCACAAGTTTTAAATGAAAGCGCTGTACTAGCAGCGATCGATCGTTCTGTAGCTATGATTGAATTTGACCCACATGGAAAAGTATTATGGGCAAATAAAAATTTTGCCACTACGATGGAATACAAGGTGGATGAGATGCCATTATTGATACATAAACAATTTTGTACAGAAGATTTCTTGCGAAGTGGTGAATATGATCGTTTTTGGAAAAGCTTAAGAGAGGGTAAAACCTTTCAAGAAAAGATTCAACGTGTTACTAAATCAAAGCGACTTATCTGGTTAGAAGCCACGTATACACCAGTTCTAGACGAAAATCATAATGTGACGGCTGTGGTCAAGATCGCTACAGATATTACAAACAGAGAAAATAACACGATCACGGTTGCTTCTGACCTTCAACAGATGTCCTTAGAATTACTTACACGAGCGGAAGAAGGATTAAAGAAAAGCAACGAGATCTCTTTAGCTACTGAGAAGTTAGTTTCAGAATCGCAACAAAATTTATTGATATTAGATTCACTGAAAAAACAAGCTACTTCTATAGAGGATATCGTAAAGACGATTCGTGAGATTGCGGCACAAACTAATTTGTTAGCCTTAAACGCAGCCATAGAAGCGGCTCGTGCTGGTGATCACGGTAGAGGGTTTAATGTTGTAGCTGTGGAAGTTAGAAAACTGGCGAATCGCGTGCAAGATTCAATTCAAGAAGTGAACGCACATATTTCAGGAATCACAGGCGAGATCAACAAGATCAATGATGTGACTCACCGATCACAAGAAGGAATAACGAATAACAAGAAATTGATCGAACAAGCGATGCAAGAATTTTTAGGAATTGAAAAATCTGCTCGACAATTAGAGTCACAGGCAAGTAAGTTTAAGGAACTTTTATAACATAAGAAAAACCCCTAATGCCTTTAAAAAAGGTGTTAAGGGTTTCTTTACTCTTAACTCTTATTAACGAGAGTAGAATTCAACGATAAGTTGTTCTGTGATCTCAGCAGGAAGTTCAGAACGCTCTGGTAAGCGAGTGAAAGTACCTTCCAATTTGTTTTCGTCAAATGTTAAGAAATCAGGTACGAAGTTGTTAACTTCGATTGCTTCTTTAATAGCAGATGAGTTGCGAGATTTTTCACGAACACCAACAACATCGCCAGCAGATAGACGGTAAGAAGCGATATCAACACGCTTGCCGTTTACTGTGATGTGACCGTGGTTTACTAATTGACGAGCAGCACGACGCGTACGAGCAAGACCAAGACGGTAAACTACGTTGTCTAGACGAGATTCTAAAAGAACCATGAAGTTTTCACCGTGGATACCAGTCATTTTACCAGCATCATCAAAAATGCGGCGGAATTGACGCTCGTTTACACCATACATGTAACGAAGCTTTTGCTTCTCTTGTAATTGTAAACCGTATTCAGAGATTTTTTTACGTTGAGTAGGACCATGTTGTCCTGGAGCGTAAGGACGCTTTGATAATTCTTTTCCAGTTCCGCTTAGAGAAATTCCAAGACGACGGGAAACTTTCCATGTTGAACCTGTATATCGAGCCATAATTGACTCCTCCTTCACGTGTTTGTTTGTGTTAAAACAACAACAGTGACTATGGCCTTTTCATGAGCATATTTTGTATGAAAAACATCTTCACTTCAGCAGCCTATGAAGCTACGCGATATTCCCGGATTAATGAAAACCTGGGTACAAAATAAAAACTGATGATGGACATAGTGCCGCTTATTTTACACAAAGAATAGTATAAGCTTTTTTGCTATTTGATGTCAACCCGATCGCCATATACATGAAAACATTTTTAGGGACAAATTGTAAAAGCATTAAAATTCATATATGATATAAATAAGAAAGCGCTTACATTTTATATTGCCTTCAAAGGAGAAGTAAAAATGGATACAAAACGCTTTGAAACAGATGTGATTCATAAGGGGTATAACGCAGAGCAGCATAATGGAAGTCTAGCTCCTCCTATTTTTCAAACTTCAACTTTTGTTTTTGATAGCGCGGAAACGGGTGCTGCACGATTTGCAGGCGAGGAGGAGGGTTATATCTATTCAAGATTAAGCAATCCTACCGTTGCCATGTTAGAAGAGCGGATTGCAGCAATGGAAAAAGGGGAAAAAGGTCTAGCGTTTGGTTCGGGTATGGCAGCAGTTTCAGCTATTCTGCTCGGCTTAACGAAAACGGGAGACCATATTCTCTGTTCAGAAGGAGTATATGGGTGTACTTTTGGCTTGCTTCAGCTTATGGAAGAAAAATATCATATCACACATAATTTTCATCCGATGAACGATGAGGAATCGATACGCTCAGCGATCAATGATCATACTACAGTCATCTACATTGAATCTCCGATAAATCCTACCATGAAACTTGTTGATCTAAGTATGGTGGCAAGAATAGCAAAAGAATTTAATATTCCAGTTGTAGTCGATAATACATTTTCATCGCCATATCTTCAACGTCCACTTGAATTAGGCTGCGATATTGTTTTGCATAGTGCCACGAAATATTTGTGTGGTCACGGTGATGTAATCGGAGGTCTAGCGGTAGGGAAGCAAGAAATGATGAGTCACCTAGCAATGACGACTCAAAAGGATATTGGAGGAGTCATGTCTCCATTTGATGCTTGGCTGCTATTAAGAGGAATTAAGACTCTTCCTGTACGAATGGACCGTCATTGTGAGAATGCAAAGAAACTTGCAGACTTGTTAAAGAAACATCCTAGCGTAAATCGAGTTCTGTATCCGGGTGATCCTGATTTCCCTCAATATGAGCTTGCGAATAAACAGATGTTGAACGCTGGGGGGCTCATCAGCTTTGAGATTAAAGGAGATAAAGCCGTCGCTCAAAAATTTATGAACCATTTAAAACTCATTAAGATCGCTGTTAGTCTTGGTGATGCTGAAACACTCATCCAACATCCTGCTACAATGACACATGCTGTCGTACCTGAGGAGAATCGAATTCAGATGGGTATCAGTGATCAGCTTCTACGCTTATCGGTTGGTTTAGAAGCTTGGGAAGATATTTGGGAGGACATCAACCAAAGTTTAGATTTACTCTAATATAAAGAAGCCCTGCGCTGATGACAGCGCAGGGCTTCTTTAATGTAATGAGAATCTAGATATATCGAAGTAAAACCTCACAAAACTTTTCTAAGTTCTCTTGATCAATCTCATCAAATCTTGCTTTTTCAGGACTATCAATATCTAGAACGCCTAGCAACTTTCCATCTTTAACTAATGGGACGACGATTTCGGATTGAGAAGCTGCGTCACAAGCAATATGACCAGGGAACTCATGGACATCTTTTACGACTAACGTTTCTTGATTTTGAGCGGAAGTTCCGCATACTCCTCTTCCAAGAGGAATCCTTACACAAGCTGGAAGTCCTTGAAAGGGTCCAAGTACTAATTGGTTCGTCTCTTCTTCAAATGTATAAAAACCAACCCAGTTTACTCTGTCTAAAAATTGATTTAAAAGAGCAGATGCGTTTGCAAGGTTCGCAGTCGCATTTGTTTCACCTTCTAGTAAAGCAGAAAGTTGTTTCAATAGAAGAGAATACCCCTCATTTCTATCTGTGCTATATTGCTGAACGGAAAACATCAAGATTCCTCCAAACCTGATAAATTGTTTACTCTATCCTATCAAATAATGTTGAACTATACACTCAAAAGCCCTTATTTGTCGAGCGATTATTAAAGGTTTATGTCTCTCGCCCAAGAATTTTATACAAGAGGGAAGGACGGTGGAAGAAAATGAAGACAGATCCGATGGAAACGAAACTGAAAATAGCAGAGGCAGCGATTGCTCTTTTTACTAGTCAAGGGTTTAAAGGAACGACCATTAGACAGATAGCCAAAAAAGCAGGTGTGAACATCGCTTTAATTTCGTACCATTATGGAGGAAAGAAAGGTCTTCTAGAAGAGTTGATCACTTCATTTTTTGAAGGCTATATTAGAAGAATTGAAATCATCTATCACACATCCAGCTCTCCAACGGTTAAAGGAAGCTTTATTGAAGTAGTAGAAGCGTTATTGATCTATCAACAGCGAAACCTTCCTCTTGCACGTTTTGTATATCGGGAGATGACGCTTGATTCAACATTGGTCCGTGAACTCATGTCTACTTACTTAGTTAAGGAAAAGTACTTTTTACAAACCTTGTTCGAAAAAGGAATGAAGAAAAAAGAGTTCAGAAGGCAGCCAGTGGACTTTTTAACCATTCAATTCAAAGATATGATGATGCTTCCTTTTTTACACCCTCTTTATTTGGCTGAGGTGTATCAGATAAGTGCAGAAACAGAAACGTTCATCCAGCCATATAAAAAATGGATGATGAACTGGTTTGATAAATGTGTTTGCATCTCAGAAAGAAAAAATCCCCTACTGTCTGCTGTTCAAAAGCCTTTATTCGGCTCTATTCAGGAGAAGTGGGGAAGTTAATGTTGCTGTTGATACGAATTGATCCAATCCTTGACCGAGTCCCTTAGCGCTGTGGGCATCAGATCCATAGACAAGAGGGATTTTTCTTTTTTGTGCCTCTTTTATAATCCAATTGGATGGATATGGCTCCAAACAGTATGGCTTAACAGCACCTGCTCCATTATAATCCAGATACATATTACGTTCAGACAATACCGTTAAGATTTCTTCTACTTCATTATTATAGGAAAAATTGCTAGGAAATAGAGACTGGAATTTCTTCGCTAATGTCATATGTCCAATCCGTCTTGGCTGGTACTTTCCAAATGAATGAGTGATCGATTTTTTTACCGTCTGAAAGTATAGTGAGTAGACGGCAGAGAGGCTGCCGGATTGCTCGATCAAATCTCTAAATACGTTCTCATCATAATCCATGCAGAAGTAATTATTTTTAACCTTTAGAAAATGGACAGATAAAATGGCATCATCGAGCTCTGGCCAAACTTCTTTCAGAAACGTATTTGTCTCCTCTTCGTAGCCATCAATAAAATCGACCTCTAAACCTGTAAAAATTTCAATTTTACTTCTATAGTACTTCTTAAGTTCCCTCAAAGTATCGAAGTATTTTCCTAATTGTTCATGTGTCATGCTGCTGTCTTTCGTGGGAGCAGGATCAACAAATGTTTGAGGGAGAGGGGCATGCTCTGTAAAGGTCATACCTTTCATACCTAAAGAGATAGCTCTTTCGATATACATCTCAAACGTGTCTGTAGACCCATGAGGACAAAAGGGCGTGTGTACATGTCCATCAAAGTACAACTTTCTTACTCCTCCTTTCGACAAAATCTTCATTAAATTGGAAAAAAATTATCAGATTATGCATTTTTTTTGCGTCAAATGTTTGTTTACATGTTATCATAAAAGCATTAAACTGCAATTTTATATAATAAAAACTAAATTAGATCGTTAAAGCGATTTAAACATACGAATACATAATAAAGACAATATAGAAATTTGAACAGATAGAAAGGGTGCCTCTGATGATATACATAGTCATTGCCATCGTTACATTCCTAGCATTGATCCTGTACGGTGCCATGTCACGACGAAGGGTATATAAAGAAATAGACCGACTTGAAGCATGGAAGATGCAAATTATGAATCGCCCATTAACAGAAGAAATTTCAAAAGTTAAGGGTATGGCGATGATTGGTGAAACGGAAGAGAAGTTTGAAATGTGGCGTCAAGAATGGGATGAGATGGTAACGACTCAACTTCCTAATTTAGAAGAAGACTTGTTTGATGCCGAAGAATATACCGATAAGTACCGTTTTAAAAAAGCTAAGTCCATTTTAGCTGGTGTTAGTCAGTCATTAGATAAGATCGATATGAGGATTAAAGAGATTACTTCTGAGATCAATGAGTTAGTTACGAGTGAGGAACTAAATCGAGAAGAGATTGTTGAAGCGAAAGAAAAGCTTCAAGAAACAAAGAAATACTATTTAACACATATACGTGCTTTAGGCCAGACAGCACCCATCTTTGATAAAGAACTCGACGAGATAAAAGCTTTGTTTGAAACCTTTGAATCATTAACTGTCCAAGGAAGCCATCTAGAAGCTAGACAAAGGCTTGTAGAGAGTTTGAATCGTATCTCTGATTGTAGAACGAAGATGCAAGGTGTTCCTGAACTACTGGTGATCCTTCAATCTGATATCCCTAATTCACTTAAAGAATTAAGTACAGGTTTTACAGAGATGGAACAGCAAGGTTATGTTCTTCACCATATTGGCATTGAAAAAGAGATTAGTTCTTTAAAAGACCTTAACGATAAAGCCCTGAACAAAGTCCTTGAACTAGAGCTTGAAAGTGCTCAAAAAGATATGGATGAAACGATTCAAAAAATGGATCAGTTATATGAAATGCTTGAGAACGAAGTGCACTCCAAACAATTTGTAATGAGTGAAAGAGAAATCTTTGATACTAATATTCAAGATCTTCATGATAGAATCGAGAACTTAAAGCAAGAAACTCAAATTGTTTCTTCTACTTACTTGATCGAGCAGAACGAAGCAGAGATGCAAAAGAAGATAGAAAAACTCTTTCATAAGCTACAAAGCCGTTTCTTAATTATTGAAGATTCAATTGAAGAAAAAAGAGAATCTTATTCTGTTATTCGTGAGATGATGGAAGAGATGCAAAAGCAGATGGAAGAACTGCAGCGTTCACAGAAAGTGTATGAAGAAATGCTTCATAACTTAAGAAAAGATGAGCTTGAGACAAAACAAAGCTTAAGAGAACTTAGGAAGAAACTTCTTGAAGCGAGAAGAATGGTACAAAAGAGCAACCTTCCAGGATTACCGGAACATTACTTAATTACCATCGGGAAAGCTGAAGAATATATCATTGAAGTTTCAAAAAAACTGGATGAGAAACCTCTGGAAATGTCAGATGTCTCTTACGTACTTAACAAAGCGCATGAAGCAGTGAACGAAGGCTATGATGAAACGTCTAAGATGATTGAGAATGCTTTTTTAGCAGAGAAGCTTATTCAATACGGAAACAGGTTTAGAAGTTCTTATCAATCTGTATCTGTTCGTTTGATTGAAGCTGAGATCGCTTTTCGAAATTATCAATATGAAGATGCTCTTGAGATTGCAGCTTCTGCTATAGAAAGTGTTAGACCTGGAATCCTTAAAGAGATGGAAATTAACTTAAAATCACATGTATAAAAACTGTAAGGATTCATTTCCTGCAGTTTTTTTTTCTGTTTAGAAGAAATTTCTTCCACGGTATTAACAAAAACTAGGAGCTATGTGATAATGTGCACGATAGCTAAATTATGGTATGATAATGAAATGTGTGTTTAGAACGGTTGGAATGGAAAATTGGAGGATTCAACATGATTTATTTGGATAATAGTGCAACAACAAAACCTTATAAGGAAGTTTTGGATACGTTCGTAACGGTGTCAGAAAAGTATTTTGCCAATCCATCTTCTCTTCACTCAAAGGGAGGAGAAGCGGAAAAGTTGCTTGGGCAAGCAAGAAAGTCAATTGCTCAGTTATTGGAGGTTGCTTCATCTGAAGTGGTTTTTAACTCTGGTGGTACAGAAGGCAATAATATAGCGATTAAGGGTATAGCTTTTCAACATCAAAATCGAGGTAAACACCTTATAACCTCTTCTGTTGAGCATGCATCGAGTCATGAGTCCTTTCAATATCTAGAATCACAAGGTTTTGAAATAACGTATCTCCCAGTGGACCAAGATGGTTTGATCTCATTAGAAGATCTTGAGCGTTCGATCCGGCCAGATACGATACTTGTTTCACTTATTCATGTCAATAATGAAACAGGAACGATACAACCTATTCAAGAGATAGGTAAAATCTTGAAAGAACACCCGAAGATTTTTTTTCATGTCGACAATGTTCAAGGTGTCGGTAAGGTTGATCTTCCACTTAAAGAGTGGGGAATTGATTTATGCACCATATCTGCACATAAAATTCACGGTCTAAAAGGAAATGGTATTCTATTCGTCAAGAACGGAGTAAGTATCTCTTCTTTATTCACTGGTGGAGAACAAGAATTAAAAAAAAGAGCCGGAACTGAAAATGTTGCAGGTATTGTAGCTATGGCAAAAGCGTTAAGGTTAATTCTTCAAGAGAGTAAGGAAAAGAAAGAAAATTTATTTGAGATCAAGCAGTTCTTAATCGAAGAGTTACGTTCCATAGATGGAATTGACATCAATACTTCTATGAAGTACTCAGCTCCTCATATTATTAATTTTTCAGTGAAGGGTATCAAACCAGAAGTGCTGATCCATTCCCTTGATAAGAGAGATGTGTATGTATCTACTCGATCTGCATGCTCATCAAAACAAGGAGGAGCTAGCCGCATCCTTCTAGAGATGGGATTAGGAGAAAATCGTGCTTCAACAGCTATTCGATTGAGTACTTCCTATGGGAATTCATTGAAAGAAGCAGAAAAAGCTATAAAGGTAATTAAAGAAGAACTATTAAATATTAAAAAGGTAATGAGGTAATAAAGATGATATATGATCATTTAGTCGTACGTTATGGTGAGTTATCATTGAAAGGAAAAAACAGAAGACATTTCGAATCACAGCTATTTGAAACGGTGAAAAGAAAAATGCGACCGTTTCAAGGACTGAATATGTCAAAACATTTCGACCGAATTGTTATTGAATTAAACGGACAGTCTTACGAGCCTATCGTTAAATCACTTCAGGATATTTTCGGTATCCATTCGATTAGTTTAGCAGTAAGAGCTGAAAATGATTTAGAAGCCATTCAGAAAGCAGCGTTAATCGCTCTTAATGAAGCGATCGAAGGAAAAAAGACCTTTAAAGTTACAGGTAAACGCTCTTTAAAATCTTTCCCTGTTAATTCCATGCAGCTTAACCAAGAAGTTGGTGGATATCTCTTAAGGAACACAGAAGGCTTAACGGTAGATGTTCATAATCCGGATGTAAATGTAAAAGTGGAAGTTAAAGATACAGGAACTTACATTAGCTCTAAATCGTTTGAAGGTGCTGGCGGTCTTCCAATCGGTGTTGGCGGTAAGGCGATGCTTATGCTTTCAGGAGGAATCGACAGTCCAGTAGCGGGTTATTTGACGATGAAACGCGGCGTTCGAATTGAAGGGGTTCATTTCCATAGTCCGCCTTTTACAAGTGAACGTGCAAAGCAAAAAGTAATTGATCTGACGCAAGAGCTTACTCGCTACAGTGGGGGCAAGATCAAGCTTCATGTTGTTCCTTTTACAAAAATTCAACAAACGATCAAAGATAAGATTCCTTCTAGTTATAGCATGACGATCATGAGAAGGGTCATGCTACGAATTACTGAAAGATTAGCAGAGAACAACCATGCGATGGCTATCGCAAACGGAGAGAACCTCGGCCAAGTTGCAAGTCAAACGATGCACAGCATGTATGCGATTAATGAAGTAACAAACATGCCGATTCTTCGTCCAGTTATTACGATGGATAAGCTTGAGATCATGAATATATCGCATAGAATCGGAACATACGATATTTCAATCCGCCCTTACGAGGATTGTTGTACGATATTCTTGCCTTCTGCACCTAAGACTAAGCCGAAGCGTGAGAAAGCTATTCGTTTTGAAAAAAATATTGAGAACCTTGAAGAGTTGATTGAAGAAGCAGTTAATGATGTTGAAACGTTGATTCTTGAAGAAGGGAAATCAACGGACGAAACGTTTGATGATTTGCTCTAAAGGCATTTTTTGCGTGTTTTGTTAATATATTGTTAGTTCTTGAAAGTAGTTGATCTCCGTTTCAGGTTGCTCGCTTTCCGCGGGGCAGGCGGTGAGCCACATTCGTACGTTTCACTCTTAAGTGTCTCACCTGCCCACCTGTCCCGCAGGAGTCTCGCACCTTACACTCCAATCAACTAGTCAATGAAGAAAAGGTCAACAGAAACACGTTGATATAGCAATTTATTATTAAAGAAATTAAATTATAGCAACAAAAGTCTGCACAATGTGTAGGCTTTTTTTAATCCTCATATTTAGGACTGAAGCTTTTGCATTTGGATTGTCTCTTCTTTACAAGTTGATTGGAGGGGTGCTGAGCGGTCAGCTCAAAAGTGAGCTCACAGTTCATCCAGAAAAGCGAGCAAGTGTAATCAGAAATCAACAACTTTCAAAGCCTTCTTCATAACTAATATCCTAAAATGGCAACACACACAACAATTTCCAAGAATTGAATCGGCCATTTAGACACATCTTATTAGTACAAAGGAGGTGAAACAACATGGCAAACCAAAACCAATTAGTAGTACCAGGTGCACAACAAGCTGTAGACCAAATGAAGTATGAAATCGCTTCTGAATTCGGTGTAAACCTTGGACCAGATTCAACTGCACGTGCTAACGGATCTGTAGGTGGAGAAATCACTAAGCGTCTAGTAGCTCAAGCTCTAGGTGGATACTCTAAATAAATAGTAATGGCTAACGGAGCGGGTTGTCCCCGCTCCTTTTATTTTTGTTCATATATGACTAAATTTTAAAAATTTTCTAAAATATATTATAATGGTAAAGAACAACATGAATTGAAAGGGTGAAAGAAATGAATTTGATAGCTCCTAGCATTTATAACTTAACAGAAGAAATGGAAAAGTATGCTTTAAATCCAGAGAAAAAAGCGTTAATCTGGATGGATGAACAAGGCGTTACAGAGGAGATCACCTATAAGAACCTCCTTGACAGAGCGAATCAGATTGCGAATTCATTTGAAGAGCTTGGACTGGCTAAAGGTGATAGAGTTCTGATCATCATGCCGAGACTGATCGAAACGTATGCGGTATATATTGCTTGTTTGAAAGCTGGAATTTCTGTTATTCCATGTTCAGAAATGTTACGAGCTAAGGATCTGAGCTACCGTGTCCAACATAGTGAAGCTAAAGCGATTATTGCTGATTACCGCTTTACAGAGCAAGTTAATGAGATCAAAGACGACTTACCTACTCTTACATATAAAATCAGTGCGAACGGGGAGACAGAAAATTGGTTAAGCTTACATGCGATCACGAATAATGTAAGCGTTTCCTACAAGGCTCCTGAAACAGCAAAAGATGATATGGCTTTTTTGTCCTACACTTCTGGTACAACAGGCCAGCCTAAAGGTGTCGTACATACACACGGATGGGCATATGCTCATATTCGTACAGCTGCTAAAAGCTGGCTCAATATTTCAGAAGATGATAAGGTTTGGGCAACTGCTGGACCAGGTTGGCAGAAGTGGATCTGGAGTCCATTCTTATCAACATTAGGCACAGGTTCAACTGGTTTTGTTTATCAAGGGAAGTTCGACCCGAAAAAATATTTAACGCTTTTGCAAGATCAACAGATCTCTGTTTTATGTTGTACACCAACAGAGTATCGTTTAATGGCAAAGGTAGATAATTTGAATCAATATAAGTTACCACAACTAAGGAGCGCTGTATCCGCTGGCGAACCGTTAAACCGAGAAGTGATCGATACATTCGAAAAATACTTCAACATTAAAGTGCGTGATGGATATGGCCAAACAGAAAATACGTTATTAGTTGGTACGATGGAAGGTATGGAGATCAAGCCAGGTTCGATGGGTAAACCAACGCCTGGAAACGATGTTGACGTAATTGATGAGAACGGAAAACCTGTGGCTGCTGGAGAAGTTGGTGATATTGCGGTTCATAAAAATTGCCCTGCTCTGTTTAAAGAATATTACAAAGACCGAGATCGAACGATGATGGCTTTCCGTGGCGACTATTATGTTACGGGTGATAAAGCGAAGAAAGATGCTGAAGGTTATTTTTGGTTTGAAGGCAGAGGTGACGATATTATCATCTCATCAGGCTATACGATCGGTCCTTTTGAAGTAGAAGATGCCCTCGTAAAGCATCCTGCTGTAAAAGAATGTGCCGTAGTAGCAAGCCCGGATGAAATACGCGGTCATATTGTTAAAGCGTTTGTTGTTTTACGAGATCAAACAGCAAATAACGATGTTCTAACAAAAGAGCTTCAAGAACACGTAAAAGAACTTACGGCACCGTATAAATACCCTAGATCGATTGAATATGTGGATGATCTTCCTAAGACAACCTCAGGAAAGATCAGACGTATCGAGCTGCGTCAGTTAGAAGCATCTAAAACAAGATGATGTTTTAAAGAAAAGCAGATTCTTTATCTGCTTTTTTGTTTGGTTTTTACGTTATACTACTGTAAAAAGATGATTGGAAAAGGTGGTCAAATCAATTGGGGACGCTCTTTTTTAACGGGAAAATCTATACGATGGTTAATGAAGGTGAGCATATTGAAGCTGTTTACGTAGAAGACGGCAGAATTATTAAAACCGGCACGGAAAAAGACTTATTAGAAATGTTTAGCGAGCATATTACGAAAAAAGTTGATTTAAAAGGATATGTGATGTATCCAGGTTTTGTAGACAGTCATCTGCATTTGATCGGTCACGGTGAAAAATTGATAAAACTTGATCTTTCAGAAATGAATACTGCTGAAGAGATGGAGCATGCTTTACGAGAGAAAGCAAATAATCTTACAGCTGATGAATGGTTGCTCGGAGAAGGGTGGAATGAGAACAATTTTATCGACCGTAAGATTTTTCATAGACAAGAACTAGATGATATTTCAGGAGGACGCCCTGTACTTTTATCCAGAGTGTGTCGTCATGCATTTTTAGCTAATACGAGAGCTTTAGAATTGGCTGGTATTACAAAGGATACGATCGATCCACCAGGTGGAATTATCGTAAGAGATACTGATGGAGAAGCAACAGGGCTGTTACATGATAGTGCCGCAGAACTTGTAAAAAAAGTTGTGCCAGAAGGTTCACAGAACTATTTGAATACTGCCTTAAGGACCTCTATCAAACATTTGCTTTCACTAGGATTAACAGGAGGGCATTCGGAAGACTTAAGCTATTACGGGTATGTTGAAAGACCCTTGAGCGCTTATAAATCTGTCATTGATGGAGAAGAGATTAAGTTTCGTGCGCATCTATTGGTGCATCATGAAGCGTTTGAAGACTTCGAACATGTTAAAAAGGAATATGAGTTGCCCTTTGTAGAGTATGGAGCTTTAAAGATATTTGCTGATGGAGCTTTTGGTGGTCGAACTGCTTGGCTATCTCAACCTTACAACGATGCTCCTGAAACATCTGGTGTATCGATTCATACTGATAGTAAACTTGCCCAACTTGTTCAAAAAGCGAGAGAGCATCATATGAATGTAGCTGTACATACGATTGGTGATATGGCATTGAGACAAACGATTGAAGCGATAAAGAGCAACCCGGCAACAGAAGGCAGAGATCGTCTTATTCATGTGGGACTTGTAGATGATAATTTGATTGCTGATATGAAGCAACTACCTGTCATATTAGATTTACAACCGGGATTTGTAGCATCAGATTTTCCATGGTTGATCGAACGACTCGGTACGGATCGAATTTCAAATGCGTTTCCTTTCAGAAGATTGCTCGATGAACAATTGATTTGTGCAGGTGGCTCTGACGCTCCAATTGAACCGGTGAATCCGCTTCTGGGTATATTTGCAGCGGTTACCCGAAGAAAACCAGGAGAGCATCATGAAGGATATGTTCCAGAACAAAAATTAACGATGTTTGAAGCGATATCTTTATACACAATCGGTAGTGCCTCTGCCATCATGCAAGAGGATGTTAAAGGGATTATTAAAGAAGGATACTTCGCTGATTTTACTGTCTTAGACCGGGATCTTTTTGAAGTTTCAGAAGATGAAATCTTAGATTCAAAGGTTGTATTCACGATTGTTGACGGTGATATCGTCTATGAAAACACACAAGAGAATAACATAGCATAATTAGAAGAAAACAGCTTGCAGAAAGGATGCAAGCTGTTTTCTTTATATACCTTATAAAAAGCTTCTTTTTACTTTATGCCAGAAAGAATTGTCTTTTAATTTTACAGTCTTAATTCTTTTGCTCGTGAGCTCAAAATGTAAGGTTTCACAATGTTTAATGCTCATTGCCTCGTTGTCCATACCGATAATCGGGTAATGGCTGTTATCATGCTTGATCTTTAATGTCATCTTACGGTTATCACTGAGAATAAATGATGAACCTAGAGTGCGATAATGATTGTTATTTAATGAAGCGAGCTCACTGATTTGATAGCAGGCAAGCATCGGGTCAACAACTGCACCGCTGACTGATTTATTATAAGCCGTACTGCCTGTAGGGGTAGAAATGATCATTCCGTCACCACGAAAGGTTTCAAAATACAAATCATCAATAAAGACATCGATCTCAAGAGTTCGGATAATAGAAGAACGAAGAGAACATTCGTTTAAGCAAAAAAATGACCCTTGTCCATCAATGTTTACTGATAGAGCAGGATACTTTCTAACTTCAACTTGTTCGTTTTTCATCGCTTCAATCATACCCGCTTGATCGTCAATATGAAAATCACAATAAAATTCATTCTCGAGTGTACTGACTCCCACATACAGACAATCATCTCTGAAGCCTGTTTTACGAACTGCTTGTAAGAAGGTCCCGTCACCACCGATACTAGCAATGATGTTTGCTTCTTTTTCGTCTTCTACAACTTCGAATCCCTCTGTTATGGCTAAGGAAAGTAATGATTGGATCTTCTCTAGAGTACGTTCTTCCTTTTTGTAAAAAAAGAAAATTTTATTGCGAACAGCCATAATGCCTTCCTCCCTTAAATAAATCTGCTTCACTATTTTGTTCTGAGTCCTGCATTCGAATTCTTAATTCTATTGTAACAGACTTCATAACGTTTAGATTGAATGACCTCTGCCCATAATGAAGAGATAACAGAAGGGAAGAGCATGTATGGTTTGGGTTGCAATTTTAATCGGTATTTTTTTAATTTTATTTATCGTGATAAGTATTTCAACGATTCACATTTCCGTTTATTTCGTTCATCGAAATGATAATAGTAACATCCAGGTCAATTTTAAGATGTATCGTTTCTTAAAATATAAACTGAATGTGCCTCTGATCATGGTAGATGCTGAAGATCATTCCGTAAAGATCAGGGAAGAAAAACAATCGACGCTCGGACAGAAAAAAGAAAAGAAGAAAATCACGTTCTCACAGATTAAAAAACAATATCGATCATTTAATCAGATGCTTAAGCATATCAACCATTTTTACCGTATACTCGCCGCATTTTTGAAGAAGATGAGAGTGAAAAAAGTAGAATGGCATAGTGCGATCGGACTTGGTGAAGCTTCTTCATCAGCCATAGCTGCTGGGACAGTTTGGGGGTTTAAAGGAATAGCCATACAAGTGCTGAATACGTTTTTTAAACTTGAAGAATCACCGAATATAACCGTTGTTCCCGTTTTTCAAGGTATGCATAGTGAAACGCGGTTTTCTTGTATGATTTCATTTAAAATCGGGCATGCTATTGTCGTTATGTTAAAAATCTTAAAGTCCTGGCGAATGGTAAGTCGTTCGACTAAGGTGAATTCTGAATATATGACTGGAGGCATGTAAAAAATGAGTGAACATCCAATCCAGGGTTTAATGAAAACCGCGATGGAAAACTTAAAAGAAATGATCGATGTAAATACGATTATTGGTGATCCTGTAGAGACGCCGGATGGCAGTGTTATTCTTACTGTATCGAAAGTAGGATTCGGTTTTGCTGCAGGTGGAAGTGAGTTCGGCGGCCAGGAAGAATCACGTAATTCATCTACACAACAAGGGTCATCAAGCCAATCAAAGGAAATGCCTTTTGGTGGAGGTAGTGGAGGCGGAGTTTCAATCACTCCGATCGCGTTCCTAGTCGTAAGTAATACAGGAATAAAGACGATCCACCTTGATAACAGTACGCACCTTTACGAAAGAATCTTAGACTTAGCACCTGGTGTGATAGACAAGCTACAACATCTCATGAATAAGAATAAACAAAATCATGGGTCATCAAGCACTCAAACACATGAGTTTTAAAAAAGCTAACATCTCGTTAGCTTTTTTTTCTGGGTTGCTTTAAGATGAAAGGGAAAGTACATAATTTATTTCTTAAAGGAGGAGTATGATCATGGCTGTAACATTTAAAGAAAAACCAGTCACATTGCTAGGAAATGAAGTAAAGGTAGGGGACCAAGCTCCAGATTTTAAAGTGTTGGCAAACGACATGTCTGAAGTTAGTCTTGCAGATTCAAAAGGAAGTGTACGTTTGATCGCTGCTGTTCCTTCAGTTGACACAGGCGTATGTGATGCAGAAGTGCGTCGTTTTAATGAAGAAGCGTCTAAGCTTGATAACGTTAAAGTCTTAACAGTTTCAGTGGACTTGCCTTTTGCACAAAAAAGATGGTGTGCTGCAGCAGGAATTGAAAACGTTCAAACTCTATCCGATCACCGTGATCTTTCATTCGGTAAAGCATATGGTGTTGCGATCGAGGAACTTCGTCTTCTAGCGCGCTCTGTATTTGTAATTGATAGCTCTGATAAAGTTACGTATGTAGAATATGTAGATGAAGTTACGAGCCACCCGAATTACGAAGCAGCGATCGAAGCAGCTAAAGCAGCAAAATAAGCATTCTCACATCTCCGGTAAAGCCTTCATCTACCGGAGATTTTTTTGTTCATCTTCCTGCTCACCGCCTTCATTTTACGAACAATAGAAGTTAATGATTGTATATGTTCTATGTAATTTGCTAAAATGTTTCCTGTGAAAACTTAGGAGGAAGCGATATATGAGTTCTTTTAAAGATGTAGAAAAGCTATTTGTTGTTCTTGACAACACAGCAACGGCAATTAAGGATAAACTTGAACTGCCTTATTTAGATGCTCTTGTTGAATCAGGAGAAAACCTGTTCTTTCAAGAGATACCAAAAGAATACCCGAAAGAATTAACTGCTGTATTAACAGATGAATACAAAAAAGTGAACGTTACAGAATTTGGTAAAGAAGAAACGCGCAAAGCTTTTCAGTTAGCCGTACTAAAAGGCATGAAAGAAGCTGTTCAGCCTCATCATGCGATGACACCTGATGCCGTTGCACTTTTTGCAGGATATCTCGTTCAAAAATTTATGAGTAAATCCGAAGGTCTCACGTTATTAGATCCTGTAGTCGGTTCAGGAAATTTGCTAACAGCTGTTATGAACCAGTTGAAGGACAAAGAGTGTGTATCATTCGGTGTAGAAGTGGACGAAACGCTTTTACGTTTAGCGTGGGTCAATGCGAATATCCAAAAACATAAAGTAGAGCTCTTTCACCAAGATGTGATCAAACCACTTTATGCAGATCCTGTTGATGTTGTTGTAGCCGACTTGCCTGTAGGGTATTATCCAGATGATGAAGCGGCTAAAGCCTTTAAAGTTCACGAAAAAGAAGGACATACTTATGCTCATCACTTGATTATTGAGCAGGCCGTTCATCATTTGAAAGATTCAGGCATTGGTATTTTTATCGTGCCAAACAACATTTTTGAAAGTGAACAAGCGGATCTGTTCAAGAATTGGATGAAAGAAACCGTAGCCGTCCTAGGTCTACTTCAGTTACCTGAATCCTTATTCAAGTCAGCTGTACATGCCAAGAGTATCCTGATTCTTCAAAAGAATGGTGAAGGTTCAATAAAGCCTAAACAAGCTATGCTAGCTCAGCTTCCATCTTTCTCAAATAAAAATGGTTTAGGAAATGTGATGGAACAGATTAATGAGTGGTTTAAAACAGAGTGGGAACGTGAAAAATAACAGCGTGGGTCTAACCTATGCTGTTTTTTTAATGGAATTGCAAACGGATTCAAGTCTGAATTGCATGAATATAAGGTGTAAGCGTTTTACAACCTTGATATTAATAAAGGTCAATGTTTAAATAAGGAAGGATTAAGTTTCAAGTGAGATGGAAGTGGGATCATATCCTACTATTTCATTGAATATGAAGGAGATGGCTATTTTGGCTAAAATTATTGCAATTAACGCCGGAAGCTCGTCCTTGAAATTTCAGTTGCTTCAAATGCCTGAAGAAGTAGTACTGACTAAAGGACTTGTAGAACGTATCGGATTAAACGACTCAGTTTTCACGATTGAAGTTGATGGTGAAAAAGTAAAAGAAATTAAAGATATCCAAGATCATTCAGAAGCAGTATCTATGCTTTTAGATAAATTAGTAAAACATAATATTATTTCTTCACTTGAAGAGATTGAAGGAATCGGTCATCGTGTTGTGCATGGTGGAGAGAAGTTTAACGACTCTGTTCTAATCACAGATGAGATTTTACATGAAATCGAAGAGATTTCTTACCTTGCTCCATTACACAACCCTGCAAATGTTGTTGGAATCAAAGCTTTCAAAAATGTACTGCCTAACGTACCTGCAGTTGCTGTTTTTGATACAGCTTTTCATCAGTCCATGCCTGAAAAATCGTTCTTATACAGCCTTCCTTACGAGTATTATGAAGAGTACGGTATTCGTAAATACGGTTTCCACGGAACAAGTCATAAGTATGTTTCAGAGCGTGCTGCCGAGCTTCTTGGACGCCCGGTTGAACAACTCCGTCTTTTATCATGCCACTTAGGTAACGGTGCAAGTATTGCAGCAATCGAAGGTGGAAAGTCAATTGATACATCTATGGGCTTCACACCTTTAGCAGGAGTTACGATGGGAACTCGTTCTGGTAACATTGACCCGTCATTGATTCCTTATATCATGCAAAAAACAGGTCAAAGTGCTGAAGAAGTAATCAATGTATTGAACAACAAGAGTGGAATGCTTGGTGTTTCTGGCTTCTCTTCTGACCTTCGTGATATTGAAAGTGAAGCAGAAAAAGGGAACGAGCGTGCTGAACTAGCTTTAGAAGTTTTTGCTAGCCGAATCCATAAATATATTGGATCTTATGCAGCGAGAATGGCTGGTATTGACGCTATCATCTTTACCGCTGGTATCGGTGAGAACAGTACGGCTGTCCGTGAGCGCGTACTTCGTGGATTAGAGTTCATGGGAGTATATTGGGATCCTGCTCTTAACCAAGTTCGTGGTAAAGAGGCATTCATCAGCTACCCTCACTCTCCAGTAAAAGTTATCGTCATTCCTACAAATGAAGAAGTGATGATCGCGCGTGATACAATGCGCTATGCGATGTAATGATAGAAACAGTCTTTTCCTTTTGGAAAAGGCTGTTTTTTTATGTTTAGATATGCAATTGAAAGGAGGAATATGGAGGTGTTTAGCGTAAACCATCTAATGAGCAAAAAAATAGCGTTCACCTTTTAAAAGATGGAGGCCGAAACATGTACATAAAAGAACAATATCTTTACATGAAGAATCAAAATGTAAAAGCTGTCGTTCGAAATTATGAACAAAAAGATTTTGCTGAACTCCTATCCATTCAAAAAGATAGCTTTCCTCCTCCGTTTCCGCCAGAATTATTATGGAATGAAAAACAGTTACTTAACCATATCACGCTTTTTCCAGATGGAGCTCTCTGTGTGGAAATCGATGGAGTCATAGCTGGATCAATAACAAGTTTACTCGTGAATTATGATCAGGAACTTCCAAAACATACGTGGGAAGAGATAACGAGTAACGGCTACATCACCAATCATGATAAATACGGAAATACACTGTATGTTGTGGATATTTGTATAAGACCATCACATCGAAAATTAAATTTGGGTAAGCTACTTATGCAATCTTTGTACGAAACAGTCATCCACCTTAATTTGCAGAGAGTGTTAGGTGGGGGTAGGATGCCGGGATTTTCAAAGCATTCACATGGTCTTACTCCCGAAGAGTATGCTGACAAAGTGATTAGCGGCAAGCTATATGATCCTGTCATCTCCTTTCTTTTGCGTTGTGGAAGAAATCCTTTGATGCTTATCCCGAATTATATTGAGGATGAAGAATCGTCTAATTATGCGTTGCTGATGGAATGGAGAAATCCATTTCTATAGTTCGCTCATAACAGAATTTTTACTTTAAGAGTGATTTATACTACACTATTTAAAAGGTTTTAAGGAGGATATGTATGGCATTAACAGCGCGTGAGGAACAGATCTGGCAAGAAATTATGGCGTGGGAAGAAGAATTTTTTACATATGAACCAACAGACTTTGGACGTACTTATGAAAAATGGGCAACAAAACAGATGGACCTCCTCCCGGAAGAGGTGCAAGAGACAGTCGGTGAATATGTAGATTCTGTGCTCTTTCACATTCATGCTCTTATACAAAATTCACAATTTCAAATGGACACGAAGCAACGATTATTGTCTGAAGCAAGAGTCTTTAGAGACGATATCTATGAAATTGAAGATCTGAAAAAGTGTTCGATCGATCAGTTATCGTATATGGCAGACCAGCAGATCGCAAGAAACAGACTCTTGTCTTTTTCGCAAGGAGGGCTTGCAGGTACAGGAGGACTTCTTTTCTTAGGAACAGACCTGCCTGCAATGGTCGCTCTTGGGATACGTTCTGTGCAATCTATCGCGATGCACTATGGCTATGATATCCAAAGACCTGCAGAAATGATGCGGTCATTAAAGGTGTATCATGCAGCAACGATGCCAAAGCGTTTTCAACAGGAAAAGTGGGACGAGCTGATGGTTGAGATCAGGGAGGAAGAAGATCCGATTTTTTATGCGGGAAAAGATGTAATCGCAGATGTTTCATGGATGTCACATCCGATACAGCAAGCTGTGAAGTTGATGGCGATTCTTCTTCTTCGAAAAAAATTAACTCAAGGGTTGCCGATTTTCGGAATGGCACTCGGTGCTTTCATGAACTACCAACAGTCGAGAAAAATAACAGAGATTGCACACAAATTTTATCAAAAGAGATATCTTTTTGAAAAATATTAAGAAAAAGGTGTTACTTCCATGAGTGTTAAAGAACATAAAGCTCAAGCACCACCTGTAGTTAGATGCATGATTGTAACGGTTAGCGATACACGTAATGAAGAAACAGATAAAAGCGGCAAGTTGATACATGCTTTTTTAGAAAAGAATAATCATAAAGTTGTTATGTACAAAATAGTTAAAGATGAGATTTCATCCATACAAGAGGCTATGGAATATGGCATCCAGAATGAAGTCATTGATGTTGTCCTTTTTAACGGAGGGACAGGGATCGCTTCTAGGGATGTGACCATAGAAGCATTAACGCCTCTATTTGATAAAGAGATCTCCGGTTTTGGTGAACTATTTCGCATGTTGAGTTATACAGAAGACATCGGCTCTGGTGCGATGCTAAGCAGAGCGGTTGCAGGAGTTAAGGATAGTACAGCCATATTTGCCCTTCCTGGTTCTTCAGGTGCTGTAAAATTAGGTATGGAAAAATTGATCATACCCGAGCTGTCACATGTTGTTCAACAGTTGAAAAAATAAAGAGGATGCATTTGCATCCTCTTTATTTTTATGTGATGACTCCCCATTTAGTCGTGAGCCTTGGATGTAATACTCTGATTTAATCTGTACCATAGCCAAAGATCATTGATAACTGAAGCGAGGCTCGCGATTTTGTTGTTCAGTTCGCAAGAGACCTCAAAATGTTCTTCGGTTGATAGTTGGTCTTGCAACTTGTTAATGGTGTCTTCGATCTCTCTGATTCGATCTGGAATTCTTCCTCTGATCTTTTCCCAATGCAACATTATCGCTTCTTGAGTGGATGTATCGTACTTTTCCCACGATTTATTTAAATTCGGAACAAAGATTCCGAGTCTATCATCCCAAACAAAGTCATTCTGCAATTGAAATCACCTCTATTTCTATTGTACAAAAGGGGGGAGTTGGATGGTAGATAAAAGTTGAATGTAATTTTTATTCATTTTAAAGAATAACCTTGCAATTCCATTAGTGTTTTTGTTATAGTATGAACTATCATAAATGGTATTTTTATAAACAAAAATGTATAAAAATAAGTAAATATTCATTTTTGGCTATAACAAAAGGAGAGATTTTACTATGGGGAAAAAGGTCGTTTTAGCTTATTCTGGAGGATTAGATACGTCTGTTGCGATTCCGTGGCTAGCGGACAAGGGATACGAAGTTATTGCATTATGCTTGGATGTGGGTGAAGGAAAGGACCTTCCGTTTATACAATCAAAGGCCTTATCAATCGGAGCGTCTGAATCGATCGTACTTGATGTTCAAAAGGAATACGCTGATGAATATGCATTAGTAGCTCTACAATCACATGCATTGTATGAAGGGAAGTATCCTCTCATTTCTGCATTAAGCAGACCGTTGATCGCAAAAAAATTAGTAGAAACTGCTAAAAAAGTTGGAGCTACAGCCGTTGCTCATGGCTGCACCGGAAAAGGGAACGACCAAGTACGTTTTGAAGTTTCTGTTGCGGCACTCGCTCCAGAGCTTGAAGTTCTTGCGCCGGTTCGTGAATGGAGCTGGTCACGTGAAGAAGAGATTCAGTATGCGAAAGAACATGATATTCCTGTTCCCATTAAAAAGGAAAACCCGTTCTCTATCGATCAAAATTTATGGGGAAGAAGCAATGAATGTGGCATCTTGGAAGATCCTTGGGCTGCACCACCAGAAGAAGCATATGAAATGACTGTTGCTCTTGAGGATACGCCAAATGAACCCCAGATCGTAGAAATCGGATTCGAACAAGGCATCCCGGTATCACTGAATGGTCAGTATGTTTCTCTAGATGTTCTGATTAATCAGTTGAACGAATGGGGAGGCGCACATGGTGTTGGACGAATCGACCATGTTGAAAATAGATTAGTAGGAATAAAATCCCGTGAAGTATACGAGTGTCCAGCCGCAACAACGCTTATTAAAGCACATAAAGAACTTGAAGATCTTACATTGGTTAAAGAAGTCGCTCACTTTAAACCGATCATTGAGAAGAAGATGACTGAACTGATTTATGAAGGTTTATGGTTCTCACCGCTACAGGCATCATTAAAAGCCTTTTTAGATGAAACGCAAAAACATGTAACAGGAACAGTACGTGTTAAATTCTTTAAAGGTCATGCGATCGTTGAAGGAAGAAAATCACCATTCTCCCTTTATGACGAGAAACTAGCCACTTATACAGCAGATGATGCTTTTGATCATACAGCTGCGAAAGGATTCATCTCATTGTGGGGACTTCCTACAAAAGTTAGCAGCATGGTTCAAAAAAATGAGGTGAAAGTGTGAAAAAGTTATGGGGAGGACGTTTCTCAAAACAGCCTGAAGAATGGGTAGATGAGTTTGGAGCATCCATCTCTTTTGATCAGCAGTTGGCCAGTCAAGACATTAAAGGAAGTTTGGCTCATGCCAAGATGTTATTTCAATGTAAGATAATTGACGAGAGTTCCTACGAAAACATTAAGAATGGTTTACTTTCACTTCAGTCAGAAGTGGAAGAAGGGGAACTTACGTATTCCGTTAAATACGAAGATATTCATCTGAACCTTGAGAAATTATTAACAGACAAAATTGGACCGGACGGCGGAAAGCTTCATACAGCAAGAAGTCGAAATGATCAAGTGGCAACAGATTTTCACCTTTATGTGAAGGAAGAAACGTTATTGATCATTGCTCATATTGAAGAATTGCAAAAATCATTGTTGAATCTTGCTGAAGAACATGTAGAAACGATCATCCCTGGGTATACGCATCTTCAGCGTGCTCAGCCCGTTTCATTTGCTCATCATCTTTTGGCCTATTTTTGGATGCTGGATCGTGACAAAGGAAGACTTCAAGATAGTCTAAAGCGCAGTGATATCATGCCTCTTGGTGCTGGAGCTCTAGCGGGAACGACGTTTGATATCGACCGTAACATCACGATGAACGAGCTTGGATTCGCAAATAAGTATCTCAACAGCTTAGACGCTGTAAGTGATCGAGATTTTGCAATTGAATGCTGTAGCAATGCTTCTATGATCATGATGCACCTGTCTCGTTTTTGTGAAGAACTGATTCTTTGGTCCTCAGAAGAATTCGGGTTTATTGAGATCAGTGATAGCTTCACTACAGGCAGCTCTATGATGCCGCAAAAAAAGAACCCTGATATGGCTGAACTAATTCGAGGGAAAAGCGGGAGAGTATATGGCTCTTTGATCTCCCTGCTTACCTTAATGAAGGGGTTGCCACTTGCATACAACAAAGACATGCAGGAAGACAAAGAACCCGTTTTTGATACAGTAAAAACGGTTAAAGGATGTTTAAGCATCATGACAGGTATGATGAACGAAGTGAAAATTCATGTGGATAAGATGAATAAGGCCGTTCATCAAGACTTTTCTAATGCTACAGAGCTTGCAGATTATCTAGCAAAAAAAGGAATCCCATTTCGAGAAGCACATGAATTAGTGGGTCAGATGGTTCTTCAATGCATTCAAAAAGGTTGCTACCTTCTTGATGTGTCTCTGGATGAATATCAGGAATGGTGTCCGCTCGTTGAACATGATCTGTTTGACGCGCTGTCTCCAAAAACAGCAGTAGAAAGACGAAATTCTGAAGGTGGAACGGGCTTTGAAGCTGTTCGTCAACAAATTGATGCAGCACAATCAAAAATGGCCGTTTCCAATAATTAGCTCAAATGAACTTTCCTTGTAAGACAAAAACTATGTTTAAAGTCTTGCGCTTGAAGGAGGAAAGTAAAGATGGAAAACGAAAAACGTCCTAATCAACAGCTTGAATATGATGCTGAAGGTGAGATGACTGTACATCAGCAGATAACAGAATCGTATCAAAGCGGAATCGTTGATAAAGTAGATCAAGGGCAGCAAAGAACAAAACTTGATGAAGAAGAAAGTCTTTCATAACACAAGATTAGGGTAGCTCTTTTACAGAGCTATCCTTTTTTGTTCTAAAAAAGTTATTACAATTGCGAACAAAGGCAGTATTTTTCATAAAACCAAAAATTAGAATGTTCTTTTTCCTTTTAGGGCACCTTAAAGCTGTCTTGACTATATTCATATTCTAATGAAATTCAACTTTTTATTTTGAATTTTTGGTGGTATGTTAACTATAGAATAATGAAAAAATTTCCATGTGAATTAAGGGAGGGTACAACATGAAAATAGGAGTACCAACTGAAATAAAAAACAATGAAAATCGTGTAGCGATGACACCAGCGGGTGTGTTGAATCTTGTGGCATCAGGTCATGAGGTATTTATCCAAAAAGGTGCTGGAATCGGATCAGGGTTTACAGATGAAGAATACGAAAGTGCTGGTGGTGTGATTGTAGAAACACCAACTCAGGCATGGTCGATGGACATGGTCATGAAAGTAAAAGAGCCGCTACCTGAAGAGTACTGTTTTTTTCGAGAAGGTCTAATTCTCTTCACTTATTTACATCTTGCGCCTGAGCCTGAACTTACAAAAGCTTTAACGGATAATAAAGTAGTTGGTATCGCGTACGAAACGGTTCAATTGCCGAACGGTACACTCCCACTGCTTACACCGATGAGTGAAGTGGCAGGAAGAATGTCGGCGCAGATCGGTGCTCAATTCTTAGAAAAACCTAAAGGTGGGTTAGGTATCCTCTTAAGTGGAATACCTGGGGTAAGACGTGGAAAAGTAACGGTTATTGGTGGCGGAGTGGTCGGGACGAATGCCGCTAAGATCGCTATGGGTCTTGGAGCGGATGTTACGATTATTGATTTAAACCCGGAACGTCTTCGTCAGCTTGATGATATTTTCGGTGTTGAGATCAACACGCTTATATCGAATCCACTCAATATAGCTCTTGCCGTTCAAGAATCAGCATTGGTTATTGGGGCTGTGTTAATTCCGGGAGCTAGGGCACCTAAGCTTGTGACCGAAGAGATGATTAAAGGCATGCAGCCCGGTTCTGTAATCGTAGATGTTGCTATTGATCAAGGTGGAATCTTTGAAACGGTTGACCGCATCACCACTCATGATAATCCAACATATGAAAAGCATGGTGTACTTCATTATGCAGTAGCTAACATGCCAGGCGCTGTTCCGAGAACTTCAACGATCGGTCTGACTAACGTAACCGTACCATATGCTCTTCAAATCGCAAACAAAGGCTATGTTCAAGCGTGTTTAGATAATGAAGCTCTGCTCAAAGGAATCAATACATTAGATGGTTTCGTAACATACAAAGCGGTAGCTGAATCGCATCAACTAGATTATAAAGATGCCGTATCCATCCTAAAATCAAACAAATAGATACATTTAAAAAAGTTCGCATTCCTTTTTTTCTGGAATCGGACTTTTTTTCTGTTCTATAATAGGGTATGTAACACTAATAAGGTATTTCAGCGTTTAATTTGAGGAGGGAACATGCAATTATGAAAGTGACATACCACGGACATTCTGTACTTGAAATTCAAACAGATCAACATTCCATTTGGATTGACCCCTTTATTAACGGAAATGGACAAGCTAAGATCGAAGTTAAGGACGTAAAAGCCGATGTTATTCTATTAACACACGGTCATAATGATCACGTAGGAGACACGGTTGAGATTGCAAAAGCAAATAACAGCTTGGTCGTAGCGCCATTTGAACTTGCTGAGTACTTACAAACACTCGGAGTAGAGGCACATCCTATGCATATAGGAGGAAGCCGCACATTTGATTTTGGAAAAGTAAAATTCACTCAAGCCTTTCATGGATCAAGTTATTCACAAGAAGATGGAACTGTCGTATATACCGGAATGCCGGCGGGAATTTTATTCTCACATGGTGGGAAAACGCTATACCATGCAGGAGATACAGCTCTATTCTCAGATATGAAGTTAATTGGAGAGTTTGCAAAACCAGAGATTGCTTTCTTGCCTATTGGTGACAATTTTACAATGGGACCAGAGGATGCATTAATCGCCGCTGATTGGATCGGTGCCGAGATCACCGTCCCAATCCATTACAATACGTTTCCTGTGATTGAACAGGATCCAGAAACCTCATTCACATCCCAACTTGGAAACAGAGGAAAAGTGCTTAAAAGCGGCGAAAGTATAAGCGTATAATGATTCTAACCTCCCTTTCTATGCATATTGATGATAGTAAGGGAGGTTGTGTTTTTTATGAGACAAGAAAAAATGGCAAAATTATTAATGTTATTTGTGCTTTTTTATGTAGCCATACCTGTACTATCATTTGACGGTCCTTTTCTGCAACAACTTTTCTCGGTAGCATGGATGGGATTTGCGGGTATGCTTTTAGTTAACCTTTTGTTTAAGAAAGATAAGGCAGAGAAAAGATCTGTTAAAAAGCAGATTGTGACTCCAGATTCAAAAATGAAAAAAAGGATACACATGGAAAGTTGAGTTTCTGTCCTAATGCCTGTATAATCTGTATTAGTCAAAGTTGAAAAACAGATAGATACAGGTAGAAGGAACGGTGAATGTAATGCTAACCAAGCATGAACAAATACTACAGCATATTTTGGACCTTGATGTCGGATCAAAAATCTCCGTTCGGCAAATAGCAAAAGATCTGACCGTTAGTGAAGGAACAGCTTACCGAGCGATTAAAGAAGCTGAAAATCAAGGAATCGTAAGCACGATCGAACGTGTTGGTACGATACGTATTGAAAGACAAGCAAAGAGTAATATTGAAAAGTTAACGTTCGCTGAAGTAGTCAATATTGTTGAAGGACAAGTACTTGGTGGGCGCGCTGGTCTTCATAAAACATTACACAAATTTGTCATCGGAGCCATGAAACTTGAAGCGATGATGCGCTATGTTGATGCAGGAAGTCTATTGATCGTTGGTAACCGTGTGAACGCCCATGAACTCGGACTGAAAGCAGGAAGTGCAATCTTAGTTACAGGTGGCTTTGATACAGAGGAAGAAGTGAAACGGCTCGCTGATGATCTTGAACTTCCAGTTATCTCGACAAGCTATGATACCTTTACAGTTGCGACTATGATTAATAAAGCGATTCATGACCGTTTGATCAAGAAGGATATCGTTTTAGCATCTGATATTTTAATACCGATCGACGAGACGCATTATCTTTATCAACATGATAAAGTGCAGCGTTGGCACGAGTTGAATCAACAAACCATGCATAGTCGTTATCCGGTAGTAGATCAAGGTAATCGTGTAACGGGTGTAGTCACTTCTAAAGATATTATAGGTGTTCCTGTTTCTACGCAGGTTGAAAAAGTAATGACTCGTGCACCTTTAACCGTTACGGAGAAAACATCTGTTGCAGCATGTGCTCATATGATGATCTGGGAAGGAATCGAACTACTTCCTGTAATCGGAACTTCTCATAAACTGATCGGAATTTTAACGAGACAAGATGTATTAAAAGCGATGCAGATGATGCAAAAGCAGCCCCAAGTAGGAGCTACCTTTGATGATTTAATTACTACAGAATTAAAAGAACAAAAGGTGGATAATGAGATTTCGTTCTTCTGTAGAATTACACCACAGATGACCAACCACCTTGGTACTGTTTCTTACGGTGTATTAATGACTCTCGTAACCGAAACCGCTCGAAAAGCACTGAGAAAAATCAAAAAAGGCGACCTCGTTGTTGAGAATGTAACGTTTTATTACATTAAGCCTGTACAGATTGATAGTGATATCGAACTGATTCCAAGAGTGCTTGAAGTGAGCCGTAAATTTGGAAAAGTAGATGTGGAGATCCATCATGACGGAAAGATTGTTGGAAAAGCAATGATGATGGCACAGCTTCTTGATCATCGTTCATAAAAAAAAGTCCCTCCTGCAGGGACTTTTTATCCATATTTATTTAATTTTTCTGTGCTTCTTCACGTGCAAGTGTTAGAAAATGCTTGTACATCTTATAATTCATGATTAACAGAACAATTCCATAGATTAAAAAGATAAGTGCGACCCAAAGCTGAACGCGTCCTTCAACAGCAGTGAGTTCGTTCAGACCGAAAGAAGCTAAGAATGAACCGAGTGCCATTTTTGCTTTTGTGCCTGTCCAGCGCTTTAAGAATGGTTCTTTTGCGCGCACTTCAGAGACTTTATAGAACACATAAAGAGCAAAAGAAAGTATAATTAGGATAATAAAAATAGGCATTGAAAATTCCCCCACGTATTTACTCCACTATATTGTAAACGTTTAAAACCATAATTGCCACAACGACATCTAAAAGGAGTCTGCTATGAAAGAACAAATCTTACAAAGAATTGAACAGTATGAAAAGATAATTATTCATCGACATGTCAGACCAGACCCGGATGCGCTCGGATCACAAGGTGGGCTTTCTGCGATCATCAAAGCAAGTTACCCTGAAAAAGAAGTGTATGTTGTAGGAGAAGAGGAAGCGGGTCTCACTTTTCTGAACACAATGGATGCTATAGAAGATGATGTTTACAAAGGGGCTTTAGTTATCATTTGCGATACCGCAAACTCACCTCGAATCAGTGATCATCGTTATTCATTAGGAGATTTTATTATTAAAATCGATCATCATCCTAATGAAGATCCTTATGGAGATTTAATTTGGGTAGATACGGAAGCAAGTTCTACATCAGAGATGATCATGGATCTTTATCTTTTCGGATCAACGTCTGGTCTGAAACTTGATAAACATGCAGCAAGACTGATCTATGCAGGTATTATTGGTGACACGGGTCGCTTTTTATTTTCAAACACAACCCAAAAAACACATCATCATACTGCTGCGTTATTAGAGACGGGATTCTCACCATCAGAAATCCATGAAAATCTATATAAGATATCTGAGAAGCTCGTTAGGTTGAACGGATATGTTCTTCAAAACTTTTCGATTGTAGACCATTGTGTAGGATATATCCACCTTACGAAAGATACATTAAAAGAGTTCGGTACTACTCCCGGTGAAGCATCCTTGTTAGTAAATTCTTTTTCACATGTTGAGGGCTTATTGGCGTGGGTATTTTTTGTGGATGAACCAGATCAGATCAGAGTAAGATTGCGTTCGAAGGGTCCTGTTGTCAATAAGATTGCAGCCAAATTTAATGGTGGCGGCCATCCGAGGGCATCAGGTGCAACGGTATATTCAAAAGATGAAACGAAGTCCGTGCTAACTGAACTTCGGAACCTCTGTAAAGAATATAAATCCAAATAAAAAGGCCTCATCGGGGGGCCTTTTTATGCTTTAGCACGAAATGTATTTAGTTAGCTTTTTCAGGGATAAACCAAGAGCCGACATCTGTTACATCTTCATGCACTTTTAAGTTTAGTTTTGCAAGCTCTCTCTTGATTAGGTCTGCTACTTCTTTCGTTTCTGCAAAAGCAGAAAATCCATTCTGTAATTCCTTTACCTTTTCACGGGCAAGTTCTTTTCGATTGATAATCATGTAGTTTCCCCCCAATAATCACTCTTGAATTATTCTTTACACATATTTTATACAAATGAAGGAGGGATTGCCATTTCTTTGCCCAAAGATTCATAAAAACGTAATATTTCGACCATTATTTATGCATAATCATTCACTGGTTTTTGCTGAAATATAGATTCGAAGAACTCCCATATATAAATACAAATGGTCAATCTTGACTTCATAAGCTTGCTCATCGTCATTGAGTCGGTACGTTTTATTTTCAATAGCTTGTACAAGTAAGGAGTGGCTCTTAGCGAGTGTTTCTGTATCCTCTCCTATAAGATGCTCTAGGTCGTCTTCGACAGCTTTTGCTAAGTGCAGTCTTGTTAAGTTTGATAACTTCGAAGAATCTTGATTTGAAAATCTTGCATTCACTTCATGAAGTTTAAACTTCTTGGCAAGTTCTTTATTTGCTTTTTCATCATCTGAAGTTAAGATCTCGTTCTTTTTTTCTAGATCATTTATTTCTGCCTGCAGTTTCTCGATTTTAACAATCAGTCTTTCATGAGCCAAACCGCCTTGAATTAAAAAAAACGCCCAGCCGATAATAAATCCGATCGCTATCCCAGCAAAAAAACGCTGGTAGCCTTTTCGTTGATATAGCGGGGGGATCCTCATCAGTTGATGTTCTCCTGACTGAGCCATTGAATCAATTGCATAGCAGAATTTGCTCCTGCAATCGCAACAAAAATATAAGTTAATTGTTTGAAAATCTCTATAGTAGCGCCGTTTTCAAAACTTCGCTCAAAGTTTGTGATCGTATCGAACGTACCGCCGATCGCAGCGACGATTGCCCATATTTTAAGTCTTTTTGCAAGTTCCATCATCTCTAAGATTGGTGCTTTTCCCACGAGAAAAGCGGCAAGACCACCAATTAAAGCACCGCCTAACAATACACCGAAAGCTATAGCAAAATCTAATATGATATTCGCAAAAAATTCACGTACCATGAGACAACCTCCCCTCTTAATCAATGTATGGAAAATAGGTGGAGTGTATGCTCGTTTCATTTTTAAAATAACTTCTTTATTAAAGGCTGTTTCCTTAAGGGTTGTTGCTTTATGTGTTTTATTATCTTTCATTGAGAAGTTGATTGGAGTCCAAGGTGGAGATTCCTAATGGCTCATAGCGGCAGGAGGCTGACCGTACGTCCCGTGGAAAGCGAGCAACCTGAAGAGGGAATAACTGCTTCCAAGCATTTTAAAAACATCTTGAAATAAGAAACTCGACCATTAAAAACTGTTTCATTAACACATGCGAACTTCTGTACTATAATGGAAGGCAAACAGGTGCGTAAAGGAAGTGACGGTATGGGATTTGTCCCACTGCATATACATAGTGAATACTCGCTTCTTGAAAGCTCTTGTCGAATCGAAGAGCTTGTTCAATATGCAAAAGAGCTTGGGTATACATCATTAGCATTAACAGATAAATCAAATATGTATGGTGCACTAAAGTTTTATACAACATGTTTAAAAGCTGGCATCAAACCTATCATTGGTCTGGAAGTAGAAGTTGGAAGAAATCAAACAGATACAAAAGAGAAAATCAGTTCAAACCATAAACTTCTCTTATATGCAATGAACGTAGAAGGCTATGAAAATTTATTGAAACTAACGACGCTTATGCAGACAAAGCTGGACGGAGAAGTGTCATCTCTTTCTTATGAAGAAATCTCAAATCATGCTGATGGATTAATAGCTGTTTCATCAGGAATAGAAGGTGTGATTCAGCAGTTTCTTGCACGTGAAAACCTTGACGACCAAACATTAGATCGATTGATTCAATTCTATAAAAAGTGCTTCGAAGATCGCTTTTACCTTGGATTAGAAGATCACGAAACAGGTATAGAGAAAACTACAAATCTCCAATTGCACAACCTTTCAAGAAATTATCTCATTCCTCTCGTTTGTATGCATGAAACGTATTATATGAAAAGAGGGGATGCAGACGCACATGATATCCTGCTTTGCATCAAGCAAGGTGAGAAGAAAAATAATCGTGATCGATTTAAACTGCAGACCGATGAGTTTTATTTTAAATCCCCATCAGAAATAGAACGTCAATTTTCCCATGCGCAAGATGCATTAGATGAAACAGCCAAACTGGCAGAAAGATGTTCACTACAGCTTGATCTTGGTAACATTGCTTTGCCCAAATATCCTGTGCCTGACAATAAGAACAGCTATGAATATTTGACTGAGCTTTGCAATGATGGACTTTTGAAACGGTACGAAACGATAACACCCGAAATTAAAGAACGATTAACCTACGAACTTAACATTATTAAGAACATGAACTTTGAAGATTACTTCTTGATCGTTTGGGATTTTATGAAATTTGCACACGACGAAAAGATGATTACAGGACCAGGAAGAGGATCTGCAGCAGGTTCACTAGTCGCTTATGTCCTAAAGATTACGAATGTTGACCCTATTCATCATCAATTGATCTTCGAACGCTTCTTAAATCCTGAGCGAATCACGATGCCGGATATTGATATTGACTTTCCGGATAATCGTCGTGATGAAGTGCTAAGTTATGTAGCACGTAAGTATGGTACAGATTATGTCGCACAGATCATAACATTTGGGACATTAGCTGCAAGAGCGGCGATAAGGGATGTGGGCAGAGTAATGGATTTTGCTCCAGCACTTATTGATCTTACTGCAAAGAATGTTCCATCAAGACCCGGAATCACGTTGGAAAATGCATTGAAAGAATCAGCTGGCCTCCAACAGGCTTATAAAACAGAACCTGATGTGAGAAAACTCGTTGAGATCGCGATGACACTTGAGGGTTTACCGAGGCACGCATCAACCCATGCTGCAGGTGTAGTCTTGTCGGGAGCACCACTTGTAAAAAAAGTACCGTTACAAACTGGTCATGATGGCATACCTCTTACACAATATAGTATGGAATGGCTAGAAGCTGCTGGACTATTGAAGATGGACTTTTTGGGCTTGCGAAATCTATCGCTCATTGAAAACATCTTATTGGCGATCGAAGAGAATGAAAATGTGAAGATTAGTCTAAATGATATTCCATTCAACGACACGAAGACATTTGAACTTCTTGCAAAAGGAGACACAACTGGGGTGTTTCAGCTTGAGTCTGACGGGATGAGAAAAGTTCTTCAGCAGCTTAAACCGACAGAGTTTGAAGATATTGTAGCCGTCAATGCTCTATACCGACCAGGACCGATGCAGAACATTCCTGATTATATCGCGGGTAAACACCGTCAGAAGACTGTACATTACATGCATCCTGATCTCGAACCAATCTTACAATCAACTTACGGTGTGATCGTCTATCAAGAACAGATCATGCAGATTGCAACAAAAGCCGCTGGTTTCACATTAGGAGAGGCAGATTTGCTGAGAAGAGCAGTAGGCAAGAAGAAAAGGGATATTCTGCTGCGTGAGCGACAACATTTTGTTGCCGGGTGTTTAAAGCAGGGATATGATGAAAAATCCGCTGATGCGTTATACGATTTGATCGTGCGTTTTGCTGATTATGGATTCCCAAGAAGCCATGCTGTTGCATACAGTGTGATCGCTTATCAACTTGCATTTTTAAAAGCAAACTATCCTGCTTACTTTATGGCTGCTCTACTTTCAAGTGTTATTGGCAATCATGATAAAGTGAATCAATATATAAAAGAATCCGAGCAAAGAGGAATTCCTGTCCTTCCACCGTCCATAAAAAAGGGCAGCGAAATTTTTATTTCAAATGGATCTTCTATCACATTTGGTTTATTGGCAATAAAAAACGTAGGCTACAATGCGATAAGGATGTTAATGACAGAGAACGATAAAGAAACATTTCTTGATCTGTTCGATATCTGTTCACGCTGTCCTCAGAAAGTTGTAAACAAAAGAACACTCGAATCATTAATATTTGCAGGAGCTTTGGATGAATTGGGACAAGATAGAGCGGTGTTGCTAGCTTCATTAGAAACTGCGATTGAATATGGAGAAGAGTTTCAGGAAATCTCGCGAAAGAATCAAATGTATCTTTTTGATGATGATATTAATCTACCTAAACCTTCCTATGTTTCGGTTCAATCTTTTCAAGAAAGCGAAAAACTTAAGTTTGAAAAAGAAGCTCTCGGTTTTTTCCTTTCTTCACATCCTCTGCAACGATATCGAACGACCTTAAGCAGCTGGAAAGCTCTTCACATCAATGAGTTAAATGAAAAGAAATCATCCGTGCGTTTAGGTGTACTAGTAGATAAAGTACGTGCGATCAAAACAAAAAAAGGAGAACTCATGGCCTTTCTGACGATCAGTGATGAAAGTGGTGAGATAGAAGCCGTAGCTTTTCCGAAAGTTTATGAAGCAAACCATTCCCTACTTCAGAAAGGACAACAATTGTTTATTGAGGGAAGTGTGGAGCATCGTAACGAAACACTGCAGATTCTTGTGAAGAAATGCAGACTGCTCCAAGATTTAAAGTCGAATGAGCACCCAACTCTTTTTATTAAAATAGATAAAGACCATCAGTCACCTCAGCATCTGAATGCGATGAAGGTTATTTTCGACGAATCAAAAGGATCTACACCTGTTGTTTTGATCTATGAAGAGAATAGACAAAAGGTCCAGATTTCACAAAAAGTAAATGTTTCTGAAAATTTGTTATTAGAATTGCAATCTGTTATTGGTGAGGGTAATGTCGTATTTAGAAGAAATTAAAAACCTTTACAGCTTGTTAACTTTTGTTATAATGGATGAGTCAATAACAGTGGTCTGACCACCTCCTAATTGGCTCATCAACCTTAAATTTAAAAATCATTAGGAGATGAAAAAATGTCTACATTAAGAGAAGAAGCACTACACATGCACCGCACACATCAAGGGAAATTAGAATCAAAATCAAAGGTACCTGTACGTAACGCGAAAGATTTAAGCTTAGCGTATTCTCCTGGTGTGGCAGAGCCGTGTAAAGATATTTATGATGACAAAACGAAAGTCTATGATTATACGATGAAAGGCAACACAGTAGCTGTTGTTTCTGATGGGACAGCTGTATTAGGTCTTGGAAATATAGGGCCTGAAGCTGCACTTCCTGTAATGGAAGGAAAAGCAGTACTTTTTAAGAGTTTTGCTGGAGTTGATGCGTTCCCAATCTGCTTGAATACGACAGATGTGGACAAGATCGTCGAAACAGTGAAATTGCTTGAACCTACTTTTGGTGGTGTGAATTTAGAAGATATTGCAGCACCTAATTGTTTCGTAGTCGAAGAGCGTTTAAAGAAAGAAACGAATATTCCGATCTTCCATGATGATCAGCATGGTACAGCTATTGTTACGCTAGCGGGTCTCGTGAATGCACTTAAATTAACAGGACGTGAAATGTCTAAGATTAAAGTCGTTGTGAACGGAGCTGGAGCAGCTGGAATCGCAATCATTAAATTGTTAGACCGTTTTGGTGTGAAAGATATCATCATGTGCGACACGAAAGGTGCGATCTATGAAGGTCGTCCATTCGGAATGAACTCTGTGAAAAAAGAAGTTGCAAACTTTACGAACCGTACGAAACAAGAAGGAACACTTGCTGATGTAATCAGCGGTTCAGATGTTTTTGTAGGTGTTTCAGTAGAAGGTGCTTTAACAAAATCAATGGTTGAGTCCATGAATCCTGAGCCGATCATCTTTGCTATGGCTAACCCAAATCCTGAGATCATGCCTCATGAAGCGCGTGAAGCAGGTGCTATGGTCATTGGAACAGGGCGTTCTGATTTCCCTAACCAAGTAAATAACGTGTTAGCTTTTCCAGGTATTTTCCGTGGTGCTCTTGATGTTCGTGCAACACACATCAATGAGGAAATGAAGATTGCAGCGGTACATGCGATCGCAAATCTTGTGAACCCAGTAGAATTGACAGCGGATTATGTAATTCCTGCACCATTCGATCCGCGTGTAGCACCTGCTGTTGCTGCAGCTGTAGCGACAGCGGCTATGGAAACAGGCGTAGCAAGACTACGTGTGAATCCTGAAGACATCGCTGAAAAGACTAAGAAACTAGCTATTATCGGAAAAGATGAATGAAACCGGTAGAGGAGAGAGGAATGTCTGTCCAGCCTACCGAAAAAGTATATATAGAAATTCTTAAACAAATTAAAGCAATAATCGTTGAGGACGGTCTTCAAGCGGGTGACAAGCTCCCATCAGAAAGGGAGCTGAGTGATCGCTTGAAGGTTGGAAGATCATCTGTCCGCGAAGCACTGCGATCTCTAGAGCTTCTTGGTCTGATTGAAACAAGAAGAGGCGAAGGTACATTTATTCGTGAAGCAACTGGACACCGGCTCGTTGAAGTACTAGCATCGTTCATCTTAAATGATAATAAAGCTAGACACGATCTTCAGGAAACAAGGCATATTGTTATTAAAGACTGTGTAGAGCTTGCTGTACGTAGAGCAGGATCTTCCACCATCCTTAAACTGACACATCTTATAGAACAGATGGATACGAACGAACAAGAACAAGTTCATAACGCTTGTAAACAATTTGAAAAAATTGTAATTCAAGCATGCGGCAATCATCTTCTTTATCGTTTATATGTAGAACTAACGGGTTATGGGTCTTCATTGCAACGAGCAAATTCGTATTGGTCGCAAGCATTTTGTGAGGAAGTTTTAACACTTCTTCAACAAAAAGATGCTGTGAAGCTAACGGATTTGTTATCAAAACAAAACGATGCTCTAAACGCAATCGAATAGGTGGTGTTATTCATTTATGATTAAAGGATTGTTTGTAAAAAAGAAAAAATATGCCACGATACCAACTGGTAAAGTAAAACAAGACGTTCCAGAAGGAATTATGAGTAAATGTCCTGAGTGCAAGCACATCATGGTAACAAAAGAGCTAAGAAAAAACTTGCTTGTCTGTCAAGGCTGTCAATACCATTATCCAATGTCATCACAAGAACGAATAGCTACTCTGATTGATGAAGGAACCTTTACAGAATATGATGCAGACATGATATCTGGAAATCCTTTAGAGTTTCCTGATTATGTAGAGAAACTTGAAGGCGACCGCAAGAAAACAAAAATAAACGAAGCTGTTGTTACAGGTGCCGGTCAGTTAGATGGCCGCGATGTAACAGTAGCCGTTATGGATTCTCGCTTTAGAATGGGTAGCATGGGTTCTGTTGTAGGTGAGAAGATCACACGTGCGATCGAACACGCAATCGATAAAGAAACACCTTTTATCATCTTTACAGCATCAGGCGGAGCTAGAATGCAAGAAGGCGTATTAAGCTTGATGCAGATGGCTAAAACGAGTGTAGCTCTTAAACGTTTGAGTGACAAAGGGTTGTTGTTTATCTCTATCATGACACACCCGACAACTGGTGGCGTTTCCGCTAGTTTCGCATCTGTAGGTGATTACAATTTTGCTGAACCTAAGGCTTTGATCGGGTTTGCTGGCAGAAGAATCATAGAACAAACGATTCGCCAGGAATTGCCGGATGATTTTCAGACAGCAGAGTTTTTATTAAAACACGGGCAGTTAGATAGAGTCATCCATAGAAGTGAAATGAAGAAAACATTGAGTACGTTAGTAAAGATTCATACAGAAGGGAGGGTGTAAAGCATGGCAGCAGAACTAGAATTTGAAAGACCGATACACGAACTGGAGAAAAAAATCGCAGAGCTTAAGTCATTTATGGATGAGAAAGATATTGATTTAACAGACGAGATCAAGAGGCTAGAAGAAAAATTGTCTAACCTTGAAAACAGTACGTATTCAGAGATGAAGCCATGGGATCGTGTTCAAATTGCCAGACATGCTGAACGCCCAACTACCCTTGATTATATTAACTATCTTTTTACGGATTTCATTGAATTACACGGAGACCGTCTCTTTGGGGACGATGAAGCGATCGTTGGAGGAGTAGCTTTTTATAAGGAACTTCCTATTACAATCATCGGACACCAAAGAGGAAAGGATACGAAAGAAAATCTTCGTCGTAACTTCGGTATGCCTCATCCAGAAGGCTATCGCAAGGCACTGCGTTTAATGAAACAAGCCGAGAAGTTTAATAGACCTATTATCTGTTTTATTGATACAAAGGGAGCATATCCAGGAAAAGCAGCTGAGGAAAGAGGACAGAGTGAAGCGATCGCTCGTAATTTAGTTGAGATGGCTGGGTTAACTGTTCCTGTTATTTGTGTTGTGATCGGAGAAGGCGGAAGCGGTGGAGCATTAGCGTTAGGTGTGGGAAATTACGTACACATGCTCGAGAACTCAACTTATTCTGTTATCTCTCCAGAAGGCGCAGCCGCCATTCTTTGGAAAGACGCTTCCATGGCAAAAAAAGCAGCAGAATCTATGAGAATTACTGCCCCAGACTTAAAAGAGTTAGGAATTATTGATGAGATCATTGAAGAAGTGAAGGGTGGAGCACATAAAGACGCGAAACATCAAGCGGAATTGATCGACCAGGTTTTGGAAACTTCATTAAATTCTTTACTCTCGTTGTCTGAAGAAGAGCTCATAAATCAACGCTATGAAAAATATAAAAAAATCGGACAATTTGGGTTTGTAAACGATTCCATTGTTGTTAAATAGGGAATGTGCCTTTCTGCTTGTAGAAAGGCGCATTTTTTTGCCTATTGTTGTCTATTGTGTTCAACATTTGAACATGATATTTTAATAAGACGAGAGAACTAGAGAGGTGAAAGGTTTCATGAAGCGGATAGGAGTTCTAACAAGTGGTGGCGATTCACCAGGCATGAACGCTGCGATTCGGGCAGTTGTTCGAAAAGGAATCTACCATGACTTAGAAGTTTATGGGATATACAATGGTTATGCAGGACTAATTTCGGGGAATATTAAAAAACTAGAATTAGGATCTGTTGGGGATATTATACATCGTGGAGGCACAATGCTTCATTCGGCACGTTGTTTAGAGTTCAAAACACCAGAAGGACAACAAAAAGGTATCGAACAGTTAAAGAAATTCGGTATCGAAGGATTAGTTGTTATTGGTGGGGACGGATCTTTTCAAGGTGCTAAGAAATTGTCTGAACAAGGTTATCCAACGATTGGTGTTCCTGGAACGATTGATAATGACATCCCGGGTACAGATTTCACGATTGGTTTTGATACAGCATTAAATACGATTATCGATGCAATCGATAAGATCCGTGACACGGCTACCTCACATGAGCGTACTTATATCATTGAAGTAATGGGACGTGACGCTGGTGACTTAGCTCTATGGGCTGGACTTGCAGATGGTGCTGAGACGATCCTCATTCCTGAAGAAGATCACAAGATGGATCAAGTCGTTCAAAAGCTACAGCGAGGACACGAGCGTGGAAAGAAACACAGTATCATTATTGTCGCTGAAGGTTGTGGAAGCGGCGTTGATGTTGCTAAAGAGATCGAAAGGCTTTCAGACTTCGAAACAAGGGTTACTGTTCTGGGTCACATTCAACGTGGTGGTTCCCCTACAGCTTTTGACCGTGTACTAGCAAGCCGTCTTGGTGCGCAAGCGGTTGAACTCTTATTAGAAGGTAAAGCTGGACGGACAGTAGGTATTGAAAATAACAAACTTGTTGATTATGACATTACAGAAGTATTATCTAGAAAACATTCAATAGATAAGCAAATGTATAAATTATCACAAGAATTATCTATATAATCTGCTTAATGCATCGTACGGCTGCAGTTTGACTGCAGAAACCTTACGATGCCTTTCTGCGAAAAAAGAAAACCAGGAGGCCATTTACATGATGCGCAAAACAAAAATCGTTTGTACGATAGGACCGGCAAGCGAAAGTATTGATAAGTTAAAAGAATTAATGAATGCTGGGATGAACGTTTCCCGCCTTAATTTCTCCCACGGTGATTTTGATGAGCATGGTCAACGAATCATCAACATTCGTGAAGCATCTAAAGAGCTTGGAAAAACAGTTGCGATCCTTTTAGATACGAAGGGACCTGAAATCCGCACTCAAACATTAGAAGGTGGAGTTGCAGAACTTGTAGCTGGGAACGAATTGATCGTTTCTATGGAAGAAGTAGTGGGTAACGACAAAAAGATTTCTGTAACATACCCAGGTCTTGTTGAAGACGTACATGTAGGATCAAGAATCCTTCTTGATGACGGACTGATCGAACTTGAAGTAACAGCGATCGGCGAAAAAGAATTGACTACAAAAATCTTAAACTCCGGTACATTAAAGAACAAAAAAGGTGTAAACGTACCTAACGTAAGCGTGAAACTTCCTGGTATCACAGACAAAGATGCAAAAGATATCGAGTTTGGTATTGAACAAGGTGTTGATTTTATTGCCGCTTCATTCGTACGTCGTGCAACAGATGTTCTTGAAATTCGTGAGATCCTAGACCGACATAATGCAAACCATATTCAAATCATCCCGAAGATCGAGAACCAAGAGGGTGTAGACAATATCGATGAGATTCTTGCTGTTTCTGATGGTCTGATGGTAGCACGTGGAGACCTAGGTGTTGAGATTCCAGCAGAAGAAGTACCTCTTGTTCAAAAAATGTTGATCAAGAAGTGTAACGAGCTTGGAAAACCAGTTATTACGGCAACTCAAATGTTAGATTCTATGCAACGTAACCCGCGCCCAACGCGTGCTGAAGCGAGTGACGTAGCAAACGCGATCTTTGACGGAACTGATGCAATCATGCTATCAGGTGAAACAGCTGCTGGTACTTATCCAGTTGAAGCGGTTCTTACCATGCATAAGATTGCAAGCCGTGCAGAAAGCTCGTTGAACTATAAAACATTATTATCTTCAAGAAGCAAAGAGAGCAAAACGACAATTACAGATGCGATCTCTCAATCTGTTTCCTTTACAGCTCTTAACCTAGATGCAGATGCAGTTATTACTGCTACTGAAAAAGGTCAAACAGCTCGCATGATTTCAAAATATCGTCCAAAAGCTCCTATCATCGCAGTAACAAGCAACGAAGATGTTTGCCGTAAGCTTGCACTTGTTTGGGGAGTAACACCAGTTAAAGGTGAAAAAGCTGGAACAACAGATGAAATGTTCCAAATTGCAATTGATTCAGCGCTTAAAGCAGAAGCTGTTCAACACGGAAACCTTGTTGTGATCACGGCAGGTGTACCAGTAGGTGAATCTGGATCTACAAACTTAATGAAGGTCCACATCATTGGTGATGTGCTTGCTAAAGCTCAAGGAATCGGACAATCATCTGCTTCAGGAAAAGTAGTTGTAGCTAAAACAGCTCAAGAAGCGATGGATAAGATGACTGAAGGTGCAATTCTAGTAACGGTAGGGACGGACCGTGATATGATTGGTGCATTTGAAAAAGCATCTGCTGTTATTACAGAAGAAGGCGGATTAACAAGCCATGCTGCTGTATGTGGAGTATCGCTAAGTATTCCGGTTATCGTTGGTTTGCAAAATGCAACTGATATCTTTAAAGATGGACAAGAGATCACAATCGATGCTTCTGTTGGATATATCTATGATGGAAGAAAGAACGTTATCTAATGATACGAAAAAGAGAAGGGTGAAACCTTCTCTTTTTTGATTCGTAAAAAATGGAATAGGCTTGATCCTTATTACATGTTTAACGAAAGCGGTGGTTTAAGTGTTTCGTAAGCTATTACCGATCTTTATTCTTATTCCTGCCATAGAGGTAGGACTCTTTATATTGGCTGGACAATATATAGGCATTCCTGCGACGATTGCTGGAATATTTTTCACGGGTATATTAGGTGCTTATCTAGCCAAAAAAGAGGGGCTACAGACTCTGCAACGGGTGAAGATGCAGATGGAGAGCGGTCAGATGCCAGGAGAGGCAGTTCTTGATGGCGCATGTATCCTAGTCGGTGGGGCATTACTCTTAGCACCTGGATTTTTAACCGACATTCTAGGTTTCTTCTTACTGATTCCTCCCCTAAGAAAGCCAGTGAAGTTGTGGATGAAAGCAAAACTCTTCCAAAAGATGCAATCAGGACAGTTTTACTTCATAAAAAGAAGGTAGAATTACTAGTTTCTGACAGAATCAACATTGTAAATCATATGAGGCTGTTTTCTAAACGATTTTTGCTTTCAAGTCTGTTTGTATACTCTTCTTTGACCGTTGATTGGAGTGAAAGGTGCGAGACTCCTGCGGGACAAGCGGTCAGTCTGAAATGTGAAAGTGGCTCGTTCAGCCCCGACCAGCAAAAGTTTAATGGGCTAGGAAGGCGCACTTTGCCTTCTTGTCCGTTTAACTTTTGATCTCGAGGGGCTAGCCGCTGCAACTGGACAGGTGAGACACTTAAATGCGCAAAGCGGCAAGTGGCTCACCGCCTGCCCTGCGGAAAGCGAGCAGCCTGTAATGGAAATCGACTACTTTCAAAAGCAACAATGAACATGAAAACAATCAAACAAAAAGAACGATGCTCACTTAAAGCATCCGTTCTTTTTATTTGTGTATAGGCTTCATAACAAATTGATAGATCTCATGAAAGAACTTTGCTTCATAAAGGGCACGAATAACGACTAGGATAACAGGTCCTATTATAAGTCCGATAAACCCTAGAAGCTGGAACCCAGCAAACAGAGAGACTAAAGTAGCGAGGGGATCAAGTCCGATCGTTTGAGATAGAAGCTTTGGTTCCATGATCTGTCGTTGAATAACAACAACTCCATACAATATCGATAGACCGATCGTGAGAGTGTAATTTCCTGTTAGGAAGCAGTACGCGATCCACGGCAGAAAAACAGCGCCTGTTCCAAGGTAGGGTAGCAGATCAATCGCTCCGATCAGTACAGATATGGTAACTGCATAATCAATCCGCAACAACAAGAGGCCTACTAATACGATACAAGCTGTTATGGAGATCAAGGTTAACTGGGCTTTTAAAAAACCAAATAAAGCTTTTCGGAGTTCTACATATACCGTTGTGACAGTTTGGATTAACTTTTCAGGGAAGATTGTGTTGAGAAATCCTGTAAGACGGTACCAATCCTTACTAATAAAAAAAGCAGCGAGAAGCGAAAAGATAAAAACCGTTAAAAAAGTTGGAAGACTTACGATCATTAGAGAGACACTATTAATCACGGCCTGTGTCATACTGGACGCATTTGTGGTAATGCCGGTTCCGATCTTCTCGATATTATCCATTACCGTTTCTTGCTGATCCGTTCCCAACTTGCTATAAATAGAGAGTAAATCTTGATATAAAGGAAGTACGTTCGTTTTAAATGATCGTTCAAAATAAAAGACCAGCTCTTGAATATATGCGGGCAATTCATGTGCAATATAAGCAAAACCAGTCATCATCTCTTGAATGAGCAAGGTCAGTAACAAGACAATTACACCTAAAAGGCCTAATATAGAAAGAATGACGGCTAGAGCTCGATTCACTTTAAATCGGTCCACGATAAAGCGTACAAACGGGTTGATCATCAGTGCTATGATCGCGCCCGCTATAAAAGGATAAAGGATAGCAGAAACATAATAGCCTGAAAAAATAAGGACGATTGCAAGGAATATAATAAATCCTATGCGCAACAAACGATGTGTTAGTTCAGCATACATAGTGTTCACCTGCCTTTTCGTACAAATCTTTTAGAAAGGAATGAAAACGATGGGACCTTTACTTTTTTTATTAGGTTTATTGATCATTGGCCTACTTGCAAAAAATCAATCATTGATTGTCGCAGTGGCATTTTTGTTAGTGTTAAAATTTACCGGTATGGGAGACAAATGGTTTCCTGCTATTCAGCAAAAAGGAATCAACTGGGGTGTGACGATCATAACAATTGCCGTCTTAGTTCCGATAGCATCAGGTGAGATCGGATTTAAACAGTTGTCTGACTCCTTGCGTTCTTATTATGCATGGGTTGCTCTATTATCTGGCATTTTCGTTGCAGTGATCGCAAGTAAAGGACTTCATTTGCTTCAGAATGATCCTCATATCACGGCAGCTTTAGTCTTTGGCACAATCCTTGCCGTCGCTCTTTTTCAAGGTGTGGCGGTGGGACCGTTAATCGGAGCAGGAATCGCTTATATGGCCATGAAATTAGTAGGGATGTTTTCAGGTTCATGACGCTTTCAGCACGAATTAAGTGATATCCGTTCACAAATATCAGATTATTGTTTATAATTGATGTGTATGTCCCATTTCCTTTAAATAGTCTTTCATTTTTCAAGTCTCAGTTTCGAGATTAAAAAAGTTGGGAATGTAACCTTGAATCCAGCTTTTTTATTAAAAGGAAAATGTAAGCTCTTTCTATTTTTTAAAAAGTGAAACAATTAAAGGAGAAGAGAGAATAACAGAAAAAAAGGAGAGATAGCCATGACAGCTACAAGAGGATTAGAAGGAATTGTTGCAACGACATCTTCTGTCAGCTCTATCATTGACGATGTATTAACCTATAGAGGATATAGCATTGATGACTTAGCTGAACATGCAACTTTTGAGGAAGTTGTATACTTGCTATGGAATGGTAAACTGCCTTCCCAATCTGAATTAGATTCATTTAAATCAGAACTTGCTGAGGCTAGTGAGCTGCCTGCAGAATTGTTGGAACAAATGAAATCGCTTCCTTTGAAGAATACACATCCTATGACTGTTCTTCGTACAATCGTGTCGACATTAGCGATGTATGATTCAGAAGCAGAGGATATGTCTACAGATGGAAACTACAAAAAGGCCATCCGTCTTCAAGCTCAGATGTCATCACTTGTAACGGCATTTGCACGTATTAGGGAAGGAAAAGATCCTATTGCTCCTAAAAAAGAACTTAGCTATGCAGCTAACTTCCTATATATGCTTACAGGCAAAGAGCCTGATGAAATTTCTGAAACTGCTTTTAACAAAGCATTAGTATTACATGCTGACCATGAGCTAAATGCATCCACGTTCACAGCACGTGTATGTGTGGCTACACTTTCTGATATCTATTCAGGAATCACAGCAGCGATTGGCGCTTTAAAAGGACCACTACATGGTGGAGCGAACGAACAGGTAATGAAGATGCTTTCTGAAATCGGTGAGGAAGCAAACGTAGAATCTTACTTGGATAACGCGATTGAGAACAAACAAAAGATTATGGGCTTTGGGCACCGTGTATACAAGAACGGCGATCCACGCGCAAAACACTTACGTGAAATGTCTAAACAACTAACATCTATCACGGGTGAAGAGAAATGGTACACGATGAGCGTTAAGATTGATGAGACGCTTAAGCAGAAAAAAGGCTTGTTGCCAAACGTAGACTTCTATTCTGCTAGTGTATATCACAGCTTAGGCATCGATCATGACCTATTCACGCCGATCTTTGCGATCAGCCGTGTTTCCGGATGGATTGCACATATCTTAGAGCAATACGAAAACAACCGTTTGATTCGCCCTCGTGCTGAATATATCGGACCTGATATGCAGCAATATGTTGCTTTAGAACAAAGATAATATAAAAACAATAGGTTATATCATAAAAAGAGAAGGGATTCTTCTTCTCTTTTACCTATGTTTTTTAGTAGACTAGTAAAGTACATGCAATACAAGAATTAGGAGGAATTTTAAAAATGTCTAACGGAGAACGTATTACAGTCGACAATGGTGTATTAAACGTACCAAATCAACCGGTGATCCCTTTTATCGAAGGTGACGGTACAGGTCCTGATATTTGGGCTGCTGCTTCACGTGTATTAGAAGCTGCTGTTGAAAAAGCATATAATGGTGAGAAAAAGATCGTTTGGAAAGAAGTATTAGCAGGAGAGAAAGCATTTAACCAAACAGGTGAGTGGCTTCCTGCAGAAACTCTTGATGTGATTCGCGATTACATAATTGCGATTAAAGGACCTTTAACAACGCCAGTAGGCGGAGGGATCCGTTCTTTAAACGTTGCTTTAAGACAAGAGTTAGATCTATTTACTTGTCTACGTCCTGTTCAATACTTTAAAGGTGTTCCTTCACCAGTTAAACGTCCTGAAGACACAAACATGGTTATTTTCCGTGAGAATACAGAAGATATCTATGCTGGTATCGAATATGCAAGTGGATCTGATGAAGTTAAAAAGTTGATTCAATTCCTACAAGATGAAATGGGTGCTAACAAAATCCGTTTCCCTGAAACTTCTGGTATTGGTATCAAGCCTGTATCTTCAGAAGGTACTCAACGTCTTGTTCGTGCAGCTATTCAATATGCGATCAACGAAGGACGTAAGAGTGTAACTTTAGTTCATAAAGGAAACATCATGAAGTATACAGAGGGTGCTTTCAAGAACTGGGGATATGAGTTAGCAGAAGCTGAGTTTGGTGACAAAGTATTCACATGGGCTCAGTATGACCGTATCGTTGAAGAAAGCGGAAAAGATGCTGCAAACAAAGCACAAGCAGATGCTGAAGCTGCAGGAAAGATCATTGTTAAAGACTCTATCGCTGATATCTTCTTACAACAGATCTTAACTCGTCCAGCTGAGTTTGATGTAGTTGCTACAATGAACTTAAATGGAGATTACATCTCTGATGCTCTTGCAGCACAAGTTGGTGGTATCGGTATCGCACCAGGTGCTAACATCAACTACGAAACAGGACATGCTATCTTTGAAGCAACTCATGGTACTGCACCAAAGTATGCTGGTCTTGATAAAGTAAACCCATCATCTGTAATTCTTTCAGGTGTGTTGATGCTTGAACATCTAGGATGGGGAGAAGCTGCTAAATTAGTACTTTCTTCTATGGAAAACACAATCGCAAGTAAAGTTGTTACTTACGATTTCGCACGTTTGATGGACGGCGCTACAGAAGTTAAATGTTCTGAGTTTGCTGACGAACTAATTAAAAACATGTAATCTAAACGACCCCTTTTTATAAGGGGTTTTCTCAACATCATTTATACTTTTAAAACTGTTCCTGGAGGGGAAGACATGGCTAACAAACGAAAAAAGATTTCGGTTATTGGTGGAGGATTTACAGGAGCAACAACGGCTTTTATCTTAGGTCAAAAAGAAGTTGGGGATGTAGTATTAGTTGATATTCCTCAAATGGAAAACCCTACAAAAGGTAAAGCGCTCGACATGATGGAAGCAAGTCCTGTTCAAGGTTTTGATGCGTCAATTACAGGTACTAGCGATTATGCAGATACAGCTGAATCTGATGTAGTGGTCATAACAGCGGGAATTGCTCGTAAGCCTGGGATGAGCCGTGATGACCTCGTGAACACAAACGCTGGGATCATGAAAAGTGTAACGAAAGAAATCGTTAAACATTCTCCTGATTGCACGATTATCGTTTTAACAAATCCAGTTGATGCGATGACTTACACTGTATTAAAAGAGTCTGGTTTCCCTAAAAGCCGTGTAATCGGACAATCTGGAATACTAGATACAGCACGTTTCCGTACGTTTGTTGCTATGGAGCTTAACGTTTCTGTAAAAGATGTTACTGGTTTTGTTCTTGGTGGTCACGGAGACGATATGGTGCCACTCGTACGCTACTCTTATGCAGGTGGAATTCCGTTAGAGAAATTAATCTCTAAAGAACGTCTAGATGCAATTGTTGAGCGCACACGTAAAGGTGGAGGAGAGATCGTTAATCTCTTAGGTAACGGATCTGCTTATTATGCTCCAGCAGCTTCTTTAGTTGAGATGGTAGAAGCGATTGTTAAAGATCAGCGTAGAGTGCTTCCATCTATCGCTTTCTTAGAAGGTGAATATGGATACGATGGTATCTGTCTTGGCGTTCCAACGATTCTTGGCGGTGGTGGTCTAGAAGAGATCATCGAACTTGAGCTGACTGCAGAAGAGAAAGCAGCGCTCGATCAATCGGCTGAATCTGTTAAATCAGTTATGAAAGTATTAGCATAAGCGTGTGAGAGATTCGGGTTAACTCCCGAATCTTTTCTCCTATAAATAATGAAAGCGTTATCATAAAGAGGGGGTTATTAAATGCTGATAGGAAAAAAACGAAAACTTGGAAGAAAAATAGATGAGATCCAAGCTGGAGAAAAATTAGAGATGCAAGAAACGATAGAAGATAAAGATCTTCTTCTGTATTTAGGCTTAACGAATGACAATAACCCATTATTTATCCAACACGATTATGCAACACTAACACCTTATAAAAAGCCCGTCGTCCCTCAGGTTATGTTAATGGGAATGGTGACATCAGCGGTATCAAAATATTTACCGGGTCCTGGTAGTTCCATCGTAGAATCCAGTTTTACATTTATTAAACCCGTTTATCATTATTCGAAATTAACTTTTTTGTTTCAAATTACGGAAGTTAACAGAGATAAGCATATTGTTAATATGAACGTTAGAGCTGAAAATGAGGAAGGAATTGAAGTGCTGAAGAGCACTTTGCAAGTTTGTCCCCCATATGCTACAAAATCAATTACATCTAATACGATGGAAAATTTCTAAACCTTTCATTTGAAAGGTTTATTTTTACGTTCATTTTTTGAAGCAGTTTTATATGTAGTAATTACGATTAAATCCGTAGAATAGAAGGAAATATAAGAATAAAACTCCTTAATGTAAAGGAAATGTTAAGTATATGTAAAGCCACTATGAAAATTTTGCGTTTTTTGTACACACTATAAAAAAAATAGTATGATGAATTTGTACAAGTCGTAAAAAGGTGGGAATATGATGAGCCAAAAGTTACTCGTAGTAGAAGATGAAATTTCGATCTCAACATTGTTGCAATTTAACTTAGAACAAGCAGGATTTCAAGTAGTTACGGCAATGGATGGCAAGAGTGGATTAGAAAAAGCGGAAAGCGAAGAACCTAATCTAATCATATTAGACCTTATGCTGCCAGAAATGGATGGAATAGAAGTATGTAAAGAACTCCGTTTAAGAAAACTAAATATTCCTATTCTCATGTTAACGGCTAAGGATGATGAGTTTGATAAGGTGTTAGGCCTTGAGTTAGGTGCGGACGATTATATGACGAAACCATTCAGTCCAAGAGAAGTAGTTGCAAGGGTAAAGGCAATCCTCCGCAGGTCAACATCAGTCAATACAGAATCAGAAAAGAAAAAAGAAGAAGTAGAGCACCTTAAAATTGGTGAAGTTGATATTTATCCGGAAAACTATGAAGCATATTTCAAGGAGAAAGCACTAGAACTTACACCAAAAGAATTTGAACTGCTCGTCTATCTTGCTAGACATAAGAGTCGTGTCCTTTCGAGGGAACAGCTGCTTTCTGCAGTTTGGAACTATGATTTTGTAGGGGATACTCGAATTGTTGATGTTCATATCAGTCATTTAAGAGAGAAAATCGAGACTAATACACGTAAGCCAATTTATATTAAAACCATAAGGGGATTAGGATATAAGCTAGAGGAGCCTCAATAATGCATGATTTTAAGAACCGAGTACTTACCTTTTTCCTGCTCGGTATTTTATTGGTTTTTATTCTATTAGCTCTAATCATGGGGAACATTGTCCATCATAGTGTGAAAGATAAAAGAATGGCTTTTTATAAAGGTGAATTAAGTTTGATCGAACAAGTTCTCAAGACTGAAGAATCAAAGCTAGTCATCATGAATCTTTTAAGAACGGCATCTAAAGATTTAGATGGTGAGATTTATGTCCTGGATTCAGATTGGAACGTGAAATATTCATCGGACATAAATAGTCCAAGAAACATGTCTTTGTTCAAAAAAGAAAATGTGCCGAATAGTGAGAAACTAGCTCAAAAGAATGAGAACGGCAAATTATACTATACGTTAAAAAAGAGAGACGAGACAGGATATATTCAGGTCGTTATACCAGAAGGTGCAGCAGAATCGGAAGAAAGATCGATTTGGATCATGATGTCGATCGGTTTCCTGATCTGTTTTATCATCATTTTATACGTGTCTCTTAAAGTGATTCATAAGATTGTCAGACCTGTAGAAGAGGCGACCCAGACTGCGAAAGAGCTTGCAAAAGGTAATTTTAAAGCAAGAACCTATGAGTATTTTGGAGAAGATATCGGAGAATTAAACTACTCATTAAACGTTTTAGCACGAAACTTAGAGAAGATGACAAAATCCCAAGAATCTCAGCATGATCGCTTGATAACATTAATAGAGAATATGGGAAGCGGACTTATTCTTATTGATAAAAACGGCTATATCAACTTAGTAAACAAAACGTTCAAAGAACTGTTTAAAGAACATACAGATTATTGGACGGGTCATCTTTTCTATGAAGTATTTCCTTACACATCCATCAAGGATATTGTAAAAGAAACGTATCTAACTGAAAAAAAGGTGAGAAGAAATACGGTTATCCCTATTCACATTGATACAAAACATTTTGATGTCTATAGTGCTCCTGTTATGAACGCAAGAGGTAAGCTTAAAGGAATCGTGCTTGTTTTTCACGATATTACAGAGCTTAAGAAACTCGAGCAAGTAAGGAAAGATTTCGTGGCTAATGTCTCACATGAACTTAAAACACCGATCACTTCTTTAAAAGGTTTTGCAGAGACTTTATTAGATGGTGCTGGTGAGAATGAAGAATATCGTAACAAGTTTTTAACGATCATGTTAAATGAAAGTGATCGGCTACAGGCATTAATACAAGACTTGTTAGATCTTTCTAAAAGTGAACAAGGGTTTCACCTAGAAACTCAATCTGTTGATCTTGGTGCTTTAGTGAACGATACCTTTGAGATTCTTCAGCCAAAAGCTGAAAAGAAAGGTATTGCTCTATCCGTAGATATTTCTGGTGAAACGGTTATGGATGGAGATTCACCTCGTTTGAAGCAGATCGTGATCAACCTTGTATCAAACAGCTTAACGTACACTCCTGCTGGTGGTCGCGTAAACGTAAGCGTGGAAGAATTGGAAGACCATGTGAAGTTACTGATCAAAGATACAGGAATCGGCATTAAGGAAAGTGAGATTCCACGAATATTCGAACGGTTCTACCGTGTAGATAAAGCTAGAAGTAGAAATTCAGGAGGTACTGGACTAGGGCTTGCCATAGTCAAGCATCTTGTGGAAGCGCATCACGGAACTATTGAAGTTCAGAGTAAGCCAGGGGAAGGGTCTCAGTTTACGATTCTATTTCCGAAGAAGTTGGAGTTGTAAGATTTACAATTCCTTTACACACTTGTTTTCTTTAGTTAACAGTTCAAACTTATGATTAAAGTATCCTTTTTCAGTACCCCCTTAGCGAGAGTCCTTCATGGATTCTCGCCTTTTTTATGCCTAAGAGCTCTTCTGTTCCTACTTTTTTGTTTCTCGTTGTCATCGTGATACAATAGATGATAGAAGAAATGTCCTCAGGAGGTTACGGACTTGGCAAAAACAAATAAATTAGTACTTATTGATGGAAATAGTATTGCATACAGAGCTTTTTTTGCTCTACCTCTTTTAAACAACGATAAAGGTGTTTATACAAACGCTGTGTACGGGTTTACACAGATGCTCTTGAAAATCTTAGAAGATGAGAAGCCTACACATATCCTCGTTGCTTTTGATGCCGGAAAAACAACATTCCGCCATAAGACATTTGGTGAATATAAAGGCGGCCGTCAGAAAACCCCACCAGAATTATCTGAGCAGTTTCCGTTTATCAGACAGTTATTAGATGCATTTAAAATCAAACGTTATGAGCTTGAAAATTATGAAGCAGATGACATTATTGGAACCCTTGCTTCTTATGCTGCAGATGGAAACTGGGATGTGAAAGTATTTACGGGAGATAAAGATCTACTTCAACTTGTTACGCCTGATGTTGAAGTCGTGTTAACTAGAAAAGGAATCACTGAGGTTGAGGCTTATACCGTAGAACAAGTGAACGAGCGCTACGGAATTACACCTCATCAAATCATAGATATGAAGGGCCTTATGGGAGACCCTTCCGACAATATTCCGGGAGTACCTGGAGTTGGTGAAAAAACTGCGATCAAGTTGATCAAGCAATATGGAACGATTGAAAAAGTTCTTGATTCAATAGATGAGATTTCAGGTGCTAAGCTTAAAGAACGATTAACAGAGAATAAAGAGCAAGCTATTATGAGTAAAGAGCTTGCTACGATAACGAAAGAAGCTCCTATTGAAGTCAGTCTGGAAGAAACGAATTATGATGGTTATGAAACGTCTTCTGTATTTCCTCTTTTCAAAGAGTTAGGGTTCAATTCATTGCTCGAACGATTAGGCGGAGATGATGAAATTCTTCAGGATGAGGAAAAAGAAGAACTTAACTTCAAAACGGTAACGAAAATTGAAGCTGACATGTTAAAAAGTCCTTCATCCCTGATCGTAGAAACGTTAACAGAAGATTATCATAAAGCTAAAATTCATGGTTACGCTGTAAGTAATGATGCGGGAACATTTTATATCCCTTCGAGTCTTGCTGATCAATCAGAAGAATTTCAGGAATGGCTGCAAGATGAGAACCAAAAGAAGAGAATGTTTGATGCGAAGAGAGCGCATGTAGCGTTACACGGACAAGGTATCTTGTTAAATGGTATTGATTTTGATATCCAGCTGGCTTCCTATCTCCTAAATCCTTCTGAATCGTTAGATGAAGTAGCAGATGTTGCGAAGCAGTATGGCAAATCTAATGTTGACGTGAATGAAGCAGTATATGGTAAAGGGGCTAAGAAAAAACTGCCAGAAGATGAAGCTGTTCTTGCTGAGCATCTTTCTAGAAAAGCATATACTGTCTTTGAATTGAGCGACCTGCTCGATGAGAAGTTAAAAGAAAATGAGCAGAGTGATCTATTCTATCAGCTAGAGATGCCATTAGCTCTCGTATTAGCCAAGATGGAAGAGTTCGGCGTAAAAGTAAAATCAGATACCCTTCAAAAGATGGGTGCTGACTTAGACATACAATTAACTTCACTTGAAAAAGATATTCACGAACTTGCTGGAGTATCATTTAATATAAACTCGCCTAAACAGTTGGGCGAAATATTATTTGAGAAGTTGGACTTGCCGCCTGTGAAGAAGACAAAGACGGGTTACTCAACTTCTGTTGATGTATTAGAGAAGTTAGAAGGCAAACATGAGATCATCAATAAGATCCTTATCTATCGTCAGCTCGGAAAGTTACGATCTACTTATATTGAAGGTCTGCTAAAAGTAGTAAAAGAAGATACGGGTAAGATTCATACACGCTTTAATCAGGTTCTCGCGCAAACGGGAAGACTGAGTTCTATCGATCCGAACCTTCAAAACATTCCGATTCGATTAGAAGCAGGAAGAAAGATCAGACATGCCTTTGTTGCCTCACAGCCTGGATGGAAAATCCTTGCGGCTGATTATTCACAGATCGAACTGCGCGTATTGGCTCATATCTCTCAAGATGAAAACTTGATGGAAGCCTTTAAGACAGAGATGGATGTTCATACGAAAACGGCCATGGACGTCTTTCATGTAGAAGAAAGCGAAGTTACTTCTGAGATGAGAAGACACGCTAAAGCTGTAAACTTTGGAATCGTATACGGAATCAGTGATTATGGCTTATCACAAAGCCTAGGGATCACGAGAAAAGAAGCTGGAGAATTTATTGCATCCTATTTGGATAGTTTCCCTGGTGTTCAACAGTATATGAAGGACAGTGTTTCTGAAGCCAAGCAAAAAGGGTTTGTTTCAACTCTGCTTCATAGACGACGTTATCTGCCTGAAATTAATAGTCGAAACTTTAACCTGCGTAGTTTTGCAGAAAGAACAGCAATGAACACACCGATTCAAGGAACAGCTGCAGACATCATAAAAAAAGCGATGGTCGATATGGATCAACGTTTAATCGACGAGAAACTTGAAGCAAAAATGCTGCTCACTGTACATGATGAACTTATTTTTGAAGTACCTGAAAATGAGCTGCAAAAACTAGAAGAGATTGTTTGCGAAGTGATGGAATCAGCAGTAGAACTTGATGTACCATTAAAGGTAGATGTGAATTGGGGAGATTCCTGGTTCGAAGCAAAATAATAGTACAAACAGCATCCTCTAGATTCAGGGTGCTGTTTTTCTAATAAGGTTGGTGAAAGAATGCCTGAGTTACCTGAGGTCGAAAATGTCAAAAACACTTTGAATCGATTTCTTCCAGGAAAGATGATTACAGATGTGAAAATATACTGGGAAAATATTATTAAACATCCTGGGACAGAAGAATTCATTTTGAAACTAAAAGGTCAAACCTTTCAAAGTGTGTATCGAAGAGGTAAGTTTTTAATTTTTCATCTTGATGAGGATGTATTAGTTTCTCACCTAAGGATGGAAGGGAAATATGGGTTGAATCAAAAAGATGAACCTGCTGATAAACATACACATGTTATTTTTCAGTTCTCTGATGGAACCGAACTAAGATATCGAGATGTGAGAAAATTTGGGACGATGCATCTGTATCCAAAAGGAACAGAAGAAAGTCATGCACCATTGAAAACTTTAGGTATAGAACCATTATCAGATTCTTTAACAGCTGCACTCTTAAAAAAGCTGTTTGCTAATCGAAAACGTAACATAAAATCGGTATTGTTAGATCAGACTCTTATTGCTGGTTTAGGCAACATTTATGTCGATGAAGTATTATTTCAGGCTGGAATCCATCCAGAGACCTCAGCAAATAAATTAAGTCAGCCCCGGTTAAAGAAATTGAAAACCGCCATTACAGAAATTCTTTCTGAGTCTGTGAAACACGGGGGAAGCTCGATCCGCTCTTACACGAACGCGGTTGGTGAGACAGGTGGCTATCAGCTGAAACTATTTGTTTACGGTCGAAAAAATGAAGCATGTCGTGTATGTGGTACCGAGATTGAACGATTAGTTGTAGCAGGTAGAGGCACTCATATTTGTAAGACTTGTCAAAAATAAACCATTTCTGTGCTCCTTTCATATACTACGTTTACCGTTAACTGAAAGGAGTACAGGAACAATGGTGGCTTACTCTTTTGTTTTGTTGGCACTAGCCGTCAGCCTGGACAGTTTTGGAGCCGGATTAACGTATGGAATGAAATCCATTAAAATTCCTTTTCGCTCCATTATCATCATCGCAATTTGTTCAGCTGTTACCTTTTTACTTTCGATGTTGCTTGGATTTACGTTAGAACAATTTATTTCACCTAAGACAGGTGAGATATTGGGAGGCGTGATTCTTCTAGGAATCGGAATCTACTCTCTATGGCAGGTTTTCTTACCAGAAAAAGAGAACGTTGAGTGCTTGGAAAAAGAACCTAAGAACATTGTGCTTTTTGAAATCAAATCGTTAGGAATCGTCATACACATTCTAAAGAAACCAGTTATGGCTGATATCGATAAGTCTGGATCGATTACGGGCTTAGAAGCCGTATTGCTTGGAATAGCATTATCGCTTGATGCATTTGGAGCAGGAATAGGCGCTGCACTCATCGATCTGTCACCTTCATTAACCACCATTACCATTGCGTTGATGAGTGCCTTATTCTTATGGGGTGGTATGATACTAGGATTATATCTTTTTAACAAAACAAACTGGATGAAGGGATTGTCCGTTCTGCCAGGAGTTTTGCTGATCGTAATGGGATTATTAAAAATGTAACCGTGGAGGATAACTGTGATTATTGGATTAACAGGAGGCATCGCTACAGGGAAGTCAACAGTCAGCAACATCATCAAGAGTCAAGGAATTCCTGTTGTTGATGCCGATATTATTTCAAGAGAAGTTGTTATGCCAGAGAAAGAAGCGTATGAGAAGATCGTGGCTTGTTTTGGGGACCAAATATTAAATGATGACAAGACAATAAACAGAGCAGCGTTAGGAGAAATCATCTTCAATGATTCAGAAAAAAGAACAATGTTGAACGAGATTGTTCATCCTGCGGTAAGGAAGGAAATGAAACGGCAAGCAGATGCTTATCAACGTTCAGGTGAGTCTTTAGTGGTTATGGATATACCACTCTTATTTGAGAGTAACCTGACACATATGGTTGATCGAACGTGGTTAGTCTATACTGCCCCAGAACTGCAACTTCAAAGATTGATCAACCGTGACCATTTTTCAGAGAAGCAAGCATTGTCTAGAATTCACTCGCAGATGCCGATCACAGAGAAAAAGGAACTGGCAGATGTAATTATCATGAATAATGGCTCTCTTGTAGAATTAGAAAATGATGTTCTATTATTACTTAACAAACAAAAAAACAGACCTGATAACTAATTCAGGTCTGTTTTTATCTATATGAGCCCTTTTTCAGCCTAATTTAAATAAAAGTATGTTCTTTTCAAGTTCTAATATGATATACTAATTACAGATAGATACAAGATAGAGTATAACACATTGGAAGGAGCAGCTTCATGAAAGCAAAAATTGCAATTAATGGCTTGGGGAGAATCGGAAGAATGGTCTTCCGCAAAATGATGGAGAACGATGAATTTGAGGTTGTAGCTGTTAATGCCAGCTATCCAGCCGAAACTCTTGCTCATATGGTTAAGTACGATTCTATACATGGAACGTATTCTGGAGATGTTGTTGCTGGAGAAGATGCCCTTTTTGTTAATGGAAAAAAAGTTCAGTTAGTTAACTCTCGTGATCCTCGTGAACTACCTTGGGGAACATTAGGCGTTGATATTGTTATAGAAGCAACAGGGAAATTTGTTTCACAAGAATCTGCTGGTCTTCATATTGAAGCGGGTGCTAAGAAAGTAATTATTACTGCACCAGGGAAAGACGAAGACATTACAATTGTTATGGGTGTAAATGATAGCGATTACATTTCTTCTGAACATCATATTATTTCTAATGCATCGTGCACAACCAATTGTTTAGCACCTGTGATTAAAGTGCTAGATGATCAGTTCGGAGTACAATCTGGCATGATGACAACGGTACATGCGTATACGAATGATCAAAAGAATATTGATAATCCCCATAAGGACTTAAGACGTGCGCGCGCTTGTGGAACGTCAATCATTCCAACTTCTACAGGTGCTGCAAAAGCTATTTCAAAAGTCTTGCCTCACTTAGAAGGTAAATTGAATGGTATGGCACTCCGTGTTCCAACACCTAATGTTTCTTTAGTGGATGTTGTTGTGGAATTAAAGACTCCTGTATCGAAAGACCAAGTGAATCATGCTTTCCAATCTGCTTCTGAAGGTTCGTTGCGTGGAATCTTAGGATACAGCGATCTTCCACTCGTTTCGATTGATTATAACGGAAATGAAAATTCTTCAATCGTAGATGGTTTATCTACGATGGTAATGGACGGAAACAAAGTGAAGGTCCTTGCTTGGTACGACAATGAATGGGGTTATTCATGTCGAGTAGTGGATCTAGCTAAACATGTGAGTGTTGCTTTAAATATGCCGATTCAAGAAAAAAATGTATCGGTATCATAAACATTCATGAAAATAAATAAATAAGTAAGAGCTGGATTTCACATCAGCTCTTTTTTGCGTTTCAATGAACCAGTATATTTCGCTCTATCTTTATCCTTAAAAAACAATAAAAAATTGATTCGAAAAAATTTGCCTATAGTTATTGCAAATAAATTTTAAAAGAAGTATACTATGATTCGTGAACTTCAAATAAAGCAAACAAAGGCATTGAATGCTACTTAAAGGGTTAGGACCTCTTTGGACTAACTTGCCCCCGTGGTAGATGTTCGATACCGCATGCTTGAAGGCATGATTATTTTTAAAAGGGGGACTATGCTAATGGATACAATGGGAAGACACGTAATTGCTGAGTTATGGGGTTGTGATTCTGAAAAACTAAATGACATGAAATTTATTGAAGAGACATTCGTTGACGCTGCATTGAAAGCAGGTGCAGAAATTCGTGAGGTTGCTTTTCATAAATTTGCTCCACATGGTGTAAGTGGAGTTGTTATTATCTCTGAATCTCATCTAACTATTCACAGTTTTCCTGAGCATGGTTATGCAAGTATTGATGTATATACGTGTGGAGATCGAATCGATCCTAACGTAGCTGCTGATTACATTTCAGAGGCACTTGGCGCTAAAAAGCGCGAAAACTTGGAAGTTCCTCGTGGGATGGGTCCAATTTCTGTTGCCAAATCAAAAGTTACTGCTCAATAATTTAAAACAGAATGTACGTGAGGTGTGAGAAATCACACCTCTTTTTTATTTCACTCATTATAGGGAATAATAGGATACAAATTATATTGCTTTGGAGGACTACTATGTTTAGAAAACTTCAAAATCTAATGGAAAATCATGCGGAAACGAGTGAACAGCATGTGGACGAAAGACTTAGAACCCATTATTTTAAAGCTAATAAACCAGAAGTTATGAAAGTGATCAAACAGATCCTAGATGAAGACACCAATTTTCATGAACTTGGTTTTTCAGAAGAAAGGGGAGAAGTTACGTTTGAAGTCAGACAGCCTAAGAGTGCGTTTGTTGTTATTAGTGTAGTAACAGTTAGAGCGAATCGAACTGCTGTAGATCTGAACGTTTCAACAGAATCTGCTCTTCCTTTTAATTTTGGTAACAATCAAAGGCTAATTGTTAATATTTATGAGATCTTAAAAGAAAAACTAACGTTTGTAGGGACGTCAATGGCTGAAAAATTGTAGGAATAGCTTGTCACATTCCTCCCTTTTCTTTAAGATAGATAGAGAATAAGAAAATTTTTTGGGGATGATTACAATGAGGTGTCCTACTTGCCAGCACAACGGAACAAAAGTGCTTGATTCAAGACCTGTACATAGCGGAAGATCCATTCGCCGCAGAAGGGAATGTGAATCTTGCAGCTATAGATTTACTACATTTGAAACGGTAGAACAAACACCGCTTATCATTGTTAAAAAGGGCGGAGAACGAGAAGAGTTCAGCCGTGAAAAGATCCTTAGAGGGCTTATTAAAGCTTGCGAAAAAAGGCCAGTCCCCTTGGAAACGCTTGAAAATATAGTAGATAGCATTGAAAAAGAATTACGGAACTCAGGTGCATCTGAAGTATCAAGTACAGCCGTTGGTGAACAGGTGATGGAACATCTGTCTAAAACGGATGAGGTGGCTTATGTTAGATTTGCCTCTGTATACCGTCAATTTAAAGATATCAATGTTTTTATACAGGAATTGAAAGAACTAATTAACAAGGAGGAGCGTTAAAGCGTATCTTAGACTGCTGTAACGCTCTTTTTATTCCACTACCAAACCGAATTCTACTTTGTTAGAAAACGGCTAATAATGAACAAACTACTCTGGCTGACGATACTAACATCCGTCGGCCAGCTTACTTTAAAGACTTTTTAACAAAGGGTGAAAACGATGACGGTACATTTTCAAGAAGTTGTGCCCGTTGATACGTATTCCGTCCAGTGCAAGGGTATGTTGCATGAAATAGATCATAAAGTTCTTACCATGTTATATCAGCCGTTGGTTGGCGCATTTGCACATAGTTTATATATGACATTATGGTGCGAAGTAAATATGGATCGGCAGACACAAAAACATCAGCACCTCATGAACGTAACTCAGTTCTCGCTAAAAGATATTTTGGCGGGGAGAAAGAAGCTAGAAGCGATCGGTCTCTTGAAGACGTTTAAAAAAGACGGCGATAGTTCAAGGGAGTACGTTTATGAGCTTCAACTCCCGCTTTCGCCAAATGCTTTTTTTACAGATGGCTTTTTAAGCATATATTTATTTAACCGTTTAGGAAAAGCGAAGTTTACTGAAGTTAGAGAGTCCTTTTATATTGCCCAAACCGATGTGTCGGAGTATAAAGAGGTTACTGCTTCGTTCAGTGATGTGTTTACTTCTTTGCACCCATCTGAAATGTCATCGAAGAGTTATGCGGAGATTAACGAAAACGTTCTTCCAGAAGATGTCTCTTTACATGAAAAAGACATTCATGGGAAAGTTGTACTAAGTGAATCCACCTTTGATTTCGAAGCGATGGTGAATCAGATCTCATCTTTTATCGTGCCTAAAGAGGTGATCACCCCGAAATTAAAGGAAGCGATTTATAAGTTAGCATACATCTATCAGTTACAACCGATGGATATGAGTAAGCAAATTCAAAACGTATACTACTCGACAGGAGAAATTACTGCAGAGAGTTTAAGAAAAGAAATTCAGAAATGGTATCGATTTGAGCATGAAGAAGGACTGCCGGTTCTTGCGTTAAAGACGCAGCCGGTTCCATTAAAAGCTCTTCATGGCATGCAGCCTCAATCAAAAGAAGAAGAACTTATCAAATACTTTGAAGAAGTGTCACCTTATCGTTTGTTAGAAGATTATTCAGGTACAACTCCTTCAGAAGTAGATTTAAAACTCGTTGCCTATTGTATGATCGATCAGAATCTAACGCCAGGTGTTACGAATGTTCTATTAGATTATGTTTTATCTGAGAATGATATGAAGCTTGCAAAAGGGTTGATCGAACGGATTGCTTCACATTGGGCTCGAAAAAAAGCACAAACGGTTATAGAGGCAATGACATTAGCACGCGATGAAAAACGGAAGTATAAAGAATGGCAAGATAAAAAGGTGAATTCTGGCTCTTATAATAAGGGTAATAAGAAGAGTAACGTTACTGTTCCTGATTGGCTGAAACAGGATAGAGTATCTGCTGATCAGACTGGTGATGCTAACACAGATACTACAGAGGATGAGAACCGTAAATGGCTTGAGAGTTTGTTAAATAGTTCGAAATAAAGGGGGGAATAATATGGAATCCATAAAGGAATCTGTTAAGAATATGCCGGGGTTTGATAAGTTTCAGGAAAGATTTGAGCAAATGAAGCAACAAGTACTTACAGACCCTGGGGTCATGCGTTTTCTGCGAGAGAACCCTGACATATCAGATGTCCATGCGGAAAAATTATTGTCCAGTTTTTACACCTTTAAGAACGAACAGCATGCTTGCCGCAATTGTCCGGGTTTAGAGAATTGTCCTAACCTTATGCAAGGGTATCGTTCTGAACTGACGAAAGTGAGACAAACCGTAGAACTAAGATACAAACCTTGTGAACTAAAAGTTATCGATGAACAAAAGAAATCCATGACTTCATTGATTAAGAGTTACTTTATACCGAAAGAGATCCTCGAAGCGAGATTTGATCGTTTGTACAAACATAGTATTGACGAAACAAGACGTAACGCGATATCGAAGGCTTATGAATTTGTCCAGATGGCAGGTTCGGGTCATCAAGCAAAAGGGATCTACTTCTATGGAAAGTTTGGCGTTGGTAAAACATATCTTCTGGGTGCGATTGCAAATGGTTTAGCCGAAAAAGGTGTACACTCTTTGATCATTCACACACCGGAGTTTCTTCGAGAAATGAAATCTTCACTTTCTGATGGAACATTTGACTCAAAGATGGAACTGTTAAAGACTGTTCCCGTATTGATGCTTGATGATCTTGGTGCTGAGAATATGACGAACTGGGTCAGGGATGAGATTATTGGCGTTATCCTTCAATATCGAATGATGGAAAAACTGCCTACTCTCTACACCTCCAATTGTGATTATGATATGCTGCAGCAGCATCTATCGTATTCTCAAAAGGGTGGACTTGATGAATTGAAGGCTCTTAGAATCATGGAGCGGATCAAACACTTAAGTACTCCGATTTTTATGGGTGGAAATAAAAATTTCAGAGAAGATTATTAATATAGTTTCTGCTCTTTTAAAGGGCAGGGACTTTTTTTGAAAAAACACAAAGCTGTCTCTTCAACAAAAATATGATAGGATAAGAACAGACAAGATCTTAAGACATTGTATTCGGAGGTTACCGATGAGTATAGAATCTATTTTACAAAAAGCTTTAGATGGCGAACGTTTATCGGTAGAAGATGCCGTTAAACTTTATGAAAGTGATGAAGTAGAACGAATGGGAGAAGTTGCGGATATTATTATGAAAAGGTGGCATCCTGAACCGATTACCACATTCGTAATTGGCCGTAACGTAAACTATACAAATTTTTGTGATACATATTGCAGATTCTGCGCGTTCTATAGAGCGCCAGGAAGCAGCGAAGGTTATGTGTTGGATGATGAAGTAATCTTTCAAAAGATTCAAGAGACCGTAGATGTAGGTGGTACAGAAATTCTTATGCAAGGCGGAACAAATCCTAACTTGCCGTTCAGCTACTATACGGACTTGTTAAGAGAGATCAAAAAGCGCTTTGATATCACGATGCATTCATTTTCTCCAGCAGAAATATGGAAGATGGTTGAAGTGTCTGGTCTATCTCTAGAGGAAGTACTCCGTGAACTGAAAGCAGCTGGGCTTGATTCTCTTCCGGGAGGCGGAGCTGAAATTTTAGATGACCGTACCCGTAAGAAGATCAGCAGACTTAAAGGCTCGTGGACAGAGTGGATCGATTGTATGAAAACGGCAAAAAAAGTTGGACTGCATTCTACTGCTACGATGGTTATTGGATTTGGTGAAACGTTTGAAGAACGCGCACTTCATCTACAGCGTGTTCGTGATGCACAAGACGAGACAGATTGTTTCTTAGCTTTCATCTCTTGGACGTTCCAACCGGATAACACGAACATGAAGGCTGAAAAGACAACTCCGAGAGAATATCTGAAGAATGTTGCGATCTCTCGTATCTTCTTAGATAACATTCCTAACTTCCAATCTTCTTGGGTTACGATGGGACCTGAGGTTGGTAAAAAATCTCTTCACTATGGCTGCAACGATTTTGGCAGCACGATGATGGAAGAGAACGTTGTTTCAGCAGCTGGAACGACTCACAAAGTAAACACGAACTTAACACTGCGATTGATTCGTGAAGCAGGTAAGATACCAGCACAAAGAAATACAAAATACGAAACACTTCGTGTATTTGAGGACGAAGAAAAAGCTGAAAAAGATTTTGTGATGCAAAACTAATTCAACAGCGAAGCACTTGGCATTTTTATGTCAGGTGCATTTTTTCATTCTGATTGGATGGATGATCTCAGCTTTAAAGATTGTCCTATAGGCACATACAGAATATTGAGGATACAAATGATTCCAAGACGGGGTCTTTTGTTTTATATTCAAAATAGTATGGAGTGACTTTCGTATTAAAAATAATTATCGTAATTTTCCTTATATTTTAAATTTTGTGTATAATATAAGAATATTTAGAATAAAGGGGGAAATATAAAAATGGAAATGAAAAGAAAATTTAAAATGGGACTAATAGGTTTATCAGCTGCGTTTCTAGTAGCTTGCTCGTCAGGTTCTGGTGATAAGTTGACGGTGGGAACAGATGCAGCATATGCCCCCTTCGAATCCTTAGACGGTGATAAAATTGTAGGATTCGACGTTGAATTGCTCGATGCTGTGATGAAGGAAGCCGGATTGGATTATGAATTAAAAAATAAAGGGTGGGACCCGTTATTTATTGCTCTTCAGAATGAAGAAGTTGATGCAGGGATCTCTGCTATTACGATCAATGATGATCGTAAGAAAAGTTATGACTTTTCTTCGCCTTACTTTGAATCGATCAATATGATTTTAGCAAAAGAAGGAACATCGATTAAGAGTGCGAAGGACTTAGAGGGAATGAAGGTAAGTGTGCAGAACGGAACGACCGGACAAGCAGCACTTGAAAAGATGTTTGGTAAAAATGAAAACATTAAGAAATATGAAAACAATGTATTAGCGATACAAGCACTATTAAACGGTGAAGTAGAAGCGGTAGTGGCAGATAACGCTGTAGTACAAGAATATGAAAAAAATAACCCTGATAAAAAACTCGTAACTATCAGCGATAAAGAAAATTTCGAGAGTGAATTTTATGGGATTATCTTCCCTAAAGATGGTGAACATCAAGAAGAGATTAACAAAGCAATGAAGAAAATTATCGATGATGGAAAATATGCTGAGATCTATAAAAAATGGTTTGGTGAAGAACCAAATGTAGATGTGCTGAAACAATAACATTCTCAGGAGGTCTTCATGGATTACTCTTTACAGATTATTAGTGATTACATGCCTTTGTTCTTAAAAGGAACATGGGTAACCGTTCAGTTATCATTTTTGGCGATTCTATTCGGTACAATATTAGGTTTATTCATAGGGCTCGGCAAAATGGTGAAGAACCCTTTTATTAATCTTCCGTGCATATGGTATATTAGTTTTTTTCGAGGCACACCTTTGCTAGTTCAGATTCTATTGATTCATTCAGCGCTTATGCCACTGTTCATGAAGCCGCCAAACGTGTTCATTTCAAGCGTTCTAGCTCTTTCGCTTAATGCTGCTGCTTATATCGCAGAGATATTTAGAGCGGGAATTCAATCGATCGATAAAGGACAGATGGAAGCGGCGCGTTCGCTCGGTATGAATCATGTACAAGCTATGAAACATGTTATTCTGCCGCAAGCGTCTAGAAGAATGATCCCGCCGCTAGGTAACGAGTTTATTGTACTGATTAAAGATTCATCACTCGTTTCAATTATTGCAACCCCGGAATTAATGTATTATGCGAGAGCGATGATGGGGCAGTATTATCGTCCATGGGAACCTTATATGACTGCTGCCTTAATGTATTTAATCTTAACGCTTGGCATGGCTTTTATCTTATCAAGAATCGAGCGGAAATTCGTTTATTGAAACAACCCTCCCTACAGGGTTGTTTTTTCTTTTCTAAGTAACATGTTTTAGGACCTCGTCCCATATAGTGTATTATTGAGGATTTTATATGGGGGGGACTTATTTGGTCGCGATTGCTTTTTCACACCCATCAGATGGTATAGCTGTTTTGAAGAAAATGATTCGTATAGCAGCTGAGCATAAAATAAACCCTTCCTTTGCCAAATTATCTGAAGCTTCTTCTAAAATTCTTGAATTGCACATACAGGAGAGAAAAACGTTCATATTGGATGTGTTAACAGAATTTACTCGAAACAAAGTAGAGGATATTTGTTTGAAGGAAATGATTGAACAAGCATTTTGTTACAGCGATTCAGCGGAGCAAAAAGAGATCTTATCTATCACGAAAAGCATCATTCTGGGAGAGATCGAAGGAATACCTGATGTTAAACACCTTCCAAGCTTAAATGAACTAATCAAAAGGCAATGGGAATCTATTATTGACGCTAAAACAAATTTTTTAGAATTTGATTCGTTCATTAAGTTTAGGTTGAAAGAGTATTTAGCAACTTTACTGAAGATTGTTGAATGTGCGATTGATGAGTACAAGTTAGAACTTGAGTACCAAATGTTCGTAGAGCAGTTACGGACATGCTTAACGAAACAAAGATCTTTTACTTCAGCTGATATCGTCGTTATTTTTGAACAAGAGCAGATTCTTCTTTTTGATGAACATCAAAATCAGCTAACGCATACTGAATTGATGATGTTTCATGAAAAAGCACTGCGACTAACCAATGTAGCGAATTTAGACGAACGACTTTTAGGCCCTTTAGTTGGAATCTCTCCAAATTCCGCCAGGATCTATGCATATGATATGGATCATCCACTGCTTCAAACGGTGAAAAACATCTTTCAGGAAAAGGTCACGATCACACCGATTGAAAGGATGTCCTTCAAGGAACATCGATCCTATCGTAAAAAAAAGTCATAAACTTACAGAGTCCTCTTGCTTTTTGAAAAACGACTGCATATAATAGGTGTATAATTTTATCATTCAATCTGTATTGATAAGGACAAGAAGCATATTTTTACGGTTCATAGAGAGGGAAGTCTCGGCTGAAAGCTTCCTAACACGGAAAAATGCTTTACCACCTTGGAACTTCAGCGGTGAACATTTTTAGTAATCGCTGACGGTCGCAGTCCGTTACACTGTCCGAGTGCCGACTGGTTTGTTTAAAGTTGTCGGAACAAGGGTGGAACCACGAGATCATCACTCGTCCCTTCTATAGGGACGGGTGTTTTTTGTTTTCAATCAGATAAGATTCCAAGAATAAAAAGGAGATGTTTTACATGTCGTCAATTTCTATCAAGTTCCCTGACGGTTCAGTCAAGGAATTTCCTAAAGGCGTTACTTCAGAACAAGTAGCAGAGAGTATCAGCCCAAGTTTAAAGAAAAAAGCAGTTGCAGGGAAAGTGAACGGACAATTATATGATTTTTCACGTCCTATCGAAGAAGATGCATCAATCGAGATCGTGATGCAGGATTCTAAAGAGGGTCTTGAAATGACAAGACACTCAAATGCCCATTTACTTGCTCAAGCTCTTAAGCGTCTTTACCCAGACGTGAAGCTTGGCATTGGACCAGTTATCGATAACGGGTTTTACTATGATGTAGACATGTCTCATAACTTAACACCAGAAGATCTGCCTGCGATCGAAAAAGAAATGAAGAAGATCGTAAACGAAAATCTTCCGATCGTACGCAAAGAAGTTAGTCGTGAAGAAGCGCTTGAGATTTACGAAAAATTGAACGATCACTTAAAGCTTGAGCTGATCCGAGACCTTCCTGAAGGGGAAAAGATCACGATCTATGAGCAAGGTGAATTCTTTGACCTTTGCCGTGGGCCGCACGTTCCTTCAACTGGAAAGATCAAAGCTTATAAATTAATGAGCATCTCTGGTGCATACTGGCGTGGAGACAGCGACAACCAAATGCTTCAACGTATATATGGTTCTGCGTTCTTAAGCCAAAAAGACCTTGATGAGTATCTTCACTTTATTGAGGAAGCTCAAAAACGCGATCACCGTAAACTAGGAAAAGAATTAGAGTTATTCATGTTCTCAGAAGAGGCACCAGGAATGCCTTTCTATCTTCCTAACGGCCAGACAATACGTACTGAGCTTGAGAATTTCTCTCGTGAACTTCAACGCCAAGTGGATTACGATGAAGTACGTACTCCGTTTATGATGAATCAGCGTCTATGGGAACAATCAGGTCACTGGGATCACTATCATGAAAACATGTACTTCTCTGAAGTAGATGATACAAAATTTGCGATGAAGCCGATGAACTGCCCAGGTCACATGCTGATCTTTAAGAACAAACTTCATTCTTATAGAGATCTTCCTGTACGTATGGCTGAATTCGGTCAAGTGCATCGTCACGAATATAGCGGCGCACTGAACGGTATGATCCGTGTTCGTACGTTCTGTCAAGATGATGCGCATATCTTTGTTACACCACAGCAGATCGAAAGTGAAATTAAAAACGTATTTAAGTTAGTGGATAAAATCTACAGCACGTTTGGATTCGAATATTCGGTAGAACTTTCAACTCGTCCAGAAGATTCTATGGGTGATGATCGTTTATGGGAACAAGCTGAGGGCGCATTGAAAAACGTTCTAGAAGATCTAGGAATGAACTATCACCTGAACGAGGGAGATGGAGCGTTCTACGGTCCAAAGATCGACTTCCATATTAAAGATGCTCTTAAGAGAAGTCATCAGTGTGCAACGATTCAGTTGGACTTCCAAATGCCAGAAAAATTCGATCTAACGTATGTAGATGAAAACAACCAAAAGGTTCGCCCGGTCGTAATTCACCGTGCGATCTATGGTTCGATCGACCGTTTCTTAGGAATCTTAGTTGAGCACTTTGCTGGAGCGTTCCCAACTTGGTTAGCACCTGTTCAAGTAAAACTAATTCCTGTATCAGATGTTCACAACGAGTATGCGTATAAGCTTCAAGAAGATTTGAAGAAACATGCTGTTCGTGTTGAGATTGATACTAGAAATGAAAAGATGGGTTACAAAATCCGTGAAGCACAGATGAAGAAGATTCCTTACATGCTTGTTCTAGGTGATAAAGAGATCGAAGACAATGCCGTTAACGTTCGTAAATATGGTGAGCAAAAGTCAGAGACAGTCTCTTACGAAGATTTCCGCGATAAGATTTTAGCTCAAATTAACGAAAAGAGATAAGGATATTGAGAGAGCGGCCAATGTTAAGTTGGCCGTTTTTTTATAATGCCCAAAGTGGATAGTAGATCAAGAAAAGTAGACAGTAAATACTCAAGAGTGGACAGTAAAACAACAAAACCAAACCGATGAATAAAAAAACTCTTGCATTCCTTTCGTAAACGAAGTAAAATTAATTTCGTTGCTGTTATTACATTCGTTGTTTGACACGTATATCTCCAATGTGTTATAGTATGTAAGGTTAATAAAATAAGCAAAAGCATCAAACAAGCAGAAGCACCCGCTTCTCACCTGACTCGACGTCACTAGTGGCTGTTGATGGGTAGATGGATATTCAGGCATGTCAAATTGTACATAGCCGGTTTACTATGTGTGGGTGATCGTTGCGCCGACGCTTTTTTTATTTGCAGAAATAACAAGTCGAGTGTTTTAAAACACTCACTGAAAAAATTTGGAGGTGACTTACTATTAGTAAGGACATGTCTGTCAATGAAGGTATTCGTGCTCGTGAGGTTCGCTTAATCGGTCCTGATGGAAGCCAGCTTGGCATTAAATCTAGACAAGAAGCTTTGGATCTTGCTACAAACGCAAATCTTGACCTTGTACTCGTTGCTGCAACTGCTAAACCGCCAGTATGTCGTATCATGGACTACGGTAAGTTTAAATACGAGCAACAACGTAAAGATCGTGAAGCACGAAAAAATCAAAAGGTCATTACGACTAAAGAGATTCGTCTAAGTCCAACGATTGAGGAAAACGACTTTAATACAAAGCTTAGAAATGCGCGTAAGTTCCTTGAAAAAGGTGACAAAGTAAAAGCAAGTATTCGTTTCCGTGGACGTGCAATCACTCATTCTCAAATCGGAAAAACGGTATTGGAAAAGTTAGCGAAAGAATGTGAAGATCTTTCTACGGTTGAAACAAAACCGAAGATGGAAGGTCGTAGCATGTTCCTTATCCTTGCGCCTAAAGCCGAAAAATAATTTTTACCAGGGAGGATAACCATTATGCCTAAAATGAAAACTCATAAAGGTGCTGCGAAGCGCTTTAGAAAAACTGGATCAGGTAAATTAAAGCGTGCTCGCGCTTATACTAGTCACTTGTTTGCTAACAAGTCAACTAAAGCTAAGCGTAAGCTTCGTAAAGCGAAACTTGTTCACAGCGGTGACTACAAGCGTATCCGCACATTGTTAACTTACAAAAAACGTTAATCGTTCATCAATCGATTTAAAAATAGGAGGTTTTTAATATGCCAAGAGTAAAAGGTGGCTATGTAACACGTCGTCGTCGTAAGAAAGTTCTTAAACTAGCTAAAGGCTATTTCGGTTCCAAACATAAATTATTTAAAGTAGCACAACAACAAGTATTCAAATCACTTATGTACGCTTACCGTGACCGTCGTCAAAAGAAGCGTGACTTCCGTAAGCTTTGGATCACTCGTATCAACGCTGCTGCTCGTACAAACGGTCTTTCTTACAGCCGTTTAATGCACGGTCTTAAACTTGCGGGTATCGACATCAACCGTAAGATGCTTTCTGAAATTGCTATCACAGACGAAAAAGCTTTCGCTGAATTAGCTTCAAAAGCAAAAGACAGCCTAAAAGCTTAAGTAGAAAAAAAGAAAAGATCATTTCCTCATTTGATGGAGATGATCTTTTTTCATTCTGAAGGGAAACAACAAGGTGTTAATCATATATCTAATCATTTTAAACGTAGCCGCTTATTATGTTATGAAAAGAGACAAGTTATCTGCTAAAAAGGGCGAATGGCGTACACCTGAAGCAAGGCTTTGGTTGATCGCAATTATTGGTGGAGCACCCGGTATGTGGCTTGCTATGAAAAAGTTGCGTCATAAGACTAAACATCCTTCATTTCGTTATGGGCTGCCTCTTTTAAGTATGTTTATAACGGTTTTAGCAGGTTGGTTTATATAGAACTATTCCTGTTGAAGATATCGTTTGTCTTTTAAGAACAACCTCCAGAAAATATAGAAACCTGGTGCCAAGATGGCGAGACCAACGATATACATAATCATTAAGGAATAAAATGTCTCGGGTGCAGTAAACGCCTCATAGATCGTTAAATCAGGATATACGATGTAAGGCAGATGAGCTAATCCATAACCTACGCTTGCAAGACCATATTGTAAAACAGTTGCTAATAGTGTAAGACGCGGCCGTCCAATTCCTGGGCGGTTTTGTTTTGGCCACCATAGAGAAAAGTATGCAACAAAAAAGGCGACCAATGAAAGAATAAACCAGATCTTTTGATCCATTAGATTATCGATGAGCCAGCGCGATTCTGGTGTTATGAATAGTAATGTGAAAAGCGCGGCGATTAGCGTCAGTGGACCTAACAGAATCGCATTGCTCCGATATAGCATATATGCATCCTCTTTTTTAGAGACTCTTGCGTAATCTGCTAAAAACAGTGATGAAAGATACAACTCAGATGTAAGACCGAACAGCACGTACAAATAGAGTGTTGGACTTGTAAGCAGCTTTGAGAGCAAAAGGCTCTGTGTATCTCCATCAACAGCGATAAATCCACCTTGTGAGATTGGAAGCACGGCAATTAACAGGGATGGGATAAGCAGGCCAGAGATGCCAGAGATAATAAACATCGTTCTGCGATATCCTTGTACAGAATACGAGAACACCATAAATGCACTCCGGATAGCAAGTAAGAAGAGAATCAAAGAAACTGGAACGAGCATGACAGTTCCGAGAGTATATGCACCTTTTGGAAAGAAACCAACGAACGCAACCACTAAAAGAACTAAGAACGTGTTTGTAATTTCCCAAGTGGGGGACAAGAAACGATTCGCGATTCTTCCAGCCATCGTCTTATGATTGTTATAGATCATCGCCCAGAATCCAGCTCCAAAATCGATGGAACCGAATATGCTATAGATAAATATAAAGGTCCACATCATCAGAATCGCTAAAACTTCTTCGCTCATCCTTCATTCCTCCTTTCTAACTCTGAAGTTTTTCCATATCTTTTGATACAGGATTTCGTTTGAAATAAGCCGTTAAAATTAAAACGGTTAACACGCTGAGTAATGCATATAAGCCTAAGAACAACAGGAAGAGCATCCCAAGATCTTCATTCTTAGTCGCAGCTTCTGCCGTTGTCTGAACGCGATAGATGGTCCATGGCTGTCTGCCGCTACAGCTGAATACCCAGCCGAACTCAATGCCGAGCATAGAGAGTGGTCCTGATAAAACAAGCGACCATAACAGCCACTTTGGAAATGGTTTTCCTTTTCTTTTTACAAAGAACCACCAGTAGGCTAAAGCCACTGCTGCAAGTCCTAATAAAAGTGTTCCGATCCCTACCATTAAGTTAAAGAGCGTGTGTACATAAAACGGTGGCCACGTTTCTCGAGGAAACTCGTACAATCCTTTTACCTCTGTATCAAACTTTCCAGCAGCAAGCCAGCTAAGTGCCCAAGGGATTTCGATTCCGTATTTCACTTCTTCGGTCTTTGGATCTGTATACCCCCCTATAGCAAGGGGTGCATACCTTTGAGTCTCAAACAGCCCTTCTGCAGCTGCTAGTTTTTCAGGAGAATGCTGGTGCAGAATCTGCGCTGAATGATGGCCAGAAACCGCAGAGACAAAGCTCATCAAAAGGGCAACGGTAAGAGACATGAACAACCCTTTTAAGTGATAAGCTCGTTCCCGTTCAGGACGTTTCTTTAACAGTTTGAAAGCTGCTACCGAAGCAACGGCGAACGCTCCTGTCATATAAGCGGTAATGGCAACATGGAATGATGAGGATAGAAAGCTAGGATTGAAGAAAGCATCCCACGGAGAAACATCATAGATTGTCCCATCTGGTTTGATCTTAAATCCATCTGGAGTGTTCATCCACGTATTAACCGCAGAAATTAAGATGGCAGACGCAACTGCTCCAAGTGCTACAAAGAATACAGATATCAAACGGAAATATCTTGGCAATCTGTCAGCAGCATATACGTAGATCGACATGAATAATGCTTCTAAGAAAAAAGCGAAGATCTCAATTTGAAAGGGCAGTGAGATGACCTTACCTACAATCTCCATAAACCCTGGCCACAGTAGAGATAATTGTACGCCTACAATCGTCCCGGATGGAATAGCAACTCCTAACAATACGGCAAACGCCTTTGTCCAGCGCTTAGCCATGATGGCGTAATCGTTGTCACCTTTTACTTGATGTATAATTTCGGCGATAACGATCATCAAAGGAAGACCTACACCAAGTGTTGCAAATATGATATGAAAACCTAGTGATGTACCAAAGAACGCTCTCGCGAGTACAACTGTATCCATGATTCGGACTCCTCCTAAGAAACTAAGAACTATGTAAGCAAACAATCTATAGTTAAGGTGTCAAAAAGAAGTAGTGTTTATGCATACGAACATTCTGTCATACAGAGCTCGTCTTCTGTCATATGCTGACTTAAAGGGGGTGAGTGCGTGTTAGACAATGATAGTGTGTTCATCGAGGTGCTCAAGTTTAGTGGGATCTTTGCCCCTTTATTGTTCATTCTTCTTCAAGCGTTTCGACAGTTCTTTTTTCTGCCGGTCGGCCTGATCTGTCTTACAGGTGGCATCTTGTTTGGCGCAGTGGCAGGGGCGTTCTATTCAGTCATCGGAATCACGCTTTCAAGTGTTTTGTTTTACTGGGGAATGAAAAGTATGCCGAAACTGATGAAAAAAGTAAAAAAACTGCAAAAAAAGTGGATTGGGAAACGAATGCCGTTTTCAATAGGTCAGATTGCTATTTTAAAAATGATTCCTTTTATGCATTTTCATCTGCTGAGTCTATGCTTGATTGAGATCTCGTCAAATTTTAAAGAATATACAAAAGCTAGTATCATCTCAAACGTTCCGATCGCTATTCTTTATTCTTCATTCGGCTCGGTGTTGTTCTCACTCTCGCTCGTTACTTCTGCAGCTATTCTTGTTGGGTTATCTGTATTGTTTTACTTATTGAGACGAAAAGAATGGGTGATCAAATGGAGTGAGTTCTTTGAGGAAGAGAAAGAAGAACACCATAAACAACGCATGCCTGCATAAGGTGTGCTTTTTTTGTTAGAATTTTTTTAGCTTTGTATGAAGAACAACTAAATTCACCCTCGAATGTAGGGCTAGATAACGTTATAATAGCTTAGGAATGAAAGGCAGGGATGAACGTGAAAATTAAAGAACTCTTTTCCATGCAGCGCGAATTGAACATGCGTATTGTGGAAGAACATAATCTTGATAATTCATCATTATTTGAACAGAGAAGATTAGCATTTCTAGTTGAGCTTGGCGAATTGGCTAACGAAACAAGATGCTTTAAATATTGGAGTAAACGTCCAGCTTCTGCTAAAGAAGTAATCTTAGAAGAATATGTAGACGGACTACATTTTGTTTTGTCAATCGGCTTAGATTTAGGAATTGATGAGGTCGATATGACGAATGAGGTTGATCATAGTGAGAAAATGGACAAGATAGATATTAATACATTATTTTTAACGCTCTATCAAGCGGGGGCTAAATCTCTATCGAGTAAAGAGTTTCAATCATTTTTTGATACTTTCTTAGGGTTGGGCGTGAAGCTCGGGTTTTCATTTGAAGAGATTGAAGGAGCTTATTTTGAAAAGAATAGAGTGAATCATGAGCGTCAAGATACAGGGTATTAATTCTTCTAGCCTTAAATGATAAACAAAAAACCCGGAAATTCCGGGTTTTACTTCAAGCCGTCTGAAAGTGTGTTTAAAATTTCTTCTTTCTTTTGTTGATCAGAGTTTTTCCAGATCACTTCAAAAAGAACGCCAAGACCAGGAAGCATTTTCTCTTCTCCACTCTCGATGGCATCTACAATCGTATCTTGTAATTGCTCTTTATTGTTGCCAGTAACGTTATGCAATACAGCTTTTCTAAGATCAAGATTCATGGATATGCACCTCTATTGATTTTTTCTTTTTTTATTGTGTACGTTCTGAGCATGTTTTATGAGAAAAAAGTAAAATATTTATGATTTAAAGGAGAACACCTGAAAATGAAGCACATTGAATCAGAGTCCAACGCTTCCTTGAAGCAATGGAAAAAACTTCATACAAAAAAAGAACGTGAAAAATCTGGGACTTTCTTGATTGAAGGTCCGCATCTTATAGAAGAAGCAATTGCCTCTGGAGCAAAACTTCAACATGTGATTGTTGAAGAAAATTTTGAAATCAACGAGACTTGGTTAAAGGAAAAATTCAGCCTATGGTCTGTTCCGGCTAAATTAATGAAACAGCTATCTGAAACAGAAAAGCCACAAGGGATCATTGCTGTTTGTGAAATGATGGATCAATCTGAAGAAATCATTAAAAAAGAAGGTCGTTACCTTTTAATCGATGGCGTTCAAGACCCAGGAAATCTTGGTACGATCATTCGAACAGCTGATAGCGCAGGTCTCGACGGTGTATTCTTAGGCGAAGGTACAGCGGATCTTTATAATGGTAAAACCGTCCGATCAACGCAAGGATCGTTGTTTCATCTGCCGATCGTAAAAGCGAACTTGTTAGAGATTATTGAACGTTGTAAAGCGCATGATCTGCCGGTACTATCGACGTCTCTTCAAAATTCTGTGGATATGCGAGAAACGCCTGAAGTAAATGGATTTGCTTTGATCATGGGCAATGAAGGCGCTGGTGTACAGGAGATTCTTCAACAAGAATCAACGTTGAATGTGAAGATTCCGATCTTCGGCAGTGCAGAGTCCCTAAACGTTTCCGTAGCAACGGGCATTCTTTTGTATGAATTACAGCGAAATCGTACGTAATTTGTGACATAGCGTTGCAATTATAGAATTTTTTCATATATAATGAAAAAGATGAATGGAATAGCATTAAAAACGAAGATGGAGAAAAGTAGATAATGATTCCGCCAAAAAGGGAGGAAATGTCTTAGACTGTGAGCATTTCTTTGGTAGGTGTTATTGAATTCACTCCGGAGTTGTCACCTGAAACGGTAAGTAGGGCTGACCGGTGAAGAGCCGTTATTAAAATGAAGTGAACAGTGTATTTTTCATTGTTAAATTGGGTGGTACCGCGAACTCCTCGTCCCTTATTGGATGAGGAGTTTTTTACATTTTTTAGGAGGGGTTGCACGGTGAAAGACCGTTTAGAAGCTTTAAAAGTAGAAGCGATCGGACAGATCAAAGAAGCACAAGATTTAAAAGATCTGCAAGCTGTTAAGGTAGCTTATTTAGGAAAGAAAGGACCCATTACTGAAGTATTAAAAGGGATGGGAAAACTGTCTGCTGAAGAAAGACCTGTTATTGGTGCTTATGCCAACGAAGTTCGTGACAGCATCCAACAGGAACTAGATAAAAAACAAACCGCGCTTGAGGATGCAGCCATCGCGGAAAAGCTATCAAAAGAAACAATCGATGTTTCATTACCAGGAAGACCTGTAAAGAAAGGAAATCCTCACCCGTTAACAGCAGTTGTTACGGAGATTGAAGATCTTTTCTTAAGCATGGGCTTCACGATCGCTGAAGGTCCAGAAGTAGAAACAGATTATTACAATTTCGAGGCGCTTAACTTGCCAAAAGGGCATCCTGCGCGTGATATGCAAGACTCATTCTTTATTACAGAGGATATCCTTCTTCGTACACAAACTTCACCTGTTCAAGCACGTACGATGGAAAAGCATGAAGGGGAAGGACCTGTAAAAATCATTTCTCCAGGTAAGGTTTACCGAAGAGATAACGATGATGCAACACACTCTCATCAGTTCATGCAGATTGAAGGACTTGTTGTAGACCAAAATGTTCGTTTAAGTGATTTAAAAGGTGTTCTCGAAACGTTCGCGAAGAAAATGTTCGGTGAAGATCGAAAAATTCGTCTTCGTCCAAGTTTCTTCCCTTTTACAGAACCATCTGTTGAAATGGATATCTCTTGTTTTAAATGTAGCGGAAAAGGCTGTTCGATCTGTAAACAAACAGGTTGGATCGAGATCTTAGGAGCAGGTATGGTTCATCCGAACGTACTTGAGATGGCTGGATTCGATTCAAAGAAATACACAGGTTTTGCATTTGGAATGGGACCTGAACGTATCGCGATGCTCAAATATGGAATTGATGATATTCGTCATTTCTATGCGAACGATATCCGGTTTTTAAAACAATTCAAAAATGCATAACTTGAGGAGGGGAATTATATGCTAATCTCTTATAACTGGCTAAAAGAATATGTAAATGTAGAAATCTCACCGTCTGAACTCGCAGATAAGATTACAAAAAGCGGTATTGAAGTCGAGATGGTCGAGTCATTAAATAAAGGAATCAGTGGAGTAGTTGTTGGGTATGTGCAAGAATGTATCCAGCATCCGAACGCTGACAAGCTTAGAGTTTGTAAAGTAGATGTAGGTCAAGGTGAAGTCTCACAGATCGTTTGTGGTGCACCGAATGTAGCTCAAGGCCAAAAAGTGGCTGTGGCTGTACCTGGTGCCGTCCTTCCGGGTAACTTTAAAATTAAAAAAGCAAAACTTCGCGGTGAAGAATCTCACGGAATGATCTGTTCGCTTACAGAGTTAGGTGTTGATACAAAATTAGTTCCAAAAGAATATGCAACAGGAATCTTTGTGATGCCATCTGACGCAGAGCCTGGAAGTGATGCTTTAGAATACTTAAATCTGAATGATCATGTACTGGAACTTGGACTTACACCAAACCGAGCTGATTGCCTGAACGTAATCGGTGTTGCAAATGAAGTAGCAGCAATTTTAAAACAAGAAGTGAAACTTCCAAACACATCGATCAATACTTCAGAAGAAAAAGCAGAAGATTTTATTTCCGTTCAGATCGAATCACTGGAAGATAACCCTTATTACGGTGCGATGATTATCCGCGATGTTAAGATTGGTCCTTCACCACTTTGGATGCAGAACCGATTAATGGCATCAGGCATTCGTCCGATCAATAACATTGTTGATATCACAAACTATGTACTTCTTGAATATGGTCAGCCACTACATGCGTTTGACTTTAACCGATTAGGTTCTAAAGAGATTGTCATCCGACGTGCTACAGAAGGTGAGCACATTCAAACGCTAGATGATCAGGATCGTAAACTTAAAGATACTCATTTAGTGATCACAAATGGTAAAGATCCGATTGCGGTAGCTGGTGTTATGGGCGGAGCTACGAGTGAAGTTCAATCGGACACAACAAACGTACTATTAGAGGCAGCGTATTTTGCTTCAGGTCGTGTAAGAGCAGCTTCAAAAGATCTAGGATTACGCAGTGAAGCAAGTTCGAGATACGAAAAAGGCATAGACCGTAACCGTGTATATGCAGCTGCAATGAGAGCAGCTAGTCTTATGGCCGAAATTGCTGGAGGCAAAGTTGCTGAAGGAATCGTTGAGGCAGGTAAGCGCGAAGTTAACACATATAGTGTGAAGATGGATGTTTCAAGAATGAACAACCTTTTAGGAACAGAGATTACATCGGAACAGACTGCGTCTATCTTTGAGCGTTTAGGTTTTGGATATAAAGAGTCTAACGGACAGTTCGAAGTAAACGTTCCTTCCCGCAGACCGGACATTACGATCGAAGCAGATTTAATTGAAGAAGTAGGACGTATTTATGGATATGATCGTATCCCAACTACGTACCTTTTATCAGAAGCGCGTCCAGGTGGCCTAACGAAGAATCAGGCACAACGCCGTAATATCAGAACATATCTAGAGGGTGCAGGGCTATATCAAGCTGTAACATACGCATTGACTACTCCACTAAAGTCAACTCATTTTTCATTTAGTGATGAGAAGGTATATCCGATCTCAGTTGCGCATCCGATGAGTGAAGAGCGCAGTACGTTAAGAATGAGTTTATTGCCACAGCTTCTAGAAGTGCTTCAATACAACAGAAATCGTTCGATGGAAGACCTCGCTATCTATGAGATGGGATCAGTCTTCATCAATCGCCAAGAGGTTTTAACAGATCTCCCTGAAGAATATGTATTTGTATCAGGAGCTGTTACTGGTGTATTTAATGAGCATCTTTGGCAAGGCGAAAGAAAGACTGTTGATTTCTATGTGTTAAAAGGTATTCTTGAAGGTCTCATGAGTGAATTGAACCTTTCTGAACGCATCACATATGAAGCTGGAGAAATTGAGAACATGCATCCAGGAAGAACAGCAATCGTGAAACTTGATGGTATTTCTGTAGGATTTGTTGGTCAGCTTCACCCAGCTCTTCAAAAAGAGTTGGATGTAAAAGATACGTATGTGTTCGAGTTGAACGCAAGTAGTCTTTTAGAAAAGGAAACGGATCAGATGGTCTATCAAACATTGCCGCGTTATCCTTCAATCACACGAGATATCGCTCTTGTTGTTGATCAAGAACTTCCAGCAGGAGATCTGACAACTGTGATCCAGGCTGCAGGTGGAGCATTGTTAAAAGAAGTAAATCTTTTTGATCTGTATGAAGGTGAAAAGATGGAAGCCGGTAAGAAATCACTTGCATTTTCACTAAAATATTTTGATCCAGAACGAACGTTAACAGATGAAGAAGTCGTAACGGCGCATGACCGTGTATTAAAGAGCTTAGAAGAACGCTTTGGCGCTCAGCTAAGAAAATAATTGTTGAAGAAGCTGGTTCATCAAGAGATGGCCAGTTTTTTTTGTCTTTATTTTTAGGCTGTTTTTGCATATTTTGCCGTTCTTGAAAATGGTGTCAATGCGAACTGGACACTTTTATGTGAAAAGGGATCATTTTTATGTGATGGACTTGATTTTTTATATGATGAACTTGATTTTTTATGTGATGAACCGCATTTTTTATGTGAATATTACTTTTTAGTAACCAATGGCGGATGCTCGCTCTGCGAAAAAGAGGATGATTCCTTATGGATCATCCTCTCCGCACTTTAAATCTTCTTTTTACGTAATAAATTTAGCGCTTTTTGAGTATTTGCAAAATGTTTTTTGGTTGCTGTATCAAATACAGACTGTCCAAACTTCTCAACAAGTTCTGCCGCTTTAACATCGACATGAGGACCTGCGCCTTTTGGGATTACAGTATTGAAGCGAGCCCCTAATTTATCCATTTCTTTTAAGAAGCTATATCTCGCCAAGATGGAAGCAGCAGCAACAGAAAGATGAATCGATTCACCTTTTGTAGCAAAATAAAGCCCTTCTTTTAAAAGATTCTTCTCTCTTGCTAAGTAGTTAAAGTACACACCAGGTTCACAGAATTGATCGACTAATATACCTTCGATCTCTTCACCTTCAATTTTTGCTTTTACGTTTTGGAGAGCTCGGTTATGAAGGATCGCCTTAATCTTTCCTTGCGTCATCCCTTTTTGCTGAAGTTCGTTATACTTCTCATTATTAAGTACGAGAAGTGAGTATGGAACGGTATGGATGAGTTCTTTTGCGATTTGAATGATCTGTTTATCATTTAAGTGCTTGGAATCTTTTACACCTAGTTCTTTTACGAGTACAAGGTTAGCTCTAGAAACGTATGCGGCGGCAACCGTCATCGGTCCAAAGTAATCTCCTGTTCCAACTTCGTCACTTCCGATCATTGATAATTCTGCTGCGTTCTTTGGTGGGGCATACTGATGAGGCGGTTTCACCGTTGAACTTTTCGTTTTTGGGACGGAAACTTCGCCTGAGTATTTTTGAGAAGCAGCTTCAGCTCCCTTACCTTGGAAAAGGACTTTGCCCGACTGGTATGCTGTAACGGTGCAATCTGAGAGTTTAGCTGAAAAAACTGCTCCAGGCGGGGTTTTAGCGGATAGAACGGACGAGAGTTCTTTTTTCATTTGAAGTATTTCTGAATTAGTCATCTTTTTCACAACGTGAGACATGATAGTATCCTCCTAAAAATGAAGAGATTTCCAAATATATCAAAAAAACGCTACAATAGAACAGAAATATTTTCAACTATGAACGATATTTGATAAGATAAAGATTAGAGTATTCATTAAATGAATGATCCTTTGTATGTTAAGGAGGTTATTTTGTGGCGGAAGAGAAAAAGAAAAACCGTACGACGGTCGAAATCTATGGACAACGATATGTAATTGCAGGGACCGAATCCTCCAGCCACATTCATTTAGTAGCTGACAAAGTAGACTTAAAAATGAGAGAGATTCAATCTCATAACCGGGTTCTCGACACGAAACAACTAGCTGTACTTACAGCAGTAAATACAATGAACGAATATTTAAAGATTAAAGAAGAGCTGAAAAAATTGCAACAGCGAATTGGAAAAGAGGAAAGTTAGTATGTTGGATTTAATTTTAATTATTGTTTTAGCAGGTGGATTTTTAATCGGATTAAAAAGAGGCTTCATCATGCAACTCGTTCATCTGGTCGGATTTATAGCAGCCTATATCGTTGCTTATCTGTATTATGATGATCTTGCGCCAAAGTTAGAGTTGTGGATTCCATATCCTTCTTCAAATGATAGTTCTGTATCCTTCTTAATGAACAGCATATCACTTGAACAAGCTTATTATAATGCGATAGCCTTTGCGATTCTGTTCTTCGCTACGAAAATCATTCTTCAGATTCTTGGATCGATGCTTGATTTTCTTGCAAACTTACCGATTCTTCATACGTTCAACAGATGGCTCGGTGGTTTACTAGGTTTTGTAGAAGTCTATTTGATCGTGTTTATTCTATTGTATATCGCGACATTAGTTCCGATAGAAGCCTTTCAAACTCATTATGAAAATTCATGGATCGCACAGGGAATGGTCAAAAACACCCCCGTATTTTCTGAGTCCGTAAAGGAAATGTGGATGAAACATATGGCATAACTTCTCCCAGCGCGGAGAAGTTTTTTTCTTTGTTGTTTATACTCATTTGTCCTTGAAAGTAGTTGACTTCCGCTTCAGGTTGCATGCTTTCCGCGGGGCAGGCGGTGAGCCACATTCGTACGTTTCTCGAATAAGTGTCTCACCTGTCTAGTATCAATGGCTAGCCCCTCGAGGTCAAAAGGTAAATAGACCATGAAGGCAAAGTACGCCTTCAAATCCATTCACCTTTTGCTTGTCGGGGCTGAACAAGCCATTTACACTTTTCAGACTGCCAGTCTGTCCCGCAGGAGTCAGCAACCTTACGCTACAATCAACTTCGGTCTATGAAGCAAAAGTGTGTAGAGTTATAGGGATAATAACACAAATTATAAAAGCCATTATCAGACTAGCATGATAATGAAAATAGAGGTGAGCTCATTATGGTAAATAAAAAAGAGGTAGTACGTGCACTTGAACAAATTGCTTTGTACCTTGAGATCTTAGGAGAGAATTCGTTTAAAGTTTCCGCATACCGTAAAGCAGCGAACGCTCTTGAAAGTGATGAGCGAACGATGGACGAGATCGGCGATGTTTCGAAATTGAAAGGAATCGGCAAAGGTACAGCTTCTGTAATCATAGAAATGATAGAAAAGGGCGAATCGGAACTTTTAGTAGAACTTCAGGAAAAAGTACCGTCTGAACTGATAACACTGCTACAAGTTCCAAACCTAGGTGGTAAGAAAATCGCTAAACTTTATTCCGAGTTAGGTATAACGAATATTGAATCTCTAAAAGAAGCATGTGAAAATGGTAAAGTAAGAGCATTGGCTGGGTTTGGTGCTAAAACGGAAGAGAAGATCTTAGGATCGTTAAAGGATCTAGGGAAAAGACCGGAAAGACTTCCTATTGCCTATATGCTGCCAATTGCAGAGAAAATAGAATCACAGTTAAAAAGAATGAAAAATATTGAGAAGTATTCTAGAGCGGGAAGTTTAAGACGCTACCGCGAAACGATAAAAGACTTGGATTTTATTATTTCAAGTGAACATCCGAGTCAAGTAAGAGAGCAACTTTTAAAACTAGATGGCGTTATCGATGTGATTGCAAGCGGAGATACAAAGGTTTCCCTTGTACTCGATGAGAAACTTTCAGTATCCGTAGACTTTCGTATCGTACAACCCCATCAGTTTGCTACAACACTTCATCATTTTACGGGATCTATGGAGCATAATGTTAAAATGCGTCAGCTTGCAAAGGCAAGAGGCGAAAAAATCAGTGAATATGGAGTAGAGAATGTTGAAACTGGTGAAATTCTTACATTTGAAACAGAAGAGGACTTTTATGCGCATTTTTCATTAAGTTGGATTCCACCTGAAGCGAGAGAATCTGGTGAAGAGATAGAGCTATTTAAGGATGGTCATGACTTAATTCAGTTATCTGACATAAAAGGAGATCTTCATCTGCACTCTACTTGGAGCGATGGGGCTTTCTCGATCGAAGAAATGGCTGAAGAAGCACGAAGTAAAGGCTATGAATATATGGCGATTACAGATCATTCTCAATATTTACGAGTTGCAAACGGTCTAACTCCTGAGAGAGTGCGCATGCAGCGACAAGAGATTAATAAGTTAAATAAAAAGTATACTGATTTCAAGATACTAGCTGGAATCGAGATGGATATTCTACCAGATGGTACACTTGATTATGATGATGAATTGTTAGATGAGATGGATTTTGTTATTGCTAGCATCCATTCTGCTTTCTCTCAAGATCAAAGCAAGATCATGGATCGTTTGAAGACGGCGTTAAAACACAAAAAAGTGAATCTGATCGCTCACCCAACAGGGCGCCTGATCGGACGCAGAGAAGGATATGACGTGGATGTTGAAAACCTGCTGCAGCTTGCTTATGAAACGGGTACTGCAGTTGAGTTGAACGCGAATCCGAATCGTCTAGATCTTGCTCCACACTGGTTAAGAAAAGCCCAGGAACTTGGGGTCAAGATAGCGATTAATACAGATGCACATTATAAAGACACGATGAAACATATGGAGATTGGAGCAGCGGTTGCCCGAAAAGGTTTTGTTCGAAAAAACAATGTGTTAAACACAATGACATTGAACGAACTTGAAACCTATTTAAACCGTGAAAAACAGCTCTAGGTCCTGGGAATCAGGAGGAAGAATATATGCAAGAAAAAATGCTGCGTGTTTTAGAACTAAGAAAAGTGATCGATCGTCTAAAAAAGCATGCGAGTTGCTCACTTGGACTAAAAAAAATCGATTCCTTAATGCCATTTACAGCACTTGATGATGTAAATGAGGCTCAAGATGCTACAGATGAAGGTGTAAAAGTTCTTCGATTAAAAGGACAAGTTCCATTCGGCGGGATCCTTGATGTTTCATCAAATGTTAAGCGATCAAAGATTGGGAGTCTGCTGAACGAAGAAGATTTGATGGATATCGCTTCGACTCTCTATGGCGGAAGACGCTTCAAGCGATTTATCGAGGGCTTAGTAGAGGATGGAATTGAACTGCGCATCCTTAAGAATGCGGCAGAAAACATCATTCCTCTTCATGAGCTAGAACAAGAAATCAAAAGCTGTATTGATGACAACGGACATATGATGGATAGCGCTAGTCAAGAACTTCGTGCGATTCGTCAGCAGTTGCGTACGTTTGAAACGCGCGTAAGAGAAAAGCTGGAATCAATCGTCAGATCATCCAGTTATCAAAAAATGTTATCTGACTCGATCATAACCATTCGTAACGACCGATTTGTTATTCCCGTTAAACAAGAGTACAGAGGTAATTTTGGCGGAATGGTTCATGATCAATCAGCGAGTGGAGCAACTTTGTTTATTGAACCTCAATCTGTTATGACGGTTAATAATCAAGTGAAAGAAGCAAAAGCGAAAGAAGCGCGCGAAGTAGAAAAGATTTTAAGAGAACTGACTGCTAAAGTTGCGGAACATGCTGATGATATTCTGTTGAACGTAGATATTTTAGCAGAGATGGATTTTATTCTAGCAAAAGCTAGATTCGCCAATGAGCTAAAATGTACGCGTCCTATTATGAATGACAAAGGTTTTATTTCACTAAATAGTGGCCGACATCCTCTGCTCGATCAAGAAACAGTTGTTCCAACGAGTGTGATGTTAGGTGGCGAGTATCAATCACTCGTCATAACAGGTCCCAATACAGGTGGTAAAACAGTTACCTTAAAAACGATCGGACTTCTAACTCTTATGGCGCAATGTGGCCTGCAGATACCTGCTGGAGAAGAATCAGAAATGGCTGTCTTTAAGACTATCTATGCTGACATTGGTGATGAACAGTCTATTGAACAATCACTGAGTACATTCTCTTCACATATGGTTAACATCGTAGACATCTTAAACAAGATTGATTTTGAATCCCTCGTTCTCTTTGATGAACTTGGAGCAGGGACAGATCCTCAAGAAGGAGCAGCCCTTGCTATTTCGATTCTAGACTTTGTTTTTGCGCGAGGAGCACGTGTCGTTGCCACTACCCATTATAGTGAGTTAAAAGCATATGCTTATAATCGACCTGGTGTTATGAATGCTTCTGTAGAATTTGATGTGCAGACACTAAGACCTACATATCGTTTATTAGTGGGTGTGCCAGGACGAAGTAACGCGTTTGAGATCTCTAAAAGACTCGGACTACGTCAGGATATCATTGATTCAGCTCGCTCTCAGATCAGTGAAGACGAGAACAAGATTGATAATATGATAAAGTCTTTAGAAGATAATCGTAAAAAAGCAGAAAAAGAGATGGAAGAAGCAGAAGGCAGAAGAAAAGAAGCAGAGTCTATTAAGAGTGATCTAGAGAAAGAACTAGAACTGTTTCAGAATGAAAAAGATCGATTGTATGAAAAAGCAAAGCAGGAAGCAGAAAAAGCGATCGAGAAAGCACGTGAAACAGCAGAAGAGATCATTCATGAGATTCGTGAACTTCAAAAATCTGGCGGACAGATCAAAGAACATAAACTGATTGAAGCGAAAAAGAGACTAGAAGAAGCTGTTCCAAAAACAAAAACCAAAAACAAGAAGGTAAAAGCCGTATCAACAAAACAAGAATACGTTCCAGGAGACGAGGTAAGAGTACTTACTGTAGGTCAAAAAGGGCATATCGTTGAAAAAGTAAGTAACAACGAATACCAAGTTCAGATTGGAATCTTAAAGATGAATGTATCTGAAAAAGATTTAGAGTGGGTAAAACAAAGTAAACCGAAACCTGAACCGCGTTCATTCGTAAAAGTATCAGGAAACTCCGATTCTTCTCGCCCAGAACTTGACCTAAGAGGAAAAAGGTATGAAGATGCCATGTTAGAAGTGGATCGATATCTGGATGAAGCACTTTTAGCTGGTTTCAACCAGGTATATATCATCCATGGTAAAGGAACTGGTGCACTAAGAAAAGGTGTTCAAGAGTTGTTAAAGACGCATCGAAATGTTAAATCCACTCGTATGGGTGCAGCTGGAGAAGGCGGAGGCGGAGTAACAGTCGCTGTATTGAAGTAGTAGAGGGAATAAACCAAGCCGTTTACAAAGGGGTATTGTTGAATGGATTTTATGAGTAACGCTTTTATTAAAACTGCAGCTAACTATAGCGTTGTCGTACTATGTCTAGTCGTATTTTTGGCTGTGTTTGAACTGGTTACGCGTTATAAGAATTGGGTCGAAATCAAGAAAGGAAACTTATCCGTCGCTATGGCTACGGGCGGAAAGATTTTCGGTATCGCTAACATCTTTCGGTACTCGATCGCTCAAAATGATTCCATATTGATGATGATAACGTGGAGTGCCTATGGATTTATCCTGCTCTTGATCGGTTATTTTATCTTTGAATTCTTAACCCCTAAGTTTCAGATCGATAAAGAGATCGAGAACGATAACCGAGCAGTTGGTTTCATATCGATGATTATCTCAATTGGTTTATCATTTGTAATCGGTGAAGGAATCGAATAGCTGAAGGGAAAAAATATGGAAACGTTATTTAAAGTGTTGTTTGTATTAAGCGGAGTATTCATCGCTGCTGGACTTATCTACTTATTCTTCTTTGCGTAAGTCTCAAAACCAGTTCTCAATTCGGAGAACTGGTTTTTTCTTGCCTGATATTCTTTAAAAGAAAGATCGCTACTGTTGGTTTGCTTGATACTTATCAATACTCTATAGGAATGTTGATCTTATGAATCTATCTTCATGCAAGTTGATTGGAGCGCGAGGTTGCCGACTCCTGCGGGACAGGTAGGCAGTCTGAAAAGTGTAAATGGCTTGTTCAGCCCCGACAAGCAAAAGGTGAATGGATTTGAAGGCGTACTCTGCCTTCTGAGCCATTTAACTTTTGACCTCGAGGGGCTAGCCATTGCAACTAGACAGGTATGACACTTAAAAGTGAAACGTACGAATGTGGCTCACCGCCTGCCCCGCGGAAAGCGTGCAACCTGGAGCGGAAATCAACTACATTCAAACGTAACGAGGGATTTGCAATAAAGATTTTTTGCTTATGCTCAAAACCAGTTTCTAGAACCGTATTATTGAATTATTTATAATTTTTAAAAAAGTATATAAAATTGTATACGTTTTCAATATAATAGGAATAAAGATATAGAAATTTTGAAGGAAGGCGTGAATTAAAGGAGGAGATGCAAGTGGAAAGACGGTGGCTCAACAGTTACCCTAGTGAAATTCCGGGACATCTTGATTACGACAGCAAACCTTTATTCGCGTATTTAGAATCAGCAGCAGAAGAAAAAAAAGATAAAACTGCTGTACATTTTTTGGGTAAGACATTAACATTCGGTGAACTTCAAGAATGCAGTTTACGCTTCGCACATGCATTAACAACGCTTGGTGTAAAAAAGGGTGATCGTGTTGCCATCATGCTGCCCAACTGCCCGCAGGCAGTCATCGCCTATTACGGCACGCTTTTTATAGGCGGAATCGTTGTACAGACGAATCCTCTTTACACGGAGAGAGAGTTACGTCATCAGTTATCTGACAGCGGGGCAAAAGTCATTGTAGGATTGGATCTTTTGTTTGGAAGAATTTCAGCCGTTCGAGGAGATACGAACCTTGAACACATCATCATGACGTCTGTGAAGGATTATCTGCCTTTTCCTAAGAATTTGATCTATCCATTTATTCAAAAGAGGCAGAATCCAACAGTAGTCGTTGATATTACGTACAATCATGAAGTTCATTCGTTTAAAGATCTGCTGAAACGTTCTCAACCAGTCAAGCCTCAAGTAGAGGTTGATCCTGATGAGGATCTTGCGTTGTTGCAGTACACTGGAGGTACAACGGGTCCAGCAAAAGGTGTGATGCTGACTCACAAAAACCTAGTCACGAACGCGTTACAATGTAATACATGGATGTATAAAAACAGAGAGGGAAAAGAAAAGATTCTTGGAGCTCTGCCTTTTTTTCATGTATATGGTATGACGTGTGTGATGAACCTTGGCATCATAACAAGAGCAGAGATGATCATCCTGCCGCGGTTTGATCCAGTGCAAGTTTTGAAGACGATTCATAAGGAACGACCAACTTTATTTCCAGGCGCTCCGACTATGTATATCGCCCTTCTGAATCATCCAGATCTAAAAAAATACGACCTTTCATCCATTCAAGCATGTATAAGCGGGTCGGCTGCCCTGCCGCTTGAAGTGCAACAAAAATTCCAGGCTGTTATTTCAGGTTCATTAGTAGAAGGGTATGGACTAACAGAAGCTTCACCTGTTACACATGCGAATCTCATTTATGGTGATCAGGTAAGAGGTAGCATCGGATTACCTTGGCCGAACACGGAAGCAGCAATCATCTCAGCTGAGACAGGTGAGTGGGCAGAGCCAGGTGAAATCGGAGAGTTAGCTGTAAGAGGACCTCAGGTTATGAAAGGGTATTGGAACCAACCTGAAGAAACCGCATCTGTATTCAGAGAAGATTGGTTGATTACAGGGGATATGGGTTATATGGATGAAAAAGGTTACTTTTACATCGTGGATCGTAAGAAAGACTTGATCATCGCAGGAGGATTCAATATTTATCCTCGTGAGGTAGAAGAGGTTTTATATGAACACGAAAAAGTAAAAGAAGCTGTAGTAGTCGGTGTGCCTGATGCATACAGAGGAGAAACGGTCAAAGCTTTTGTAGTGTTAAAGGAAGGAACAGAATGTACGGAAGAAGAGCTTAACAAATTCTGCCGAGAGCATCTTGCATCCTTTAAAGTACCTAGGCTTTATGAGTTCAGGCAGGAGCTTCCAAAGACGATGGTAGGTAAGATCTTAAGAAGAGTTCTTTTGGAAGAAGAACGTGAAAAAGCCAAACAAAGTTCGTGAAAGCTGCCACTTGGCGGCTTTTTCTATTGTTAAACGATCACACATTGAGAAATGAAAAACGTTAACTACAAGTTAAACTTGTAAAATGTATAGAAAAAATGACATAATGAAATTGACAGAAAAGAAAGATTTGTTTTACAATTATGAATGAACAATCATTCATTTTTGAAAAGATGATTGTGTTATACAAAAAGAGGCGATAGAAATGAAACGTAAAGGTCCAAAATACGAAAAAATAATTGATGCAGCTGTAAATGTGATTGCAGAACATGGCTACCATCAATCCCAGGTATCAAAGATAGCGAAAGAAGCAGGTGTCGCTGATGGCACCATCTATCTATATTTTAAAAATAAAGAAGATCTGCTTGTTTCTGTTTTTAATGAGAAGATGGGGACCTTTATCGAAAAAACAGAAAACGAGCTAAAAAGTAACGATTCAGCAATAGAGAAGCTTAGAATTCTTGTTGAGATGCACTTTAAGCAACTAACTGCTGATTTTGAACTATCAATCGTAACACAGCTAGAACTTCGGCAGACAAACAGACAACTTCGTGCAAAAATCGGTGAAGTATTAAAGAGATACTTAGATTTAATCGACTCTATCTTGAAGGATGGAATGCAAGAAGGTGTTTTTGTTAAGAACATGGATTACAGATTGGCTCGTCAGATGATCTTCGGAACGATTGACGAAACAGCAACAAACTGGGTAATGAACGATCATCGATATGATCTACCTGCACTTGCTGGTCCCGTACATCAGATGCTTGTAAACGGTCTGTCTGTTCGGTCTGTAAATCTGGATGATTGATTTTCAAAAAAGGAGGGAATATGAAGTTGGAATTCTTACAAATCGAAAAACAAAATAAAGTGGCAACAATTAAACTTAACCGTGCGCCAGCCAATGCTTTATCAACTGGAGTTATTGAAGAAATCGACAAAGCACTCGATCAGATTGAAAATGATAACTCTGTTAAAGCAATTGTTATGTTGGGAGAAGGACGCTTTTTTTCAGCAGGAGCTGATATCAAAGAGTTTACAGAAGTTCCTGATGAAAAAGGTTTTGCGGAGCTTGGGAAAAAAGGACAAGATGTTTTTAACCGAATTGAACAATTTTCAAAACCCGTAATCGCTGCGATTCATGGTGCAGCGCTTGGTGGTGGTCTTGAACTTGCGATGAGTTGCCACATAAGACTTGTGGCCGATGATGCAAAACTAGGTCTACCCGAGCTCACACTAGGACTGGTTCCGGGATTTGCAGGAACTCAAAGGTTACCACAGCTTGTAGGTGTACCTAAAGCATGTGAGATGCTCCTTTCGAGTAAGCCGATTTCAGGGAAAGATGCTGTCACGTTTGGTTTAGCGAACAACTCTTATCCAGTAGAAGAACTTTTTGAAAAGGCTTACAAAATGGCTGGAGAGTTCGCCATGAAAAGTGCTGTTTCCGTAAAGTACACGCTAGAGTTATTGCATTATGCGAGAAATGGCCTTTATGAAAAAGGTGCAGAAAAAGAGCAAGAATTGTTTGGGAAAGCTTTTAAAAGTTTTGATGGGCAAGAAGGAATCTCAGCATTTATTGAAAAAAGAAAGCCTGAATTTCAGGACCGATAACTAGGAGGGTAACGATGAACATTTTTGTTATTTTAAAACGTACTTTTGATACAGAGGAAAAAATTTCTGTTTCAAACAACAAGATCTCTGAAGACAGTGCAGAATTCATTATTAATCCATATGACGAATATGCGATTGAAGAAGCGATCACATTAAAAGATGCACACGGTGGTACTGTTACGGTGGTCACAGTTGGAGATGAAGATTCTGAAAAAGAGCTTCGTACAGCACTGGCTATGGGAGCAGATCAAGCGGTTCTTATCTCGAATGAAGATTTGGACAGCCAAGATCAATTCACGACTTCATCTGTTTTGGCAGCTTACTTTAAAGACAAAGAATACGACATCATTTTAGGCGGAAACGTTGCAATTGATAACGGCACTGGTCAAGTTGGGCCGCGTCTAGCAGAGTTACTAGATATTCCGCATGTAACAACAATTACAAAGATTGAAATAAACGGGACAACTGTAAACATCGAACGTGATGTAGAAGGAGATCTTGAGAAGATTGAAACATCACTTCCGTTATTGGTTACAGCACAACAGGGGTTAAATGAGCCTCGTTATCCTTCGTTACCAGGAATCATGAAAGCAAAGAAGAAGCCTCTTGAAACGTTGGAGTTAGATGATCTTGATATTGATGAAGATGACGTTGAAGCAAAAACAAAAACAGTAGAAGTATATCTTCCGCCTAAGAAGGAAGCTGGAAAAATCCTATCAGGTGAAACTCCAGACCAAGTAAAAGAACTTGTATCTCTGTTAAGAAACGAAGCGAAGGTAATATAAGGAGGAGTCATCATGGCAAAAAAAGTTTTAGTACTTGCAGAATCCCGTGACGGTGCGTTACGTAATGTTTCATTTGAAGCAATTGCAGCAGCAAAAGAAATCTCTGGAGGCGGAGAAGTGTTCGCCGTATTATGTGGTGACTCTGTTCAGTCGTTAGCAACTGAATTGATCCATTATGGAGCTGATCGTGTACTCACAGCGGAAAATGAAAAACTAGCAAACTATACACCAGATGGATATTTTCAAACATTAAAGCAGATCATCGATGATGAAAGTCCTGAAGCTATCGTTTTCGGACACACATCATTAGGAAAAGACCTTTCTCCAAGACTTGCAGCTCGTCTAGAATCTGGACTGATTTCAGATGTTACAGGACTTGAACAAGCTGGTGAGAACACAGTGTTTACTCGCCCTGTCTATTCAGGAAAAGCTTTTGAAAAGAAACTAATCTCAGATGGTTTAGTGTTCGTTACGATTCGTCCTAACAACATCGCACCATTAGAGAAGGATGAATCTCGTTCTGGTGATGTAACATCAGTTTCTGTTGATATTAAAGACTTAAGAACGATTGTTAAAGAAGTGGTCCGTAAAGCATCTACTGGCGTAGATCTAGCAGAAGCAAAGATTATCGTTGCCGGCGGTCGAGGCGTAAAATCAGAAGATGGCTTCAAACCTCTTCAAGAACTTGCAGATGTACTTGGTGCAGCTGTAGGAGCCTCTCGTGGTGCATGTGATGCCGATTATTGTGATTATTCATTGCAGATCGGTCAAACGGGTAAAGTTGTAACGCCTGATCTTTATATCGCTTGTGGGATTTCTGGAGCCATTCAGCATCTAGCTGGAATGTCTAATTCTAAAGTAATCGTGGCGATCAACAAAGATCCAGAAGCTAGCATCTTCTCGGTAGCAGACTATGGAATCGTTGGTGACCTGTTTGAAGTCGTTCCATTATTAACAGAAGAGTTTAAAAAAGTGTTAGTATAATAGAACACAAATGCATGAAAACGTCCGTTTTTCTGGACGTTTTTTTCAATTTCAGAAAAAGGAAGGTGTACGATGACTACGATTGCATTCATTCGTCACGGTGAAACGGATTGGAATACTGAAAAAAGAGCTCAAGGATGTAAGGATATTCCGCTCAACGACAACGGAAAGGATCAAGCGGAACGTCTAGCAAAAAGATTTTCTGATGAGAGATGGGATGCTATATATGCCAGTCCACTACTTAGAGCTTATAAAACAGCTGAAGCGATCAGTGGGATAACAGGGTTGAACGTGATAGCTGATGAAAGACTTCGCGAGATTTCTTTTGGAGAAACAGAAGGTACCACGGAGGTCGAACGAGTTGAGCGCTGGGGAGAAAATTGGATGGAGCTCGACTTAGGCAGGGAAACAAATGAGGAAGCAGATCTTCGATGGAAAGCAGCGTTACAAGACATCATTCAAAAGCATAGGGATGAAAAAGTTTTGATCGTTAGTCACGGTGCTTTACTGGTAAGGATTTTTAAAGAGCTTCTACAGGACGATACGGATCGCTGGTATGGTCTAAATAATACGTCATTCTCGGTCTTTAACCTAAAAGCAGAAAACGATTGGTCTTGTGAATTATTTAACTGTCAGAAACATCTTGAAACGAGTGCTACGAAATAACGTTTGTTGATTTGAAAACTTGGGTACCATAAACTTGAGCAAACTATTAGCAACTGTAACATTTGTGGGATATACTTTGTTTACACTTTGATATTTAAAAGGAGGGCCAAATAAATGGCTATTGTTAATGCATCAGATCAAACATTTAATACAGAAACGAACGAAGGTTTAGTACTTGCTGATTTTTGGGCACCATGGTGCGGACCTTGTAAAATGATCGCTCCTGTTCTTGAAGAAGTAGATCAAGAGATGGAAGAAGTAAAAGTTGTTAAACTTGATGTAGATGAAAACCAAGAAACAGCTGGTAAATACGGTGTTATGAGTATCCCAACTCTACTTGTATTTAAAGATGGTCAAGTGGTTGATCAAGTTGTTGGTTTCCAACCGAAAGAAGCTTTAGTTGAACTATTAAACAAACATAAATAAGTTATGTTTAAAAAAGCCCTGTATTCGGGCTTTTTTTTTATGAGTTTTTACAAACCAATCAATATTTTCTAGGAAATATTGTCGATAAATGAAAATATGTGGGATACAGTTCACGATAGTATTATGAATACATTGATACATGATATGATAGTAGAAAAGACTGCTGAGAGTGAAGGGGGGAAGAAATTGACCTCTATTTCTGTAAAACAAAAATTAATGTTGCTTCCCGATCAACCGGGCTGCTATCTCATGAAGAATGAGTTCGGAAAAGTGATTTATGTTGGAAAAGCAAAAGTGTTAAAGAACCGTGTAAAGTCTTATTTTTCTGGGACACATGATGGCAAAACACAAAGACTTGTAAGTGAGATCAGAGATTTTGAATACATCGTAACTTCTACCGAGATGGAAGCACTGGTCCTTGAGATGAATTTAATAAAAAAGCACGACCCTCGTTATAACGTTATGCTTAAAGATGATAAGAGCTATCCATATTTAAAGATCACTGCTGAAAAGCAGCCAAGACTTCTGTATATACGGAAGATTAAAAAAGACGGTGGAAAATATTTCGGTCCTTTCGTGAACGCTTATGCTGCCCAAGAAACGAAAAAACTGTTAGATCGTATCTTTCCTCTTCGAAAGTGTGACACGATGCCTAAACGTGTGTGTCTGTATTATCATATTGGGCAATGTTTAGGACCTTGCGTATATGACGTATCCGAACAGGAAAACAAGAAGATGGTTGACGGTATCGTAAAATTTCTGAACGGTGGTTATCAAGACGTTAAAAATGAGTTATCGGAAAAGATGCTAGAGGCGTCTGAAGCATTGAACTTTGAACGTGCAAAAGAGCTTAGAGATCAGATACAGCATATTGAAGCTGTTATGGAAAAGCAAAAGATGATGACGGCAGATTTAGTCGATAGAGACGTGTTTGGCTACCATTTCGATAAAGGATGGATGTGTGTACAAGTCTTCTTCATCAGACAAGGGAAAGTGATCGCTCGAGATATTTCTGTCTTTCCTTTTTATGGAGAAGCGAATGAGGACTTGCTAACCTTTATTGGCCAGTTCTATCTGCAGAAGAATCACCTTTTGCCTAAAGAGATTCTGCTTCCTCAGGAAGTGGATGCTAATCTAGTATCGGAACTTCTTCAAGTGAAAGTATTGCAACCAAAAAAAGGACAAAAGAAAGAGCTAGTAGAGTTAGCTACTAAGAACGCGTCCTTAGCTCTTCACGAAAAATTTGCCCTAATCGAGCAAGATGAAGCGAGAACGATTAAAGCCGTTGAGAACCTTGGAGAGAGAATTGGGATCGCTGCTCCTTATCGTATCGAAGCGTTCGACAACTCAAATATACATGGAACAGATCCTGTTTCTGCGATGGTTGTTTTTGTTGATGGTAAACCTTATAAAAAGGATTATCGAAAATACAAGATCAAATCTGTAGAAGGACCAGATGATTATGCTTCTATGAAAGAAGTTGTTCGCCGAAGATATACGAGAGTGTTAAGAGAAGAAGGGGAGCTTCCTAGTCTCATTTTGATCGATGGGGGAAAAGGCCAGATATCAGCAGCTCAAGATGTTTTAGAAAACGAGCTTAACTTATTTATTCCAGTGGCAGGTTTGTCCAAAGATGAAAAACATAGAACGTCACAGCTATGGATCGGTGATCCTCCAGAGATAATACACCTGGCTCGAAACAGTCAGGAGTTCTATCTGTTGCAACGAATTCAAGATGAAGTTCATAGGTTTGCAATCTCTTTCCACCGAAAAGTTCGTTCTAAAAGTATGTTTGAATCAACATTAGACAGCATTGCGGGCATCGGTGACAAACGTAAAAAGATGCTTCTTCGCCATTTTGGATCGTTAAAGAAATTAAAAGAAGCTTCTGTTGATGAGATTCAAGCAGCAGGTGTACCTAAACCAGTAGCCGAGCTTATTGAAAAAGCATTTTTGTCAAATGAGTAGTTGCAGCCATTGAGTAACTTTGTTAAAATGAATCCAACTTTATAAATATGCCATGCTTCGTATGAAGTGATGGTAGAGGAGCAGGAACCAATAGTAACCCATCTGAAGAGAAGAAGCTCTAGTGATGATGGCGGAAAGGGGATTCTTGCCGAAGTGTAAAAGGGCTTCTAGCCTTTTATGCTGGACCTGTATTGAATAAATACAGAGCTGTCACACAAGTCCCCCCAGGATTTGTGTGGAGGACTATCTCACGAGGGGGAACAAACTTGGCTTGCTACGGATTATAGCAACAATAGGGTTTTTCCTTATTGTTGCTTTTTTGTATTTACTTTTCAGTTAACGGCCGAATAGTATACGTGCAAACTAAGTGGCGTGGTCTCTTTCACGTCAAAAATGTCTTCTAATTAAAAGAGATAGAATCTTACAACGAGAAAGGATTTGGAGTAGATGGGAAGAATCGTTCAAAAATTTGGCGGAACTAGTGTTGGATCTGTTGAGCGTATACAAAATGTTGCAAAACGAATCATCCATGAAGTGGATGCAGGAAATGAAGTCGTGGTTGTGGTTTCAGCGATGGGTAAAACAACGGATGAACTTGTCAAACTCGCAACAGAGATCAGTGGGAACCCTTCTAAACGGGAGATGGATATGCTTCTTACGACAGGAGAGCAAATTACGATCGCTCTATTGACGATGGCGTTGCATCAAGAGGGATATAAAGCTCAATCATTAACAGGATGGCAAGCAGGTATTCAAACGGAAGATGCCTTTTCAAATGCAAGAATACTAGACATTGATTCAAAGCGAATCTCAGATTTATTAAAAGATGGCCATATCGTGGTTGTTGCAGGTTTTCAAGGTCTTATTCCTGAAACCAAAGATATTGCAACTCTTGGCAGAGGTGGATCAGATACAACAGCTGTTGCACTAGCGGCAGCATTAAAAGCAGACCGATGTGACATTTACACCGATGTGACAGGTGTCTATACGACAGATCCTCGTGTAGTGAATTCAGCTAGAAAACTACCTTCGATCTCATATGATGAGATGTTAGAGATGGCGAACCTTGGTGCAGGTGTTTTACATCCAAGAGCGGTTGAGTTTGCTAAAAACTATAATATTACATTAGAAGTAAGATCAAGCATGAGCGAAGAACGTGGAACATTAGTAGAGGAGGAAGTATCGATGGAACAAAATTTAATGGTTAGAGGTCTTGCATTTGAAGGAAACATAACAAAAATTACGGTTTCTTCAGTACCTAATGAAATTCATGCTTTAGCCGAACTGTTTACGATTTTGGCTTCTAATGGTATCAATGTAGACATCATCATTCAAAATGTATTAAATGAAGAGAAAACAAATATTTCATTTTCGATCGAATCGAACTCATTGTCTGCTACACAAGAAGTGCTTGCAGCACATCAAGCACAATTAGGTTTTGAATCGATCAGTTATGAACAGGGATTGGCAAAGGTATCAATCGTTGGTTCAGGCATGATCTCAAATCCTGGCGTCGCCGCTAAAATGTTTAAAGCTCTGTCAGACCAAGAGATCATGATCAAGATGGTAAGTACTTCCGAGATTAAGGTATCAACTGTTGTGAAACAAGAGGATATGATCAAATCGATTGAAACGCTGCATGATGTGTTTGAGTTAGATGCTCGTGTTCCAGTTCAGAACACGTAAACATTGAAAAAGCCGGCAATCCGCCGGCTTTTGTTATTCAATCGTATCTTTTTTGTCCCATTGAACAGTGATAAAAACTTTGTTTCGTTTTGTAGATTCTAAAGCTTCTGTCGTACATTTTTTTTGTAGCTGAACTTGTTCAGCGAGGAAGCCTGCTTCTAGGCTGAATGTTTGATGATTGAAGTTTTCCATGCGTTTCATGATCAGTTGAGAGTTTAAAGAGAAATTCATCTCTGTTTTTGAAGCTTCGATCATTTCAAGAGTACCCCAGCCAGCTTCAACAAAAAAAGCGTGAACTTCTTCCATCGTATGTAAAGGATATTTTCTAGCTAAGTGTCTTCCTGCCCAATAGAGAATATTTCGTTCTTGTTTGCCAAGAAGTTCAGGCAATAAGTCGCTTCGAAGGATCTCATACCCAAAAGCTGAAACAGAAAGCTGTTCTACAGGGGTGTTTTCATCCTTTGTCTTTTGTTTAAACATTCTGCATCCCTTCTTTCTAATTTTATTATAACGGGAAAGCGGTTTAAACTCTATAGCAACTATCAGTATTTGTCGAAAATCTTGAACGTCCAAAAGCGTTGGTGTATCAAGAAAATTTACGCATTTAGTTGTTAGCGTTTTCTTGACGGTGTCAAACGATGGGAGTAAAATGGACATGTTGCTAGTTAATTAAGCTAATTGTTTAACACTCATCCTCTAAAAGAGGAAACTTAAAACGCTTACATGTGGAGAGGAACAAAGATTAGCAGCCAGAGAGAGGCTAAATTTGAAGGGGGCAAGAGAATGGCTGGCAGTAGAGATTTTATTAACAGAAGAATTCATTCATTATTAGGAGTAATTCCGATCGGGATCTTTCTCGTGCAGCATTTAGTTGTAAACCATTTTGCAACGAGGGATGCTGAAGCATTTAACAAAGCGGCTCATTTTATGGAAAGTTTACCTTTTCGTATTTTCCTAGAAACGTTTGTGATCTACTTACCAATTTTGTTTCATGCCGTATATGGACTTTACATTACGTTTCAAGCAAAAAATAATGTTACCCGCTATGGCTACTTCCGCAACATGATGTTCCTCGTTCAGCGTGTAACAGGCGTAATTACATTAATTTTTATTGCTTGGCATGTGTGGGAAACACGTGTACAGGCTGCTTTTGGGCAAGAAGTGAACTTTGATATGATGGCAGACATCTTAAGTTCTCCATTCATGGTTGCCTTCTATCTTGTAGGTGTTTTATCAGCAGTATTCCATTTTGCAAACGGATTATGGTCGTTCTTTGTCAGCTGGGGCCTTACAGTTTCGCCTCGTTCACAGAAAATATCAACATACGTAACAATGGGTGTATTTGTTGCACTTGCAATTGTTAGCGTAAGAACAATCTTTGCATTCATTTAAAAGGGGTGAGACAAATTGAGTAATCAGAAAATAATTGTTGTTGGCGGAGGTCTCGCCGGTTTGATGGCTACAATCAAAGCAGCTGAAGCTGGTGTTAACGTTGACCTCTTTTCAGTTGTTCCAGTAAAACGTTCGCATTCTGTTTGTGCTCAAGGTGGTATAAACGGTGCTGTAAATACGAAAGGTGAAGGAGATTCACCGTGGGAGCACTTTGATGACTCTGTATACGGTGGGGACTTCTTAGCGAACCAACCTCCTGTAAAAGCAATGTGTGACGCGGCACCAGGAATCATTCATCTAATGGACCGTATGGGTGTAATGTTTAACAGAACACCTGAAGGATTACTTGACTTCCGTCGTTTCGGAGGAACTCAGCATCACCGTACTGCATTTGCTGGTGCCACAACAGGTCAGCAATTATTGTATGCACTAGATGAGCAAGTTCGTCGCCACGAGGTAGCAGGCCTTGTAACGAAATATGAAGGCTGGGAATTCTTATCTGCCATTATTGATGACGAAGGTCAATGCCGAGGGATTACTGCTCAAAACTTGAAAACGATGGAGATCGTAAGTTTCCCTGCTGATGCAGTTATTATGGCGACGGGTGGACCTGGAATCATTTTCGGTAAATCTACGAACTCTGTAATTAACACAGGTGGAGCCGCTTCAGCTCTTTATCAGCAAGGGGTATATTATGCGAACGGTGAGTTTATTCAGATTCACCCGACTGCTATCCCTGGAGATGACAAGCTTCGATTGATGAGTGAATCAGCACGTGGTGAAGGCGGACGTGTTTGGACATATAAAGACGGAAAACCTTGGTACTTCCTTGAAGAGAAGTATCCAGCATACGGAAACCTTGTTCCTCGTGATATCGCTACACGTGAAATATTCCATGTGTGTGTGGATCTGAAGCTAGGAATCAATGGTGAGAACATGGTATACCTTGATCTTTCACACAAAGATCCTAAAGAACTTGATATCAAGCTTGGTGGAATCATCGAGATCTATGAGAAGTTCATGGGTGATGACCCTCGTAAAGTTCCAATGAAGATCTTCCCTGCGGTTCACTATTCTATGGGTGGAATGTGGGTTGATTATGATCAGATGACGAACATTCCTGGTCTCTTTGCAGCTGGTGAGTGTGAGTATCAATATCATGGTGCTAATAGATTAGGAGCGAACTCGCTGCTTTCAGCTATTTTCGGTGGTATGGAAGCTGGCCCGTCAGCTGTTCGATATATTAGAGGATTAGAAAAAACAGTTGAGGATGTACCTTCTACTGTGTTTGATAACCAAGTGAAAAAGGATCAAGAAGTATACAACAATATTCTATCAATGGATGGAACTGAAAATGCTTATGTAATCCATAAAGAGCTTGGAGAATGGATGACAGATAATGTAACGGTTGTAAGATACAACGATAAATTGAAACAAACGGATGAAAAGATCCAAGAATTGATGCAGCGTTACAAAAACATCAATATTAACGATACATCCAAGTGGAGCAATCAAGGTGCATCATTTACGCGTCAACTATGGCACATGCTTCAACTGGCTCGTGTAATTACGCTAGGAGCACTTAACCGTGATGAAAGCCGTGGAGCACATTACAAACCAGACTTCCCTGAACGTAATGATGAACAATGGTTAAAAACAACAAAAGCGAAATTTAATCCAACAACAAACGGACCAGAATTTGAGTATGAAGAAGTAGATGTTTCGCTTATCCAGCCACGTAAACGTGACTATTCTAAGAAGAAGGCAGGGGTGTAAGCATGAGCACAAAAATGGTGAAATTCATCATCTCAAGACAGGACAACCCAGAAACTGCCCCATATTTAGAAGAGTTTGAGATTCCGCATCGTCCGAATATGAACGTAATATCTGCTCTTATGGAAATTCGTAGAAATCCTGTTAACGCTAAAGGGGAAGCTACGACTCCCGTTACTTGGGAGATGGGTTGTTTAGAAGAAGTTTGTGGAGCATGTTCGATGGTAATCAACGGTAAGCCGAGACAATCTTGTACGGCTCTTGTTGATCAATTGGAACAGCCGATTCGACTTGAACCAATGAAAACATTCCCGGTTGTCCGTGATTTGGCGATCGATAGAAGTAGAATGTTTGATGCACTTAAACGAGTTAAAGCTTGGATTCCAATCGATGGTACTTATGATCTTGGACCAGGTCCTCGTATGCCTGAGACAAAGCGTCAATGGGCATATGAACTTTCAAAATGTATGACTTGTGGTGTATGTTTAGAAGCATGTCCGAACGTGAATACAAATTCAGACTTTATTGGACCTGCACCTTTATCACAAGTTCGTCTATTTAATGCTCACCCAACTGGTGAAATGAACAAAGAAGAACGTTTAAACGCGATCATGGATGACGGAGGGCTTGCAGAGTGCGGTAACTCGCAAAACTGTGTTCAGTCTTGTCCGAAAGGAATTCCCTTAACAACTTCAATCGCTGCACTTAATCGTGATACAAGCTTCCAAGCTTTTAAAAATTTCTTTGGCAGTGATCGTTAAAGTACCATACAGAGCTTCTCTCATCAGGGAGAAGCTTTTTTTAAAACCAAATAACTGAATAGCGATTCATTAAATATCTGTATAAGAGAGGCGGTAAAGAAATTGGCTAGACAAGACTACATATCAAATATGGATGAGTGGAAAAAGGACTTTTCTTTTTTTCATGAGTTACAAGTACGCTTTGGTGAGATCGACGGATTCGGCCATGTGAATAATACGAATATCTTTACTTATATGGAAGAATCACGAATCGCCATGTTTAAAGAATTGGGTTTAATGAATGACTGGGGGGCTCCTGATTCAATAGAGATTCCGGTCGTTGCAGACCTGCAATGTGATTATTTAGCACAGATTATGTACGATGAAAGATTAAGAGTATATGTGAAGATAAATGAAGTAGGCTCGTCTTCGATTGATATCCATTACTTAGGGATTAATGAGAAGCAGAATCCTGTATTTACAGGAAGAGGTGCGATCGTCCAGATTTCTAGAAAGAATGGCCGACCTGTTAAGTGGAGTGATGAGCTAAAGAAGCAATTAAAAAGTTTTTCTAAAGAAGCCCATGTATAAAAATGGGCTTTTTTTTCATGTATATCTGTAATATTCTTCATACTTTTTAAATGAACCAAGTCACTCCCATCTGACTCCTTACATACTATATGTTGACTAAATACTTCCAATATTCGTTGGCGGTTCCTAAACCCTAGCAAGGAGGGGTGAATTCATTGAAAGATAAACACTACCGACCGAAGCCTCTACTTACAAAAAGAGAGAGAGAAGTTTTCGAACTATTAGTTCAAGATAAGACCACAAAAGAAATTGCGGAACAATTATTTATTAGTGAGAAAACAGTTCGTAACCATATTTCAAATACCATGCAAAAGCTTGGGGTTAAAGGACGCTCTCAAGCCGTTGTAGAGTTATTGAGGCTTGGAGAACTCGAGATTTAGTCAGAAAGCGGCTTTCATTGTGAAAGCCGTTTTCAGTTTGGTTATGTATCAGGCAAAAAGTGTAATTGATTTTTCTCACCGTTTTCCGCTATGATGTAAGCTATGATGTTAGTGGTTTATGGACCTAAATGAAAAAAGGTGAAAAATTTCATGAACAAAAGCCTGCAAGTAAAAAAAGTTTTGAATAATAATGTAGTTGTCGCGATTAATTCTTCCGGTGAGGAAAGAATTGTTATAGGAAAAGGAATTGGATTTGGAAAGAAACAAGGTGAAGAGATTTTTCCTAAGCAAGTAGATAAGTTATTTGTGTTGAGAGATGAAAACGAACAAGAACAATACAAAACGCTACTAAATTCAATAGATGAAAAGATTGTAGAATTGATCAATGATGTCATTGTTCATATACGGACTCGTTTTAAGAATGAATTAAACGAGCATATCCATGTCGCGTTAACCGACCATATTACTTTTGCAATCAAACGTCTTGAACAGAGAATGGACATCAAAAATCCATTTTTAACTGAAACGCAAACGTTATATCCAAAAGAATATACAGTCGCTGAAGAGGCGATCGAAATCATCAATAAATCCCTAGGTATTCATCTTCCTGAGGGTGAGATCGGTTTTGTGGCACTGCATATTCACAGTGCTATAACGAATAAAAGTGTAACCGATATTAAGAAGCACTCAGAACTTATCAACACGTTAATGCAGATGATACAAGATTCATTTGAACTTTCATTTGATACGAAAAGCATTAATTATTTACGTCTTGTGCGACACTTAAGACATGCCATCGAACGTGTTTCTATGGGTGATATTATGGAAGAACAAGAAAAGTTAGCAAATGTGTTGAAAGAAGAATATCCTTTATGCTACAATTTGGCGTGGAAGTTGATTAAGGTTATGCAAAATACCTTACAAAAACCCGTGCCACATGCAGAGGCAGTATATTTAACCATGCATTTGCAAAGGCTTTCGCGTTATGACAATGACGACAAATGATAAAAAGAATATAGAACAACTCGTTTTTACGTGTTACTGATTCGATCAGGCATAAGTAAGAAACAAAAGTGTAGTAGATGCTTAATTAGGATATATTAATTCTGATTAGGAATTTGCTCATGTTTCTTATTTATGTCTTTTTTTTGTTTGATGCATGCGAAAGTAAATGGAAGGGTTATCATATTTAAAAGGAGGACTTCCTATGTGGAAAAAACTATTTGGTGTTCTTCAACGCGTAGGTAAAGCACTTATGTTGCCGGTTGCGATCTTACCAGCTGCAGGTCTGTTGCTTGCCTTTGGTAATGCGTTTAAAAACCCAGCGTTGATTGAAAGAATACCTGCATTGGATGCAGCATGGTTCCAACTTGTTGCAGACGTAATGGAGAAATCGGGAGACATTGTTTTTGCTAACTTATCGTTACTGTTTGCCGTAGGTGTTGCGGTAGGACTAGCAGGCGGTGAAGGTGTAGCAGGATTAGCTGCTATTATCGGTTACTTGATTATGAATGTAACCATGAGCGTTATTGAAGGTGTAACTCCTGATATGATCGGAAAAGATCCTTCTTTTGCGAACGTACTAGGAATTCCAACACTTCAAACGGGAGTGTTTGGCGGTATCATCGTCGGTATTTTAGCCTCCTATCTCTATAAGAGGTTCTATAACATTGAACTTCCTCAATACTTAGGATTCTTTGCTGGTAAACGTTTTGTGCCAATCGTTACAGCAGTATCTGCTCTAGCATTAGGTATTGTAATGACGTTCATCTGGCCACCTGTTCAGCATGGACTTAATACGTTCTCTGAAAGCATGATTAATTCGAACTTGACGGTCGCAGCGTTTATCTTTGGTGTGATCGAACGTTCATTGATTCCTTTTGGACTACATCACATTTTCTACTCGCCGTTCTGGTTTGAGTTCGGCTCTTATAAATCTGCAGCAGAAGGACTTGTTCGTGGTGACCAAGCAATCTTCTTTGCACAATTAAAAGATAACGTTGAACTAACAGCAGGTACTTTTATGACTGGTAAGTTCCCGTTCATGATGTTTGGACTTCCTGCTGCAGCATTAGCGATGTATCATGAAGCGCGACCTGAACAAAAGAAAATCGTTGCGGGTATCATGGGTTCTGCTGCGTTAACTTCATTCTTAACGGGAATTACAGAACCACTTGAGTTCACATTCTTATTTGTTGCTCCAGTATTATTTGGAATTCATGCTATTTTCGCAGGACTTTCTTTTATGGTTATGCACTTGTTAAATGTTAAAATAGGTATGACTTTCTCTGGTGGTGTAATCGACTACTTATTGTTCGGGGTGCTTCCTAATCGTACTGATTGGTGGCTTGTCATTCCTGTAGGTCTTGTATTTGCAGTGATCTATTACTTTGGATTCCGTTTTGCGATTCGTAAATGGAACCTTAAGACACCAGGACGAGAAATTGTGGATGATGAAGTTGAAACAAATGTTGGACCGTCCAATAAAGATTCATTAGCAGCGAATATTTTAGAGGGATTAGGCGGAGAGTCCAATATCTCTAACCTTGACGCTTGTATCACTCGATTAAGAGTATCTGTAAATGATCCAAAGGAAGTAGACAAGGATCGATTGAAAAAACTCGGAGCATCCGGCGTTCTTGAAATGGGTAATAACATTCAAGCAATCTTTGGAACTCGATCAGATACGATCAAGAGTGAAATTCAAGATATTATCAGTGGTAAGACTGTAGCTAAACCGAAGAATGCAGAGAAAACACCTGAACAAGGAAAAGTTGTGGAAACAAACATTGAAGGTGCTACACCAACTTCATCAATTTCTACAGATGATGATCGTTTTGTTTCTCCGATTAAAGGGAAAATACTTCCGATCACAGAAGTTCCTGACCAAGTTTTCTCAGGAAAAATGATGGGTGATGGATTTGCGATCGAACCAGCAGAAGGTTTGGTGGTTTCACCTGTTAATGGTAAGATAATGAATATCTTCCCGACAAAACATGCCATCGGTATTGAGTCAGATTCAGGTAAAGAAATTCTCATTCACTTTGGTATCGATACAGTGAAACTTAAAGGTGAAGGTTTTGAGAGCTTTGTTTCTGAAGGCGACAGAGTTAAGATCGGCCAGAAGATTTTAAAGGTTGATCTGAACTTTGTTAAAGAAAATGCACCATCCGTAATCACACCGATTGTTTTCACGAATCTATCGGATGAAACAGTTTCCGTCGAAAAAACAGGAACTGTGGCTATAGAGGAAGAAAATATTATTACATTCAAAAAATAAAGGGGTAATTATCATGGCAGAAAAAACATTTAAAGTAACTAGCGAATCAGGAATTCACGCACGTCCAGCAACAACTTTAGTTAACCAAGCAGGTCAGTTCAGCTCAGATATTACACTTGACTACAACGGAAAAAGCGTTAACTTAAAATCAATCATGGGCGTAATGAGTCTTGGAATCCAACAAGGATCTTCAATCGTGATCAAAGCAGAAGGTTCAGATGCAGATGAAGCAATCGCAGCATTAGAAAATGTAATGAAAAAGGAAGGGCTTGGTGAGTAATGTCTGAAAAAATTTCAGGTATTGCAGCATCAGCCGGCATCGCAATCGCAAAAGCGTTTGTTCTTCAAAACCCTGAATTAACGATCGAAAGAAAATCGATCTCCGATTCAGCGAGTGAGATCGAGCGTTTTGAAGCAGCGCTAAAGGTTTCGAAAGAGGAACTTTCTGTTATTAAAGAAAAAGCGAACAAAGAGTTAGGCGAAGATAAGGCAGCGATTTTTGCTGCCCATCTTCTTGTTTTGAGCGATCCAGAACTAGTTGATGCTGTAAAACAAAAGATCGAGAATGAAAAAGTAAATGCAGAAGCGGCAATGGACGATGTTTCATCTATGTTCATCAATATGTTTGAATCGATGGATAACGAATATATGAAAGAGCGTGCTGCAGATATTCGTGACGTTTCAAAACGCGTGTTAGCACATTTGTTAAATGTGACGTTTACAACACCTGCAAGCATCACTGAAGAGGTTGTCATCCTAGCTGAAGATTTAACTCCTTCTGACACGGCTCAATTAAACCGTAATTTTGTTAAAGGATTTGCTACAGACATTGGTGGGAGAACTTCTCACTCAGCAATCATGTCTCGTTCAATGGAAATTCCTGCAGTAGTAGGAACTAAAACCATTACTGAAAACGTTGAGAACGGCGTAATGGTGATCATCGACGGTTTAGATGGACATGTAATCGTGAATCCGACTGAAGATGAAATAGCAACGTATGAAGAGAAACAAAAACAATATCAAAAGCAAAAAGCTGAATGGGCAAAGCTAGTGAATGAAAAAACATTCTCAAGCGATTCTGTTCAAGTTGAGCTTGCGGCTAATATTGGAACACCAGCTGACGTAAAAGGTGTTTTAGAAAACGGTGCAGAAGGCGTCGGTTTATACCGCACAGAATTCCTTTACATGGGACGAGACCAACTTCCTACTGAAGAAGAGCAGTTCAAGGCATATAGTGAAGTGCTTCAAAAGATGGAAGGCAAACCGGTTGTTATCCGTACACTTGATATAGGTGGAGACAAGGAACTTCCTTATTTAAATCTTCCAAAAGAGTTAAATCCTTTCTTAGGATTCCGTGCGATTCGTCTTTGCTTAGAAGAGCAAGAAATTTTCCGTACTCAACTTAGAGCACTTCTTCGTGCTAGCCAATTTGGGAACTTGAAGATCATGTTCCCGATGATTGCTACACTTGGAGAATTCCGTGCTGCTAAAGGGATCTTATTAGAAGAAAAAGAAAAGCTCGTATCAGAAGGCATTGAAGTTTCTGAATCCATTGAAGTAGGGATCATGGTTGAGATCCCATCAACTGCTGTAATGGCAGATACTTTTGCGAAAGAAGTTGACTTCTTTAGCATCGGAACTAACGATTTGATTCAATATACGATGGCTGCAGATCGTATGAACGAACAAGTTTCTTACTTGTATCAGCCATACAATCCAGCGATCTTAAGATTAGTAAAAATGGTTATCGATGCAGCTCATAAAGAAGGCAAGTGGGCTGGTATGTGTGGAGAGATGGCAGGCGATCCGATCGCTATTCCAATCCTTCTTGGCCTTGGCCTCGATGAATTTTCGATGAGTGCTACATCTGTACTGCCTGCTCGTAGTCAGATCCTAGGTCTGTCTAAAGAAAAGATTAGTGCACACATGGATGAAATTCTACAAATGGAAACAATGGAAGACGTTGTGAAGTTTGCAGAAGAAAATTTCTAAAGTAGAAAAAAGACTATGGGGAAATTTCCATAGTCTTTTTCTATAGATGTTGAGTTAATATGTTTGGACACGGGAGTGATTGATTTCCGCTCCAGGTTGCTCGCATTCCATGGGGCGTGCGGTGAGCCTCATGCAGCTCACAAACCCTAAAACATTACATTAACGAATGGTATTGCAATTTCATAAAAATATTAGCAGAATAGAAAACAGTGATTTAACGCCAGTATGTATATAGAGATGAGGCGATGTTTTTTGAATAGACCCATTGGAGTCATTGATTCAGGAGTGGGAGGTTTAACGGTAGCAAGAGAGATCATGAAGCAGCTACCGAAAGAAGAAATTATTTACTTAGGTGACACGAAAAGGTGTCCGTATGGTCCGAGGCCATTTGAAGAGGTTAGGACTTATACATGGGAAATGATTGACTATCTTTTAGAACAAAAAATTAAGATGCTTGTTATAGCTTGTAATACGGCCACTGCAGCAGTATTAGAAGAAGCGAAGAGAAAGTTAGACATTCCGGTCTTAGGGGTTATCCATCCAGGTGCCCGTTCAGCTTTAAAAGCGACGAAAAATAATCACGTTGGTGTAATCGGGACAGTCGGAACAATCAATAGTGGTGCTTATAAACAGGCGCTAACGCAGATTCGTAACGATGTAATCGTTGAAAGTTTAGCATGCCCGTTGTTCGTTCCACTTGTTGAACAAGGAAAGTTATCAGGTGAAGAGACATTGAGTGCCGTTTCAGAAACCTTATATCCGTTAAAGGATGTATCAATCGATACGTTAATTCTGGGATGTACTCATTATCCGCTATTAAGACCGATTATTCAGCAAGTGATGGGAGAACACATCACGTTGATCTGTTCTGGTGCAGAAACTGCGCGTGAGGTTTCTGTCATCCTCGATCATAGCGGACTTTTAAATACAGCAGACGCTAAACCCGTTCATCGATTTTTAGCTACAGCAGAGAGCAATCATTTCCTGCAAATTGCTAACCACTGGCTAGACCGTAAGATTGAAAAAGTAGAATGCATTCAGTTGTGATTTCCAGAGCACTAGATTTTGATAACCTCTTGAAGAGAATATTGGAGTGAAAAGAGTAGAGTCCATTTAGGATTCTGCTCTTTTTATTTTTTGTACAAGTGGTCTATCGGAAGAAGATAGCTCGTATACATAATAGTACAAACCACTTGAGGAGGGAAAGTATGCGCAAAATGATGAAGTCAGGTGCACCGCTTATTATATTATCAGCTTCATTGCTGGTATCAGGTTGCGGACTATGGGGAGAGAAAGCAGGAAATGAGCTTGATCCCCCTAAAGTGAATTATGTGAAAGAGGGTCAGTCGCTTGATAAGAAGGATAAAGCAGCGAGTGCAGAACAAACGAATAAACGTCAGCTGTTTTTATTCGACAGCAACGGCATGGTTGTTCCGCAAGTTCTTGCTCTTCCAAAGAACGATGAAACAGCCAAACAAGTACTTCAGTACCTAGTTAAGGATGGTCCTGTAAGCAATATGCTTCCTAACGGTTTTCAAGCTGTTCTGCCGGCAGATACAGAAGTGTTGTCGGTAAATATTAAAAAGGGGACAGCTACAGCAAACTTTTCGAAAGAATTTACGGAGTATAACGCAGCAGATGAAATGAAGATCTTACAAGCTATTACTTTTACACTTACTCAGTTTGATAACATAAAGAAGGTTAAAATTCAGATCGCAGGAAAGAACCAGAATTCAATGCCTGTTAACAATACACCTGTGGGCGATGGTGTGAGCCGAGTGGACGGTATAAATCTTGAAAATGGCAGTGTCGCAGATATTACAAATAGTGAACTTGTAACCCTCTATTTCTTGGCACAGACACAGGATCAAACGTATTATGTACCTGTAACACGACGAGTTGCAAAAGAAGGAACAGATAAGGTTACTGCAACGATTGAGCACCTAATTGATGGGCCTTCTGCAGAAAGCAGCCTTTTAACAGACTTTAGAACAGATGTGAAATTGTTAAGTACACCTGTCGTCAAAGATGGTGTTGTTACGCTTAATTTTAACGGAGCTCTGCTAGATAACAAAGAAGAAAGCATGATTGCAGATGAAGTGTTAAATTCCATTGTACTTTCTCTTACAGAACTTTCTGAAGTGAAAAAAGTAGCGATAAAAGTGGATGGAAAGTCTAAGATATTCAATGAAAAGGGGAAAGAACTTACAGCCCCGGTTTCAAGACCTAAAGAAGTAAATACAGGTGAATTTTAAAATCAAATAGGTTGTGATACAGTAAAGAGGCGAATATTCGTCTCTTTTTTATTGGCTCTTTTCTAAAGGATTGTTGCTTTTAAATCTTATTGTATTTACTTCTTTGACTGTTGATTGGAGTGGAAGGTGCGAGACTCCTACGGGACAGGCGGGCAGGTGAGACACTTAAATATGAAACATTCGAATGTGGCTCACCGCCTGCCCCGTGGAAAGCGAGCGGCCTGTAACGGAAATCAACACTTCCAAGAGCAACACAGTTTACGAAAACAGCCTTTTTATTTAATCCATATCTATAAGATGAATTCTCATGATTTTCACTAAGTAAAGATCTACTTTTATCACGGAGGAATAAACCACATGAAAATTTTAGTTGCAACAAAAAATAAAGGTAAAGCAAAAGAATTCCAATCGATGTTTGAAAACCTTGGAGTTGAGATCCTCTCTTTAAACTATATTGAAGGAAGTCCTGATGTTGAAGAAACAGGCGTTACATTTGAAGAGAACGCCATTTTAAAGGCTGAAACCATCTCTAACCAGATGAATATTCCCGTTATTGCTGATGACTCTGGATTAGAAATCAATGCCTTAGAAGGAAGACCTGGTGTTTATTCAGCTAGGTATGCAGGAATACATAAAAGTGATGAAGATAACATGAAAAAAGTACTAGAAGAACTTCAAGATGTTGAAGATAACAATAGAGATGCTCAGTTCGTGTGTGCTTTAGCTTTTGCGAGACCTCAAAAAGAAACGCTGGTTGTAAAGGGAGAATGTAAAGGTCAGATTTTAAGAGAAAAACGGGGGTCCGAAGGTTTTGGGTATGACCCGATCTTCTTTCTTCCTCAATTAAATCGTTCGATGGCAGAGTTAGCGAAAGAAGAAAAAAATAAAATTAGTCATAGAGCAATAGCTTTGGAAAAACTAAAAAAACTGATCAATGAGGAGGATCTCTTATGGGAAAAGCCTTAATTGTTAGCGATAGTCATGGTTTAACAGATGAGTTAGAAACATTGAAGAGACGCTATCAAGACGATGTAGATCTAATGATACATTGTGGCGATTCAGAACTTTCGACATCATCGAAAGAGATGTCTGGTTTTGTAACAGTTAAAGGCAATATGGATTATTTGGGCGATGATTTTCCCAATGAAGCCATTGAGTTGTTGGGAGATACGTGTATATTTATAACACATGGTCATCTATATGATGTGAAGATGTCTTATCTTTCACTCGCATACAGGGCAGAGGAAACGGGGGCAACCATTGCATGTTTTGGGCATTCACATGTAGCTGAAGCTTTTGAACGTGAGGGAATGATCTTCATCAATCCAGGAAGCATAAGGCTGCCTAGAGGTTCGTTTGATAAGACTTATGCAATATTAGAAATTGAAGATAGAAGTATTTCAGTTAGTTTTTATTCGCTGGATGGTAAGCGTATCGATCAGTTAAGTAGGACTTTCGAGAAAAAAACAGTAAAAAAATAAAAAAGTTGAGAAAATGGGTTGACTATAATTTAGATATCATGTATATTTAGTTATGTCGTCGCGACAAGGTCTAAATTGTCTGCGGGTGTAGTTTAGTGGTAAAACAAGAGCCTTCCAAGCTCTGGTCGTGAGTTCGATTCTCATCACCCGCTCCATTTGTTTTTCTCACGTTCAAATGGTCCATGAAAAGTTACATCTGAAGTTAACAGATCTTAAATTAAAATGCATGATAAAAAATATATTTGTATCCACAGTCGACGGGTGGAACAAATCACTGTGTGCCCGCAGCGCATGGTAATTGCGGAAAGCGCCATTGCTATGCGAAAGGGGCTCCAATACATATGTCCCAGTAGCTCAGCCGGATAGAGCATACGCCTTCTAAGCGTACGGTCGGGAGTTCGAATCTCTCCTGGGACGCCATATTATTACATAAAATAACTTTTCGACACGCTTGATATCCTCTGTTAAAGGAAATCAAGCGTGTTTTTTTATTTCTATTTGAAAGCGCTTTAAAAATGTTTACAATGTGACGCGTTAAAGCTTCAAAACCTTATGGTCATGGGAATGAAAGCGTGTACAAAATAACTGAAAAGTCAGAATTCATTAAAAAATACAAAATTCGTGGTTGATTCTTTAATAAGATGGGCGTAATATTGTCAACAATTATTAAAATATTTTTAAAAAATTCAAATAATTCAAATTGACACGTAAAGGAGGATCACGATGCAGGAGCAATGGGTTTATGTTAATGGAGAGCACGTATTGAAAGATGACGCCAAAGTCTCGGTTTACGATCATGGATTTTTATATGGAGATGGGGTGTTTGAAGGTATTCGAGTCTATAACGGAAATGTGTATCGATTAGACGAACATCTTCAACGTTTATACGAATCAGCTCAATCCATTATGCTGACAATTCCACACACTAAAGAAGAACTAACAGACATCATCGTTCAAACGCTCCAGAAAAATAAATATCGTGATGCTTATATTCGATTAGTCATTTCACGAGGAAAAGGAAATTTAGGATTGGACCCTTTTACATGCGGCCAACCGGGAGTTATTGTCATTGCGGAACAGCTTGCACTATTTCCTAAAAAACTTTATGAAACAGGTTTAGAAATCATAACGGTGGCAAGCAGAAGAAATCGCCCAGATGTGTTAAGTCCTAAAGTTAAATCGCTAAACTACCTGAACAATATTTTAGTTAAGATTGAGGCTAGTCTTGCAGGAGTAAGTGAAGCCTTGATGCTGAACGATCAAGGGTATGTGGCGGAAGGTTCTGCTGATAACGTGTTCATCATCAAAGGGAATACCATTAAAACGCCTCCAGGATACTTGGGAGCTCTAGAAGGAATTACTCGTAACGCAATTGTTGAGATCGCACGAGCACAAGGATACAACATGGTTGAAGAACCGTTCACGAGACATGATGTTTATGTAGCTGATGAAGTATTCTTAACTGGAACTGCAGCTGAAGTTATTGCGGTAGTAAAAGTAGATGGAAGAGTAATCGGAAACGGCGCACCAGGTGAACATACGAACAAACTTTTAAAATCCTTCAGAGAAAAAGTAGTTGAAGAAGGAGTTAAGGTGTATCCGAACCAAGCCGTTCAAGCTGGATAAAAGAAGTATAGGAGTGTTACAGATATGCGCAGTAATATGATCAAGCAAGGAATCGATAGAGCCCCGCACAGAAGTCTTCTCCACGCAGCGGGAGTTGCACCAGAGGATATGGATAAACCTTTTATCGGTGTTTGTAATTCCTATGTTGATATTATTCCGGGGCATATGCATCTAAACAAAGTAGGTGAATGGGTAAAAGAAGCCATTAGAGAAGCTGGTGGAATTCCGTTCGAGTTTAATACGATCGGCGTAGATGATGGAATTGCGATGGGTCATATCGGCATGAGGTATTCGCTTCCGAGTCGAGAAGTTATTGCAGATGCAGCCGAAACAGTGATTAACGCCCATTGGTTCGACGGTGTGTTCTACATACCTAACTGTGACAAGATTACGCCTGGTATGTTAATGGCTGCTGTAAGGACGAATGTTCCTGCAGTATTTGTTTCAGGTGGCCCGATGGAAGCCGGAAAGTCTATGGCCGGAAAATCGCTATCACTTGCCTCGGTATTTGAAGGAGTAGGTTCTCACTTAGCTGGAAAGATGACGAGAGAAGAACTATTAGAACTTGAAACGAGTGCTTGCCCGACTTGTGGGTCATGCTCCGGGATGTTTACAGCCAACAGCATGAATTCCATCATGGAAATGCTCGGAATCACTCTACCTGGTAACGGAACGATCGTAGCTACCTCAAACGAAAGAAGAAAACTGATTAAAGAGGCAGCTTCGTCATTGATGGATCTTGTGAAAAACAATATAAAACCTAGAGATATTATCACGAAAGAAGCGATTGATGATGCTTTCGCTTTAGACATGGCGATGGGCGGCTCAACCAATACCGTACTTCATATGCTTGCGATTGCAAATGAAGCTGAGATTGAATATGACTTATCGTCAATCAACGAGATCGCAGAGCGTATTCCGTATTTATCTAAGATCAGCCCGGCTTCGGATTATTCTATGCAGGATGTTCATCGAGCGGGCGGTGTCAGTGCCATCATCAATGAACTCTGCAAAATGGAAGGCGCTATCCATAACGATCGGTTAACGATAAGTGGTGAAACGTTAGAGCACCGGGTACGGCATGCAGAAATCATAGATGATGATGTTATTCGTAGAAAAGATAACGCATATTCACCAGTAGGTGGCCTTTCCATTCTTTATGGCAATATTGCGCCAGATGGTTGCGTTATCAAAGTGGGTGCAGTTGATCCTTCGATTAAAACATTTCAAGGCGAAGCAATCGTCTATGAATCCCAAGAAGAAGCGATTGAAGGCATCAATAATGGTGAGGTGAGAGAAGGGCATGTCGTTGTCATTCGATATGAAGGGCCAAAGGGTGGACCAGGTATGCCGGAAATGCTCTCACCAACTTCAGCTATTGCCGGAAGAGGATTGAGTACGAAAGTAGCACTAATCACGGATGGCAGATTTTCTGGAGCGTCTCGAGGGATCTCGATCGGTCATATCTCGCCAGAAGCGGCGCAAGGCGGACCGATCGCGTTCGTAAACAATGGTGATCCAATCTTAATTGATCTAGTAAATAGAACAATTCATGTTTTATTAACAGAAGAAGACTTAAAAGAACGAAAAGAAGGCTGGGTAAAACCCGAACCAAAGATTAAAAAAGGTTACCTCGCACGTTATGCGGCGCTCGTAACTTCAGCTAATACTGGTGGAATCTTAAAAATTTAAAACAATAAAACGATGACGGAGAACAATGGTAGATGTGGGATAAACAGAGAGCCGGTGGTCGCTGTGAACCGGTTATTCCTAATACCAGGACATCCCTCCTGAGTGTCCTTTTGAACGTTTCTTAGTAGGAAGGGCCAAGCGATAACACCATTTTTTATCGCTTGTTATCAATATGACGACTCGTTCGTCTTGAGGCAGTCCTTGCGTGTGTCAGCAAGCACTGTGAATAAGGGTGGTACCGTGGAAAATAAACTTTTTCACCCCTTTGGATAGGATTGACCTGTCCATTTGGGTGGAGAAGTTTTTTTGTTGGTTTTTATAGATGTTGTTGTCCTTTCGTTATTTCTCATACGATCAACTTTTTCAAGAGCAACAACTGATGTCCCAATAGTCTTTTATCAAATAAAGGTTCGAAGTTAAAGGAGGAATGAAAATGAAGGCCAGTTGGGTGGCTGAGAATAAATCAGTCGAAACTTCATTAGTCTCTGGTGCTGAACTATTTATTCAAGGGTTGCAGAATGAGAATGTTGAAGTTTTGTTTGGTTATCCTGGAGGTGCTGTACTTCCAATCTATGATGCCCTTTACAATTCTGAGATGAAACATGTTCTAACAAGACATGAACAAGGAGCGATTCATGCTGCGCAAGGTTATGCAAGAGTAACTGGAAAACCGGGCGTGGTGTTAGCGACTTCAGGACCAGGTGCTACTAACCTTGTTACAGGTATCGCAGATGCGATGATCGATTCTATTCCTCTTGTTATCTTCACGGGTCAGGTAGCAACAACAGTGATTGGAACGGATGCTTTCCAAGAAGCGGACATCATCGGGATCACAATGCCGATCACTAAACATAATTATCAAGTCCAACGTGCAGAAGACCTGCCGAGAATTATGAAAGAAGCCTTTCATATAGCGAACACCGGAAGAAAGGGCCCTGTACTGATCGATATTCCGAAAGATGTTGCTGTTAAAAGAGCGGAAGTTAAAGATGTTGAAAGTATTCACCTTCCAGGTTACCAGCCGACGTTAAAACCTAATATTCTTCAAGTCAAAAGGTTGAACGAAGCGCTATTACAAGCTAAAAAACCTGTCCTCTTAACAGGTGCTGGGGTATTGGCAGCAAGTGCTGAAAAGGAGTTAGTTGCATTTGCGGAATATCACCAGATACCCGTTGCTCAAACCCTTTTAGGTCTTGGTGGATTTCCTGCTGAACACCCGCTTTGCTTGGGGATGGCAGGAATGCATGGAACATATGCAAGCAACATGGCTCTTTATGATTGTGATCTTTTGATTGGCGTCGGAGCTAGGTTTGATGACAGGTTAACCGGTAACCTAGATCATTTTGCTAAAAGAGCAGTGGTTGCCCATATCGATATTGATCCAGCTGAGATCGGAAAAAATGTGCCAACTGAGATTCCTATCGTGGGGTGTGCGAAAGAGACTCTTTCTGCACTCAATCAAACAAAAGGTGATAAGGGAGATTATAGCGATTGGGTCACTCAACTAACACAGTTAAAGAGTGAGTTTCCTCTTACTTATAAGACAGATGAATCAGAATTGAAACCACAAAAATTACTGCAGATTCTTCATGATGTAACGAAAGGAGAAGCCATCGTTTCAACGGATGTAGGCCAACATCAAATGTGGGCAGCTCAATATTATACATTTTTAGAACCGAACAGATGGATAACGTCTGGAGGACTTGGAACGATGGGATTTGGTTTTCCTGCAGCGATCGGAGCGAAAGTTGGTAAGCCGGAGCTCCCGGTAATAGCTGTTGTTGGAGATGGTGGGTTTCAGATGACGCTTCAAGAACTCGGAGTTCTCCAAGATTGGGAGCTTCCTGTCATCGTAGTCATTGTAAACAATAAATCCCTCGGGATGGTAAGACAGTGGCAAGAAATATTCTATGAAAAACGATTCTCACACTCGCTACTTGATATCCAACCTGACTTCATCAAGCTAGCATCAGCCTACGGAATTGATGGAAAACGAGCTGAAACAGAAAGTGATGTAAGAGAAGCTCTAACACTAGCTCTTGCGTCCAAAAAACCATTTGTGCTCGATTGTGTGGTTACTGCTGATGAGAATGTCTATCCGATGATTGCTCCAGGAAAAGGACTACATGAAATGATTGGAGTGAGAGGATGAGACGGATCATTTCAGCGACGGTTCTGAACGAAAGTGGTGTATTGAATCGTTTGACCGGATTGCTGACAAAACGCCAATTCAATATAGAGAACATCACGGTCGGACATACAGAAGATCCAGCCGTTTCTAAAGTAACACTAACTGTTTGGGTAGAAGATGATCGTAAAGCTGAACAACTTGTAAAACAGCTTCATAAGCAGATCAATATTCTAAAAGTTCGGGATCTGACAAACATGGCTCTTGTCTCTAGAGAACTTGCGCTCATCAAAGTTCTCACAACGCCTGATACGCGGAGTGAGATCAAAATGCTGATTGAGCCATTTCGAGCGACCGTCCTTGATGTTTCGCTCGAAAATGTAACGCTTGAAGTAACGGGAGACGGTGAAAAGATTGATGCGTTGATCGAACTGCTCCGTCCATATGGTATTAAAGAGATTTCAAGAACAGGTGTTACAGCAATTCCTCGTGGAACGCAGAAGAAAGTACTTGAGCTTCACCCCTATTCTATTATGTAAAGGAGAATGATGATAATGGCAAAAGTATATTACGAAAACGATCTTTCTAACGATGTATTAAAGAATAAGAAGGTAGCGGTAGTAGGTTATGGTTCTCAAGGGCATGCTCATGCATTGAACCTAAAGGATAGTGGTTATGATGTTGTAGTTGGTGTTCGGGAGGGACGTTCTTTCGACGAAGCAGTTAAAGATGGATTTGAAGTATATCCTGTTCGTGAAGCGGCTAGGCTCGCGGAAGTCGTAATGGTTCTATTGCCAGATGAGAGGCAGCCTGAAGTTTACAGAAATGAAATTCTACCTGAACTCTCTCCGGGTAATGCACTCGTTTTTGCTCATGGATTCAACGTTCACTATCACCAAGTAGTACCACCTCAAGATGTGGATGTATTTTTAGTCGCTCCGAAAGGCCCAGGTCATCTTGTGCGTCGTACATTTGAATCAGGTGAAGGAGTTCCGGCACTTTTCGCGGTATACCAAGATGCAACAGGTACTGCTAGAGAAACGGCACTTAGCTATGCTAAAGGCATTGGTTCTGCTAGAGCTGGAGTGCTTGAAACGACTTTTCAAGAAGAAACAGAAACGGATCTTTTTGGTGAACAGGCCGTGTTGTGTGGTGGGTTATCGTCACTTGTGAAAGCTGGATTTGAAACCCTAATAGAGGCTGGATATCAACCGGAAGTTGCTTATTTTGAATGTTTACACGAATTAAAATTGATTGTTGACCTCATGTATGAAGGTGGTCTAGAGGGAATGAGATATTCAATCTCAGATACTGCTCAGTGGGGAGACTTTCAATCCGGACCACGTGTAATCGACGAAAGGGTTAAAGAATCAATGAAATCCGTTCTGAAAGATGTTCAATCGGGAGAGTTTGCTAAGGGTTGGATCTTAGAGAATCAAGCGAATCGACCTGTATTCCACGTGGTGAACAACCAAGAGAAGAACCATCCGATTGAAAAAGTAGGGAGGGAACTTCGAGCAATGATGCCATTCGTAAAAGCAAAACAAAAAAAGGAGGCCGTTGCTAGTGCGAAAAATTGAAATCTTTGACACGACTTTGCGTGATGGAGAACAAACAGCAGGGGTCAATCTAAACACTGCAGAAAAAATCGAGATCGCTAAAAGGCTAGAAATGCTTGGGGTCGATGTGATGGAAGCGGGCTTTCCTGCTGCATCTAAAGGTGATCTTGAAGCTGTGAAAAAAGTAGCGTCGATTGTAAAAAATTCAACCGTTACAGCTTTGGCGCGTTCAAATACATCAGATATTGATTATGCGTGGGAAGCTCTGAAAGATTCTGCTGAGCCAAGGCTGCATGTTTTTCTAGCAACATCCCCCATCCATATGACATACAAGTTAAAGAAAACACCTGACCAAGTCGTTGAGACAGCGGTTGGTGCAGTCAAATATGCCCGACAAAAATTTCCTGTCGTGCAATGGTCTGCAGAAGATGCATGCCGGTCAGACCTTAACTTTTTATCACGCATCGTTGAGAAAGTAATCGATGCTGGAGCAACGGTCATCAACATACCAGATACGGTTGGTTTTACGAATCCTGAGGAATATGGAAGAATCTTTCGTTATCTATTAAACCATGTACCTAACATCGAAAATGCTATTCTTTCTGCTCACTGCCACGATGATTTAGGAATGGCTGTTGCTAATTCTTTATCAGCGATCGAGCATGGAGCGAACCAAGTTGAATGTACGATCAACGGAATCGGTGAGAGAGCAGGAAATGCCTCGTTGGAGGAGATAGCAGTAGCATTGGCGATTCGTGAAGATTTTTATCAAGCGAAAACTCGTTTAAAGCTAAATGAGATCAGCCGTACGAGTCAGCTTGTTAGCAGGCTAACGGGAATTGCTGTCCCACCGAACAAGGCTGTTGTTGGGAAGAATGCTTTTGCACATGAGTCGGGAATACATCAAGACGGTGTGTTAAAAGAAAAGTCAACATACGAGATCATCACACCTGAGCTTGTTGGAGTTCCTTCTAACCAACTCGTGCTAGGAAAGCATTCTGGGCGTCACGCGTTTAAAGATTACTTGCATAAGTTAGGTTTTCATCCAGATGAGAACAAGGTCAAGGCTCTTTTTGAAGATTTTAAACACCTAGCTGATAAGAAAAAAGAGATGACAGAAGAAGATATCTTCGCTCTACTCATCGATCATAAAATACAACCTGAAGTGCCGTTATATCAATTGAAAGATATTCAAGTGAACTATGGTACAAATCAGATCCCAACTGCGACGTTAAGACTGTTGACTCCAGATGGAAAACTGATTCAAGATGCTGCAACAGGTTCAGGTAGTGTAGAAGCGATCTACAATACGCTTGGAAAGATGCTTCCTTCTTCTATCAAGCTGAATGATTATCGAATTCAATCAGTAGGAGCTGGACGTGATGCCCTTGCTCAAGTGTTTGTTCAAATCGATAGTGATGGCCATGAGATCAACGGAAGCGGAACGGCGCAAGATGTTTTGGAAGCATCAGCTAAAGCTTATGTGCACGCTTATAATAAGCTTCAGCTTCATGATGAAAAGAAGAGCTATGAAGCAATGAGTATCTAAATTTAGGAGGGATGTTAGATGAAAAAGAGAATAGCAGTTTTGCCAGGAGACGGGATCGGTCCAGAAGTGATCAAGGGTGCTCTGCAAGTGTTAGATGGTGTAGCAACGCGGTTTGGTCATGAATTTGAGACGATTGAACAAGTGTTTGGAGGTGCTGCTATTGACCAGGAAGGTAATCCGCTTCCAGATTCCACACTAAAAACTTGCAATGACAGTGATGCTGTTCTGCTAGGAGCGGTTGGTGGACCGAAATGGGATCAAGGGAAGGTTCGGCCGGAACAAGGGTTACTCGCTTTGCGAAAAGCGATGAACGTGTTTGCGAACGTAAGACCTGTTCATGTTTATCCTGGTCTTGAACATCTATCACCTCTTAAATCGAATAAGGTAAAAGGTGCTGACTTTGTATTTGTTCGCGAACTGACCGGTGGGATTTATTTTTCAGAGCCGAAAGAACGGAATGAGAAACGTGCGGTAGATACAATGTCGTATACGCGAGAAGAGATAACGAGAATCGTTGAAAAAGCATATGAGTTAGCTTCTTCTCGCAGAAGAAAAGTAACATCTGTTGATAAAGCAAACGTTCTTGAAACGAGTAAATTGTGGAGAGAAGTCGTAGAGGATGTAGCTAAAAAGTATCCAAACATCGAAACAGAACACTTGCTGGTAGATTATGCTGCCATGAGGATGATCAGTAATCCTACGAGTTTTGATGTGGTTGTTACTGAAAATATGTTTGGAGATATTTTGTCTGACGAAGCTTCTGTTCTTACAGGCTCGTTAGGAATGATGCCTTCAGCTTCACTTAGTGAAAACGGTCCTGGTCTATATGAGCCTATTCATGGATCAGCACCTGATATCGCAGGAAGCGGTAAAGCAAATCCGATCGGTATGATCCTAAGTGTCGCGATGATGCTTCGTCATTCGTTCCAACTTGAAAAAGAAGCGGAAGCTGTTGAACTTGCCGTTTTTGAAACGCTGCAGGCAGGTTATCGTACAGGAGATATTTATGGAGGAAGCGGTACTCTAGTGTCAACGAAAGAAATGGTCAATCAAATTCATTTTAGAATGTTGGAAGATTCAACAAGTGCAACTCTTCTAGAGGTTTATGTGTAGGAGGTAGATAAGTGTGAGTAAAACAATCATTGATAAACTTTGGGATCGTCATATTGTCGCTCAAGAAAAAAACAAACCAGATCTTCTTTACATTGATCTCCACCTCATTCATGAAGTGACATCACCTCAAGCGTTTGCAGGTCTACGAGAAAAAAATAGAACTGTCAGACGGCCGGATCTATGTTTTGCAACGATGGATCATAACATTCCGACGATCGACCGGTTCAATATAAAAGACGAAACATCCCGTCTACAAGTTCAAACATTGGAAAAAAACTGCGAGGAATTTGGTATTCAACTTGAGGGATTAAACTCTGAGCAACAAGGTATCGTACACGTTATCGGACCAGACCTAGGTTTGACACTGCCGGGAAAAACAATCGTATGCGGCGATAGTCACACTTCCACACACGGTGCTTTCGGAGCACTCTCCTTTGGAATCGGCACAAGCGAGGTTGAACATGTTCTTGCTACTCAAACGTTGTGGCAGAGCAAACCAAAACAGATGAACGTCAAGATTGAAGGTGAGTTAGGTTTTGGTGTTACCGCTAAAGACGTCATCTTATGGTTCATAGCGAAATATGGAACGAATGTCGGTACGGGTCATATCATTGAGTTTTCTGGTAGTACGGTTAGAAATTTTTCGATGGAAGAACGAATGACTCTTTGTAATATGTCGATAGAAGCAGGGGCAAAAGCATCAGTTGTTTCTCCTGATGAAGTTACTTTTTCTTATATTTCAGGTAAGCGCTATGCTCCAAAGGATCAAGAGTTTCTGGAAAGTTGTAAGAGATGGAGTGAGCTTAGAAGTGATGAGAATGCAACGTTTGATCAAACGATCGAGATCGATGCTAGAGAGATCGAACCGATGGTCACTTGGGGAACGACACCATCCATGTGTTTGCCGATAAGTGGCGTGATTCCTTCGGACGAAAGTTCTACCTCTGCAGAAGAAAGGCAATCGTTATTGAATGCACATCATTACATGGGCTTTAAAGGAAATGAAAAAATAGAAGATATCTCTGTGCAGCATGTATTTATTGGGTCTTGCACGAATTCAAGACTTAGTGACTTACTTCAAGCTTCTAAAGTTGTTGAAGGCAAAAAGGTGCATCCTGAAGTTCGGGCAATCGTAGTCCCAGGCTCACAAGCTGTGAAAAAAGAAGCTGAAATCCTAGGGCTTCATCAGATCTTTTTAGAAGCTGGATTTGAATGGCGTGAGTCGGGATGTTCCATGTGTTTAGGTATGAATGATGATATCGTTCCAGAAGGGGAGAGATGTGCTTCTACCTCAAACCGTAACTTTGCTGGCAGACAAGGAAAAGGTGCCAGAACACACCTTGTGAGCCCAATTATGGCAGCCGCAGCAGCATTAAAAGGAAAATTCACTGATGTTCGCTCTATACTTCCTAAAAAAGAACAGGAGGTAGATCATTATGCTGGGGTTTAAAACACATTCAGGCAGTGCGGCGATCTTGGATAGAGATCATGTGGACACAGATCAGATCATTCCGAAGCAATTTTTGAAAAAAATCGATAAAGCCGGATACGGGGAATTTTTGTTCTTTGATTGGAGATATCACTCTGATGGTACAGAAAATAAAGATTTCGAACTGAATTCGTCAGAAGCAAGAAAGTCTTCAATTTTAATTACAGGGAAAAATTTTGGTTGTGGCTCCTCAAGAGAGCACGCGCCTTGGGCATTGAAGGATTATGGTTTTCATGTGATCATCGCTGAAAGCTTTGGGGATATCTTCTTTAACAATTGTGTAAAAAACGGTATCTTGCCGATTCGCCTTACGAAAGAAGAGATTCGAAACCTTCAGAGCGAAAGGGCTGGAAACCTTGTGCGAGCGTTAATGATAGACCTTGAGCGACAAACGGTTAATAACGAAAAAGGAGAAGTGTTTTCCTTTGAGTTTGATCCGTACTGGAAAAAGATGCTTCTTAACGGATGGGATGAAATATCCATTACACTTCAACAAGAAGCTTCCATTAAAAAGTATGAAGATGAAAGGATTGTGAACGGATAATGGGAATTTAACAATCACGGCCGAACGTTTATTTCACGCTTTGGAAGAAGTTTCAAAAATCGCACACCGTACGCCGCTTAAACAATCAACAACTCTTAACAAGTGGACCGGTGGAAAGGTGTATATGAAGCTTGAGAATCTACAGAAAACGGGTTCGTTTAAATTACGAGGTGCTTATTACAAAGTTTCTACACTAAACGAACTTGACTGCGCGAGAGGTGTGATCGCAGCGTCAGCTGGAAACCACGCGCAAGGTTTGGCGCTTACCTGTTCACTTCGTGGCATAAAATCTAAAATCTTCATGCCGGAAAATGCTCCTCTTTCGAAGGTGGACGCAGTAAGATCATATGGAGCGGACATTGTTTTAGAAGGCGACAATTATCAAGCAGCTTATGAAGCAGCTAAAAGAGAAGAAGAAAAAAACGGAGGAGTTTTTGTTCATCCCTTTGATGATTACGATGTGATTGCAGGACAAAGCACCGTTGCTCTTGAGATGTTGCAGCAAAAACCTGAATTAAAAACGATTGTTGTTCCAGTAGGAGGCGGAGGTCTATTGGCTGGTATCGCTCTAGCGGTTAAGTCGATCAGACCTGATGTTCGAGTAGTAGGCGTGCAATCGGCGAATGCTAGTGCTGTCTATCAAGCATTCACAGGTACCACAAGAAAAACGTTAACTCGCTGTACCTCGATCGCGGATGGAATCGCTGTAGTTAAGCCTGGAGAAATTACTGTTCCTTTGATTTCAAAATATGTGGATGAAATGGTCACTGTGACGGAAGAACAGATTGCATATGCGATGATGTTTATGCTTGAACGTGAAAAGGTGGTCGTAGAGGGAGCGGGTGCTGCTAGTTTAGCGGCAGTAATGTTCCATAGTCATCTTGCGCTCAATCAACAAGTTGGTCTTATCATTAGTGGTGGTAATGTAGATCCTATTAAATGGTCATTATATAAAGGAATGGCTGATAAGGTGAACTTAAAAAGAATTAGTTAATAAAGAAGCTTGCTCAAAAGGCTAAACTTTTGAGTAAGTTTTTTTGTGTATGGAAAAGAGGTTAAAGAAATCAGGGTTCTAACTTCCTAGTTACCTTGAGTTCATCTAGCGAAACTGCTATTCTTTAGTCAAACATTAATGGAAGCGGAGAGTTGTGATGACTAACGAAAAGAACAACAAAAACAATATCGTTCGGTTTCCTAACTTAAATGGACGTCTTTTAGAAAAAGGTATGGATTCTTTAAAAAGTAAAAAATACGATGAGTCTTTATCGTGTTTTGAACAATTACTTCAAGCGGATCCAATGCATGCACAAGGAAATCTTGGGCTTGTTTTAAGTTTGGTTGAACTAGGACGTTTACACGAAGCTAAACAAAAGTGTGACCGTATGCTTAAAGAAGGGATCGGAGAATATTACGATGTACTTCAAATTTATTTAAGTATATTGGTTCAGTTATCAGAATACATAACCGTTGTTTCCGTGATTGAAGCCGTTCTTGAAGAACAAAAGATTCCTGCAGACAAAGCCGAAACGTTTTATCAGCTTCTCCAGTTCAGTCGCAAAGTAATAGAGCAGGAGGGTGTGCCTGAAGTGAAGAAAGACCCAGAAATTCCGAACGCACCAGCGGCAAATCTTGATTTTCAAGGATTGAAAGAGATGCTTTCGAGTGATCAAGCTGATTTGCAGTGGATGGCTGTACAACAGTTAAAGCGGCTCGGACCTGACATGATCGTTCCGATGTTTGAGTCTTTTTTAATAGATGAAAAAAAACATCCGGCTGTTAAAAGCTTAATTCTGCAGTACCTCAAAGAAAACCAAGTAGATAAAATCGTAAAGGTCGAGAAGTACGGACAATTCACTGAAGTGGACATCGCACATCTTACTGATTTGAGTGATAACCTCTTTTATAAAGAGGTAAAGTCTTTAATTAAAGACGAACTCGAGCAAGAGAACCCATCACTACTCGAAATCGCACTCGCCGTGTGGAAGGATTATTCACTAGCGCTATATCCTTTTTCGCCAACTCCAGAAAATAAGATTCTTTGGTTCGAGGCCACTGTTATGGCGGCAAATATTCTATGTGGAATAGAAGAAGAAATCAATCTAGAAGATGATGAATTACAAAAAGCAGTAAAGGTTCTCGTCGAATTGGAAAGATTTTATATGCAGACTTAATGAGAAAGTGATGTAACTTGTTGAAATACAGAACGTCTATGCTATAATGGAATGGTTGTAATCTATATGATAGTTATGGAAATACCGATGTTGGAGGGAACATTTAATGACTGCTAAATGGGAAAAGTTAGAAGGTAATCAAGGTGTCTTAACGGTAGAAGTTGAGGCAACTGAAGTAGATACAGCGCTTGACCAAGCGTTCAAAAAAGTTGTAAAACAAGTAAACGTACCAGGATTCCGTAAAGGGAAAATGCCACGTAGACTTTTTGAACAACGTTTTGGAGTAGAGTCTCTTTACCAAGACGCTCTAGATATCCTATTGCCTAAAGCATATGGAGACGCTGTACAAGAAGCTGGTATCGAGCCAGTTGATCGTCCAGAAGTTGACATCGAAAAAATGGAACAAGGAAGCAACCTTGTTTTTACAGCTAAAGTAATCGTTAAGCCAGAAGTTAAACTTGGTGATTACAAAGGTCTTGAAGTTGAGAAGACAGAAACTGAAGTTACAGACGAAGATGTTCAAAACGAACTAACTTCTCTTCAAGAACAACAAGCTGAGCTTGTAGTTAAAGAAGAGGGTACTGTTGAGAACGGCGATACTGTAAACATCGATTTCGAAGGATTCGTTGATGGCGAAGCTTTCGAAGGTGGAAAAGCTGAGAACTATTCTCTTGAAATCGGATCTGGATCTTTCATCCCAGGTTTTGAGGAGCAATTAGTTGGTGAAAAAGCTGGTGCTGAAAAAGAAGTTAACGTTAACTTCCCTGAAGAGTACCATGCTGAAGAACTAGCTGGTAAGCCTGCTGTTTTCAAAGTAAACATTCACGACATTAAAGCTAAACAACTTCCAGAACTTAACGACGAGTTCGCTAAAGAAGCTGAAGGCGATGCTGAAACGTTAGAAGATCTTAAAAAAGAACTTCGCACGAAGCTTGAAGAGAGCAAAAAGCAAGAAGCTGAAAACAAAACTCGTGAAACAGTAATCGAAAAAGCATCTGAGAATGCAGAAATCGACATTCCTGAAGCAATGGTAAACACAGAGCTTGACCGCATGGTTCAAGAATTTGGCCAACGTCTTCAAATGCAAGGTATGAACCTTGACTTATACTACCAGTTCTCTGGTACAAGCGAAGAAGCACTTCGTGAGCAAATGAAAGAAGATGCTGGAAAACGCGTTCGTACTAACCTAGTACTTGAAGCGATCGTTGAAGCTGAAAACATCGAGGTTTCTGAAGAAGAAATCGATGCTGAACTTAGCAAGATGGCTGAAATGTACCAAATGGAAGTAGAACAAATCAAACAGATGCTTGCTATGCAAGGTGGAAATGATGCAGTAGCAGCTGACTTGAAAGTACGTAAAGCAATCGACTTTCTTGTTGAAAACAGCAAAACTGCTTAATTCTATAACTAAATAAGTTTATAAATCAAAACAAGGCGCGATCCTTATGTATCGTGCCTTGTTTTGCCATACATATTAAATTTCTATTAAAATACACATCCTATCTGAAAAATAGGTTTTAAATCTTGTGGTATTGTTCATACTTATATAGAGCGTTACCATACATATTTATTAAGCGTTATTATTTCCGTTTTAATATGGAAGTGTGATACAATCCATTATAATCAACGGAATGCTTAAGTCGTAGAAAAGATAATCAGACTTTCCTTCAGAATATATCTGAATTTTAGTCAAGCGTTTCATCCATATTCTCGTTTTAGGGGTGATATCATTGTTTAAATTTAATGATGAAAAAGGGCAATTGAAATGTTCTTTCTGTGGTAAAACACAAGATCAAGTAAGAAAACTGGTTGCTGGACCAGGTGTATATATTTGTGATGAATGTATCGAACTTTGTACTGAAATCGTAGAAGAAGAATTAGGTACAGAAGAGGATGTAGAACTAAAAGAAGTACCAAAACCAGTAGAAATTCGTAAAATTCTTGACGAATATGTTATCGGTCAAGCTCAGGCTAAGAAATCCCTTTCTGTAGCCGTTTACAATCATTACAAACGTATAAATTCAACTCAAAAATCGGATGAAGTTGAATTAGCGAAAAGTAACATTGCAATGATCGGACCAACAGGTAGTGGTAAGACGCTACTTGCTCAAACGTTGGCTCGTATCTTAAACGTACCTTTTGCAATTGCCGATGCTACATCTTTAACTGAAGCTGGATACGTTGGTGAGGATGTAGAAAACATTCTCCTTAAATTGATTCAGTCTGCAGATTATGATGTTGAAAAAGCGGAAAAGGGTATTATCTATATCGATGAAATCGATAAGATTGCACGTAAATCGGAAAACCCGTCTATTACAAGAGATGTTTCTGGTGAAGGCGTTCAACAAGCTCTTCTTAAAATCCTTGAAGGTACAGTAGCTAGCGTACCGCCACAAGGAGGAAGAAAGCATCCTCACCAAGAGTTCATCCAAATTGACACAACAAACATTCTATTTATTTGTGGTGGAGCCTTTGATGGTATCGAACAAATTATCAAACGCCGACTTGGTAAGAAAGTGATCGGGTTCAGTTCTGAAACGAAACAAGCTGACTTAAAAGCAGGAGAATACTTGTCTAAAGTTCTTCCTGAAGATTTACTTCGCTTTGGTTTGATTCCTGAATTTATCGGTCGTTTACCGGTCATTTCGAACCTAAACCCTCTTGATGAGGAAGCGTTGATTGAAATCTTAACAAAACCTAAGAACGCACTTGTAAAACAGTATCAAAAATTATTGGATATTGACGGCGTAGAGTTAGAATTTACCGATGAAGCACTTCGAGAAATCTCTGCTCAAGCTATTGAACGTAAAACAGGTGCCCGTGGACTTCGTTCGATCATAGAAGGAGTTATGCTTGACGTGATGTTTGAGCTGCCTTCTCGTGAAGATGTTGTTAAATGTATCGTTACGAAAGAAACAATCTCTGATAAAGTACCACCAACTCTTGAGTTAGAAGATGGTACGGTTATCGAACAATCAAAAGAAACTCCAAAAGAGAGTGCTTAATTTTGAGACCAGCGTATGCTGGTCTTTTTTGTTGTTTAGGAAATTATAAAAAACTAGACCTGTGATAGTTGTTCGGTAAAATATTCGTATCATTTTGGGGAGAACGAGTATGAGTAAAAAAGTACAAAAGTGGTGTTATTAAATAAATTCAAATCGCGTATATGGCTGGCAAGACGATATTTAAGAGATCCTACCAATTCTGCAGGGAAAGGAAAAGCAGGGAGTGGATGTGGAAGTGCTTGTTGTCGGCGAGCTAGAGTCGACGCTGTCCCATGCGCACATCGTTGATTTCTGAACAAGAACATCACTCGCTAGGCGCTTTCGTTTAGTGGTCGTCGATGAGACGGAAGTCATCTTTGCAGGGATAGAAAGATAGAGCTGGCAAGCATTAAAGACGAAATCGCTGCCATTTATTAAAGTTTTTATTGAGTTCTTTTATGATGTGGCACTGGCTAAAATCACGGATAAACTTCCGAACTGATGATGAATGATGAAGAGATTAAGAGTGTATTGATGAAGTTAAGGTATTAAAAAGATAGGGCTGCCCCCAAAAGCACCTCACGTGATCTTTGGAGGGTCAGCCCTATTTCATTTTATAGTCTGATTGCGTGTGAGTCGATCCCTATGAGTCAAAGTATGATCTCTATGGGTCGTAACTAGACACCTATGAGTCAAACGAAGCCTTCTATGGGTCAAAAAGAGAGGTCTATGAGTCAAACCATAATCTATGGGTCAAAATCATAGATCTATGGGTCAAAATGGACACCCTTTGGGTCAAACAGCTATAAAAGTAAATGGAGCGGTGATACGGAATAGGATTAAAATCAGGTTTTCTGATTTGTCATGTTCAATAATGTAAACAGATCTTCATTACATATTGCAACCTATGTGAAATGGTCTTTTTAAAGGTTGACCGTTTAGTTCACCACCTCCTCGGAGATACTATGATTATCACTACATAGGTACCGGGAGGAAAAACAATGAACTGGACTGGCATAGCATTACTTATTCAATTATTCTTTGGGATTATTATTGGGCTATATTTTTGGAACCTATTGCGTAACCAGCGTTCTCAAAAAGTGAGTGTGGATAAAGAATCAAGAAAAGAGATGGAACAATTAAGAAGAATGCGTTCGATCTCATTATCAGAACCTCTTTCTGAACGTGTAAGGCCTGGGAAATTTGAAGATATCATCGGACAAGAAGATGGTATAAAAGCATTGAAAGCTGCGTTGTGTGGACCAAATCCACAACATGTTATCGTTTACGGTCCTCCAGGAGTCGGGAAAACAGCTGCAGCTCGATTAGTATTAGAAGAAGCGAAGCGGAATCAAACATCTCCTTTTCGTTCGACAGCTGTTTTTGTAGAACTCGATGCTACGACAGCTCGTTTTGATGAACGAGGAATCGCCGATCCTTTGATTGGTTCAGTTCATGATCCAATCTACCAAGGTGCTGGGGCTATGGGGCAAGCAGGCATTCCTCAGCCAAAACAAGGGGCTGTTACGAATGCACATGGCGGCGTTCTTTTTATTGATGAGATCGGTGAACTCCATCCTATCCAGATGAACAAATTATTAAAAGTATTGGAAGATCGAAAGGTTTTTTTAGAAAGTGCGTATTATTCCGAAGAGAACGCGAACATACCGCATCACATTCATGATATCTTTCAAAATGGCCTACCTGCAGATTTCCGTATGATTGGAGCCACTACTCGTATGCCAGAAGAGATACCTCCTGCTATTCGATCTAGGTGTTTAGAGGTGTTCTTTAGAGAGTTGCAGCCAGCTGAAATCGAACAGATCGCTAAGAGAGCAGCTGATAAAATTCAGTTAGGAATCGATGAAGAATCGTTAACATATATGGCTCAGTATGCTAGAAATGGCCGTGAAGCCGTAAATATGATCCAAATCGCAGCAGGTCTTGCCATCACTGAACAACGTAAGAACATCACGAAGAGTGATGTGGAGTGGGTCACTCATTCAAGCAGGATGGCTCCAAGACCTGAGAGGAAAATTGGTGTCAAACCAAAGATCGGCCTCGTGAATGGTCTTGCTGTTTATGGCCCAACAAGCGGAGCTCTGTTAGAGATTGAAACGACCGTATTACCTGCAAAAAAGCAAGGTTCTATTACGATAACAGGTATAGCAGAAGAAGAGAGTATCGGGAATCAGTCTAAGTCTATACGAAGAAAAAGTATGGCAAAAGGTTCAGTGGAAAACGTGATAACCGTGCTTCGATACATGGGTGTAGATGCATCTATGTATGATATCCACGTGAACTTTCCAGGAGGTGGTCCAGTGGATGGTCCATCAGCAGGTATAGCGATCGCTTCTTCCATCTACTCAGCTATTCACAATATTAAAATAGATCACGAAATTGCAATGACTGGAGAAATCAGCATCCATGGAAAAGTGAAACCAGTCGGTGGTGTAATGGCGAAGATACTAGCTGCAAAAGATGCTGGTGCAAAACGTGTGCTTATCCCGTTTGAGAATAACCAAAAGATTTTTGATACGATCAAAGACGTAGAGATCATTCCTGTAAAGAAACTTTCAGAAGTGTTTCAACACGCATTTTTAGATAACGGTGAAGAGCAATCAATCCCTGCATCCACAGCTTTAAACTCCCCTCCTTCTTCTGTATAAGGAGAAGTAGGGAGTTTCTTTTTGTTCCCATAACTGTTTTGCATTGCGTGTTTATTTAGTAACGAAGAACGTAATAATAGGCGTTTTCTTACAATCCGAAGCTTACATTAGACAAAGTTGAGCATTATCGGTAGAATTGTACAAAGACTAAGCATATAATTAATGATTACATAGCAGTTTTCGGAGGTGTTTTTAATGGGGGAAAAACGAGTTCTTCCGCTCCTCCCTCTTCGCGGATTGTTGGTTTATCCAACAATGGTACTTCATTTAGATGTAGGAAGAGAAAAATCAATTCAGGCACTTGAAAAAGTGATGCTTGATGATCAGATGATCTTTCTATCTACACAAAAAGAAGTTTCTATTGAAGATCCAGCACAAGAGGAAATTTATCATGTAGGAACGTTGTCAAAAGTAAATCAGATGCTCAAGCTGCCAAATGGCACGATTAGAGTACTTGTAGAAGGAATTAAACGTGGTAAGATAACTTCTTTCATGGACGAAAAAACACATGTAGAAGTAGAAGTGGAACTTACGGATGATATTGAAGTGAAAGAAGCTGAAACAGAAGCTCTCATGAGAGCAGTTCTGGCTCAATTCGAACAATACATAAACCTATCCAAAAAAGTAACACCTGAAACGCTTGCTTCTGTTCAAGATATTACTGAACCTGGGCGTTTGGCTGATGTTATTTCTTCACATCTTTCTCTAAAGATTAAAGAAAAACAAAAGATCCTTGAGATCTTTGATGTGAAAGAAAGACTTGAATACTTGCTGGACCTTTTAAACAATGAAAAAGAAGTGCTAGGTCTAGAAAAGAAAATTGGCCAACGCGTAAAAAAAGCGATGGAAAAAACGCAGAAAGAGTATTATCTGCGCGAACAGATGAAAGCCATCCAAAAAGAACTTGGTGATAAAGAAGGCAAAGTTGGTGAAGTGAGTACGCTCAAAGAACGTATTGAATCATCTGACATGCCTGAGACGGTCATGGAGCTTGCAAAAAAAGAACTCGATCGCTATGAAAAGATGCCGAACTCTTCAGCTGAGAGCTCTGTAATTAGAACATATATCGAATGGCTTGTTAATCTTCCTTGGAAACAAGAGACGATTGATAACTTAGATATTCCTCATGCAGAAACGGTCCTTAATGAAGATCATTACGGCCTTGAAAAAGTGAAGGACAGAGTTTTAGAATATCTGGCCGTTCAGAAGCTGACTAATTCACTAAAAGGACCGATTCTTTGTTTAGTTGGACCTCCTGGTGTTGGTAAAACATCGTTAGCAAAATCGATCGCACGTGCGATCGGTAGAAATTTTGTACGCATATCTCTTGGCGGTGTAAGAGATGAAGCCGAGATCAGAGGACATCGAAGAACGTATGTGGGAGCAATGCCAGGTCGTTTGATTCAAGGGATGAAAAAAGCAGGGACGATTAATCCTGTGTTCTTGCTTGATGAGATCGATAAGATGTCTAGTGATTTTAGAGGAGATCCTTCTTCTGCGATGCTTGAAGTGCTTGATCCTGAACAGAACAGCACGTTTAGCGATCACTATATCGAAGAGCCATATGATCTATCGAAAGTCATGTTCGTAACAACAGCCAATTCTCTTTCGACAATTCCAGGCCCGCTACTAGATAGAATGGAAGTTATTTCGATCGCAGGGTATACAGAGGTTGAAAAGCTTCATATCTCTAAGAATCATTTGATTCCAAAACAGCTGAAAGAACATGGATTAAAGAAAAGCCAGATTCAGTTTAAAGATGATTCCATCCTAAAGCTCGTCCGCAATTATACACGCGAAGCTGGTGTCCGTAACCTAGAGCGTCAAATTGCAGGATTATGCAGAAAAGCTGCCAAACAGATCGTTTCAGCTGAAAAGAAAAAGGTTGTACTTTCTGCTAAAAACCTTGAAGATTACCTAGGTAAGCCTCGTTTCCGTTATGGTCAAGCAGAACTTGAAGACCAAATCGGTGCAGCTACAGGGTTAGCTTATACGACAGCTGGCGGAGACACTCTTTCTATTGAGGTAGCATTATCACCTGGTAAGGGTAAACTGGTCTTAACCGGTAAGTTAGGTGATGTGATGAAAGAGTCTGCTCAAGCTGCACTAAGTTACGTTCGAACGAAGGTGGAAGAGTTAGGAATCGATCATGATTTCTACGAGAAAACGGATATCCATATTCATGTTCCTGAAGGTGCAACACCAAAGGATGGACCTTCAGCAGGAATAACGATTGCTACAGCATTAGTATCAGCACTAACGAAAAAGCCAGTTAGAAAAGACGTAGGTATGACTGGTGAGATCACATTACGTGGACGTGTGTTGCCTATTGGTGGTTTGAAAGAAAAATCTTTAAGTGCGCACCGAGCAGGGATCAAAACAATCATTCTTCCAAAAGAAAATGAAAAAGACATTGAGGATATTCCACAATCAGTAAAAGAGGGATTATCTTTTATAACCGTATCTCATTTAGATGAGGTATTAAAAGTTGCATTAGCAGGTGATGGAAAGTGAAAGTAAATACAGCAGAAATCGTAATTTCAGCAGTCGGACCGAAGCAATATCCGGAAGGTAATCTTCCGGAGATTGCTCTTGCTGGCCGCTCGAATGTAGGGAAATCGTCTTTTATCAACAAGATGATTCATCGTAAAAATTTAGCACGTACGTCTTCAAAACCAGGAAAAACGCAAACGTTAAACTTCTATATCTTGAATGAAAGTTTTTATTTTGTGGATGTGCCTGGTTACGGCTTTGCTAAAGTATCAAAAACAGAACGAGAAGCTTGGGGTAAAATGATCGAACAGTATCTCGTTGAACGCGATCAGTTAAAAGCAGTTGTTCAACTTGTTGACCTTAGACATGCTCCATCAAAAGACGATGTTTTAATGTACGATTGGTTAAAATATCATGAGCTTCCTGTTATCGTAGTAGCAACAAAGAGTGATAAGATCCCAAAAGGAAAATGGGACAAGCATAAAAAAGTAGTCAAGGAAACCTTAAACATGGACAAAAGCGATAAGATCGTTCTCTTCTCATCTGAAACCGGACACGGAAAAGATGAAGCATGGGGCGTACTGAATTCTTATCTTACTAAATAAAGGCTGTATAAGTTTTTATCTTAACGACTTGTTTCTAAAAGATTATGGCTTTTAATCTTTTTATTTACTTCTTGACTGTTGATTGGAGTGGAAGGTGCGAGACTCCTGCGGGACAGGCCGGCAGGTGAGACACTTATACGTGTAGCGTACGAATGTGGCTCACCACCTGCCCCGTGGAAAGCGAGCAACCTGGAATGGAAATCAACTACTTTTAAAAGTACTTAACATAAAAACCCTCTATGTTTTTTTATAAACATAGAGGGTTTTGTGTTTCTATTTCTTTTTAAAGAACATAAGGTAAGCCCCGATGACCATTAGAATAATCGGCCAAAAATCTTCAGCTTTCACAAATATATTTTCTACAGAAGGGGTATTACTCTTAAAGAAGAGCAACCAAAGAGCTAAAAGGGACAGCAATAATCCTGGAATAAGCCCCTCTTTTGTTTTTCGATACTGAATCAGAAAGGATATACCCGCAAGTAAAACGATAACCTGAAGTGGCTCTGGCCATGTTACCACTTTTGCTGCTGCATGAAAATGTACGCCCAGCCCTGTCAAGAATACACCTGAGAAAATACTTGAAGAATCCTTTCCAGAACCAGATTGTAATAGAAGAGCAATACCGATGATGATTAGTATGCTTGGCCAAGTCAGATAGGGTTGGAGCAGTTCGATGTTCATTCTATTTGCAAAATAGAATAATCCAATTCCGAGTAAAATGATGCCGCTGAATGTGTTTCTTTGTTTCATAATGCCTCCATCTTAAACGTAAACCTTTGCTAAATTGGTCGATTTTTGTTATTTTTATTATTGGTGCTAAGTTTTAGTAATTATGGTTATCCTAAAACTGCTATACACGCACCAAAAAGAATTTAAATACATCATAGCATAAACGTTTAAATTCTGTTCACATTATTGGATATTCCGTATTTTGGGACATGTTATAATTAATAAAGAACATACATAATTAAGGGAGGTGAGCGCATGCATATTCTAGTGGTTGGACTTAATTACAAAACGGCACCCGTAGAAATTCGGGAAAAAGTTTCTTTTCAGCCCGCTGAATTAACGGATGCGATCTCTACACTCCGAAAACAAAAAAGTATACTTGAATGTGTAATCGTTTCTACGTGCAACCGTACTGAGATCTATGCAGTTGCCGATCAACTTCATACCGGAAGATACTACATCAAATCTTTTTTGGCGGACTGGTTTTCAATTGATAAAGAAGAACTTTCACCATTCTTGAGCATCAGAGACGGAGAAGCAGCTGTTGAGCATCTATTCCGTGTAGCTGCTGGCTTGGATTCTATGGTGATCGGTGAGACACAAATTCTTGGTCAAGTTAGAGATGGATTCTTAGAATCACAGAAACTTGATGCAACAGGAACCATATTTAATAAACTCATGAAACAAGCGATCACATTCGCGAAGAGATGTCATTCAGAAACGGATATCGGTGAAAATGCGGTATCGGTTAGTTATGCAGCTGTCGAACTCGCGAAAAAAATCTTTGGTGGTCTACAAAATAAAACCATTTTAATCGTAGGTGCTGGTAAGATGGGTGAGCTTACAGCGAAACATCTGCATGCGAGCGGTGGAAATGAAGTACTTGTAATCAACCGTACTTTTGAAAAAGCGCAAGAGGTAGCTAAAAAGTTTCATGGTATAGCACATCCTTTTGAAGATCTTGAGAGTTTGCTCATAAGAGCGGATATCGTGATTTCTTCTACAGGTGCTAGTGAATTTGTCATTACAAAGAAAATGGCAGCACCAGCTATTAAGAAACGTAAGGGCCTTCCATTGTTCATGGTAGATATTGCTGTACCTCGTGACTTAGATCCTGAGCTTCATGATTTAGAGAGTGTTTTTCTGTATGATATTGACGATTTAGAAGGTATTGTAGAGTCTAACCTTGCTGAACGAATGAAAGAAGCGGAAAAGATTGAAATCATGATCGAAGCTGAAATTGTTGCTTTCCAATCTTGGATCTCGATGCTTGGCGTTGTACCTTTGATTTCTGCTTTACGAGAAAAGGCGTTAAACATTCAAGCGGAAACCATGCAGAGCATCGAACGCAAGCTGCCCGATCTTACTGATCGAGAAAGAAAAATTTTAAGCAAACATACGAAAAGTATCGTGAATCAATTGCTTCGTGATCCTGTGACAAGAGCTAAAGAGATGGCTGGCGAACCAGGAGCTGAAGAACAGTTGCAATTATTTACTGAAATCTTCGGACTTGAAGATTATTTGGATAAACAGAAGCAGTTGGAAACAGCATTTGCTGCAAACGTCGAAGATAAGTCTTCACTAACAGATGAACTGGTTCCTTCGACTGTAGTAAGAACTTAAGCTCTCGTTTCCCTCGAGCTCATGGAGTGTGAGCAAAAAATGAATTGGATATATGATCTGACTATCGTTCTATATGCACTTAGCATCATAGGCTATTTTATAGATTTTCTTCAAAACAACCGGAAAGCAAACCGATTTGCTTTCTGGTTGCTTTCTATTGTCTGGGTACTTCAAACGGTCTTTTTTGTGTTAAGGATGTTGAAAGATCAACGGTTTCCTATATTAACACCCTCAGAAGGCTTGTTTTTTTATGCGTGGATCCTCGTGACGTTCTCGGTGGTCATGAGTCGATTTTTCCGGGTTGATTTTTTGGTGTTTTTTACGAACATTCTAGGTTTCTTGCTTGTTTCGATCCACTTGTTTGCTCCAACAGGACAAGCGAGCGCAGTGCTTGAGAAACAGCTAATATCAGAACTATTAATCATCCATATTACGATGGCGTTCATTTCGTATGGAGCTTTTTCACTCTCTTTTATATTCTCGTTCATGTACCTGCTACAGCACGGCATGTTGAAACGAAAAAAATGGAGCAAAAGGCTGCAACGCTTCGGTAGTTTATCATACTTAGAGAAGCTTTCTTTTCGATTGAATACGATCGGGGTACCATTGCTCTTGTTAAGTCTGATATTGGGGGTCGTATGGGCATTCTGGAAAATAAGTGACTTTACACTTCTTGATGCCAAGGTCATCTCGTCATTTATTGTCCTTTTGGTTTACAGTACTTACCTCTATCAAAAGGTTGGAAGAGGTGTGCAAGGTAAAACGTTAGCGCTTTGGAACACTGCGGCGTTCTTAGTCGTTTTGATCAACTACTTTTTAGCGTCGACGTTCACTGAATTTCACCTTTGGTATAAGTAAAGAATAGGAGATTCATATCATGAGAAAAATTATAGTAGGTTCAAGAAGAAGTAAATTAGCGATCACACAGACAAACTGGGTGATCGAGCAATTAAAAAAGTCAGGAATGCCTTTTGAATTTGAAGTGAAAGAGATCGTAACAAAAGGTGATATTATTCTTGATGTTACACTCTCAAAAGTAGGCGGAAAAGGCTTGTTCGTTAAAGAGATCGAACAAGCGATGTTAGATAAGGAAATCGATATTGCCGTTCACAGCATGAAGGATATGCCATCTGAACTGCCTGAGGGACTCGAGATCGGCTGTACGCCTAAACGTGTCGATCCAAGGGATGCACTAATCTCTGAAAAGTATTCTTCATTAAGAGAACTTCCTGCGGGTGCTATAGTCGGGACAAGTTCACTTAGAAGAGCAGCACAGATTCTGAACCGACGTCCGGATCTTGAGATTAAATCTATTCGAGGTAATATTGATACTCGTCTTAACAAGTTAAAGTCTGGTGAGTTTGATGCGATCATTCTAGCAGCAGCAGGACTTGAAAGAATGGGCTGGTCTACGGATGTTGTTACCGAATACTTAGACATAGACTTGTGTCTTCCTGCTGTAGGTCAAGGTTCATTAGCTATTGAGTGCAGAAGTGAAGATTTAGAAGTGAAAGAATTGTTAGCTACACTGAACGACGCTTATACATTTGATACTGTTTCAGCAGAACGCTCTTTCTTAAACACGCTTGAAGGAGGATGCCAAGTTCCAATCGCAGCATTTGCAACGATGGACGACAACTACGAGGTCTCTTTAACAGGACTTGTTGCAGATCCGGAAGGAAAGACCGTGTTAAAAGAAATGAAGTCAGGCAAAGATCCGTATCGCGTCGGTGTAGAGTTAGCTGAAGAATTAAAAACATTAGGTGCGAAGACCATACTCGATTCAGTGAAAAAGGATTTAAATGCATAATGAATACTTCTATAGGACCACTAGCAGGTAAGAGAATACTTGTTACACGGCCGAAAGAGCAGGCAGTGCCTTTAATCTCACTCATACAAGAGTGTGGCGGGCTTCCTCTTTCATTTCCTATTGTCTCTATAAAAGGGGTTAAGAACGAAGAAGCGCAATCCTTGTTAAACGATCTATCATCTTACCAATGGATCATTTTCACGAGCAAAAATGGAGTGGATCACTTTTTTCAACTGATTTCTGATTGTAATCTCACTTTGGGAAATGTTAAGTTTGCCGCAGTTGGAGAGAAAACAGCTGAATCATTAAGAAAGAAAGGGATCACATCTATTCTTGTGCCGGATCAGTACCATGCTGAAAGCTTAGTAAAGACGCTAAAAAAACACGTCTTATCTCATGAAAAAATCTTATTTCCAAAGGGGAATCTAGCTCCTTCTTTTATTAAAGAGGAGTTGAAGGAAACAGCATGGGTAGAAGAGTTAGTGGTCTACAAAACGGAATCAGAAGACCATTTAGATTGGTCGCTCGTACATCAAGCAGATTGCCTGTTTTTTATGAGCCCATCTGCCGTAACCTTCATGAGTAGAGGGTTGCAAACAGAGGAAGTATACAAAAAGCCAGTGATCTGTGTTGGTCCAACAACGAAAAAAGCTGCAGAAGAATGCGGATATCATCATGTGTTAATGCCGAAACAATTTACCGCAGAAGATATGGTGAACTGTGCCATCTCTTATTTTCAAGGAGGAAGTTAATATGAATTTTCAACGTCATCGTCGTTTAAGAAAATCAGCATCAATGCGTTCCCTAGTGCGTGAAACGCATCTTCATGTTTCAGACTTTATCTATCCATTGTTTTTTGTTGAAGGAGAAAACATAAAAAAAGAAGTTCCTTCCATGCCAGGTGTATATCATCTATCATTAGATCTTCTTCAAGAAGAGGTAAAAGAAATTGAAAGTCTTGGCATCCAGTCTATTATCGTTTTTGGTGTACCAGCGGAAAAAGACGATTGTGGAAGTTCAGCTTATGACCATAATGGAATCGTACAAAAAGCAATCGCACAAATTAAAGAAGTTGCTCCATCACTAACTGTCATTGCAGACACTTGTTTATGCCAATTTACAGATCATGGGCATTGTGGTGTGATCGAAAATGGTGAAGTTTTAAATGATGAAACCTTGACGTTGCTTGCAAAAACAGCTGTATCACAAGCTAAAGCTGGAGCGGATATTATCGCACCTTCAAACATGATGGATGGTTTTGTTGCAGCGATCAGACAAGGACTCGATGAAGCTGGGTTCTATGATGTTCCGATCATGTCTTATGCCGTTAAGTATGCCTCATCGTTTTATGGTCCATTCCGTGATGCAGCGCACAGTACACCTCAGTTTGGGGATAGAAAAACGTATCAGATGGATCCGGCTAATCGACTTGAAGCCCTCCGGGAGGCAGAATCAGACGTTGCTGAAGGGGCTGATTTCTTAATGGTAAAGCCCGCTCTTTCTTATTTAGATATTTTAAGAGAATTAAAAGACAGATACCCTCTTCCACTAGTAGCCTACAACGTCAGTGGGGAGTATTCCATGATCAAAGCAGCTGCTATGAACGGATGGGTGGATGAAAAGAGCATCGTACTTGAAAAACTGATCTCTATGAAACGAGCAGGAGCAGATTTGATTATTACGTATTTTGCGAAAGATGCTGCAAGATGGCTGAATGAAAAATAAGGAAAGAGGTGTTTGTATGAGAAGCTTTGAAAAATCGATCGCTGCTTTTCAAGAAGCGAAAGAAGTCATGCCTGGGGGAGTTAACAGTCCTGTACGTGCATTTAAATCTGTAAAGATGGATCCTGTATTTATGGAACGCGGAAAAGGATCTAAGATTTATGATATCGATGGGAATGAATATATCGATTATGTATTGTCATGGGGACCTTTAATTCTTGGGCATGCTGACGACCAAGTAGTAGATGCACTTAAGCGAACGGCTGAGCTGGGAACAAGTTTTGGTGCGCCTAATGAAATGGAAACAAAGCTTGCAAAACTTGTGATCGACCGTGTTCCTTCTATCGAGGTGGTACGTATGGTTAACTCTGGTACAGAAGCAACGATGAGTGCACTTCGTCTAGCTCGAGGATATACAGGCCGAAGCAAAATTGTTAAATTTGAAGGTTGTTACCATGGACACGGTGACTCCTTATTGATTAAAGCAGGCTCTGGTGTTGCAACGCTCGGACTTCCGGATTCACCGGGAGTTCCAGAGGGTATCGCACAGAACACGATCACAGTTCCATACAACGATCTTGAAAGTTTACAAGTAGCGTTTGATCAATTTGGAGAAGATATCGCTTGTGTGATTGTAGAGCCAGTTGCAGGTAACATGGGTGTCGTTCCACCACAAAAAGGGTTCTTAGAAGGCGTTCGTAAAATGACTGAACAACATGGCTCCCTATTGATCTTTGACGAAGTAATGACAGGCTTCCGAGTAGATTATGAATGTGCACAAGGTTATTTTGGAGTAACACCTGACCTAACTTGTTTAGGTAAAGTCATTGGAGGTGGTCTACCTGTTGGTGCTTATGGTGGGAAACGAGAGATTATGGAACAGATCGCGCCAAGCGGACCAATCTATCAAGCAGGAACGTTATCAGGAAATCCTCTTGCTATGGCTGCAGGGTATGCTACCCTTTCACAACTTACAAAAGAGAGTTACACTTATTTTCAAAAACTTGGAGATCAACTAGCTTCCGGTATCTCTGAAGCTGCTGAGCATTATGGTATCGCACATACGATAAACCGTGCAGGAAGCATGATTGGCTTCTTTTTCACGAATCAAGATGTGATCAATTATGAAACAGCTAAGCAATCCAATTTAGATCACTTTAATGTTTGTTTTAAAACGATGCTACAAGAAGGCATCTCATTGCCTCCTTCACAATTTGAAGGGTTATTCTTATCTATTGCTCATACAGAAGACGATATTAATAAAACAATTGCAGCGTTTAGAAAGGCATTCTCACAATTAAAATAGTCATCTTTGGTAGCGTCCGCTTATTACAGCGGACGCTATTTTTGTTTTTTAAAAGAACCTTACAACGAATAAAAATCATATTTCGTCCTGTTCACTCATACACCTATATTGTATAACTATATGCAACCTGAAAGGAGGAGAAGGGCATGAGTCAATCGAAGCTGCGTTTCTCCATTGAGGAGTCTGTTTGGCTAAAGAAGGGACAGGAAGTAGCTGAAGTTTTGTCAATGTCACTAGATCCTGAGATTCGTATCACAGAGGAAGCCGGACAGGTTTATATCAAGGGAGCCCTTATATTAAATGGCAGATACCGGTGTGAAAAGCAAGAACTGAATGACGGTGTAACCGACCAGAATGCGCTTTCCGAGAGTATGTCTTACCGCTCTCTTACTCAACTGAATGTGGCAGAAGATGGGATGACAGATCTTGTGCATCGTTTTCCAGTGGATATCACCATTCCGTCGTATCGAGTAGAAGATTCAAATGAGGTAAAAGTGGAAGTCGAATCGTTTGAATATGAGCTTCCAAACTCAACTTGTTTTGAACTTTCTGCCTCGATCTGTATTTACGGGATAAAAGACGAGAAGCAGCGTCAAGAAAGTCAATCATACGAACCTCCGAAAGAAGCGGTTCGAACGAGTACTGTAGAAGAAAGAGCTTCTCATAAAGAAGAAAAACAAGATATTTTCACTCCTTTTCAGTTCGAGGCACGTCAAAGTGGAGGCGTTCCTTCACAGTCTTCACATCTTAATGAGTTTGCAGCTCGATTTGAGGAAAAAGAAGCTGACGTTCGTTCTGAAAAGACAACACCGTTTGAATTTAAACCGCACTTTGAGGCACAAGATGATCGGACGATGGAAGCTACATTTGATTCATTAAAAGCTATTGCGTTTTCCGTGGATGACACAAGAAACAATGAACCTTCATCACTCAATGAAACGGAAGATTCAGATGAAGAGCCTTCACAGTTTTATGGAGAGGTAGAAGAGATGGAAGAAACGAATGATACAGAAGCTTATGATCACGTAGAAGGTGATTATGAGAGCTATGATACTTCTTATCAAGAGGAAACGGGTGATTCACAATCAAACTCTCCTCAATATGAAGAAACGTATCATGACACGAATAGACCATACACTTACAATCCATACCAGCAACATGAAGCATACCAGCAGCAAACTTCGTATCAGAATCAAAGTGGATACCAGCAAGCAGAGGAATACCAGCAACAAGAAGGATACCAGCATCAAGAAACATATCAACAACAAAATGCTTATCAGCAACCCTCCAATCCGTACGGAAGTTATCAATATCAGCAAAATGCTGAACAGCGTCCTTCATACGGTTATGGTGAGCAATCATATGAAGATGAGCAAGAATATGAGAATACAAGTTACAACGAAGCTGAAGAAGATCAAGAGACCACTTATGAATCTTATGATACGAGTTATGAAGAATACGAGACTGAAGCAGAACCGATAGAAGTGAATATAGAGCGTGAGGAACCTAGAGACGAAAATGCACTTTATTTAACAAAGATGCTTTCTGCTAAAGAAGACCGTTTTTCTAAAATGAAAATGTACATTCTTCAACGCGGGGATTCTTTAGAACACATCTGTGAGAGATATGATATCTCATTGAATACACTCATGCGTATGAACCAATTGCAGCAAGGGGAAGTATCCGAAGGGCAGATCATATATATCCCAGTAAGTTCACGTTAAGTCGAGGTGCTATTATGGAGCTGATCAACACCTTAGAAAAGGAATATGAACTTTATGGGATACGGTGGAAAGAAAGACCTTACCTGATCATGACTGATTATGGAGAGAAACGTATCCGTTATTGGAGTGAAAAAGAAAACTTGAATTGGCACATAAAATGGCGCGATGAGTCTTCAAAAGGCTCAGGCGCCGTGCCAGATCGTATGATTCGTACTAAAAGCGGTGAACCTGCCATAAAATATGGTAACAAGTGGCTTACGGTTCACGATCATACGGAAGAATGGTATGGATGTGAAGATGTAGAACGTTGGGGCCAGTTTATTGGAACATTACTAAATACGGCAATGTCTTCGAATCAGCAAGATGCTTTCGTGAAACAAACGAAACACCCAGTTTTCGATCTGAAATCTTGTATCACGCTTGCAGAAAAGTATTTAGAAGCGAACTTTCAGTGTATCGTTACAAGTATAAAAGAGAGTAAGCAACGATTGGAATTTTCTCATGCGATTAAAAGTAAGTTTAGAAATCATGAATTACCTGTTCTTGATAAAGACCTAAGCATTAAGAATGGGAGGAAAATTTTCCACTTTTTATTTTATCAAGGTAGTGAATCTGTACCCATTAAGGGATATCTGCCAATACGTAGGTTTTTAGTTGAGTGGCTGGAACGAACTTCACCATCTTCATTGAAACTTTTGTTAACGGAGGTGAATAAGCATTTTTCTTTGGACCGTGATCAGGGTTTATTACTTTTAGCTGAGGTCGTTACACCTTGGGAACTGTATGATTGTTTAAATCAACTAGATAACAGCTCTTTAGAAAGAATGATAGATGGCTTAAAGAAATATGAAGACTGCTGGGAGAGTAATCGAATAGTGGTCAAAACGGTAACTGAATGGTTTGATGAAAAAAGAAGGAAGGTGGCCCTATGACAACGGAAAAAGAAACATTAAATTACGGGCCCGTCCTTTTTCATTATGATCTATTTCCCGAGAAGTTGGAGCAGCACGGGAAGGTAAAGAAGGTCATAACGAAAAGGGGTACATTTGCACTGAAAGAAGCAGAAATGACAGAAGACGAAAGAAGCTGGTTCACGCATGTGATTCAGCGTCTTTCTGAAATTGGTTTTCATCAGGTCGTTCCTCTCTATCCAACAAAGTTTGGTGATTATACGGTTCAGTTAGGATCTAGAACGTATTATTTAATGCCGTGGTTTGCGTCTGATGAAAGAAATGAGAGAGCGAAAGATGAAGTTCTTATCGACCACTTAGGAAAGATTCATGCGTTAACATTAAAAGAGCAAGACTTTTCAAATGAAGTGGTCGAACATTCTTATCAGTATCTTATGAACAGGTGGGAAAATAGGCAATATGAGATGGAGAGATTTACGGAAGAAGCAGAACAGAAAACGTATATGTCTCCCTTCGAACTAACGTATCTCAGTCATTTTCATCAAATTATGAGAATGACAGAAGAAGCGAAAAGAAGATTGAAAGAGTGGTATGAAACGTGTCAAAGAGAAAAACGTTATCGGAGCGTACTTTGTCACGGGAAGGTCTCAAGAAATCATTTGATCTTTAATCCAACGGGGGAAGGTCATCTACTCAATTTTGAAAAAGCCGTTCTAGATACGCCGATCAGAGATATAGCGATTTATTTTAGAAGAGCTGCACATCAAAAAGAATGGACTCCCGAAGAAGGAAAATCATTATTAGATCTGTATGAAAAACACGTTCCGTTGTTAAACGAAGAAAGAGGATTATTAATTAGTTATTTATCTTATCCTGAACCGGTATTTAATGCAGTGGATCTCTATTGCATGAAACGCAACGAGTATTCTCAAATTGAAATGGTGCATAGGCTCGAGAGCCGAATAAGAGCGATGAAAAAAATCCGGGATTTCTGTGATGCGATTATGATGGCTCCTCCACCTGCGCCAATCGAACCGACAGATTCTATTCCAACAAAAATTCACATAAATGATGACGGAGATCACATATAACGACTATATGTGATCTTTTTTTAAATAAGGCTGTTTTCGTAAACTTTGTTGCTTTTGAAAGTGTTGATTTCCGTTTCAGGCTGCTCGCTTTCCACGGGGCAGGCGGTGAGCCACATTCGTACGTTTCACTCTTAAGTGTCTCACCTGCCCACCTGTCCCGTAGGAGTCTCGCACCTTCCACTACAATCAATTGTCAAAGGTGACAAGGAGTTTAAATTAAAAGCAACAATCTTTTAGAAAAGAGCGTTAAATAACAAACGATACAGGTTAAAGCACATCATAAGCGAAACACACATGGAGGATCACTAAGGTTAAAAGGATGATAAAATCAACAGCAGATGGAAATAGTATCGTCCTTAAAAGCTGAAAGACAATAAGTGGAGCAGTCAATTGTCCGATTGTTTGTTTAAGTGTGACGAACCACCCTGGAAAACGTGTTTTTCGAAAATATTTTCTAGACAAGACAAGCCCTCCATTCGCCCATTTTTTATACTTTATGCAGCAATATGATAAATGTGAGAGACAGGCAATCACAAAAGAAGGGTTAAAAACATAGAATAACTTTTACAAGTTACGGCAATACTATTGACTAAAAACAGATAAGTTGTATAAAATATATTCAGATTCTATATTGTCGCGTAGACAGGGAATAGTACAACACAACACCTTTTAGAGAGAGGATTCATCTGCTGAAAGAATCCTTAAGGATAGTTAGTTGGAAGTCGCCCTTGAGCATCTTCTCTGAAACAAGAAGTAGGAGAAGACGGTCCATCCGTTATTCATGAGTGTACAGCAAGTTTATTTAGACTTGCCGTAAATAAAGGTGGTACCGCGGAGTCCTTTCGTCCTTTTTGACGAAAGGGCTTTTTTGTTTTTTTATAAAGGCTGTTGTCTTAAACTTTGTTGTTTTAGAAAGTGTTGATTTCCGTTCTAGGCTGCTCGCTTTCCACGGGGCAGGCGGTGAGCCACATTCGTACGTTTCACTCTTAAGTGTCTCACCTGCCCACCTGTCCCGTAGGAGTCTCGCATCTTCCACTCCAATCAACTGTCAAAGGTAGCAAGGAGTTAAAAGCAACAACCATTAGAAAAGAACGTTTAGAAATAAAGGAGGAGAATAGAATGACGAACGAACAGAAAGAGCTGACGATGCCAACGAAGTATGATCCGAAGGCTACAGAAGAAAATCGTTATGATTTTTGGTTGAAAGGGAAATTTTTTGAAGCAAAGAGTGAGGAAGGGAAACAGCCGTATACGATTGTAATCCCACCTCCTAACGTAACAGGTAAACTACACCTTGGCCATGCATGGGATACAACGCTTCAAGATATCTTAACGCGAACAAAACGCATGCAAGGATACGATGTTCTATGGCTACCTGGAATGGACCATGCGGGTATTGCGACCCAAGCGAAAGTTGAAGGGAAACTTCGTGAAGAAGGAATCTCTCGTTATGACTTAGGACGTGAAAAATTTCTAGAGAAGTCATGGGAATGGAAAGAAGAGTATGCAGAGTTCATTCGTAAGCAATGGGCAAAATTAGGGCTCGGTCTAGATTATTCTCGTGAACGCTTTACATTAGATGAGGGATTGTCTGAAGCTGTAAAAGAAGTTTTCGTTACCCTTTATGAAAAAGGTCTGATCTACCGTGGTGAGTATATCATCAACTGGGATCCAAAGACAAAAACTGCTCTTTCTGATATTGAAGTTATCCACCAAGATGTTCAAGGTGCGTTCTATCACATGAAGTATCCACTGGCTGATGGATCTGGACATATTGAAGTAGCTACAACTCGTCCTGAAACAATGCTTGGTGATACAGCGATCGCTGTACATCCAAAAGATGAGCGTTATCAACATCTAATAGGTAAAAAAGCGATTCTACCAATCGTGGGACGCGAGATCGAGATTGTTGGAGATGATTATGTTGATATGGAATTTGGATCAGGTGCTGTAAAAATTACGCCTGCTCATGATCCGAATGACTTTGAGATCGGGAACAGACACAACCTTGAGCGTATCCTTGTAATGGATGAAGGCGGACAGATGAATGACAACGCTGGAGCTTATCAAGGACTAGACCGATTTGAGTGTCGAAAGCAGATCGTTAAAGATCTTCAAGAGCAAGGTGTATTGTTCAAGATCGAGGAGCATATTCATTCTGTTGGGCACTCTGAGCGAAGTGGAGCAGTTGTTGAACCATATCTTTCAACACAGTGGTTTGTTAAGATGCAGCCGTTAGCAGATGAGGCGATCAAGCTTCAAAAAGGTGAAGATAAGATAAACTTTGTTCCTGATCGTTTCGAGAACACGTATATGCGTTGGATCGAAAACATTCGTGATTGGTGTATCTCTCGCCAACTTTGGTGGGGTCATCGAATCCCTGCATGGTTCCATAAAGAAACAGGAGAGATCTATGTTGGTAAGACAGAACCGAATGATCCTGAAAACTGGGAGCAGGATACAGATGTATTAGATACGTGGTTCTCGTCTGCTCTATGGCCGTTCTCAACGATGGGTTGGCCAGACGAGGAAGCGGCTGATTACAAGCGCTACTTCCCAGGAAACGTACTCGTAACAGGTTACGATATCATTACGTTTTGGGTTTCAAGAATGGTGTTCCAATCGATCGAGTTTACGGAACAAAAGCCGTTTAACGATGTCCTGATTCATGGTCTCGTTCGTGACTCCGAAGGAAGAAAGATGAGTAAATCACTCGGCAATGGTGTTGACCCGATGGATGTTATCGAGAAGTATGGCGCGGATGCATTGCGTTTCTTCTTATCTACAGGAAGTTCACCAGGAAACGACCTTCGTTTTTATTGGGAAAAAGTAGAGTCTACTTGGAACTTTGCTAATAAGATCTGGAACGCGTCTCGTTTTGCATTGATGAACATGGATGGCATGCAATATGATGAGATCGATCTAAGCGGAAAGAAATCATTAGCTGACCAATGGATTCTGACTCGTTTGAATGAAACAACAGAAGATATCACACGTTTGATCGATGCTTACGAATTTGGCGAAGTGGGACGTTTGCTTTATAACTTTATCTGGGATGACCTTTGTGATTGGTACATTGAGATGGCAAAACTTCCACTCTATGGGGAAGATGAAGAAGCGAAGAAAACAACTCGTTCGGTTCTAGCTCATGTGTTAGATCAAACGTTAAGATTGCTTCATCCTTTCATGCCTTTTATTACAGAAGAAATCTGGCAGCACTTGCCTCATAAAGGTGAATCGATCACGATAGCTGCTTGGCCAGAAAAACGCGAAGACCTTCATTTCCCTGAAGCAGCAAAAGAATTTGCGCTTATTACTGAAGTGATTCGTTCCGTTCGTAACATCCGTTCTGAAATGAACGTTGCACCGAGTAAACCGATCGAACTGCAGATCAAACCAAAAAATAAAGAAATCCTTACAGCTCTTGAATCAAATCGTCACTATTTAGTTCGTTTCTGTAACCCTGGTGAACTCATCATCTCAGATGAGATCTCAGCACCTGAGAAGAGCATGAGCACGATTTTAACAGGTTTAGAAATGTACCTTCCGCTTGAAGGGTTATTAAATATCGATGAAGAAATTAAGAGACTTGAAAAAGAAGCAGAAAAATACGCGAAAGAAGTAGAGCGCGTACAGAAAAAATTAAGTAATGAAGGCTTTATGAAGAAGGCGCCTGAAAAGGTTATAGAAGAAGAGCGTGCAAAAGAAGCGGATTATCAAGAAAAATATGATAACGTATTGGCACGTATTAAAGAACTTCAAAGCTAACACATCATCTATACGAGGCGAATCCTTATTTCAGCAGGGATTCGCCTTCTTTATGGTTAGAGAAAGGCGGAAATAAAATGAAGTCTTATAAAGAAGCACTAGAGTGGATTCATAGCTTATTAAAATTCGGTATAAAACCCGGATTGAAGAGAGTGGAATGGCTTTTAGAACGAACAGGTAGTCCTGAAAAAAAGATCATGTGTATACATATTGCGGGAACGAACGGTAAGGGATCAACGGTAGAGTTTATAAGGAGCATCATGAATGAAGCAGGTTATTCGGTAGGTACGTTTACATCACCTTATCTCATTTCTTTCAATGAGAGAGTGTCGCTAAACAGAATTCCTATTTCTAATGATGAACTTCTTCATTATGCAAGAATCGTTCGACCATATGTTGAAGAAGTTTCTTTAACGGAACTAGGAAGTCCTACTGAGTTTGAGGTGATAACCGTCATTTCACTTCTTTATTTTGCTGATAAACAACCTGATATCGTTGTATATGAAACAGGACTAGGTGGTCTTTACGATTCTACTAACGTGATCACGCCTATTTTAAGCCTCATTACAAATATAGGGTTTGATCATATGGGCATACTCGGAGACACGCTTAAAGAGATTGCGTTTCAAAAGGCAGGGATCATTAAGAAGGGTGTTCCTGTTATTACAACAGCAGATCAAAAGGAAGCTCGTGAAGTAATTGAACACAAAGCGAAAGAAATGCATGCAGTTAACTACTTCCTTGATCGTGATTTTTCAGTCGTGCATAAAGAGAGTACACATAGTGGTGAAAGCTTTTTCTATACAGATATTGAAGACAAAAAAGAGATAAAATTTGAAATTGCTATGAAGGGAACGCATCAGATCAAGAACGCTGGATTAGCGATAGCGGCTGTTAAGTATCTAACAAGATCTCGTAGGTTTGAAATTCCGCTTTTCACATTAGAGGATGGACTTCGTAAAGCAAATTGGGCTGGAAGATTTGAAAAAGTATCACACTCACCCGATATAATAATAGACGGAGCTCATAACGAACAAGGGGTCAAAGCTCTTAAAGAAACGCTGATCAACCATTATGGTTCAAAACGAATCTTTCTTTTGTTTGCAGCTTTAGAAGATAAGGCATATGCAACAATGATGAAAGATTTAGTCAGCGTGGTCTACGAAGCATGTTTTACAACCTTTGACTTTCCAAGAGCAGCATCTGCAGAACAGTTATTGAAAGAAAGTCCACTTGAAAACTCATATAGCATCTCTTCATGGAGGGATGCATTACAACATGTAAAAGACCAATTACAGCAAGATGATGTTCTTATTATTACAGGATCTCTGTACTTTATTTCGGAAATCAGAAAAACATTTCAAAATTTGGAATAACATTTATTGTAATTTTTAGAACTTTTGATAAAATAAAAGATAATGAATTTGTCCTAGTAAAAAAGATGTGTATTTTAATAATCTATTGTTTGAAAGGGGGCAAGGTAATGGCGACTCGTATGGCAAATAGAAAAAAACGTATGATTCTTACCATATCGTGGATTTTCTTATTTCCACTCGCGATTTGGACAGCTGTTCAAATGACGAGTAATCAGCCTGATATCAATGTAATTGATCTTAGTATTATAAGCTTTTTAGCGATCGTTGTTTCCTGTTTCCCAATCAAAGTGATGAATACGAACATCTCTTTCATGTCAGGTATCAATTTAGCTGTATTCTTATACTATGGGTTAACCGTTGCCTTATATGTAACTCTTTTAGCTTTAATCGCGATGTTCATCTCAATAAAGGTTAATGTTATAAAAGAATATTATAGGTATATGGCAAACACTCTCATGTTTTCGTGGTTAATCATCTGCGAAAGCACGGTCTTTCATCTCTTAGGAGGTGAAGTGGGACCGTTTGCAGTAGACGAATCTATTAATCTGATTCCAGTGATTGCTTATGTTTTAACGGGGTTAGTATTAAATCACGTAGGTCTTTATTTTATTGTAAAAGTACTATACGAAGAAGATGTTGCTTTTTTTGAGCATGATGCAGTGTGGGACTTTGTATCTGAAGTTCTAGCAATCCCAGTGGGTCTCATGTTATATGTTCTATACTCTCAGCTTGGGCGTCCCGGTATCTTTTATGTGGGTCTACCTTTTCTATCATTATCTATCATTATTAATCTGTATCATGTCAGTCAACAGATTAACGATGCACTTCAAAAAGCGAGTGAGATCGGCCAACAGCTATCTGAACATTTGAAGGTAAACCATATACTGGATGTTTTTATTGAAAAACTGATTGGTTTTATGAATGTTGATTTTGCGTTCATTTATGACGCGGATGCGGGTGAACATCTAAAAATCATTCGTCAATATGAAAGTGAAGAAGGGATCCTCAACACAGTACCTATTAAAAAACATGAAGCAATCAGTGGAAGAGTGTGGTCGACAGGTAAGAGTATCCGTTATAGCAAATTGAAACAATGGCGTAAGATATCTGATTTATTCTTTCAAGGCAAAGCACAATCTGTCCTTTCCGTACCGATGATTAGAAATCAAAAAATCGTGGGGATCATTACGTTTGCTTCTAAAGAGAAACACGCTTTTCAAAAGCATCACTTGATCATCCTTGAAATCTTAGCAAACTATTTGGCAGTTGCGATCGATAATGCAAGAAACTACGAATCCACAAAGTTAAAAAGTGAACAATGTCCACTAACGGGTCTATATAATTATCGATATTTTGAGAGCATTCTAACTGAGATGTACCAAAACTATGAGTATTTTAGAAAGCAGTTCTCCATCATTTTATTGGACATCGATCACTTTAAGAAAGTGAATGATACATATGGTCATCAAAGTGGAAATGAAGTATTGATCCTTTTAGCTAGAAGGTTAGAAGAATTTATTGGAGAGCGGGGAACAGTTGCAAGATATGGTGGTGAAGAATTTATTATCTTGCTGCCAGAATCAGGGGACCGAGCAGGTATCCAATTAGCCGAACAGCTTCGTTCAGTTATTTCTGACCAAGGATTTGATATACATAACGATCTTACTGATCAATGCAGACATACGATCTACATCACGGCTAGTATCGGTGTGGCAACAGCTCCTCATCAAGGAGAAGATGCACTTACACTAGTGCGTAACGCAGATCGTGCCATGTATACAGGCGCAAAACAACAAGGAAGAAATAAAGTTGCCGCTTATATCGGATAATAAATCTGGGGGAGTTTCGCACCCTGGATTTTTTTATGTTTCTATCTTTTTCTTGTTCTATTAAAACGGAAAAAGCATATGTTTTAGTAGATGATAGAGAGGAGCGGATGATATGAAACAAGAGATATCCATCTTAATCAATGGTAAAGAAAAGAACTATAGTGAAGATCAAACATCAGTTAAAGAGCAGCCTGTTCATAATGAGGTTGCCGCTGCCATCGAGGAAGTGAATAGAGGAGGATATACGATCCTGGCAACTTCTCTCAAGAAACGTGATAACTTTTTTAAAAGAAAGAACGGACATGTGTTAAACAAGAGGACAAGCTTCTTGGCTCCGAGTAATGGAAAAGGCTTTCCGAAACAAATTGTTGCTGCCATACTCGGGGCTATTGTTACGGGAACCATTTTAGGTGTATTAGTCTTGACCGTATTTTCTTCCGATATCACGGAAGCTGGAGATAAAGTGACAGAAGCCTCAACTGTTCCTACAGAAAAAGTTGCAGATACTGAGAAAACCGTAACGATCAGGCCGATCCATTTAGATTTCTCTGCACTGCAAGCAGGTGTGTTCTCCTCAAAAGAACGAGCTGAAGGAGTTGTGGAATCTATAGAAGAGAAAGGTTTTTCAGCAGTTATTTTTAAAGCTGAAGAGGAGAAATATTCTGTGATTGTCGGCATTAGCAATGAAAAACATCAATTAGAAAAATTTAATGAAGCTTACCAAAAAGAAATGGATAAGCCATTATTTAAATCTCTCACGTTCTCATTCGATCAATTAAAAACACCATCAAAGCTAGATGAAACATATTTCACGAATGGTCAGATTCTTCTTCAAAACACGCTTACCCTTTCGCAGATGCCAGAAGCAAGTGGATCTGGTCTTGATCGCACACTGAGCGATTTTAACAAGTGGAAAGAGTATGGAAAAGGACAGAAAGGAAAGTGGAGTGAAAGTACGACAAAAGCCGCTTCAGATTTTGAAAAACAGCTTGAAGGTGCTTTTCTGGCGTTAAAGGATTCGAAAAAAGGGGAACTGAACTGGGCTTTTCAGCAAAAAGTCATGGATAGTCTGCAGTCATATACGAAGCTGCTTGCAACATTAAAGTAAAAGGCTGTTTTCGTAAACTTTGTTGTTTGTGGAAGTAGTTAATTTCCGTTTCAGGTGCTCGCTTTCCGTGGGGCAGACGGTGAGACACATTCGTACGTTTCACTCTTAAGTGTCTCACCTGTCTAGTTGTAGTGGCTGGACGAGCCACTTCCATTTTTCGGACTGCCCGCCTGTCCTAGCCGAGAATATGGCACCTTCCAATCCAAACAACTGTCAAAGGAGACAAACATTTAAAAGCAACAATCTTCTAGAAATGAAGGAACGAAAGTAACCTAGAGTATGGCTCGATTCTTGAGTCATACTTTTTTAGTGTCCAACAAGTTTGTGAGTGATGGAAATAAGAGTATAACAAAAGGTGTTGATTAATAGGTTTTAAGAATTTTGTCGTAATTCGTCAATGAATTTCATCATTTGCCCACATAAAATGCAGCAAAGAACCGAAAAACTAATAGAAGTATGTTTTTCGGCGTAATTTGTCTAATTTTAACAAATTTGCTATTGTAAATCTGTACGTAACGATACATCAATGAATTAGATGAAAGGTGATTACATGAAACGCCTCATATTAGCCTCTGCTTCACCTCGAAGATATGAACTTCTGTCATTAACGCTTCTTCCATTTGAAACGTTTCCAAGTACACTTGAAGAAAAAATGGATCCATCCCTTACTCCAAGTAGATTAGTTGAATCACTTGCTGAGCAGAAAGCTACAGATATTTTCACACAAAAACCGGATTGTGTTGTCCTTGGTTCTGATACGATTGTTTCTTATCAAAACAAGCGTCTTGGGAAACCGAAGGACCGTATTGAAGCTGCCGAGATGTTAAGGATGCTATCTGGTCAAACACATGAAGTTTATACGGGAGTCTGCTTAATAGACCAAACAAAAAAAGAGATTTTCTCTGTTAAGACCAGTGTTACCTTTTACACTTTAGATGAAAATACGATTGATTGGTACTTAAACACGGGTGAACCATTTGATAAAGCTGGAAGCTATGGGATTCAAGGATCTGGGTCGCTGTTAGTTGATCACATCCAAGGTGACTACTTCAATGTTGTAGGTTTACCGATTTCAAAGGTGGTACGTTCACTAAAAGAATTTGGATTTTCTTTCACCGAGTCAGTCACGAAGACTGAATAATAGGGGGGACGTAAGTGGTAACGAAGCCGCTTATGATAAAAGATTACCCATTACAGGAGAGGCCGCGAGAAAGACTCTTAAATGAAGGTCCTGAAGCACTCTCTAACTATGAATTGTTAGCTATCCTTTTAAGAACGGGTACAAAGCAAATGTCAGCAATCCAGCTTGCCCATCATATCATTCAACAATTTGAAGGATTGAGGCATCTAAAAGAAGCAACAATTGGTGAATTGAAAGAGATCAACGGTATAGGATCTGCAAAAGCAGTGGAACTGATGGCTGCCATTGAAATTGGCAAACGTATCAGTCGCCTTCAGTTTGAAGAAAGGTATACGATACGTTCTCCGGAAGATGGAGCTAGGTATCTAATGGATGAACTGCGTTTTTTACAGCAAGAACATTTCGTTTGTTTATATTTAAACACTAAAAATCAGGTGCTTCATAAAAAAACGGTATTTATAGGAAGTCTGAATACGTCAATCGTACATCCACGAGAAGTATTTAAAGAAGGCTTCAAACGCTCAAGTGCATCAATTATCTGTTTTCACAACCATCCAAGTGGTGATCCTGCTCCAAGCAGAGAAGATATTGAAGTGACAAAAAGATTAGTAGAGTGCGGAAAGATGTTAGGTATTGAAGTGTTGGATCACATCATAATCGGTGATCAAAGATACGTAAGTTTAAAAGAAAAAGGATATGTTTAACATTGTCTTTTGTTTCTTTTTTAGCGTATAATCAAACTTATGAGTTTTGCTTGATGAAAGGAGTCTACATAAATGTTTGGTGGATTTTCAAGAGATTTAGGAATTGATTTAGGAACTGCAAACACACTTGTTTACGTGAAGGGCAAGGGTGTTGTTGTGCGTGAACCTTCCGTTGTTGCTTTGCGTACTGACACAGGTTCAATTGAAGCAGTAGGTAATGCTGCTAAGAATATGATTGGACGTACTCCTGGTAACATCGTTGCCGTACGACCAATGAAAGATGGAGTTATTGCTGATTTTGAAACAACAGCTACAATGATGAAATATTTTATTCAGCAAGCCCAAAAGAATCGCTCTGTTTTTGCTCGTAAACCATATGTGATGGTATGTGTGCCATCTGGGATTACTGCAGTTGAAAAACGTGCTGTAGAAGATGCGACTAAACAAGCGGGAGCTCGTGAAGCTTACACGATTGAAGAACCGTTTGCAGCTGCAATTGGTGCAGACCTACCTGTATGGGAGCCAACAGGCAGCATGGTTGTTGATATCGGTGGTGGTACGACTGAAGTTGCGATCATCTCTCTAGGCGGAATTGTTACAAGTCAGTCTATCCGTATTGCTGGAGATGAGATGGACGATGCGATCATCGCTTATATTAAGAAGACTTATAATCTTATGATCGGTGAAAGAACGGCTGAAACACTTAAACTAGAAGTTGGTTCAGCAGGTGCGCCTGAAGGTATCGAGGATATGGACATCCGCGGTAGAGATTTGTTGACAGGTCTTCCAAAAACGATTACGATTACGGCGGAAGAAGTTTCCAGTGCGTTGCGTGATACTGTAAACAGCATCATGGATGCTGTGAAAGTAACTCTTGAGAAAACACCACCAGAACTTGCTGCTGACATTATGGATCGTGGTATCGTTCTAACTGGTGGAGGTGCTTTATTAAGAAACTTGGATAAAGTAATCAGTGAAGAGACGAAGATGCCTGTTATCGTGGCTGAGAACGCGTTGGATTGTGTAGCAGTTGGAACTGGCCGTGCGCTTGAAAATCTGCACCTTTTTAAATCCAAGGCTGGTATAACTTCTAGATCTAAATCCAAGTAAGTAGGTGTATTTTCATGCCACATTTTTTTTCGAATAAACGCCTTATCATTCTACTAGTTAGTATTATCATTCTAGTAGCTCTGATCGGTTTTTCGATGAAAAAAAGGGAAAGCCTAACCTTACCTGAACAGTTTTTAAAAGATTCTGCAGGACTAACACAAACGATTTTCTATAAACCCGCTAATACACTAGCGGGTTTCTTTGAGAATTTAGCTGAAATGAAACAGCTATACAAAGAGAATCAAATGTTAAAAGCTAGGTTAGATGAGTACGCAAAACTTTATGTACAGTATGAGGAAGCTAAAAAAACAAACGAAACACTTAAAGCACAATTAGACAAAGAAGAAGATCTCACTGATTTTAAAGTGAGAGAAGCTACAGTGATCGGTCGCTCCCCTGACCAATGGAATCAATTCATCTACATTAATAAAGGGGAAAAAGATGGTATCAAACCTAAGATGGCAGTCATTTCACCTCAAGGATTTATTGGAAAAGTAACCAACGTCTCCTTGTTTCAATCAACGGTTCAGTTGATCAGTGATAATGACCGTACGAATCGTTTTTCTGCCATCGTTCAAGGTGAGAAAAACATATTTGGAACGATCGAAGGTTATGATGCAAAAAAACAAGCGTTAGTGTTTAAAAAGATTCCAGTAGACGCAAAAATTAAAAAAGGCCAAAAGGTCATTACATCTGGTCTTGGAGATGTCTTTCCTCCTAACCTGCTCATCGGAGAAGTTATTGATATTGAACCAGATGAAGTGGGATTGACGCAAACTGCTTACTTAAAGCCTTCAGCCGACCTGTATGATATTGATCATGTGATGGTGCTTGAACGCGAAATGCCTGCAGTGGATGAAAGTTTAAGAGAAAAGGAGGAAGAATGATGAAAAAAATCTTTCTTCCTTTTCTTATCTATTTAGCTTTTATAAGTGAAAGTTCTTTAGTACAAGCTTTCTTGCCTCAGGATAATAGTATGGATTGGCAACTGGTCCCTCGTTTTTCAATGGTATTAATCTTGTTTGTTGCCATTTATGTAAACACGACTTACGGACTTTTGTATGGGCTGGCTTTTGGTTTGCTCACGGATCTTCTGTATACAGACATCATTGGTGTTTATTTATTTTCAATGGCTGCTACGGCATACATTACATCAATTTTTTCAAGATATTTATTTGGGAACTTGATCGTAACTTTGCTTCTTTCCGTAGTAGGGGTTTCCATTTTAGAGTTTTTTGTATACGGTTTGAACAGTCTTATAGGGATCAGTACTCAGATGCTAGATGTATTCCTGTATAAAAGATTGTTGCCTACCCTCATCTTAAACGGTTTCTTTGCGATACTCATTTATTATCCGTTTGTAAAGCAGTTGAACCAAATAAAGGATACTCTAAAAGAAAACTAACTTCTGCAAAGAGGAATTTAGACCTAGCTGTCGAATGTTAGTACGTTGAGGTGAACAATGGCAATGGTACAAAAACTCCAGCACAACGTAACAATTAAAGGAACAAAAGACGGCCTCGTTTTATTGTTGGATGATAAGTGTTCCTTCGATTTATTAGTCGAGGAACTTAATGATAAATTAACCGCCGGAAGCAGCCAAATGTTAAACGGACCTGTGATTTCCGTTAAAGTAAAAGCAGGGAATCGTTATTTGACAGCTGAACAAGAAGAGAAATTAATAGAAGTTCTTAAACAAAAAGAAAATCTTATCCTAGATCACATTGAGTCAGAGGTTATCACAAAAGCTGAAGCCGAAGAGATGAGAAAAGATGCTCAAGTAGTAACCGTTTCAAAAGTCGTCAGATCAGGTCAGGTGCTTGATGTTCAAGGAGACCTGCTTCTGATCGGCGATGTAAATCCTGGAGCAACAGTTATGGCGACAGGAAATATTTATATTCTTGGTTCGCTAAAAGGCATCGCTCACTGCGGAACGAAAGGGAACGAAGAAGCAATCATTGCAGCATCCGTAATGAAGCCTTCTCAACTCAGGATTGCTCACCATATTAATAGAGCACCAGACTCTTATCCCGAACTAGGAAATGAGATGGAATTTGCTTACATATCCAATGAAGAAAAACAGATTCGTATTGATCGAATCAGTGCTGTTCATCGACTAAGACCGAAACTGAACAGTTTGCTATAGAAAGGGGAATGAAGCATGGGAGAAGCGATAGTCATAACGTCTGGGAAAGGTGGAGTCGGTAAAACGACGACTTCTGCCAATTTAGGTACTGCTCTAGCTCTTTCTGGAAAAAAAGTATGTCTTGTAGATACGGATATCGGGTTGAGAAACTTAGATGTACTGATGGGACTTGAGAATCGTATCATCTATGATCTTGTTGATGTTGCAGAAGAACGCTGCAAGCTTAAACAAGCTTTAATAAAAGATAAGCGCTTTGAGTGTTTGTACCTGCTCCCAGCAGCTCAAACAAAAGATAAATCTTCCATTACCCCTGAACAAGTGAAAAAGATCGTTCAGGAATTAAAACAAGATTATGATTATGTCATTATTGACTGTCCTGCGGGTATTGAGCAAGGCTTTAAAAATGCTATTGCTGGTGCCGATAAATCAATCGTTGTAACGAACCCCGAAACTGCTTCTATGCGTGACGCTGACCGCATTATCGGGCTCTTAGAACAAGAGGATATGGAACCACCTAAACTTATTGTGAATCGTCTGCGTAATCATCTTGCCAAGAACGGTGATATGTTAGATGTGGATGAGATCGTTTCCGTTCTTTCTATTGAACTCCTTGGAGTCGTGATAGACGATGAGAACGTGATTAAAGCTGCGAACAAAGGTGAACCTGTCGCGTTACAGCCTGATTCGAAGGCTTCAATTGCTTATCGAAATATCGCAAGAAGAATATTAGGTGAGTCTGTTCCGCTTCTATCTTTAGAAGAAGACAAAGGTTTCTTTGGGAAGATCAAAACATTATTAGGTATGAAATAAGCATCGGCTTTCGCTGATGCTTTTTTTTATTGGGTTGATGCCTCTGGAGATTTTGAAAGTGGTTGATTTCTGTTTCAGGATGCTCGCTTTCCGCGGGGCGACCGGTGAGCCACTTGCCGCTTTGCGCCTATAAGTGTCTCACCTGACCGCTTCAGTGAAGATCCTTGCTCCTGCGTCTACAAAGTAATACTACCGAAGTGAGTTTCCTCGTCGCATGCCTTGCTAGAAGCTTCTCATGTGGCAGGCACGCACCTTACACTCCAATCAACTAGTCAATGATGTTTTTTAAAACTTTTTAACACACGCTTTGTTGTTTCTGAATGTGGAAATTTGCTTTTTTGGATGCTCGTTTTTAAACCTTGAGCCATCACGTATTTAGGTCTGGAAGAAGCATCTGTGCTCCCTTGTTGTAAAACAAACCCACAAGAGAGAGCTTTCTTTTCGCATACCCTATGAGAAGCTAGAAAAACTGGTGTTGCACTATATACCGTCCATTCAAGTTGACTCAAGAAGTCTTGTTTTTTTGCAACATATGCAAGTTGATTGGAGCGGAAGGTTGCCGACTCCTATGGGACGAGCGGTCAGGTGGAGACTCCTAACGGCGCGTAGCGGCAGGAGGCTCACCGTTCGCCCCATGGAAAGCGAGCAACCTGGAGCGGAAATCAACTACTTACTAAATCATCAGAGTTCACATAAACTTTTAATTTCATGCTGAAACAAATCATCAAACCATTTACTCATATCTCCAACGGACAAGTCATAGGATGTACATATATGAGAAAAATGGAGGAACGGTTATGAAAAATAGAGCAGATGAAATCCGAAAAAAGTACGGTAATATTTCTAAGAACGGCAGTTCGAAAGAAAGTAATAGCTCGGTTACCTCATCGAGGGACGAACCGGAGAAATCTCATCCTCTATTCAACCGTCATGCTATGTTAATGCAGATCATGTTTTCTATTATCTTATTCTTAATCGTAGGGATCGCATTTAAGAATAATAATGACCATACTGTACAAGCACAAAAATTTATCAAACACGTCTATCAAGATGAGTTTCAGTTTGCCGCAGCAAAAGATTGGTATGAAGATAAATTTGGAAAACCACTAGCCTTGTTTCCAAAGGATAAGTTACAGAAAGAAAAGAAAACAGAAGAAGTCAGTGAAGTATTTGCTGTTCCCGTAGATGGTAAAGTGTACGAGACGTTCAGTACGAACGGCAAAGGGATCGTGATTGAAACGGGTAAAGAAGAAGATGTGGAAACAGCGAAAAGTGGTTATATCGTTTATGCTGGAAAGAAGGAAGACCACGGATATACGGTAATCATTCAACATTCAGATGAACAAGAATCGTGGTATGGAGATCTTAAAGAAATCGATAAGTCCATTAAACTATACAATTACGTGGAAAGCGGGACACGATTAGGAAAAGTATCACAGAGCAAGGATGGGAAGTCGGGTAAATTCTACTTTGCGATAAAAAAAGACAAGAGCTTTATTGATCCTAGTAAGGTGATCGATATTGATTAAATTAATAATCGAATTCATACGAAAAATAAAGATCAATCCCGCCTTTTGGGTTGTCATTTTTGGTGCAGTCTATACAGGGCATTTTAGGGAGATCATCGTTTGGTTTTTCGTAGTTTTAATTCATGAGATGGGTCATTTTGCTGGTGCCCGTCTTTTTAATTGGAGAGTTTCAAGAATAGATATTCTCCCGTTCGGAGGAGCTGCTGTTGTTGAAGAACATGGAACTCGTCCGTTTCATGAAGAGGTGTGGGTAGCTGTTCTTGGACCGCTGCAGCACATTTGGCTTACGGGTGTCGCCTATGTTTTAAGTCAGTCTAACATCATCTCTGCCGATGATTTTTCCTGGTTCTTTCTGCTGAACCTAACGCTTTTTCTATTTAATCTTCTTCCTATTTGGCCACTTGATGGTGGGAAAGTAATATTTGCTCTTGTCTCGAAATGGATTCCATACAGAGAAGCACAACAGAAATTTTTAATAGGGTCCGCTGTTTTCTTAGTAATAGGTGGTGCATGGCAGCTTTCATTACAGCCATCGCACTTGAACCTTTGGGTAATCTGTCTTTTCTTAGGGTTGGCTCATATTCTTGAATGGCGCAGCAGACATTATGTATTCATGCGTTTTTTACTGAACAGATTACAACAATCAAACGTTAATGATGCCCGTACGATTATCGTACCTCCAACATGGTCACTTTCAAAAGTCACTCATCATTTGGTAAAAGGAGTTACGCATTCAATCGTCATTAAAAATTTAAGTCCTACGACGATCAATGAAAAGCAACTTTTAGAAGCTTATTTTTATAATCACTCTCCTGAGTGTGCAATCGGAAAAGTTTTTCGTTAGAATAAGGGGTAGAGCAAAAAACAGGGAGATGTGAATGTAACGATGCAGCGTGTAGTTATCAATGCAATAGGAATGGAAAAACGAACAGCTTTAATGGAGAACGAAAAGCTGGTTGAATGTGCCGTTCATAGACCAACTAAAAGTCCGTTAACAGGAAACATCTATAAAGGAAAAGTACAAAAAGTATTACCGGGTATGCAAGCTGTGTTTGTAGAGATTGGAACAAGCAAGAACGGTTTTCTTCATAAAGACGATCTCCCAGCGTATCAACAGCTTTCTCGTGAAGAGCAAAAGAAAGTTTCCATCTCAAACCTGATTAAAGAAGGAGAATCCATCCTTGTTCAAGTTGTCAAAGAAGAGACAGGGGATAAAGGCGTTAAACTAACAGCACTCATCTCGTTTACGGGTCATCTGCTAGTTTATTTTCCGTTCACTCCTCACATTGGAATTTCAAAAAAAATTAAAGAATCTCAACGTACAAAGCTTCAAGAATGGGGAGATTCTATTATGGGTGATAACGAAGGATTGATTATTCGAACGGGTTGCGAAGAATTTCCTGAAGTAGAAATGAATCAAGAGCTCGAAAACCTGAGAAGGCAGTTAGAAGAAGTACAAAAAAGCTTTGATTCGAAAAAGGCACCAGCTCTTCTTGTACAACCTCATTTTTTCTACCCCCTTCTAGAGAGATGGCTCAATCAAAACGTGGAAGAAATTTTAGTGGATGACTATGATACTTATCATCAAGTCAAAGAGTATGCGGCTTCTTTTCAAAATCCTTTCAAAGTTAAGTTGTACAACGAAAAAGAACCCCTTTTTCGTAAATTAGGAATTGAAACAGATATAGAAAAAACTCTTTCACCACTCGTATGGTTAAAAAATGGGTCTTCTCTTTACTTTAATGTGACAGAAGCTCTAACTGTAATCGATGTGAATACCGGAAAATTTACTGGAAAAAAAGATCGCTCCAAGACTGTAGTTGAAACGAATAAGATCGCTGCAAAAGAAATCATGAAACAGCTTCGATTACGTAACATTGCTGGCATGATTGTCATTGATTTTATTACGATGCAATCGAATGAAGACAAAGAACAGATCAACAAAATTTTGCGAGAGGCATTAAAGAACGATCCTAATACCACGATTTTACACGGCTTTACGAAGATGGGTTTGTTTGAGATGACTCGAAAAAAAGAAAGACCCTCATTACTTGAGACTCTTGCAACAAAGTACGATCGCCATATGATGGATGGATATATCCTTCGTCCTGAAACCTTCTATTATGAGATGGAAAGAATATTAAAAGAATACACATACGAAGATGACGAGGCTTTATGGATTGAGGTGCCACGCCACTATTCTGATTGGCTGAAAAAGAATCCTGAAAAGCTGAAGTTTTTAGAGAATCAACATGGAATTTCTGTGATTGTATCTACTGGTTCGTCAAACCGGGAGATGACAGTGAGACAATCAGGGAAAATAGATGAAATAAGAAGCCGGATGTTAAAAGATTCACATTGACACAAGGGTGCCAAACATGGTATCCTTTTTTCGTTAGTGTTTGGAGCACCCGCTCCAACCGCACAGACCAGGTTTTAAGTATTTTATATACACCTGGGATGGCGAGTCTGAGTATAAGAGGAGGTGCACGTTGATGTACGCAATTATTCAAACTGGTGGTAAGCAAGTTCGAGTTGAAGAAGGTCAAGCAATCTATGTTGAAAAACTAGATGTTGAAGCTGGAGCGTCAGTAACATTCGAGGATGTATTGATGGTAGGTGGAGATAGCTTGAAAGTAGGAGCTCCTTTAGTTGAAGGTGCTACAGTTACGGCAACAGTTGAAAAACATGGCCGTGGCGAAAAAGTGGTTGTCTACAAGTTTAAGGCGAAGAAGAACTACCGTCGTAAGCAAGGACACCGTCAACCATACACAAAAGTTGTGATTGAAAAAATTAACGGGTAATTCTTATGATTCTAGTTTCTATATACAGGAACAAAGATCAAGACATACTTTCGTTTACGATGGAAGGACATGCTGATTATGCTCCACATGGCCAAGATTTGGTTTGTGCAGCAGCTACAGCGGTGTCGTTCGGTACGATCAATGCGATAGAAAAACTTTGCGGCTATGAGCCAGAAGTAACTACTCATGAAGATGGTGGTCTTCTAACGCTAAGTGTACCGAGTAATCTTGATGATTCTATACATCAGAAAACACAGTGGCTTTTGGAAGGCATGATTGTATCTCTTGCTTCGATTGAAGAAGGATACAGCGAGTATATAAAATTGACTGAACATGAAGGAGGTGCAACGAATGCTTAAATTAAACCTTCAATACTTTGCCTCTAAAAAAGGGGTAGGTAGCACAAAGAATGGTCGTGACTCACAGTCTAAGCGTCTAGGCGCTAAGCGTGCTGATGGACAATTCGTTTCTGGTGGTTCAATTCTTTACCGTCAACGTGGTACTAAGATCTATCCTGGTACAAACGTAGGTAAAGGCGGAGATGACACACTATTTGCTAAGGTAGACGGAGTTGTACGTTTCGAACGTTATGGCCGTGACCGCAAAAAGGTAAGTGTTTACCCAATCGCGCAAGAAGCGTAAGAGGGAGATGAAAACTCTAACCAGATTGGTTAGAGTTTTTTCTTTGCTTTGTGAGAGTATTAAGTACTGCGCTAAATTTGTTGGTGTAAGGTATAGCCCTATTAAAAGGAAAGGCTAGGAGTGCGATGATGTCAAACAAATGGACAACTGTCGATCTTTTGCGCCACGCCAGGCATGACTGGCTAAACCAGCTACAGCTTATTAAAGCAAACCTATCACTTGGCCGCACAGAGCGGGCAAAAGAGATTATGAATGAAGTAATTGAACTATCACGGGAAGAATCAAGAATCTCTAACCTGAAAACCCCGAATTTATCGGAGTACTTATTAACATATAATTGGTTGAAGCATCCGGTGAAATTGTATGGAAAAGTAAATGGTGAAAGCGGGGATTTTAGCTTATTTGAAGAGGAATTATTACATACGACGAAAGAAGTATGCGATGTGTTGAACAATTCCATTTCGGGTTATGATGAATACTCACTTACTGTTACTTTTGATCCTGCAGCTCTTCGAGTCTGTTATGCTTTTCAAGGAGCACTTACAGATGAGAAGGATACGTATGAAGTATTGAGAAATATTTTTTCAACACATAAAAGCATGTTACTCATCGAAAGCTATAATCAGGAAAATAAGTGTTATTTTGATATTCAGTTAACTTCCTAATGGAAGGAGGAGAATGAAATGTTTGTCGATCAGGTCAAGATTTATTTAAAAGCAGGTGACGGCGGAAACGGTATGGTTGCATTTCGCCGTGAAAAATACGTTCCAGACGGTGGTCCTGCAGGTGGTGACGGAGGAAAAGGAGCAAACGTAATTTTTGAAGTAGAAGAAGGATTACGTACGCTAATGGATTTTCGTTACAACCGTCATTTTAAAGCCCCTCGAGGTGAACATGGTATGTCTAAGGGCATGCATGGAAAAAAAGCGAACGATATGATTGTTAAAGTTCCTCCGGGCACTGTCGTGACAGATGCTAACACAGGAGAGACGATTGCTGACCTTGTGCATCATCAGCAACAAGCGATCGTCGCTAAAGGCGGTAGAGGCGGCCGTGGAAACACTCGTTTTGCTACTCCTGCAAATCCGGCTCCAGAAATTGCTGAGAACGGTGAACCAGGTGAAGAACGAGAAGTAACATTAGAATTAAAAGTCTTAGCTGACGTAGGATTAGTAGGGTTCCCAAGCGTTGGGAAATCAACTTTCTTATCCATTGTTTCAGCTGCAAAGCCGAAAATTGCCGAGTACCATTTTACAACGATCACTCCTAACTTAGGAGTTGTTGCTGTTGAAGATGGAAGAAGCTTTGTAATGGCTGACCTTCCAGGTTTGATTGAAGGTGCTCACGAAGGTATTGGACTTGGTCATCAATTCTTAAGACATATTGAACGAACACGTGTTATTCTACATGTTATCGACATGTCTGGAATGGAAGGGCGAGATCCTTATGATGATTTCGTGAAAATTAACGATGAACTTAATCAGTACAACATGCGATTGATGGAACGTCCACAGATAGTTCTAGCAAACAAAATGGACATTCCAGGTGCTGAAGAAAACCTTGAGATCTTTAAAGAAAAAGTGGGAGAAGACGTTAAAGTATTCCCGATTTCTGCGATTTCACGTCAAGGTATCAGAGAAGTACTTTTCACAACAGCAGATACTCTTGAGGTAACACCTGAGTTCCCACTGATTCATGATGATGGTGGGGAACAGCAAAGAGTTCTATACAAGCATGAAAAAGAAGATGCTGGTTTCTATATTACTCGTGACCCTGCAGGTATTTTTGTTATTAATGGTCCGAAGATTGAAAAGCTGTTCAAGATGACAGACTTTTCTCGAGAAGAGGCAACAAAGCGTTTTGCAAGACAGATGCGTACTCTTGGTGTAGACCAAGCTTTACGTGATCGTGGAGCAGAGCATGGCGATGTTGTTCGAATCCTCAAATATGAGTTTGAATTTATCGATTAAAAGTAGACAGCCTACCGTGTAGGCTGTCTTTATTTTATACAAATGTCCGTGTGAGATAGACACAGGAAGCCAATCCTATTATAATAAAGGTAAGAAAGTCACCGGAGGAAAGCCAAATGAAAAATGATCAGCAATACTATATGGTAAGAGAAGATGTTTTGTCAGAATCTATGCAAAAAGCGTTGGAAGCAAAATCTCTCTTAGAACGAGGAAAAGTAAAAACAGTAGCGGAAGCTGCAGAAAAAGTGGGTTTGAGCAGAAGTGCATTTTATAAATACCGCGATGGAATCTTTCCGTTTCATACGATGGTAAAAGAAAAGATCATTACACTTTCGCTCCACCTTGAAGACAGATCCGGTGCCCTTTCAAGCTTGTTAACAGTAGTAGCTTCGCAAGGATGTAACGTATTAACGATTAATCAGACGATTCCCTTGCAAGGGCGTGCTCATATAACATTGACGATTGAAACGAACATGCTTCAAGGAGATATGAAGGACTTGTTGAGCACTTTGAACCGGATGGAAACAGTAGAACGAGTTGAAGTAGTAGGAACTGGCGCATGAAAAAATCCCTGGCTGATACAGCTAGGGATTTTTTTGCTTATAATAAGAAGCCTTTTTCCTTTAAGGCACCACACACCTTATCAAGTTTCTCTTCAGAATCTGATGAAAGAGTGTGCATGTGGATGCCTTCTGTTAATTCACTTAGAAGGCTGGCATTTGTTTCTCTTAGGCGTTTGATCAAATCTTCAACATCCTTACGAGTTGAGAGTTTGAGTGAAGCTTTTATATCCCCATAGACAGGGTGTTCAACCGTCACATCTTCGACTGTAACTCCGTAATCTACGATTGTTAAGAGTTCGTTTGTTGTTTCTTCTGGTGGATGATTGGCAGCAATCACGCGAGAGTACTGTTTGTTTGAGTCGTTCTTTAGGTAAATATAACCTTGAGCTGTTGCCATTATCGGCTCACCGCTTGCTTTTAAAAGGGACATGTCTTGTACGATGACCTGTCTGCTAACATTCGTTTTCGAGGCGAGAATAGAACCACTAAGTGGCTTGTCAGCGCTCATTAACCAAGCTATGAGCTGCGAACGTCTCTCATCACCTTTTAATTTCTCGTTACTCATCTTGTTATTACCTCACTAACGGATCTGAATGTATTTGTTATTTCAATAAGTGCTTTGCCAAGTAAAGTGATTTCTTCAGAAGTTGTTTGATGACTGGTCGATATTCGAACTAATTCATGAGCTTCACTCTCACTTCTCCCAAGTGCAAGTAAAGTTTTAGAAGGTGCTTGTTGTCCGTTTTTGCAAGCTGAACCTGTTGAAACAGCGATTTTTAGACGATCAAGTTCTTGCATCACGATTTGACCTTCCATCCCTTTAGTACGGATTGGAATAATAAAAGGAGAGCTGTCATCATGTCCTTCAAACACTATGCTCTTATCTGTAAGTATAGACGAAATGAATTGTTTTCGCATGTCAACAGCATGTTGATAATGTTCATGCTGTAGATGAAATGCCTCTTCGGCTGCTGTAACGAAAGCTGCAATTGAGGGCAGATCAACGGTTCCTGCTCGGAATCCACGTTCATGTGTGACTTCAGAGAGAAGAGGTGCTATATGAACAGATGGCGAGATATAAACGGCACCCGTTCCTTTTGGGCCGTGTATCTTGTGAGCAGACATTGTAAAGGCATCAATATGCATAGAACGAAAATAACGATTATCCCATTTTCCGAATGATTGAACACAATCACTATGAAACAAAACATCACGTTCTTTTAATCGTTCACTGATCTCTTTAATATTCTGTACGATTCCTGTCTCACTGTTCACATGCTGAATGGTGACAAGAGTGGTATCTGGTCGAATTGAGGACAGCAGCGTATTGATCGATATCTTCCCATTTTTTTGTACGGGTATTCTTGTTATCTCATACCCATTGTTCTCTAAAAATCTAAGAACGTAATCAACAGAAGGGTGTTCGATATTTGATGAAATAATGTGTTTACCTTTATCGTTTGCTCCATGTGCTAACGAAGTAACAGCTAGAAAATTACCATCTGAACCCCCGCCTGTAAAATAGATTCCTTCACTGTCTTTTCCTAACAATTCAGCTAAAGTACGACGAGCATGTTCTAATAAATCGCGAGCTGCAAGACCACCTTCGTGAAGACTCTCCGTATTTTGAAAATACGTTTTTGAAGTTTGAACGAAAGCGCTAAGTGCAGAGTCTGACAGTGGTGTAGTTGCGGCATAATCAAGATATATCAAGGTTTCCACCTCAGTTTTAATAAAATAGTTGTATCTAGTTTAAATCTATGTAAATATAGGTGTCAAGACACGTGTAAAGTTGAGGTGTTTTGTTTTTATGAAACAGGTGGAAGCAGATGTATTGATCATCGGTGGAGGAATCGCTGGTTTGATGGCTGCTGAATATTTAAGTTCGCATAAGAATGTGATAGTTATCACAAAGTTTTCTGCAGAGAAATCAAATTCTTTCTTAGCTCAAGGCGGAATTTCTGCAGCAATAGATAAAGAAGACTCTTGGGCAGAGCATTTTTTAGATACGCTCAAGGCCGGTCATCATCATAATGATCAAGAGGCTGTCAAACAGCTTGTGAAAGAAGGTAAGAGTGTCGTTCGCACACTTACTGAGTGGGGAGTAAGCTTTGACAGACATGAGAACGGTTCTTTTATGTTGGGTAAAGAAGGCGGACATCATCGAAATCGCATCGTTCATGCTGGAGGAGATCAAACAGGTAAAAAAGTGATTGAAACTTTAATCTCACGTGTAAGAAACAAGGTGAAGATTGTTAGCCATCAGTACGCTGTTGACTTAATCATCCAAAATCATAAATGTATTGGTGTGTATGGTAAAGATGATAAAAACCAAACAACTATCTTTCAAGCCAAAACTACAATACTAGCAGGTGGAGGATATGCCGGGATCTATGGAACGACCTCTAATTCATATGGATCAGATGGGAGCGTTCTAGGCATGGCATACCGGGCTGGTGTAGAACTTTCGGACTTGGAGTTTGTTCAGTTCCATCCAACCCTTTTATCAGGAAGAGTACCAGCGGGCTTGATCACTGAAGCTGTTCGTGGTCAAGGTGGAATATTGGTCAATTCAAGTGGAGTTTCATTTATGCAAGATGTTCATCCATTAAAAGATCTAGCACCACGAGATATCGTTTCTAAGAGGCTATTTCAAGAGATTCATGAATACGGCGAGAAGGTTTACTTAGATATCTCTTCGATTAAAGGATTTAGAGATAAATTTCCTGGGGTGACCATGCTTTGTGAGAATGCTGATATCGATTTGAATAAAGGATTGATCCCAGTATCTCCTGGTGCTCATTTTACGATGGGTGGAATCGTTACAGATCTCTCGGGTAAGACCTCGTTGAGAGGGTTATATGCGATAGGAGAGTGCGCGAATACGGGTGTGCATGGTGCCAATCGGTTAGCGAGTAACTCTCTCCTTGAAGGAGCAGTTTTTGCAAAAGCAGCGGCAACTAGTATTCTTTCATCTGAGGAATTGGATAATCAATCGCTGTTCTTAAAAAGAAAGAAGATGAAGGATGAGAAAGAGATTCAGCACAAGGATCTTCTAGTAGAAGAAGATATTCAACGTCTTATGGATAAATATGCTGGAATCGTCAGAAACAAGGAAGAATTGGAGATGGCAGCAAAAACATTAGAGCTGCGCTCGTGGAAACCTGATCTGATCAAACAGCCTCTCTCTGTGATCAAGAGGTTCAATATGCAAACAATCGCATGGTTGACGGTAACAAGTTGTCTGAAGCGAGAAGAAAGCAGAGGCAGTCATTATCGAAAAGATTTTCCAACTCAAAAGAATGATTGGGACTCAAAAAAAATAACAAGGAGTTTGTGGCATGATGAATCCATTATTGCTGAAAAAACAGCTGCAGGAATTTTTAATTGAAGATATCGGATCAGGGGACTTGTCAGCGTCTCTTTTTGAAGATCATACAGAAGTGACCGCAACCATTATCGCAAAAGAAAATGGAGTAATGGCTGGTGCGCAAATTTTGTCTATCGGATATGAACTGATCGATCAGACGGTTCAAACGAGTATCTTTGTTAATGATGGAGAAAGGTTTGACAGAGGAACAGTGTTAGCTGAGATAACAGGTAGAAGACAAAGTGTCTTGTCTGGAGAAAGAGTCATACTGAACCTGTTACAACGTCTGTCTGGTATAGCGAAGTTAACTGCAAAAGCGGTGTCTTCTTGCGAAGGTGAAACTCGAATTTGTGATACAAGAAAGACGACACCGGGACTAAGGATGTTTGAAAAGTATGCGGTACGATGTGGGGGAGGATTCAACCACAGGTTCGGACTCTATGACACCATCATGCTGAAAGATAATCACTTAGCGGGATTTCCTTCTATTCGTGATGCAGTTGAAACGGCGCGTGAAAAGTGTGGACACACCGTGAAGATAGAAGTCGAAACAGAGACAGAAGAACAAGTGATTGAAGCGGTCTTAGCTGGAGCGGATATTATCATGTTTGATAACTGTAGTCCAGAAGAGATCAAACAAAGACTTACACATGTGCCTCCACATATTATAACGGAAGCTTCTGGAGGTATTACTCTAGAAGAGATAAAGGAATATAGTGAAACCGGCGTTGATTATATTTCTCTCGGTTATTTAACTCACTCTTATAAAGCGTTGGATATTAGCATGAATGTTAAAGGAGCTGTGAAACATGACGTTACTAAAAACGTTCTCTAAAACAAATACATTACCAGAAAGATATAGCAAAATGTCAGTGGAAGAGATGGTGGCAAGGGTCCATGAGATCAAGAACCTTTTAGGAAAGCGTTTGTTCCTTCCCGCTCATCATTATCAAAAAGATGAGATCGTTCAATTTGCCGATGTTACAGGTGACTCTCTACAACTTGCCAAAATTTCTGCAGAGAATAAAGATGCTGACTATATCGTTTTCTGTGGTGTCCATTTTATGGCTGAAACAGCTGACATGTTGAGCGCTGACAATCAGATAGTCATACTGCCAGATTTGAAAGCGGGTTGTTCTATGGCGGATATGGCGAATATTCATCAAACAGAAAGAGCTTGGATCGAACTTCAAAAACTCTTTGGTGATACGATCCTGCCACTTACTTATGTAAACTCAACTGCTGAGATAAAAGCATTTTGTGGGAAGAATGGCGGGGCTACTGTTACTTCTTCAAACGCTAAAGAGATGGTAAGCTGGGCTTTCGATCAAAAAGAAAGATTGCTTTTTCTTCCCGATCAGCATCTAGGGAGGAATACTGCTTACGATCTCGGGGTACCACTTGAAGATATGGCGATCTGGGATCCGATTTCGAATCAATTAATCTTTGACGGTACGAACCTTGAACAAGTCAAAGTGATTCTATGGAAAGGGCATTGTTCTGTTCATGAGAAGTTTACCGTAGATCAGATAGCAGACTTTAGAGAGAATCATTCAGAGTTTCAGATTATTGTTCATCCAGAATGTACGCATGAGGTTGTAAGAGCTAGTGATCTGAATGGATCTACTCATTTTATTATTGAGACGATCAAACATGCAGAACCAGGAACAAGCTGGGCTGTCGGAACAGAGATGAATCTTGTAAACAGATTGGCTCAACAGTTCAGTGACAAGAAGATCGTCTCATTAAATCCAAATCTCTGTCCATGCCTTACGATGAATCGTATAGATCTACCACACTTGTTATGGTCACTTAAAAATATTATAGAGGGAAAAGTAGAAAACGTAATTAAAGTAGATGAAGAAACAAAAAAATATGCAATCACAGCATTGAACCGGATGATGTAGTGTTTCTCCCCCTGTCATAACCTCCTTTTATGAGGCATAAATTGATAAAGGAATAATGTCACTTCTAATACGATGTAGCAATATGCCCAAATGTTCATATACTGTAAGGAAATTTGGCAGGAGGGAGTTTTGCAGCGTGAGAATACACATTGTGCAAAAAGGGGACACACTCGATAAGATTGCTGAAAAATACGATGTACCAGTAAATGAATTAAGAAAAGCAAATCCAGGTTTCTCAAAAACAGATGTAATTGAACGGGGGGAAAAGATTAAGATCCCGATCAAGATGCCTGGTATGAAGAAAGAACAGCCTATTGTTCCGATTAAAGAAAAACCGAAACCAATTGCACCAGTTCAAGAGGCTCCGAAGCCAGCACCGGTTAAGCCTGCTCCAAAGAAACCAGCACCGGTAAAGCAAGAAATGAAGCCGGCACCAATGAAGCCTGCGCCATTAAAACCAGCACCAACTAAGATGGAAAAGAAAGATGCACCGATGAAAAAAGATGCACCAATGAAAAATGATGTGCCAATGAAAAAAGACGTGCCTATGAAAAAAGATGTTCCAATGTTAAAAGACCAACCGATGAAAGCACCGATGAAGGCGCCTATGGCACCTATTCATGATAAGGACTTTGCTGGAATGGTGGAATCGTCAAACCTAGGGCATTATGTACCGATGGGATATTCGAATCAGCAACCAAACATAGCGAACATGCCTAATATGGCAAATCAACCAAACATAGCGAACATGCCAAATATGGCAAACCAGCCAAACATAGCAAACCAGCCAAACATAGCAAACCAGCCAAACGTGGCGAGCAAACACGGGATATATGCAGGTAAAGATGGATATGCGCCAAATAAACATCCATTTTTAATGGAAGAGTCATCTGGAATGATGCAGAACATGTATGGTTCGATGCCTTCAATGTTTCCAAAACCTCAAACGTATTCTCAAATGCCTCAAGGCTATGGAATGATGCCTCCACAAGGATTCAGTGGAATGCCACAACTCTACGGTGGTGGATATCCACAAGGTGGAGGTGGCATGCAACAAGGAGGTTCTATGCCTTTTGGAGAATATCCTGATTCAGATATGGACCAAATGCCTTCAGGAGAATACACACCTGGTGGTCAACAACAAATGCAGGATATGCAGATGGGTATGCAACAGCCAGGATCGATGGGTATGATGCCTATGGGTATGCCTCAAGGATATAGTGGAATGCCACAGATGGGCCAGATGGGTATGATGCCACAAGGAGGCGGAATGCCAGGAATGCCACAGATGGGTCAGATGGGTATGATGCCACAAGGTGGAGGAATGCCAGGAATGCCACAGATGGGTATGATGCCACAAGGAGGCGGAATGCCAGGAATGCCACAGATGGGTCAGATGGGTATGATGCCACAAGGTGGAGGAATGCCAGGAATGCCACAGATGGGTATGATGCCACAAGGAGGCGGAATGCCGGGAATGCCACAGATGGGTATGATGCCACAAGGTGGAGGAATGCCAGGAATGCCTCAGATGGGTATGATGCCACAAGGTGGTGGAATGCCGGGAATGGGTCAGATGGGTATGATGCCGCAGGGTGGAGGAATGCCAGGTATGCCTCAGCAGATGCCACAAGGTATGCCAAACCCATATTCGCAAGCGCAGTCTCGTGAAATAGATGAGAACTATATGGAAGAAACGGAAGAAGATGAATAGGGACGTAAGGGACGATTTCCAAGGGGATCGTCTTTTTTTAAAAAAGATGAATGAACTGGGTCTTGAAGTGATCGACTTTGGCTTTTTTCGAGAGAACGTTATTTGGATTAAAACCAAGCAAGGAAAGTTTGTTTTAAAAGGGTTTAGCAGGTCAGAAACATGCAACAAGCAATTAAAGCTCTCTAAATTATATCATGGCCAAAAACAGAGGATAATGGGAACGTATACATCATATCCAAACCAGAAAAAAACGGTTCAATTCGGAAAATACATTTGGGCGATCATGCCATTTTATAAGGGAGAAGGTCTTCATTTTGGAAATAAGGACGATGTCAAAGCTGGAGTAGAGGCGATTAGCCGTTTTCATTCTTTTTCAAAAAATATACCGTTACCTCTCTATGAACAATTGTCATCGTACTCTTTATTTAAGAAGTGGAGTGACAGACTGGATGCTTTTAAATTTCATGCAAGATCAGCAAATTGGAATCACCAGATGCGTCCTTTAATTTCAGAAATCATCATGTGGGGAGAATGGAGTCTAAACCACTTTGATCATGAAGCTGTTGAAAAGTTAGAGAATAAAGCGTACAAGAAAAAAGAGATCACACATGGGGATGTTGCTCCACATAATTTTGTGAAATATAAAGAAAAAGATACGTACCTGATTGATTTTGATCTTTTTGCAGCAGTTCCTCAAGCTTTTGACTGGTTACAGTACGCCAATCGTATCTTACCATTTTGGCATTGGTCGTATGAAACGATGGAAGAGGTAGGGAATGAAGATTTCTTAAAATGGTTTACCAAAAGATGGTTTGTAATTAGTCTGGTATTCCCCACGGATCTCTATCGAGAATGGAATAGGGCCCTTAAAACGGGGGACAAAGAAATGATCGATGCCGTAACGAGGTTTACTTTGCGTGATTTTTCTCACAGAAAAAAGTTTATCGAAAAGATAATGAAGAGAATGAGTTAACAATCATCCTACATTTAACAGATTATTTAGAGCCTTCTTCTGCCAAGCTAATGGTGAAAGGAGGTTTTTCCATTGAACTTTTTAGGGAAATCACTTACCGTAACAATCCTAGCTGTAGGTCTCGTAGGCTGTAACGGTGTAAATGAATCTCAGGATAAGAATGACAACGATGTTCGACCGATTGGATATTACTCTAATGAGGGAGATAATCGTGGTGACCTTGACCGGGGTAATGGATTCATAACTGATATGACTGATCGAGATGTAAATGATCATACTGCCACATACCATGAAGATTATGATGGTAAACTTGCTGAACGAATTGCGAAAAATGTCAATGACATCCGGGGTGTAGACGATGCTCACGTTATTCTTGAGGATAACAACGTCATTGTAGGAATAGACACGGATAAAAAGAAGAAGACCGAACTAACTAACAAAGTTAGAGAGATCACTTCAAAATTGGCACCAAATCGTGACGTGAAGATCGTAGCTGATCGAAATATGGTTAACCGCATTGAGAACGTTGATAACAATCTGCGAGATGGCCGTGCTTACACGGAAGTTGAATCAGATGTTCGCGGAATTAGCAACGATATCGTAAATGCCGGCAGTGACCTTGGAAATGCGATAAAACGTCCTTTCGAAAACAACCGCTAGTATAAAAGAACTGTCAGAAGTTAAATCAACTTTTGTACAGTTCTTTTTTTTGTTGTGAATCTAATTAATTTAGTGGAGCGAATGAATTGTGGTTCACCATAGAAAGCGAGTAGCCTAGGAAATTAAAAATCAACAAGGGATTTCGTAAACAGCATTTAAAATAAGGTATCTCATAAGATGCTTTTAGAGAAATCAAATTCACTTTTTATAAGGAATTAAGAGGGAGCCTATGATACAATAAGCAATAGAAACATACGCTCGTGTTTAGCGTTAGGGAGAGAAGAAATTGATTGAAAGTATTTCTGGAAATGTAGATTACATAACCGCAGAATATATTGTTATTAACAATAATGGAATTGGATATAAAATTTTATGTCCCAATCCATTTATCTATAAACTGAACGATCAAAAGACGGTATATACGTATCAATATGTTCGTGAGGATATACTTGCTCTTTACGGCTTCAAGAACAGAAAAGAACGTGACTTGTTCTTAAAACTATTGAACGTGTCAGGAATTGGCCCAAAAGGAGCATTAGCGATCGTTGCCTTTGGTCAGCCTGAACAAGTGGTCAATGCGATCGAACAAGAAGATGAAAAGTTCCTAACGAAGTTTCCTGGTGTAGGAAAGAAGACAGCTCGTCAGATGATCTTAGATCTGAAAGGGAAGATCTCAATCTTCGCAGATGCTGAGTTTACGGATGGACTATTCGCAGATGTAGAACCTGAGAGTGATGAACTTGATGAAGCACTTGAGGCTCTTGCAGTCTTAGGATATGGCAGAAAAGAGATTCAAAAAATTCTGCCTGAACTAAAAAAAGAGAAGATGTCAGCCAACGAATATGTTAAAGCTGCATTGAAGAAGTTAATGAATTCATAAGGACGTGAGGATGTATGGAAGAGAGAATTGTTTCTTCAGAAGAACGTCAAGATGAAGCAAATATCGAGTTAAGCCTGCGCCCTGAACTTTTAGACGAGTATATCGGACAAACCTCTGTAAAGGACAATTTGCGGATCTTTATTAAAGCGGCAAAGATTCGCAACGAACCTCTTGATCATGTATTGTTGTATGGTCCTCCTGGTCTAGGGAAGACAACATTGGCATCGATCATTGCAAACGAGATGGAAGTTAATTTGAGGACAACAAGCGGACCAGCTATTGAACGTCCAGGGGATTTAGCAGCCATCTTGACCTCTTTAGAACCAGGTGATGTTTTATTTATTGATGAAATCCACCGATTATCCCGTGCGATTGAAGAGATTCTATATTCTGCAATGGAAGATTTTTGTTTAGATATCGTGATTGGAAAAGGAGAGGTTGCTAGGTCTGTGAGGTTAGATTTACCTCCTTTCACTTTGATTGGTGCTACCACAAGAGCGGGGTCATTATCAGCTCCTCTTCGTGATCGTTTTGGTGTGCTCGCAAGGCTGGAATATTATAAGCCCGATGAGCTTGGAGAAATCGTAAGACGTACTGGAGACGTTTTTGGGGTAAGAGTAGATGATCTATCAGCAGAAGAGATTGCGAGAAGATCAAGAGGTACTCCAAGGATTGCTAACCGGTTGTTACGCCGAGTAAGGGACTTTGTGCAGGTTGAAGGCAAGGATACGATTTCATTGCCGATCTGTCAGAAAGCTTTGGAGCTTCTGCAAGTAGACCGTTTAGGTTTAGACCATATTGACCATAAATTATTACTAGGGATCATTCACACGTATAAAGGCGGTCCTGTAGGTCTAGAGACCATTTCGGCTACAATTGGTGAAGAATCAATGACGATTGAAGATGTCTATGAACCTTATCTTCTTCAGATTGGTTTCTTACAACGTACTCCACGTGGACGCATGGTTACAGAACAGGCCTATCAATACTTTGGACTGGAGGCGTCCGCGGATTGAACCGACTGTTAATCGTTGCAGGAATCGTTCTAATTATTATAGGATTAGTAGGGACGTATATAGGTAAACTTCCTGGTGATATGGTTTGGAAAAAAGGAAACACGACTGTCTATTTTCCAATCATGACGTCCATTATCATTAGTGTTGTACTTTCCTTGATCTTCATGATCATAGGTCGATTTAAATAGAAAGTTATGCAACTTTGTTCTTGAAGTGGTTGATTTTCACTCCGGGTTGCTCGCTTTCTTCGGGGTGTGCGGTGAGCCTCCTAGCGCTATGCGCTTTTAGGAGTCTCACACTCTGCGTGCCAATCAACTTATCATGATGAATTGAGCAAAGATTACTTAGAAAAGTGCTATACAGAAAGCAGGAATACATCACATGAACGTAAATGATTTTGATTTTCATCTTCCTGAGGAATTAATTGCGCAAACACCGCTTGAGAACCGCACTTCCTCTAGATTGATGGTATTAGATCGAAAACAAGAAACAGTTGAACATAAGCATTTTTATGATTTGAAAAACTATCTTAAAGCAGGAGACTGCCTTGTCTTGAATGACACTCGCGTTCTCCCGGCAAGACTTTTTGGACAGAAATCGGATACAGGTGGAAAAGTGGAGGTACTTCTTCTAAAAGAAGAAGGAAACGACACATGGGAAACACTTGTAAAACCAGCAAAAAGAATTAAACCCGGTACAGAAATCTCTTTTGGTGATGGCAGATTAAAAGCAGTTTGTACGGGTGAGAGTGACCATGGTGGCAGACAGCTGAAGTTTATTTATGATGGTATTTTTTACGAACTTCTAGATGATCTGGGTCAGATGCCACTTCCGCCCTATATTAAAGAACAGTTAGAGGAGAAGGACCGTTACCAGACTGTCTACGCGGTACATCAAGGCTCTGCAGCTGCTCCGACCGCTGGATTGCATTTTACAACAGAATTAATCGAAGAGATTAAAGCTATGGGTGTACATGTTACGTTTATTACGCTTCATGTCGGTTTAGGTACGTTTCGTCCTGTTAGTGTAGAAAATGTTCTAGAACATGACATGCATGCAGAATTTTATCAAGTAACAAAAGGAACAGCTGAACTTTTAAATGGGGTTAAAGAGGCTGGCGGAAGAATTATTACCGTTGGAACTACGAGTACACGAACACTTGAAACGGTAGCTAATAAATTTGATGGCAAGTTTGAGGAAGATTCTGGTTGGACAGATATCTTTATCTATCCAGGTTATTCGTTTAAAGCGATCGATGGACTGATTACGAACTTCCATCTTCCAAAATCAACATTAATCATGTTGGTGAGCGCATTAGCTTCCAAAGATTTCGTTTTAAGAGCATATCATGAAGCCGTTGAAGAAAAGTATCGCTTTTTCAGTTTCGGTGACGCGATGCTTATACTTTAAGGGGGATATATTTTAAGATGAAACCAGCAGTAACGTATGAATTAATAAAAACGTGCAAACAATCAGGTGCGCGATTAGGGAAAGTCCATACTCCTCATGGAACATTTGAAACACCAATCTTTATGCCGGTGGGCACATTAGCAACAGTGAAAACGATGAGTCCAGAAGAACTTAAAGAACTTGGAGCAGAGATCATTTTAAGTAATACGTATCACTTATGGTTACGCCCAGGACATGATATCGTCAAAGAAGCGGGTGGTCTTCATAAATTTATGAACTGGGATCGTCCGATACTTACGGATTCAGGCGGCTTTCAAGTATTCTCTTTGAGTGATCTGAGAGAGATCAAAGAAGAGGGTGTTCACTTCAGAAATCATCTGAGCGGTGAAAAGCTTTTCTTAAGTCCAGAAGGTGCAATGGAGATTCAAAACGCATTAGGTTCTGATATTATGATGGCGTTTGATGAGTGTCCGCCTTATCCAGCGGAATATGATTATATGAAAGCTTCTGTTGAACGCACAAGTCGTTGGGCGGAACGCTGTTTAAAAGGACATGGTAGACCTCAGGATCAAGCTCTTTTTGGTATCGTCCAAGGTGGAGAATACGAAGAACTTCGAAAACAGAGTGCGCGAGATCTTGTATCGCTTGATTTCCCGGGTTATGCCGTTGGTGGTCTTTCAGTGGGTGAACCGAAAGATGTGATGAACCGTGTCTTAGATTTCACAACGCCACATCTTCCAGAAAACAAACCTCGTTATCTGATGGGCGTAGGCTCTCCTGACTCACTCATCGATGGAGCGATTCGTGGAATTGACATGTTTGACTGTGTACTGCCTACTCGAATCGCTAGAAACGGGACATGTATGACAAGTGAAGGAAGGCTTGTGGTTCGTAACGCGAAGTATGCGAGAGATTTCCGTCCGATTGACGAAAAGTGCGATTGCCATGTATGCCGAACTTACTCTAGAGCTTATATTCGTCACCTTGTAAAAGCGAACGAAACATTTGGTTTCCGATTAACAAGTTACCATAACCTATATTTTTTGGTAAACTTAATGAAGCAAGTGAGACAAGCGATCATGGAAGATAGACTTCTTGATTTTAGAAATGAATTCTTTGAAATGTATGGATTTAATAAACCGAACGCGCGTAATTTCTAAATGGAATTTTGAGTTTAACTTATAGAAAGGGGTGAAATAGTATGGGTGGAAGTCTTGGAGGAATATTGCCGATTATCTTGATGTTTGCAATTTTTTATTTTCTGTTGATCCGACCGCAGCAAAAGAGACAAAAAGCGGTTCGTGAGATGCAGTCTAACCTTAAAAAGGGAGACAAAGTTGTAACGATCGGTGGATTACACGGAACACTAGATAGCATCGATGATAACATCGCTGTTATTCGTTCGAACGATGGCGCAAAGTTAACATTTGATCGTAATGCGATCCGTGAAGTAAAAGAAGAAGCAGTACTATAACAAAAAGACCCGTTCATACGGGTCTTATTTATATGTTTGTTTATGACTGCTGAAGTTAACACCCATGATTCCACCGATGATTGCTAATAAAAGAAAAAGAGCGTGATACATATACTGAGAGGAGTTGAACGTACTCTGATAGCCTAAGTATTGAATAAGAAATACGAGAAAAGAAAACAAAAGACTTGTACCCCCACCTAACAGCCAACCTTTACTCTGACCTTTTTTACCCGAAATCAATCCACCTATAAATAATGATAAAAACGAAAGACCCACTGTCACCCATTTCAACGACGCTTCTGTTAGTCCAGTAAAACGCAGCAAAAGTGAGAGCACTAAACTGCAAAGCATAATCATTAAAAGTACAGCGATCAGACCCCGTCCCATAGAAGAAGCCATGTGTTTAATCCCCATCATTAATCCTCCTTATCCCTAGAAGCTTTCTTTATACTTTATTCAGACACCGTAAAAAATAGAAGTACAAGCAAGTTATTTTCCCTTTCGTTTCCATTGGTTTATTTGGCAAAACCTTCGTATCATGTTTTTTCATATCTGTGCCACACTAACTAATGGAATGAACTTAGATCGACCTGCGGAAGGAGGGGAATCATGGAACTGTATACGGTTATATTTAGAACGCTTTTTATTTACTTCTTAATCATGGTCATCTTTCGAATGATGGGTAAGCGAGAGATGGGAAAGTTATCTATCATCGACTTTGTAGTCTCAATCATGATTGCAGAGTTAGCAGTAATCTCAATCGAAGATCCTACGATTCCAATGTTGAATTCCCTCGTATCCATCTTTGTTTTGCTGAGCATTCAGCTCATATTGGCACTCATCTCATTAAAGAGCAGAAGAATGAGAGAGATCGTAGACGGTAAACCTTCTTTGATCATTAAAGAAGGACAGGTGGATGAGCATGAGATGAAGAAGCAGCGATACAATTTTGATGATCTTTTAACACAATTACGTGAGAATAATATTAGAAGTTTGAACGAGGTTGAATTTGGAATTTTAGAAACAACAGGAAAGCTTTCTATTATAAAAAAGGACGAGGAATCCGAAAATACACCGATTCAAATGATTATGCCTCTCATTTTGGATGGAAAAATATTAGAAGATAACCTTGAAAAGATGGATAAGACGTCTTTTTGGTTAAGACAGGAATTAAAGAAAGTTGGGTTTAAAGAGATCAAAAACATTTCTTTCTGTACACTGAATGAAGATGGGACATTGTATGTCGATGAATTGAACAGCAAAAAATAAAACAGCCGATTCGGCTGTTTTAGATCCATCTTTTAATGAAAGGTATGTGTTTAAGGTCTTCCTTACTTAAGAGCTTAAAGAAGATGAGAACAAACAAATAGATCGCGCATGTCGCCGAAACACATATCATAAGACCTTGTAATGGTGAGAATTGCGGCATCATGTACTGATACAAATAGACGGCGGCGCCACCTGTAATGAGAATGGAAAGCAAGCACAAAACAAAATCCTTCACCACGATCGTATAACTGATTGCTTTAATAACGGTGGCAAAATGGAGAAGTGTAACGACTACGATACTAATCACGATTCCAAGTGCTGCACCCATAATGCCAAACTCGGGTCGAGTAGCTAGAGCGAAAATTGCAGTTAACTTAACAAGGGCGCCAATGAGACTGTTGATCATCGCGGAGCGTGCAAGGTTTAAAGCTTGAAGGACGGCTTGTAATGGTCCTTGAAAATAAAGGAAAAAGAAAAAAGGTGTCATGATTTTTACATAGGACGCGGAAGCAGGTGAATCATACATCAAGTCCATGATGGGAACCGCGTATACATACATAATAACAGCCGCAATACCACCAGATAACATGGAGAGCCTGAGTGCTTGATTCAGTCGATGTTCAATCAAGTGGTATTTTTTTTGTGCATTCGCTTCACTGATTGCAGGTACTAAAGAGATAGAGAGAGAATACGTAATGAACGTTGGCAGAAACAAGAGTGGGATTACATATCCAGCGAGTTCTCCGTATTGTGCGGTAGCAACAGCTGTAGTAATTCCGGCGATCGCTAAACTATTTGCCACAACGATTGGTTCGAAAAAGTAGGAAACAGAACCGATCAATTGACTGCCTGTTGTGGGTAGAGCGATATTCAGAAGATCTTTCATCGTTTCATGACCTTGTTTCAACTGCTTGAAAAATCCTTTTCGAATACGCATCTTCTTTTTCACTTTGAACATCGAGAACATATAAAGAAGTGATGCGAGTTCACCGATAATAACAGAGATCATAGCCCCAGCTGCGGCATATTCTACGCCATAAGGAAGGAATAAACCAGTTAAAAGGGCGACGAGAGCAATTCGGACAACCTGTTCGATCACTTGTGAATATGCAGAAGGTCTCATGTTCTGCAGACCTTGAAAATATCCTCTTAAAACGGAAGAGACTGCAATGACAGGGACTACAGGCGCGATAGCAAGTAACGGCCAGATCGTACGATGATCAGTAAAAAAGTATTCAGCTAATAACGGAGCTGCGATAAACAAAGCGATCGTGATCACAATGCTCAATATACCTGTGATGGCTAATGATACGATTAAAATTTTTCTTACTTTTGAACGATCTCCTGTTGCATCGGCTTCTGCTACAAGTTTTGATATGGCGATCGGCAATCCAAGCCTTGTTAAAGTTACGGCTAATAAGAAAGTAGGGACGGCCATCATATAGAGTCCTACACCTTCGTGACCCATGACACGAGCCATGACGATTCGATTAACGAAACCGAGTATTTTGGTTACTAGTCCTGCTAATATGAGTAGGATCGTTCCTTGCACGAGTGTTTGTTTTGTCATCTTAACCTGTCCTTTCTTGGACAATCTTATATATCACTATATGCAAGTAGAGTGAACAGTCATGACAGCTTGTTTTATCTCGAAAGGAGAGATTCGAATGGAGAATACACATTTTTCAGAATGGAAGAATGAAGTCAAGCCAGCAGTAGAAAGCAAAAAAGAAGAATTTCATTATTTGGGGTATGAAAGTGTAACAGAAGAGGAAATATGGGAATGTGTTCAATCAAAATTAAAGAAAAAGAAAGTTGAGCCTCGTCTCTACGCATTGGTTGATACCATTTTAGCTCTTTCACTAAATGATTTTATGACGTGGCTCACAATACGCTCATATAAAGAAGAGGGGCTGACTCAAGAGTAGAACGTACTTTTGGGCAGCCTCGTTCTATTTTATAAGGTTCCTACTTAGGAAAAGGACAGCCTGAAGTGGACATAAGGTGTTATTTATTATGTTTTATTTATGAACATTCACAGGACAAATTGACAGAAAAAAACAACAATCGCTATAATGGGAAGGGTTAGTATTCGTACTTATACATAGTGTTGTTTTTTGATACAGCATGAAGGAGGTTTCTTGAAGTGGTAAAAAGGAGTAAGATCGTCATCTTTTTTGTTGTGCTCATCATGTTCGCAGCACTAATCGGGCTGACAACAGAAAAGATCGTAAAAGGTACAAAACTTGGACTAGATCTCCAAGGTGGATTTGAAGTACTTTACGATGTAGAACCTGTGAAAAAGGGTCAAAAGATTACACAGGAAACATTAAAGAGTACCGTTGAAGCATTGAACAGTCGTATTAACGTGCTTGGTGTCTCTGAGCCTGAGATTCAGATCGAAGGAGACAACAGAATCCGTGTTCAGCTTGCTGGTGTAACCGATCAAAACAAAGCACGTGAACTCCTATCAACACAAGCTGAGTTAACATTCCGCGATGTGGACGATAAAGTGCTGTTAGATGGATCGGATCTAGAAGGAAATGGTGCAAAGCAAACGTTTGAATCTCAAAATAATAAACCGATTGTTTCACTGAAGCTTAAAGACGCAGATAAATTTGCAAAAATTACGGAAGAAGTTCTTCAGCGTCAGCCACAAGGTGAAAACATCATGGTTATTTGGTTAGATTATGAAAAAGGTGACTCATTTAAAGAAGAACAGAAGAAAGAACTTGCTGGAAAACAGCCAAAGTATATTTCTGCTCCATATGTAAATGAAAAACTTACTCAAAAAGATGTAACCATTACAGGACAGTTCTCTGTAGAAGAAGCACAAAGTTTAGCGAAAATCTTAAACGCCGGTGCTCTACCCGTTAAACTCGATGAAGTGTATTCAACATCAGTTGGAGCGAAGTTCGGAGAAAAAGCATTAAATGAAACGGTATTCGCTGGCTTTATCGGAATTGCAGTGATCTTTTTATTCATGCTGATCTTCTATCGTGTACCAGGAATCATTGCTGTTATCACTCTATCCATTTATATTTGGTTGATCTTAGCTATATTCTATCTGATGAATGGAGTTCTAACACTTCCGGGTATCGCAGCTCTAATTCTAGGAGTGGGTATGGCGGTTGATGCCAACATCATCACATATGAACGGATCAAAGAGGAACTTAGAAGCGGAAAATCTGTGTTAAGTGCGTTTAAAGCTGGAAATCGCCGTTCCTTTACAACCATCTTCGATGCAAATATTACGACGATCCTTGCAGCTGCTGTTTTGTTCGCATACGGAACAAGTTCAGTAAAAGGATTTGCGCTAGTTTTAATTATTTCAGTTCTGGCAAGTTTTATTACAGCCGTTTTCGGAACAAGACTTTTCCTAGGGTTATGGGTACAGTCTCGTGTTATGGATAAGAAGCCAGGTTTGTTTGGTGTAAAGGAGCGTGACATCCGTGAGCTTTAAATACGACTTTGTAAAAAACAGAAACCTTTACTTCATCATCTCGACTCTCCTTACAGTTATCGGAATTATATTCTTGCTTACAGCTGGATTGAAGCTTGGGATTGATTTTGATAGTGGATCGCGTGTAAATATTCAAGCGAATGAAACACTTACAAATGAAGGTGTAGAAGAAGAGTTTAAGACACTTGGGCTTGAACCTGAAGCGGTCGTACTTGCAGGAAAAAATGATCAAGCAAATGTTTCCTTTAAAGGTGCTTTGTCAAAAGACGAAGTAGCGAAGATCAACACTCACTTTGAAGATAAATACGGTGAATCACCAAGTATCAGTACAGTTACGCCTACGGTTGGTCGTGAGCTTGCACAGAACGCTTTTTATGCCGTGCTTATTGCTTCTGTCGGTATCATCATCTATGTAGCGTTCCGTTTTGAATGGAGCATGGCTGTTGCAGCAGTTGTGGCATTATTGCATGATGCTTTTATGATTGTAGCGATCTTTAGTATATTTAGGATTGAAGTAGATCTTCCTTTCATTGCGGCTGTTCTTACGATTGTGGGTTATTCCATCAATGATACGATCGTTACATTCGACCGGATCCGTGAGAATATGAAGCTTGAAAAAGTAAGAACACAAGAAAAGCTGGCTGAAATCGTAAACAGAAGTATTTTTGAAACGTTGGGTCGTTCGATCAATACCGTTCTAACGGTTATTATCGCAGCTGTTGCGCTATTGATCTTTGGAGCTGATTCGATCAGAAACTTCTCGATTGCCTTGTTGATCGGTCTTGCTTTTGGTGCGTATTCTTCCATCTTTATCGCTTCTCAATTGTGGTATGTTATGAAATCAAGACAAATGAAATCAAAAAAAACACGACCAGTTGAAGTCGAGCCAGAAATTTAAGGTAAATATCATTCATAAATTGTCACCTCTTATCCTGTTTTGTATAATGAATAGGTTAAGAGGTGATTTTTATGTTGGAGCCTAGAACTAGGTGGGAGATTCAAGAACCATCAAAAGACAAGGCAAAATGGTTGTCACAAGAATTAGATATCCCTCTTCTAATCGCTAATCTTTTAGTTGTCAGAGGAATTGAAACGATAGAGAAAGCAGAAGCATTTTTAAACATAGATATCAGTCAATTTCACGATCCATTCTTGATGGATGGAATGAAAGAGAGCGTTGAGCGGATACATAAAGCTGTAGAATCGAGTGAAAAGATCTTAATTTTTGGCGATTATGACGCAGATGGTGTAAGCAGTACGACGGTCATGTATTATGCATTAAAAGAACTCGGCGCAGAGTTTGATTATTACATTCCGAACCGCTTTACAGAAGGTTATGGTCCGAACGAGCCCGCATTAAGAAAAGCGAAAGAGGACGGCTATTCACTCGTGGTAACGGTTGATACAGGAATCTCAGCTGTACACGAAGCAAATATCGCAAAAGAGATTGGGCTAGACTTCATTATCACGGACCACCATGAAGCACCTCCTGTATTGCCAGATGCTTATAGTATTATCAACCCTAAAAAGCCTGGCTGCACCTATCCATTCTCTGGTCTTGCAGGTGTAGGTGTAGCATTTAAAGTCGCACATGCCCTTCATGGTAGGCCGCCGTTACATTTACTTGATTACGCATGCATTGGTACTATAGCTGATCTTGTACCGCTTGTTGACGAGAATCGAGTGATCGCGAAATTAGGGATAGAAGCACTTTCCAAAACAGATAAGATCGGTTTGCAAGAATTGTTAAAAGTAGCGGGTCTTTACGAAAAAGAGCTAACAGCTGAAGATGTAGGTTTCGCGATCGGTCCACGTGTGAATGCAGCTGGAAGACTTGGTTCAGCCATGCCGGTGGTGGAGTTGTTTACTTCAAGTGATCGAGACGAATCAGCTATGTTGTCAGAAGAGATCGATTCGGTAAATAAGGAGCGTCAAGGAATCGTAAACGAGATTACAAAAGAAGCGATCGCGATGGTCGAAGAAAGTTTTCCTCCAGAGAAGAACGAAGTACTCGTTCTTGCTAAAGAAGGCTGGAACCCAGGGGTTATCGGAATCGTTGCCTCGCGATTGGTTGAAAAGTTTTATCGTCCAACGATCGTTCTATGTTTGGATCCTGAAAAGGAGACTGCAAAAGGATCGGCACGAAGCATTAAAGGGTTTGATATGTTTGAGAACCTTTCAGAATCTAGAGACATTCTTCCTCATTTCGGTGGACATCCGATGGCAGCAGGAATGACACTATCTATTCATGATGTTGAAGAATTAAGGAGCAGGCTTATTCAGCAAGCTAAGCAATGTTTAAGTCCAGAAGATTATCAACCCGTTACATCGATTGATCTTACGGCTCGATTAAATGAGATTTCCTTAGAAACGGTTGAACTGTTAAGTACGCTTTCTCCTTTTGGAGTCGGAAATCCATCTCCTCGCGTAATGGTTGAAGAAGTTCCGATCCGCGAGATGAAAAAGATAGGAAGTCAATCCAATCACCTTAAATTGCAGGTGGGTAACGGTGAGCTATCGGTTTTAGATTGCATCGGTTTTCAAAAAGGTAGCTTGTTAGAAGAGATGACTCCATATTCCTTGGTTTCAATCGTGGGCCAGATCCAACTGAACGAATGGAACGGATATAGAAAACCTCAGCTTCTTCTTGAAGATCTTTCTGTCAATCATTTTCAATTGTTTGATTATAGAGGACTTAAAGATGCAGCAAAACGGTTGATCGGTCTGCCGTATTCTAAAACCTGTTTTATCGCATTTGAAGATGAAACACGAAGGCATAAAGATTTTGAAGCACTGTCTGACCAAGTCATCGGTGAAGATGAGTTATTGACTCTACCGGAGGATTATTTTAAAGAAAAGAATTTAGTGTTCTTAGATGTTCCTCCCTCTCTATCTCGCTTTTCGGAATGGCTGGAAACCATCGGTGAACCTTCAAGGATCTACGCGGTGTTTCACCAGAGCACAGAACATTTTTTTACGACTCTACCAACGAGAGAGCACTTTAAATGGTTTTATGGATTTCTTGCAAAAAGGAAAACCTTTAATGTGAAGAGAGATGGTGCAGAGCTAGCGAAATGGAAAGGCTGGTCAAAAGAAACAATAGATTTCATGTCAAAGGTGTTTTTTGAGCTGGATTTTGTTACAATAGACGATGGTGTTATTTTCATTAATAAAGAACCTAGCAAACGAGAATTAGAAAGCTCTGAAACCTATCAGAAAAAGTTTGAACAAGCAGACATTGAAAATCAGCTCGTTTACTCTTCATATCATTCTTTAAAAAGCTGGTTTACAGAACAAACACGGCCAAAAGCCAGTTTGTAATTTTCAGGAGGCAAAGATTCATGGATTATAAGCCGTTTATTTCAGTAGTAGAGAACTTCCCAATCGAAGGCATTCGTTTTAAAGATATTACTTCACTTATGTCTGATGGTGCAGTATATAAACAAGCAATGGACGATATTGCTGTATACGCAAAAGAAAAACAGGTTGATGTAATCGTCGGGCCTGAAGCACGTGGATTTATCGTAGGTTGCCCTGTCGCTTACACGTTAGGATTAGGATTCGTCCCTGTCCGTAAAGAAGGTAAACTTCCTCGTGAAGTAATTAAAGTTGATTACGGTCTTGAGTATGGTAAAGATGTTTTAACGATGCATAAAGACGCGATCAAACCAGGACAAAGAGTCTTGATCACAGACGATCTACTTGCAACAGGCGGAACGATCGAAGCAACGATCAAGCTTGTAGAAGAGCTTGGAGGAGTAGTTGTAGGTATCGCATTCATGATCGAACTTACTTACCTAGATGGTCGTAAAAAACTTTCAGGTTATGATATCTTCACATTAACTCAATACTAAAATGATGAGAGAGTTCCTTTTGAAGGGGCTCTTTTTTTACTATTCCTTCAAACATTGTTCTAGGATTGTTGTTTCTTATTTTTATTTTTACTATCTTCTTTGAAAAGTTGGTTGCAGTGTAAGGTGTGAGACTCTAGGCTAGGACAGGCGGGCAGGTGAGACACTTAAGAGTGAAACGTACGAATGTGGCTCACCGCCTGCCCCGCGGAAAGCGAAGCACCTGAAACGGAAATCAACTACTTTCAAAACACCAAGTGAAAAACAGACATTTTTTACAATCCTGTCACAAAATTTGCCCAATCATTCGACAAATTTCGTTTTTTGCTTTACATGAAGGACCAATTTAACGATAATAGAAGCAATATACAATGACAACGTAAGGTGATTCCATGACGATTGAGGAAGTATTGCAAAAAGCGGAGAGCTATCTTTCTAAAGACGATTTAAGCTTCATCACGAAGGCTTATGAATACGCAAGAAATGCACACGAGGGACAATTCCGTAAATCGGGAGAGCCCTATATTCATCATCCTGTTGAAGTAGCAGCGATATTGGTGAATCTGCAGATGGATCCGGTGACTGTAGCAGCAGGGTTTCTTCATGATGTAGTTGAAGACACACCAATAACACTCAAAGATATCTCCACTCAATTCAACGAAGAAGTGGCGATGCTTGTTGATGGTGTTACAAAGCTGAAGAAGATCAAGTTCAAATCAAAAGAAGAGCAACAAGCGGAGAACCATCGGAAGATGTTCGTCGCTATGGCACAAGATATTCGTTGTATCTTGATCAAGCTCGCTGACCGACTTCATAATATGCGTACGTTAAAGCATATGCCAAAAGAAAAACAGATCCAAAAAGCGAATGAGACACTTGAAATCTTCGCTCCGCTTGCCCATCGCCTTGGGATTTCGACGATAAAGTGGGAGCTTGAAGATGTTTCTTTGAGATACCTAAATCCACAGCAATACTACAGAATCGTTAACTTGATGCAGCAAAAGCGTGCAGAACGGGAAGAGTATGTTCATCAAGTGATGGATGAGATGAAAAGCAAGCTTAAAGAAGTTAACATTCAAGTTGATATCTCTGGAAGACCGAAACATATCTATAGCATCTACCGAAAAATGGCTAAACAAGGTAAACAGTTCAATGAGATCTATGACCTTTTAGCTGTTCGTATTATCGTTCAAAATATTAAAGATTGTTATGCAGCCCTTGGTATCATTCATACGGCTTACAAGCCGATGCCTGGTCGTTTTAAAGATTATATCGCGATGCCTAAAGCAAATATGTATCAGTCTCTTCATACAACGGTAATTGGACCAAAAGGTGATCCACTCGAGGTCCAAATCAGAACATCGGATATGCACCGCGTAGCTGAGTACGGGATCGCTGCACACTGGGCATACAAAGAGGGTGCAACGAAAGCTCCTGTCAGCTCATTTGAAAATAAATTAACATGGTTCCGCGAAATTCTTGAATGGCAAAACGATGTTGTTGATGCTGAAGAATTTATGGAATCTCTTAAGGTCGATCTTTTTTCTGATATGGTGTTTGTGTTCACTCCAAAGGGTGATGTTTATGAGCTTCCGTCAGGATCGGTTCCTATTGATTTTGCATACCGAATTCATACCGAGATCGGTAACAGATGTATCGGTGCAAAAGTGAACGGTAAGATGGTCACGTTAGATTATCGTTTGAAAACGGGAGATATTATCGAGATCTTAACGAGCAAACATTCTTACGGGCCGAGTCAGGATTGGCTGAAGATCACACAGAGCTCTCATGCGAAAAACAAGATTCGTCAATGGTTTAAGCGCGAGAGAAGAGAAGAGAACGTCGCAAAAGGCAAAGAGCTTGTTGAAAAAGAGATCAAGAATCGCGGATATGATCTGAAAGAAATCTTTACGAACGACAACATTCAATATGTCGCCCAAAAGTATAACTTTGCAGGCGAAGAAGATATGTATGCTGCTGTAGGATACAACGGTATAACGGCTGCACAGATCGCCACTCGATTAACGGATAAAGTTCGACGCAAAAAAGAACAAGATCCGGATAATTCTGAGCTGCTTGATGCGATAAGAGACTCTGCTGAAAAACCTGAACCAAAACGAAGAACAGATTCTGGTATCGTGGTAAAAGGTATCGATAACATGCTGATCCGTCTATCAAAATGTTGTAATCCGGTTCCTGGAGATGACATCGTTGGTTATATAACAAAAGGTCGGGGTGTTTCTGTCCACCGTGAGGATTGTGTTAACGTACACAACGAAGATGCGCAAGTACGACTTTTACCGGTTGAATGGGAAGGTAATCTAGAACAACCGAAAAACTATAACGTTGATATTGAGATCAATGGTTTTGACCGTCGAGGTCTTCTGAATGAGGTTCTGCATGCAGTAGCAGAAACAAAAACGAATATCACAGCCGTAAGCGGTAAGTCAGATCGCAACAAGATGGCAACGATCAGTATGTCGATCTCAATCCACAACGTCAGCCATCTTCAAAAAGTGGTCGAACGAATTAAACGAATTCCTGACATTTATGCGGTTAGAAGATTGATGCAGTAAGAGTTAAGGAAGTGGTTCTGCAATGAAAGTAGTTTTACAGCGTTCTAAAGAGGCAAAGGTTCTAGTGGATTCTGAGGTAAAAGGCAGAATTGATAAAGGCCTTGTCCTCTTAGTTGGTGTTACACATGAAGATACAGAAAAAGATGCAGATTATTTAGCAGAAAAGATCGTAAATCTTCGCATATTTGAAGATGAAAATGAAAAGATGAATCTTTCTTTAAAAGATACTGAAGGAAGCATACTTTCTATTTCACAGTTTACGTTATACGGTGATACGAAAAAGGGAAGACGTCCAAACTTCATGGATGCTGCTAAACCAGACCATGCTATCACAATGTATGACTATTTTAATGACAAGCTTAAAAGTTTAGGTGTACATGTGGAAACAGGAGTTTTTGGCGCGATGATGGATGTCTCGTTTACGAATGATGGACCGGTAACCTTAATCATGGACTCTAAAAGTTTATAATCTTGAATGAAACCTCCGCCTTGATGGAAAGACTAAATCAAAAAGGTGGAGGTTTTTTGTATGAGGCAGAACCGGAAAGGCGTGGAAGGGATACCTCAATGGAAGCAGTTGAGCTTTCATGATTTTCTTTCTCTTGAAAAATCAGCAAACACGATGGAGCTTGCTGAAGAGTTTGGAATGAATCTATATCAAGTGAATCAGTTAAAGAAAAAAATAAAACGCGAAAACTATTGACATCACACCCCTTCTAAAAGTATGATAATCTACAATTCCAAAATGAAAACTGATGACGAAGAAAAGTAGCTTTACCCCACAGGGTTAGAGATGAGATACCATGGCTGAAAGTATCTCTCCCTGATGATAAAGTGAAAGACACTTCATAGGTTTTAATTCGAACGGTTAAGTTTTGACCTCAGTAGAGTTACACGTGGGCAATCGTTACTTGCATAAATGAGGAAGCTATTTTTAGCTTCGAAGCAGGGTGGCACCGCGGGAAATCCCGTCCCTTATGAAATGACTGATTTCATAAGGGACGGGATTTTTTTATGGTTGTTTTCTGAAATTTTGTACCTTAATGACATTGGTTTCGACTTACTTCTTTGACAAGTTGATTGGAGCGCAAGATGCGAGACTCCTGCGGGATGTGTGGGACAGGTGAGACTCCTAACAGCGCATAGCGCTAGGAGGCTCACCGCACACCCCGCGGAAAGCGAGCATCTGGAGCGGAAATCAACCACTTTCAAAGAACAAAAGAATACGCGATAACAGCCTTTGATTTTAACGAACATGTAAAAACGGGAGGATGAAAGAAAATGAGTATTAACATTCCAAGGGGAACGAAAGATATACTCCCAGGAGAAGTAGAAAAATGGCAGCTGATCGAACAAAAAGCAAAAGAAGTATCAGCGCGATTCAATTATAAAGAGATTCGAACGCCGATCTTTGAACACACGGATCTTTTCCAACGCGGTGTAGGTGATTCAACAGATATCGTTCAAAAAGAAATGTACACGTTCAATGACCGAGGTGACCGCAGCTTAACTCTTCGACCCGAAGGAACAGCTCCTGTTACTCGCTCTTATGTTGAAAATAAAATGTTTGGCCTACCAGGTCAGCCTGTAAAACTCTTTTACATCCAACCGATGTTTCGATACGAAAGACCTCAAGCTGGTCGATATCGTCAATTTGTACAATTCGGTATTGAAGCGATGGGTTCTGCTGACCCTGCGATTGATGCAGAAGTAATTTCACTTGCGATGACGGTTTACCAAGAGCTAGGTCTAAAAAAACTCCGTCTCGTATTGAATACGTTAGGTGATGCTGAGAGCCGTAAATCTCATAAAGAAGCTTTGATCGCACACTTTGAACCTAGAATCGATGAATTTTGTTCAGACTGCCAGAATCGATTATTGAAGAATCCTTTAAGAATTCTAGATTGCAAAAAAGATCGAGATCATGAACTCATGAAGAGCGCACCTTCCATTCTAGAGCACTTAAACGAAGAATCGAAAACGTACTTTGAAGAAGTGAAGACGAGCTTGGATGCGATGAACATTGAGTATGTGATCGATCCTACACTAGTACGTGGACTTGATTATTACAACCACACTGCATTTGAGATCATGAGTGAGGCTGAAGGATTCGGTGCTATCACAACACTTAGTGGAGGCGGCAGGTACAATGGTCTTGTTGAAGATCTAGGCGGACCGGCTACGCCAAGTATCGGTTTTGCTATGAGTTTAGAACGTTTGTTATTAGCTCTTGAAGCAGAAGGTGTCACACTTGAAACAGAAGAAGAAATTGATTGTTATGTTGTAGCATTAGGTGATGAAGCCAAGCGGAAATCAGTAGAGATCTTAAGTCAGCTCCGCCAAGCAGGAATTAAGAGTGACAAAGATTATTTAGATAAAAAGATGAAAGCACAATTTAAAGCAGCTGACCGCTTAAAAGCGAAGTTTGTAGCGATCCTAGGTGAAGAAGAACTGTCAAAAGGGATCATCAACGTGAAGAACATGGATTCCGGAGAACAGTCGGAAGTAGCGATCGAGAAGCTGAGCACATATGTAAAGCAAGGTAAATAAGGAGGACACATCTCATGGAATATCGCACACATCAATGTGGAAAGATTACAGAGCAATTTATCGGTGAAAAAGTAACAATAACAGGTTGGGTACAAAAAAGACGTGACTTAGGTGGACTGATCTTCATCGACCTGCGTGACCGTTCTGGAGTTGTTCAAATCGTCTTTTCTCCAGAAGTATCACCTGAAGCGTTAGAAACGGCTGAAAAAGTAAGAAGTGAATATGTTCTTACGATCACAGGAAAAGTGCTTGAGCGTGACCCAAGCACGGTTAATCCAGCTATGAATACGGGTAAGGTTGAAATTTCAGGGGAAGAAGTTAAGATTTTAAACAGTGCGAAAACACCACCATTCTCCATCAGTGAAGATATGGATATTACAGAAGATATTCGTCTGAAGTATCGCTACCTTGATCTTCGACGTCCAATCATGCAGGAAACGTTGAAGATGAGACACGAAGTAACTCGCTATATCCGTAACTTCCTTGAGAACGATGAATTTATGGAGATGGAAACACCGATGCTTACGAAGAGCACACCTGAAGGAGCGCGGGACTATTTAGTACCAAGCCGTGTGCACCCAGGAGAATTTTATGCATTGCCGCAATCTCCACAATTATTTAAGCAATTGCTAATGGTTTCAGGTTTCGAAAAATACTACCAGATCGTTCGTTGTTTCAGAGACGAAGATTTGCGCGCAGACCGTCAGCCTGAATTTACTCAAGTCGACATCGAAACTTCTTTCATGGGCCAAGAACCACTTTTAGCTATGATGGAAGAGATGATGACTGGACTTGTGAAAAAGGTAAAAGGTGTAGAGATTCCGAAGCCTTTCCCAAGAATGACTTATAAAGAAGCGATGGACCGTTATGGTTCAGATAAGCCGGATACGCGTTTCGGTCTTGAACTGATCAACGTTTCAGAAATCGTTAAGGATTCTGGATTTAAAGTATTTGCAGCAGCAGTTGAGAACGGTGGTCAAGTTAAAGCGATCAACGTTAAAGGAAAAGCAGCAAATTATTCTAGAAAAGATATTGATGGTCTGACTGAATTCACTGCTCGATACGGAGCAAAAGGTCTCGCTTGGATGAAAGTAGAAGCAGAAGGATTAAAAGGACCTATTTCAAAGTTCTTTAATGAAGAAGAGGCTGCTAATTTAACGAACGCACTACAAGCAGAAGAAGGCGATCTTTTGTTGTTTGTAGCAGATAAGCCGTCCGTTGTTGCAGATAGCCTAGGCGCGTTAAGACAAAAGCTAGCAAAAGATTTAGATCTGATTGATCAATCTAAATACAATTTCTTGTGGGTCGTTGATTTCCCACTCGTTGAGTACGATGAGGATGCAGACCGTTTTGTGGCACTTCACCATCCATTCACGATGCCTAAGACAGAAGACCTTCACCTAATGGATTCAAATCCTGCTGAAGTAAGAGCACAAGCGTACGACTTAGTTCTTAATGGTTATGAGTTAGGCGGCGGATCTCAGCGTATCTACCAACGTGATGTTCAAGAGAAAATGTTCAAAACATTAGGATTTACTGAGGAAGCAGCGCGTGAAGAGTTTGGATTCCTTTTAGAAGCATTCGAATATGGAACACCTCCACATGGTGGAATTGCTTTAGGACTTGACCGTATGGTGATGTTACTTGCTGGAAGAAGTAACTTAAGAGACACGATCGCTTTCCCGAAAACAGCATCTGCATCTTGCTTATTGACGAATGCACCATCTGCTGTAAACGAAAAACAGCTTGAAGAACTTCACTTGTCAGTAAAAGTAAAGCAAGAAACTAAGTAAGTGAATATTTAGAAAAATACGAATCGTTTTTTAAAGAGACACATTTTGTCTTGTATTTGATTTACTCGTGTGATAGTATGAATTTAAGCGATGGGTCCTATGGTGACCGTTAACAACCCGAAAGTTTTGAGCCAACATTAAGTATTAGGGAGTTTGTGTTTTCACACAGCGTCCATGCCCTGAAAGCTAGGGGACGGACAAAATGTGAAACAGGGCACCCACCTGCGAGAGCAGGTTCAAAACTAAGGGTATACGGCATTTTTGGGGCTCATTTTTTTGTGCGAAAAAAACCAAGTAAGCATATTGATTTTGTTTTCAAAAGTGGATATGCTGATAAAGATGCATTTTCTTTATTTTATGTGCACGTCTGAAAGGAGTTTTCACTAAATATGCTTTATCAGTTCTCAAGAAATGAACTTGCCATTGGAAAAGATGGAATAGAGGTCTTAAAAAACTCAACTGTTGCTGTGTTGGGAATCGGGGGAGTGGGCTCCTTTTCAGCTGAAGCACTAGCTCGCTCAGGAGTTGGCCGTCTGATCCTGATCGATAAAGATGACGTTGATATTACGAACGTGAATCGTCAAATACATGCACTTGTGAATACCGTTGGACAACCAAAGGTAGATCTTATGAAAGAAAGAATCGCGCAGATTAATCCAGAGTGTGAAGTTATTGCGCTCAAGATGTTCTATACAGAAGAAACGTATGAACAAATTTTTGAATACGGACTTGATTTTGTAGTAGATGCATCGGATACGATCTCTTATAAGATCCACCTCATGAAAGAGTGTTTGAACCGCAAAATCCCAATCATCTCTAGCATGGGGGTAGCGAACAAACTTGATCCAACGCGTCTTCAGATCGTGGATATTTCTAAGACGAGCTATGACCCGATCGCTAAGGTCATTCGCCAGCGTCTAAGAAAAGAAGGAATCACAAAAGGAATTCCAGTCGTTTTCTCAGATGAGAAGCCGATCCAGATCCGCGAAGAGATTCGAAAGGAAATCGTACCTGAGAACGCTCCTGGCATCCGAAAAGCGAAGATGCCGCCATCTTCAAACGCATTTGTACCATCTGTTTCAGGACTATTTATGGCAGGTTACGTGATCAACAAAATCATTGAAGATAATAATATCAAGATTGAAAGAATAAGATAAATTTGATGAAAAAGGGTTCTGACTGTTCTAAAGTCAGGACTTTTTTTCGTTTATTCATATATTTATTACTACTTATAAATGTTGGTGAAAGGAATTGTGCTTTCCAGTAGGACGTGGTGAAGAAAATGTTTATCTCAAATGAACACTTCTAATTATTACGAGGTAATCTCAAATAATTCCAGGGTAACTTGAAATATATCCAGGTATAAGCAAAATAATTTCGCAGATAAAATAATTTATCCGTTTTTTTGCGTAAAACCGTACAAAAAAGATGACTCGTAGGCTTAACCCTATGAGTCATCTATTATTATTTTGCTAGTTTTTCTAGATTTCCGTTCTTGTCCATGCGGAAGGTAACGTTAGGATTGGTATCTTCGTCTTGGAACAATACCATTTTTCTTGCACGGTCCATGATTTGGATCAGTGCTTGATAATCTTCCTGAACCGTCTGGTGCTCTTTCTCAAGAACAGAAAGCTGATCTTTCATCACTTTGTTCTGCTGCATCAACTCGTTCATCTGAAGACGAAGTTCCATGTTTTCTTGAACGAGCTTGCCGCTCGACATTCCGTTTCGCTTCAAACCACTCAGAAAATCTATGACTTCATCAAGTGTAAGACTATGTTCGTTGCTAGCTTGAGAAGCTTGACGATAGGTATTCAGTGATGAAGGCTGTTGCGACCCTTGTAAGCTCGTAACTTCTGGTGCTTCCGCTTCAGTTTGCTGAACATAACTCAGCGGTTGTTCTGGAACTGCGGGTGACGAAGCAACTGGAGCTGGTGTTGCTGAGTTTCTTTCATACGTAAAAGGTGTTTTGAAGAACTCTTCAGGATGATAGGTTTCATCATCGTGCATCTGTGGAGCATTATTCAATTGTACTGGCTTAGCTGCAGGTTTCGACTGTTGTTGTTGCTGCTGTGACCTCGCAAGCGCACGTTGACGTTCTTTTCTTTGCTTTTTAGCAATCTTTAATGCTTGTTCGTATTTTTTTCTAACGATGGCATTCCATCGAAAACCAACTGCTGCACTCGTACGCTCTAATTTATCTCCTACCTCTTCAAAAGCATGTAACTGTGTACTTCCTTCACGCACATGGCGTAAGACCGTTTCGGCAAGCAATAGATCGTCTTCTTCTGACCAGGCGTCCTGTCTTATTTTTGACACGGTAATCCTCTCCTTAGCTACAAAAATATTGATTTGATATTTTCATGTTTACCAATCAGAGAGAATCCTATACACACTTCTGAAGATCTTTTGCTAGTTTGCTAAGTTATCAAGTCTCATAGATTCACTTTCCCTTTTTCTTACGCTCATTAAAATAGTCGAGACGCTTCTTAAGATTCTTTTCAAAGCCACGTTCAGTAGGTTCGTAAAACGTTTTACCCTGCAGATGCTTCGGTAAATATTCTTGTGGTACATACCCATCTTCAAAATTATGTGGATATTTATAGTCCTCACCATGTTGAAGTTGTTTTGCTCCTTTATAATGAGCATCACGCAGATGGATCGGAACGAGACCTGTTTTTTCTTTTTTGACTGCATCAAGTGCTTTATCAATTCCAGTTATCACTTTGTTGCTTTTAGGTGCAGTGGCTAAGTAAAGTGTAGCTTCTGCAAGGGGAATACGTGCTTCAGGCATACCAATAAAGTCGGCAGCATAACTAGCAGCATGTGCAACAAGTAACGCGTTCGGATCAGCGAGACCAACGTCTTCAGCGGCATGAACGAGCAAACGGCGAGCAATAAAACGAGGATCTTCGCCGGCATAGATCATTTTTGCAAGCCAGTATAGAGCGGCATCTGGGTCTGATCCACGTATGCTTTTAATAAAAGCGGAGACTGTATCATAATGGTTGTCTCCTTTTTTATCATACTGAAGAACTCTTTGTTGAATAGATTCTTCAGCGATTTCTATTGTGATCGTAATGTTTCCGTCTTTGTCTGGTTTCGTCGTTAACACAGCAAGTTCTACAGCATTAAGTGCCGTTCTTGCGTCTCCGTTCGAAATAGAGACTATATGGTCGATTGCTTTCTTTTCCATAGTGATCAGATGTTTGCCATATCCTCTATCTTTATCAGAAAGGGCCTGTTGGATGACTTTTGCAATATGCTCATCTGTGAGGGGTTCAAAACGAAATAACCGAGATCGAGATAAGAGGGCGGGGTTGATCTCGAACATAGGACTCTCTGTTGTTGCTCCGATTAAGATAACCGATCCGTCTTCTACATAAGGTAGGAGAGCGTCTTGCTGACTTTTGTTAAAACGATGGATCTCGTCGATAAAGAGCACTGTCTTTTTTTCTTCTAATAACAGACGTTCTCTAGCAGCCCCCATGATCACCTTCAGATCAGCGACTCCAGACGTAACCGCATTAAGCTGTTCAAACCATGCAGATGTGGAATTCGCAATAATTTTAGCTAAAGTTGTTTTACCTGTGCCAGGAGGTCCAAAAAAGATCATCGGTGTGAGTTGATCAGCTTCGATCGCTCGTCTTAAAAGCTTACCTTCACCAGCTATATGTTCTTGGCCGATAAATTCCGTGATTTTTCTTGGACGCATTCGGTTGGCAAGAGGTCTTTTTAACGAATGGGAGCTTTCGTCTTTGTAAGAAAACAAGTCCATTACAATCATCCTTCCGTACACTTGTTCTAATCGTCATATGACAATACTATACAATAGTCCATCATGCAAGTTGAAATGATTTCATGCTATAATAAGCTTTAGATTTATGGAATTAAACGAATTGAGACAACTTAATAGGGAAGGATTTTGCACAGTGAAAGACCAAAAGCATTCAAGATGGAACAAATTTTTGTTTCAGTGGTCTGTATTTTTTATCGGATTATTTATTATGGCTTTCGGAATCGCCCTTATGATCAAGGCAGACCTCGGAAGTGCTCCGTGGGACGTCCTTCATATCGGACTGTTCGCACAGTTCGGACTTTCTATAGGAACATGGTCGATCATAATGGGGTTCTTTGTCATTTTAGCTACATCCTTATTAACTAAAAAGAAACCTCAATCAGGTGCCTTTTTAAATATGGTGTCTGTTGGTTTGTTTATTGATTTTTATTTATGGCTTCCTTTTTTTCATGATCCTGTAACAGGTTTTGGGAAATGGATGTTCTTAATCATCGGAATCTTAATCTTAGGCTTTGGAATCGGGCTATATATTTCTTCAGACTGCGGTGCAGGACCAAGAGATAGTCTGATGCTTGCTCTTACAGAAAAATCAGGGATGAAAGTTTCAAATATTCGACTCTTAATGGAATTGGTTGTTCTGTTTTTTGGATGGATGTTAAAAGGTCCCGTTTCGTTCGGAACGATCCTTTTTTGTGTAACGATAGGAGCAATTGTGGGCAGGACGCTTCCATATTGCCAAAAATTAGTGAAGTTTGTTTTAGAACGGAGTGAAAAATATGAAGATATCAACAAAAGGTCGGTACGGATTAACCATCATGATGGCATTAGCAAAGAGATCAGGTGAAGGTCCGATCGCATTGAAGTTAATCGCAAAAGAATATAGTCTATCCGAACATTATTTGGAGCAGCTTATCGCCCCGCTTAGGAATGCAGGACTTGTTAAAAGTATTCGCGGTGCATATGGTGGTTATATGCTCGCTAAAGAAGCATCCACGATTACTGCAGGAGATATTATCCGAGTGCTAGAAGGACCTATTTCGCCCGTTGAAGTGATGGATGACGAGGAACCTGCAAAACGAAACCTTTGGGTCAAAATTAGAGATGCGGTAAAAGATGTGTTGGATTCTACAACTCTTGAAGATTTGGCAAACTATGAAGATGAGGGCGCACAGGACGCTTACATGTTTTATATATAGGAAGGAAATGAACAATGAAAAACGTTTATTTAGATCACGCTGCAACCTCTCCTGTTCATCCTGAAGTCATAGAAGAAATGATTCCTTTTCTAACTGAACATTTTGGGAATCCTTCTAGCATTCATCATTACGGAAGACAGACTCGTAAAGCTCTTGATGATGCGAGAACCATGATTGCTACTTCTATTGGTGCTTCACGTAATGAGATCATTTTTACAAGCGGCGGTACAGAGAGTGATAATCTAGCTATTCTTGGTACAGTCTCTGCACCTGGGAAAAAAGGAAAGCATGTTATTACGACAGAAATTGAGCATCATGCTGTACTTCATACCTTTCATGAGCTTGAAAAGAGAGGTTACGATGTAACTTACTTGTCTGTTGATGATGAAGGTAGGATTTCTTTAGACGAACTAAAGAGATCTCTAACAGAAGATACGATTCTCGTTTCAATCATGTATTGCAACAATGAAACAGGGACAACACAAGACATAAAAGAGATCGGAAAAATTTTAAAGGAAAAAGAGATCTTATTTCATACGGATGCTGTTCAAGCTTATGGCTTGATCTCGCTCGATGTTAATGAACTGAACATCGATCTGTTAAGTGCTTCTGGTCATAAGATCAATAGCCCAAAAGGAACAGGATTTCTTTTTGTAAGAGAAGGAGTCCCTTTTCTTCCTCAAGGCTTCGGCGGTGAACAAGAGCGTAAGCGCCGTGCTGGTACGGAGAATGTAGCAGGAATCGCTGCTTTACGAAAAGCGGCAAGCATCGCAGAAAAAGAAAGAGAAGAACGTTTTAGGCAATACACGACTTTTAGAGATACGATGAAGAGAGTATGGCAAGAAGAAGAGATATCTTTCATTGAGAATGGAAGTCCTGATCATTTTCTTCCGCACATTCTTAACGTAAGTTTTCTTGGTGTGAAAACCGAAGTGCTTCTAGTCAATCTAGATCTTGCAGGTATCGCAGCTTCTAGCGGATCAGCATGTACGGCGGGCTCACACGAACCTTCACACGTTTTAAAAGCGATGTTTGGTGATGATGATCGTACGAAATCTTCTGTTCGTTTTAGCTTTGGTCTAGGCAACAAATTGGAAGATATTGAATACGCGGCACATGAGACAGCAAAAATCGTGAAACGTTTAGCAAAATAAGTTACAATGTTTGTCATATGAATGAAATGAGGTGGACACGATGCAAACAGAATCAAACAAAAAGGCACCTCAAGATACACGAGTAGTTATTGGAATGAGCGGCGGTGTGGATTCTTCCGTTGCCGCACTTTTACTGAAAGAGCAAGGCTATGATGTGATCGGGATCTTCATGAAGAACTGGGATGATACCGATGAGAATGGCGTATGCACAGCAACAGAAGATTATAACGATGTGATTGCGGTCTGCAACCAGATCGGCATTCCATATTACGCAGTGAATTTTGAAAAAGAATACTGGGACAAAGTATTCACGTACTTTTTGGAAGAATATAAAGCAGGACGAACACCTAATCCTGATGTAATGTGCAACAAGGAGATCAAGTTCAAAGCATTCCTTGAGCATGCCATGAATTTAGGTGCCGATTATGTAGCGACTGGCCATTATGCACGTGTGGCTGAAATAGATGGAGAAGTTAAGATGCTTCGAGGCGTTGATGAGAATAAGGACCAAACTTATTTTCTAAATCAACTTTCTCAAGAACAGCTTCAAAAAGTATTGTTCCCGATCGGGGAGCTTAAAAAGCCTGAGATCCGTAAGATAGCTGAAGCCGCAGGACTTGCTACAGCTAAAAAGAAAGACTCGACTGGAATCTGCTTTATTGGAGAAAGAGACTTTAAAGAATTCTTAAGTCAGTATTTGCCTGCAAAGCCTGGTGAGATGCAAACGTTCGAAGGCGAAGTGAAGGGCAAACATGATGGATTGATGTACCATACGATCGGTCAGCGTCATGGTCTTGGAATCGGTGGTAGTGGAGATCCTTGGTTCGTTGTCGGTAAGAATTTAAAAGACAACATATTGTATGTTGAACAAGGTTTTCATAATGAAAAACTTTACTCTGATAGCTTGAAAGCTGTAAAAGCAGGATTTGTTTCTGACAAACCGCTGCCTGCTACTTTCAAATGTACAGCGAAGTTTAGATATCGTCAGCCTGACATGGGTGTAACCGTTCATGTGATGGAGGACGAAACGTTACATGTAGTCTTTGATGAAGCACAACGTGCGATAACACCTGGACAAGCTGTCGTGTTTTACGATGGAGATGTTTGTCTAGGCGGAGCAACGATCGATACAGTCTACAAAAACGACGAAGCGATTACCTATCTATAAAAGAATGTAGAAAAACTGGCTTACTAGGGCGTCAAATTGCCTAAGGGAGCCAGTTTTTTTGCATTAATGAAATAAGGTGCTCATGCAGCGGCATATCTATGCTCGCTTTTAGAGCGATTCCAGAGATTTATGAGCGATTCCAGAGATTTATGAGCGATTCTAGAGATTTATGAGCGATTCTAGAGATTTATGAGCGATTCTAGAGATTTATGAGCGATTCCAGAGATTTATGAGCGATTCCAGAGATTTATGAGCGATTCTAGAGATTTATGAGCGATTCTAGAGATTTATGAGCGATTCCAGAGATTTATGAGCGATTCTAGAGATTTATGAGCGATTCCAGAGATTTATGAGCGATTCCAGAAAGCTTGAACGCACTATCCACAAGAGGAACCCACAAAAAATTATGCGTGAGCTACCTTCATTTGTTATACTTTTGAAGGAAATTAAATGTGGGGGTAATGAAGATGGAACCTTCAAAAGGTCTTGAATACTTACAAAAAGGAAAATTTGAAGAAGCTGCAAAAAGTCTGGAATCGATGATTGAGACCGATCCTGAAAATCCAGTGCATTATATTAATTTTGGTAATCTTCTTTCTGCTGTTCATGAACATGAAAAAGCAATTCAATTCTTTGATAAAGCACTATCGCTCGATGAAAATGCTGTAGCTGCATACTATGGTGCGGGTATTGCCTGCTATCATCTTGAAGAATTCTCTAAGAGCGCAAAACTGTTTCAAGAAGCGATCAAAGGTGGTCTTCAAGATAGTGACACTCACTTTATGACAGGAATGTCGTTCGTTTCACTCGGTGAACATAAACTTGCATTCCCTTACCTAATGAGAGCAACTGAGCTCAATGATCAAGATCATGAATCTTTGTTTCAATTCGGACTCTGTCAGGCGCGAACAGGGGACATACAGTCTGCATCTACAACTTTTGAGAAAGTTGTCAAACGCGATGAAACGCATGCGGATGCTTGGTACAACCTAGGCGTGACGTATAGTTATTTTGATAAAAACGTAGAAGCCCTAAAAGCTTTTCAAAAAGCGTTAGACATACAGCCTGATCATTATCTTGCAGGGAATGGAAAACGAAATATCGAAAGTAAAAATACTAACCACTAAAGGGGATGCTCCATGGCACAGCAGCCTTCTTTTCATTTAGAAGATGAGTCAACTGATATAAGAAAATATATAAAAGGGACGTTGATCTCTACTGTTTATCATCAAGCGGAGAGTCTCTATACGGTCGCAAGAATACGGGTAAAAGAGACGAATGAAAATTATAATGAAAAAGAAGTCATGATCACTGGCATCCTTCCTCCGTTAAGAGAAGATGAACTTTATTTATTTTATGGAAAATTTAAAGATCATCCTAAATATGGTAAGCAATATGAGGTTGAACTGTTTCAAAAAGAGATGCCTCAATCCAAGGAAGCCATGATTCAATATCTTTCGAGTGATCTGTTTAAAGGAATCGGTAAGAAGACTGCCGAGCATATCGTAGAAGTCATGGGAAACGATGCGATCACAAAACTTTTAGAATCACCGGAATACATCAGTCAGATTCCAAAGCTAACAGAAGAACAAGCTCAAAGTTTGCAGAAGTCCCTCATGCAAAATCGAGGATTAGATCAAGTGATGATGGTCGTGCAACCCTATGGTATCGGACCACAGCTAGCGATGAAGATCTTCCAAACGTATCAGGATGATGCTGTAAAAGTCATTAAGGACGAGCCGTATCGATTGATTGAGGACGTTTCTGGAATTGGGTTCCACCGAGCTGATGAGATCGCAAAAGGAAATGGCATGCAGGTCAATCATCCAAAACGAATTCAAGCCGCTTGTCAGTTCGTGCTTCGTGATCAAGGAACAGATCTTGGACACTCCTATCTACCGATGGATGAACTGTTAGAAGGAGTAAGAAAGCTTTTAGCAGATGGAAAGAATACAGTAGATGAGATGAGTATTTTTCGAGAGATTCAAGATATGGAAACTGAACAACGATTGATCGTAAAAGAAAAGGTCGTGTATCTGCCATCCCTCTATTTTGCTGAGCGTGGATTTGCTCAAAAAATGAATCAATTGTTACATAGTCAGAAAAACGATTATCACATTGAGGATTCAAAATTAGAATCTGAGCTAACCGCACTTGAAAAAAGACTCAACATGAAATATGCAAACAGCCAAAAAGAGGCTATAAAGAAGGCGTTAACCTCTTCTTTAATGGTCCTGACGGGTGGACCTGGAACAGGGAAAACAACCGTTATAAAAGGAATTGTTGAACTGTATAGTGAGATTCATGGTGTTAGTTTAAACCCTGATGATTACCGAGGGAAAAAAGAGTCCTTTCCTGTTTTACTCGTTGCTCCAACAGGACGAGCGGCTAAGCGTATGACTGAATCAACGGGGATACCAGCTCACACGATCCACCGCTTGTTAGGATGGAAAGGTGGCGGTACCTTCGAAAAAAATGAAGATGAACAGATCGACGGAAAACTTTTGATCGTCGATGAAATGTCGATGGTCGATATATGGCTTGCTCATTCTTTAGCAAAAGCTCTTCCACCACACATACAGATCATTTTTGTTGGAGATGAAGATCAGTTACCGTCAGTAGGTCCTGGTCAAGTATTGAAAGACCTTCTTCAAGCTCAGCATGTACCACAGTCTCGATTAGTGGATATCTATAGACAAGCAGAAGGTTCTTCCATCATCCGACTAGCTCATGAGATGAAGAATGGAAAAGTTCCGCAAGACTTGCTTCTCCCTCAAAATGACAGACGATTCTTTGCTTGTTCAGGTGAACAAGTGTTTCAAGCTATCCTTCAAGTTTGTGAAAATGCGATAAAAAAAGGATACAGTTCAAGAGATATTCAAGTGTTAGCTCCCATGTACAAAGGACCGGTAGGAATTGATCGATTAAATATGGAACTTCAACGTCTGTTTAATCCTGAAAAACAAAAACAGCGTCAGTTACAGGTCGCAAATGTTTTCTACCGAAAAGGCGATAAGGTACTTCAGCTCGTGAATCAGCCTGAAGATCAAGTTTTCAACGGAGATATCGGTGAGATCGTTGCAGTTATCTATGCAAGAGAAAACACGGATAAAGAAGATCAGATCGTGATCAGTTTTGATGAGATTGAAGTTACGTATAAAAGAAGTGAATTTCATCATTTTACTCACGCTTTTTGCTGTTCGATCCATAAGTCGCAGGGCAGTGAGTATCCGATCGTCGTTCTACCTGTCTTAAAAAGCTACTACAGAATGTTAAAACGAAACTTATTATATACAGCAATAACGAGGAGTAAAGAATATTTGATCCTGTGTGGAGAACAAGAAGCGTTTACTTGGGCTGTTGAACGATCCGATGAAACAGAACGATACTCAGGTCTTACTTCCCGACTTCAAGAGACCATACTGGAAAAAGATTTAATGAATGATACCCTTCTAAACGAAACAAACTAGAAATGTTCGAGAGATGTAAGATGTCATCTTGTCGGACATTTCTTTTTTGTATTTCTAGAAGTCATGATCCTTCAAATATTATTTTCTGTATATTTTCTACAAATTCAGGACACCCTTGTAAAAGTAAAATTTAAAGGAGAGAGAGCAAGTGGAATGTCCGAACTGCGGTAGAAAAGATATCGGGAAAATCGGTGTGAACCAGTATTATTGCTGGAACTGTTTTATAGAGCTTTCCATTGTTAAAGGAAGACTGTCCCTTCATCAAGTGGAAGAAGACGGCTCTTTGACATCACTCGATGATTTATTTGAAGATCAAGATCTGACTTATAGAGAAAGTACTTCATAAAAGAAGTCAAATCTCTGATGTCGAGGTGATCTAGCATGAGCAGGACGATGAGTTCTCTTTTCGCACTTGGGATTGGAGCGGCAACATATGCGATGAGAAATAAGAGGATGTCAAGAATGTCTAAGATGAACTATAATCTTTCAGATCTTAGTGATCTGTGGACATCACGACGTGTTAAAAAAATCCGTAAAAAAGTCGCAAAAGCCATTTATTAAGATAGCATACCCCGTCTCATAAAAGACGGGGTTTTTTAAGAAAAGGGTGAAGAGATGACAAAAGACATTCGAATGAAGTGGGTTTACAGGTTAAGCCTTTCTTTACTATTGTTTTTGTGTTTGTTTCTTTTAATGAAACTTTACCCACTTTATGAGCCATTGTGGAGTGCAATTAAGGGAATCATTCTGCCGTTTTTTCTTGCAGCTCTTATTACATATCTACTCCATCCAGTCGTTGAATTCGTTCATGAAAAAGGATTGCCACGATTTGTAGCAATCTTAAGCATTTATATTCTTTTCTTTGGTGGTATCGGTTTTGCTGCAGTAAAAGGTTTTCCTTATTTCATCGTACAGATGAAACAGCTTCTAGTGAATGTGCCCGTTCTTGCTGAGGATTATAAGGAACTATTGTACCAAGTAGACCGTGGTACATCTGCACTTCCGTATTCGGTTCACTCTAAAATTGAAAATTATATCGTGAAAATGGAAAATAACGCACAGGACGTGTTGACAAATGCGATCTTCTCACTAAGAAAGATCGTAGATTATTTTTTTGTTATCATTGTCGTACCTTTTTTAGTCTTTTATTTTCTTAACGATTTTGAAAAACTGAAAAAAGCCCTTTGGTATCTAACGCCAAGAAAATATCGATATGAAGGAAAGCATCTTATAAAGGATATTGACACATCCCTTGGAGGATACATCAGAGGACAGTTGTTTGTAGGCGCCATACTTGGAGCTGCGGCCATGATTGCTCTGTGGATTGTTGGTATGCCATACCCTATATTATTAGGACTAGTGATCGCGATAACGGACATCATACCATACTTTGGTCCGATCTTAGGAGCGATACCTGTCGTATTGATTGCACTCACGATCTCTTGGAAGATGGTGTGGATCACAGTTGGCATCATGCTTGTTCTACAGTTTATTGAAGGTAATATTTTGGGTCCGTTTATCGTCGGGAAGAACCTTCACATCCATCCAGTCTTTATTATTTTTTCACTTTTGCTAGGGGGAGAACTGGCTGGTGTACCAGGAATGATCCTAGCAGTCCCGATCTTTAGTGTGATCAAAGTCATTATCATACACATCAGGGAACATCGACTTCAATCATCATCTGATTGACAAGTAAGAATGAATAAACGTATACTAACGCTAGAAGATCAAAAATCGCTGAAAGAGAAAAGTACGTTTCAGTCCTTCCAAAAGAGAGAAACATCCATCGGCTGAAAGATGTTTTAGGAAGAAGCGAAGCAGAACGCTACTCTGGAGTGCAGAAGGAAAATCTGCCGTTATGCCGCGTTAAGGCTTAATCAAGGTGATATGCTTGTTTTAAAGCGTATAACCAGGGTGGTACCGCGTGAATTCAAACTCTCGTCCCTGTATTTTTTATAGGGATGGGAGTTTTTTTATTGGCTTTTTTCATTTCGAAATTAGTTGATTTCCACTCCAGTTTGCTCGCTTTCCATGGGGCGAACGGTGAGCCTCCTGCCGATTTGTGCCCATAGGAGTAAAAGAAATAACAAAGAAACATTTTGTTTTCTTTGTTATTGAAAAGAAATTAACTACTAATAAAACAACCAAGTTTACGAAATCAGTCTTTATATTTATTTTAAAAAAGGAGAATGAAAACGATGAGAAATTTGACTTCAGCTCAAGTAAGACAGATGTTCCTTGATTTTTTCCAAGAAAAAGGTCATGGTGTAGAACCTAGTGCATCCTTAGTTCCACATGAAGATCCTACACTTCTTTGGATCAATAGTGGAGTGGCTACACTAAAAAAATATTTTGATGGACGAGTGATCCCTGAGAACCCTCGTATCACGAATGCACAAAAATCGATCCGTACGAACGATATTGAAAATGTTGGGATTACAACGAGACATCATACGTTCTTTGAGATGCTAGGAAACTTTTCAATCGGCGATTACTTTAAAGTGGAAGCTATTCTTTGGGCATGGGAGTTCTTAACGAGTGAAAAATGGATCGGTTTTGATCCTGAAAAACTCTCTGTAACGATCCATCCAGAAGATGATGAAGCATTTGATATTTGGACTAAACAAGTAGGATTACCAGAAGAGCGCATCATTCGTTTGGAAGGAAACTTCTGGGATATTGGTGAGGGACCGAGTGGACCAAACACTGAGATCTTCTATGACCGCGGTGAGTCTTTTGGCAGTGATTTGTCTGATCCAGAGCTATATCCTGGTGGAGAGAACGATAGATATCTTGAGGTCTGGAACCTGGTGTTCTCACAGTTCAACCATAATCCAGACGGAACATATACGCCACTTCCTAAGAAGAATATCGATACAGGTATGGGACTTGAGAGAATGGTTTGTGTGATTCAAGATACGAAGACTAACTTTGAAACCGATCTTTTCATGCCGATCATCAAAGAAACAGAAAAGCTTTCTGACACTTCTTATGGCTTAAGTACGGAAACAGATACTGCGTTTAAAGTAATCGCTGATCACATTCGTACGGTAAGCTTCGCGATAGGCGACAGTGCTCTACCATCGAATGAAGGAAGAGGATATATCCTTCGTCGATTGATCAGAAGAGCGATTCGTTTTGCGAAAAAGATCAATATCAACAAGCCTTTCATGTATGAACTAGTACCAACAGTTGCAGACATCATGGTTGACTTCTATCCAGAAGTAAAAGAAAAAGTTCCGTTCATCCAAAAAGTCATCAAGACAGAAGAAGAACGTTTCCATGAGACGATCAACGAAGGTCTTGCTATCTTAGAAGATGTTATGGCAAGAGAAAAAGAAGAAGGAAGAAATATAATCTCTGGAAAAGACGCATTCAAGCTTTATGATACATTTGGATTCCCGTTTGAACTTACACAAGAGTATGCAGCTGAAAACGGAATGGATGTAGATTTAGAAGGCTTTGAAAACGAGATGAAGGCTCAACGTGAACGGGCACGTGCAGCAAGACAAGAAGTAGACAGCATGCAAGTGCAAGGTGGCGTTCTTTCTGACATTACCGTAAAAAGTGAATTCTCTGGTTATGACAGCTTATCAGGAGAAGCAAAAATTTTAGAAGTCCTACAAAACGGTGAACGAGTAGAGATGGTTGCATCTGGAGAAGAAGCGCAAGTCATTTTAGATGTAACACCTTTTTACGCGGAGAGCGGGGGTCAGATCGCTGACCAAGGAACAATTTCAGGTAAAGAGCTCTTGCTCCGTGTCAAAGATGTTCAAAAAGCACCTAACGGACAAAATCTTCATACCGTTGTTGTTGAGAAAGGTGTTCTTGAAAACAATATCGATGTTTCTGTCGAGGTTGATCCTGAAATTCGTGCAAAAGTAGTCAAGAATCATACTGCTACTCACCTTCTTCATCAAGCATTAAAAGATGTTCTTGGAACACACGTGAATCAGGCTGGTTCTCTCGTACAAGAAGGTCGTTTGCGTTTTGACTTCACACATTTCGGAAGCATCTCATCAGAAGAGCTTGAGAAGATCGAAGAGATCGTAAACGAAAAAGTATGGGGCAACATTCCTGTTGAAAAGATGGTTAAGAATATTAACGAAGCTAAAGCGATGGGAGCTATGGCTCTATTCGGTGAAAAGTATGGTGAAACCGTACGCGTTGTAAAAGTAGGAGACTATAGTCTTGAACTTTGCGGTGGGTGTCACGTGAACAATACTTCAGAAATCGGTTTGTTTAAGATCGTATCAGAGTCTGGTATCGGTGCAGGAACACGCAGGATCGAAGCTGTTACAGGTGAGAACGCGTACCGATTGATGAACGGACAGGTACAGCTTTTAAAAGACACAGCTGCTAAGTTGAAAACAAATCTTAAGGACGTGCCACAGCGTATCGATGCATTAAACGATCAAATTCGTGAGTTGCAAAAAGAGAAAGAATCTCTTGCAGCTAAGATTGGAAATATGGAAGCAGGCAGCCTTGTTGATGAAGTACAAACGATCAAGGGTGTATCTGTTATCGCTAAAAAACTGAGCGGTGTGGACATGAACGGTTTACGTTCGATCGTGGATGACTTAAAGAATAAGCTTCAAAGTGGAGTTGTCATTCTAGGTGCTGAAAATGGTGGAAAAGTAAATATCGTGGCTGGAGTCACAAAAGATTTAGTGACAAAAGGCTATCATGCGGGTAACCTAGTAAAAGAAGTGGCTGTCCGTTGTGGCGGAGGCGGTGGAGGCCGACCAGATATGGCCCAAGCTGGAGGGAAAGATCCAGAAAAGCTGCAAGAAGGAATAGATTCTGCAGTTGAATTGATCAAAACCGTTTCCTAAGCTTTCATCTTTCATGTACAATAGAGACAAGAACTAATTTGTCCCTTAAGGGAGATCTTCAGAAAGAGGTGTTCGCCAGTGAGTTCAATGGACAAAACGATGAAGTTTAACTTCAACGAAGATGATGCTTATAAGACGAATGTTGAAACTGTCCTGTTTTCTGTTTATGACGCCCTGCAGGATAAAGGATACAATCCTATTAATCAGATTGTAGGTTATTTGCTCTCAGGAGATCCGGCTTATATACCTCGTCACAATGATGCGAGAAGCATGATTCGAAAACTGGAGAGAGATGAGCTTATTGAAGAGCTTGTAAAATCATATCTATCCACTCAAAAAGAAGGAAGTCGTTAATTTGACAAAAACGCTCGGACTGGATGTTGGAACGAAGACGATCGGTGTTGCCGTCTCAGATGCACTGGGATGGACAGCGCAAGGAGTCGAAACGATCCGACGCCGTCCTAATAAGCCAGAAGAAGATTATGCGAGGATCCAAGAGCTGATCGAGATCCATGATATCAGCAAGGTCGTAGTTGGTCTTCCGAAGAACATGAATGGTACGATAGGTCCCAGTGGGGAAGCTTGTCAAAACTTTGCTAAAGATATTGAAAGTCTGACAGGTCTTTCGGTTATCCTATGGGATGAGAGGCTGACCACCATGGCAGCTGAAAGAACATTAATTTCAGCTGATGTGAGTCGAAAGAAGCGCAAACAGGTGATCGATAAGCTAGCAGCGTCGATCATCCTGCAAGGTTATTTGGACAGCCAACAATAAGAAAAGTAGAGGTGAGCCAATTATGGCAAAAGAAGAACGCGAACGCATTATTATTCCAGACGAGAACGGTGACGAGAATCTATTTGAAGTACTATTCAAATTTGATGTAGATCAAACCGGAAAATCATACATGGTAACAATTCCTGTAGCTGATTCAGAAGATGATGATACAGATGAAGTTGAAGTTTTCCCTTTCCGTTATGAAGAAAAGGGAGAAGAAGAAGACGATCTTGCTTTATTCCCACTTGAGACAGATGAAGAATGGGACATGATCGAAGAAATGTTAAACACATTTCAAGATGACGAGTACGAAACAGAATAATTGACCGTAAAAAGGAAGTTGGTTTTCTAACCAACTTCCTTTTTTTATTCCAATTTACGGCCAATCTCGACAATTTCTGCTAGTGAACGTATAATAAAACAGGTGGGAAGGGGGAAATAATATGTTACATCTCCAGTCATCTGGGAATTACATAAATGAAAATAAAAGTAAAAAACGTCGTACTAAAACCATTGTTCTGTCCATTATGTTTCTAATTGTTGCTTTAATCATCGCTGCTACTATAGGTGCTTATTATTATTACAATAAAAATATTGGATCGATCGACTCGAATGATCATAAGAAAATCACAGTGGAGATTCCTATTGGTTCTTCCTCTTCAAAAATCGGAAATGAGCTTGAAGATAAGGGATTGATCAACAGTGGGGATTTTTTCAGACTCTATACAAGAGTTAAAGGAGAAGGTAACTTTCAAGCTGGTATTTACGAACTGACTCCTTCTATGAATCTAAACGAAATCATCGCAGCACTTAAAGACGGAAAGATGTTTAAGAAGCCGGAACTAACCTTAACGATTCCTGAAGGCTACAATGTCCCGCAGATCGCAAAATTAATCAGTCAGAAAACGGGTTACAGTGAGGCGGATATCATTAAGAAAATGGCTGATAAAGCATATTTGAAACAACTTCAAGATAAGTATCCAATCTTACCCGATGACATCATGAAAGCTGGGCTGTACTACCCCCTAGAAGGATTTTTATTCCCTGCTACTTATGATTTTGATGTAAAGAAACCGGAGTTAACAGATGTGATCGGCAAGATGGTCGAACAATCTTCTGTTGTCCTGACCAAACATGAAAATGATATCAAGAATAGCGGTTATTCACTCTTTCAAATCATTACGTTATCCTCTCTTATAGAAGAAGAATCGCAACGTGAAGAAGATCGAAAAAAGATCGCAGGTGTTTTTTATAATCGCTTGAGCAAAGATATGAAACTCGATTCTGATCCAACGGTCAAATATGCTAGAAAGAATTTTGATGTGCAAGTGTTATACGAACATCTTAAGTATGATTCAAAGTACAACACGTACCTCTATAAAGGTATTCCGATCGGACCAATCACTTCACCAGGTGAAAGAGCGATTGAAGCTGCCCTCCAACCAGTAAAGATGGAAGAGCTTTTCTTTTATGCGAGACCAAACGGTGAAGTCATCTATACGAAAACCTTAAGCGAACATAATGCAGTTTATAAAAAATACAGAGATGAATGGAAAGTTTGGCAAGAAAAAGACGATAATTAAACATGTTTTAGAGGATACTAATAGGTATTCTCTTTTTTTTGCTCTTTTTTGCTCTCCCATCAAACTTTCATACCAACTGTAAAAATGTTTTCAATCTCTAAGACGTATATAAAACAGCCATAAAAGAATAGGACTCTCGCCTTCAAATAAAGATTATGTTACAATATACCGGTTAGTGTGAAGGAGGCGTGTTACTTTGGTCTCAAATGAATTGAACCAATATATCGAAAAAATTATTCCAACGCGCTCTGAGCAAGTACTAAAAATGGAGCAATACGCAAAAGAGCATAATGTGCCGATCATGGATTTAACTGGGATGGAGACTCTTTTGTCCTATGTTAGATTGAAAAAACCGAAACGTATATTAGAAGTAGGAACAGCGATTGGATATTCCGCCATCCGAATGGCTCTTGCATGTGAGAATGCTGAAATTATTAGTATTGAAAGAGATGAAGAACGGTACAATATAGCAAAAGATAATGTTAGATCGTTTCATCTAGAGAGCAGAATTACATTGCTATTTGGAGATGCGAATGATTTGCAGAGCCAAGTAGAAAACTATGCCCCATATGACTTTATTTTTATAGATGCAGCAAAAGGACAATATCAAAACTTTTTTGATCATTATTCCTCCATGCTGTCTCCTGATGGCATCATCGTCACAGATAATGTTCTCTTTAGAGGGTACGTCGCTGATGAAAGCGGCTTAGAGAGTAGAAGACTTCGTTCTCTAGTAAAAAAAATTAGAAGTTTTAACGAATACATGATGCAGCATCCTGACTATCAGTCTTCAATCTTACCGGTTGGGGATGGAATGATGGTGAGTATTAGAAATTCTTAATGGGACATGCAGTTTGGAGGAGTAATCAAAATGGCACAAAAACCAATTGTAATTGGGGTTGCAGGTGGATCTGGGTCTGGTAAGACAACAGTAGCAAAAGAAATTTACAGGCAGTTTGCTAACCAATCCATCTTAATCATAGAGCAAGATGCGTATTATAGAGATCAATCAGAAAAATCGATGGAAGAACGATTGGACACGAATTATGATCATCCTCTTGCTTTCGATAATGATTTGTTAATTCAACATATTTCTTCACTTCTAAAATACGATTCCATCGAAAAACCAGTGTACGACTATACAGCACATACAAGAAGTGATAAAATTATCCCAGTTGATGCTAAAGATGTCATTATACTGGAAGGTATTTTGATCCTTGAAGACGAACGCCTACGTGATTTGATGGACATTAAGCTGTTTGTAGACACGGATGCAGATGTACGTATTATTAGAAGAATGGTTCGAGATATTCGTGACCGTGGAAGAACGCTTGAATCTGTAATCGATCAATATACATCAGTAGTACGGCCGATGCATAATCAATTCATAGAACCAACGAAACGATATGCGGATATTATTATTCCAGAAGGCGGCCAGAACCTCGTTGCGATCGACTTAATGGTAACAAAAATCAAGACGATTTTGGAAGACAAAGCATTATTGAAAAAATGAGGAAGATTATCCTCATTTTTTCGGTATACACGGACAAATTGGAGCTTTAAGCCATTTGGCAATCAACTATTGACCCATTTTTTATACATACCCTAGCCGAATTATCATATAACGTAACAAGGGTACTGATTATTTAAGGAGTGAAAACAATGGCAGACGAGAAAAAACACTATATGACCTTAGAAGGTAAACAGAAGCTAGAGAACGAACTAGAGTTTTTAAAAACAGAACGTAGAAAAGAAGTAGTGGAACGAATTAAAGTAGCACGTAGTTTTGGAGATCTTTCTGAGAACTCTGAGTATGATGCAGCAAAGGACGAGCAGGCATTCGTAGAAGCTCGTATCGTTCAATTAGAAAAAATGATTCGTGATTCTGTTATTATTGAAGACAATAAAGACCAATCTGATAACGTTTCCATCGGGAAAACAGTTAAGTTTAAAGAGCTACCAGATGGTGACGAAGAAACTTATATCATTGTAGGTAGTGCAGAAGCAGACCCGTTTGAAGGAAAAATTTCTAACGATTCACCAATGGCTAAAAGTCTTTTAGGTAAAAAGCCTGGAGATAAGGTTTCTGTTCAAACACCTGGTGGAGAAATCAGCGTTGTCATCTTAGAAGTAAAATAAACGTATTATCGTATTAGAAGACTTGCAGTTATCTGCAAATCTTCTTTTTTTTGCAACCGTTTAGGAACAATATGAGTGGGTGAGAATAGGAGTAAGGTGGTGGTGAGCGCGTGTTATCGAAGAAAAGAACGATGACAGTGGCACTTTTTTTTCTTTTCCTTATCCTTTTTCTCACTTATCGGTTAGCAGATATACAGTTGATATCTACTACTTCCTTCTCCAAATATCAAGTCAACCTCATACAAGAAAGTGTGGATCAACGTACACACCGTTTTACGATAAACGATGGGAGAGGGTATTTTCTTGATCGAGATGGTGAACTGCTCTCAACAGATGTAAGAGCTCAAGTCATCGTCTTTCCGAATCTTTACTCGAGTAGATGGCCGATTGAATCGGTTGCTAGCATATTGAATCTACCAACGAGTAATTTTACAAAAAAAATCAGTGAACTCAAGAAACCATCTGTACTCACTCTTCCAAAAGAGATTAGTATAGAGCAGATGAATGAAATAAATAAATTAGAGATTCCCGGATTATATGCTCAGCTTGTCACAAAAAGAAATCTCACTCCGTTTGCGAATCATATCCTTGGAGCGGTTGGACAAGATCCAGATTTAATCAAAAGAAAGTATGAAGACAAACTAAAGAAAGGGACGGTTACCCTCCATACAAAAACAGGTAAGAACGGCATGCAGTATACGTTCGATCCTTTTTTAATATCGGAAGGAGAAACAGAGTATATCTATCATGTAGATCGTCAAGGACAACCGTTGTTTGGTCTTGATGTAAAATTCCGTTCACAATCGAATCCCTTATATCCACTTCACGTGAAAACGACGCTAGATAAGAACATGCAGGAAGCGGTAGAAGAAACTCTAGATGCACACGGTGTTGCTGAAGGTGGAGCTGTTTTGATTGATATAGAAACGAATGAACTGTTGGCAATGTCAAGCAGACCTTTGTTCTCGAGTAAAACGATCTATAAACATGTTGATCATATGACGTCACAACAAATTCCGGGTTCAGTATTTAAAATTGTGACAGCAGCTGCTGCTATCGAAGAAAATAAGATACAAAACAATAAGTTGTATAATTGTAATTTGAATATATACGGTAAAAAAGATGAGAGGCAACTAGGAATGTTGAATATAGAGAACAGCTTTACACAAAGCTGCAATAAAACATTCGGAGATCTAGCTAATGAATTACAAAAAACAGACTTAGAATATATGGAAAAATATGCAGAAAAGTTAGGTCTATTAACGCACAATGGATGGCAAGGAAAAGTCTATCATCTAGAATCATTCTCTCATTTCTATAAAGAAGAAGTGGGGCAGATCTACAGCTCGAAAAAGAAAAGTTCCGATTACAAAAGTCCATTAGCGACCTCACAAACAGCGATCGGTCAGTTGGATGTGAAAGTTACACCACTTGCTGTTGCCAATATGATGGCGACGATTGCTAGGGGTGGGGTCAGTTATGAAGTAAAGTCAGCTAAAAGTGTGAACTTTGCTAATGGTACCGAACTGATTAAATTTGAAGATCATGAAAAAGAAGGTGAAAAGCTCTCTCCTTACACGGTTATGAGACTTCAATCCCTTCTGATGAACGTGGTCAAGGACGAAAAAGGTACAGCACACGCATTACAGGCCTTGCCTTTTCAAGTTGCAGGAAAATCTGGAACGGCACAAAAAGGAGGAGACCACCGTTTTAACAATAAATGGTTTGCAGGATATTTTCCAGCTGAAAAACCGCGTTATGCTCTCGTAATCATAGATTTAAAACACGATACCGTAAACCGCACGATTCCTGTATTTCGGGACATTGCAACTGAAATAATGAGAGAAACAGATTCATGATAAAGACAATCTAAAAAAGTGTAATAGGAAATAGTGTTCCTATACCACTTCCTCGTGGTAAAATAAAAAAAGTATTTTACTGAGGAGGATATTATGAAACGAAACCAGCGTTATGAATCAAGACTAGAAAAACGAAAACAAAATCGTTTTTTAAACATAGCAATCGGATTAGTTGTTTTACTGATTGTTGTTGTTGCATTTAATCTTTTCTCAGGCGATGATGACGAAACAGCTTCAACGAACAAATCTAATTCTGAACAAACTACTGAAAACAACGAGTCCAATAACGGTTCAATTGAGATGGAAACGGATGATTCAAAATCAAAAGCTGATGATGAGGATTCTGAGTCTAAGGATAAAGAAAAAGCTGCGGAAGAAAAAGAAAAAACAGATGAAGAAGGAACAGAAGAAGAAAAAACAGAATCAGGTGCGCCTGAAGGTGGAGGCCCTGAAGGTCCATGGCAGCCGATCGGGACTTCGCAAACCGAGCCTCATACTAAGACATATGACGATGGTTCACAAGACTGGAACGAGATGGTTCAAGCACTCTCCTATGCGACCAGCATTCCACAAGATCAAATGACCATCTTTTGGTTAGGAAATGGTGGAGGGCCTGATCTTTCAAAGGGTACCGTACAATCGAAAGCTGACGGTAAAAAATATGATGTTATGCTTCAGTGGGTACCTGAAAAAGGATGGCAGCCAACTAGCGTGACACCTGTTCAATAAACGAAGAAAAACAACCTGTAGTATGTAGCAGGTTGTTTTTTTGTGTTTCTAGATCTTTAGCGAGGAAGATACAAAGAATCAGGTACAAAAAACGATGAGGAATAATAGTCTATATATCACTATAGAGAAAGAACGCTTTCTAAGATCTAATGTATACAATAACCTCTAATGATTGCCAAAAGAAAAAGATATTTCATTTGAAAATCTTTAGTAATTATGATAATTTGGAACCTGTAAGATTTTAATTCATAGTATATTGATAGGAATTATATAAATTAAAAGGTGAGTGTGAAAAATGGGACGAGAATTTATTGATCTTTTTGATGAGTGGTCTTCTTCTTATGACGAAACAGTTTCTGGAAATGACCAGGAATATAAGGAAGTTTTTCATAAATATGATGAGATTTTAGAAACAGTCGTTCAGCGTTCCGGAAATATTGTTTTAGAGTTCGGAGTTGGAACTGGTAATTTGAGCGAAAAACTTCTTAGAAGCGGGAAACAAGTGATTGGTATAGAACCGTCAGAAGGGATGCGTGAGAAAGCCTTTGAACGTCATCCAGATCTACGCCTTCATGATGGTGACTTTTTGTCTTTTCCAAAACTCGATCAAGAGATTGATACAATCGTAAGTACGTATGCGTTCCACCACTTAACCGATGAAGAGAAAGATCGGGCGATCGGACAGTATAGCCAGCTGCTTAAAAAGAATGGTAAAATTGTGTTTGCAGATACCGCTTATCTACATGAAGACGATAAAATTGAGCGTCATGAAAAAGTAAGATCTCAAGGTTTTTTAAACTTGTTAAAAGATCTTCAGACCGAGTATTATACAACACTTGGAGTACTAGAAGATCTGTTTAAGAAACATGACTTTGAGGTCTCGTTCAAAAAACTTAACGAATACGTCTGGCTGATGGAAGCGGTAAAAAAATAGACATTGGAGAATCGTATGAAAAGAATTGGAATTATTGGTGCAATGGAAGAGGAAGTAGTTCTTTTAAGAGAGCAACTAGTAGATCTAGAAGAAAATAAGCTTGCGGGTTGTGAATTTTACAAAGGATTGCTGGACGGCCAAGAAGTCGTGTTATTAAAATCAGGAATCGGAAAAGTAAACGCAGCGATCGGGACTACGTTGATGATTCAGCTTTATGGACCAGATGTTATTTTGAATACTGGATCTGCTGGTGGATTTCATTCAGATCTGAACGTCGGGGATGTAGTCATTTCGACCGATGTTCGTCATCATGATGTAGATGCAACGATCTTTGGTTATGAGCACGGTCAAGTGCCACAGATGCCGCCTAACTATCTTCCTGACGAAAAACTTGTAAATGCAGCCGAACGAGCTGGTACGAGAGTAGAAAACATACAGGTAGCAAAAGGTTTGATCGCTTCAGGTGATTCGTTTATGAGTGATCATGCTAGGGTAGAAGATATCAGAGGCAAGTTTCCGACTCTATATGCAGCTGAGATGGAAGCTGCTGCTATCGCTCAAACGTGTTATCAATTCAAAGTTCCTTTTGTGATCATCCGTTCTTTATCTGATATCGCAGGAAAAGATGCACGAGTTTCTTATGACCAATTCCTACAAACAGCATCTAAGAACTCAGCAGAACTAGTACAAAAAATCGTTGAGGAGCTGAAATCAAAATGACAAAAAAAATGAACGTTGAAAGCTTTAACCTTGATCATACGAAAGTAGTTGCACCTTATATCCGTTTAGCAGGGACGACTACAGGAGCGAACGGAGATATCATCCATAAGTACGACATCCGCTTTTGTCAGCCGAATAAAGATCATATGCCGATGGAAGGACTTCATTCTATTGAACATCTGATGGCGGAAAATATTCGAAACCACCATTCTACTGTAGTGGACATCAGTCCTATGGGCTGTCAGACTGGTTTTTATCTATCTGTGATCAACCATGATAACTACGATGAAATTTTAGAAGTTCTCGAGAAAACGTTGAACGATGTTTTAGAAGCAACTGAAGTACCTGCATGTAATGAGGTTCAATGTGGTTGGGCTGCTAACCATAGTCTTGAAGGTGCGAAAGAGATCGCGCGCAAGATGCTTGCTAAAAAAGATGAGTGGCATATTGTTTTCGGAGAATAGAGGACGATTCCAATGAAATATTTTAAAAACGTACATGAGTTGATCGGTAACACACCTCTTATGGAGATCACTCAATTTTCACTTCCGGAAGGTGTTCGTTTATTTGCAAAACTGGAGTTCATGAATCCAGGAGGAAGTGTAAAAGACCGTCTAGGTTTGGAGCTGTTGGATGCAGCTCTATCTAAGGGGGATCTTGTGCAAGGTGGTACGATCATCGAACCTACAGCAGGAAACACAGGGATTGGTCTTGCTCTTGCTGCGATCAATAAGGGGATAAACGTAATCTTTGTTATTCCAGAAAAGTTTAGTATAGAAAAACAAGAGCTTATGAAGGCGTTGGGTGCCACCATCGTTCATACCCCTACTGCCGATGGAATAAAGGGAGCGATTCAAAAAACGAAGAAATTATTGAATGAGATTCCGAATTCTTTCTCTCCATCTCAATTTTCTAACCCAGATAACCCTAACACGTACTACAAAACATTAGGTCCAGAAATCTGGGATGAGCTTGATGGCAATGTTGATGTTTTTGTAGCAGGAGCGGGTACAGGTGGTACGTTTATGGGTACAGCTCGTTACTTAAAAGAAAAGAACAAAAACGTGAAGACCGTTATTGTTGAACCTGAAGGCTCTATTCTTAATGGTGGAGAATCCGGACCTCATAAAACAGAAGGAATCGGTATGGAATTTCTTCCTGGATATATGGATTCCTCGTATTTTAACAGCATCCATACGGTAATGGATGTTGATGCATTCCAAAGAGTCGCTGAATTAGCCAAAAAAGAGGGGCTCCTTGTTGGAAGCTCCTCAGGAGCTGCTTTACACGCTGCACTCATTGAGGCACAAACCGCGCAACCAGGACAAAACATTGTCACGATATTTGCAGATAGTTCAGAGCGATATTTAAGCAAGAAAATTTATGAAGGAGGCATCTGATAATGAAACGTAAAACAAAACTGATCCACGGAGGCATTCCTTCTGATAAAACAACAGGGGCTGTGTCATTTCCGATCTACCAAGTAAGCACATACAAGCAAGAAGATGTGGGGGTTCATAGCGGATTTGAATATTCTCGTACTGGGAACCCAACTCGACATGCGTTAGAAGAACTGATCAAAGATCTAGAAGGAGGCAAACGCGGATTTGCGTTTGGCTCAGGAATGGCTGCCATTACTGCTGTTATGATGTTATTTGATTCTGGTGATCACGTTATTCTAACAGATGATGTATACGGTGGTACGTATCGTGTGATGACGAAGGTCTTGAACCGTCTTGGAATCGATTCAACGTTTGTAGATACAACGGACATCGAACAGATCGAAGCTGCATTAAAACCAAACACGAAAGCGGTCTATGTAGAAACACCTACAAATCCTCTATTAAAGGTTACAGACATCGAAGCTGTAGCTTCTTGGGCAAAAGCGAAAAACCTTCTGTTCATGGTGGATAATACGTTTAATACACCATACTGGCAGAACCCGATCGAATTAGGAGCAGATATAGTTCTTCACTCTGCAACGAAATATATTGGTGGTCATAGTGACGTTGTAGCAGGTCTAGTCGTAGTAAACGATGAAAAGCTAGGAGAAGATCTGCATTTCGTACAAAACTCAACAGGCGGCGTTTTAGGGCCTCAAGATTCATGGTTGCTCATTCGTGGGATTAAAACGCTTGGGTTGCGTATGGAAGCTCATGAAAGCAATACGACGAAAATCGTTGAATTTTTAAAATCTCATTCAGCTGTAGAAAAAATTTATTACCCAGGACTAGAAGATCATCCTCAGCACGAGATAGCTAAAAAGCAATCTGGCGGCTTTGGTGGTATGGTATCGTTTGATGTTGGTTCACAAGCGAATGCTGATGCACTTTTGAAAAAGGTAAAATATTTCACACTTGCAGAAAGCTTAGGCGCAGTTGAGAGTTTGATCTCGGTTCCTGCTCGAATGACACATGCTTCTATACCTGCAGAACGAAGAGCAGAGTTAGGAATAACTGATGGATTGGTTCGAATCTCAGTTGGTATTGAAGATGCTGACGATCTGATCGATGATCTGAAGAATGCTTTAAGTTAAAGAGTTGAACACAGTGGCTAGAACAAGTGCTTTAATAGGCACTTGTTCTTTTTTGTGTTGGTTAGTGTGTGTTGATAAGTCAAGATTTAAGGAATGAAAACCTGAAAAAGCCTCTTCGAGTACATAGTGAGGGGTATAAGATACATTGCAACTGTCGAAATATGTAAACTTGCCGGTTTATGAGGAAAACTCGCTGAATTAAGTCCAAAACTCGCCGGATTAATTACAAAACTTCCAGGAATAATTCTTGAAATCGCTGAATTATTCCTACAAATGCCCGCGAGGTATACGCTGATAACAGTTTCAAAGACACCACATTGAAGCTATTTTGACTCTAATAAATAAAAGATATATTCACGTTCAATTTAAGGTATATGATGCAAATTTTTGATCACAATTTAGACAAAATTACTTCACGCTTTTGTCAAAAACTGCTTGGTAGGTCGCTATCTTACCTATGTTATCCTTTATATAGAGATTAGGAGTAGGAGGTAGACACCGTTATGAAAAACAATGCTGAATTCATTCAAAAGAAAATCGCTGACTACCAGCGCTTCGGTTTTATTTTATTGGCTGTTAGCACGTTCTTTTATTTAGGACTGGTACTTCCTGTTGAAGACAAAAACTTTGTTCAATCCATCACACTAGGTATTGCATCTACTACGTGCTTAGGGTTCACGGCACTTATGTATAGAGTCGTGAGAAAGTGCAAAACACAATTACAAGAATTAAGTGAATAAACGATATAGATATTTTCACGTACCGTCCCTTATGTAGGGGCGGTATTTTTTATGTTTTAAAAGAAAGCGTTTTCGAAAAACTACATAGGTGGTATGACTTAGAAAGCTTAATTTTCCAGACTCTCATAAGTTCAAATTAGATAGTTTATTGAGATATAACAATCGGGTATGGATACAGAACGGCCGATGAAGGTCATACTAAGTTTTAACAATCTATTTTAAGAAAGAAGTGGAGTTAGTGGGTATCATCTGGGCACTTATTACAGCAGTCTGCTGGGGAAGTATCGTATTAGTGAGCGAAAAACTCGGTGGAGATTTTCACAGTCAAACATTTGGAATGACACTCGGAGCTCTGTTGTTTTCGATTGTTGCATTCTTTATCGTACAACCTGATCTTAATATCACAGTTTTTGCGATTGGTATCGTATCAGGAATCTTCTGGGTGATCGGACAGCGGAACCAATTTGCTAGTGTTGATTATTTAGGGGTTTCTAAGATTGTTCCTCTTTCAACAGGCATGCAGTTGTTCGGAACAACATTGTTTGGGGTCATCGTTTTTCATGAATGGAAAACAACTACCGAGATCATCATCGGAATTATTGCAATATGTGCAATTATAGCGGGAGCTTTATTAACATCTAGAAGAAGTGAGCAAGGCGACGAAAAAGACAAACAAAACTTTAAAAAAGGACTAACCATTCTCCTTATTTCTACGATTGGGTATGTAACATACGTCGTTATTATCAGATGGTTCGAAGTAAACGGTTGGCAGGCGATTCTACCTCAGGCGGTAGGGATGTTTATAGGTGCGCTCGTTTTATCGTTTAAGCATAAGCCTTTCAATAAGTACTCTGTTCGAAATATTTTAACAGGTTTGATTTGGAGCACAGGTAATCTTACATTATTGCTGTCATTGCCTCTTATCGGAATCGCGACAAGTTTTTCACTTTCCCAAACAGGTATCATCATATCAACACTCGGAGGAATCTTTCTTTTAGGTGAAAAAAGAAGTAAAAAAGAAATCATTTGGGTGATCTCAGGCTGTGTTCTCATCATAGCGGGCGGCGTCATGTTAGGATTCACAAAATCATAGAGGAGCTGAACAGTATGTATCCAGATTTAAAAGGAAAAACGGTTATTATCACAGGCGCGGCCACAGGTATCGGTAAAGCTTGTGCACTAAGATTCGGACAAGAACAAGCGAATGTTGTGATCAATTTTCATTCAGATAAACAAGTGAAAGAAACAGAAGAAATGATTAAGGAAATTAAAAATAGCGGCGGAAACGCAATTGCTGTACAAGGGGATGTAACAAAAGAAGGTGACATCAAACAACTTATCGAAAAAACAATTAGTGAGTTTGGATCGCTAGACATCATGATTAACAACGCAGGTATTGAAAATGAAGTGCCATCCCATGAGCTCACATTGGACGATTGGAACAAAGTTATATCTACAAATTTAACCGGCCAGTTTTTAGGTTGCAGAGAAGCGATCGATTACTTCTTAGAGCATGATATCCAAGGAGCTGTCATTAACATGTCGAGTGTGCATGAGATCATTCCATGGCCGCATTTTGTGCATTACGCAGCAAGTAAAGGCGGAATTAAGCTGATGACACAAACGCTCGCACTTGAATATGCTCCTAAACGAATCAGAATTAATAGCATTGCACCAGGTGCGATTAATACACCGATCAATGCAGAGAAGTTTTCTGATCCGAAACAAAAAGAAGGAGTCTTAAAGTTAATTCCTATGGGATATATAGGTGAGCCAGAGGAAATCGCAGCGACCGCGGTTTGGCTAGCCTCGAATCAAGCTAGTTATGTCACAGGATTAACGCTGATTGCTGACGGCGGTATGACGTTATATCCAGGCTTTCAAGCTGGAAAAGGGTAAAAGAAAAAGTCCACTTTCTACAAGTGGACTTTTTTGTCTGCTTATAAAAGGATTCCCGTTAATGTACCAACACAAAGTAGGATACCAAAAGCCATATGAAGTAGTGCAGTTAAACCAAGTGCTTTGTTTAATTCTTTGGCATCCCACGTGGAAATCGCAATCTTCAACCCCTTTAATGCAATAGGAAGTGTGATCGCAGCAATAAGGCTCCAAAGCGGTAGGATATCTAAGAATATTAGAGCTAATAGACTTACATATGCACCAAGCATTAATACATAATATTCTAATCGCGATGCTTTTCTTCCGATCAATCCAGCAACGGTTGTTTTACCGATCTGTTTATCTGTATCGAAGTCGCGCAAATTGTTAGCATGTAAGATAGCCATCACTAGAAGAGCGTTAGGAATAGCGGCTAAAAAGATCTCTGTGTTTAAGGTTAATGTTTGTGTGTAGAAAGAACCAACAACTGCGAGAATACCCAACGTACTTCCAGAAGCAATTTCACCTAATCCATTGTAAGCAAGTGCATAACGAGTAGCTGTGTAAAAGTAGCCTACAAGGAGTGACGGAATCCCGAAATAAAGTACTACAGGGCCGGTAAGTGCGGTTAGGATAAGTCCCACGATAATACTTAGTGCAAAGAAAATAAGTCCTGTGATATATACTTGGCGAGGAGTCATCTCTTTGCGGTCAATTACACCAGATGGACTCAGCGATCCAGGAATATCCGCACCTTTAACATGATCGAAATAGTCGTTCACTAAGTTTGTTCCGCACTGAAGAAAAACAGCGCCAAAAAGTGTTAGTAAGAAAGTAGTCCAATGAATGCTTGTCCACTGCAATGCAAGGATTGTTCCGAAGATTACAGGAATGACTGATGCTGTCAATGAAAAAGGCCGGGTTGAAGCAAAGATGACCTTAGGATGTATCATTTGTATTTCCCCCTTTACACTCATAATTATAGTAAAAGTTTGTGAAAGTGTACACATAATTATCTTATGAAGGGATTGCCTATTTATAGAAAACCTGAATGATTTTAGTGAACATTTCATTTCAGATGCATATACTTATCTAGGATAAAAAAGCTTTACACTTATTGGTAAATGGTGTAAGGTTTTCTAAGTAAAGTAAATTATTTCAAAGGAGGTTGAACACGATGATGATGTACAACAAAGCCATCTATCAATTGAATAATTCTATACGTTCGACCGCCCACTGGAGCAGTTTGTCTGTTTAACATTCATTAAAAGACACCGCGGGTCGAATGCCTGCGGTTTTTTGTGTGCCTATTTAACACCGCAGGATTATCCTGCGGTGTTTTTTTATAAATCTTAGAGGAGGAGAAGACAATGATAATGATTGGAATTACACTGCTGACTTGGCTTTTAACGGAGAAGGATTCAACCTGAGGGGAAAAATACAATTGAAACGAAGGAGCTAAAAATTTTATGTTTACACTACACTTGTTTTTTGTAACGATAACTTTTTCTATTAAGAGAAATCATCGTTCTGATGAACTTTACGCGCGTGATATGGAAATAAAAACACTTTACGATCGTGCAAAAGAAAAAGCATCCTGTAATATGTCTTCATGGCTGTAAAATAAATAAACGTAGCGCGTGCCTTTTGGGCATGCGCTACGTTTGTTTTATATAAGATGGCAAAAAGTAGGAAAGGTTATCGGTTATCGCGTTTCCGATACGATACCCAAATGCGCTTGCTTTTCCATTGATGAGAAATGTTCCTGTCATGCGGTAGCCTTTCTGAATGCCTTTTACAGATTGAAACGTCATTTTTGGGAGGGATACATACTTTTGATAAACACTTACATAGTGATCATAACTAAGATGTTTGTCTTGATCTATCATGACGCCGTTACCATCAAATATACGAACCGTATCTCCTTCTCGGCCAAACACAGGCTTTTGCACATACTTTTCTTTGTTCTTTAAAAACGTTTCTGGTTCAAGGTAGGTAGGTAAGAAATAGCGCTCGATCCATTCGTGTTCTTCACTAGTAAAGTAAGGAGAGCGTTCTTCGTGTAAACCCCATATAACAGCTAAAATGGCTTTACTTTGCAACAAAAAGGCCGAAGGGGGATTGATGACAGCCAATTTATTTTGAACGACAAGCTCCGTAAGCTGTAATCCGATATCTTCGTTAGTGACTTTGTCTACATCTTGTATAAGAAGCTCGATCGGAAAAGTCTGTCTATATAAAACATCGATTTTTTTCCCCTTTTGATCGAATAAGCCGATTCCTTTTCGTATGACCAATTCTTCCAAAGGTACAAACTCAGAAGGAAACCCTGAGAGCTCCTTTAGATACAGAACAGTATGCTTATCTTCTATGTTCTCTTCATGTGCTGTGAAAACAATATAAGGTGCATGCTCTTTTTGTAAGTTTCGATAGGCACTTAAGATGGAGGAGCGAACAGCGTTCTGTAATTGTTTTTCTTTTTCTTCGTTTGGATCTCTATATCCGTGATGTTTACAGATCAAACCATTTACCTTGAAGCATTCGAAAATAAAAGTGGGAGTATCACTGTTAAACTCCATAATTTTATGACCTTCAGGTGTTTCGATTGAATCGATCCTACCGATAACCGTTTTTGCTAATGGGGTCTGATGACGAAGAAAAGAATTTAGAGCTGATGGAAAACCTAAAAGCTGCAAAGTATCATCTTCAATATCTTCAGATTGCAGAAGAGAAGCCGTCTTAAACAATATATGACCAGCTCTTTCACCAAGATTTCTCGCATCTCTTACAGCATCTTCTGAGATTTCAGCAGGTTCATATAAAGCATATTCTTGACCATACATATCGGCCCAAAATTCAGGTAGCTTATTGTAAAATTTTTGTCTATTAACTATATAGGTCATGCGTGTGATTACCTCCAAAACATACATATCTAACAGTAAACTGGTATGATAAACATAACAAATTATAAAGAGGATGAAAATAATGGAACTCACTTATTTTATTGAACGAGATTATGACTATGAAGCTTTCTTAACATATAAGATTCCTGAAAACATGCATAACGATGAAAAATATGCCCGACAGCTCTGTGAATATTTTGTAACTGGAGGAAAAGAGTATGAGCTACAATCGAATGAGATGAAAGGCAGCGAAGAGATACTAATCGTAAAAGAGGTAGGGGAAGCACGAAGATTTACAGATGAAACAAGTTATAAAGGAAGAGGAATATTTTTAGAATTCCGCTCTTACAACTCTTCAGGAGATATGCCTGTACTTCATACGCAAGCTTTAAACAGCCATTGGGATGTTATCCGTTATTTATTAAAAGACGTAGTAGATATACCTGGTAAAGGACAGTTTTTACGTGATTCAGCTGAAATAGATGAAGACCGTGCTGTTTATGTGATGTATGTAGGGGATAAAATTTAAGCATGTGGCAGATGCCACATGCTTTTTATTTATCGCTCTTTTCTAAAAGATTGTTGCTTTGAACTCCTTGGACAATTGATTGGAGTGGAAGGTGCGTGCCTACCACATGAGAAACTCCTTGCAAGGCATGCGACGAGAAAGCATACTACGAAGCATCACTTTTAGACGCAGGAGCAAGAAACTTCTTAAGGCGGGCAGCTCGAAAAGTGGAAGTGGCTCGTTCAGCCCCCGACCAGCAAAAGTTGAATGGGCTATGAAGGCGCAATTTGCCTTCTTGACCGTTGAACTTTTGACCTCGAGGGGCTAGCCACTGCAACTAGGCAGCTGAGACACTTAAGAGTGAAACGTACGAATGTGGCTCAGCGCCTGCCCCGTGGAAAGCGAGCAGCCTGGAACGGAAATCAACACTTCCAAAAGCATCAAAGTTTACGAAAACAGCCTTATTTATTAATATGTAAGACACTGAGCGATAACCCAACCAACGGAAACACTCAAAAACATAACAAGAAGTCCAACGGCTTTGTTATCTGCATCAATTGCTTTTGAGATGCTCGAACGAATCGCTAGGTGTTCTGCTACGAACAGAGCAACGATTTGGGCAATAATCCCGACAGATCCCCAAATCAGCAGATCAACGATGCTCAAAGAATTTGCGATTGATGATCCAATGACAAAAGCGAGACCAAAAAGTCTTCCTCCAAGTGATAATGCTGCTGCACAATTTCCTTTACTAATTAACTGCAGTTCTTTCGTTTTTGTTGTTAGTTCAAATATAATGAAGCCGACAAAAAGTAAACCAAGCCCTGTAGCCGCATAAAGGGCAAAATTAAGAAATAAGTTATCCATCTTCACAACTCCTCATGATTTATCCGCCAAATCCTTTGCTTCCTCCGAAGCCAGATCCGCCGCCTTTGAAACTCGAACTACTTTTGTAGGATTTATAAGCAGAACTTTTTAATAAGCTGCTCTTTCCTTTGTAGTAACTTCCACCGTGGTAATAGTGACCGAAATAACGAGAACCGGCATCATCACATTCATATACGCCATCGTCTTCATCCCATTCCCAATCTTGACATTCCGTATCAGTTGGCTCTGGTGGAATATCTTGTGCTTGGTCGTTACAGCCAGAGAGCATAACTGCAACAGATGCAGAGGATACACCTGCAATAAGTTTTTTCGTTTTATTCACATCTTCACCTCATTCCATGCTCAATTATAGTATGGATCACTTTTTATTTGAACCATTTATTTCTAGTACGTTTGAAAAAATAAAAAGGTTCCTTCGTTTTTAATGATGTACAGACACACCCAAGCCCAGCATCGCATAAAGATAAGGGAATAGAGAATCGTCTTGGAGGTGCTGTCATGTCATTAGTAGGTGTGTTGGCTTACTTTTTCAAGGAAGTTATGCTTTTTGTATCATACGTTAAAAATAATGCATTTCCCCAGCCCCTGTCTGAAAATGAAGAAAAGCAGTACTTAAAAGAGATGGCCGAAGGAAACGAACATGCTAGAGCCATGTTGATCGAGCACAACTTAAGGCTTGTTGCGCATATCGTGAAAAAGTTTGAAAACACCGGTGAAGATACGGAAGACTTAATATCGATAGGTACGATTGGACTGATTAAGGCTATTGAAAGTTACTCGAGAGGAAAGGGTACGAAGCTTGCAACGTATGCTGCTCGGTGTATAGAGAACGAGATCTTGATGCATCTACGGGCTCTTAAGAAAACAAAGAAAGATGTTTCGCTTCATGACCCGATCGGAACGGACAAAGAAGGAAATGAGATCACATTGATCGATGTGTTGAAAGCGGAAACAGAAGATGTTGTGGATGCCATCCAATTAAAGATGCAAAAAAAGAAGATATACGATTATATTCATGTGTTGGATGACCGAGAGAAAGAAGTGATCGTAGGACGGTTTGGACTCGATCTTCAAAAAGAAAAAACGCAGCGTGAAATCGCAAAACAGCTGGGGATATCGAGAAGTTATGTTTCAAGGATCGAAAAGCGAGCGCTCATGAAGCTGTTTCATGAATTTTACCGAAGTCGCCAGCAATCAGAACGATAAATACTTACGTAAGAAGACTGGTAACAATTACAGTCTTTTTATTTTT